>CABHON010000013.1 GCA_902168255.1 uncultured Legionella sp.
CATCTTTATTGTCGTCGTTTTTTCCAAAAAGATAACCTTTTCGTACACAACGGACGTAGCAATGATAATAAGGGGTAGCAGCATAATCGACTTGTTTGGCGCGTGCAGTTGGCATGGTTGGAACCTCAAATTGTTGGATGAAAGGTTTATTATACGTTAAATATTTTTAGGTGCAAGAGGGGCGAGTTGGATTTGTGGGTGTCTTGTTTCAATAGATTAAATTACAAAAATATTTTGAATATGCTTGACATCAAGCTTAAATCCTAGTTTAATAGCGGCACTTTCAGTGTGGCTGGATAGCTCAGTCGGTAGAGCAGAGGACTGAAAATCCTTGTGTCGGCAGTTCGATTCTGCCTCTAGCCACCATTTTCTTCTTATTTGCATGAATGCTATAGGAAATATTTATCAGCGTTGTCCAAATATTCCACGGCCTATTCGAATAATAGTTGCACCTTCAGCAATAGCAGCAGGGTAATCGTCTGTCATTCCCATCGATAAGGTGTCTAATAGATAATTTTTCTCGTGGTTTAACTGATTAAGAATATCTTTTAATGTTTTAAAAACAATACGCTGTTGCTCAAAGTCTGAAGATATTTCTGGTATGGTCATCAACCCACGTAATGTTAAATTTGGTAATTCTTGAATAGTACGTGCTAAAGCAGAGATTCCTTCAACATTTATGCCAGATTTAGTATTTTCTTGGCTAATATTTACTTGAATACAAACATTTAGCTTGCCTAAGGAAGGAGGGCGATGATCATTGAGTCGTTGTGCAATAATCATTCTGTCAACGCTGTGAACCCAGCTAAATGATTCCGCAATGCCACGCGTTTTATTTTTTTGAATAGGTCCAATAAAATGCCATTCAAGGGTTTTATCCGCTAAAGCTTTAATTTTAGGTAATGCTTCTTGAAGATAACTTTCCCCAAAAGCAATTTGCCCAGCCTCATAAGCGGTTCTAATCTGTTCAATTGATTGGTTTTTACTAACTGCTAACACTCGAACGGAATTAGGGTCTCGTCCCCATTGACTTTCAAGTCTGTGTATGTTTTTATATAAATGATCCAACGAATTTTTCATTATTATTTACAAGGAAATATATTATGCCAACCCACGCATTATTTCATTCCATTTTATCTTATGCAATACAATTAGAAGCATCAGATCTTCATCTTGTATCAGGTATGTCACCTAAAATTAGAGTAAAAGGAGATATACATTCTACCTCTTTTCCTATTTTATTATCGTCCATTTTGGAGGAAATATTAAATGACATCATGCCAGAGTCTATTAAAAAATTCTTTAATTCAGAACAACAAGTAGATTTTGCTTTTGTTGATAAAAGAAATTCCAAGCGACGCTTTCGTGTGCACGCTTTTCAGCATCATTATGGGTTAAGTATTATTTTTAGAATACTTCCTGAAAAAATTCTCAGTTTAAGTGAGTTACAATTGCCGGAGGTATTAAAAGAAATTGCGTTATTAAATCACGGGCTTGTTTTGGTAACTGGACCAACAGGTTCAGGTAAAAGTACGACATTAGCTTCCATGATTAAGTATCGCAATGAGCATACTTTTCAGCACATTATTACGATCGAAGATCCCATAGAGTTTATTCATGCGAGTCAACAATGTTTAATTACTCAACGTGAGATTTATAGTGATACTCCCAGCTTTCAGCAAGCATTGTATGCTGCTTTACGCGCTGATCCGGATGTTATCTTGGTAGGTGAGTTACGAAATTTAGAAACCATTCGATTAGCCCTTACAGCAGCTGAAACAGGCCATTTGGTTTTCGCTACCCTTCATACCTCCTCCGCGGAGAAAACACTTAACCGAATTTTAGATGTTTTTCCAGGAGAAGAAAAAAATTCAATTCGGTATTTGCTTTCTGAGTCCTTAGAAACTATTATTTCACAGAGACTTATCAATAATCGAGATAATAATAGGACTCCGGTAGTGGAGATCCTTCGATGTACACCAGCTATCCGTCATTTAATTAAGGAAAATAAACACGCGCAAATTATATCTGCCATGCAAACGGGGCAAAAAATGGGCATGCAGACGTTTGAGCAACATTTGTCTATCTTGAGTAAAAATGATACAATTAAAAAATGAGTGTTTGATTATATCATTTTATTTTTTCATAAATTGTTAAGATTTTAGTGTTAAAATATAATAGTAAAAAAAGTAATTTTTTAAGAAGAGGTAAGGCAAATGCCTAGATTGGTTAATAACAAAAAAAAAACAACATTTAAGGAATGGCTTAAAAAATGTAGTTTTAACAGTACAAAAGAAAAAGTCCAGCGTGCTTATTCTATAGAGCAAGATATGAGGGTTAAAGGTAAAGGAATTTTGTATGCTGCTTTTTATTATACTTTTTTAGAGCATTTTCTGGTTAAACCAGATTTACAAATATTAGTAAGTGATTATGGATGGAAAAGTCCATGGATGGACTTTCAAGATGAAGATATCCAAAAATTAAGGGAGTTGGTTAAAAATAGTACTCAAGATGTAGTTCCTGAATACAATACTATCAAGACTATTATATTGCAAAATGATTATAAAAATTATTTATTTACCTCTCAAGAATTGGAAAATTTTTCAAAATTTCTAAATTCTTTAGCTATTCCTATCCCAGAGGAATTACGTAAAAAGCTGTCCTTATCGCCAGCTCCTAATAAAGATTTAAGAACTGTATATACCCTTAATGGTGCTAATAAGATAAGCATTACCGAAGGAATTGCCTATTTTTTAGGGCGTCATCCTGTAAAAGGTTTTACAATGCTTAGCCCATTTAGAGGTATTTTAAACATTGCAAAACTTGGGATGTTTATTCCGGCCGTTGTCGCTATAGGTTCAAGAGAACTAGCAAGAAATATACGAAATATAGCAGAGCGTTATTATGGTCTAAGAAGTTATGCACTTTTAGGTGTCAGTAATTTTGTTAAGGGCGTAGGTTATTTATCCGATCTCATTTATTTTGCTGGTTGCGCACTTCTTTCCCCCATCCAAAGTTACAAAAAATGCTATGGAATAAATCCTTTATTTGGTTACTTAAGTGCTTTAGGAACCATTGCTACGATAGTTATTGTTTCTCCAGTACTTCCTCTTGGAATAGGGTACATAGCCGCTGGTATAGGATCAGTATTTAATATTTCAGGAGCTGCCCAAGCGACAGCGAGTTTCTTCTCAACAATTGGAACAGGGTTGGGTGAAGCGATTATATTACAACCCTTTGCATCATTTAGCCAAAATATCCTTGCCTATATAGGTGTGAATGTTTCTACTACTTCAGCTTTCGCCGGTTTTGCTGTGGGAACATTAGTCTCAGTCGGGATGGCAGTTGCTACACCCGTTCGCCAGTGGATTATCACTGGAAAGAGCTGGTTAAGCCAAAAACTTGGTTTAAAGGCAGAATACCAACAAGGAGAAAAGGTAGAGGCAAATGTGATGTTACAACGTAGTGTTTGTCTACAAAATTCGATAGATGCCAGTTGTTCAGTAAGCTCTAGTATAGATCGTGACCAGAGTTATAGTAGTACTTCTACCGATGATTCACATGTGAGCTTACTTCTGGAAGCAGATCAAGCTGGCCGTACTCGGAGTAATACTTCAGATAGCATTCAAGCTGTACATCCTGATTCAATTCAGGATACTTTCGCTATTACTCAAGCTTTAATTTCATCTTCTGATGCTCAAGGCACACCTTCTACATCCCTGTCGGGTAGAACATTGTCAGAAGAAATAGACGTAGAAGGAGAAGAGGGTAGAAGCTCATCGTTTCCCTATATGGTTCCCATTAGGGATGATGCACAACCAAAGAAAGCTACTAGAGATAAGAGCAATTACACTAGTTACACTGGTTACACTAGTAATGAGAGTATAAGCAGTTTTTTTGATGATCAAGATGATCAAGATGATCCTCCACTGCAAGACACGGACCAACCGCAAAGACCTGCCACTCCACACTCGTTATCTTGATAATGGCACTGTGCCATTATCAAAAGATTCTGCTGTTTCTGAGGTATTGGCTATTTTAGAAAAATAGACTTTATTATTTCCGCTAATGAGACTGTTCACATCCTTATTTACTTCATCAAGTGGTTCTTTTTTATTTTCTTTAGTAGCAGGAATATTCTCTGTTTGAGCAGCGATTCCAAAGAAATCTAAGGAGTTAAATTGTTTCTCTTGTTTTTTATGCTCATGCTTAACAGGAGACTTGTTTAATCTAATCCCTATAGTGGTAGGGCCTTTGTTGATTATTGGCGTTCCTCGGGTGCTTACTGTAACGGGTGTAGCATTAAGTTGAGCCATTTGAGGCGCACGAGTATTGATTTGTGATTGTTGAGCCATAGCACCATTGCTTAAACTGAGAGAAATGGCAACACATAGAGAATAAAACCAACTACTTTTCATAGAAAATGTTCCTCAGAAATTAATTTTATATCAAAATTATAGCTGATTTTTATTCCTAAGTGTTACTTTTTTATATGCTTGCTAGCAGGGCGGTGGCAGAAGGGGTGAGCACTGCTTACCCCCTACGCATAACATTAATTACTATAATACATTGCAAATTCAGCGGGATGCGTGATAGTTCTTAAATAATCAATTTCTTCTTGTTTAAGTTGGATATATGTATTTAATATATCTTGGGTAAACACATTTCCGGCTAATAAAAAAGCTTGATCATCTTGCAATGCAGATAAAGATTCTTCTAAGGTAGTGCACACAGAAGGAAAGGCTTTTTGTTCAGCAGGTGATAAATGATATAAATTATGCTCTGTAGCATCGCCAGGATGAATTTTGTTAATGATACCATCTAAGCCTGCCATCATCATCGCTGAAAAAGCTAAGTAGGGATTAGCCAATGCATCCGGAAAACGCACTTCAATACGTGCAGCCTTAGGAGATGCATAAGCTGGCACACGAATGGCGGCAGAACGGTTCATAGCCGAATAAGCTAATAAAACAGGTGCTTCAAAACCAGGTACAAGACGTTTATAGCTGTTAGTTGTCGGATTTGTCAAAGCATTTAATGCTCGCGCATGACGAATAATACCCCCAATGTAATATAATGCTTCTTCAGAAAGATTAGAGTAACCATTTCCCGCAAAAACATTTTGTCCATTTTTAGAAAGGGACTGATGGCAATGCATACCGCTACCATTATCGCCTACTAAAGGTTTTGGCATAAATGTCGCACTTTTTCCATACTCATGCGCTACATTGTGTACTACATATTTGAAAATTTGCATTTCATCGGCTTTTTTCAATAAGGTATTGAATTTTGTTGAAATTTCATTCTGATTTGCTGTCGCTACTTCATGATGGTGTGCTTCTACTTCTATACCCATTTGTTCTAATACCATGCACATATCTGCACGCATGTTATGAGAAGAATCAACAGGGGGAACGGGAAAATATCCTCCTTGAATAGAAGGGCGATGTCCCATATTCCCGCCGTCTGCTTTTTTGGCTGAATTCCATGCAGCTTCGTTAGAATCTACACTATAAAACGAGCCAGCCATGGCAACTTTCCAACGAACGTCGTCAAAAATGAAAAACTCAGGTTCAGGGCCAAAGTACGCTTCATCAGCAATACCGGTAGACTTTAAATATTCTTCTGCACGACGTGCTACGGCGCGTGGATCACGACAATAAGAAGTATTGTCATTCGGGTTTAGTACATCACAATGAAGGTTAATCGTTGGTTGTTCTGCAAAAGGATCTTTTTGAGCCGTAGTTACATCGGGTAATAACGCTAAATCAGAATGATTGATTGCTTGCCAACCTTTAATTGAGGAACCATCAAACATTTTACCGGTTTCTAAAAATTCTTCATTAAATGCACTGGAAGGAAGGGAAATATGATGCGTTTTCCCTAGTGTGTCAGTAAAGCGAAGATCAACAAATTTAATCTCTTCTTCTTGCAATTGTTTCAAAAAATGTTGTTTTTCGCTCATCGTTTTTTATCCATTAATCTGTAGTAAATCGACATTATACTCAAAACATTATTCAAATTACAGAGGGCAGACCCATTCGATCCATGTTTGGGTAAGAGGGTAATAAAGTCCTAAATGGATGGGTGCTGTTGTTACTTCATTAGACCCCTTCGGAAACTGACTCTTTTGTATTATTTCTTCGTCATTCATCTTTTTCAAATCCTCATTTACGTCTTGTAAACTCCGGTTCTCAAAAGGTTCATTCCTCGAACTAATGGCAAAATTGTCAAGTTTCCGAAGAGGTCTATTTTTTAAATTTTGTCGCAAGAGCCTGCCATAATGTTCTAGCTGGGTACGATATTGCTGAGGCACTTCAGAAGATAGGGAACAATCTTGAGTAATTTTATAATCAATAATCCACTGCACCTGTGTTGCTGTATCTATGAAGGTCCTATCCAAAATAGCAGTTTGAAGTTTTTGGTTAACATCATAATAATTAATAGGATATTCATTATGGCTGTCTTGATGATGAACATTTAAAATCCATTGGCCACGAGGATCTTGATATAGATTGTTTAATGCTTTTTGACAGTACTCAACTGCTTGTATTTGCTCATGTAGAGGATAAACACCTAATTCTATAAGACGATGTTGACAATGTCTTAACTCAAGAAGAGGAGCCGAAGTAAGGCGATTTTCCGCACAATATTGGATGTGCTCATGAATAAATGTGCCAATAAGTTGCATTAGAGAAATATTGAAGTTGGGAAAAGAGGGAAGCTTATTCTCTCTTACTGATATAAGGGGGCACTCTTTCTCTGCGTTATCAAAATGCTCACTGGAAAAACGTGCAAGGGTAGGTGAGGTAGATGTAATTGGCGCTAAATTGATTTCATTATTCTGAGATGTTTCATTCGGTAAATGAGGTATTAACGCATATAAAAAACTATTTTTGCTAGGTGATTTGCTTGACTCCTGAACTTCCATAAGGTGAAGATGTGATCTTGCTCGGGTAAGTGCCACATATAACAAACGTTGGCGTTCAAATGATTCTTTTTTATTGTTAATATATTTCAAGTATTGATAGGTCGGATCTTCAGTTTTTTCAATAGATTTATAAGCAGCTAAAAGAAAATTATTTTCACCTCTCGAAGTTTTTCTTTCCATATGTTGAAGCAAGGGAGTATCTTGTGGTGAAGAACCTGCTTCTAGATGAGGCAAAATTACATGATCAAACTCTAACCCTTTGGATTTATGAATAGTCATGATATGCACATTGCTTTCTTTAGAAATATTGGAATAAAGCGCTTTTACTTTTTCTAATAGGCTATCCATCAAGTTATATTGCTCATAACTGCAGTCATCCAGTAATGACCAAAACATTTCAATATCCTTTTGTGTCTCTGTATTAACATATAAATGCCCACCTAATGTGCGCCATGTGGTTTCGACCCATAAAGATAATGTTGATCTTTGCCGCTCTTGACGGGCATTAACAATTATTGCTTGAACTTGTTGAAAATGTTTCTGTCCATCAGGTGAAAGCAATTGGTTTTCTTGGGATAAAGCCCATAAATCAGCTAAGGTAAGCCCACACCAGGGCGCTCTTAAGACAGCATACCAAGCGAGTTGGTTAGCTGGTTCTAAAAGCGTTTGTGTTAATGAACATAAATCTTGAATATAGGTACGATTTGCCAGTAGATCGATATCAATGCCTTGATAAGCAATATTCGCTTCTTGCAAATAAGGTAAAATATTTTTTAATTTTTTGCGTGAGCTAACCAGCAAGCCAATACTTTCGTTAGAGGGAATCATTTTTACAATATCAACAACGCATTTCCCTTGCACTTCAGCAGTTTCATTTCTATAAAACTGAATATTACTTTGATAAGCATAGTTTTCACGTCCAGGTTCCGAGGAATGGTGTTTTACGGCGCCTAAATGTAGGTTGTCTTCAGTTGGAAAAATAGTTTTAAAACATTGGTTAACCCAGGTAATTAAATTGGGATGAGAACGAAAATTACTGACTAATGTTAATGACTGCAGTGCAATTGAACCAATACCTGAATCCCGTGCTTTAAGGAATAAACTGACATTGGCCTCCCGAAAACGATAGATAGATTGCATCGGATCGCCGACAACAAATAACGTTCGTCCATCACCTGGTTCCCAACCTTGAGTAAGTTTCTCAAGGAATCGAAACTGTTTAAAGGAGGTGTCTTGAAATTCATCTATAAGCAAATGTTTAATGGCATAATCACAATATAGGGCTAAATCAGTAGGTTCATCTGAACTTCCTAACGCTGCTGAAGCCTGCTCTGAAATTTCAGTAAAATCGGTTTTCCCTGTTTCCATAAACACTGTTTTTAATTGGGCAGCCAAAAGAGGCAAAAGGGTAATCAGTGCTTCTAAAATTTTCCATTGGGTGTCTGAATAGAGAAGTGGGGGAAGTCGACGATAATTTTCTAGTGCTAATCGACACTCTTCGGTTTTTTCGGGACTTTCTCGATAATGTGACAAGACAGCATTTAATCGCTGTTTCATCATTTTAAAGCGTTCCTTTTCTTCTTTATTTTTTGTCTCAGTGTCACTGGGAAAGCCTATTGATTTATCTATGCGCGATCGCCAAGTGTTCTCTTTGGTTAGCAAAAGCGTAATCACTTTTTGCCAAAAATCATTTTGCTCTGGAGAAAAAGGCAGATTTCCTTCTGCATAGTCACAAAGCGCTTGTAGTTCCTCTTTTATGTCCTGGGTAAATATAGCTTCTAATTGAATAATGGCGTCTTCGTGTAAATGCTTAAGTCCTTGTTCAAGTATTTGTTTGCATTTAGAGGAAGAAAAAGTATGAGTGTAGCCAATAAGCGGTAACCATTGTTCTCTCCAGTTCAACATTTCGGCTAAAAGTGAGATAGTACGGGAGTAATTATTCCCCAGATGCAATAATAAGGTTTCTATGGAAGTTTGATAGACATTTTCTTGCATGCCTTCTAGTAAGCATCGCTCAGCTGCTTCTTTATAATAAGGGCTGGCTTCTTTTTCAATAGTTGTGTAAGGAATACCTTTACTAAGAAGAGGCATTTTACCCACGAGCTCTGCACACAGAGCATCAATGGTTTGAATACGCAATCGATGAGGGGCTTGGCGTAAGTGCCATTTATGTTTTTTATCGCATTCAAGAACATCTTTAGCCAGCTTATCTGTTTGGGGCTGGCTATTTTTCTCATTGTTAGCCACTTTTTCAAGTGCAGATAAAATACGCTCTCGCATTTCTGCTGCGGCTTTTTTAGTAAAGGTTAAGGCTATAATAGACTCTGGTGCATCTACACACGCTAATAATTTTAAAAAACGCTGTGTGAGAAGTTCTGTTTTTCCAGAACCAGCAGGAGCTTGTACTATATAGGAGTCACTAGGATCCAGTGCTTTTTGGCGAGCCGAAAGATCGGGTATTTGCATAATCATAAGGTTATTTTAACATTATCTTGTATAAATTGTTAACAATTTTAATTAGTCCTTGAAAATGCTGGACAAATGGGGGGATTCGCCAAAAAAAATCCATAAAAGAATATTTAAGTTATTGATTTTTCTAAGAATTATGCAGGATGGTTATTTTTTGAACAATCTAATTGTGATCTAGATATCATGCTGTTTGATCTCAATTTTACACGATTCATCCACAGAGTTATCCACAGGTTTTGGGGATAACCGATGATCGGCCTTGTGCAGCGTTAGTTTTGCTCATATACTACTAGGAAGCCCTAGAAAATTGTAATAAATTATTTCAAATATCATAAAAGGCAAGCATCGCTTTCCCTACAAAACTCTTAATAATATATTATCCAAAGGAAACACAAAATTGAAAATTCTTCATGTTTATAAAAGTTATTATCCAGAAACACAAGGTGGCGTAGAGCGGTTAATTCATATGCTTTCCACCCAAACTGCTTCTATGGGATGCCAAAATCGTCTTCTTACGTGTACCTCTCAAAAAAACTTCCATAGGCAAAAAAATAATGCACTTGAAGTTTATTACTATCCTGCAACCATAGAAGTCGCTTCCTCTCCTTTTAGTTATGCACTTTGGAAAGACTTTTCAAAGCAAGTTGAATGGGCGGATATAGTTCACTACCATTTCCCATGGCCAATGGCAGACTTGCTACATTGTAGCTGGTATGTAAAAAAGCCCAGTATTGTTACTTATCATTCTGATGTGGTACGTCAAAAAGTATTACGTTGGTTATACTTTCCTTTAATGCATCTCTTTTTAAAGCGTACTAACAAGATTATTGCTACGTCTCAGAATTATGTGAATACCAGTGAGGTGCTCAAACACTATCCAGCAAAAACCCAGGTAATTCCGATTGGCATAGAACCTGAACATTATGTTTTGAACCAGGAAAAAAAACTATTTTGGCAAAACAAACTTCCTTTTCCTTTTATGCTCTTTGTTGGCGTATTACGTTATTATAAGGGCTTGGAGTATTTACTGCAGGCTATCCAAGGAACGCAGGTAAAAGTAGTAATAGCAGGGGATGGACCACAACGTGAAATGCTTCATCATCAAGTAGAAACATTAAATCTCAGGGAACAAGTTTTCTTCACAGGCGCTATCAGTGATGAAGATTTGTCTGCCTTGTTCAGCTTGGCCAATGGATTAGTTATTCCGGCCTCACATCGTTCAGAAGCGTATTGTATTGCCCTCGTAGAAGGACTGCGATTTGGACTGCCACTTATTTCCACTGAAATTGGGACAGGCACGAGCTTTGTAAACCAAGCGGGTGAAACAGGGCTAGTCGTTCCAGGATGCAATGTGGCCGCTCTTCGCGAAGCGTTAATAACGTTATGGGAGAATAAACTCTTGCAAGATAAAATGGGAAAAGCAAGTTTTGCACGATTCAATTCTTTATTCACTGCCAAAATTATGGCAGAAAACTATTTGAATGCATATAAACAACTAATATAGTTTTTTAATTTTCAAAATTGCTTTCTTCTTGCAAGATCAGTTAAAATCGATAAATTTTTTGAATCCTTCAATTATCGAGAGTAAAAATTAGAATGTTTAGGAAGCTAAGAGGCATTTTCTCAAATGACTTATCTATTGATTTAGGTACAGCAAATACGCTGATTTATGTACGTGAAAAAGGTATCGTTCTTAATGAGCCTTCTGTTGTGGCATTACGTAATGAAGCAGGACAAAAACGGGTAGCGGCAGTTGGGCTTGAAGCTAAACGAATGTTAGGACGTACACCAGGTAATATTAGTGCAATTCGTCCCATGAAAGATGGTGTTATTGCAGATTTTTATGTAACAGAAAAAATGTTACAACACTTCATTCATAAAGTGCACGAAAATAAATTTTTGCGTCCAAGCCCACGCGTACTTGTTTGTGTACCATGTGGTTCTACCCAAGTAGAGCGCCGAGCTATTCGTGAATCAGCAATGGGAGCTGGTGCAAGAGAAGTTTTCTTAATTGAAGAGCCTATGGCAGCTGCTTTAGGTGCTGGAATGCCGGTTGAAGAAGCAAGTGGTTCTATGGTTGTTGATATCGGTGGTGGTACAACAGAAGTAGCCATTATTTCATTAAGTGGTATTGTTTATCATCAATCCGTACGTATTGGTGGCGATCGTTTTGATGATGCTATTGTTAATTATGTCCGTCGTAATTATGGTACCTTAATTGGGGAAACAACTGCTGAACGAATTAAGCAAGAAATTGGTTCAGCCTTCCCTCGTAGTGAAATTTATGAAGTTGAAGTAAGAGGCCGAAATATTTCTGAAGGTGTGCCGCGTAGCTTTGTCTTAAATAGCAATGAAATTTTAGAAGCGTTACAAGAACCATTGACTGGTATTGTGGGTGCTGTTCGAACAGCATTAGAACAAACACCTCCTGAATTAGCTGCTGATATTGCGGAACGTGGCATGATCTTAACAGGCGGTGGTGCATTACTAAAAGATTTAGATCGTTTATTGATGGAAGAAACAGGCTTGCCAGTTATTGTTGCTGAAGATCCTCTTACCTGTGTTGCCCGGGGTGGGGGTAAAGCGTTGGAACAAATGGATTTGCGAGCGGGTGATTTCTTATCTACTGAATGATATAAATTATTATGACACCACTATTTAAACGCTCTTCCGTTTTTGGACGTCATTGGTTGTTTTTTATAGTGGTGTCTGCTGTATTGATTTTTTTTGATTATCGAGGCAGCAATGTTACCGATCAAATTCGTATCTATTTAAGCATTCCTCTTCAACCCCTTCGAATATTAACTACTGCTCCTTTTGAATGGACACATCAATTAATACAAAATATTTCTTCTCATGAAAATTTAGTTGCAGAAAATGAACATCTTCGCCAACAAGAGGCGTTATCGTCACTTCGTTTAAAAAAAACAAAAGTACTTGAACGAGAAAATAAACGTCTTCATGCTCTCTTAAATACTACTCCGTTGATTGATGGTAAAGTCTCTGGTGCTACTATTCTTTCTATTAATATCCAATCTGGCAATCAAACGTTATTATTAAATAAAGGGCGTTCTGAAGGTGTTTTTGTTGGTCAACCAGTACTTGATTCTAATGGGCTTATTGGACAAGTCATTCGCGCTGATTGGTTTACTTCCGTTGTACTGTTAATTACAGATTTAAAAAGTGCAGTCCCTGTGGAAGTCGCGCGAACAGGTGAACAAGGTATTCTGGTGGGAACAGGGATGCCCAATCATCTTAAATTAAATAATTTGTCCAAGACAACACGCATACAAAAAGGTGATGAGTTATTAACTTCCGGTTTAGGTGGTCATTTTTCTGGCGGATATCCTGTTGGAAAGGTAAGAAGCATTAAAAAATCTTCAACCAACATGTTTGCACAAATAGTTGTTTCTCCCATAACAAATATTGAAGTTAACCGACCAGTTTTTTTATTATGGCCAAGTGCTAAACCTCATTCCTTTATTGAGCCTATTTCCTTATGAAGTCAAATGCAACAAAACATTCTATGGGTTTTTTTGTCTTATTAATCAGTTTCTTGTTTACGCTCGGTTTAAGCATTTTACCATTGCCTATTTGGATGAAAACTTTGTGGCCCTTATGGACGGTCTTAATTTTAGTTTTTTGGACTGCTTATTTACCTGAGGTACTCAACCCGTGGTTAGTATTTGTTGTTGGCTTATTGGAAGATGTGTTACAAGGAAGTCTCTTGGGTGAACATGCATTCGCATTGTTAATTGCTTATCTTTTAGCTCGTGGTATGGGTCGTCAGATTAAATCTTATCCTTTACTGTCTCAAATCAGTAAAATTGCTATTATTCTTGTGGGATATCAACTCATTCTTTTTGCATTTCAAGGTTTTCATATATATGCCATCTATGATCTATTTTTATGGATATTTCCTCTTCTAACAAGCCTGATTCTATGGCCTTGGATTCTTTTTTTGCTTCATGGCATTGCCGTTAAGTTTTATATTCATCACTTGTAGAAATGTGTTATACTGTGAGTGAAGATTTTTAACTTTTATTAAAGGTGTAAATGTATGCGTAGAAATGATATTGATGTTGTATCAAGTCGGCCCATAGAGTCTATTCTCTCTACGAATAGTGTATTAAGAAATACCTATTTGTTATTGAGTTTGACCTTCTTGTTTAGCGCTGGTACAGCTTATTTTTCGTGGGTAACTCAAGCTCCCCCTATGAATCCATTACTACTCATCGTGGGGATGTATGGTTTAATGTTTCTTACCCAAGCGTTAAGAAATAGTGTATGGGGTTTAGTATCTATTTTTGCCTTTACCGGTTTTCTTGGATACACATTAGGACCTATTTTAAGCTTTTATACCAGCACCTTCTCGAATGGTCACCAGTTAATTATGATGGCGTTAGGGGCTACAGGTATCATTTTCTTTGGTTTATCCGGTTATGCTTTAGTGACACGCAAGGACTTTAGCTACCTTGCTGGATTCCTTTTCGTGGTAACCATGACGGCTGTCTTGGCTATGGTTGCAGGATTCTTCTTCCAAATGCCGGCGCTTTTTTTAGGAATTTCAGCGTTGTTTGTATTGATTTCATCAGGGATGATTTTATTCCAAACCAGCCAAATTATACATGGCGGTGAAACCAACTACATTATGGCAACGATTACTTTATATGTGTCTTTATATAACTTATTCTTAAGTTTGCTCCAAATCTTTGGTGCATTTAACAACAAAGAATAATGGGTTCTGTAGGGGCGGGTCTTGTACCCTCCCATTGTTGCGGGCGGGTACAAGACTCTGCTCCTACGAACGATCTTCCTAAAATCTCCTACTTGTGTGACGGATATAGGTTGCGGAGCAATTCAGGCATTCTCCTTACCAAGACCCTTTTTATATACTCACCAACTCAATATTTTTAAAACTTACAGCACGTGCTGGCGCTTTCCAAAGGCTTAATACATACCCGCCATCTCCCGAACCTGTGGGTTTACACGCAATGGCTCCTGCATTTGTCAGGTCATTCATATGATTTTCAAGCGTAGAGCCAATGAGCCCCCACACTGAGAAGCATTGCTTTGCTTGATTAATAGCCTGAATAAGAAGATTCAAGCCTTTCTCAGTAGTATTTTCTTCAGGTTTAATTTCTAATGCATTTCGAGCCAGTTGAACGGCCGTTTCCATGTCGTTATCTAGTTGAAGAGATAATGCGGGGTTTTGTTGGCTTAATTGTTCTACCTTTCGAACGCAGTGAGAGGTTATCCCAATTTGCCCACTAAAGGAAAGATACCAATGAGGTTTCCAGGTGGGTAAAATTGGCTCAATGAGTGGATAATCCGGCTTGGGAGAAAAATAAGTACCCGTATCATATAAGCTTCCTGCTAAATCTAAGCCACTGCTTTTTCCATGAAATAAATCTTCTAAATATTTGGAAAAATCAAAGAGATCATCGGCAGGAATCCATTGTTTCCATGCAAACCATCGACCAATATTTAAACATAAGGCCGCCGAGGCGCCTAAGCCAGAACCGATAGGAATATTGTTAGATAAGACGAAATGACCCGTTACATGACTTAAATCCCGATTGACATGTTTTAAACCATGCTCAATGACACTCCAAAAGAGTAAATGTAAATCAGCACCTTGTTCGCCTTCAAAATCGGCACTAAGCGCTGAACCATTATCTTGATATTGCAGCGTCATTTTTTTTGCATGAAGCGGAAAAACAAGCGCGCTATGACCCCGTAATACGGCATGTTCGCCGGCTAAGATCCATTTCGCATGGGTTTGGCTATAAAAATCATGCACTGAGAACATAAGCGTATCCTGATAATAATTGATGTTGTATTTCGTGTTGAATATCTTTTTGATCGATGCGGTACAAAAGATGAATATTAGGGCCTGCATCCATGGTGATGAGCGGGCCATCATTTTTTCTATTCCAATAATCTTTTAATTTATTTAATAAGGCTAAAGAGGCATCATTATGATAAGTAAAAGGGGGAATAGCGGTTTCAAATAAATTATGCATATCGTGAAACTCGTCCCAGGCTAATTCATACATTCTTTGCCAGTTTTTATTTTTTAATGCTTCCATAAACACACTTAAACGCTCAGTTGCTCTTTCCACACGTCCTTCATAAAAAGGGCTTGTTTTCACCCGTTGATGTGCTTGGGAAGAGGGTATTTCTTTTTCCTGGGTTTCTAGCAAAATAACTTGATGAATTAAATCGGCATAGGTAGGACAATCTACTTTTTTAACTGTTTCATCATCCCAATACACCCATGAATCATAAAAGGAACGGCATGATGAGCCGGAACCTTGACGACTGAGGGACATTATCCTATCGAGAGATAATTCTGCCTCATGGGTTAATGCACTCCCAGCCTGAGCAGCTGCTAAGGTCAACGCAGCAAAACTTGATGCTGAGCTTGCTAATCCAACTCCTAATGGAAAATTATTAGCTGAGCGAACAATAAATCTCGGTAAAGCGCTATCTTTAAAGAATACACGTAGCACTCTATCTAAATGCGATAAAAAACGCTGTTGCCCACTTTCAGAAAGGGTTATAGGTTGAGTATCGTTGCGAACCAGCGGTTCCCACCGAGAAATATGATTAGATTCTGGAAGCAACTCTAATTCAACAAAACTTTTGAGGTGAGGGAGTGTATAAGATAATGAAGGATTTGCAGGGATTTTATTTTCTTCACTTTTTCTGCCCATGTATTTAATTAAGGCTATATTGGAAGGGGCTTCAGCCAACCATTTCATGGCATTCCTCTTGATTTAAATAAACTGAAATCATATCATTAATTACTTATCTATTTCTAGAACTATGGCCTCATGAATACACAAACCCATCATTATCGATACCAGCAAAGCAAACAAGTGACGTTATTAGGTGCCATGAAAAACATAGTGTTGGGGACACTCAAGGTGTTGTTTGGCATTATGGGGAAATCCCATGCTTTATTGGCAGATGGTTTGCATTCTTTTTCCGATTTATTAACGGATTTACTTGTTGTATTTGCTGCCCGATTTGGTTCGCAAGAAGCGGATGCCAATCATCCTTATGGCCATCAACGTATTGAAACAGCGGCCAGTATGTTTCTAGCACTTTTATTAATATTAACCGGCTTAGCGATTGGATATGATGCATTAAAACATCTTTTTGATACAACTCCTCATGGAAAACCTGATGCTTATGTTTGGATTGTGGCACTACTCTCTATTTTATTTAATGAGTTTTTATTTCAATACACGCATCGAATAGGCAAAAAAGTAAAATCTGAGTTGTTAATTACGAATGCTTGGCATCATCGTAGTGATGCAGCTTCTTCTTTGGTTGTGTTGATTGGTATTATTGCCGCTTTGATGGGTTTTCATGGATGTGATTTAATTGCTGCTACTATCGTAGGCATTATGATTATAAAAATGGGTGGTGAGTTAGCCTGGAGTAGCATTTCCGAACTCGTTGATACAGGAGTGCCAACCCATATTCTTTCTGAGATTGAGAGAGTAATTGCGTATACTCCTGGAGTTATGGCAATTCATCAACTCCGCACTCGTTCAATGGCAGGGGCAATTTTTGTTGATGTGCATGTATTGGTAAATTCTCCTTTATCTGTCTCAGAAGGCCATTATATTGCAGAAAAAGTCCATCAAAATTTAATTGATTCATTTGAACACGTAGAAGATGTTACTGTACATATAGATTCAGAAGATGATACAACAGTATTCCATTCATTAGCTTTGCCTTCTAGGGAAGAATTATTTAAACAATTACAAGATAGACATCCTGATTTTGCATGGGAAAAGCATTCGGGGCAAATTGTATTGCATTATTTACAAGGTAAAATTTTTCTAGAAATTTTCAGTGATACACCTACTATTAAGCCAGAAAACATTGAATATTTATTAACAGAAATACCTATTTTGGGTAACATTACCTTATATCATGATCAACGAGGAAAGAAATGAAACAAACCACACAATTACGTGCGTATATGAATGAACAAAAAATCCTAGTGGCGCCAGGGGTTTTTGATGGATTAACGGCTTTATTAGCTAAACAAGCAGGATTTCCTGTTTTATACGCCAGTGGTGGGGCAATAGCTCGTAGTGCGGGTTATCCTGACATTGGTTTATTAAGCATGACAGAAGTGTGTTCTGTAATTTCTCATATTGTGGATGTCACCGGGTTACCAGTTATCGCTGATGCCGATACAGGATTTGGTAATAGCCTAAATACACGCCGTACTGTAAAAGTATATGAGCGTTTGGGTGTGGCTGGTTTGCATTTAGAGGATCAAACATTTCCAAAACGCTGTGGTCATTTAAATGATAAATCATTAATTTCGCAAGAAGAAATGTGTCATAAAATTCATGCAGCACGTACAAGCTTAACAGATCCAGATTTTGTGTTAATTGCTCGTACAGATGCTATTGCAGTTGAGGGATTTGATCGGGCTATCGAACGCGCAAAAGCCTATCAAAAAGCAGGGGCTGATATGTTATTCGTGGAAGCCCCCGAAACTGTTGAACAAATTGAGACTATTGCCAAAGAAATTAATGGCCCTAAGTTAATCAATATGTTTCATGGTGGAAAAACACCCATAGTGCCGGTGGATCAACTGCAAGCCTGGGGATATTCGGTTGTTATTATTCCATCTGATTTACAGCGAGCAGCTATTAAAGCGATGCAGGATACATTAAAGGCTATTGGTGCTGATGGAAATAGCGCCTCCATGAGCGAACGAATGACCTCATTTAAAGAACGCGAAGTTATTGTTGAAACAGAAAAATATTTGGCTGCGGATAAATTTTAATTTGCTATAGTTCCAATTTTAATACTAATCGTTATCAGCATCTTTTGTTTGCTTCTTTCGATTCCCTGTCGCTTTTTTAGGTGGATTAGCACCTCGTGTGGTAGAAGCTCTTTGAGGTGGGCGTGAAACGGATGAGGTGCTCGGGTTTCTTTTTATACAATTGGGGGAAATGCTTGTACCAACAGTTTTTGAACTAAGTGTATCTTGCGGAGAAGGACAACCTATGGCCATTTGCATACTGTTTGCATCGTCTTGTATTCGAGTGTTGACTATTGTATTGGCATCAACAGTAGTTGATTCCATAGTGTCAGCATAAAGGCAGTTAGAAACTAATATAAGAAAAATAAAGATATAGCCCATAATAAAACCTCATTAAAATTGAAATTCTAAAGAAAAATTTAGTAGAATTGCAATAATTATTTTAAAATATACTCACGGCAATTGAGATTTGGGTGAGACGTGAGCGAAGCAGGCGAAGGAGTGTATACTGAATACATGACTGAAGCCGATGCAGCTCGCAACAAAACCAAAATCTCAAGTGCAAAGAGAGTAGAAGTGATTTTTTATTTTTTTGATATCCAGGAGACCTATAATGCCAGCCTTAATTAGTTTAGAAAAAATATATTTGGCCTATGGTGGAGATCCCTTACTTGATCATGTTGATTTTCAGATCAATGCAGGTGAACGTGTTTGTTTAATAGGCCGTAATGGTGCCGGGAAGTCCTCTTTTCTTAAAGTTATTGATGAAACTGTTTTACCTGACTCAGGCAAAATTCATCGCGAATCTTCCTTAAGCATTTCACGCCTCGAGCAAGAATTACCTACAGAAGGAGAGCTAACCGTTTATGATGTGGTTTCTCAAGCGTTTATTAATCATCCAGCAGAAGAGTGGCAAGCGGAACAGTGGACACAGGAAATTCTTTCTCGCTTAGAATTAAACGGTTCGCAAAAATTAGCTAACTTATCAGGTGGATGGCAACGACGTGTAGCATTAGCTAAAGCATTAGTCACCCATCCTAATTTATTGTTATTAGATGAACCTACCAATCATTTAGATGTGGAAGCAATTCAATGGTTAGAAGAGCAATTATTACAATTTGAAGGAGGCATTTTATTTATTACACATGATCGCTCTTTATTACGTCGCTTAGCGACTCGCATTATTGAATTAGATCGTGGGCAACTGACTTCTTGGCCAGGTGATTACGATAACTTTTTACGTCGTAAAGAGGAAATGCTAGCAGCAGAAATGAAACTCAATAAAGAATTTGATAAAAAATTAGCAGAGGAAGAACGTTGGATACGTCAAGGAATTAAAGCTCGTCGAACCAGAAATGAAGGACGTGTACGCGCATTAAAGGCACTGAGAGATGAACGGCTTCAACGACGTGAGATTGTAGGTAAAGCGAGTCTTGAAATCAATGATGCGAAACAATCAGGGCAATTAGTCGTTGATGTTGAACATATTGGTCAAGAATATGATGATAAGGTCATTATTAAAGATTTTTCGTTACGTATTATGCGAGGGGATAGAATTGGCTTATTAGGTCCCAATGGAATTGGAAAAACGACATTGCTCAATATTTTGTTAGGTAAGATGCCACCTCAAAAGGGCACGGTTAAATTAGGCACCAAATTAGATATTGCTTATTTTGATCAGCTACGGGCTACTTTAGATCCAGAAAAATCAATTTTAGATAATGTGGCAGGAGGGCGCTCAAGCGTTATTATTAATGGCAAAGAACGTCACATTGTGGGGTATTTAGGGGATTTTCTCTTTTCATCCCAACGTTTGCATACACCGGTTAAAGCACTTTCTGGAGGAGAGTGTAATCGTCTATTGTTAGCGCAATTGTTTAGTTTGCCTGCCAATGTTTTAGTTATGGACGAACCAACAAATGATTTAGATATTGAAACATTAGAATTGTTAGAAGAATTACTTTCCCAATTTTCAGGAACGTTATTGTTAGTAAGTCATGATCGAACTTTTTTAGATAATATTGTCACGAGCACATTAGTATTTGAAGGAAACGGAAAGATTTCAGAATATGTAGGTGGATATCAGGATTGGTTGGCTCAAGCACCAAAAATTATTCCAACAAAAACTCCAGTTACTGTTGAAACTAAAGTAAAAGCTTCAAAACCTCAAACATTGGATTTTAAAGAACGAAAAGAATTACAAGCGTTACCAGGCAAAGTAGAAAAATTAGAAAAACAACAACAAGAATTATTTGCTCAAATGGCTGAAGCAGATTTTTATCAACAAGCTGCGGAGAAAATTGCAACAGTAACGGACAAGCTCAAAAAAATTGAAAACGAAATAGAAAATATTTATCAACGTTGGGAAGAGTTAGAAAGTCGTATTTAATCCATTATTTTCTTTCTTGCATTTTCTAAAAAATAAACTAACCTTACAGTGGTTGGCGCCAATATATATTTCGCAATTGAATTTTCAGTTTCAAAGAAAATTCAATAGACCTCTTGCAGAACCCGCTTATGCACGAGGAATTGGAGGAGACTCGGAGCACAGAACCGGAATGTACAAGGGAGTACATGAGGATTCGAGCACCGACTTGACGAACAAATTCTCTGCAGAAGCAGGGTTATGCAAGAAGTCTAATGCGATATGTATAATTTCTTCATAGAAGATATTTTTAATCTTAAATCGTAAGGAGTTTATTATGAGCATTGATAACAGAAATTATAGTCAAATTGATCAATCACAACTTAGAGAATTTAAAGAAGCTTTACAACAAAGTGGATATCAAGAAGCGGATTTTGATGTTCGTTCAATGGATCAAAATCAACAACGCCAGCAAGGACAACAAGGACAACATCAAGCTGGGCAAAATCAACAAGGTCAACAACACCAACAAGGACAGCAACAAGGTTCTTCTAGCTTTTCAAGAAGAGAGCAATCAGGCGATCAATTTACTTCTCGAATGGAAATAGATCAACAAAGCCAAGGCCAAACTCATAGGATTTGTGTAAAATGTCAAAAAACTGGCAAGGAAAAAACTTATCAAGGAAGTAATTGGGTTAGAGATTTTAAAGATGATTTAAAAAATAATCAATTTAAATAATATAAAAAGGCCTGCAAATTTATTTAAATTTGCAGGCCTTTTTTTATGCATTTTTTATGAAATTGGTGGAGGTTGGAATAATTTTATAAATTATTTAAAGCTCATCATACCTCTTTATAAAATCATTAACAGCTTCTTCTGCTTGCTGTTTATTATATCCATATCTTTCTTGTAAACGACCAAGAAGCTCTTCCTGTTTTCCATTAATTTTAGCAATTTCATCATCTGTGAGCTCACCCCATTGTTGTTTAATTTTTCCAGAAAGTTGTTTCCAATTTCCAGCAAAAATATCTTTATTCATAATAAATCTCCTCAGATTTTTTTGAATTATCTTCCAAACAAAGATAATATTAAAAGAATTAATAAAATGGTGAAAACCGCGCCACCAGGATAATATCCCCAGCCACGGCTGTAAGGCCATACAGGAATAACACCAATTAAAATAAAGATTAAAATAATTAGTAAAATTAAGTTCATGTTATCTCCTAAAAATTTTTCAATTTAAAAATAGTTTATTTTTTTTTAATGTCAATAATGAGTTAAATTAATTTATTTGCATATAAAAAAATGCCTGCTATATTTAGTTTGCTAATATAAATCAATATAAGTGAGGATAATAATGAAATTACGTATAGCAACATTAGTACTTCCTTTGGCATTAGTTTGCTCAGTCGGTTTTGCAGATACCAATACGAATAGCATGGCAAGCAGTGATCCTGCTGCGTCATCAACAAAAAGTGATTCAGTATTACTATCTAGTGTTCTCCAAGAGTTACAAGCTAATGGTTATACCACAATTAAATCTGTTACTCTTGAAGATGGTGTTTATAAAGTAGAAGCATATGATGCAGGTGGTACAGAGGTTACAGTGAAAGTTAACCCTGATACTGGCGCAATTCTAGATAAACCTCAAAATAAAAATAAAATCACCATGCAACAAGCAGCAGCTGCTGTCGAAAATGCTGGATATATGAAAATTAAATCAATCGAATGTGACGACGATTCTTATTCTGTCGAAGCCTTAGACAGAAATGGTGAAGATGTGGATCTTGAAGTAAGTCGAAGTTCTGGTGCTGTGAGCGAAGACTAATCATTAGACATCTTCGGAAACTGACTCTTTTGTATTACTTCTTCGTCATTCATCTTTTTTTGAATCCTCATTTACGTCTTGTAAACTCCGGTTCTCAAAAGATTCATTCCTCGAACTAATGGCAAAATTGTCAAGTTTCCGAAGAGGTCTATTATCATTTTAATTACTGATAAAAATTATCAGCAACCTGGCAGCGTTAAATTGACAATCACCCAGTTTTTAAGGTAATTTACGGCGTTTAATTAGTCGAGTACAAGGGTGTCATCGCATTATGTCAAAAGAATCTGCTTGCCAAATTTCTGTTGTTGTTCCTGTTTACAAAGAAGAAGCAAATATAAAGCCTTTTTTAGAACGCATGGAACCTGTTCTGCAGCAATTAAAGGTGAGTTATGAAATCCTCTTTTGCTTAGATCCTTCCCCCGATCACACACAACAAGTGATTGAACATGAAATTACAAGAAATTCACATATCAAACTCATAAAATTTGCCCGGCGTTTTGGTCAACCAGCGGCAACCATGGCGGGTATTCTCCTCTGCAAAGGTGAAAATTGTGTGGTAATCGATGTAGATTTACAAGATCAGCCCGAATTAATTGCAGACATGTACCATAAACTTTCTGAAGGATATGAAGTAGTATATGCGCAACGACGTTCCCGAAAAGGGGAAACATTAATCAAACGAGTTATTTCCCATATTGGTTATAAAGTCATTAATATGCTAAGTGATGTGAGTATTCCTCGTAATACCGGTGATTTTCGTATTATGACACGACGGGTTATTGAAGAGCTGCGTCGATTGCATGAGACCCATGGCTTTTTACGCGGTTTAGTGGCATATGTGGGATTCAAACAAGCTGCTATTGAATACGATCGGGATGAGCGTTTTGCTGGGAAAGGAAATTATAATCGTTTAACTGGCTCGTTAAAAATTGGTTTAAATGGTTTAATTAGCTTTAGTAGTCGTCCTTTGCAATTAATGTCTTTGGCAGGCTTATTTCTTGCGGGATTAAGCTTTCTTTTGGGATTATGGTATCTCATCCAAAAGTGTATAGGTGTATCCTTGACCCCAGGTTTGTCTACGACCGTTTTACTAATCACTTTTTTTGCAGGAGTCCAATTATTATCACTTGGATTAATGGGGGAGTATATTGGACGTATTTACGATGAAGTGAAACGACGCCCCATGTTTATTGTCGATGAATTTGTTGAAAAAAAATTAGAAAAAAATAATAAAGAGGAATCAAAATAATGCGCTTTTTTGTAACAGGTTGTGCTGGGTTTATTGCCAGTAATTTAGTGGATCGTTTATTGGCTGATGGACATTTTGTTTCTGGTTATGACAATTTTTCTACCGGCATGCACGCTTTTCTTGAAAAAGCTAAAACCCATGAGCGTTTTACCTTATTTGAAGGGGATCTTTTAGAACCACACGAATTAACTAAAGCAATGGAAGGGTGTGATTTTGTTTTCCATTTAGCCGCTAATGCAGATGTTCGCTTTGGAACTGAACATCCATCAAAAGATTTGCATCAAAACACCATTGCAACTTTTAACGTATTGGAAGCAATGCGTGCTAATAACATTAAGCGAATTGCTTTTTCATCGACAGGTTCTGTATATGGGGAAGCAAAAGTAATTCCTACACCTGAAGATGCGCCTTTTCCTATTCAAACGTCATTATATGGTGCATCAAAAGCATCAGGAGAAGGTTTAATTAGTGCTTATGCTGAAGGATTTGGGTTTCAAGGCTATATTTTCCGTTTTGTTTCTATTTTAGGTGAACGTTATACCCATGGCCATGTATTTGATTTCTATAAACAACTATTGGCTCACCCTGAACAATTAAAAGTGTTAGGTGATGGGCATCAAAGAAAATCCTATCTTTATATCCAAGACTGTGTTGATGCAATGTTAGTGGCGATAGAAAAAGCACAAGATAAAGTCAACATTTTCAATTTGGGAACGGATGAATATTGCGAAGTGAATGATTCAATTGGCTGGATTTGTGAAGCGCTCGATCTCTCCCCTGAAAAACAATACACGGGTGGAAATAAAGGCTGGATTGGGGATAACCCCTTTATTTTCTTAGATTGCCAAAAAATTCGCTCTTTAGGATGGAAGCCAAAATTATCCATTCGTGAAGGAATTATCAAAACAGTGGAATATTTACAGAATAACACCTGGGTGTTGGAGGAAAGAGAGTAATGAAAGTTACTGTAGTCGGCCTATGGCATTTAGGGTTAGTAACAGCGTCATGTTTAGCAAAGTTGGGACATCAAGTCACCGCTTTTGATTCTAATGAACTGCTCATTCAAAATTTAAAACAGGGTAAAGCACCCATTTTTGAACCAGGTCTTGACGAGCTGCTAGCGGAAGGTAAGAGCAATCAACGATTACATTTTACGACTCAAGCCAAAGATATTAGTGATTCTGATGTGGTTTGGGTGACCTTTGATACGCCTGTTGATGATAATGACCGAGCAGATACTGAATTTGTTGTCAAAGAAGTGAAACAACTTTTCCCTTTTATGAAAGCGAATAGTGTTGTATTAATTTCTTCCCAGCTTCCTGCTGGTTCAACCATGAAATTGCAACAAGCTTATCAAGAGCAATATCCAGAAAAACAAGTCAGTTTTGCTTATTCGCCTGAAAACTTACGTTTAGGTAAAGCCATTGATGTTTTTATGCATCCTGAGCGTGTTATTGTTGGTGTTCAATCCGAAAAAGATAAAACATGCATTGTAGAATTATTTGAGGGTGTTTCAAATAATGTGATTTTTATGTCTGTACCATCCGCTGAAATGACAAAGCATGCATTAAATGCTTTTTTAGCAACATCAGTGGTATTTATTAATGAATTATCCAGTTTATGTGAACAAGTCGGTGCAGATGCAAGTGAAGTAGAACGTGGATTAAAATCAGAAGCTCGCATTGGCGAGAAAGCCTATTTACGTCCAGGTAATGCTTTTGCTGGTGGAACGTTGGCTCGTGATGTTACTTACCTCATTGAATTTGGTAAAGAATTTGATCGCCCTGCAGGATTATTTTCCGCTATTTTAGAAAGCAATCATCAGCATAAACAATGGGCAGCAAGACGATTAACAGAGATATTAGGTGATTTACGCGGAAAAAATATTGCCGTATTAGGGTTAACCTATAAACCCGGTACTAATACCCTGCGTCGCTCTGGTGCGGTTGAAATGTGTCATTGGTTAGCGGAACAAGGAGTTAATATTTCTGCCTATGATCCTTCTATGCCAGAATTGCCAGAAGATTTGGCCGCATGTATATCTTTAAAGTCGGATTTAAACACCGCATTAAAAGATGCTGACGCCGCAGTTTTATGCACGGAATGGCCAGATTTTGCTACTATTCAAGCGGATGATTTGGTTCAACACTTAAAGCAACCCTTGATATTTGATGCCAATGGATTTCTAACAAAATCATTGCGTAATGATAAGCGTATTCGTCATTTTACAGTGGGAAAAATAGCATGAAACTAAGAGGACAATGTGCCGTAATCAGTGGCGCTAGTGAAGGTTTTGGCCGAATAGTTGCCGAAATTTATTTGAAAGAGGGCGCTCATGTGATGATTTGCGCTCGTAATCAAGAAAAGTTGTTTAAGACGCGTGATGAACTATTAGCACTCAAATTAGGCAAAGTTGAAGCACAGGTGTGCGATGTGGCTAATTTGTCAGAAGTTGAGAATCTCATGGATACTGCTCATGCAAAATTTGGCCGTTTAGATGTTTTAGTTGCTAATGCAGGTATTTATGGTCCTAAAGGTCCTATTGAAGAAATTGATTTTGATGAGTGGTCTTATGCAATTGATGTAAATTTAAAAGGTGTTTTTGCACAATGTCGTGCCATTGTCCCCTATTTCAAAAAACAACGTTCGGGTAAAATTATTGTATTATCCGGTGGTGGCGCAACTAAACCAATGCCTTTTTTAAGTTCCTATGCTGCCTCAAAAGCTGCGGTTGTCCGTTTTGCTGAAACCTTAGCGGGTGAAGTTGCAGAATTTAATATTGATGTAAATTGTGTTGCTCCTGGTGCTTTAAATACGCGATTACTGGATGAAGTCTTATCAGCTGGGCCTGAAAAGGTAGGCCAAGCGTTTTATGAGCAGTCATTAAAACAAAAAGACAATGGCGGTAGTGATTTAACTATTGGTGCAAATTTGTGTGTTTATCTTGCCTCTAGTGAAAGTAATGGTATTACCGGTAAATTAATCAGTGCGATATGGGATCCATGGGCTTCTTTTGAAACGCATAAAGAGGATTTGAAAGCCACTGATATTTATACGTTAAGACGTATTATTCCATCTGAACGTGGTAAATCATGGGGAGATGTTTAGAATGAGTTTATATAATGTTGGTATTGTGGGTTGTGGGTTAATTGGCCAAAAACGTGCTAAAAACCTTAAAAATGCCCAGTTAACTGCCTGTGCTGATTTAAATATAGAGCGTGCCCAAGCTTTAGCAAAAACCACGCCAGGTTGTGAAGCAATGGCTTCATGGCAAGATTTAGTGCAAAGCCCAAATGTAGATATTGTCGTGATTGCTGTTACGCATGCCGACTTGGCTGAAATTAGTATTGCGGCAGTGAAAGCAGGCAAACATGTGTTAGTTGAAAAGCCAGCAGGCCGACGTGCAGCTGAATTAGTACCTTTAAAACAACTAGCTGAAGAAAAACAACGTTGCGTACGAATTGGATTTAATCATCGTTATCACCGAGCTTTTCGTCAAGCGATGTCTTTAGTAAAAGAAGGTGCCATTGGCGATTTGATGTTTATTCGTGCCCGATATGGCCATGGTGGCCGTATTGGTTATGATAAAGAATGGCGTGCGATTCCTGCCTTATCCGGTGGGGGCGAATTGATTGACCAGGGTGTTCATTTAATTGATCTTGCGCGTTGGTTCTTAGGTGACTTCCAAGATGTTCAAGGATTTGCCCATACGTATTATTGGGATATGCCTGTTGACGATAACGGATTCATGTTACTAAAAACAGCGAAGAAACAAACAGCTTTCTTACACGCCAGTTGTTCTGAATGGAAAAACCTCTTTTCTTTCGAAATTTATGGAAAACTCGGTAAATTGGACATCCAAGGTTTAGGTGGAAGTTACGGTGTTGAACGTTTGGCATTTTACAAAATGTTACCAGAAATGGGGCCACCTGAGACAACCATGTGGGAATACCCAATGGCAGATGATTCATGGGCGGTTGAATGGGACGATTTTATTCAAGACATCCAATCTGGAAGACAATCTAATCCAAGTGTTCAAGATGCCATTGCTGCATTGGAAGTGGTTGAAGCTGTTTATGAACAATCTGGGATGAAGTGTGATTAAACCGTAGGTGCGGGTTTTGTAAAAGGATAGTGGCGGTGAATAAGATAGTTGAGTATTTCGTCTTGATTATAGCTTATCGCCTGGTTGAAAAGTTGATCTATTGCTGAATAATCAAGCTTATTTTGCTCTTGCTCCATACTTCCTTCTGTATATTCAAGTAGCATCTGTAAGCTTTTGAGATTTGCTGTAGAAATGGCACGAAGCATATGTTCAAGCCCAAATGGGTTGCCGATTGCATTTTCTTTCATACTAACTCCTAATTTTTTTCAAATTCTATATCAATGTATTTTGTGTTAAATGCTTGCTTATAACACTATATGGAATGTTAAATTGTTTCTTTGGACCTGAATTTCAATTTCTTTGTACTTTGGATGTCGTCAAAGAATACACTGCTAAAGTTAATTTCATATTATTTATTCAGTGTTGTTGCGTGGATAAATAAGCAAGCTAAAAACTAAAGAGCGCAATTGAGTTTGGCATTACATTAAACACCAACGAAGCGTGCTTCTCCCTTTGGGAGAAGATGCCCGACAGGGCAGATGAGGGAAAATAAATGGCCACAATTTTTCGTTGATTTTATTTCCTTTTCTTGTTATTGAATTAGACGGGATGAACACTAAAATGGTGGACAGGTTCACTATGATGCAAAAAGAACACGTTATTAAAATCATTGGGCGATCATGTATGAGGGGTGAGTAATAAAGAAATTTTTACTAATATTGTCGGTGTATTGGAAGTAATTTTAGCTAAAGTGCAAACATGACAACAGTAATTTCCCTCATCTGCCCTGTCGGGCATCTTCTCCCAAAGGGAGAAGCACCCTTCGTTGTTGCTTCGTGATAATGCCAAGCTTAAGCGTGCTCTTTAGTTTTGGCTTACTTATTTATCCACGCAACAATGCCTCGCGGGAATGACGTCGTGGCAGAGAAAAGCCTCTGAAAACTTTGGAATTTCTAGGTTGTCTGTAAATTTTTTAAAAATTGTCTCCTACGAAGAATGGGTGCCTATTCCGGCAGGAATCTTTCTAATCGAGGCAAAAATCTTATCTAAGGGCTGCTCGGTGTCTAAAAACCCAAAATTTAAATAACAGAAAACTTGTTACAGCAGAACTAAAAGATGTACAACATAAGCCAATGTAGGGAGATAGTTCAAATCGTTCAACAAAACTATGCATAATAAGTAGCGTCGTTAAATAATTTAATGCCAGTAGAATAAAATATTTTAATAACTGATAGAAAACATTTCCTGAAGATCTGAAGGTAAGTTTTCTATTAGAAAAAAACTGGAAAGTTGCCGTCAAAATGTAAGTAATCGAAATAGCTAATAAATAGTTAAGATGTAAATACTCAAAAAAAAATGAAAAAAGCAAGAAATAGTACATTGCATTAATTGCGCCGAGGAAGCAAAACATCGCAAGGGGATATATTTTCTTAAGGAGGTCACGGTTCATGGCGCGAATTATAGCAATATGTTTTTTTTTCATCAATGAATGTGATAGAATTTTCGGCAATTTTACGGTATTAAAAATTGGGGTTTTTATGATTGTTACGCGAAGTCCTTTAAGAATTTCATTGGGAGGAGGGGGTACTGATTTACCTTCTTATTATAAAGATCATGAAGGCTTTTTGATTGCTGCTGCAATTGATAAATATGTATATATTACGTTGCATCAAACATTTGTTGATGAGCTAATCGTCAAATACTCCAAAATGGAAACTGTTTCTAATGTCAATGATTTAAGTCACCCTATTATTCGTGAAGCATTGAAATATGTTGGTGTAGAAGCGCCTTATTTAGAAATCACCAGTATGGCTGATATTCCCTCAGGAACTGGCTTAGGTTCTTCAGGAAGTTTTACTACTGCTTTATTGAAAGCATTACACGCATTAAAAAAGAACTTGGTTCATCCAGAAGAATTAGCAGAGCAAGCCTGCCATATTGAACTGGATTTATTAAAAGAACCTATCGGTAAGCAAGATCAATATATTGCTGCTTATGGCGGATTGACCTGTTTTCGATTTAAAAAGAATGGCAAAGTTGAAGCATGGCCTCTCAAACTTGAGACTGAAGTACTGTATAATTTAGAAGATAATCTTTTATTGTTCTTTACTGGATATTCCCGTTCCGCATCAGGTATTTTGAAAGAACAAGATGTAAAGAGTAAAAATCAATCACAAGACATGTTAAACAATCTGCATTTTGTGAAAGATTTAGGAGAAAAAAGCCTTATTTGCCTAGAAAAAGGTGACTTGCATGGGTTTGCTGAGTTGATGAACGTACATTGGGAATACAAAAAACAACGCTCCGCTAATATGAGTAACCCTAAAATTGATGAATGGTATGAATTAGCATTAAAAAATGGGGCATTAGGAGGTAAAGTCATCGGTGCTGGTGGTGGTGGGTTCTTAATGTTTTATACTGAAGAAAAAATGCGTTTACGTCACGCATTGACTCAAGCTGGTTTGAAAGAAGTACGCTTCCGTTTTGATTATGAAGGAACTCAGATTGTCACCAAATCTTAAAAGTATTTTTCCGGTTGCTATTTTAGCAGGGGGACTTGCGACACGCTTACGTCCTGTGACAGAAACTATTCCCAAAGCTCTCATTGAAATAAAAGGCGAACCTTTTATTTTTCATCAACTGCGTTTGTTAAAAAAGAATGGTATCAACAAAGTTATTCTTTGTGTGGGGTATTTAGGAGAGCAAATTGAAGCCGTGGTAGGCACGGGAAAGAATTTTGGCTTAACTGTTGAATATGCTTTTGATTCTCCTGATGGTGGACCACTGCTAGGCACCGCAGGCGCTATTAAAAAAGCATTACCTTTATTAGGGGAAAATTTTTTTGTAACGTATGGTGACTCGTATTTAACGTGTGACTATCAAGCAGTTCAACACGCATTTGAAGAACAAAAAAAACTAAGTTTGATGACGGTGTTTCATAATCAGGGACTCTGGGATAAAAGTAATGTAAAATACGTGAACCATGAGATTTTAATTTATGATAAAAAATCATCTGATCCTGAGTTACATTATATTGATTACGGATTGGGAGTCCTGCAGGCATCTGTATTTGATCGTGTGCCTGAACATGAATTTTATGATTTAGCCGATTTGTATAAATCTTTATTAGCTGAAAAGCAATTAGGGGCTTTTGAAGTAAAAGAGCGTTTTTATGAAATTGGTTCTTTTTCCGGTATTGAGGAAATGAACCGATTAGAATTAGTATAATAGGGGAAAAATATGACATTTAGCCAGCAATTTTTGAAAGAAGCTGTTGACGTTATTGAGCAATTAGATACACAAGCAATAGAGGCCGTTGTTGATGTATTAGCAGCAACACGTGCTAAAGAGGGACGTCTTTTTATTTTAGGTGTTGGTGGTAGTGCGGCTAATGCTTCTCACGCAGTCAACGATTTTCGTAAGATTGTAGGCATCGAAGCTTATGCACCTACTGATAACGTTTCTGAATTAACCGCAAGAACAAATGATGAAGGATGGCAAACAATTTTTGTTGAATGGTTGAAAGTGAGCCGTTTAAAACCAACTGATACTATTTTAGTCTTATCTGTTGGTGGTGGAAATATCGAAAAAAATGTTAGCCCTAATTTAGTAGCTGCTTTGCAATATGCCAAAGAAATTGGTAGCCCAATTGTGGGTATTCTAGGCCGTGATGGTGGCTATACTGCAAAAGTAGCGGATGCTGCGGTTATTATTCCTACGGTTAATCATGACAATATTACCCCTCATGCAGAAGCATTTCAGGCTGTAGTATGGCATTTAATGGTATCACACCCTTCCTTAAAAGCATCTCAAACAAAGTGGGAATCAGTAGTTGAAAAGAAATAAGCGTGCTGTTTTTCTCGATCGCGATGGTGTTTTAAATGCAGCTATTGTGAGAGAGGGAAAGCCTTATCCTCCAGCAACATTGAATGAATTGGTTATTCCCAACGATGTACTTCCTGCGTTAACTGCACTTAAACAAGCAGGGTTTATATTGATTGTTGTGACCAATCAGCCAGATGTTGCAAGAGGAAAAACCACTCAAGCAGCTGTTGACATTATTCATGAACACTTATCAACACAATTGCCATTAGATGCCATTCGTATATGCGCCCATGATGATAATGATAATTGTAATTGTCGAAAACCTTTGCCGGGTTTATTGACACAGGCTGCCCAGGATTATGAAATTGAGCTTGAAAAAAGTTATATGATTGGTGATCGGTGGCGTGATATTGATGCTGGGCAAGCAGCAGGGTGTTGTAGTATTTTTCTGGATTATGGTTATCTTGAAAAGAGGCCTGAAAATCCAGACTATGTAGCTCAGTCGCTTAAAGAAGCGGCTGATTGGATTAATAATAAAGAGAAAAAAAATGACGAAAAAAGTTTCTGATTTAAAAGTAAAGATTTTTGCGGATGGTGCTGATAAAGCGGGTATGCTTGAAATTGCTAAACATCCTTATGTTAAAGGCTTTACAACCAATCCTACTTTAATGAACAAAGCAGGCATTCGGGATTATGAAGCTTTTGCGCGTGATATTTTAACTAGCATTCCTGATCGTTCGATTTCTTTTGAAGTATTTTCCGATGATTTTGATGATATGAAACGCCAAGCATTGAAAATCGCGGAATGGGGTAAAAATGTGTATGTTAAAATCCCTGTGATGAATACAAAAGCACAACCTGCATATGATTTAATTCGTGATTTGGCTAAACAAGGCGTGAAGCAAAATGTTACTGCTCTAATGACATTGGAACAAGTACGTGATGTACGAGATGCATTAGGTAATGAAGTTCCTGCCTATGTTTCTGTATTTGCTGGCCGTATTGCTGATACAGGTATTGATCCTTTACTGATTATGCGTGAATCAGTAGCCATGTTACCAAGTAACCAAGAGTTAATTTGGGCTAGTCCACGTGAATTGCTTAATATCTTCCAAGCAGATGATGTTGGCTGTCATATCATTACTGCAACAAATGATATTATTAAAAAACTTGATTTAGTGAATAAAGATTTAAATGAATATTCACTTGAAACTGTTAAAATGTTTTTTAATGATGCTCAAAAAGCGGGTTTCCAGTTGTAATAATTTTCGAGAAGCAACATATGCCTCCTCTCCAATTTGCTTGTTAAGTTGTAAAAAATACCGTATTTTTTACAACTTAACAAGCAAATACGCTATTGGTTATCGCTGTCTTATGGTGGGACTTCATCATGCACAATAATTTATGAACGGCCTTCGCACTGCTTCGTGCATGAAGCCGATTATTCTGGTTAAAGGTGGGAAGATGATATACTCTCGACACTCTATTTTCATAAATACCCCATCATTCTCTTGACATATTAATTGGTTGTCTTAGAAAATTAATCAAAGTTAAAGAACTAACAAAATATGAAAAAAAGATATATACATATTGGCATCTTGATAAGTTTTATTTTTACGCTTCCTGTATTTGCTGATTCATTACCTTCTACAGACATTCGCTTTTATCGTCCATTTGAACCAAAAGCAGAGGGACAAGTTCCATTACAAGTGAGCGAAACATTGCAAGGTGCGTGTACCCAACATTCAACGCTAGATAATCGTTCTGATGCTTGGCATTGTCATGCTAATAATCGGATGTTAGATCCTTGTTTCATTAAAAGCTATGTAAAAACCAAAATAGCGGTATGCCCACTTTCTCCGTGGCAAAGCCAAGCTGTCGTTATTCAACTTAATCCTCCATTACCACCACGCAATACAAATGATCAAGATAACTTAGATATGTCTGAAGACGATCCATGGGCAATGGATTTAAATAATGGTACGCATTGTTTAAAATTACCTGTCAATAATACTTTTTCAGTGCATGGACAAAATGTAAAATATGCTTGTGATGACCATGGTTTTCTTTTAGGGCATATTCAGCGGTGTAATTTAATCTGGAAAATGCTGTATTTATCATCTCGTTACAGTAATAGCCTTAAGACAGTTGAAATTACTCGAGCTTGGTATTAATAATTATCCTCATTAAACAAACAAATTTCTAGCTCAAAATCTGTCAATCTCGAGATTTTCATATTATAATTATGACTTTTTAAGTATTTTGAGGAAATCATAATATGTCGTCTTATCAGTTCGAAGAAGAGAAGAACCAATTTATTGAGTCCATTTTAACCTGGATAAAAAATACCCTTCGAAAGAAAGAAGCGGGAGCTTTATGCATCCAATTTGCCCGTGAGTTTTTAGAAACTGTCTCTTTAGAAGACTTAAAATCTAAGTCAGTGGATGATTGGGGCGGCCTAGTTATTAGTTATTGGAATTTTATTTATCAAAGAGAACCTCAAGAAACAAAAATACGTGTATATAATCCTGATTATGAACGTGATGGTTGGCAATCTACTCATACAGTTGTTGAAGTAGCCCATAACGATATCCCTTTCCTGGTTGATTCTTTACATATGGAAATCAATCGTATGGGATTCATATCTTATTTGATTATCCATAGTGGCGGCATTAAGCTGAAACGTGATGAAAATCATCGTATTATCGGTATATTGCAAGCCAATGCACCTGATACAGAAGGTTATTTTTCAGAAGCGGATATCTTTATGGAAATTAACCGTCAAACTGAAACTGACATGTTCGATAAAATACGAACTAATTTTGATAAAATCTTAAAGGATGTGCGTGCTGTCAATAGCGATTGGGGCGCTATGGTTGAAAAAGTACAGGAAATTAACAAAGAGCTCGATAGTATTGCCCCTTTTGTTAACGCCGATGAGCTTGCTGAAGCAAAAGATTTTCTTAACTGGTTGATAGCTCATCACTTCACTTTCTTAGGTGTACGTGATTATAAATTATCTGAAACTAATGGGGATCGCGCTTTACATGCTATACCTCATACAGGTTTAGGCGTTTTAAGTGAAACAGAAGAAAAACGTTCACGCCTTCTTACGTCAATGACTCCTGAAGTTCAAGAGTTAATGTTATCTCCTCAAATTTTAATTATTTCAAAAACTAATACAATTGCCACTGTTCACCGTCCTGTTTATACCGATTATATTGGTGTAAAACGCTTTGATAAAGAAGGTAATGTTATTGGCGAACGCCGAATTATTGGGCTTTATACATCCACCGCTTATAATGCAAGTCCTCGTCAAATTCCTTTCTTAAGAAGAAAAGTCGCGATGGTAATGTCTCAATCTCATTTCAATCCCAAAGCGCATACGGGTAAAATTTTCTTAAATATTCTTGAGACTCTTCCACGAGATGATTTATTTCAAGCGCCTCCTGAAGAAATTGGTGCAATTGCTATGGGCGTTTACCATATGCAAGAACGTCGGAAAACTCGTTTATTTGCTAGAAAAGATATTTATGGGCGTTTTGTTTCCTGCTTGCTGTATATGCCAAAAGATCGATATGACACAGCATTAGGTAAGAAAATGGAGAAAATTATTCGCCAATTCTTTGATGCGCACAGTGTTACCTATCGTACTCGTTTTTCTGATTCCGTTTTGGTACAGCTACATTTTATGGCACGTATCGACCCTACCCAAACCATCAACGAAAATTTTTCTGAGTTAGAGAAAAAATTAATTAACGCTTGTCGTTTATGGACTGATGATTTAAGAAATCTCTTACTAGAAACATATGGAGAAGCGGAAGGAACTGTTTTTGCTCATCGTTATGCCAATGCATTTTCAGCAAGCTATCAAGAATATTTCCCTTCCCGTACAGCAGTTTATGACATTAAACACATTGAGAAGCTTTCCAGTAATCGTCAGATTCAAATGAATGTATATCAGCCTTTAAATGATACTACAGGCATGATTAAATTTAAGATTTATCGTTTTGATAATACAATTCCTTTATCCGATGTATTACCTATTTTAGAAAATTTAGGTTTGCGTGTTATTAGTGAAAGACCCTTTGAAATAGCATTACCCCGTGGAAAAAAAGCCTGGATTAATGATTTTGGTATGGTATATCACAAAAATGCTAATTGGGATTCGGACGAAATAAGGGCTATTTTCCAAGAAGCTTTTGAAAATATTTGGTTTAAACGCGCAGAAAATGACGGATTTAATCAATTAGTATTAAGTGCGGAATTAAAATGGAAGGAAGTGTCTATTTTAAGGGCTTACGCCAAATACTTTAAGCAAATCAGTTTGCCATTCAGTCAAGAATATATTCAAGATGCTTTAATTTCTAATCCGACCATTGCAAAACAATTGATTCAGTTGTTTGTAACTCGCTTTGATGTGACAGAAATATTGGATCGTGCTGAAAAGCTAAAAATGATTCAACAATCCATATTAACAGCGTTAGACTCAGTAGAAAGCTTGGATCATGACAAGATTTTACGGCGTTACATTGATATTATTTTAGCAACGTTGCGAACAAATTTTTATCAAACAACAAAAGAAGGGCTGTCAAAAACCTATTTGTCCTTTAAGCTAGAACCCACAAAGATTCCTGAGATGCCGTTGCCTCTGCCTCTTTATGAAATTTTTGTGTATTCACCTCGTTTTGAAGGAGTTCACTTACGGTGTGCAAAAGTAGCACGTGGTGGGCTTCGTTGGTCAGATAGACGAGAAGACTTCAGAACTGAAGTCCTCGGGCTTATGAAAGCGCAACAAGTTAAAAATGCGTTGATTGTGCCAAGTGGTGCGAAGGGAGGATTTTATCCTAAAAATCTTCCGGTGGATGGAACTCGTGACGAGATTTTCGCTGAAGGTGTGGCTTGTTACAAACGCTTTATTCGTGCTTTATTGGATCTTACCGATAATTATCAAGAAGGCAAAATTATTCGTCCGGAAAATGTATATTGCTACGATGATCCAGATCCTTACTTAGTGGTTGCTGCGGATAAAGGAACTGCTACTTTCTCTGACATTGCGAATGAAATTTCTCAAGAACGTAATTTCTGGCTAGATGATGCATTCGCTTCAGGTGGATGTACTGGCTATGATCATAAAAAAATGGGGATTACTGCGCGAGGTGCGTGGGAATCTGTTAAACAACATTTCCATGAATTGGGCGTAGATACTCAAACCACTAACTTTACCGTGGTGGGTATTGGTGATATGTCTGGTGACGTTTTTGGTAATGGCATGCTACTTTCTGAGCATATTCAATTAGTTGCGGCTTTTAACCATGTACATATCTTTATTGATCCTAATCCAGATGCAGCAACAAGCTTTAAAGAAAGAGAACGTTTATTCCATTTACCACGTTCAAGTTGGACAGATTATAATCAAGAGTTAATTTCGAAAGGTGGTGGTGTCTTTAATAGAAATGCTAAATCTATTCATTTAACTGAAGAAATTAAAGAATGCTTTGGATTAACACAAGATACTATTGAACCCAATGCATTAATCCGTGTGTTACTCAAATCACCGGTAGATTTATTATGGAATGGTGGTATTGGAACGTATGTAAAATCTATTACTGAAACCAATGCTGATGTAGGTGATAGAACCAATGATGGTTTGCGTATTAATGGACATGAGTTACGTTGCCGTGTAGTGGGAGAGGGTGGTAATTTAGGTTTTACGCAATTAGGTCGTATCGAATATGCGTTACAAGGTGGATTGATTTACACCGATTTTATCGATAATTCAGCTGGGGTTGATTGTTCTGACAATGAAGTTAATATCAAGATTCTGCTAAATTATGTTGTTGGTCGAGGGGACATGACTACAAAACAGCGTAATGAGTTATTAGTTAAGATGACGGATGAAGTAGCTAAGCTCGTATTAAACGATAATTATCAGCAAATTCAAGCGATCAGTCTTGCTGCATATCATGCACAACGTAATTTAGGATTACATAGCCGTTATATGCAAGCTCTTGAAGAAAATGGTTTGCTCAATCGTAGCTTAGAATTCTTGCCTGATGAAAAAACATTGATGGAACGTAAACTGCATGAACAAGGTTTAACCCGTTCAGAAATGGCTATCTTGTTTGCGTATACTAAGAATATTCTGAGCGAGCTCATTTTGGATTCCGATGTCCCTGAAGATCCTTTCTTGAAAAAGATTTTGGTGGAATCGTTCCCTAAACCTTTACAAAAAGCCTATGCAGACGCAATGGATCACCATCATTTACGACGAGAAATCATTGCTACTAAGTTAAGCAACTTGATTGTAAATAAAATGGGCTTCACGTTTGTTTATCGCATAAAAGATGAGACTGGTGCTTCAGTATCAGCCATTGTTAAAGCGTATATGATGGCATCTAGTGTTTTTGAAATGGATCGCTTATGGTCTAGTATTCAAGCACTTGATGGTAAAGTGGCTACCGCTGATCAGCTTGACATGATGATGGTGTGTGTCCGTTGGATGCGTCGTGCGACCAGATGGTTTTTACGTACCAGAAAAGAGTTTACTCATATATCTCAAGCATTAAGCGCATATTCTGCTGGCGTTAAAGCATTAAAACAAGCGATACCCGAATGCCTCAATGATCCCGAACGTGAACGCTATGAAAATAATTGCTCAAATTATATTAATCTTGGTGTTCCTGAAGAATTAGCCCATGAATTGGGTATGATTCCGGCACTATTTTCTGCATTGGATATTGTTGAAGCTACTTATGAGCTGAAAGGCGAAATAAAAGAAGTCGCTCAAGTATATTTCCGTGTGGGAACTTACTTAGAATTAGTATGGTTGCGTGAACAAGTGATTATCCACTCAGCGGGAAATCATTGGGAATCTTTATCGCGAGAAGTATTACGTGATGATTTAGACTGGCAACAACGCTTATTATCGGTAGGTATTTTAAGTCATGTGCCTGAAAAAATGGAGTTAAACCAATGTTTAACTTTATGGACTAAGAGTTACGTAGATTTAGTTGAACGTTGGCGATTAATTGTGATGGAGTTAAAGAATAGTCCTGAATTGAATTTTACCATGTTCTTTATGGCTGTTCGTGAGTTGCTTGAATTAACGCAAACAGCTCTGCAACAAAGTCAAAGCCGTTTAGTAGCCGGGAATACAGCGGTTCCAGAGATTGTTAATTAAACTAGGAAAAACATGCGTGGCATACGTTACTTTTTAATAGGACTGCTTCTTTTACTAGGAGTTAGCTTTGCTTGTTTAAATGCACAGTTGATAGATATAAATTTATATCTTCAAATTTACCGATTGCCGTTATCTTTACTGTTGATTTTTGTATTAGGTATCGGCATATTGGTGGGTTTTGTAGGACTCAGTTCAAAGTTTTTCCGGCTTCGAATGGAAAATAGTCATTTAAAAAGTCAATTAAGATCAATTGAACAGGAAGTTTCTCATTTAAGAATGATGCCTCTGAAACAATGACTGAACTAATTTTTAACGGATGGCCATTACTATTACCAATAGCAGCCTTTTCTGGTTGGTATTTGGCTCGCCGTCAAGATGTTTCGTCAAAGAAAAAAAGCTATAAACATTCAAATGAATATTTTCTTGGTTTAAATTATTTACTGAATGAGCAACCGGATAAAGCGGTTGACGTTTTTATTAAGTTGCTCGAAGTAGATAATGAAACGGTAGAAACACATTTAGCATTAGGAAGCTTATTTCGTCGTCGAGGAGAAACCGATAGGGCGATTCGCATTCATCAAAATTTGATTGCACGACCACAATTATTACCTCATCAAAAAATAGCAGCCCTAATGGCTTTAGGCCAAGACTATATGCATGCTGGCTTCTTTGATAGGGCGGAAAAAATCTTTGAAGACCTGGCAAAAAGTAAAGGAAAACACCAGATAGAGAGTTTTGAAAAATTAATAGCGCTGTATCAACGGGAAAAAGAATGGAAAGAATGTATTCAAACAGCAAAAAAATTAGAGTCCATTACCGATAAGTCACTTGATGTACAAGTTGCCCATTATTATTGTGAGTGTGCTGAACTAAGCCTGCTTCAAAAAAACCATCAAGATGCCTATCAATATTTAAAAAATGCCTTTCATGCAGATAAAAACTCTGTTCGTGCCAGTTTACTATTAGGACAATTAGAACAGAGTAGAAAAAATTATAAAGCAGCCATTAAGGCCTACAAACAAATAAAAAAGCAAGATCCTGATTATTTATCTGAAGTTATTGAACCGCTTATTGTTTGTTATCGACAGATGAAAAAAGAAATAGAATGCGTTGAATATTTTAAAGAAACCATGCAAGAATATCCGCGCGTTCCCTTTCTTTTTTTCTTGGCCGCTCAAATTAAACAAAACGTAGGTGTCGAACATGCTTTGGATTTTTTAGCAGAACAATTAGAAAAAAATCCTTCCGTAAAAGGGCTTAATCAGCTGATAGCTTGGCATTTAGAGACAGCCTATGGGAAGGTTAGAACAAAATTACAAGTGCTTTATGACATGACAAACAAGCTGTTAAACGATAAACCCGTTTATCGTTGTATTCATTGTGGGTATGGCGGAAAGCATTTACATTGGCTGTGTCCAAGTTGTAAGGAATGGAGTACCATGAAGCCTATTCATGGGCTTGAAGGTGATTAGACTTTTTAGAGAGAAAATAGATAATGCAATTTATTGACTTAAAAACACAATATAAAAGAATTGAAACCAGAGTGGAAGAAGGGTTAAAAGCCGTTTTACAACATGGGCAATATGTTATGGGTCCGGAAATTAAGGAGCTGGAGCACCAGTTAGCTAAATGGACAAATGTCAAGCAGTCTGTGGCAGTCGCCAGTGGTACAGATGCCTTGTTGCTTGCTTTATTAGCATTAGATGTTAAAGCAGGGGATGAAGTTATTACATCACCATTTAGCATGTTTGCCACTGCTGAGACTATTGTATTAGCGGGTGCAAAGCCAGTTTTTGTAGACATAGATTCTCAAACATACAATTTAGATCCTTCCTTACTTGAAAAAGCGATTACGCCTAATACAAAAGCTATTATGCCAGTAAGTTTATATGGTCAATGTGCAGACTTAGATACTATTAATGCAATTGCAGCCAAATATAATATACCCGTTATTGAAGATGCAGCTCAAAGTTTTGGTGCTACCTATAAGAACCGACCTTCTTGTGGTTTAACGACTATTGCTTGCACCAGTTTTTATCCTGCTAAACCTTTAGGTGGATACGGCGATAGCGGCGCGTGCTTTACCAATGATGAAAAATTAGCAGCAAAAATTCGTGCATTACATAATCATGGCCAAGACGAACGTTATCATCATCCTTGGATTGGTATTAATGGTCGTATGGATAGTTTTCAAGCGGTAGTATTACTCGCTAAGTTAACTTTATTAGAAGAAGAGTTAGTGCTTCGGCAGAAGGTGGCAAAACGTTATGATGACGCCTTATCCGCTCATTTTACTACACCTTATATTGAGCCACACAATACAAGTAATTACGCTCAATACACACTTTCAGTGCCTAATCGTGCGGACATTCAAAAAGCCATGCAAGCTAAAAACCTTCCGACAATGGTACATTACCCAATTCCTATTCATTTGCAACCAGCTATGGCCTATTTAAATTTACCAAAAGGTTCTTTTCCTAAAGCAGAAGCTGCTGCCGATCATGTGTTAAGTTTGCCAATGCATCCTTATTTAACAGAAGAAGATCAAGATAAAATTATTGAGGGTATGTTAGAAGCTAAATCTTAATGGATCTAGAAGGATGTAGCTGAATTATTCCAGCTGCATTCTTCTCACAGAAGCTGTAGCAGAAGCTCTTTATAAAAAAGGTAGCATTTCTGTCAAAATTGCACAGCAGTTGGATATTTCCAAAACAACGTTATATTTTTATTTGAGGCTACGTAATATTTCCATTGGTATTAAAAATTAAATTTAGCATTTTTTACAGATGGTACACAAATGATGTTAATTACACTTCAGGCTATTCAGCATGTATTAAGATTTATAATGTAAAATAACCTTATGCCAAAAGAAAAATTGCCTAAAAAATTACCGCCATGGTTATATACCCAAAGGGCTTTAGGACGTTTTAATCCAGCAGGTCTAACAGCTCACGCTTCTGTTTTGACTCTGTCACCAAAAAAAATTATTCTAGATGCTGGTTCTCTTCATATCCAAAATTTCTTTGATTTAAAATCAACGATATCTACGCTGTTACAGCAAGGTTTTGAGGTGCATGTTTACCATTCTGACGGACTAAATACGATAACTTCAGCCGATGAATTGGATAGTTATAAAGGAAAAGCTTCTGAAAACTTTAATACAGAAGTAATGTGGAAAGAACTTTATGAAAAACATGATTTAAATCGAAAAGACTGCGTTGCTCTTGGATTGGAAACAAATGTCAGTAAAAAAGATATAGAAAATTTTATAGTGCTTTTTATTGCAGACTTTTTAAACAAAGATAACCTCGATAGCACTATTATTCCTTTTCTAGAAAGTGTTGAGCGATATTCTCTTCCAGAAATACTTAACGTAATGACCTCTTATATGGCTCGCCTCTTAAATAGCAGTATCTCATCTACCTCGGGAGGCTTTCTTTATTCAGTGATACCGGGTAATTCTATTGCTTTGAGTTCAGCGCCTATAAGTCTTGAACAACTTAATCAACTTAAAATCGCCGTTTACATATATATACGTGTGTCCATAGATACAACTAAACGAACATTGACGTTTGTATTATCTTCTCCGGAAGATGAGTTTCTTTATTTAATGTCTGAAGGAAATTTATCTTTGAAAGAGGCATTGCTAAAGACAACTCGGTTAGATACAAAAGTAAAAGCAACACTTCGTGATACACCTGACGAAAAAATTAATGAATTTTTCTTTCATCAGTTATATGACAGCTTTGGGGAAGATTATACAAACAAACTCTTCGAGTTAACCCGTAAAATAAAATTAGATGCTGATTTCTTCAGAGATATTAGCAATGAAGTTTCTCTTGCAACCTCATTACAAGACACTACACCCAAGCCACAATCTGATTGGATTTATGACGGTGAATCTATTCGAGAGATGACAGTCTTTGATGCTATTTTTAATAGGAAGGATTTAATACAACCGTTACAGGCGCTGTTTCATTGTACTCAACGAGGGCACAATAAATCTATTCCTGCATGGTTAGAAAATGAATCTCGCATGGCAGTTGGAAAAGTGTACCATTATGATGGGAAGAAGCTCTCTGCAGAAACTTCAAGTCTATCTGATCTTCAACCTTTATTATCAACAGAAAAAAATAATGAAGGTGAGTATGAACTAGAAGTTTTTTCTAAAAATCTACGTAATTTTGAAATAGTTTTTCCTCGAGAAAAAAAGGCTAGCAAAGGTTTTCGTTATTATCTTATTCCGATTAATCATCCCGATTTACGATTGATTCATTGCAACCAAAAAGATACTGAAATTGTTAAAGATAGGCTTGGACGCTACATTCTCAAAACACGAGATTTAAAGAAATGCAAAGTCACTTTAGGTATACCCAATAGACCCTCAAGTAATATCATTGACAATACTAACTACCAATTTTTTCAAGAAAAATTAACTGAAAAAGGTATTGGGGATATTATCCAAACATTTTTTAATACTAATTTTGAACCATGTAACAAACAAAATATACCCTGTTCTGAACGTGCGCAAATGCTGTTGAAAGAAAATCCCCCACTTCAGGCCATGTGTTATTACGTAGAAAATGGCACACATGCCTTTTTAAAAATCAAAGGAACGAATTATTCTCTTGATTTGGGTGGGGCACGAGTAAAAAAAGTTTATCGCGCTGAAAAGTTACCTAAAAAAACGGTGGTACCCAAAGTCATTTCTCCACCACCTCATACACTGTTTAATGCTTCAGAAATAACGGAAGCAAAGCTATGGGAAGAATATTATGATACAGAAAAAGCAACGTATAAAAAGCAATTGATTCAAGCATTAAATCCCGTACAAGAAGAAAAAGTATTATTACCTTTAGAAAAAGAGATATTTTTATCCAAAGGTATACAGGGTGTTATCGGTAATCCCATCACGACACTACAGGCTATTTCACAGTGGAAAATTCCTTCAACTGCATGGCAATATTATTTAGATCCCAATGATTTTTTAAAAATGATTCAAGAAAATAGTACGCCGGATGCAGGAGTAACGCATGTTATTAATCTTAGTCCTTGGTACATTCCTGACCAAGGTCAACGTGACCGCTTGCGCGTTAAATTACATGAGTGGCTGATTACTTATAAAGATACTCATCAGATTGTTTTATTGACGGATGATGCAAATAGCATTCTTCAAGATCGTTCGATGGTTTCTCGAATGACAGGCAGCTACCGAGCGCCTAATTTTGTTGTTAACCAAGAAAAATCGGAAGAAACCGTTGCTCCGGAAAATAACAATAATACTGGCCTTCAAACTATTGATATTCATGCTATTTTACAAATAATACAAGCGGATTTAGCGAAAGGGAAAACGAACATAATTGTTCCTCTTTTCTTCTCTTCAGAAGATAATTCAGCATGGTCATTGCTACAAAATATTATTCAGGAAATTAATATCACCGGAAAAATGTATCTAGATGGTCAATATTACCCTGAACAAGGTCGATACAATGATGTTTCGATTGAATTGAAGCAAGTGTCATTACCGTTAAAAAACTTATTTGATGAGATTTGTCCTAACCAGAATTCAAAGTTCAATGAGAATTTTATTTATTACCTTAACCCTCATTTGGCACAATATGGTTTACTTTCATTTTTGAGAAAGCATCAAGGAGAATCTATTTCATTGGTTCTCACTCAAGCATTACCTGAAAAAATTTGGTATCAATTGCTGAGTGAAGCTAAAAAACAAGGATGCACGCTTTGTTTGCACACGAGCAATAGAAATTATTGGCCAAAAGATCTCGTTTTTCACGATGATGCTCTATTCGAATTTCATCATTCGGTTATTCAGCAATCAAATGAAAGTATTCTTATCCCCATTGAAACGCTTCAATGCCATGATTTCTTTTATTCTGGGCAAACGGATGATCCCAAAAATTTAGTTCAGCGACTAATCGATGGTGAACATATTACTTTATATGCTCATGATGGTTTGGATAACGAAGCAGATCTACAGCAGTTATTAATGCCTTTACTAAATGGCTATGCGATTGGATTAAATGGCGAGTATATGTCCATCAGCGGCAAACTTGATTTAATTATTTCACCTAAAGACGAAGTCTCGAAACAATATTTTCCTTGGATTCCGCCAGCTGAACACGTTGATTCTGATGCAGAAAATGCAACAGCGCAATCAGAATCTTTGGAAAAAACTACACACTTCAATCCAATTTTATCTGAGCAAAAAAAGAGAGAAGAGACGCTTAACGAGCTTTATCAACAAGTACCTCATATTCAAGAGGATGACTATGTTTTGCCAGACAGAATCACCGAAGCGCGACAAACCAATATTTTAAATTTGTGGAAATTGTTTGGCACTTTAGCAGAGAAAATAAATGTTTTCTCCTGTGCATTAATTGAAGGCCCATCTTCTATTGGAAAAACAACATTGGCCAAATTGCTTTTGAAAAAAAGCAATCATACGCTAGTGAATGTTTTGAATGTCCATGATTTACAGACAACCAATCAGCCAATTGCCTATGTTTTTAAAGGGGATGAAGACATTTTACTTACCTGCTTACAACATGCAAAAGCGCAAGGTCAAGTATTAGTTCTTGATGAAATCAATACCTTATCATTGTCTACACAAGAAAAAATCATTGCCTTATTAAAGCAAGAAAATCATACCCCAGGGTTTTGTCTTATTGGCACCTTGAATCAAGGTTACTATCCTGGTCGTGAATCTTTTTTAAGCGAGCTTAAGTACTACAGCCAACCTTTCGTTTTTGAGCAATATAATCAGGATGAATTGCACGATATTATGCGTCAAAAGTTGATAAAATTAAAACTCAACAATGGCGAACCGGTTGAGCCTGAATTTATTGAGGATGTTATTACGTCTGTTAGTCCATCAATTGAAGCAAAAGATGGTGTATTACGGCTCTTTACACAAAGTCTTCAAGCGCTTTCTTTACCTTTGGTATCACTTTATTGGTCATGGTTTCAAAAAAGACTGGCAGAAACATCAGAGCCTAAATTAGCTGAAGCTAAGATTATTGTTAATGAAGAAACAGATGCTCGGCCAAAACTTATTAAAATTGATGAGACATCTAAACTCAGTCAAGCTTCTTATATGCGTTTTTATCATAAAGGAGTGGAAGAGTTTAAAAAATATCTAAAAGACTATATTGAAGTAAATGATTCGCCAAAACAATATTCTTCTCATGATGCTTTACTACGCGCTTTCGGCAAGCCCCATAAAACGAAAGCTCATAAAGTTGAAGCAGCTAAATGGTGTCTTGATATGCTCAATGGAAAAAATTGTTCACATCTTTATGAACAACATAGAGCATCATTAAATGATGGTACTTTAGGTATCGCATTTCAGCGTATCCAAAACCAATTATTTAAACTAAACGAACAACTTGTAGAACAGAAAAGCACCGATAGTTTTCAATCTAATCGCCATCCACATAATTCTAAGAATCATAAACTCAGATTGAGCACTTAACCCCTATTAGCTAAGAAAGTCTCAAATGCTAATTAAGAGCTGAATTTAGCTAGCAATAAGTTGAACACAGCGGTTAATTTTCCAAAGACATGTTCTGGAATCACCATCAAATCAAGGGTGATGACCTCTTCATTAGTGAAGGATAGATTCGCATAATTCGTAAATCTTTGACAATACACCGCATAAATTTTTCTGATACTCATCGCAAACAAATATATACATTGATATAATGCGCTCAAGCCAGCTCATCATTTACTCCTTAATTTTTGAAAGAATCAAGATTTTAAATGCCTTGCTGGCTTTTTTAAATTAGAAACTCCAACAAAATAAGGAAAAAACATGCATAGCCAACCATCACGACGTTCCATTCGGCTAAAAAACTATGATTATTCTCAGAATGGCATTTATGTCATAACACTATGTATTCAAAATAAAACCTGTTTATTGGGCAATATTGTCAATGAAATTATGATATTGAATGAAGCTGGAAAAATGATTGACGAACAATGGCATCAATTATCTATACGATTTAATTCCATCCAGTTAGAAGAGTATATCATTATGCCTAATCATTTCCACGGAATTATCATCGTAGGGGCAGGTCTTGTACCTGCCCGAAATATCGAAGCACCTATCAATCTTGACGGGCAGGTACAAGACCTGCCCCTACAGAACCACCATCTGAGTAAAATTGTTAGAGCACTGAGATTAATTACCACTCATCAATATATTCTGGGGGTAAAAAACAATCATTGGAAACCATTCGATGGTAAGTTATGGCAACGTAATTATTACGAGCATATTATTCGCAATGAAGAAGATTTTTTCAGAGCAAAAGAATACATTAGAGCTAATCCGCAAAATTGGATACGAGATAAAATAAATCCGTTTAAAAATTAGCATTTAGCTCTTAATAGGCATTCAAGTTCTGTTAAACAGGAAACTTGATAGGTAGGTTTGATATTTTTAGTAATTTTTATATTATGATGATTAATCCAACAAGTATGTAACCCAGCATTAAAGCCACCTAAAATATCAGCATCTAAATTATCACCCACCATCAATACTTTACTGGGATTAGGATTTCCCATTAGGGCTAAAGCATGTTCAAAAATTTCTGGATGTGGTTTGCCAATGCCTACTTGTTCAGACATCACTATTACTTCAAAGTGATTCTTTAATCCTGTTTGAGTAAGGCGAGCGTCTTGTAAAGTACTGAAACCGTTCGTAACAATACCCAATCGATTTTTATTTTTTAGTGATTGAATTAAGCTAATGGCGCCTTCTAGTGGTTTGCTGATCTCCGTCATGGCAGCAAAAAAAGATTGATTCAGGAACTCTATTTCCATTTGGGTTTTTATTGCCCATGAATGAAAGCGCGTAGCCTTTAATTGAGATATGGTAATATTGCCATTTTGGTATTCTGTCCATAAAGATTTGTTCATTATTTGATATTCATGATAATGCTCTTTAGTAAACTCAATACCCAATTTCGAAAACATTAATGTTAATCCACTTAAATCATCAAAATGAAGCAAGGTTTCGTCTATATCAAACAAAATCCACTCATATGTATTCATTTTTTTTGTCCAAATTAAAAGCAATATTATAAGAGATTAATATAGAAACAAACAAGTCAATTATTTTTAGCTTGCTTGTCCATCCAGTGCTTAAGATTTGATTTTCTGGCTATTTTGGAGTAAAGAAAAAAATAGACGCGTCTATTTTGGATTACATTACAAAACAGCCGGAGGAAGGATTTCAACGATTAATGAAGGTGGGAGGTTTCCTGAACCTTTTTTATCAGGTGATGAACGTTTAGCACGAATTAGTTGCTAATCTTAAATAATTGTTTCATCAAGATGAAGTTTTAGTAACTAATCTTTTGGATTACTTTAAAACGCCTCCGTGGGAATAAACGAAGTAATGGGTAATTGTCTTTAAAAATAGAGTTGTGCTTTCACGCTAAATTTTCTACTATTGGTTTGTTGGCATTTTGTTTGAGTAAGGTTACATCACCCGATGAAAATGCTTGAACATTTCCATCCGCAAGACGTAGCAGTAAATTTCCGTTAGGATTAATGCCCACCACCGTGCCCGATATACGTTGCTCTCCATATTCCAAGGTAACTACTTTTTGTTTTAACCCGTTGACTGCATCCCATGCTTCAGAAAAAGCTGAAAAACCATGCTGTTCAAACCGATGTATATAGCTATGTAAATAACGCAATAAAATAATAGCCACTTCATTACGATCCCATATCATACCGCTTTCCTCTCGTAAAGAAGTCCAAGCTTGTGAGATATCCAAAGGATCATCACTGGTTGTATTAACATTCAAACCAATACCCATTGTGACCTTACAGAAACCATGAGATTCTGCTTGAACTTCGATTAAAATACCAGCAATTTTTTTTCCCTGATACAAAACATCATTTGGCCATTTCGCAATACCTTCTTTTAAACCTAGTTCACTTAATGTGTCCAGCACAACCAAACTCATCACTAAACTTAATCCAGCTAACTCAGCAAGATCCTTTTGAAAAAGGTAATAAACAGAAAGGTGAATATTTTTGCCAAAAGGGGAACTCCAAACGCGATTCATCCTACCACGGCCATGTAGTTGATGTTCTGCAAAACAACAGCCTAGTTGCAATGGTTGAATAGTATTTTGCAATTTAAAGTAATCATTCGTAGAAGAAATGCTTTCTAAAACTGTGACATCAATGTTACCAGAAAAAGCTTTTTTGATGAGTTCTGGTTCAAGGAGTAAAAGCGGTTCTTCTAATGAATACCCATTACTTTGGATTGAATTCACCTCAATACCATACTCCTCAAGTTTTTTAATCATTTTCCAAATAGCGCTACGAGTAATATTTAACGTTTGTCCCAGGATATTACCATCATGGTACTGACCATCACTTAATATACGGGTTAACTGGGCAAATTTTGCATTAAAAGGTTTGATTTTCATCGCATTTATATTGGTAAGAAAGCGGCTAATACTACCATTTTGGATGAAATAAAACGAGCAATTACTGTCAACCGTTATAAAAATAAAAGTTGACAGTAAAAAATGGTTGCGTATAATCGCTTTTATCTTTTATTACATCTGAGGCGAATAAGATGTTAACAGTAACTAATTTCAAAGCTCCACTTTTACCCCAAGAGCCAAACATTTCTGATTCGGAACATATTTTCAGCCTTGTTTTTAATTTTTGGCAGCAAAAATATTCTCGTCACGAATTAATGCAACTGGCTAAAGAAATTATGCAAACGGCAGGCCCGGGTATAATTAGTAACTGTATTGGGTATGGTAACAGTTTTTGTGGCAGTATTTTCGTTTGCTGGCTTGGTATGGAGTTCGTTGCCACGACGGGTTATGCCAATCGATTTCGCTATATGTTTATGGTTATACCCAGTTATTTCTTTTTTGCTTTGACAAATCCATTGGAGAAAGCCTTCAAATCAAATGAAGAGTCACCTGGTTTAATTCTTACTACTGCATTACTTCTATCTATTCCAATTAATATCATCAGCATTGCTCTTTTATCCCAAGTTGAAAACATGTTGTTGGTTATCGGAGAAAACTCAGAGGATGCTCAACTTGTTGGTCAATATTGTGATTACTTAATCATCTCTGTTCCAGCTTATATAGCGCTTCAGATTATTTCTCAAATACTTTTTGTGTATAGACCATCTTTATTAATGCCCGCTGCATTATTCAGAACAGCTATAGAGATTGGACTAACTTATACAATGGTGTTGAAAAGTAATATAGGTTTTATTGGCTGGCCACTGGCTAGTGCTATTCAAAATTGGACGACTCTTTTAATCTCAGTCATAATGATTGCATCTCCTATCGGAAAAGAGCTTCGTCAAAAAATTGGCTTTCAATGTTTTTCTTGGGAAAACATAAAGAATATTAGCTTATTGCAATTACAAGCAGGTTCTCCTATTGTACTTCATTTTTTTACGTTAGCATTAGGCGGGTTTGTTTTAACATTATTTGCAGGCAAGCTATCACAGCAAAGCCTAGCAGCTTTTAGTATTGCTAGTAGTATTGCCTATTGGGCTCTTATGTTTTTAGAGCCTATTACTATTGCTCTTTCAAAGCTTATTTCTTCTCACGATAAAAACAATCTTGATATGGCGATTAGAAAAAGCTACGCCATTAAAGCCTATGGAGTTTCTGCAACAATCGGTTTTTTAATCAATTTGCCTTTAAGTTTAATGATGATTTTCGGGTATCGTCAACTTGCCTCCTTTTTTCTCAATGCATCTGATTATCAACAAGTAGAAACTTTACTCTCCAAATTATTACCCATTTATTCTACTTTTGGTCTAATATGTCCTTTCAAAAATTCTGCAATAGGTATTATGCGAGGAAAAGGAAATGGAAAAACTTTACCTGGATTCCTAGTGGAGCTAGCTGCTTATTTAGTTATAGGCATTACAGGTGGGGCTATTTTTACTTTTTCTTCAGAAAAAACAGTGATCGGAATTGGGGCAAGTGATGTTTTTTCTACTCTATTTGCTGCAACTTTATTGACCCTTGTTGTTCAGCGTGAGATCTCAAAACATCAATACCCCGAAACTGCATTGGGAAACCACAGGGCAGCTTGGTTTCAATCTTTGAGAAAACTTCCAAAAAATCCAATACAAACAACTGAGGAAAGAAAATTAGATATGGTAGTGGCGAATCAGTCTCAAGTCTAACGAAAGAATATTCTGAAGAAGCTTTAAACATGCTATAAAAAGAAGAAAACATTACCAATATCTATAAAAATATTTTAAAAAATGGAAAAAATACTGGTACGGTCATTGCCCAAGCTGTAAAGACGCCAGCGACTAAGCCAAATAAGTGTCCTTCCCAAGAAGTAGATTCGCGTAAAGGTAATATACCGAAAAAAATACCCGCAAAATAATAAACGCAAAGAATACCAAGTATAAGAGAGGTGGCACTAGGTTCCTGAATCATAAAAAAAACAAGAAAGCCCCAGTAGCCGGTAATTACCGCACTGGCACCTACATGCATCGCTTTGCGTCCAAATAACCAGGTGAGCAGGCCACTGAAAAGAAAAATAGAGCAAGTGGCAGCAATAAAGGTTTGATCTGAATAGATGAGCATGAAATCCATTAAGACAAATAAAGGTATGGAATTGAAGAAAAGATGATTGAAATTGCCATGTAAGAAAGGTGAGCAAACAATACCTACTAACCCAAAAAGATGACGAGGATAAATACCTAAAGCTAGTAAACGATAGTTTAATGCTACGTTGATTATATGAATAAGAAATAACAGTCCAAGCACAGCGAGTAATAAGGGTAAATGCTCTTTGGTTTGGGTCACAATATCCATAAGTGAATTTACTAGATTTTCAAACATGAGGAGATACCTTTATTACTTGGCAGGAAAGTTCCATTTTAGAAAGCTTAACCTTAATTTTATCATTGATAACAACATCTTTAGGTTCCCGAATTAGCTTATTTTCTTCAGTCATTGCCAGAGCATACCCGCGCTCTAGTGTCGCAAGGGGGCTGACTACTCTTAATGCAGAAATACAGGTCGCGAAGCGTTTATGTTGTGTTTGTAGTTTCCGTTGAAAAGCCTGATGCAAGGTAAAAGCAAGTTGTGAAATATGAACTTGGCATTTTTGCAGGTGTGTACGTGGATTTTTTTGTGTTAATCGATGATAAAGTTGATTAAATATATTTCTTTTTAATGATAATTGTCTGTATAAAGAATGCTTTAAGGTACTTTCTAGACGATCAACCGTTTGTGATTTTTCTTGAAGCTGGTATTTAAACTGTTGAAGTTTATGCTCTGAAAATTGTATGTGTTGTTTCTTTTGGCTAATTAAATACTGCAACATTTGATAAGCGCGTTGCATAAATTGTTGGATGTGTAATAACCAGTCCTTTTGGTTAGGAGCAACGGCTTCAGCAGCGGCAGTAGGGGTGGATGCTGCATAATCAGCGACGTAGTCAGCAATGCTGGTATCTACTTGATGACCGATACCGGTAACAATAGGGATTTCGCTGTTAAAAATAGCCCATGCGACCACTTCTTCGTTAAAAGGCCATAAATCTTCGAGTGAACCTCCGCCTCGAGCGACAATTAAGACATCACATTCTTTGCGATGATTGGCGATATGAATGGCTTGAGCAATCTTGGGTGCCGCTGTTTTGCCTTGAACTTCAGTGGGATAAATAATAATTTTAGCGGCAATAAATCGACGTTTTAAGGTGGCTAAAATATCTCGAATGGCAGCACCATGAGGAGAGGTTACAACACCCACCACATGAGGGGTGGTAGGTAAAGGCTGCTTAAATTGTGCCTCAAAAAGTCCCAACCCAGCTAAATTTTGTTTCAATTGCTCAAACTGCATTTGTAGTAAACCGGCACCGGCATCTTCTAAATGCCGAATATTGAGCTGATAATCACCTCGAGGTTGATACAATCCTACACGGGCGAAAGCAATTACCTGTTTACCATTTTCTAAAAGAGAAGTAGGTAGTGAAAGGGCATAAGAGGAAAAAAGGACACAATTTACTTGAGCATTACTATCTTTGAGGGAAAGATAATAATGCCCGGAAGATGCTTTTTTGAGGTTGGAAATCTCACCTTGAACCTTAATCCATCCCAGTTCCTCTTCTAAAAGGGTATGAACTGTTTTATTCAGTTCACTAATGGTATAAATAATTTCAGAATTTAACATTCAATGACGTTCACCGCTAATCCTCCTTGAGAGGTTTCTTTGTAAATGCGATTCATGTCTCTTCCTGTTTGTAACATGGTTTTAATGACTTTATCGAGGGATACTTTGTGCTGACCATCACCAATTAAGGCCATTCTAGCAGCATTGACCGCTTTAACAGAACCCATTGCATTGCGTTCAATGCAAGGAATTTGTACTAGTCCCGCAACAGGATCACAGGTCATTCCTAAATGATGCTCCATAGCAATTTCTGCCGCATTCTCGGTTTGTTCTATTGTACCACCTAATGCCGCTGTCAAGCCTGCAGCAGCCATAGAAGAGGCAACACCCACTTCACCTTGGCATCCTACTTCAGCACCTGAAATAGAAGCGCCAGTTTTGTACAAAATACCAATTGCAGCAGCAGTTAAAAAGTACTCCAATAATCCTTCCGTATTAGCTGAACGATGGGCAGATTGATAATATTTCATGACAGCAGGAATAATACCGGCCGCACCATTGGTCGGTGCTGTTACAATTCTCCCGCCTGCGGCATTTTCTTCATTAACTGCCATGGCATATAAATTTAAATGATTCATCACATCAGATTCTTCATATACAGAAGGTATGCCTTTATGCTGAATTAATTTTTGATAGAGTTCTGGGGCACGACGCTTAACGTTTAATCCGCCAGGTAATATACCAGTATTATGACAGCCATTTTCAATACATAACTCCATGACATTGGCAATTTTCAAAATACCTTGTTTAACTTCCTCTTCTGTGCGCCAAGTTAATTCATTGGCCATCATGATTTCGCTGATGGATTTTTTATTTTGTCGGCAGTGCGACAATAATTCTTCAGCGGTGGCAAAAGGGTAGGGAATTGGTTTTGATGTACTTTCTGTTTGACCAAATTCTTCATCGGTTACAATGAAACCACCACCAATAGAATAGTAAATTTGGCTTGACAAAAGTTGATGCGCATTATCATATGCAGAAAATTTCATGCCATTACTATGCTTGGGTAAAAAATCCTTTTGATGAAAAAGTAAATGTTCTTTGTATGAAAAAGTAATCTTTTTTTCACCATTCAAAGAAAGAAGGTGAGTATCTTTGATCGCTTGCATTCGAGGTAGCATCGTTTCAGGTACGACATTTTCAGGATCTTTACCTTCCAAGCCATTTAAAATAGCTTTATCAGTACCGTGTCCTTGACCAGTCAATGCTAGTGAGCCGTAGAGATCAACAATTACTTGGATTGTTTTTTCAAGCAATCCTTTATTTTTGAGTGATTGTGCAAACTCACAAGCTGCGTACATCGGACCTACCGTGTGAGAGCTTGAGGGGCCAATTCCAATGGAAAATAAATCAAATAGACTAATACTCATAACACTCTCTCAAATAAACTTTCTTGTTTCGAGGGCTCGGCCAATTGTGCCACTATCTAAATATTCCAATTCACCGCCTAATGGGATACCTTGTGCTAATCGACTTACTTTTAGTGATAAAGCATTCAATACTTCAAACAAATAGTAAACAGTAGCTTCACCCTCAACTGTTGCATTCAAGGCTAGAATAACTTCCTGAATCTGTTGTTTTTTTATTAACTCAACAATTTTCGGAATGCCTAATTCTTGAGGGCCTATACCATCTAATGGAGAAAGATGCCCCATTAATACATAGTATAGCCCTTTATAAACACCTGAGTGTTCAATCGCAATAACATCACTGGGTTGAGCAACAATACACAGAGTTTGAAACTCACGGCCAGGGTTATTGCAAAGATTGCAGACAGGAAGATCGGTTAAATTATTACATTGTTGGCAATTAACTATACCATCCATTGCCGTTTGAAGGGCTTTAGCTAGTTTTAATCCTTTGTGCCGATGATTTTGTAATAAATAATACGCCATTCGTTGGGCAGATTTAGTTCCCACACTAGGAAGTGTACGAAAAGCGTCAATCAGTTCCTGTATCAATACACTCATTAATTGGCGTTTCCACCTTCTGTGCCACCTTCGCCACCTTCTTGATTGAGTAACTCATCAGGAAGTTGAATTGAAGAGGTTAATTGTACGATTTTGTCTTTTGATACACGTTCTAGTTTTTGTACAGCATCATTGAAAGCAGCAGCAACTAATTGTTCAATCATTTCTTTGCCTTCATGCATTAAACTGTCAACAATGTTAACGCTTAATACTTCATAACGGCCATTAATTTTTACTTTTACAGCGCCTGCGCCAGCAGAACCCATAATTTGAAGTTGAGCAAGTTCTTTTTGAACATCTTGCATTTTTTGTTGCATTTTTTGTGCTTCAGCCATCATCTTTTGAAAATCAGCCATAATAACATTACCTCATTATTGTTTAAATTAATTTGAACTGGGTTTAACCGAATCAGGTACAATTGTACCATGAAAAATCTCTAAAATTTTATTTAAATTAGTATCTTTGTCCAATGATGTTTGAACATTATCTAAAATTGCTTTCTCTTTTTCTTTTTGTTTTGCAGCAGGAGAGCTAACGGATGTTTGTGTTGTTTCAAAAAGTATAGAAATATTTTTATTAGTTTTTTTGAGAAAATACTCTTTTAATGATTCTTCAATTTGATTGCGAATGCTTGTTGTTAGAAATGTTTCATATTGAGCGGGTGTACATAAAATAAGTTGATTATCTACATTTAGTTCTTTTATTGCACAATGTTGTGCAGCCGTATTGGCTAAACCGCTAAGTTTTAATGAGGCAAGAATAGCTTCCCAAGAAAGCGAATTTTCCGAACTCGTATTGTTGGATGGGACACTGGCTGGTTCTTCCACCTTAAGGTGGCTGTCAGTTGTTGCTATGTTTTCTCGTTGATAATTTTGTGGTGAAATAGGTTGTTTTTCTTTGGCTAGCGGTGAAAGAGAAGCAGGAGATATTGAGTTATTAATGGAAGGTTGTTGTAAGGGGGGGCATAATTTTTCAGGGTAATTCTGCTTTTCTCTTACGGGTATTGGTGGGGTTGCTTCATTTTTTGCACTAATTATTTGTGGTGCTAGAGATGTTGCAACAGTAGATGTATTCCCTGGTTGAAAGGCCAACATTCTCAGCAATGTCATTTCTAAAGCAATCCATGGGGTAGGGGCTAATGCCAAGTCTTGAAAACCTTTTAGTGCAATTTGATAAAATAGTTGCAGATCTTCAGCTAATACTTTTTGGGCTAGTTCTTTAAGTACTTGAATGGAATAGCCTTCTTGCGATGAACCGGTATAATCAGGGACACATAGAATAATAGTTAATTGATGAAAGAGCTTTTGAAGTTCTCGCAGTATTTGCGAAGGATCAGTGCCTTGGTGCTGTAAGTCAGCGCTAATGGACAATATCTTTGCCCCATTTTTTTCTATTAATGCTTCAGTCAATTGAATAATATAATATGTCTCAACATATCCTAGCATATCCCGAATAAGAGCTTCTAAAACTTGATTTTGTCCTCTGGCAATTGCTTGATCTAATAAGCTTAATGCGTCACGAACACTACCATTGGCTGCTTGGGCTATCCAGGAAAGGGCAGGAGGCTCAAAAGGAATATTTTCTTGCTGTAAAATATACGCTAAATGATGCGTCATTTCATTTTGTGTAATATTCTTTAAATGAAATTGTAAGCAACGCGACAAAACAGTGATAGGAAGTTTTTTTGGTTCGGTTGTAGCTAGTAAAAACTTGACGTGGGCTGGAGGTTCTTCCAGTGTTTTTAACAAAGCATTAAAACTATGCCCTGATAACATGTGTACTTCATCAATTAAATAAATTTTATATTGCCCATGTGTCGGAGGATATAAGATGTTATCAAGTATTTCACGAGTATCTTCTACTTTGCTTCGAGATGCCGCATCTATTTCCAATAGATCGACGAAGCGTCCCGCTTCTATATCTTTACAATGTTGGCATTCACCGCAAGGATTAGGGGTAACACCTTTCTCACAGCTCAAGGCTTTAGCTAAGATACGGGCTATACTTGTTTTTCCAACCCCGCGAGTCCCTGTAAAAAGATAAGCGTGATGTAAGCGATTGGTAGATAAAGCGTTTTTTAGGGCTTGTATAGCATGGGTTTGCCCTACCATTGTATCAAAAGTATTGGGACGCCATTTACGTGCTAATACAAGAGAACTCATTTAAGAAACTAACTCATCATTTAAACTAAGGTGGAAAAGTAAGGCGGCAGCTTTATTAGCAACACTCCGGCACATGCGCCAATGACTACCGCTGCTCCCTTCCGGGCCTGACGGGGTTTGCCATCTGTCATTGCGGAAGCACCAATAAAGCCACCATAATGTTTACTCTGCGAGTAAGGCGAAGATATTACCAGGTAATGGGATTGAATGCAAGGGCGAATTACGGTGTAGGGGCGGGTCTTGTATCCAATTCGTAGTTCCGGGCGGGTACAAGACCCGCCCCTACAATCCAAATAATATCATTAAATATGAGACGCAATATTTTTTGTTGAGTTTGAAACAATTTTCTTGATATAGGCAGAAAAGTCTTTCAACGCATCTAAACCAGAACTTTCTGCTTGCTTACACCATTGCTGAAGCGCTTCTAACAATTCCTTTTGACTGGTAGCCGCACGTAACCATACGTTTTGTAAGCTTTCACGATAGTGATAAACCGTTTTCAAATCTTGTCGGCTTTCGAGTATGTCAGATAATTGGGATTTAGCCTGTTCATTCATTAACGCTTCATGGCGGCGGAATAAATGAAACTTCTTCGCTGCGGAAGATTTGTTCGCCTTCAATGTGGGCAACATTACCTGCCGATAGTATTGAGACATTACCTGAAAACGACTGTTGATAACCGCTTTTACGGTATCAATGTCAACTGTTGATTTATGAGGAGATGTTTGCAATTTAGGAGGAAGCTTTTTAACTTTCGCTAATTTGAAGAAGGATAATACACGAATGTAGAACCAACCAATATCAAATTCCCAAGGCTTTAGTGAGAACTTAGCCGAAGAAGGGTAGGTATGATGATTATTATGAAGCTCTTCACCACCGATAAAAAAAGCAATGGGTGTTAGGTTCGTGGAAGAATCAGGAACTTCATAGTTGCGGTATCCCCAATAGTGGCCTAAACCGTTGATGACACCCGCAGCAAAAATAGGAATCCACATCATCTGAATAGCCCAAATAGTGATACCAGGAACGCCAAATAAAAGAAGGTCAATCCCTAACATAATAAAGATACCCTTCGAGCTGTACGGAGAATAAATATTATTTTCTATCCAATCGTTGGGCGTGCCATGACCATATTTGTCCATCGTTTCTTGATTGCACGATTCAGCCCGATAAAGCTCGGCGCCTTCAGTAAGTACTTTTTTAAGGCCGAGTACTTTAGGGCTGTGTGGATCTTCCGCTGTCTCAGTTTTTGCGTGATGCTTGCGATGAATAGCTACCCATTTTTTTGTTACCATACCCGTGGTAAGCCATAACCATAATCTTAATGGATGAGTAATAATAGGATGCATATCGAGGGCACGATGACATTGGCTGCGATGTAAATATAGCGTTACTGCTGCAATGGTAATTTGGACAAAAACCAATGTAAACACGAAATAACCCCAAAATGACAGGTTTAATAAGCCATAAAGCATAAAGTTAACCACCTATAAAAGAGTTCTAAGGAAGAAAATTATACAATAAAACATGAAAAATAGCGAGTGATTTTTCATGTTTTTCAATATATAATGTTAATATAGAGATAAATAAAAGTATTATAGGTATACAAATCATGAAAGAAAATAAATTTGATAAAAAATCGCTTCCTTCTATTCTGCCTTTTTTGTTATTAGGTATTGGTATAGCTATTCTTGTTAGTCTAATAGTGATGTTTTTTTATTTGTTTATGTGGGGTGTTATAATTGGCTTTATTTTATGGGCAATAATGACATTAAAAGAAAAATTTTTTCCTACGGCAAAAGGGCAAGATTCCAATCATAAGGTATTACATGTTGAAGAAGATGGCAGTGTTGTTGTTGAAGAGGAATCATCTCCCTCTGCTCATAAACCGCACGTTCACAAACATTCACATAAAAAATAAAGGAATAAAAGTGAAAAGAATCTTGTCTCTTTTGGGGATTATTCGATTAATTTTAATAACCTTAGATATATCGACTCGTACCGTTACCCAGTATTGGCGCGGCCCACTTAAAATGACACGCGCTTGGTCTGACAAAACTATTCAAAATTGGTCATATCGTTTACTGAAAGCAGCAAAAGTAAATTTACAGGTTCATAAGAAAAAACCAATTGAGTTAAAGCCAAATCAGTCGTACATTGTCATGTGCAATCATACTAGCCATTTTGATATTCCTATTAGTTTAGTGGCTTTACCTGAGATTAGCCTACGAATGATGGCAAAAAAAGAGTTGTACAGTATTCCTGTATTCGGTAAAGCAATGTCATCAGCGGATTTTCCGATGATTGATCGCAATAATAGGCGCCAAAGCATTAAAGATTTAGCCCATGCGCGCGAATTAATGAAAAGTGGTATTGTGGTTTGGGTAGCACCCGAAGGTACTCGTTCAAAAACAGGCGCGCTTGGCGAGTTTAAGCGAGGGGCTTTTTTAATGGCCATTGATGCTAAAGCAATCATTATTCCCATGGGAATTCGAGGCGCTGAAAAAATATTGCCTGCACAATCATTGGGATTAAGTATGGGAGAGACGGTGGATGTCTATATAGGGGATCCTATAGATGCTTCCCAATATACGTCGGCTCAAAAAGATGACCTGTTAGAGGTAGTAAGAAATTCTATTGCTGATTTATCAGGCAATCAATCCCGCAATGCTTTTAATGCTTCCATTACACAAGGTGGTACAAATGGAGAAACATCTCCTTTAAATGCAGAAATTTCTCTTACCAGCGTAGAAGATAGGTAAGTATAGTGTTCCGATGGGGTTAAAAAAATAGATTCGATGTGCGGGTTTAGTTTTCGGTTCATGCCCGCCAATTGAAATTCAAATTCAAAATCTGAAACAGCACGAAGCCCTCGAACGATAATATTTGCTTGGTGATTTACAGCAAAATCAATTAATAGCCCTGAAAATCCAATTACTTGTACATGCGTTAAATGTTTTAAGGCTTGTTGCGCTAAATCTACGCGTGTATCTAGTCCAAAAACAGGATTTTTAGCTGTATTTTGTGCTACAGCTACAATCACATGATCAAAAAGCATTGCCGCTCGTTCGATAATATCAATATGCCCATTAGTAATGGGATCAAAGGTTCCAGGATAAATTGCTTTGTTATTTTTCATAACCTCATTATACTTTATTCAAATATAAAAGCGAATGTTTCAATTTTTTCTACTGGATGAAGGGTTGCAACTGCAGCATGTGCATCAGAAAAAGGTTTAAAACTATAAAAATGCCAGTGCGATTTGTTTTCATGCACAGCGTCAATTAATGCTGCTGGAAAACGAGCTGAAACTGAAAAATCTTTTAGGGGATAGGATAACCCTTGTCCAATTGCCTTGATAAATGCTTCTTTTTGCGCCCATATGTGAAAAAAAGCATTCATTTGTTCCTTTGTGTCAGTAATAGATTTTAATGCCATGCATTCAGTATCTGAAAAGACATGTTCAGCTAACTCCATATAATCTCGTGTGCGATGATATTCAATATCCACACCAATAATTGTATTTAACCGAAGCCCCAATAAAGCAGTTTCACCTGAATGAGATAGATTAAACTCCAAATGAAAAGGGTTTTGTTCGGCAATTAAAACAGGTTTTCCATGAGAAAGTTCTTGGAACATAATCATCTCAGGAGAAACATCCAAGTATTGGCTTAAAATCTTTCGTAGGGCAAAATGCGCTAAAATAAAACGACGTCGATGCTTTTCAAAGATGAAACGGTAAGCTCGTTTTTTTTCATCAGGTGGTAAAACAGCATCATATTTTTCATACAGTTCAATATTCAAAGGAATTTGCCATAGATGAATATGATTTGGTAATATTAAAGATGATTTCACATGTAAACCTAAAAATATAATGAGGGGGGGTGTATTGTACACAAAAGATGAAAAAGAATATAAGTATCCCTTTTATTTGCTCAAATCTCGACGGTTTCTTCCCTTTTTCTTAACACAATTTTTTGGTGCGTTGAATGACAATGTCCTAAAATTATCTGCATTAACGTTAATTGCCTTTCATTTAGTCCATGGCGCTGAAAAAAATCAGCTCTACCAAGCATTAGGCGCGGGCTTGTTTACATTGCCCTTTTTTCTTTTCTCATCTACAGCTGGCCAATTGGCAGATAAATACGATAAAGCGATATTGATGCGGTATATTAAGTGCACTGAAGTCCTTCTTATGTTTTTAGGTAGTATCGGATTATACCTTGAAAGCATTCCCTGGATGATGGCAATCATTTTTTTTATAGGACTTCACTCTGCTTTTTTTGGCCCCTTAAAATATGCTATTTTACCAGAGCATTTACAAGAAAAAGAATTACTCGCAGGGAATGGTTTTGTCGATGCAGCGACTTTTATGGCTATTTTAATAGGGACTCTTTTAGGAAGTTTGTTAATCCCTCAAGATGCTGCTTTTCTAAGGGAGGGTTTAAAATATGCCAGTGTCACTTTGGTTGGTATTGCCATATTAGGGACACTATGTAGTTTTTTAATTCCTTCTGCCGGAAAATATATCAATCCCCATACCAAAATTGATTGGAATTTTTTCCGAAGTGCCTATGCTTTGCTAAAAACCTCACGGCAGTACCCGCAAGTTTTTTCAGCCATTTTAGGTATTTCTTGGTTTTGGTTTTTTGGTGCCACGCTATTAACCGAATTCCCTAGTTATGTCCAATACACACTACATGCTGAAAAAAATGTTTTTACACTTTTTTTGGCACTTTTTTCAATAGGGATTGCTACGGGTTCATTACTGGTTAATCGTTATTTAAAAGGGCGGATAAGTACACAATGTGCATTTATAGCCGCAATAGCCATGAGTTTATTTATTGTTGATCTTTCGTTTAATTCTCAACAGGTTTTTGCTAAAACCCAATCACTTGCCCTATTTTTAAATAATAGCGTAGGATGGCGAATTAGCTCGGATTTATTTTTATTGTCTGTATTTGGCGGTATTTATATCACCCCATTATATGCCGTTATCCAGAAGTATAGCCCCCCTCAATGGTGTTCTCGCATGATTGCGGTAAATAACATTGTGAATGCTGCTTTCATGGTTGGCAGTGCCTTATGGATTGGGATATTAGCCTCATTAAAAATTAATATTACGACCGTTTTTTTAACCCTTATTATAGGAAATATTTTTTTCGGCTGGAAGCTACGACGATTTTCTCAGAAAAGAGCCCTAAAACGCTCAATTACTTTTTTATTAAAATGTTTATATCGTGTTGAGGTAAAAGGAATAGAGAATTACCAACAAGCGGGAGAGCACTTTCTTATTTTACTCTCTTATACTTCTTTTATAGATATTCTCCTATTAACCTTATTTTTGCCCGATTCTTTGGGTGTAGTATTAGACGAGCATTTAACCAAAAAATTTTGGATGAAGCCATTTCTCTCCTGGGCTAATGTCTTTCCTATACAAGCGTTTCATCCAATGGCTGCAAGAAAAGTGCTTCATGCAGCGAAACATAGCCAAAAATTTATTTTAACCCCAGAATCTTATATTCGGGGTGAGCTACCATTAAAACAAATGATTTCTATCGCGGGGTTTGTAGCAAGAAACATGCAAGTACCTCTTTTGCCTATTCATATTACCGGCACATTGTTTTTACCATTTTCACGTCGAAAAGATACGGTACCTCGACGTTTTTTTCCTAAAGTAATTATTCATATTCGTCCAGCTATTAACTTTGTCAAAAAAAATAAAATGCAAATAGAATACGCTATTTCGCATCAATTAGCCGAGATGTTATTTAGTATCCTTCCGTGGAAAAATACACTCTTTCAGCAATTACTAGAAATGCGCGCTATTTATCCTAAACGCTTAATCGCTGAAGATATTCAGAAAAAAATAAGCTATAACACCCTTGTGATGCAAAGTTTTGTTCTGGGTTCTGCTATCGCCAAGCAATCAAAAGAAGGAGAGTATGTAGGTCTTTTGATGCCCACAATGGTAGCCAGTGCCGTATGCTTTTTTGCATTACAAGCTTTTGGGCGAATTCCAGCATTATTAAATTTTTCATTGGGAAAGCATTATTTAATTGCTGCATGTAAACTGGCAAGAATTAAAACCATTTATACCTCTTCTACTTTTATTGAACAAACACAATTACAAGGTTCGATAGAGGCATTGAAAGATCTAGGCATTACAATTATTTATTTAGAAACTCTTAAAGAAAGTATTTCTTTAAGCAATCGGATAGAAGGTATTTTACGCTATCTTTTCTCACGGCCAGTGTATGTGAAGCCTGATGCACCAGCTGTTGTGCTATTTACCTCGGGTTCTGAAGGCATTCCTAAAGGTGTAGTCTTAAGTCATCAAAACTTATTAGCTAATACGTATCAATTGGCCAGTTGCGTGGATTTTTCAGCGCGGGATCATTTATTTAATGCTTTACCCATCTTTCATTGTTTCGGTTTAACTGCGGGAATGATTTTGCCTCTCTGCCAAGGATTTGGTGTTTTTCTTTACCCGTCTCCCTTGCATTATCGTCAAATTCCGGAGTGGGTACGAAAAGCGGGAGCAACGTTTTTTTTGGCAACGGATACGTTTTTAAAAGGCTACGCGAACTATACGACATTGCATCATTTCAAACAGGTGCGCGGAATTTTTGCTGGAGCTGAAAAAGTTAAAGAAGAAACGATTAAAATGTGGAAGCATACTTTTGAGACACCCATTTTTGAAGGGTATGGGATGACGGAGGCATCACCCGTCATTGCAGTAAATAATAGCCTTCGATATAAAGAAGGTTCAGTAGGATGTTTGTTACCAGGCATAAAGTATCATTTAGAACCCGTAGAAGGTTTAGAAGATGGTGGTCGTTTATGGATTTCAGGGCCAAATATCATGTTAGGGTATTTGAATGAAGAGGGAAGCATTATTCCACCTTCAAAAGATGGATGGTATGACACTGGTGATATTGCTTATGTGGATGATGAAGGTTTTTTAACTTTATTAGGGCGAGCGCGCCGCTTTGCAAAAATCGGCGGGGAAATGGTTTCCTTTTCTGCCGTTGAAAATGTATTAACCAATCTTTGGCCTGAACATTTACATGCAGTATTAAGCAAACCGGATGATAAAAAAGGTGAAGCGTTAGTATTATTAACAAATAATCCTGAAGCCAAACGTGAAATTATTGTCCATCATATGCGACATCATGGGCACGCAGAAATCTTAACGCCCAAACATATTGTTGTTCTTCCGGAAATGCCTTTATTGGCTACAGGAAAAATAAATTATGTCGCACTAAAAGAAATGGTATAGATAATTTTTCATTAAGGAATATCTGGTAAAATTAACTACTATAGATATAACTATTTATGAAAATAAAACTATGCCAACGTACAATAATATCACTTACTCAGAACCTTTATCCATTTCAGAAGAAGTAAAGCCTTATTTGGTAAATGGAATGGCAGTCCAAGTCATTGCCACTCATAAAGACGGAAAAGAAAAAATTCGTGATATTAGAGTCGCTTTAACGCAAAAAAAATACCAACAATTGCGAAAGAAATGCAGGCAAAAACACATCTCCAAATTTGAATCCATTACGCCACTTGATGTGGAAAATGAATATGCTGACTTTAATAAAACACTCGATGAAATTGAGCAGGCACAAAATCCATCTGAACAAACAAAAAAAGATTATTATTTCATTAGTCGTTTTTATCAATTTCGATGGAATTTTTGGGATATAACAAAGCTGAGGTTTATCCAAAAGTTTATGCATAAAGCAAAAACAGGGCTTTTAGATGCATCCATTGATCTTCATGCTTTAAGAAATAATCCACGAAGTTTGCTTCGCAGAGATGACAATATAGAGTCTAGTAATATTAATGAGCTTATCCTGATACGATTAAAAGATAATATTAATAAGTTCAAAGATAGAATTTCTACGCACATTACTATTGATTGGGGAGTTTCGGATCCAGGGCAACTAGAAAAAGTAAAAAAAATACAACTTTCTGTTAAAAAAGAATGTGAAAACTTCGAAGAGAAAATCCAAACACTTATTGATAATGGTGCAATAGAAAAAGATATTGAAACATTATTTAAAAATAAGCATTTAGGGTATTTTATTTCACGATGTGAGTTTATCCTGATCGATGGTTTGGACAAAATTATCAGGGATATGGATAACAATGCGTATTGGGATCTATGGGATTTGCATCCCGCACGAAAAGTTTTTTCCCGTGTAAAAAGAAAAATGGAAGCGAGAGCTTCATTGGAAGGCGCTCAAACCATTGCAGACAGGCCTATTTCTGAAGAAATGATTGAGTCTTTACAAGTAACCGAAGAAAGGTCTCATGGGAATAGTGATGGAGAGAAAACCTTTTGGGTTTCAATTTCTTCCTATGTTGACAGAGAATTTAGTTTGCCAGATATTGAAGATGTATTAAATGTTTTAAGTGAAGAGCACGAAGAAGATTCTGAAGACACTCATATAGTTATTTATGGTACTCCTAATAAGAAAAACGTGAATAATGAGCATGCCATTAAAAGCCCAACGGTTAAATGGACAGCAGCTATTTTATTTTTTAGCTTTGTGTGGGAACCAGTTCCAATTATAGCACGCTTTGCGGTTAGTATTGCCTTAATTGCACCTGCAATACTCAGTATTTTAATTGAAAAAGGGCTGAATGCATTAAAATTGGAAAGTGTAGCAAATGCTGTGGCTTCAGGGAGAAAACAGTTTATTGAAGGTGCTCATTTAGGATTTGGTCGATTCTGCGAGTGGCTTTCTATTACGACTCGCCTTAAGAAAAAAAGAGGGGAAGAATCTCTCAAAAGAAATACCAATGCGGATGATGCTTTAAGCCTTAACTTTATTGATAGTCATAATATTAATGTACCAGAGGAACAAAGAAGAGAAGCTTTCCTAAAAAGAGTGAATGTACCCGTTAATCAGATGCATGTTTTAGCTGAGAAGTATTTTTCTCCCTCTGCTTGGGGGAAAAATGTAACGGAAGCACTTACCAGTGTTTTTGCTACACCGGTTCGCTTAGGGCGAGAGTTTTGGGAAAATAGAAGTAGTGCTGAAAAAGCTCAAGATGTTTATCAACGTATAATCAATCAAACTGATGAGAATATTTATAAGGAATTAGAGAAAAAACTTAAAGAGTGGGGAAATCCTACGATTAATCACACTTCATTAGCGTCATCTACTATTCCTTCGATAACAGCAAATAAAAAGAAAGTAGCAACACTAGAAACCTTTTGTAATAACATAGAACATATGGCTGTTGCTGCTACACCCAATCAAACAACGGATGTTCAGTCATTTTCTAAAGTTGCACATGAAGTTATACGTGTGTTAGCTGATGAGTTAGTCAATAGTTTCTTGTGCGAATCACCGGGTGTAACTACTGCAGGTGCTGCAGCCGCTATAAGTACATTAGGTCTTTCCCTTGTTCCCTCAATTGTCAGTAGTTTAAAATTAGCCACCCTATTACATAATGCCCAAATTCTTCCTGATTTTTTGGGAAAAAATATTATGGGGCAAGGATTATCTGAAGGAGAAGTAGCTAAAGTATTTGCTGCTTTTCTTGAGTACAAAGCCATAGCGATTTCAGGTGATGCTTTTAAAGCAGTGATTAATGGTGACTTAGGTATTTTCAAAAAAATCTTTCATAACCCTGAACGATTAGCATTTGGTTTTCTTTGCTGTACGGCAGTGGGAATCGCGCTCAGTAATATTCCTGGTACGGTTTCATTATCCTTGTGGGAAGAAGCAACTGGAATGGAAGAAGTGCAAGGTCCCTATATTTTCATTATCAATTTCTTTTTAGATGAAGCACGGCACGCACGACGTGCTACCTTAGGTGCGAATCTTGTCCCTTATTCTTTCTTAGGGTTAAAATCATTAATGGTGCTGAAAAGTTTAACCGAGGGAAAGAAAGAGCGACGTCATTACGAAACTGTCGTAGGTAAATTTTTTGCTGCTTGGCGCAATAATGAAACCAAAACACTTGAGGAAATGTTAGCAACAAAAGAAGGTGCGAAATTTCTTGAATTTTGGGATAAATTTGTTAAACAACCTAAAGAAAATTTAATCGACTCGGTTAACCAGTTTGAACTAAAATTAAAGACGGCAAGAGTGGCATTAGAAAAATCGGAATTTCAAGAAATTAATCTTTCAAATAGTACTTCCGCAGTTGATTTACATTCTGAAAAAAATGAAACAGAAGTACAGAAGGCTTATCGAGAATTAATGACTGCATTAAACTGGATTGAAAGCCGTGGTGATTGTTTAACTTTCGATAAAAAGATAATGTTTTTCAATAGTGATCCTTATAAGTTTTATGATCACTTGCACGGACTATTTGAAAAATATAATGACTTAGCTGACTTTGATGCAAAAATTGATGGTAAACTTTTCCTAAAAGATTTTTATTCAAAATATTGTTACGAAGGCTCAAATAATTTAGTACGTTCTGCTATCTGGTTAGGTAATGGACTTTTGCTAACGCCACTATATCGACGAATAAAATATGCGTTACTGAGTGATAGTCCTGCTATGCGAGAACAATTTGAACGAAGCCGGGCTAAAGATATTTATTTAGCTGGTGAGTTTGTAGCGACCACAGGGCGCGTATTGCAAGCAGTACTACGCTTAACTGATCAATTTATTATTGGCATTGTGGGAGCTGTACCTTTTGTAGTAGGTGGCTTAATTGTAGGTATTGAAAAAGCGGCACGAGCTATAGCAGGTAGATCAGCGGTTGATGGACAAACGCGCAGCGCTAAAATATTGAAAGCAGGTTTTAACTGGTTGTGTGATCACATTAAATTACATTACATTGCTTCAACCCGTGAATCTGCGTATATGGAAACAGCAAATACAGCCATGACAACCCATAATTTGCCTGGAACGTTAGCGGGCGTAAAACAAAGGGCAATTAAAGTGAGAACAAGTGTTTATAATACTGTTGCGTCAAATGATCCACAGAATTCGGATATTGCTGTAAAACAAAGCTTAATAAGTGCAACAAATAAGTTAAAAGGCGCTAAAAAAATTAAAGTAAGAGAAAATTTGGAACGATTAACGCAATTACAAAAGAAACCTTTACAACCGTTGGAAAATGATGCCCAAACTCGAGGTGAAACAAGCATTCCGATTAATTCAAGTGCTTTTGGTATTTTCAAGAAAAAAGAAATCATTACTCGAAAGGAAAAAGAACTTCAAGCTTTGCCTCCAGTGATTAGGGAAGTAGCTAAAACACATTTTACTCAAAAAGCAGGTTGATTAAATCAGCGTTACACTTAGTTTGATTCTAATAAAAATGAGTTTAAACGCGAGAAGGGGGATATGTTTGCATTTCTATACCTGTAATACGTGTATCAGTATCCAATTCATTGAATTCATTTGAATTATTTCTGCTGCTTCCAAAAATCATGAGCTGAATTGTATCGGCAATTTTTTCTCCTATCTCTTTTTTTTGATGGTATCTTGGATGTCTCATTCTATCTACATCATTTCCAAAGACACTATGTATTCCCGGAAAAAGACAATTACAAAAACAACAAAATATCGTACAAGCTACAAAAGGTGCAAAAGTTCCCAATGTTATTCCTATGGTGACCTGAAAAATCACATCAAGTGTTTTATGCCACTTTGTATGTTGATAGTTTTTACTATTGGTTAATATAAGCATATTGGCAATCATAGAAAGCAAGGAGACTATCCAAATTACTGCAATAATTTTGAAGAGTAACCACTTTGTTCCGTCACTTAAACAATTTTTCTTATCTATTTGGGTAATTGTGATCCAATCATCTTGAAAATCAGTTAATTTGTCATAAAAAATTTCTTCAGAGTCAGCAGGATGGTTATTATTCTCATAAGTAGGCAGCGTATTTTTTAGTTTTAATAATGTTAATAGGCTGTTGTTTAAATCATCAATATTGTTTTGAGTAATGCGCGCAGATTTCAAATCTTCTATTAAAAAATTTTCTAATGTTCGAAGGTCATCTAAAAATTCTTGAGAAAAAGCTTCATTAATTAGATTATCCACTGCATACATAAAAACATCATGAAGAGGAGAGACTGATGCTTCAATATTATTACTTTCTGGTAATAGAGGATTCCTCATAGTGTTTTTCTCATTTTATACTAAGATATGAGTTTAGTATATTTTAAAAATTAAGTAAGTATGGAGCAGCAATTCCAGTTAATAATTCAAAATTTTGGGCTAGTCCCGTAAGATAAGCCTTCATTCTCTTCAAACAGAGTAATTTTTAATATAAAATAAACAGTCTTGCCACAGTGTTTCGCGTAGACGGAATCCAGATATGATAATCGAAGAAATATGATGAAAAATATTAGTAATGAGTTAAAGAAATCAGACGAATATTTACCTGGTGAAATCCAACAAGCACTTTTTCAAGAAAAAACAGATGAATTACTAGAAAACAATATTCAAAAACTGATTCAGCAATTGGAAGAAGCATTAGCTAGTTCCTCAGCCCAATATAGTGAATTAAATAAAAAAATTAATATATTAAAGTGTAATTTACAGTTTTTAAATTTAATGAAAGATGCTTTAGGTAAATCCTTTAATTTTTATTTCTATACGGATTTTGAAGCATGGGAAAATCAGTTACGAAATGAGCTTAGAAAAAATTATTCAGATGATATAATTAACAAAGTTATTAAGAATTCAACCGATCTATTAAATTTGATTGAAGTGAAATTCTCTAATTCTGACTCTCCTTTTAATGCTGTTGTTGATAGTTTTAGTTTATTTGTTAAAAAATGGACAGGTTATTCTATTCAAGATGTGCACCAACCCACCACATCTGACATCATACCTCAACAAATCGAGAAAAAAACAAATGAGTTAAATGATTTAACTCAGCAGCTTAAACAGCAAATATTATTAATCAAGAAGATAACAGAAATTAAAAATAAACTTAATAAATGTTGGTTTGGAAAAGAAAAGAAAGCAGAAAAAATAAATAAGTTAGATATACTAATCCGTGTGTTATCTCACGATAAAGATTTCAATTTGGGGGAAGATTCCCTTTTAATAAAAGATATTAAAGACATTTTACAAATCAAACGCTTCGAATTAAGTAATTATTTGCCCAACTCAATTAAGAGTAAGTTGAAAGTAAATAATACAAATAAACCACCCAGACACTTGCAAGACTTTAATAATTGGCATGCAAATATTTTTTCAAAGCCAGATATAGCGGAAAGATGGTTAGCATCTCAAAATAGCATGAAAAAATCTAATGGACTTTTGACTTTTGGAAAACAGTTGGGAAAGATTTTCTTCTCAATCAATGATGAAGTTCAACAGCCTGCTGCTGCTCGTCGAGGTGCATAAAAAACTAGCTACGCTTTTTTTTAAAGAATTTTGTCATTATAGAAGAGCATTTCTCTGAAAGAACCCCTCCAAACACATCAATGGTAGGATGAATTTTTTGTTGTGGATGAAAAAGATCACAAGCAGAACCACATGCCCCATTTCTGAGATCAAAAGCACCAAAAACAAGACGTTTAATACGAGCGTTTAAAATAGCGCCGGCACACATGGGACAAGGTTCAAGTGTTACATATAATGTTGTATTTAATAAACGGTAATTGTTTAAATATTCGCCGGCATTACGTAAAGCTAATATTTCTGCATGTGCTGTAGGATCAGAGAGTGAAATAGGCTGATTCCATGCTTCAGCAATTTTTTCGTTGTTATACACTACCAAAGCACCTACAGGCACTTCATTTTGATCAGCAGCTTTTTGTGCAAGAAGCAAGGCTTCTTGCATCCAATGTTGATCTATTCCCATTCAATGGTAGCAGGGGGTTTACTTGAAATATCATAAACCACGCGGGAAACGCCATCTACTTCATTCATGATACGATTCGCTGCTTTGGCTAACAATTCATGAGGGAGAGGAGCCCATTGTGCTGTCATAAAGTCGATAGTTTCAACTGCACGGAGGGCAATCACATAATCATATTTCCGTGCATCGCCCTTTACGCCTACTGATTTTACGGGAAGGAAAACAGCAAAGGCTTGATTCACTTTCTCATAAAAACCTGCTTTATGTAATTCTTCTAAGAAAATAACATCTGCCTGACGAACCATGCGGATATAATCTTCTTTAATTTCACCTAAAATGCGAACAGCTAAGCCTGGACCCGGGAAAGGATGACGATTAACAAATGAAGAAGGTAAACCCAATTGAGTGCCTATTTGGCGAACTTCATCTTTGAATAACTCACGTAATGGCTCGAGCAATTTAAGACGCATGGTTTCTGGTAATCCACCCACATTATGATGGGATTTGATCACCTGCGTTTGACCGGTTGAAGCTCCCGCTGATTCTATCACGTCAGGATAAATTGTTCCTTGTGCTAACCAATGGGTATCATTTAATTTAATTGCTTCTTCTTCAAAAATTTCGATAAACGTGTTACCAATAATTTTTCTCTTTTGTTCAGGATCTTCAATACCTTTTAGGCGCTCTAGAAAAATGTGTTGGGCATTAACTACATGAATATTAACTTTTAAATGTTCACGCAAGTGCAAAATTAAGTTATCTGCTTCCTTATGTCGTAAAAGACCGGTATCAACAAAAATACATACGCATTGATCGCCAATAGCACGTTGAAGGAGGGCAGCTAATACGGAAGAATCGGTACCACCCGAAAGAGCTAATAATACACGTTCTTTACCTACTGTTTCTTGAATGGATGCTTCCAGCGTTTCAATGATTTGTTCTGTATTCCACATGGTTTTACATTTACAAATATCCAAGACAAATTGCTTGAATATTTCTTTGCCTTGAACCGTATGTGTAACCTCAGGGTGACATTGAATCGCATAAAATGGTGCTATTTCAGAAGCCATTGCAGCAATAGGCGTATTCTCAGTTGAGGCGATACATTTGAAATTAGGCGGAAGGGAGATCACGCGATCGCCATGACTCATCCAAACGTTTAGCATGAGCTTTCCATCCGCGTCTTCTTCATCTTTTAAAACACCTAAAAGAGGCGAGTTGCCTTCATGAACTAGAGGAATATGACCAAATTCGTGATGCTCAGCAATTTCAACTTGTCCACCAAGTTGTAAAGCCATCGTTTGCATTCCATAGCAAATACCAAATACAGGGCATCCTAATTCGAAAACAATATCAGGTGCCCGCGGGGTTTCTGATGATGTTACGGTTTCAGGTCCGCCTGATAGAATGATACCTTTAGGGGCAAAATCTTTTATTGCTTCGGGAGATAAACGAAAAGAATGGATTTCGCAGTAAACACCAATTTCGCGAATACGTCGCGCAATGAGTTGAGTATATTGCGAGCCAAAATCTAAAATAAGAATTTTATCGGTATGAATATGAGAAGACATGTATTACTCGTCGCTGATTTGATAGTTAGGGGCTTGTTTAGTGATATGAACATCATGTGCGTGTGATTCTCGCGTTCCTGCGGCAGTAATTTTAACAAATTGCGCTTTCTCATGAACTTCTGAAATTGTTGCACATCCTGTATATCCCATACTGGATCGAAGTCCACCCGTCATCTGGTGAACTGTTGTACTAAGAGGGCCTTTATAAGGAATTCGTCCTTCAATACCTTCAGGTACTAATTTTTCTGGTTGACTTTGATGATCTTGAAAATAACGATCACTGGAACCTTCTCGTTGTGCCATTGCACCCAAAGATCCCATACCACGGTAGTTTTTATAAGTTCTGCCTTGATATAATTCAATTTCACCAGGTGATTCATCAGTACCGGCAAAAAGATTACCAATCATTACAGTATCAGCGCCGGCAGCAATAGCTTTGGCAATATCACCAGAAAAACGAATGCCACCATCGGCAATTAAGGGAATATTGGCACTACGTACACCCTTTGCCGCTTCCATAATGGCAGTTAATTGAGGAACTCCCACACCCGTGACAATACGAGTAGTGCAAATTGAGCCAGGCCCAATACCTACTTTAACCGCATCGGCACCTGCTTCTGCTAAATCAAAAGCGGCTTTTTCAGTGGCAATATTTCCAACAATAATTTCTGCATGGGAATAATTCTTCTTCACCCAATATACCTGGTCTAAAACACCTTGCGAGTGTCCATGGGCGGTATCTATTACAATAACGTCTACTCCGGCATGAAGGAGCGCTTCGATACGTTCATGATACGCTTTACCAACACCTACAGCCGCGCCTACACGCAATTGACCACTTTCATTTTTAGCCGCATCAGGATTAGCTTTTGCTTTTTGAATATCTTTTACCGTAACTAAGCCAACCAGCTTGAAATCATCATTGACAACTAATACTTTTTCAATACGATGTTTATGAAGTAATTCAATAATAGTTTCTCGTGATGCACCTTCTTTAGCAGTGACAAGTTGATTTTTATTTGTCATAATTTGTGAAACAGGTAAATTCATATTAGTTTCAAACCGAACATCACGGCTAGTAACAATGCCTACCAATTCTTCGCCCCTCACCACTGGAACACCTGAAAAATTGTGTGCTTGTGTGATGGCTAGTAGTTCTTGCACAGTCGTTTCAGGAGAAACCGTAATAGGATCTTTAACCATGCCACTTTCAAACTTTTTAACCTTACGCACTTCCCGAATTTGATCTTCTTGCGACATATTTTTATGAATAATACCAATGCCACCTTCTTGGGCTAATGCAATGGCCAATCTTGCCTCGGTAACGGTATCCATTGCAGCGGAAATAAGAGGGATGTTGAGCATGATATTTCTGGTTAAGCGTGTTTGCAAAGAAACATCTTTAGGTAAGACAGTGGAGTGGCCTGGAAGCAATAACACATCATCGAAAGTTAGGGCTTCTTGTAAGGGGAGGGTAATCATAATTTCCTAATATTTTATTTTGTATTTTCTCATATATTAATTTTATTAATTATACACTTTATGGAGTTTTTAGTAAAACATCAGCTCGAACTATTAATCTATTAAGCATGTACAACCCGCAGGCTTTTTCTTGCTTGTTTAATGCCTGCAAATATGCCTCCTAATAAAATAAGGAAACCTCCTGCCCAAATCCAACGAATTAATGGTTTGTAATAAAGTCGAATAATCCAGGCATCGTGGTTGTCTTGCTTCACTTTTTCACCAAGGGCAACGTAAATATCACGGAATAAAGTGGCATCAATAGCGGCATCCGTCATGACACTTTGTTGGATAGGGTAATATCGTTTTTCAGGGTGAATCTCCCCAATTTTTTCACCTTTAGATTTTAAAATAAAAATCCCTTCTAAACCTTCATAGTTTGGTCCTGTAATGGGTTTAACACCATTAAATAATAATGTGTAATTACTAAGTTTTGCTGTGTCGCCAGGCATCATGACAACATTGCGCTCGACACTATAGGAGGATGAAACCACAATACCAGCTAAGCACACAGCAATACCTACATGCGCAAATAACATACTCCAATGCCGCTTCCGGCGTTGACTTAAAATGGTAGTAACGGTAATCCATATGGCTAAGAAAATACCAAGCGCAGCACCGGGATGAAACGTATTAAACATTAACCATGGAATTAATAAGCCTAAGACAAGACATAATAAAAAGGCAAGACGAGTTTTTTCTAAGAGATCAGCCAAAGGCATCGATTTCCAAAAAGTTAATGGTCCTAATCCCATGATGAATAATATCGGCAACATTAAGAGAGAAAATACAGTGTTAAAATAAGGCGCACCAACAGAGAGTTTTTCCATATTTAAAGCTTGCATGCCTAAAGGGTAAAGTGTTCCTAATAATATTGTGCACATAATGGTGGCGAGCATCACGTTATTTAACATGAGAAAGGTTTCTCGTGATAAAAGTGAGAAACTTTCATTAGAACGAAAATACATCGCACGCCATGCATATAAAATAGAAGAAATGCACATGACAATCAGGAGAAATATAAGCATAAATAAACCGCGTTGGGGATCAACGGCAAATGCATGTACAGAAGTTAGGATGCCGGAACGAACGAGAAAGGTTCCTAGTAGACTTAATAAAAAGGCAATAATGGCCAAAAGAGCAGTCCATGCTTTAAATGTATTTCTTTTTTCGGTTACTAAAAGAGAATGTAGAAGGGCAGTACCAACAACCCATGGCATAAAGGAAGCGTTTTCTACAGGATCCCAAAACCACCAGCCTCCCCAACCTAACTCGCGATAAGCCCACCAACTACCTAGCGTAATACCAACAGTTAAAAAACACCAAGCTGCAAGTGTCCAGGGTCTTGACCATGCAGCCCAATGACTGTCTAATCGGCCACTCCACAATGCAGCAAGTGCTAATGCAAAAGGTACTGAAAACCCTACATATCCCATATATAAAACAGGAGGGTGAAATAAAAAACCAATATCTTGTAGTAAGGGATTTAAATCACGACCATTCGTCGGAATATTAGGTAGGAGACGCGCAAAAGGATTAGAGGTTAATAAAAGAAATAATAAAAATCCTACCGCAATCCATCCGAGGATAGAAGAGGTTCGTACAACTATCACATCAGGTAGTTTTTGGCTTAATAAAGCTGTTGCACTCATCCAGCCCGATAAGACAAAAACCCACAATAACATAGAGCCTTCATGGCCACCCCATACAGCGCATAGTTTATACCACCAAGGTAAATTCAAGCTTGAATTAGCGGCAACGTACAAAACGGAAAAATCATTATGAAGAAAAGAAAAAGTGAGAATGCTAAAAGCAATAAAAATAGTAGCGAATAACAGAAAACATAGTCTTCTGGATAGTGTTACGAAACTTTTATTTGTTAATGCAAGACGTTGAGGAATAAAAGGTAATATACCCACGCCTAATGCAATTAAAAAAGCCACAATCAAAGCGAAGTGACCGAATTCAGGTAATATAAGCCAATTATGCATTTTTTATTATGTCTATTATGATTGCAAACTTTGAGGGCGCATATTATGCGCTATTTTACAAAATAATCCTACTTCTGGTCTATTTGAGGCGGCATGTAATTTTCATCATGCTTCGCTAATACTTCATCGGCAATAAATATACCTTTTCCCTGGAGATGCCCATTGGCAACGATGCCTTGTCCTTCACGAAAAAGATCAGGCAAAATGCCTCGGTAATGCACTGTGATATTGTTGTGCATATCGGTCAAATCAAACGAAGTAATTTCACCATAGTGGACACTGCCTTTGACGACCATTCCGCCTACGCGAATATGAGTTGTTTGAGTGGGTGGCTTATCTATAAGTTGAGTCGGTGTATAATACAAATCAATGTTTTGTTTCAAAGCATATAATACTAATCCTACAATTCCACTAAGACCTAATAGTAAAACGAGAATGAGGCTAAATTTTTTCTGGCGACGAGTCATGAGTGATTTTAATCTTTTCTTGAGAGTTTCGAAAGAAGTTTTATAGTTTTGCGACGATTTTTTCGACTAAGAAATATATTAAGCAGAAGTACGCCAAGCCCAATTCCATAAGCACTCCATACATAAAAAGCGTATCCACCCATTGCTATAAATTGTGAAAAATTAGAAAAAGTATGCATAGTCATTAGAATGATAGGGAAGAAAATAATTGTTGCACCCATTGTGCATTTTTTTCTCGATATAAAATTTCTGTTTTAGCTCGATAAAAAATAAGACTGAATGAGTAAGTAAAAAAACCGCCAATCATCATTAAAAGTGGATATAACATGGCATTATCCATTGCTGGTTTAGCAAAGCGAGAAATAGTTGAGCCTTGATGCAATGTATTCCACCAATTAACGGAATAATGAACAATAGGTACATCGATGGCGCCTAATAAAACGACAATAGCAGTAATACGTGCCGCTGTGCTAGCATCCCGAATGGCATTAAAAAGTGCCAAGATAGCAAAATATAAAAAAAACAAAATTAACTCAGAGGTTAAGCGGGCATCCCAAATCCAGGCAGTGCCCCACATTGGTTTTCCCCATAAAGACCCTGTTGTTAATGCAATAAAAGTCATCCCTAAACCAATAGCCACGCTTACTTTAAGCAATACTTCGGCTAGTTTAATTCGCCAGACTAAAACCAGAAGGGCGCAAACTGTCATGAAGCTATAAATGGTCAATGACATAAAAGAAGCGGGCACGTGAATATAAATAATGCGAAAGGCATCTCCTTGTTGATAATCAGCAGGAGCGAAATAAAGTCCATCGATCAAGCCTGCACTAATACAGAAAAAAGAAATAATGCCTAAACAAGTATAAATCTTGGAAGCATATTGATAGAAATATTTAGGTGAAATACAAGATAAGAATCGGTGCCACATGCCACGCATTTTATCATAAAGAAAGAGTATTTTGCCACAAATGGAGTAAAATTTATCAGAATTTTTCTGTTGTTTTTTCACTTAAGATCTTACAGAATGGTGCCTCTCCCTTGAGGGAGAGGATGCCCGTAGGGCAGGAGAGGGTGAGATCAAAACAGGGAAATAATTTATGTCATAATATTATTATTTTTTAATCCGATTTAAGATGATTTACAATACATTTGATATATTAAAAAATTTCGTTATCATCAATACGTAAAACATGGTACCCAAATTCCGTAGGTCTTTTTGATGATTACAATCTAAGCTAATCAAGGAATTAACATTCAGGTCATATTACGTCAGAATAATTCGATTTCACCCTCTCCTGCCCTAGCGGGCATCCTCTCCCTCAAGGGAGAGGCACCATTCTGTAAGATCTTAAGTGAAAAAACAACAGAAAAATTCTGATAAATTTTACTCTGTTGATTTATGCAACAATATCTTTTTCTAAGGAGGATGGACTCGCGAAGCGAAGCAGGGGATTTATTTTTTATAACTAATTTGAAGCGCTTGTTTGCGTTTATGTCTTGCAATAGCCAGATCAATTAACATGCGTAAGAGCTCTTTATAAGGTAACCCACTGGCTTCCCATAATTTTGGGTACATACTAATAGGGGTAAAGCCTGGAATAGTATTGATTTCATTAAACAATACCCGACCTGTTCCTCGTTCCAGGAAGAAATCAACACGTGCCATCGATTCGCAAGTTAGTGCGGTAAAAATGGTACGTGCTTCGTATTGAATCTCGTCTATTTTTTCTTTAGGTAAATCGGCAGGAATAATTAATTCGGCACCATTCGGATCTAAATATTTTGCCTCATAGGAGTAAAAGTCATGATTGCTGGTATTTGGACGGATTTCCCCCGGGAGACTGACAAGAGGAGGTTCTCCAGGAATGGGGTTTTCTAATACAGATACTTCAATTTCTTGGGCATCAATAGCTGCTTCAATAATAATTTTTTCATCATATTTAAAAGCATCTTGAATAGCCCAATAGAGCGAATCATGATCCGTTGCTTTGTGAATGCCAACACTTGAACCTAAGTGAACCGGCTTGACAAAAACAGGTAACCCAAAATGATCGATAATATCAGAAACAATTTTTTCTGCATGTAGTTCAAATACTGCTTTAGTATAGGCTTTATAAGGAACTGTTTTGGCACCGGCTAAATGGGCTAAGCGCTTAGCTACGTCTTTATCCATGCCAATAGCAGAAGCTAATACGCCTGATCCAACATAAGGCAAATCAGCCATTTCTAGAAAACCTTGCAAACAACCATCTTCTCCAAGTGAACCATGAACGATAGGAAAGACGACATCAATTGAACCACCAATGATTTCTTTCGTTTGTTCTGTTTCTGTAATAGTAATGGCTTTTGAGGTAGAAAGTTTTGCTGATAGTTGGTGATGTTCCCGTGAGGTCATGTCGGCCATGAGTTCAGGAAGCTGATTGAAATACCATTGGCCTTGCTGGTCAATACCAATAGCCACCACATCAAAATGAGTTGGATCGAGTGCGGCTAAAATGGAAGCAGCTGAGACAAGTGAAACTTCATGTTCACCAGATTTTCCGCCATATACTAAGGCGACACGTGTTCTTGACATTCTAAATTCTCCTATTTGGGGGCCATACGAATGGCACCATCCAATCGAATAACAGTACCATTAATTAATTCATTTTCAACAATGTGTTCAGCAAGACGCGCATATTCTTGAGGATAACCTAAACGCTTAGGGAAGGGGACAGAAGCAGCTAAGCTGTCTTGCACTTCCTGTGGCATTGCTTGCATCATCGGTGTGCCAATAATACCTGGGGCTATGGTATTCACACGAATACCAAATTGTGCAAGCTCACGAGCTGCAGGTAATCCCATAGAAACAACACCACCTTTTGATGCACTGTAAGCGGCTTGGCCAATTTGCCCTTCATAAGCCGCAACGGAAGCGGTATTAATAATAACACCCCTTTCACCAGAATCGGTGACAGGATCTAGCGGAATCATATCTGCTGCTAATAAGCGCATGACATTGAAAGTCCCAATAAGGTTAATATCAATAACACGTTTAAAATCGTCCAAAGGCATAGGACCATTTTTACCGACAATACGGCCAGCAGGAGCAATACCCGCACAACTAATCCCCACCCGTGCTGGTCCATGTGACTCACGGGCAATCGCGATAGCTTTCTCCACACTTTCGCTACTACGAACATCGCATTCACAGGCAAGAGCACCTATTTTTTCAGCCATCATAGTAGCTTGGTCCATGTTGTTATCAAAGATAGCAACTTTAGCGCCTTTTTTAGTAAACCATTCTGCTGTGGCAAAGCCCATTCCAGAAGCGCCACCGGTGATCACAACGGTAGTATTTTCATTGATAATCATTTTTCTTCCTCTTTAAAGAATTGTTGGTTTAATTGTTTAAAGCGAGCAGTGCCAGCGCATCTTAACCATTCAAAAAAGACCATTTCTTTGGTAATGAGTGTTATGCCAGCGGCTTTCATACGTTTTAGGCCATACCGATGATCTATTTCATGACGAGTACTTACAGCATCAACAACGACATAAACATTTTTGCCCATAGCTTGCAATTCAAGAGCAGTTTGCATGATACAAATATGGGTTTCGATACCAGCAATAACAATGTCTTCTCGGGCAGTTTTGTTAATTATTTCTAAGCATTTAGGTTCTGAAGCACAAGAAAAAAATACTTTTTCACTATAGGTAGCGCTTACCGATTCATTTCGAATAGGAGCAACCGTTTTGCTTAAACCTTTAGGATATTGCTCTGTTACAAGAATAGGCACTTCTAACTCATGTGCTAACCGCATGAGCCATTGGCAATTATGAACTAATGTTTCATGCCTTAAAACTAAAGGAGTGAGTTTTTCTTGAACGTCCACGATTAAAAGACAGGAATTTTGTAATGTTAATAACATAATACATGCATGCTTTGAATTAAAGGTTAAATGAGTTTAGCAAAACGTTCAGAGAATAGAAAGATAAGAATTATGTCAATTAGATGTTTGAGCAAATATTGTACAAAATCTTGTTTTTAAGGTGAAATTAATGTTAGAATCTCGTCCAACGCGGCGGAGACTTTACCGCAATAAGAAATAGTAGGTTTTTAGTAAAAAATAAAGAGGGTTGGAATACCATGGGATACACTGAAAAGCAAAAACATTATATCGCTATTTTTATGCAGCATGTGGACATCGTGCTAGCTTTATTAAACCGTCGAAAGAAAACTAAATTTGAAGAAGCATTAAATGAAGCTAATAATGTGGTTAAATTAGCTAGCGCTGCGTTAGATTTTACCACCAATGTGGTCAGCGTGTCAGGCATTGCCACTGCTGTTCCCTCTGCGGGTATGAGTTTAGCCGTGGCAGGCGGTGCTATTACCGCATTAGAAACAGGCTATGCCGGTTATAAGCTTGTCCAACGCTATTGGAATGGCGATGAAAAGAACCCCCTTTCAGCTGATGAAATAGTCACCGCAGAAAAACAATTAAAATTAAAGATAATTTGTCGGGAAGTTGCCGACATTTGTGCCTCTAGCCGATATTGTCATAGCATTGAAGAAATGCTCGATGACGCAGGTATCGCAAATTTCGCACGGTATGGTGCAAGCCGGACATTGAAAAAAATTTTTGAAGAAGAACGTGCCCTTGCCAATTTAAATCGCTTAAATGCTGAGTTTATTGCGAATTATCTGTATGAAAGTACACGTTATCCCGATGTGCAGATCAGTGTTCTACCGGCTTATCAAAAAACTGGAAATTATTACGCCAAATGGGCCTATTCTCGCCCCCAGGCTGTATCTATTGATTTTAGCGAGAAGGAACCCCATTATAAAATTTATAGTTCACCAAAAGAAGAGGAATCTTGGCCAGCAGCCAAAACACAAAATAGCACCTTAGCAAAATATGGGTATGTGCTTTTGCCATTTACGTCTTTAGCATCTTATCGCAAACATCGCCAAGCACACAAGGAAAATGCTAACTTAAGCAAAATTACTCAGCAGACAATGCGCCCCTATTATGAAATTAGTCCAAAAGAGGTTGAAACCTATATTGAGGAAGTGAAAAACAATCCGTCATTAAGCTTTCATGCTTTCCTAGTTGATCGTTTAGGATTGCCGGTAATAGCGTTTTGTCATGATAATCGATTAAACGGCTTACCTTTAACATCCGGCGATTTCAGTGGGGTTGATTTCCGTCGTGCCGATTTACGAGGCTGTACCGTAAATAATACCCAATGGCGCGGGGCAAAATTGGATGAAACCCGTTGGGGAGGCGAAGGGGATACTTTGCTTGCGGGATCTGTTTTTCAGGGAGCAACAGCGGAAGGAAGCCAATGGAACAACGTTAATTTTGGCGGCTCCGATTGGTCTGAAGCACTGTTGAATGGGGCAATATTAGATGCCTGTTCTTTAGGAAATATGATTTTTATTAATAGTCGTTGGGAAAATGCGCTCTTTAAAAATATGCGTCGAGACGATATTTTTGCTGCTTTTCTACAGTGTCTCAATGAAGAAGCACAACGCCGTCTGAATCTGGAAAAAAAAGTAAACCATTTAAAAGATGATGTAGAATCAGTAAAATCTGGTATATCTAGCCTGCATTCTGCCCACGCGGATTTAAAACAACAGTTCGATACGGAAGCCGAACGTCAATCAGAGAAGGCGCGAAGAAAAGCGGAAGCAAAAGCCCTTTTTGACCGATTGCAACATCCCCCTACTGGAGAGTTAACCCATTATGTAACGGATATTAATACTTGGTTAAAAATGTATGCGCGGGCACAAGACATTTCAAACCATACATTAACCGATGAGTTAACCTCCTTTGCGTTGGAATCTTTTAATACCGTTGGAACCTCAGCATTCTCTTCCGTCTCTATACCGACAGAAACGGATGCAAAAAGCCCCACGCTTCCTCTTATTGACATCCATCGATTCACCCTGGGGATGTATGCACCGTTACGTTTTACACGAAATAATGGTTATGCGTGGATCTGTGAAGGGGGCGAAGCCTATTTTCAGGCAAAAGCCTTATGGCAACAGTTTCGAGAAACTCCCGCGTGGGTTTTACCGTCTTCCTGGATGCTGGGAAATTTTACTCCCGCACTTCGTTCTTTCTTAGCTCACTTTCAAACAGAAAATGACCGTCAAAAATTGCTTTTTCATTGGCGTGAACACGAAGCATCCTCCAATTGCATTTATCAGAACATTGAAGATATCCTGAACGAGCATGCCGAGGGCAGTCCTCACGGTTTATTTCTTGAACGAGAACACTATTTTGCTAGGAAAGCGGCGGAAGAGAGGAGTTTAAATACGCACAAAACCTCAGAAGAAATTGAAGCCGCCTGGTTTAGACGGGAGCGTGATGTAATAAGCTTGTGTGAATCCGGGGTATGGGAAGAGAATCCTTCTTCAGAAATTGCCATTGGCCCTTTATCAGGTTTATCCCCTACGTTGCCGCCTTATCACAATAACCTTCCGCTTCAGAGAAAAAGAAGTGCTTGGCATCGCACCGGGCAATATATAGCGGATCTATTCTGGCAGCAACTGGAACAAACCCTTAACTCACCTTCCGTTAATGTCGGCAATGTATTAGCACTGTTTCCTCAATGTTTGGAGCGCCAGTTAAAACAATTAGAAGAATTGAAGCTAGAAGCACAGAAAAATGAGGACTCTACACTCCAAGAAGTATTGCAGGCACAATTACAAGATATCCATAAAAGCAAATTGTTTCGAATGGAAATATTGGTAATGAGTATACCTCGTATAAAAAATGCCTATCAAACGATAGAAGACACCCAGCTTTCGCTGATGCAAGAAGCCATGTTGCTGAGACAAAATAAAGAATTAATCCAATGGTTAACCTATCAGTTTGACCAAGCAGTGCCGGAAGAATTTATTGTGCAATGTCGTCATGCAACCGCTGCTTATTTTGAGCGGGGCTGGAAATTATGGTTAAGAAAAGCTCGCCAAGAAAAAGCCTGGCAAAATACCCCTAAAAACAAACAGCAGTTGATTATCCAAGCGCTAGAAAAACAAGATTGGAATGGCGCACTAACACTTTTTCAAGGCACCTCGTCTGAAGATTGGGAAGATTCTTTTACACGTATGATACAAGAAGGCAGAAACGCAGGATTTGCCCGTTACCTCGAACAGAGTTCTGAAGGCTTTAAAAATGCGTGGCAGGAATGCACAAAGAAAGAACAAGACTCCTATGTAAGGTGTGCTGAAGAAATAGGTTTTAAAAAATTAAAACGTGACTTACGCGGTCTTTACCTGGATTGGCCTGTTAAAGAACAACTCGATTTAAATGATGCGTTAATCGAAGGCATGAAAACCTCTTTCCACGCCTGGATAGAAACTGATAAAATCAAGCCTTATTGGTCTACTTTATCCCTAGCTGAAAAATCAATTTGTCAGCAAGCCCTTGCTTCAGACGATATTCCGCAACTGAAGGCAAAATTAAATACCATTTTTTCCGCACCAACCTTACAAAAAAATCTAATTGATAATATGTATCAAGCTTTTAAAGATGTTTTATTTCCTGTACTCAATCGTTTTGCCGATGTCCGTATGGCTTGGGCGACTTTTTCTGCAGAGGAACAAGATAATTTGATAAAAAGCTGCTTTCAGGGAAAATGGAATCATTTTTTAACGCGGATAGAAGGTTATTTATTTCGTCCAACGAGTCAGTTATTGGAACATTTCTTGGATATAGGCTTGCATCCAGATGCTTGCCATTCCCAAAAACCACTCTTAGCTTATGCAATTGAAAGTGCATGTAATGTAGCACTAAATATGATTCCAGAAGGCTATGCTTTTGTTTCCGAATTGCCTAACAACAAAACACTTTACCTCTATCCTCCTTCTACGGAAGAATCCATTACTTGTCGCTTAAAAACACCCCATGGTGTTTATTGGACCGATTATAGCGGCCCCGATATAGCACTTATCCACACACAAATCGCAACACAGCAAGCCATTCCCTTAGAAACACAAAGGACACTGATTCAATATGTAGAAGAAACCAGCTTAGCCGAGTTAGAACGACGTTTAGAACTGGTGTATTATCTATTAGACAGCGGCGTTGTCACTGGCAGTATTTTTTCGTCCAATGAAGCAACGCTTTCGCATTTATTTAAGCGGGCTTATCAAAGCTGGGAGCAAGCCTCCGAGACAGAAAAGCCTCTCTGGGCTAAATTAGGTAAAGTGCTCAATTGGTTTGCCACACTTTGGGAAAATCCCACTCAAACAGCAACCATGAGCCAGCATGCCCAGCAATTTCAAGAAAGTATCGAAAGATATTGGGCTCAATTTGTAAAAGAAAATCAATCGTATTTTTCGTGGCGAGGAAGAAATCGGGGAACAGAGCTTCATACACAACGACAACAACATCATGCTATATTTACCGCCATGGGGAAAAATATTCCGCAACATATGAGTCATTTTTATGACTATTGTGCTAAAATACAGGAGATGATAAGCCACAGCCCACGGGCTGCGTGGAATTTTGGTCTTTTTCAGGTACAAAGCCCCTTTAAAGGTCGGTTGGTAAACCATGCGCAAGCTTTTTTGAAAGAGGCTACCCCTGTGATGCATGGTAGTGGTAAAGAAGCAGGATTAATCAAATGGGGAGATGAAAAAACAACCCAGATGACTCCTCATGCTTTTCCGAATCAAGGGTTGGTAGCGGTAGGTTCATCTTTTTTGCCGGCTTACTACGGTCGAAAAATGGATTTAGTTGTGAGATTTGAGCCAGACACTGCGCTTCAATTGGCGCGGACACAACAAGCACTGGAAGACACAACCCAAGAACTTGAGGAAACAAAACAAGCGCTTAAACAATCAGAGGAAGCTAAACGTGAATTAGCAGAACAGTTAGCTTTAGTAGGGAGGAAACCGGATAATAAAGAGGAAAAGAAACCTTCTCCTAAACCAGGTTTCTTTTAAAGAAAAAGCATAGGTACTAATATGTTAGCATTTTTAAACGCGATGAGAAGTAATATCAGCAAGGGATGGAGAAGCTTTTGGCATAGATTAGGAAATGGCTTATGGTCTATCCTAAACTGGGTAAGAGAAAGAATTTGGAGACGCCAACCTGGAGGTTATACTCAAGCTTCACAAAATACCGGTGAAACAGCAACAGCGGTAGATACAAGCTTAGCGACTATGCTGGGGCCACAAGCTTCCGCTGCTTCATTAAAACAGGGAGAAACACAAGAAGATGTGGAAGCGCAAATTGTTTCTCCTCCTGTCGAGAGATTAGCGGAGACTTACGGCAGCACTTCTTCACAGGTACTTAGCTTGATAAATCCTTCTCCCGCAGAAGTTTTAACAGCCGAAGAAGAAAAAGCTCTTTTAAAAAAAGCACATGACGCATTAATACTTTTAAAAATGACATTGATTTCCTGTACAGACATTGAAGCCTGGGAGATAGCGTTTGAACGAGGCGGGTCAACACAAGAGAAAATCAACCAATGCTTTGACCGCACTTTTGATGAGCGCTTGGAATATTACCAAAACTTTGTGAATGCAGGCGGAATGAAGAGAATAGAAAAGCTACATATGGAGATTCTGGGGAAAAAAGGAATGACGTATGATCAATACAAGAAAGACCTACCCACTTTTGAGGCTCAATTACAACCCTTGCTAACAGCCTACGATCCAGAAAAAAACCCTTTACCTACGGGCATTACAAGCATCGGCCAGGGCAAAGAAGCCATTTCACTAAAACGTTTACAATGCCGTCTCACTTTAGTGTGGACTTTTCTTGTCAAAGAAATCTTAGAAATGTATCAAAAATCACAACAAGTTGCTCAAGAAAATGAAAGATGTGAGAAATTAGCCAGAGATGCCCGAGCTAGTCGTATTCAGTCCACCAGAAGATTAGAAGAATCTACAAGAGAATTAGCTAGACTCAAAGCTGAAACTGCAGAATTACGACGTCTTCATGGTCAAACTGGAAAGGATAGGGATGCAGAGAAAGAAACATCCAAACATACAGGAAATTCATTAGGCACAGTCTTACGTTGGTCTTTCGCTCTTTCTACAGCTAAAGACAAATTACCGAAACATTCACAATCTCAAGAAAGGAGTGAGGAACAAGAACTCAACCTCGATTCAGGTGAAATAGCCCATAATCATACTGGTGGCATGGTTATTCCGGAAAGTCATACGGCACGTCTTTAATTTTAAGATAAAGAATAGACGAATATTTTCAGGTAGGTAAAGCATGTTATCATTTTTAAACACGATGAGAAGTAATATTAGCAAGGAATGGAGAAGCTTTTGGCATGGATGCGCTTTATTTTTTCATGCTGATTCCCACAGACAGAATGGAACAAGAATCCCACCTCACTGAGTGAGGTAACTCATGAGGGTATCCCTCTCGCAGAACCCTTTTGCAAAGGTGAAACCCATCGCAAATATCTTCGTAAATATTCCATTCATAAATATTTTAAGGTATTCTCTAAATATTATGGCAAAAAAGAAAAAGACAAATCATTATTCATATTGGCAAGCTTTATGGCTCTCTTTTTATTCTCCTAGCATCTATATAGATGCAGCTAAAAGATGGTCAGGCATAGGTGGAATGTATCTATTGTTAGTTGCTTTTATTTTGTCTGCGCCTATTGCTTTTCAGTTTATTCAACATACTAGACATTTTTTTTCTGAGTCATTAGAACCTGCTATAAAAGAAATGCCAACGTTAATTATTAAAGACGATAAAATCAAGTTTAAAGAGGATAAGAGCAAAGGAATAACCGAGAAAACAGAAGTATGGATTTGGCCTCCTGCACCTTCTGCTGAACATCCAATTCCTGAGGTGGTTATTAATTTGCCTAGAACAATTGAATCCTTTAATTCTGTTTTTATTCCCGTATTAATTACGCAGGATTATCTACAAATACAAAACTACTCTCCCTGGGGACAGAAAATAATTTCTGACAAATTCAAAATTGATAAAAGTAATGCTGAGATTTTGGGGGCTACTGAATTAGGGAAAATTCTCAACCAAATTAAAATGAATTTAGTGAATACAGCCTATTTTTATCTGACTAGCTTTATATGGGCATTATCTTTGCCTTGTTTATTCTTTTTCTCTACGCTCGCCAATCTATTATATCTTGCGCTTCGCCGTTCAAAACTACCCTGGCTACAAGCAGCAAGGGTATTAGCTATTGCTGTTACACCAGGATTGCTTTTCCTAGAAGTTTTATATTTTGCCCATGCACTGACACAACTTTGGATTCTTTTTACTTTTGCGATAGTAATAGGATATTACTTTTTTGGTGCACGTGCTTGTTTGATGGATAGGGAGCTTGTGCCGCGGTGGAGATAGTCAAAGCTTCTTCATCACAGCGTAAACCAATTATTCACTTCGCGCATGGCAATGGGTTTCCTTCTCTTGCTTACCAAAAAATGCTCAAACAACTTGAAGCATATAATTATGAGGTTATTTATATTGAGAAGATAGGGCATCATGATGATTATCCTATTACTGAAAATTGGCCTCATTTAGTCGATGAAGTATTATTAAGTATTGAAAAGCAAGCGGATGTTCCTGTTATTGCAGTAGGGCATTCTCTTGGTGGCTTGCTTAGCTATATGGGGGCTGTTAAGCGGCCAGAATTATTTAAAGCAGTGATTGGGCTGGATGCTTTTTGGGCAAGTAAAATAAAGCTTAAAATGATTTATTTAGCGAAGCGGTTTGGATGGATTAAGCGGACGACTTCTGCTGTTCAAGCAAAAAAACGCCGTGATCATTGGAAAACTGAGGCTGAGTTGAAAGCCTATTTTGATGCAAAACCTTTTTTTAGGCGATTTGACCCGGAGTGTTTTAACGACTATATTAAATATGGAATAAAACATGATAATGAGGGATATTATCTTGAGTTTGATAAAGAAAAGGAATACCAAATATATTGTACGCTTCCTCATTTGTTTTCCCTTTTTAAAGATTATAGTGCTATTGAGCGTATTCCTTCGGCTTTAATTTATGGGAAACAAAGTGACTGGTTGAAGTCCATGGGAATTCGTGTTGCCCAAAAACAATATAAGCACCGATGCTTTGGCATAGAAGGTACCCATATGTTTCCTTTGGAATATCCAATTGAATGTGCTGAAAAAATTCATGAAGTGGCTCAGCAACTTTGTCTTAATGATTCTTTCAGGAAGAGTTAATCATGTTCATCGAAAAACTTTTGCAATGGTATAAACAAAAAATTCCACCTCTTTCTTCCACAGAGCAGGAAGCTCTATTAGCTGGAACAGTAGGATTTGAACAATATCTATTTAACGGCAATCCAGATTGGAAAATATTATTTAGCCAGCCCAAAGTAGACTATTCTGTAGATGAACAAAACTTTTTTGAGAATGAGTTAAATGGTTTGTGTCGGCTATTGGATGATTGGGAAATTACCCATGAACGTATGGATATTTCTGAAGAAGCTTGGCAGTGGATAAAAACAAAGGGGTTTTTAGGGTTAATCATTCCTAAAGAGTATGGTGGCCATGCTTTTTCCCCTAGTGCGCTTTCTTTTATTCTGATGCGCCTATCAAGTAAAAGTATGACTGCTGCAACAACAGTCGGGGTGGCAAATTCTCTTGGGCCGGCAGAATTATTATTACATTACGGAACAGATGAACAAAAAAATTATTATTTACCCCGTTTAGCCTGTGGTGATGAAATTCCTTGTTTTGCTTTGACTAATCCTGATGCAGGTTCCGATGCCACTTCAATTCCTGATAGAGGAGTAGTATGCCAACGGGAATGGAATGGAAAAGCTACTGTAGGCATTTTACTCAATTGGAATAAACGTTACATTACGCTTTGTCCTATCGCAACAGTAATGGGATTAGCTTTTCATTTACTCGATCCTGAGCATCTTTTGGGAGAAAAAGAAGATATAGGATTGACTTGTGCGTTGATTCCGGCCAATACGCCAGGAATAACAAAAGGAAGACGGCATTTCCCCATAGGAACAGCTTTTTTTAATGGCCCTACCCAGGGTAAAGATGTTTTTATCCCTCTTGACTGGATTATAGGCGGGGTTTCAATGGCTGGACGTGGATGGCAAATGCTAGTCGAATGCCTGAGTGCGGGAAGAGCCATTGCTTTGCCATCAGGCGCTGCCGGAGGGGCGCAAATGGCAGCACTTACTTCAGGCGCCTATGCTCGAGTGCGACGCCAATTTAATCGTCCTATTGCAGAATTTGAGGGAATAAAAGCAGCCCTTGCAGAGATAGGGGGCTATACTTATATTATTAACGCGGCGCTTTCTGTCACCTTAGCAACATTGGATCAAGGGGAAAAACCAGCGGTATTATCGTCTATTTTAAAATGTTATACGACCGAATTACAGCGTAAAATACTAATCAAAGCAATGGACATTCATGGAGGAAAAGCATTATGCCTAGGACCTAGAAATTATCTGGCAGGTGCTTTTGAGGCTTCTTCTATTGGTATTACTGTGGAAGGTGCCAATATTTTAACGCGCAACTTTATTATTTATGGACAGGGGGCAATTCGTTGCCATCCTTTTATTCAAGAAGAAATGATTGCTGCTCAAAAAAATGAATTACCTCGTTTCCAACGGGCTGTATTTGGTCATGTAAAATTAATCGCTAAACATGTTAAACGTATGTTGTGGATGAAAAATAACAGTAAAGGTTTATCACCTATCGTGTTGCCTTATTTTAAGGCGATGAGATACTACAGTATTCGATTAGCTTTTATGTCTGATATGATGATGCTAATCCTTGGAGCAAAGTTAAAACATAAAGAGCGAATTTCTGCACGCTTGGCTGATATGTTAAGTGCCTTATATTTTTTAGCATCAGTGATAAAATATTATCATGATGAGGGTGAGAATGTTGAAAGTTTGCCCTTTTTTGAATGGTCATGCCAAACCTTGTTATCTAAAATGGAAGAAGCATGGCAAGGGCTTTGGCAAAATCTTTCACATATAAAAACGCTGAGACTATTAAAGCGTTTATTTTTTATAAAAGAGAAAAACAATTTAAAACCTACGGACAAATTAGAAAACACTATCGCTGATTTAATGACTCATAATACCAAAGCTCGTTCGCAGCTATGTTATGCGGTTTTTAAAGAGCCATTGGCTAATAACCCCGTTGGTCAATTGGAAGAGGCTTTTAATAAGATATTAGCAGTAGAACCTCTAGAATTTAAAATTACAGAGGCTTTAAAAAAGAAGGATATTTCAGGGTTTACGCAACAAGAGCGTATTTATTCAGCGCTCAATAAAAATATTCTTACTGCACAAGAAGCGGAGTTATTAGTAGAAGCAGAAAAATTGCGTCAAAATGTGATTAAAGTGGATGATTTTGACGATAATTTAATATAAATTTAAGACATAATTCAGTATAATGACATTATATTTTATAGATAAGTTTAAGAGGTAATAATATGGCTGAAAAAAGGAAAACTGTTCCTCATGAAACGGCACTGTATGGCTATGTTAAAGGCTTTTATGACTCTATGTCGGGTGCGGTTGGTTCTGTTGTTTCTAGAGTAAAAAGACCATTTAGCCCGAATGATTTTGCAAATAAATATGCTTCTGCTGATGACATTATTTCTAAGGAAAATAAGCTTATGTTTAATCCAGAGGAGCATAGACTCTATCCTGGATCAAAAGCGGCTAATCCTCTGAAACTGATCTCAAGAGCTCGCCAACTTCGTGTTTATGCTGATGATCTGAATGATGCAATGAATGATGCATCACCTTATCTTGCTGCAGATCAACTAACAAAAACTAATGAAGAGGTATTAACTAATCCGGTTTATTCGAATGCTTTGGCTGGAAATACGGCAGAGATACAGAGAGAGTTAGATGAATATCATGAGCAATCCAAACACGCTCCCTCCTTTGTTTCGGAATTTGGTTTTTGGAAATTAGGTAGTATCTATCATTCAGCTAAGGCTAAAATGCGTGAGCAGCATAAGGACGATGCAAAAAATTTAGCCACAGCAATGATAAATAAAGGAAACGAAGCAACGTTAACGACTATTTATGGCAAAGCAAAAAATAATCCAATGTTTAAGATGATTATTGCAGGCTATCAACGGGAAATAGAAAATCTTACAGAAAAGAATATTGATGCAGATAATGATGAGGCTAGAGAATTAAGAAATAGAATGGCCGCAGAAGTATTATTAACTCCCGTTCATAAACAAGAAAGCGCAGATTTGGATGCACAAATTACTAAATCGCAAATGAATGCTTTCAAACAACATGATACGAATAAAAAATGGATTCCCATTATTTTACAACAAGATCCAGAGCTCATTGAGGCTGCTCAGAAAGTTCATCGAGAAAGATGTGAGAAAAATATAAAGGAGGAACGAGAAAAAGTAAAAGCGGCCCTCGAAGAAGACAAAAAGAAGAAAGAAGGAAACGAGCTATTCAGTTTAACAAGCGTTGTGCCTCCTTTAGAAACGGGTGAAGTGCTGTCGGATAGTTTTTTAATTGAAAATGATCCTGAAAGTTTGCCAACATTTGAGGATTTTAAAACGGCATTACAAAAAGATGATATAAAGAAGAAGGGCATTAAGTTTCAATTAGTTACAGATGATAAAAAAATAGTAAAATTATCTTTTTTAGAGAATGGTGCTGTATATGCCGATTTTGGGCAAATGACAGCTGCTGAAGTTAGACGATCGCCAAAGGTTTTAAAAGTTTGCTATGATATGGCTACTACCCTCTGGTGCTCATATGATCAAAAATCTCCTGTTGTATCTCCTGAAAATCGTAAAGCAGATTTAGTGGCAACTTCTGAAGCCCAAGCAGAGGTGCTGTATCGTGCAGCACTAATGCGAGGATTCAAAGTAGAAAATTTAACGATGACGATTAAAAAAGATATTACTGCAAAAGATGATCCGGGAAGGCCATTTGTTGTTCCTGACGAGATAAGAAAGTTGGCTAATAAATATAATCGCTTTTCTAAAGAAGATAGTGTTGAAGCTATTAAGGCTTTATTGAAGGACACACCGGCTTTCCTTCAAGAAAACGATGCCTACAATAAAAATGAGGAAGCTTATAAGGATACATTAGCAATTTTTGAGGAAATTACTGCAGCAGCTTCAACAAATGATAATGCGCGTTTTGCATTAGCGGTAGATCAGTTAAATACTATTCAGTTTGGAAGTAAAATTAGTAATAGTTCATGGCATACACCAACATCTGAACGATTTAAAACTTCACGTCCTAGCGATAAACCGATTCCTGTCAAAGCTGAATATACACCTACTGAAAAAGAACAAATTGTAGCAGCAGTTCAGCAAGCACAAACAAAACTCGAGGAGAAGTGGAATGCATTATTAAAAGAGCGCGATGTTGCACACAGTCTTGGATAAAATTCACGCGATGTTCGACTTTTTGAACTATATAAATGAGGTTAATTACAGCACGGCGTCATTCTCTTCTCGCGCAGGCATTGTTGCGCGGGAATGATGCTGTGGTTGAACTAATATCGAAGGACATAACACTGTAAATTTCAATTTTTTCAGAGTACAAAACTACGAGGAAAATGCTGCACCAATTGAAGACTTTATCATATCTGTATTGCTGGGTAGATGAAGAATTGAATAAAATGCCGATAAAGCCTTTGAGAAGTCGTGGAGCGGTTAAACATCGTTTAAAAAAGTTGAACATTGCGTAAATTCTAATTATTTCAGGAAATGATGGGTAAACTAGCCCATCATTGACTAAGCAAAGAAGATTTTTTAAGATTGACAAAAATGTTAAACATTCTTAGAATGACCAACTTCCTTGCCGATGTGGTGGAATTGGTAGACACGCTAGTTTCAGGTATTAGTAGAGCAATCTGTGGAGGTTCGAGTCCTCTCATCGGCACCATTTCTGAGTTTCCCCAAAGGAGAAGAATCCAATTACTGAAAAGAATAACAAGCTCAAACAAGAGCGTGATATCTTCTTTGAAGAAATTATTTATTATATAAATAATGGTGGTTTATTAGATACTATTGCGCATCCTAATAAAGCCTGGTGTAGAGGGGGACGCTCTATGTAAACGTATTACATTGCTTACTTTTCCAAATTCATCAATAGAGACAAATCTGTTTGTAAGAGAATTAAGTTGATTAGGAAGTAACATAAAAGAAGTCATGACATTTGTTTAAAAATATTCTAATATTATCTATATTACAACTTTAAGGCCTAATATAATGAAAGGGCTTCATCCCCCTGCTCAGTAAGCTCAACGACATTTTTCAAATACGGTAGTGACTTTATTTTTTAGGCGGGAAGGGGAGGAGCGCTAGGAATACAATGATAAACCCGTGTAATTTCTTTTTCTAATATTTCTAGCATCTTGAAATTTTTATTGTTTCTATTGCGCAGTACGTATTCTGAGTCCAAGAAAGATTTTACAGCAGTGAATTTATTCTCATCAGAATCTTCAGCTATTAATGATGCGGCTAAATCTTTAGATGCTTCACAGGAAAAACGTGACGATTTATATGATGCATTAATTGCTGAAATAACATGTGATTTTCTATCTTCATTCAACTCATCAAAGAAACGTTGTAAAACGTTAAGATCTCTCACGCGCATCACTGTAGAAAAAAGTGTTCTACCCGAATTACTATGAGGGGAATAAATAAATTCATTATGAATAGTTTCGTGTATACCCATGTACTTTCTTAAATCCTTAAAAGTAGGAGGGTTCTTTCTTTCTTGATAGCCTTCAAATAGTCTGCGTGAAGTGTCAAATTTTTTAGAATCACGTGTGGAGGCAAATATACCCGATTTACCTTTATGCTCATCAAAAATTTGATTTAAAAAAGAAGCTTGTTCATCCTCAGTCATATGAGTAAACATCCAATTTTTCTGTTCTTCTGCATCTACCCCATAGCCCCGCATAGCTCGTTTCATATGATTAGCCATGTCAAAGGTAAGGTAAGCTAAGGCTGGCAGAAGCAGTAGTGGATTGATTACCTTTATTAGTAGGGACGTTGTTATAAGAGTAATACGCAGAAAATAAGTAGGCGTGGCATCTACTTTTGGAATATCATTATAACTATATTTCTCTGTTGAGTTTATTGCAGGCATAATTTTAGTCTCTTTTGTATTCTTACATTGTATTATTAGTTTAGCATATAAAAAATAACATAATATTTTTCATTTAATCGCTATTTTTTTAATCTCACTCACAAGAAGTAGCAATGTAGATTAATGGGCTTCATCCCAATTATTGCCTACACCAATTGATACTTCAAGTGGAGCAGTAAGCGCAACGACATTTTCCATAATCTGCTTAATTTGTATTTTTGCTTCCGCTAAAATATCACTTTTAACTTCAAATACTAATTCGTCATGAACTTGCATAGTGAGTGTGATAGCCATTTTGTTTTCCTCAATCCATTTATCGGCACGAATCATGGCTAGTTTAATAATATCAGCGGCACTTCCTTGAAGTGGGGCGTTAATAGCAGCTCGCTCAGCAGCGCGCTTACGCTGGGTATTATTTGTATGGATATCAGGGACTGGCATTCTACGTCCCATAATAGTTTCAACGTAACTGTGTTGACGCGCAAAGTTCCGGGTATTCTCCATAAATTCTTGTACTTTAGGGTAGCGATCAAAGTAGATATCAATATAACGCTGGGCTTCTTCACGAGAAATACCTAATTGTTTAGCCAACCCAAATGCAGACATACCATAAATCAGTCCAAAGTTGACCGCTTTTGCATGCCGACGTTGTTCGGATGTGACTTCATTAAGTGGGATATTATTGACTTCTGCAGCGGTGGCTTGATGAATATCTAAGCCTTGGGCAAATGCTTTTAATAATCCTGTATCTTGTGATAAATGAGCCATCAAGCGCAATTCAATTTGAGAGTAATCAGCAGCTAATAATTGATAACCTTCGGGTGCAATAAATGCTTGTCGAATTTTACGGCCTTCTTCCGAACGAATGGGTATGTTTTGAAGATTAGGTTGACTTGATGAAAGTCTGCCTGTGCTGGTAACGGCTTGATTATAGGAAGTGTGTACACGACAAGTTTTAGTATGGACACATTGAGGTAACGTATCGGTATAAGTGGATTTCAATTTACTTAAATGCCGGTGTTCTAAAATAATTTTTGGCAAAGGATAATCATAAGCCAGTTCTTGCAATACTTCTTCGGCAGTAGAGGCTTGTCCTTTGGGTGTCTTTTGTAGAACAGGCAACTGATGCTTTTCAAAAAGGATCACTTGTAATTGTTTGGGCGATTGCAGATTAAAGGGTTCTCCAGCCAAAACATGGGCCTCTTTTTCAAGCTCACTAAGACGTTTTGCTAAATCTATACTTTGTTTTTGTAAACATTGCGCGTCAATTAATACCCCATGATATTCCATTTTTGCCAATATAAGCATTAAAGGCATTTCAATCGTATGAAAAAGTGTCACCATTTTTTCATGGGCTGCTATTTGAGGCCATAGACACTCATGCAATTGAAGGGTGATATCAGCATCTTCTGCAGCATAAAAAGCGGCGCGTTCAAGATCGATTTGATCGAAAGTTAGTTGTTTTGCCCCTTTACCTGCTAATTCTTCAAAGGACAGTGTTTTATAATCTAAATGTTTTAATGCAAGGGTATCCATATCATGTCGGCCTGAAGCACTGTTTTGCATATATGATTCTAACATGGTATCAAAGGTGATACCTTCTAAGTGGATGCCCATATTCTTTAAAACATTCACATCATATTTTAAGTTTTGGCCGATTTTTTTTATCAGGGGATTTTCCAAAATAGGTTTAAGCTTTTCTAGTGCTTTATCCATATCCAATTGGGTAGGAGAACCCATATAATAATGCTTGAAAGGAAGATAAGCCGCTTCCCCTGATTTTACTGCAAATGAAAAGCCTACTAATTGCGCATCAAGGGGATTCAGTGATGTTGTTTCTACATCAATAACAAAACTCTCGGCAGTTTCTAAGCGATGGAGCCATTCTATAAAGGCTTCTTCAGTCAAAATAGTGGTATATATGCCTTTTTGAAAAGGGGGACATGCTTGCTGGGAGAGGGTTTTTTTCTCTTGCTTTATATCTTTATCATTGGCGGCTTTTAACCAGCTTTTAAATTCAAGGATTTTTAGCCACTCAATCCATTTTTCTTCATTTAAAGGTGAAAGATGCAAATTTTCAGGGGTAATTCTTAACGATAAATCATGTTTTAAAGAGGCTAATTGTTTGGCTAGACGACATTGTTCAAATGATGTGCGCAACAATTCACCTGCTTTTCCTTTAATTTCATCAGCATGAGCCAGTAAATTTTCTAAAGAATGATATTGCTTTAACCATTGAGCTGCTGTTTTAGGGCCAACTCCTGCAATGCCAGGAATATTATCAACTTTATCACCGATGAGGCTTAAATAATCGACAACTTGTTCGGGGGTAATCCCCCATTTTTCAATAACACCTGCGCGATCTAAGCGAGTTTGTGTCATGGTATTAATCAAAATAGTATGATCATTAACTAATTGTGCTAAATCTTTGTCTCCTGTAGAAATAATAACATCAAACCCTGCCTTTTCAGCCTGATTGGCTAACGTAGCGATAACATCATCGGCCTCAACATCAGGCTCGATGATAATGGGCAATCCAAGTGCATCAATCAGTTCAAGAAGAGGTTCAAACTGGCTACTTAAATCATCGGGCATGGGTGGACGGTGTGCTTTATATTGATCATACAATTTATGACGAAAATTCTCGCCCTTGGCATCAAAAACCACGGCAATATGTTCCGTTACATGATCTTTCAGCAAACGCTTTAACATGTTTGTAACACCATAGATTGCGCCTGTTGCTTGCCCTTTACTATTGGTTAAAGGAGGAAGGGCATGAAAAGCACGATAAAAATAGGAAGATCCATCAACAAGAAGAAGTAGGGGGCGTGAATGTGTCATAGCGGTTTTTTGCGTTTTGCAATAGTGATAAAGAGAGAAAGAATTACAAGAAAAAATAGAACAAAAGGGGCAATCCATAAAATATAGGTGCTTTTTTGAAAGGAAGGCTTATAAGAGATAGATTCATCATAACGTTCAACGAGAATATTAAGAATGTCTTCTTCGGATTTACCTTCAAGTACCCACTGGTGAATTTCTTGCCGGAGTGTTTCTGCAAATTGGGTTTGAGAATCATGTAAATCTTGGCCTTGGCAAACAAGGCAACGTAAGTCTTTTAAAAGTGTATTAAACTCGGTTTGTTTTGCTGGGTCTGTAAATGCGTAAACATCATGAGATTCAGCATGTGCCCAAGAAAAACAAATAAGAGCCATTGAAATAACAATACTTTTTATTATATAGATATAAGTATTTCTTGAAGGGATTATCAGATTATTCATAAATTTATTGTTTTTTTAAATATTTAATGCTCCTAGTAGGGGCGGGTCTTGTACCCGCCCACAAAAACGGAACGGGTAGGCATACAATCTAACCTTATGAATGATCTTCCTATTCAAACACATTTTTAGGTTCTAATTTTTGTGACAGGGAATCTATTCTTTGGTGGTGGTGGTACCTTAATAATTTCATTTTTTTCTATAATAGGGATGAGAGTGTTTTTCCAAACATTCAATGTTAATGCGCCAGTGACTTTACATCGAATAACGCCTCGAGGATCAATAAGAAAAGTTGATGGTACACTTGTGGTGCCTAATGCCACGGATACAACATTCCGTGCATCCCATAATACTTCAGTGTAAGGATTGCCATAAGTTTGAAGCCATTTTTTTGCTGCTGGGGCACCATCTGTATTATTTATTCCATAAATAATAACTCCTTGCCGTGCTAAATCCATTAAGAAGGGTTGTTCGTTTAGGCAGAGCTCACACCAACTAGCCCAGACATTAATAAGATACCAGCGTCCTTGGCTTTGCTTGGTAAAACTCTTTACATCAATTAAATTATTCCATTGAAATAAGTCTGTTGTTTTTGCTGATGGCATTGCTTTATTGACTATTTTAACCCCAGTGCCATAGGGATTAAAAGATAAACCGTGATAGAAAATAAAAAACATTCCACCAATAATAATAATTGGAATGGCAATGAAAAAATATCTACTAGATGTCGGGGCAGCCATAACTTTCTCCTATTTCTTTTTGTAAAACTTCATTAAACGTTTTCGTTTACGCTCCTGCCGTGGGGTCAAGAGATTTTTTTTGCCTGCATGAGGGTTTTCGCTGTTTTTTAGTTCTAGGCGAATAGGGGTTCCTGATAATTTTAATGCTTCTCTAAAAGTATTAATTAAATATCGACGATAACTGTCTGGCAACTTTGTTGTTTGGTTACCATGAATGACAATCAATGGAGGATTATGGCCGCCAGGATGTGCGTATCGTAGCTTAATGCGTCGACCATTAATCATAGGTGTTTCGTGCGCTTCTACAGCCGCTTCTAAAATACGCGTTAATATAGGCGTAGATAAAGATTTGGTTGCGGATTCGTATGCTTGGCGAATTGATTTAAATAAAGCATTTACCCCTGTACCACGTAGCGCTGACAAAAAATGTATGGAAGCAAAATACGCAAAATCGAGACGCCATTTAATACTTTCCCGAATTTTATTTTTTTCAACACCACCTAATCCATCCCATTTATTGATTCCGATTACTAAAGCTTTTCCTGCATCAATAATAAAGCGAATTAAATGTAAGTCTTGATCGGTAACGCCTTCTATCGAATCAACTAAAAAGACACATACTTGGGATTTTTCGATAGCTTGAAGGGTTTTAACAACTGAAAACTTTTCTACGGTATCAGTAATTCTTCCGCGTCTTCTCACACCAGCTGTATCAATAAGGGTATATTGTTGATCATGCTTTTCAAAAGGAATAAAAATACTATCACGTGTAGTACCAGGCATATCAGCAACTAAAACACGTTCCTCATCTAAAATACGATTCACTAGTGTGGATTTTCCAACATTAGGACGACCAATGATGCCAACACGAATGCCTGGATGAAGTTCTTCAGGCAAGGAATCAAGAGAAAAGGCCTCAGAGTTAGAATCTTTTACATTTTCTAGTATAGAGGTAATTAATGTGGTAATACCATGGCCATGAGAAGCTGAAATGGGGTGAGGTTCACCTAATCCCATGGCGTAAAACTCAGTGCAAGCAGTATCTGACGGCAGTCCATCAATTTTGTTAACAACAAGGTAAACAGGCTTTTTAAGACACCTCAAATAATGTGCCATTGCTTCATCATCGGGCATAAGGCCAGCATGTGCATCCACAATAAATAATAAACAGTCCGCTTCTTCGGCTGCTTGGCGTGCTTGTTGTTCAGTTTGTTCTATAATACTTTCTGAGGCTTTGTCTAAACGATCATGAGCATTATCTTCAGCGCCAATTCCTCCAGTATCGATAACAATATAAGGTTCAACACCCGGTTCTATACCAAGTTTTCCTTCACCGTATAAACGATCCCGCGTAACGCCAGGTTCATCAGCAACAATAGCTTGCCGAGAACGGGTTAGACGATTAAATAAAGTTGATTTTCCGACATTAGGACGGCCTACAATTGCGATTGTTAACATAATTTAACTCTATTGAATTTGATAGGCAGCTAAACTTCCATCGGATGTTAAAACATATACTTGGTTACCATCAACGACAGGTTCAACAGAAATAGCATCACTAGAAGGGCGCATACGCGCAACTGCATGGCCATCATCCAAAGAAATCCAGCTCACATATCCCTGATAATCACCAAAGACAAGTGCTTTTCCATCTATTATGGCAGGAGCTGTCAAACGGCGATTATGAAAATCTTTTTGTTCCCACAAAATTGCACCAGAACTTTTATCAATAGCCCAAATATCACTATTACTATCGATAACAAAAAGCGCATTACTATTAATAGCCATATTATTAAAGGCAGATATATTTTCTTTTTTCCAGATGATTTCACCTGTTTGCAAAGACATTGCAGAAACATTTTGTTGATAAGCAGCAACATATACAACGCCATCATTAACAATGGGATCTGCATCAATATCAGCCATCCGCTCAACGTCGCTGGCCCCTTCAGGGGTGGCCATTGGTTTTTCCCATAAAATTTGTCCTGTATCAGCACGGAGCCCTACCAATTTTCCATCGGCAAAACCTGCAATTACTACCCCGAATAATGCTTGGGCAGAACTACCAGCCCGCATAATTAATGGTGTAGCACCATGGGTGTACGTCCATACATGGCTACCTGTTCTTGCGTCAAAAGCAGAGAGATTGCCATCAACCGTTTTTACAAATACTTTTCCTTCTGCAATGGTTGGTGGGGCTAAGACTTCATTAGACACTGTCTTTTGCCAGAGTTTTTCACCTGTGCTTGAATCAAATACAATGACTTGGGCGTCTTGGTTTGTTACTGCAAGAACGTCTTCTCCAACAGAAGGTCCGCTAAGAATCTGGTTATAAGAATTTTTATCATCTAGATCAGTTTCCCAGAGTTTTTTTCCTGTTTCGCGATCAAAAGACATTATTCTTCCTTTCACATCAGCAGTGTATACAGCTTTAGTATCAACAGCTGGGGACATTTCTAAGGAGTTTCCTTTTGTGCCTGAGCCTGCATTAGCTTCCCACATGGTGTTAACATCAAGTGTTGGCTTAATGGATTCTAATTGTGCAGGGGCAGGTGTATTATCTTTGCCCAGCATAAAATTATCAATTTTGCCGCAGCTAGTAAGTGCTAACCCTGCAACTAATAGGGCAGCGAGAGAAAGTTTATTATTCACTGATTTCATTAAGTTTCATTTCTAACAGAGGATTATTTAAATGCGTTTTTGAAAAACCTTTAATGGCTTTAAGATAAAAAACACGTGCCTTTTGCTTATTGTTTAAGCTTACATAAATATCACCTTTCATTTCATTAATGGCAGGTAAATAAGAGGAGTCATCAACTGTGATCAATAAAGATAAGGCATGCTGCAAATTATCAGAAACCCCACTCTCTTGCGAAGAAACAAGACGAAGTATTTTAGCTGAACGAAGACGTGCAATTTGACGTAAAGCCGGTGTCTTAGCATCAACAATAACGCGGTTGAGTTTTGCTAACGCCCTTTTATAATTACCTTCTGTAACAGAAAGCTTAGCTTGTGTTAACAACGCTGCTTCTGCATATACTGTATTAGGGAAGTGCTGAATCAAATCGGCTGATTGAGCTTCAATTAATGATGCATCGCCATCGGCAACCCCAACCATTAATTGTTGATAGCGTTCAGACGCTTGACTCTTTACTTTATCAACATGACGTTCCCATAGGCGATCGCCACCCACAATAAGCAAAACAAGAAGAATGGCTGAAAAAAACCAATGACCATACTTTTTAAACCATTGTTTAATGTTTTCAATTTGTTCAGTTTCTGTACTATATACGTTCATTCTTACACTCTAACTAAAATATTCTTTTAAAAAAAACGGAACATCCTCTTGATTTAATTCGATTTGAGGACGATCTTCTCTTAAAAATTTTATACCTACGGTGTTTTTTTCTATTTCTTCATCACCTAATATCAATGCAATACGAGCACCGCTTTTATCAGCTTTTTTCCATTGACTTTTTGAGCTTCCCCCACCACAATGTGAAATGAGACGATAAGGAATGGTATACCGTAATTTCTCTATCCATGCTAACCCTTTTTCTAAAGCTTGTTCTCCAATAAATAAACTATAAATATCAGTAGAAGGGGAAACTTGCTCAAGAAAATTCGTTTTTTCCTCAAGCAGTAATAAAAGCCGCTCTATTCCTAACCCAAAACCAAATGCGGAGGATTCTCCTCCACCTAGTTGAGTAATTAATGCATCATAACGTCCACCGGCACAAATGGTACCTTGCGCACCCAAATCTTGCGTTACCCATTCAAACACCGTATGACTATAATAGTCGAGTCCTCTGACTAACCGGGAATTAATACGAAAAGGAATAGAGAGTAGTTCAAGCCTTTGACACAGTTTCTCAAAACGCTGTTTGGTCTCTTCTTTGCAATGCTCAATAAGACGGGGTGCCTTTTCAATTAACGCTTGCATAGAAGGATTTTTGCTATCAAGAATACGAAGGGGATTAGCGGTAAGGCGCTTTTTACTATCTTCATCTAATAGTGCTTCATGTTGTTTGAAATAACTGACTAAATAATCTCGATAAGTTTGTCTTTCTTCTAGTGTACCTAGTGTATTGATTTCTAATATAATATTATTTTCTAAACCTAATGTATGCCATAAACGATTAGTCATTAAAATAATTTCAAGTTCAATATCAATATCAGGAAAACCGTAAGCCTCAACACCTAATTGGTAAAATTGGCGATATCGTCCTTTTTGGGGCCGCTCATACCGATACATTGGACCACTATACCAAAGTCGTTGTGTTTGATTACGTAGAAGACTATGTTGAATACAGGCACGCAAACACCCTGCCGTCCCTTCTGGGCGCAAACTAATACTTTCTCCATTGCGATCAAGAAAGGTATACATTTCCTTTTCTACAATATCCGTGACTTCACCAATAGCACGTTTAAATAAAGCAGTATCTTCAAGCACGGGTAAACGAATTTCTTGGTAACCATAAGACTGAATTAACGACTTTAATTGATTCTCAAGTTGCTGCCATGCCGGTGACTTATCCGGAAGAATATCATTCATTCCACGAATTGATTGAATCATGTTTTTTAATTCTCTTGCTTGAATTGATCTAAATCAGGCAAAGCTGATGATTCATCTGTGGATGCTGTTTCTTCTTGTTTTGGTTCTTGTTGCATCGATGTAGTATTGCCGGGCTTTTCAACCTGAGTTGTCACTACTGATGAGGAAGAATGAGTCGGTGTTAAGAAGGAAGTAATTGGTTTCCAGAAACCAACCAATGCAAATAATATAATAAGGATAACCAATGCTATCCAAGGAATATAAGAATGCTCTTTTTTTATAGGTTTTTTTTGACCTGCCCTTAATGGAGAAGCAGGAAGCTCGGAAGGGTTTTCGGGGTACTCAAGTTTATTAAATGCTTCAATAATTTCATTACCTGGAAGTCCAAGCAGTTTTGCATAAGAACGTAAATACCCACGGGCAAAAACGAGCTTAGGTACATGTTTGTAATTGTTTTCTTCAATCGCTTCGATGATACTAATACGCAAGTTCAAATGAGCAGCAATATCTGCATGAGTAAGCCCCATGGCTTCACGTCTTTTTTTCAACAGTTCACCAGGTCCAGAAGCAAGCGTTTCTTGAATTGATTCTGATTCTTTAGCTGATTCTTGAAGATAACCATTCATGATTTTACATAACACCTAGTTTAAAAGTACTTTGGCAAAGGATACTGCATTTTCATATAAATTTCTATACTTTTAGATGGGGAGGCTATATTGTATTTGTAAAAAAGAGAGGCGAGTTACTTAATCACTGGTAGACACGTGATATCTATTAAAAAAAAACTTTTCCTGTAGGGGCGGATCTTGTACTCGCTCATTGTGGCGGGTACAAGACCCACCCCTACAAATTATCAATGAATTATTCTGTTTGTTTATCTGGAATCTGCACAGAAAGCACTCCTAATAAGATAACTATCATTCCTATCACTTCAGGTAAATGCAAAGGAATATGAAGGAAAAGTAGGTCCCATACCACAGAAAAGACAGGTACGATATAGACAACACTTACGGCGCGCACTGCCCCCCATTGTGTAATTAGATAAGAATACATAAGGTAAGCAAAAGCTGTGGAAAAAAGCCCAAGATATATCAAAGCCAGTAATGCATCTACAGAAAATGAAGATAAAATACTTGCAGTGGGCCAAGAGCGTACTATAAGAGAAATAATAAAAACGAAAGCAAAGCTTCCTACATGTTGATGCCACACACTTGCTTTGAATGGCACCTGGTATTTACCTAATATTTTTTGATAAAAAATTGCACCAGATGCATAAGAAATAGCCATAATTGAAACAGAAATTATCCCCACTAAAGTCATTGCACTAGTCGTTTGATCTTCAACGGAAATCATGGGCATAAAAATAATTATTATTCCGGAAAACCCCAAAAGCAACCCTAAGGTCTTTTTTAAGGTGAATGTACCTTTTTCCCTTAAAATAAAGCCATTAATAACAATAACCCACAAAGGAACCGTTGCATTAAGAATACTTGCTAACCCAGGTGTAATGTATTGTTCTCCCCAAAAGAGAAATAAGAAAGGTAAGGCTTGGCCGATAATACCTTGAAGCCAAAGTAGCGTAGCTGTTTTAAAAGGGAGTTTGAGGGGAGATTTTGTGCATACAAATAAAATAGTGAGGGTTGCAAAAGCAATACCAATCCGAAGCATGGCACTAAAAATAGGGTGAAAAAAATTAATGCTGATATGAATAGCTAAGAAAGACAAGCTCCAACATAATGCCAAAGCAAGAAAAAAAAAGTAGGGAATGAGTAAATGGTTTTTTTGCATGTGCGTTTTTTACAGGATTTTAATTTTTTATACAAGTCTATTGTTCAATTTCAAAAATAATGAGAAGATAGCTTGGAAAAAGAAGTAAGGCCAACCCACATGCAATTTCATAACAAGCGCTCCCTCGGCGCGGATATAAAAGATTCATCTATTTACTTAATGGAAGTATCTTATTATAAAAGAGACTATCAACTTGAACATTCGTTGACATGTCCAATAGAAGAAATCACCTTAATAGCCCACCAATTTAAAATGAAGAATATAGTGCTTTCTATTTCTGATGCACATGTTTTGACAAAAAAAATTTGCTTAGGAGCTAAACTTTCAGCCAAAGAAAAAAGAGAATATATTGCTTTGGAAATGGAGAAACTGGTGCTTTGTCCAAGGGAAGAACTGTATTTTGCTTATAAGGTACTAAAAAAACTAGACCATAATCGATTAGAAATACTTTGTGCTACGGTGCGCCGTGATGTTATCGACACATATATAGATGTCTTTAAAAATACCTTATTTAAGGTTAAAAAAATAACATATGATAGTGAAATTGCGCATCACTATACAAATAATGGCGATAAAAACTATCAAAAGGCACGTGCTATCGCCCTAAGCGGATTTGAAAAAGAGAGCCTCAATTTTTTACCTAAAGATCAAAAGTATTCGTTTAACCTTACCATACTTATATTAATTTTACTGATTTTAACAGGAATATTTTTATTTTGGTCTTTTCAAGTCAAGCCTACATTTATAGAACAAAAAACCATGATACCCAGTAAAGTAGTAAAAATTTCGCATCCCTTGCCTGTTTCTCCTTTTAAAGCTTTCAAAATGTTGGGCAAGATAGAAGACAATGAAAAAATTTGGGGTGTTATTCAAACACCTGAAGGGCAAATTATTCATGTGCAAAGAGGAGATATAGTGGGTGCTAAAAAAGCACGTGTAGCAACAATTTTACCAGATAAAATCCTGTTAAGTAAAAACAAAAGGAGATACGTAATTGAATAAGTTCTATGCATGTTTTATTGGCATTCTCTTTTTAATTGTTACAGACAATGTTAGAGCCAAAGACATCTCGCTCAATTTTCAAAATATTCCTGTAAGGTCAGCCATTCAATTATTGGCTGATTTTGGACATGTTAATATCGTTATTAATGACTCAGTGACAGGAAATATGAGTTTAAATATACAACATATGTCTTGGAAAAATGCATTGAATATTATTATGAAAATGCGAAGTTTAGATGCTAGAACCATTGATGGTGTTATTTTTGTTGCGCCCGCGGAGGAAATGATTCATTGGGATAAAATGATCAAAGAAAACCAAGAAGCTAAAGAAGCGTTAATACCGTTGGCCATTGAAACCATACAAATAAAATATGCTAATGCGGATGAATTGAAAAAAACTTTAAAAAATTCAGAAAATTTTTTGTTAACTGGGCGAGGGCATATGAGTGTGGATAAACGAATGAATGCGTTGTTTATTCAAGATATCCCTGACAAAATCAATAAAATTAAAGAAGTCATTCATTTTCTTGATCAGCCGGTACAACAAGTGCTTATTGAAGCGCGCATTGTAACTGTGAATCGTAACGTGGAAAAAGATTTAGGTATCAAGTTTGGCATAAGCGATGATAATTTAAGTGGTACATTAGAAGGAGCGAACGAATGGAAGAGTGGCGCAATACCTTCTGTTACTGAGCGATTAAATATGGATTTTGGTGCAGTTTCCACTTTAGGCTACACACCCACCAGCGTAGGAATTGCATTAGCAAAATTAGGCGGCGGCGTTTTATTAGATATGGAGTTATCGGCTTTGGAAAGCGAAGGGGAAGGAAAAGTAATTTCCCGCCCTAGATTAATTACCTCAAATCAGCAACCAGCATTTATTGAATCTGGAGAGGAAATTCCCTATCAGGAATCGACCTCTAGCGGAGCAACTGCAGTGAGTTTTAAAAAAGCTGTGTTAAAATTAAAAGTGACCCCTAACATAATAACCTCAAGCAATAAAGTGATGATGGCGTTATGTATTAATCAAGATATGCCAAATGGAATTTTGATTAATGGTGTGCCGGAGGTGACAACAAAAGAAATTCAAACCAATGTATTAGTCAGTAATGGACAGACTCTAGTCCTGGGTGGAATTTATCGTCAAGATAAAAGTCATTCTGTTGAACGAATTCCTTTTTTAAGTGAAATACCTGGAATTGGCTCGATATTTCAGAAAAAAACAGATAAAATTATTTATGAAGAATTACTTATTTTTATTACACCTAAAATTATTAGCGCTTAAGTTAAATGAATTAATGCAATGATACATAATGCAAATGTTTTTCTAATTGGCCCGATGGGCACCGGTAAAAGTTCTATTGGCAGAGCTTTAGCGAAAGAAATGAAACGCCCTTTTTATGATGTTGATGAAACCATTGAGCAACGAGCAGGGGCAAGCATTGCATGGATTTTCGATGTTGAAGGTGAAGAAGGCTTTCGTTTACGTGAAAAAAAGATTGTCGATGAACTTACCCAAAAAACCAATATTGTTTTAGCAACCAGTGGTGGTGCCATTTTAGATCCTGAAAATAGGGGATATCTCGCTTCCCGTGGTACAGTCATCTATCTAAAAACTTCGCTTGCTGAACAATATGAACGAACCAAAAATGACTCTAAGCGTCCTTTATTACAAGTAGATAACTTAGAAGAAACCCTTCAAAAACTTCATTCAGAGCGTAAAGATATTTATAGTGGTTTAGCGGACGTTGCGTTTGATACCGATCAAGTGGGCATCAAAAATGTTGTTAGTCAGATCATAGAATATTTAGAAAGAAGGTAACGTTTAAGATTTAGCTATTTTAAAAAGTTTTATCAATTCTAGTACTCAATAAATTCTCATAAGCTTTTTTCATTGGTTCGCTTAAAAAAGAAATGGCAATCAAATTGAAAAACTGAGGAATTTTAGTTTGTATGCGATTGAAAATTTCATTCACTGTATTTTCATTTAAGCTAAGCCGTTGATATGCATAATAATCAACAAAATCTCTCAATAATAATTTACTTTTTTTGCCGTTTAAAGAAAGGGCTAATTCTTCTTTGACGTTTGTTAGTAGAATACTCGTATTTAAAAAATCATAGGCAGGAGCGAGTTCTGTTTTTCCTTCTCGTGTTATCAATGAAAAATTCTTGAGGTGCATGTCTTCATTGCCAACAAGATAATTAAAAAGTACACGAGTAAACAAGTCTTTTTTGCAAAGAAATGGAAAGGTGCAATATTGGTCAATAATAGGTACAATTTTTTCCATAGAAAAATTATATTTTGTTTCACGTGTATTGCTTGAAAGCTGGGCGAAATCTTCGGTGGGTATTTTTCTATTACGGCCCATTCGATCAAATCGTTTGATAAAATAAGTAAAACTTCCATCGCTATTGTATAATAAGCCATGAAGAGGAACTTCAATGCCAATTTCCGCAGCCATTCGCATTGTTAAATCTTCATTTGCGGGTACTTCATTAAAATCTGGTAAGGGTGGTTTTAAAATATATTTCCCATGGATGTCTACAATATCAAAACACCCTTTTTGACTATTCAAAACAGCGCTTAGTTTGGGCTGAACTCCTTGAACAGACATTTTGTCTGCTCTACTTCTCGCTTCTTCTCTTAGTTCAGCCGGGCTAAAAGGGAGCGGGGAAAGATTTTTCAAGTTTCGTGATAATAAACGTAAACCTTCTGGAGAATAACGGGCATGTGCGTCTGTTAGTGTTGAACCAATTGGTTGATAAGTGATTGGGCAACGGAAATTACTCATTTTTTATTTTTCCGGGATAAATGTTCCCAAACTTCTACATTGCCAACTAAATCTTTACCTACTTGAATCAGCTGTCCTAGATAATCGTCTCTATCTAATTTGCATTGCCTTAGTAGTGTCGATAGCATAATGCCTTCGGGTAGCAGCCCATCAAAAAAAGGAGGGAATTGATGATATTCATATTTTTTTTGAGTAATTGGCATGGTCAGAGAAACAGGAGGACCTTGATATGCCTCATTATACTCAAAGATATAATAATTTTTGGCTACTTCAGTTAATAATCCCGCAAACTGTTGGTTCACATATATTTCAGCGATGCGCATTGTTAAACTCTTCCATTAAAGGGCTTTGAAATTCTAACGTAATGTTTAAGACATTCAGTATTTTAATGAGGGTATTTAGTTGTATAGATATTTTGCCATGTTCAATATCATAGATGACCGTTTTACCAACCCCTGCAAATTTTGCTAATTCTGTTTGAGTTAGTCCACTTTTTTTTCTATGATAAAGTACGCATTCAGCCAAAGAGGACAGCTTACATGTATTCATAATTTTAAAACATCAAAAATTACTGCTTTAAAGGGAAATTTAGATGTTTTTAAAGATAAAGTCAACTAAAATTTATTAAAACCATTACTTTTTACTGCTTTAACAGTAAAAAGTAATGGTTATGAAATATTTTATAAAAAATTGCGAGAGCACAGAGAATTTTTACTGCCAAAGCAGTAATTTTTAATAAACAATGGATATTTATTATCCCACACTCTTACTGACAATTTCATACAAATCCTTCGAAATGTTAGGTTCTTTCAAAATAGTGCGTAAGGCATTCTGCATCAGTTGTTGGCGCTTTTCATCAAAAGATTTCCAGTTAATTAACGAACGAGCCAGCCCAGCTGAAACAAAAGCATTTTCTTTATCGAATGCTAAAATTTCGGAAACAAAAAAATCATACCCACTGCCATCAATTGCATGAAAATTACGTGGGTTTGTCATCCAGAAAGTACCCAGTAAGGCTTTGATTTTATTTGGGTTCATTCGATCAAATTTAGCATGAGTAGTAAGTTTTTTAACATGTTCTAATGTTGAGGGAAGAGGGGATATTGCTTGGACGCTAAACCATTTATCCAATACCAGATCATTCTCTTGCCATTTTTTAAAGAAGGATGTTGCTGCTTTATCTCGTGTTTCGGTATCAAAGTACATGAGTCCCGCATAAGCAGCCAATTCATCGGTCATGTTTTTAGCCTGTGCCAATTGATTGAAAGCAAGTGTTTGCGCTTCGGGATGTTTCGCATACACTAAGTACGTTAAACACGCATTTTTTAACTTTCTTTCGCCATACGCACGAGCAGTCATTTCTGATGTACTTTTTTCATTTAATGATTGATAGAGTGCATGGAACTCATTAAGCAATGCATTACCTAAAGCAATGTGTAAATAATCGCGTGCTTCTTCAATACCATCCACATCGGTATACCCTAAATATTGGCTGAATTCCAGGAAGGTTGGTAATGTTAATAATTCGCCCTTTAATAAAGGATCAATGAGTGAATGTTGAAGAATATTACGGTAAATATCAATGATAAATTGAGGAAGAGGAGGTAAATTTTCTCCTTGTCTAGCTGCTTCAATACGTTGTTTTAAATAGGTATAAGAAACACGTTGAAGCGCTTCCCAACGTGAAAAGTCATTGGTTTCTGCATTAATAAGCGTTTGTAACTCTTCGTTCGAATAATCAATATTTAATTTAACCGGTGCAGAAAAATCTCCTAACAAAGAAACAATGGGTTTGGATGAAATATTTTTCCAAGTCCATGTTTGTTGAGGTTCTGTTAATTCAATAATTTTTTCAGCAATGTCAATTTGTTTTTGTTGAGCATCCCACAAAGCAATACGAATAGGAATATGGAACGGTTCCTTTTCTGGCTGTCCAGGAGTAGGAGGGCATGATTGTGAAAGTATTAATGAAAAAGTTTGTTGGTTTTCATTATAATGAGTTGATGCTGTAATTTCGGGCGTGCCTGCTTGACTGTACCAACGTTTAAATTGAGTTAAATCCCTACCATTGGCATCTTCCATCGCTTTAACAAAATCATCAATGGTTACAGCATGGCCGTCATGACGTTTAAAATATAAATCCATGCCTTTTCTAAAACCTACTTCGCCTAGCAAGGTATGTTGCATGCGAATAACTTCAGCACCTTTATTATACACCGTTACGGTATAAAAGTTGTTGATTTCCATATAGGATTCGGGTCGTACCGGATGAGCCATAGGGCTAGCATCTTCGCTAAATTGATGACTACGCAATGTTTTCACATCCTGAATACGACAAACACTGCTTTCTTGCATGTCGTGCGTAAACGACTGATCCCTAAAAACGGTTAAACCTTCTTTTAAGCTTAATTGGAACCAATCACGGCAAGTGACTCGGTTACCTGTCCAGTTATGAAAATATTCATGTCCAATAACACGTTCAATTCCAATAAAGTCCATGTCAGTCGCACTTTCGCTGCGGCCTAAGACATATTTTGCATTAAAAACATTAAGTCCTTTATTTTCCATTGCACCCATATTAAAACTACGGACAGCAACAATCATATAAATATTTAAATCATATTCTCGACCATATACTTTTTCATCCCATTCCATAGAATGTTTTAATGATTCCATCGCATGATGGCATTGATCTTCGTTACCATGATCTACATAAATGCGTAACTCTACTTTACGGCCAGACATTGTGGTGAAGTAATCTTTCACACAGCCTAAATCGCCAATTACACAGGCAAATAAATAAGAAGGTTTTTTAAACGGGTCTTCCCAAGTCGCTGAACCTTCATCTTTTGCAATACAATTACCATTAGATAATAAAACCGGATATTTTTTACGATCGGCGTGAATTTTAACCGTAAAAGTAGTCAGTACGTCAGGTCTATCTAAAAAGTAGGTAATACGACGAAAACCTTCGGATTCACATTGAGTACAAAAAAGCCCATCAGCGTAATATAATCCTGAAAGAAGGGTATTTGCTTTGGGGTTAATTTTATTACGAATGATGAGGTTAAATGCGTCAGTCACATTTGGGATTTCTAATGATTCTGAAGTGACTTTATATTCGTCGGAGGAAAGCTGCTTGCCATCTAGTGTTACTTCCATCAATTCCATTTCTTGCCCATCTAATACTAAAGGAGTAGTCGCTCCCTTATTAACACGGTTTAATGTCATTGTATTAACAATAATAACTTCTGATTCTGAATGAATATGAAAATCTAAATGAACTTGAGCAATACTGAATTCAGGTGCTTTATAATCTTTACGGTAAATCGTTGTGGGCTGTAATTGCTGTACAGAAGAATTCATTTTATCCTCCAGAAGAATGTTTAAATTTAATTAATCTATTTTACGCGTTAATTTTTTTTTTTCAATCATAAGTAAATGATGTTTCCCTGAGTGAACGCGTCCATGCATTATATCGTTAAATCATTACCACAATATTAAATCCCTTACTCTGCAAGGACAATATTGCTATATAGGCATCATACCCGGTATACTTCGTGCTTTTGCTTAAGTTAAGTATAGTATCGTTTCTCATGTCGCGTTTTTGGTTCGGGTTCTTTTTATTGTTATCGGTAGGTGTTTTTCGTGCGGTAGCCGAAACGACAGAAGTTTGCCTGCCTTCTGCAGATGCTGAACTAACACCTTCGCTCCGAAAGGATATTTCACAATGGTTAGGTTGGAAAGACCTTCCAGAGGCTACAAAACCTAAAAAAGGATGCGCTTATAATGTGTGCGGTGGGGTATATGAAGATCCTGTGTTAGAAGGCTTTTCCAAACAGTTACCCAGCGAAAATGATGCGCGGATTAGCGCAAATCAAGCCTCTCTGTCTGCGGAAGGACAATCGGTATTAACAGGAGATGTGGTAGTTGTTCAGCCTGGAAAACAAATGACTGCTGATACTGCTTATATCTATCGAGACCCTAAAACAAAAGAAGTTACACAAATTGATTTATTTGGCCATGTTTCTGTACGTGAAGAAGGAAAAGTAATGTATGGAAATGAAGGGCATTATTTGATAGGGGATGAGTCAGGATATGTGGATAATGCCTTATATCGCATCACTTTAAAGGAACCGCGGCAAATAGAATGTACGGATTTATTACAAGCATGGGGAAGAGCTGCTTCTATAGAACGAGAAAAAGAACGTTATTATTTAAAAAACGCAAGCTATAGCACCTGTCCACCAAAGGATCGCTCATGGCAACTCAAGGCCAAAAAACTTGTTTTGGACAGAGAATCAGGACGTGGCGAAGCAATTCATTCTTTTTTAAATATTGATGATATGCCTGTCTTTTATTTTCCTTATTATAACTTTCCCATTGATGATCGACGCCAATCTGGTTTCTTAACGCCAATTCCTGGGTATTCTAATGTATCAGGGTGGAGTTTTGGAGTTCCTTATTATTGGAATATGGCACCTAATTATGATTTATTACTGACGCCAACTTATTATACAACACGAGGATTAGCATTAGGGACCGATTTTCGTTATTTAACTGAATCCAGTATGGGTGAAATTGTGCTTAATGGCATTGCCCATGATAAAGCTTTTCAACAATATATTGATGATAATCAAGTGGCTTTGTCTCAGAATGGTCAGGGAGACTTATCGGATAGTCGTTATGAAGCGTTTATACAAGATACTACTCATTTTAATGAAAATTGGTCAGCCAATGCACATTATCATTATGTTTCAGATGATTACTACTTGCAAAACTTTGGTAATAGTATTGCGGAAACGACGGAAAACCAATTATTGCAAGAAGCTGATATTAATTACTTAGATAATCATTGGAATTCTATGTTGATGATGCGACATTATCAAACACTCCATCCTATTAATCAGACAGCCGTGGGTGATGTGTATAGCAATTATCCTTTATGGTCACTTAATGGTAATTATACTAATTTACCTGGTGGTACCAATTTTTTTCTTAATAATGAATACAATAATTTTGTTTGGACAGGCGACAACGAAGATACTGTACCCATCGGTGATCGTTATCACACTAACCCCGTGTTAACCAGACCTATAGTCGGTCTTTCAGGGTATATTAAACCGACTGTACAACTTCAAGAAACTTATTATGGACTTTCACAAAACCCGACTGATTTAGAAACAAACTTAAATATCCTTGTTCCTCAAACCAGCGTAGACAGTAGCATATTTTTTGATAGAAGCACGAGTTTCTTTGGAAAAGATTGGACACAAACCTTAGAACCACGTTTGTATTATCTGTATGTGCCTTATGTAAACCAAACTGAAGTACCTAATTTTGATAGTGGCTACAATATCTTCACCTACGATCAATTATTCCGTTCCAACCGTTTTGCAGGAATTGATAGAGTAGGGGATGCCAATCAAGTTTCGTTAGCGATGATGTCTCGTTTCTTAGATGGTGATAGTGGCGCTGAAGCTTTTCACTGGGGTATTGGTGAAACTTTCTACTTTAGGGATAGGGATGTTCAGTTAATGCAATTGGAACCAGGTGAGGAATACGAGGATCCTGATACATCAGGAGGGTATATGTCCCAAACAACAACTTTTTCCCCAATTGCATCACAAATTAGTTATAATTTTACGCCTCAATGGAGTTTGATTGGTGATGGTTCGTGGGATCCTACGACAGAAGTGACTAACAATGCCACTGTGAACTTACATTATCAACGCGAAGTGAATCAATTGGTGAACGTGGCCTATTCTTTCTTAGTTAATGGTGATCAAGCCGGTATTACAGATGTTACAACACAAGATGATAACTTAAATCAAGCTATTGTTTCGTATGCTTGGCCTATTTCACCGAGTCATCGATGGAGCTCACTTGGCTCATGGACGCAAAATATTAGTCATAATTACACCATGGGATATTCTTTCGGTGTTCAGTATGAAGATTGTTGTTGGGCAGTTCGGCTAATGGGTGGAAAGATTTATAGCAACCTAGATACTAACAACGATCCTGTTTATAATAACAGCATTTATTTACAAGTATTACTTAAAGGTTTAGGGGGAAGTGGTGCGGGAACCGTTGCCACACCAACAAGTAATATTCCAGGATATCAAGATATTTTTCATTAATTGAGGTTTTCATGAAAAAAACAAGTTTACTACTCGTAAGTCTTATAAGTTGTGGTTTTGCCCTTAAATGTGTGGCAGCAGAAACTGAACAATCATCTTCAGTGACGCCTGCCAAAGAGCCAGTAAAAACAGTTGAACATTCAGCCAATGTACAACCTTTAGATCGTATTGTTGCTATCGTGAACGAAAGCGTTATTACCAATAACGAATTAGACACGCAAGTAAACTTAGTTAAAGCAACATTGACGAAACGAAACATGCCCATTCCCCCTGAAAAAATTCTACGCAAACAAGTATTGCAACATATGATTGATACAGAATTAGAAATGCAAATGGCTAAAAATGTGGGCGTAGATGTTGATAGCCATGATGTGGATGCAGCTATTGCGAATATTGCCAAGCAAAATAATATTTCTTTGGAAGAGTTACATAAGGTAATAGCAGGACAAGGATTAACATGGAAAGAATATCGACGCTCCATCAAAAAAGAAATTACTGTATCAGAATTACAACATAAAGTTGTCGGTTCAATTTTAGTAACCGATCAAGAAGTGGATAACTTCTTAGCCAGTAATGCCGGTAATTTATCTGGAAAAATGTCTGATTCTTTTCATTTAGAAGATATCGTCATTCCTTTACCTGCAAATCCTAGTTCGCAGGAAGTTCAAGCTGCTCAACAAAGAGCATTTTCAGTATTAACACGATTAAAAAATGGTGCTAACTTTAATCAGATAGCTATTGAGGAATCAAGTGGAACCGATGCTTTACAAGGAGGAGATTTAGGCTTCCGCCAATTACCTGAATTACCTGAAGCCTTTGCAACTGCTGTAGTTCATATGAAGCCAGGCGATTTGTCTGAACCTATTAGAACGGCTAATGGATGGCATATTATTAAATTAGTCGCTATTCAAGGTGGAAATGGTGGTGGTGCACCAGACAAAGAACAAGTAAAACGATTATTATACCAACGAAAATTTAATGAAGCGTTAGAAAATTGGATGCAGAAAATACGCGGAACATCGTATATTCAAACCTTTTTATAGAGTATAAATGTTGAGGCGAATAATATCTGCCTCAACATTCTGTTTTATATTGCAAGCAATCGTCCTTCCTGCTAAAATCCAACCTCTTTTTTGGGGTTATAGCTCAGCTGGGAGAGCGCTTGCATGGCATGCAAGAGGTCGGCGGTTCGATCCCGCCTAGCTCCACCAAATGTTATATCCAAACAAATCTAAAATAGTCCAATAAGCCTTGACAATAAAAGCATCAATCCCCATATTTCGTATTGACCAATTTCTACATTACGATACCTCAAATACTTATACAACGTACTTTTGGCAATATCTAATTTTTTAGCGATTTGCATAACCGACAGTTTTCCTTCACGGTATAAGGCCTCAGCAGCGTAGGCCGTTGCCTCTTGTCTTTTGTAGAAACCCGTGCATAACCAATTTTCATACGATAACAACCTGTAAAAATGTTCATTTTACTGGATGAAAATTTGTGCAATACTTTGATATAGAATACTAGTATTGAAAACCTTACTTATGTTACAATTTTTTTCAGTTGGATAGTGAAAGTCGGAAGTGCGGTACGCTGAAAATGCTAGCCAATATCAGTGTTTGAAGTCATCTTGCCCATCAAATGGGGTTGTCTTGCACTGTTGACAAAGTGCCATTATAAGAAAAGTTTGAAATAACGGTCGTTTTTTCGGACTCTGACGCATATAGAATACTAAAGGTTAACGATGAGTGATTTACCACACTGCCCAAAATGCCATTCTGAATATACGTATGAAGATAGGGGATTGTACATTTGTCCAGAATGTGCGCATGAATGGTCAAAAAATGAAAGTGCTGAAACTCTTGACGACGATAAACTTATTGTGCGTGATGCTAATGGGAATTTATTGACTGATGGCGATTTTGTTACCATTATCAAAGATTTGAAAGTCAAAGGTTCATCTTCCATTTTGAAAGTTGGCACCAAAGTCAAAATACTTCGGTTGGTTGATGGCGATCATGATATTGATTGTAAAATTGATGGCATAGGCTCGATGATGTTAAAGTCAATTTTTGTAAAAAAAGCTGAAAGCCACAAGTCTTCATGATTGCTATTCGCGAGGCGTATCGTGCGGGTTTATGTGGGTTTAAAAATTGGCTACCTAATTTAGTTGCGGGATTTATTGTTGGTGTTGTGGCACTTCCACTTGCAATGGCCTTTGCGATAGCCTCTGGCGTACCACCCCAACAAGGATTATATACGGCCATTATTGCTGGCCTCATTGTTGGACTATTTGGCGGCAGTCGCGTTCAAATTGCGGGACCCACCGGTGCATTTGTTGTTATCTTAGCCGGCATCACGGCTAAATATGGCATCAGCGGATTACAAACAGCCACTTTATTAGCGGGAGGAATGCTCATCTTAATGGGCATCACAAAACTGGGTAATGTCATTAAGTTAATTCCTGATCCGGTCATTGTCGGATTTACCGCCGGCATTGGTATTATCATTTTTGTTGGCGAGTGGAAGGATTTCTTTGGATTATCCGTTTCATTGCCGTTAGATGCGCATTTTTACCAGAAAATACAAGCTCTGTTTATGGCGTTGCCACATTTAAGCTGGGCAACAACAGGGCTGGCACTGATGAGTCTAGGATTAATATTAATAACACCTCGATTTTTAAAACGTATACCAGGTCCTCTGGTTGCCCTAGTCATCGCCACCTTAGCGCAAACTTTTTTTCAATTCAAAGGCATTTCAACCTTAGGGAGTGTTTTTGGTGAAATTTCATCAACATTACCGTCGTTAAGCCTGCCAAATTTGTCTGTTCCCTTAATGGCTCAATTAATTGGCCCTGCTTTTACGATTGCGTTATTAGGCGCTATTGAATCATTATTATCTGCTGCCGCCGCTGATGGCATGGCCAATACACGCCATGATGCGAATCAAGAGCTTATTGGACAAGGCTTAGCTAATCTTTTAGCGCCACTATTCGGTGGATTTGCCGCTACAGGCGCTATTGCAAGAACAGCGACAAATATTCGTAATGGTGGGAATAGCCCATTGGCCGCTATTATTCACTCGATAACATTATTGCTCATCATTGTGTTTTTAGCCCCCTTTGCCTCAGCTATTCCATTATGCACATTGGCGGCTATTTTGTTTGTGGTTGCCTTCAATATGAGTGACATCCCACATTTTATTTATACCATAAAGCGCGCACCACGATACGATGTTATCGTGCTTCTGGTTACTTTTTTTCTGACCATATTCACCGATTTAGTGGTTGCTGTGAATATTGGCGTCATTCTCGCTATTTTGCTTTTTATTCGACGAATGAACCAAGCGATTATAGTAGAAATTCACTCTCCCATACATTTTCAACATGAAATAAAAGAACATGGCATAAATGGCTTACCCGAGAATCTTCTCGTTTACACGATTCAAGGTCCTCTCTTTTTTGGTGCGGCTGAAAAAATTGAACGTGCTTTAGCCGTGACTCACACAGATCCTCTGGTCATTATTTTACGTTTAAAAAACGTCCCCTTTATAGACATGACCGGTTTAACAACATTGCGTGAATTGGTAGAACAATTTCATCATCGTGGTATAAAAATTTATATGTGCGAGGCGAATACGGAAGTACGTCGGAAACTTATCAAAGTCAATATGCATCAATGGTTACAGAAAAAACGTCTTTTCAAAACTTTCCCTGAAACACTCAAATCTTGTGCTTCTTCCAATATTTAGAATATGCACACACCGCAATTGAAATTAATTAAACATATAAGATATGCCAGTGCGGAGCAAAAAAGGATCACTTACATCAGACAGTCCAACTGCCGGTTGAATCCGTATGGCGCAAGCTGAAGATAAGGATTCATATTCATTTGAGCTTTTAATGGCAATGTGAACATAATGAGTAAACATCCTAATAATACGATGTTACGACAAATCTTTTTGGTAAGAAAGTTTATTTGTTCAATTTAATACTTATACTTAATTTTTTGTTGATACCTACAATTTCTTGCTTTGTTTTTGGCAGAAGATCTATTAGTCTATATGATTTTAGTACTTGAGCAAATGAATTTGTTGCTTCATTTAATACGAGCTTGAGACGGCAAACACCTCGTACGGGACATAGAAGGTGATCACAGTCTATAATGTCTAAGGTTCCTTCAAACTGCATAACAATTTCATATAATGTTAGCTCCAACGTGGACTCATTAATTTTAAGTCCACCACCTTTACCCCGCAAGGTGGTAATGCAGTTTATTTTAGCCAGTTTTCCGACTATTTTAACAAGATGTTCACGAGAAATATTAAACTTCTCTGCAATCTCACTAAGCGTTGATAAACGATCTCTCGTTATGGCCAGAAATAGCAGTGTTCGTAAGGCGTAATCAGTTTTCTGAGTTAACTGCATAACGCTTTTCTTGAGCATTTTCAGGTGTAAAAGGATTGAAAATTCCTTTACCACTGACGATTTGATTGGCTAAATAATGATTAACGTCACGATGCTCTTCCTCGTCTTTCCCGACGACCATAACCACATCACGTAAGGTAGCATTATTGGGTAAATGCCAATATTGTTTAGCAATTTCTGGAGCGGCACAATTCTCAATTCGTCCAGCATCAATTTCAGCCAAATAATGAATGTAGCTTACGACAGCCTCCTCTTCAAGGTATCCAACAAAACGATGTGCTGTTCGAGTAGAAACAACATACATCAGCAAATAAAAAACAACAAATATGGCTTGAACACAAAAAATTATAGTTCGTTCAAACCAATTTGGTTTTGCTATTTCAATGAATGTCATTAAATGCATACGTTCATTATCAGCTTCTTCTAATAGCCTTTTAATCCATCCGTGGTCATCCCGAATTTTGCGCAAGCAATTTAAATGTTGTAGTGCTCCGCCCACCATGCCAGGTACTGCAGCAACCGTTTCTAATACTATGGCACGATTACCATAACGTTTTCTAAAAAATGTATCTGCACAAAATCTAAGGCATTTAACTAACACAAAAGCAAATTTATCACTCATTGTGTTGGCTGGTTGATGTGTGTACTGCATATACGTACCTTCCTATAATTGAATTATCAAATATTTTCAGTCGCTATTGTACTAAAGTTGCATCAAAAATACCACTTTAATTTTTAACCATTAGTTGCTCAGTTACATTACGCACGTTTAAAACTACCGCGTAACTTCATCATAAAGTCGTACGACATGAGAAAAGCTCCCGCAGCAAAAAAAACATCTCCAGGAAAACGTAACCACTGCCATAATAACGTTGTGTTATAAAACTTCAAGCTTCTGGCATACGTTAAACCATGCTCATAAACAGCCATGAGCTGCATCCAGCCGATAGGAAAGAAATTCAAGATAATCCACAACACAACACCGAAATTATATAACCAGAATGCCCATAGTCCTAAACGATCACTCCAAAGTGCTTTATCTCCAGCGGCATAACGTAAACAAAAATATATTAATCCCAATGCTAACAGTCCGAATGCGCCAAATAATGCGGTGTGCGCATGATTTAAAGTGAGAAATGTGGCATGTTCATAATAATTCACTAAAGGCGCATTAATTGTGCCTCCACCAAAAACACCGGCACCCACGAAATTCCAAAATGCTGCACCAATGATATACGTGTAGGCTAAACGATAATGAAATACTTTTTGTTGTTGAATTAATGTGTGCTGATTAATTGCTTCAATGATGAGTAAAACCAACGGCAAAACTTCAATAAAAGAAAACATACTACCCAATGCCAACCAAAAATCCGGTGTACCTATCCAATACCAATGATGTCCTGTACCTAATACTCCGCCTAAAAAAATTAAAATAGTTTCAAATAGAACCGTTCTTTCTGCTAATTTTCGCGAGACCAAACCAAGGGCCATTAAAAGATAGGCTGACATACAGACAGCAAAAAATTCAAACGACTGTTCTACCCATAAATGCACGACCCACCAACGCCAAAAATCAGTGATGGCAAAAGATTTTTCAATGCCTGTTAAGGGAATCATGCCAAACCAATACAAGACAGCGATGTTAATCGTACTTGCCCAAAATAAGTGCTCTAAACCAATTTTTCCCGTCCAAAACTCTTTCGTCGCTATTTTTAATTGAGTTAGTGTTGGCCATAATCCACGGAATACTAAAATGCTCCACAAAATTAAACCAATAGAAAAACCAATCTGCCAGAAACGTCCTAATTGAAGATAAGATAAACCTTGGTTTCCGAACCAAAACCAATGCTTCATGATGATGCCTTGTATACCTAAATAATCCCCAACAATGGCGCCACCTACAATGAATAAGGTTACCCAGAATAGCAATGTTACCAACCTACTTTGGCCTTTTGCTTCTTTACCACTAATTAATGGTGCAATAAAAAGGGCCGATGCAATCCATGACAAACCAATCCAAATAATGGGCGTTTGAATATGAACATCGCGTAAAAAATTAAAAGGTAGAAGGGTGTTGATATTAATTCCATAGAAACTTTCACGATCGGCATAATCATGCGCCATGAGGATGCCCACAAAAATTTGCAATAGAAACACCAGCGCCACGACTATAAAATATTGACCTGTTTTTTGTTGACTGGGAAACAGTGGCCGAAAATCAGAAAATACAGCCGTTTTAGGTGCATCATCTGGCCCATCTAAATAACGGTGATAGATAAATAATATTGCGCCAAAACCAAAAAAGGCAAAACAAAATGAAACCCACGTCCATAAAAAAGTAGCGCTTGTAGGTGCATTGCCAACAGAAGGTTCATAAGGCCAGTTATTGGTGTAAGAATAATTGGCATCAGGCCGCAACGCTATGGTTGTCATGGATGAATACAACAGAAAATCAGCTACTTGTAACGCTGTTTGCGGCGCTAAGCTGGCTGCTTTAGTCCAGCCTTTTGCAAATTGATTGGTCAATAGTATCTGCGAAATTTCTGTTTGCAATCGTGTAACCGCTACAGCAAGAGGTTCAGGTAAAACTACTTCCTTTGCGTGAAGCGGAATATGTCGCAATATGTTTTGAGTATTTGATCGCACCGTATATTGCGCTTCAGAGGTAAGCTCAGAAAGTGGTTGATGAAATTTTTCTATAGCAAGCGCTTCTTCTGTGTATTGTTCTAACTTGACCAAATATTGTGCGGTGTAATCTTCCCCATAATAAGAGCCCATGCCATACAAGCTACCATAGTCCATTAAATCGGCTTGTTGAAAACCACTTTTCCCTGCGACAACATCAGCATTGGAAAATAGTATATTACCCGAAGTATTCAGAAAATTATTGGGTTGAGGAGGTACCTGTTGGTAAGTGAGGTAACTACCCCACACCAAAGCAGAAAAGCAAATAATGGCCGTGGCAAGTAAAATCCATTTTAAAATAGTAGCTACATTATCATTGGATTTGGCTAAATTGATACGGATACGACTCATTTTTAAGATACTCTTTTAATTTTTGATAATTGATTGTACAGTTTTAAAGCCTAATATTGATAAAGGGCCGGTGATACATTATAAATAATTTGTGATATTTATTAAATGAGTTGACTCTAATTATTACGAATGATCAAAAGCAAGAAAATAGCTGGCTAAAAAAACAGGCAATATAATTCTGCCGGGAAAATGCAAAATAATTCTGCAACCTACAGAGGAAATACTTTACTTTTTCTAGATACAGGTTTTTTCAAAAATTACAAACAAACAGATAGTGTTTATTTCGAATTATTTAACCTCAGCAAAGAAGAAAATGTTTATTTGTGTACATCTCAACTGTGTGTACGTGAATGGATTTCTCAAAAAATAACTGATATAGATAACAGTTCAAATGACATTTGTAATAAGCTTAAAAACTTACAAAACAAACCATTTCTTCAAGAAGAATTTATTGATGATATTGCACTGTGTATACAGCAATTTGAATCTCACGAGGAAAGTATTTCTAGTTCCATTAATAAAAAAATCAATCAGTTTATCGACGAAAATAATATACAAGTTTTTCCTCTATTAGAAAAACTACCCTTAATAATCAAAATAGAAATCCAGAAACAAAAGCATTATTTTCAGCTCGTGATATTCAAATGCTAAAATTACTGGCTCAAGAAGCTGGAATTTCAACAACAAATTCGCAGAATAGTTCTAATAGAAATTCAGAAATAGCTGATAGTATTCGGGCTGGTTATACCGATGAAGACTTTGAAGAGTTGCTTCATCAAAATCCGCCACTTGAACGGTATATTTATCTTCGTTTAGATCGCTTTGAAATGGCTTCTGACATAAGAGACTCTTGGAGACCTCAACAAATAAATTCAGTTTCTTTTTATTATCATCTTGCTAATTACTGTTATTTATCTCTTGCTACAATAGTCGCACAAAATGCTCAAGCCGCTGCTGCGTTTACATCAGTTTATACTAAAAGGCTCTTTGATTATTTTATATCCCGTTTGAAATTATTCTATTGTCAACAACAGTGGGTAAATCAGTCTTAAGCCTGGTTCCCCATGTTAATCTTAGGGCATTAATAATTGCTAGGAGATCGATTACTTCTTGAAGCATGGCTCCAGCTACTGGAGTGATAAGCCCCAGAGCAGCAAAAAGCATTCCTAACAGGCTCAAAACCATTCCTCCTATGGCACTTTGTAAGGCAATTCTACGGGTCTTTTCACTTAAATGAATCAATTCATCCACTTTAATTAATGTATTTTCCATTATTACCGCACTTGCTGCTTCAGCAGTAATATTACTGGATTGCCCAAACGCGATGCCTACAGTTGCTGCTGTTAAAGCCGGTGCGTCATTAATACCATCTCCCATGAAAACAGTTGGGGACTGTTGAGTTTCGTTTCGCACAATAATAAGTTTTTGTTCTGGACTTTGTGATGAATATATTTCAGTAAAAGGAATGAAGTTAGCAAGGTAATTAACTTCTGATTCACGATCTCCCGAAACTAACATAATTTTTTCAAATTGATGTGCTGGTTTCAAATGGCGAATAAATGATTCACTTTCAGCTCGTGGTGCATCATGAAAATGTAAAGTAGCCGCATACTGATTATTTAATAAAACCATGCATTCTAAACCCGGAGAGACACGGGGTAACAATGGCTCACATTGAGGTATTATTTCTAATAATTTTTTTCGATGAGTGATTTGTATAATTTGGTAATTAATAATTCCACGTAATCCCTGTCCTGGTTTTTCTGAGATACTAGATGATTCAAGTAAGTCAATATTTTGTTCCCTGGTTGCTTTTATTACTGCACTTGCGAGAGGGTGTTTGGAATACCGCTCAAGACTCCCAACATATTGGAGTATTTGTTTTTCGGTGTAGGGTTTAACAGTAGAAATTTCCGTTAAGGTGGGCTTTCCATAAGTAAGAGTACCTGTTTTATCAAAAATAGCCGTTTTACATTTTGCTAATTGTTCCAAGGCAGCAGGATCTTTTATAATAATCGCTTGTTTTGCTGCTCGTGAAATAGCGCCAATAATCGTAATGGGAATAGCGATCAATAATGGACAAGGTGTTGCTATAACAAGTACGGCAAGAAATCGAATAGCATCATGGGTAAAATACCAAGTGACTCCAGCTAATAGAAGTGCAATAGGTGCAAAAATAGCACCAATTTGATCACCAATCCGACGAAGTGATGGCCGCTTTTGTTCGGCCTCTTCTAATACTTTTACAATAACAGAGTATCTTGAATCTTCTGATAGCTTAGTAGCTTGAATGGTAAGTACACCTTCTCCATTAACAGCACCCGATAAAACGGAGGCGCCCGGAGCCTTAGATATTTGATATGGCTCTCCTGTAAGATAGGATTCATCCATAGAACTATTACCTTTGATGACGATACCATCTATGGGGCAGATTTCATGAGGATAAATAATAATTTCATCGTTAATATTAATACTAGCTAAAGAAATATCTTCAGTTTGGTTATTATTTTTTCGATGCGCAATAAGTGGCATACGTTGAGCAAGCGCTAATAAAACAGAAGAGGCTTTGCGTAAAGCATATTGTTCTAGAATTTGCCCACTGGCTAACATGAAGATAATTAATGTTGCGGCCAAATATTCCTGGAGAATCACAGCGGTGATTAAAGCAATTGCAGCAAGCGAGTCAGCACCAAAATTTCCTCGAATCAATTTTAAAATAATTTGTAAAAAAAGCGGGATCCCGCCAATTATTATTACAAATAATAAAATAACATCTTTAAAAGCCATATTTAAGGCATTGATTATTAAATAAATACTAATGGCTATTAAAGAGAGAATTGCGATAAGTGACAGCCATTTAGATTTTATATGCTTGCTGATTAATGTCATTAAAGGTTGTTTATTTATTCTCATGTATTTTCTCAACGAAATTAAATCATAACTACTGCTGCACCGGTGAATTGTCCATAACGAAGATCATCAAGTGCCTGATTTACATCCTGTAGAGAATAAGTATGAATTTCAGTTTTGATAGGAATGCTAGGCGCTAATGATAAAAATTCTTCGCCATCTTTTCGGGTTAAATTGGCAATAGAACATAATGTACGTTCACCCCACAATAGATCATAAGAAAAACTTGGAATATTGCTCATATAAATGCCTGCACACACTACTACGCCTCCTTTAATTGTATTTTGGAGTGCCAAAGGAACCAAGGAGCCAACTGGAGCAAAAATAATGGCTGCATCAAGAAGATGCGGGGGTGATTTATCTGAATCCCCCGCCCAAGTAGCGCCTAATTGACAAGCAAATGTTTGTGTTTTGTAATCTCCTGGTGTTGTGAATGCATATATATTGCGCCCTTGTTTACAGGCAACTTGTGTAAGTATATGGGCGGCCGATCCAAAACCATATAATCCTAAATGTTTTGCCCCCATAGTTTTTAATAACGCTCGATAACCAATGAGACCAGCACAAAATAAAGGGGCTGCTTGAGTATCAGAATAACCATCTGGTATGGGGAAGCAAAATTGATAATTGGCTACACAATATTCTGCAAACCCACCATCAATTTGATAACCTGTAAATTGTGCTTTATCACAGAGATTTTCTCGCCCATTTAAGCAAAATGAGCAAATATTACAGCTACCACCTAACCATGGAACACCAATACGTTGACCTATTCGAAATGTTTTTACATTTTTTCCCATAGATTCAATCACACCAATAATTTGATGCCCAGGGACAAGAGGAAGTTTTGGGTGAGGCAGTTCTCCATCAACCACGTGTAAATCGGTTCTACAGATTCCGCATGCCGTTACTTTAAGAAGAATTTGGTTAAGTTTTGGCAAGGGTTTTTCAATCTCTGTATATATTAATCTTTGATGACACTCTTTCAGTAGCATAGCATGCATTTTCATTATGATTTTCACCCTAAAGATTTTTTTACAATTTAATTTAATAATAAGTATAGGTAGTTATTTGGTATTTGCTAAAAGTTTCTATAAGGGTAAATCGCCATATGAGCATAGGGAGCCTGTAAATTTAGATTTTCTTTAATAATAATTCTTGCATCAACAGCAATGGCCTCTACATCATTTATTATAAGAGGATTAATATCCATTTCTTGAATATTAGGTAATTCACATATCATTTCAGATATTTTCAATAGTATTTCAATGAGTATATCTTCTTTAACCTCATTTTTATTCCGAAATCTACCGAGTAGTTTTTTTAAATGCGTTCTTGAGATAAGTTGTTTTATAATAGTTGGATTAAGCGGTGGCAATGCAATGGCACGATCTTTAATTATTTCTACTAAGCTTCCTCCCATTCCTAAAGAGATGACAGGACCAAAAACTTTATCTTGAATGATACCAATCATCAATTCACGATTATTATAATTTTGTACCATTGGCTCAAGAGTAACACCCATGATTTTTGCAGTGGGTTGATAATGTTTAGCATCCTTGATCATTTGATTAAATATATTTTTAATGGTGTTTAAATCCATAATGCCTAATCTTACTCCACGGACATCTTGTTTATGCGTAATGTCAGGTGAGTTGATTTTCATTACAATGGGAGGAGGCAAAGACTCTGCTGCTATTAAAGCATCATCTGCAGAATTTGCAGGTATAGTATTTGTGGTTTTAATATCAAAAATATTTAAAATAGCTTTAGATTCAACACTCGTTAAAAGGGTCCTATTTTCAGATATGGCTGTTTGAAAAATTGAATTAACAGCATCCTTATTAGATTTATAATGAAAGGTAGAGCATGTGGGGACTTGACGTAATAATTGTTGATTAGACTCATATTCTGCAAGGTAAGCAAATGCTTCAACCGCTTTTTCTGGAGTATCAAAAAAAGGGATGCGATGTTTTATAAAAAGATTTTTTGAGGATTGAATATTATGTCCTCCCATCCAACAAACCAGTATGGGTTTGCTATTTTTTTTTGCATCAGAAATAACTTGCCTAGCCACAAGTAATGGGTTGGTCATTGCAACAGGAGTTAAAATAATTAATAACCCATCAATATTTTTTTCTAGAGAACAAATTGTAATAGCATCATGATAACGGTTAGGTGTGGCATCACCAATAATATCAATGGGGTTTTGATGAGACCAGGTTTTTGGAAGTACTTTATTAAGCTTTGTTAGTGTTTCTTGACTGAGGGGCGGAAAACTGATTTGCAATTCCGCTGCTTTATCAGCGGCTAAAACACCTGCTCCACCGCCATTGGTAATAATGGCTAATTTGTTGCCTGAGGTGCGTTTGGTGCTTGAAAAAATATTCACAGCAGCCAATAATTGTTCGAGCGTCATCACTCGAACAGCACCTCCTCTCCGTAAAGCTGCGTCAAAAACATCATCATTATCTATCAAAGCACCTGTATGGGAGCGAGCCGCCCTTACACCTTGAGCATATCTTCCACCTTTAACTACAATAACAGGTTTCATACGGGAAGCAGCGCGAAGTCCACTCATGAATTGCCTCGCTTGGTGAATACCTTCAATATAAAGCAAAACACTATCAGTTTCTTTATCTAATGACAAAAAATCTAAAATTTCACCAAAATCTAAATCTCTTGCATTTCCTAAAGAAACTATCGTAGAAAATCCTATTTTTTTATCAAATGCCCAATCAAGAACTGCTGCAATTATTGCTCCGGATTGAGAAACGAAGGCAATATTACCTGGTAAAGCATTATTATTATCAAAAGTGGCATTTAAATGAATATTTGTACGTATGATTCCTAAACAATTTGGGCCAATCATTCTGATACCATATTTATATGCTATTTTTTTTATTTCCTTTTCTAGTTGAAGGCCATCTTTACCTGTTTCACTAAAACCAGCAGAAATAATTAGTACTCCTTTAACGCCTTTTTTACCACATTGAGTAATAATTTCAGAAACTGTCGAGGCAGGTGTTGTAATAATAGCAAGATCAATACGCTGAGTTATTTCATTGATAGTACTATAAGCAACATGCCCCTGAACTTGAGAATGTTTTAAATTTACCGGAAAAAGATGTCCCTGATATTTTCCTTTCAATATATTCTCAAAAACTAATCTTCCGACCGAATTAATTCGATCGCTAGCTCCTATCACTGCAATAGAATGCGGATTAAATAATCTATCTAAATAATGTTTATTCACATTTCTTTCCCTAGGTTAATTATCATTTTTATTGCTTGTGTTTCGCTGGCATGTGAAAAGGTTTTATAAGCTTCCAGAATATCTTCAAAGTTAAAATGATGGGTTATGAGCTTAGTAGGAGAAATTTTTTTTGAAGAAACCAGTTTAAGAAGGGTGGGTGTCGTTACGGTATCAACAAGCCTAGTGGTAATAGCTATATTCTGAGACCATAACTTCTCTAAATGAAGAGGTGCCTCAACACCGTGGACACCAATATTAGCAATGATTCCTCCTGGAGCAACTATATTCTCACAGAGAACAAACGTATCAGGTATACCGACTGCTTCAATGGCTGTATCTACCCCACTTTGAGTAAGTTCCATAATTTTTTTAACCACATCTTCATTACTTGAATTGATAATACTAGTAGCGCCTAGTTGTTTGGCTATTTCCAACCGAAATGTATCTTTATCTACCATAATAATTACGGAAGGAGAATAAAGCTGTGCTGTTAATAACACAGCTAAACCAATAGGACCGGCGCCAATTATGCCCACTGATGAACCTGGTTGAATTTTTCCATTTAATACGCCACACTCGAATCCTGTGGGAAGTATGTCGCTTAGCATAACAAATGCGTCATCTGTTATGCTGGGAATTTTATATAAGCTTGTGTCGGCCAGCGGTATTCGTACATATTCAGCTTGGGTGCCATCAATAGTGTTTCCTAGCATCCAACCACCCTCAGTACAATGAGAATATATCCCACGTCGGCAGTAAGGACATTTGCTGCATGCCGATATACATGAAATAAGCACTTGATCGCCAACACAAATAGTGTCTACATTCTCACCCACTTGCTCCACTACACCAACTCCTTCATGGCCAAGTATTCTTCCTGGAGCACATGTCTTTACATCCCCTTTAAGAATATGTAGATCGGTGCCACAAATTGTGGTTTTGCTAATTCTTACAATGGCATCTGTTTGATTTAGTATAATGGGCTTTGCACGTTCTTCAATGGCAACTTTGTTTTTAGTTTTATAGATAAGTGCTTTCATATGTTATTCTCTTAAGTAAACAATAATCAACAGTATAGACTATAAAAAACTCATTATCTTAAGGAAATGCCAGCATTTTATGATTTTAGCGATTAAATCTGTAATAAAAAGCCACTAAAAAAAATAATTTAAAAAAAATGAAAATAAGTGTTGCAAAAAGAAAAAAAGTCTGTATAATTCAGCACACATTTCGACGATGTCCCCATCGTCTAGAGGCCTAGGACATTGCCCTTTCACGGCAGTAACAGGGGTTCGAATCCCCTTGGGGACGCCATTTTTTTAAATGTCGGTGAAGAATCGACACATCAAAAAATTCAATTTTATCACATATTCCTTCTCGACAAGCATAGTTTATTACCTAGAGTTTTACGGTAAAAAATGCTAAAATTTTTGAAATTAGTTTTTAAAGATGAGAAATGCTAGCATGAAAAATATCCTTATTATTGGCGGAGGAGGGGTTGCTCATGTAGCAGCACATAAATGTGCACAAAATAATAATATTTTGGGTGATATTTGTATTGCGTCTCGCTCTCAAGATAAATGCGAAGCAATCATTAATAGTGTGCATCGTAAAAATAGTTTGAAAGATAAGAATGGAAAAATATATTCTCGATCTATTAATGCATACGATATAGATGCCCTTGCCAATTTAATTATAGAAACTCAATCTGCCATTGTTATTAATTTAGGGACAGCTTATATTAATATGTCTGTACTAGAAGCCTGTTTAAAAACAGGGGCTACCTACATGGATACGGCCATTCATGAAGATCCTAATAAAGTATGTGAAGATCCACCTTGGTATGCCAATTATGAATGGAAACGCAAGGAGCTTTGTGCGGCAAAGGGAGTAAATGCTATTCTTGGCATTGGTTTTGATCCTGGTGTGGTTAATGCTTATTGTGCTTATGCTATTAAACATCATTTTGATGCCGTAGATACTATCGATATCATGGATGTGAATGCTGGTAATCATGGACGTTATTTTGCTACCAATTTTGATCCCGAAATCAATTTTCGTGAATTTAAAAAGGTATGGACATGGATTGATCGCCAGTGGATTGCTAAACCCGTTCATTCTGAAAAAATCACGTATGATTTTCCGGTTGCAGGATCGCAAACGGTTTATTTGACGGGGCATGATGAGTTGCATTCTCTTTCTAAAAATATAGATGCCAATAGTATTCGATTTTGGATGGGATTCAGCGAGCATTACATTAATGTGTTCAATGTATTGAAGAATCTTGGTTTGCTATCTGAAAAACCAGTACGTACATCTGAAGGCCAGGAAGTTGTGCCATTAAAAGTACTCAAAGCCGTTTTACCTGATCCGCTTTCTTTAGCACCCGATTATACTGGTTATACATGTATTGGAAATTTAATCAAAGGCAAAAAAAACGGGCAAGAAAAAGAAATTTTTATTTACAATGTTTGCGATCATGTTGCTTGTTATCAGGAGGTGGAATCTCAAGCTATTAGCTATACAGCAGGCGTGCCTCCTGTTGCAGCGGCAATTTTAGTGGCTCAAGGAGTATGGAATCCTAAAACTATGGTAAATGTTGAGGAATTAGATCCCGATCCTTTTTTGGCATTGCTCGATCAAATGGGACTTCCAACAAAAGTGCAGATTGCTGAAATATAATAGTTGAGCTGGACAGCATGCATGTGTTTGCTTATCTTAATCGAAAAACTCAAACTAAGTTATGTTTGAGAATACAGAGTAAAAAATGAACCTTTATGAAATATGGCGTGATTTATATAAACGCAGTGATACTTTTTTTTATCAAGGACGTAGTAATTGGAATATGTTGGAAAAAAGAGTTGCTGCCATTACAAACTATCTTGAGCAACATTCAATGGAATTGAAAGGTGTACCCAATGATGAAGACGCATTGTTGCATGCCATTCTTGCCGGGTTACCAGAAGATAAAAAAAATGGCTTGGGAGGAGATGATACGAGCCGTATTCAACAATTAAGACGCTTATTAGCGTCAGCAAGTGGTGAAAACTCGGGAACAGGAATTACTGCTGAGGTAGGTAAATTATTAGAAAAACAGTTAGGTGTTTCCATCCAGGAAATTTCTTATCATGTTATTGATAACGTGGTAACTCAGAATCCTTCTTTTTCTGAGAATACGCAACTCAATCAAGATTCATGTTTAAAAATCATCGACCTAAATGGTCATTTCGTTACCGCTTTACCAAAAGCTTTAACTCAAGCGCCAATAGAGAATAATTCTTGGGAAGATGAGATATTCTTTGAAAAAGTATTAGGCCATCAATACACTGCTGCTCCAACCCTTTCAGGAAGTGATAGTATTTTTCACGCTGTTTTAGGTGAAAAAGATGCGGATGGGGTATATGTGGATAGGGAGGTTGATGCTCACAAAGAAGATTGGGAAGAGGTGAAATGCAAAGATTTTGTAATAGATTCAGATGCTTTAGAAGATTTTGGAATATGGAGTTCTCTTACTATTTACTTACATGAGGGATTAGATATAACACCCTATAACCCTGGTGAGTCAATAGAGGTTCATATTTTAGTTATTACAGATGAATCGGATAATATATTTTATGAAAGAATGGAACCTGAAAGTCTTTCTCCACAACAAATTGATAATATTCTTTTCTTATTAAGGCGTGAGCAAAGACTTTTTGAAGATGAAGAAGAGTGCCAACATTGGCATGTTATAAAAATATCAAAAGTAAAAAAATTTCAAGAAATAGCAGCCTCAATAAACCTTCAATATAATATTATTCACAGCCAAGATAATCATGTATTTATTGAAATAGATTTTAACCAACAAAAGAATATCAATGATTTTATACAAGTTGGTTTAGAGGCTATTAGAAGAAAATATTTAAAATTAGCGGAAAATATATTTGAAAATATGAGTGTCCGTTCGCTGAAAAATTATATATTAGAATTTCTTAAGGATAAAATAAAAGAATTAAAAAATAATTCTTCTGCATTAGAAACAAGTAAGCATTTTAATATGTCGGAATATGCTCTCGCCATAATTTTTTTGAGCCCAGAAAATTTTTCTTCTTATATCATTGCTTATGATGTTGCAAATAAAAATAACCAGGAAATTATATACGAATTAATAAAAAAAGCCTACATGTGTCCAAGTACTTCTTTTAAACATAAAACTGTTATTACTCATCTCTATGTTAAACCTCTTTGGAGTGCCTTAGAGCAAAATAGATCTATACCTTGGGTAAAAAGTGATGAAAAAGTTTTATGGAAGTTTCTTTTAAATCCTCACCTAGACGCGAAAGCCCAAGATAAAGCTTGTTTTAAACGGATGGCTATTCAATTTTCAGCCTATTATTTTCATATTTTTTTTAATAATAATAATATAAGAAATATTGAAGATATTACGGCAATGCTTGCTTGGATTGAAAAGACGCCTAGAAATACTTGGGAAACGGATGAGAAGGCGCTTCATAGAGAATTAATAGAAAATCTTTTTATATTACTATTAAATAATAGATATCATCTCAATTGTTCGTATGAAGATCTTATATTTAAATATTTTGTATATTGTTTAGAGAAAAATAAACCCCAACGTTTTATCGATTCTCTAGGAGATTCTCCCGATGTGGAAAATTTTCCTTACTTAAAAGTATATCTTAGTCTTGCAAGTAACTTAGAAAATTTGAGCACGACACTACAGGAGATTAATCTTTTTAGAAGCACTGCCGCATTGATAGAATCTAATATGAATATGTCATTGGAAATATTATTGTACATTGCCATAAGATTATTTTTTAATTATACAATAGTTTCAGAAAAAGAAAAAAGAAAAGAGGATTTGCACACTGCTTTCTTGCTATTCGAGCAAGTGTATGAATTAGAAAATAAATTACCTGATGAAATTTTACTTTATTATTGGGCTGTTTCGGTCTTTTTAAATGAAAACGAGGAGCCTTCTAAGCAAATTCTATCTATTTTAGAAGATTCTGATAAAAGGTTACAGGGAGAAAACCTTCAGCAAGAATATTACAGCGTTAAACCTAGCGCATGGAACGTTAAAGAAGAAGCGAAAAGAAAGATTTTAGTATTTATTGGTTTTGTTGAAAACCTTGAATTTAAAACTCAATTTCGTCAGATTGTCTCATCTATTTCTCTATCTCATGAACCTAAGATATCTAATCCACCGGGAAAAGGAACTTTTGATCGTGAACATCTAACGCAAAACCTATGGAAAGCAATTGTAGATATGTATTTACCGATAGTTTTGTGTAAAGCTAGCGGGAAAGCGAAAAGTATTGTTGATGAATCAGAAGAAATATCGCTTGGTGAATTAAGGCGTGAAGGCATAACAGAAGAAGCCATTAATGAAATCAAGGAAAGCAAGATTAAAGTTCCTAAGAAGCTAGAAGGGAATTTAAGAATAGATTTTCAAGAGCCCTCTTTTTTTGCTTTAAGCAAAACTACTCCCATTTTATACAATCATATCGCTGTTCAGTGGGGAACGGGAAATAAACGAAAGGAGGGAGGGGCTTATGCAGGGATTTTCGTACAAATTAACATTGCGTTTCCTCTATATCTTTACCAAAAAGCCTTAAATATTAGTAAAGAAGGGGCATCGAATGTGATTTTATATCAAGATATTAATAAGAAAAACAAGCTAATACAAGTTATAGCACCTAATAAATATAAAGAAATAGAATGTGAGCGTTTATCTTCTTATCAGGGGGCGTTCATAAATCAAAATAATTTAAATGGAAAAAAACAAAGCTCTTCTCCGACACCTTATCCCAAAACATCCTATAAGGGGTAGTATCAATATTAGCTGATGCTACGTATAGCCTAAATCTATTCAAGCATAGATAGTGAAGAACTCTCTCAATAAATTACTTTTCTTCCTCTGGAAATAAACTTTTTGCGTGAGTTTCTTTAATAAACCTCAGCAAAATTATCGGGATTATCATAATAGCAATGACTATCATAAAGACATCTTGATAATCCTGAAGACTGTATACATTAATTAAATGCTGATGAGAAGGATGCCCAAAGGCATCTAATAGACGTCCAAATATTGGCAACATAAATGCTGCACCTAGATCGTCAAACATATTGAGAAAACCAAGAGCAGTGGCTAAGTATTGTGGTCTTATTATTTCATGAATGGTGGAAAAAGCCGTTATAGAGCCATACGAGAAAAAACCTAAAAGAAACAATAAAAGAGCTACAACTGGTAATGGAAAAGAGCAATAGACTAATAAAAATAATAATAAAGGACTTGCAATGGCTGCTGCATACATCGGAGGTAAACGTCGTCTAATATAGTCCGAAAACCATCCCCATGCAGGTGCGGCAATCATAAAGCCTATAAAAATTACCGAGATTATTCGAGAAGCATGAACTTCATCTAAAGCATATTTATCTTTAAGAAAAGGAACACCATATAAGCTGGTTAAAATAATAGGGATAATAGAAATGATTGATTCGTAGAAAGAGGTAAACCATAATTGTTTATTATGAAAAACTTCTTGTTTTTGTTGGGAACTAAGAGTAGGGGTATCTTGTCTCTCAACAAAAGAAGAAAGGGGAGTATCTTTTATAAAGAAAAAAATAAGCGATGAAACACCAAGGCCTATAAGGCTTAGTATAAACATACTTTCGCGCCATCCCACATGTTCGATGAGTTTTGCTAAAGGGGCTTCTCCTACGATGCCGCCAAACATACCAATAGTACTTAATAATCCCATCATTAAGCTAAAACGCTTACCAGAATACCAGTTGGAAATGAGTTTTAATCCACCAATATAAGCAAAAGCCGCGCCAATGCCTATTAATAAACGAGAAATTGAGGCAAGAAAAAAGTAAGGGGCTATAGAAAACAAACATGCTCCAATTGCACAAAGCAATGAAGCCAATGAAAGCATACGATGCGCACCCCAACGATCTAATAAAATTCCTCCCGGAATTTGCATCAACATATAGGCAAAGAAAAACACTGACGTTAATAAACCTAATCGGTGTTCACTTACCGAAAATCTTTCTATTAAATGAGGGCCAAGAACATCAGGCGATACTTGTAATATCATTTGATAAAAATAAAAGAGCGAAGCTAACAAAAAAATGATTATGCTTCTTTTTTTACTAATGATGTGTTGGCTCATGAAAACACCTATTTAGTTATTTGCGAAGTATGATTGTGCAATGCATTAAGTATGTTACTTATTCCCGCTGAAATCAGTTTTGGAAGTTTATCGGAGAAGGTTTTCTTCTTTTCATAAGTAAGCTCATATACTTCTCGGTCTTTGCACATTTTCATAATATAATCATCACTGGTCATTAGCGCATCCACTAACCCTAATTCAAATGCTTTTTTAGCCAACCAATGTTCGCCAGTTCCAATAACATTTAAATCGACATGCGGACGATACGCAGCAATATGTTGCTTAAACGCATAGTGGACAGCTTCTAGTTCTTCTAAACATTTTTGCCGGCCTTTTTCAGTGTTTTCCCCAAATAAGGTAATGGTACGCTTATATTCACCAGAAGTTAGCATTTCATAATCAATATTATGTTTTTTAAGAAAACGATGCAGGTTTGGTTGTTGCATTAATACACCAATGGAGCCGACAATAGAGAATGGGGCGGCTAGAATTTGATTTGCAACAGAGGCCATGAGATATCCGCCACTGGCAGCAACTTCATCAATGCAAACCGTTAGTTGAAGTTTATGATCACGAACACGTTGCAATTGAGAAGCTGCTAAACCATAGCCAGTTACTGTGCCACCGCCACTTTCAACAATCACAATAACCTCATCTGTTGGTTTCGCCACGGTAAGTAAAGCAGAAATTTCTTCCCGAAGGTTTTCTACTGCTGTTGCCTTAATATCTCCTTCAAATTTGAGCACATAAGAAACATGCTTTTTAGATAGGTCAGTAGTTTTTTCTTTATCTTTTTTATCTTTCTTTTGAGTTTGCTTTAACGCTTTGAGAGCCTTTTTATCTAAAATAGTATTATTTATTTCATCAGCAAGATCTTCATATTTTTCATTTAATTTTTTTATGGTAAGTGATTCGGGGTGCTGCTTATGGCGATTTAAAAGGGCAATCATACCCGCAAATACAATCAGTATTGCGGCAGTTAACGTAATAGTATTCAGTAAAAACAACCCATATTGCTCTAAAAATTTCATAATACTTGCCTTAATATAAAAAAATTGACTTCAGTATACCTGAACTGATTAAAATAATCTCTTGACAGTTGATTTTTTTATACTTACATTGGTCATGTGTCAAGAATATATTTTAATGAAGAGGTCTGTTTATTATGAAAAAAACAATGATATTAACGGCTATTGCAGCAGCTGCTTCTTTAGTGTCAGTTTCTGCGGCTGCTGCAGATGAATCAAATATGGAAAAATGCCATGTCTCACAAGCCGGAAAAGGAATGATCGTGGCAGGCAAGGCAGATTGCAAAACAACTAGTCATGCATGCGCCGGACAAAACGTTGATGATGATGAATCATCTTGGATTTGGGTGCCAACAGGTGAATGTGTCAAAGTAAATGAAGGTGATTTTTCGGGATTACCTAAAAATATCCAAGCTAAAATTGAAGGCACTGATGAATCTGGATCGACAATAGGCTAATTTTATTTCTGAATTTTTGGGCGAGTGCCGCTCCTCGCCCTATTATGGATGCTGTGGAAGAATTATTAGACCACAACACACGCTTAAGCTTGGCATTATCACGAAGCAACAACGAAAGGTGCTTCTCCCTTTGGGAGAAGATGCCCGACAGGGCAGATGAGGGAAAATAAATGGCCACAATTTTTCGTTGATTTTATTTCCTTTTCTTGTTATTGAATTAGACGGGGTGAACATTAAAATGGTGGGCAGGTTCACTATGATGCAAAAAGAACACGTTATTTAAAATCACTGGGCTATCATATATTACGGATGAGTAACGAAGAAATTTTTACTAATATTGTCAGTGTATTGGGAGTCATTTAGCTAAAGTGCAAGAATTTCAAAAGTAATTTCCCTCATCTGCCCTGTCGGGCATCTTCTCCCAAAGGGAGAAGCACCTTTCGTTGTTGCTTCGTGATAATGCCAAGCTTAAGCGTTCTCTGCTTACTTATTTATCCACGCAACAATGCCTCGCGGGAATGACGTCGTGGTAAAAACTTAAAAAATTTTCCCCTATGAAGATGGCGATCCTGAGGTTAATATTATTTAATAAAATATTAATATAAAAGAGATATACTGGCACAATTTGTAACGTGATGGAGTGCTAAAATGAGTGCTAGAGACATAGGAAACTACAGTACAGTAGACTATGACATGACACAAACCGATACTACCATTTAGTGACAGGCAAGCTTTTATGGTTATTAAAACTAAAAAACAAGGAATCCTCTAAGCACACAATGGAGAGTATAAAATAAGGCAGTTTCGGTTATTAAATATTGTAACCGGAGGTACTTCTGGTATTGGTCAAGCTGCCTGTTTTTTATTGGCAAAAGAAGGAGCTACAGTTGCTGTTGCAGATATTGATGATAATGAGGAAAATACGGTTAAAATAATTCGAGAACAGGGTGGGAACGCTGAGTTTTGACATATGGATACCAGCAAAGAGAAAGAAATCAAACAGGTGATCGAGGACATTGCTGAAAAATTTGAACACTGCAAAAGTAAATATTTTTTAAGAGACAGATGAAATTAGGAGTTAATAAGACATGTACTCAACCATAGATATTCTTCCATTGGACCTGGAGAACAGCAAAAAATCAGTTGAAATGGCTCAAGCTATATTGCGAGGATCAGGGAAGGGTTTAACTAACCTCTATGATACAGGTGTAGCAGTTTTGGAGGATCCCATTGATACGGTTATTATTCCCGTATCACAAACAATTCTTGATGCAGCTATTATATACAGTGCTCATGCCTCTCCAAATTTTGCTGCTGAGGGTGATTTTGATTTTCAATACTTTCAAGAGCATATATTAAGAAATCAACCGCTTTATCTTGAAGCAGTATCACGACAAAAAGCAACGTGGGAAAAATATCCAGAATTGTATAACAAGTTTATGGATGGTGATGCGTCAATTAAAGCTGAAATTCTCTCTCAGATTACAACAGAACTATTTTTACCTGGAACAGTATGGAATGGAGCAAAATCAGCGGCAAAATTGGCGCGTAATTACCATCACACCAAATTAATTTATCCGCCAATTTTTCATAATATTGAACCTGTGGATCCCCACATATACTCATTTAAATCATTGACCATCGATGATCTCCGAAAAGTTGGTAAAAAAGCAAAAGACTTCATTTTCTTTGTAACAGAAGATTACGATACTATTGTTGCTAATTTGCGTATCGACAAAGCTTATCGAGTCGAAAAGGGCATTACTGTTTTATCACATATTGATCTCTCTCGGTATGCAAGGGGTCGCACTGCAGGAATGATTAGAATGTCAAAAGATGGGGTGGGAGTGGAGGCAACTAATGGTTCAGGTCACTATAAACCTACAGCAGCAACTAAAGAGTTGATTAAATCTTCATTACAGAAATTTGGTTTAACGGAAATCAATGATTACAATATACGTCTTGTAGATAGAAATCCTTTTTCATCTCAGCCAATTATTACTTATGATACGTATTCTCTGATGCCTGGCGCGAAGAGCATAGTGGCTGCTAGCTCATTTGCATCAATAACACCGAATTCTTATTTATGGGCTTTTGATGAACTAACTTCTCGAGGTGTGGAATCACCAAAAAATAATTTAGAAGCGTTAATACAACAAGCATTTCCGGAAGATTCATCGAGCATCCAATCATCTGATTTTGACTTGTTAGAAGATTTTAATAATTTTTCACATACCTGGCCCACCAAACCACAACATAATAATTTGTTCAAGAATGTTAAAACCGCTGGTTTTAAAAAGATAGTTGCCAAAGGATTTCGTATTGACCAAAAGCTAGCTTATGGCAATCAGGAGCATGAATTTCTAAGAGAAACGGGTAACTCTGACAATCAGCCTAATTTAAAGGAGCAGGATGTGGAGGAGATTCCTGAATATATACATCAATTGTATGAGAATGTGAGTGAAGTAGAGCCATTCTTAGCCCGTTTTAATGCGGAAATTGAAACAAAGCTTGAGCAAGATAACCTTGGTTTATCGAAAGCCATATTAAGCAAAGTCAGAACTGCAAGAAAGTTTCAACAACATAATATATTTGAACTCGAAAAATTAACCGCGCAGGAACGTATGGATCGTATACGTCTTGAGCAGGACGCTGTGCAATGTTTTATTCACATGGCTGAATTTGCGGCGAACCACATGCACAATAAAGGTTTAAGTAGGGCCTTTACTATCGCGGCAGGTACGAGTTCGTTGGCGATGGCATATGATCTTGGCTTATCTTTTAGTGGAGTTGGAGCGTTTCATGCTGGGGCAAATATGCTACTCTCTGCTTTATCTGGACAATCCAAAGGCGATGGTGGAATCACTGCAGGACTCCTAGCGCTGGATAGCAAAATGAATATGATTTTGCAGCTTGGTTTTGAGATGTATAAATTCTTGCAAAAAATGGATCAACATATTGCTGAAAACTTTTTGAATGTTGTCAATGGACTAGCCGTGTTATATAAAAATCAAATACATATATTCTCTCAGGAAATGTATCATTTGGGTCACGTACGCGAGGGTATTGATTTTACGGTCGACGTAAAACAAAAAAATGTTTTACGGGGAGCGGCGCGCTATGGCGATTCCATTCCTTTAACCGACATAACAGAAAAGGAGTATAAAGAAACACTGAAGGATCTGTACCTTTTAATAGAAGAATCTTATGCCAGTTATCTCAATGGACAAACAATTTCTGAACTTGAGAGAAAAGCGGGTTCGCTGTATGCCATTGAAGATTTAAGAACATTAGTTACGCGAGGCAAAGCGCATGGTTATTTTTTGGCACAGCTTAATGACTTGAATTGGATTCAAGAGCAGAGAGTCTTTTTTAATCCGTTGTTAACTTATGAGGCCGTAGAACGCTATATTGCTCTTGGCCCAATATACCCTAAAGAAGTTTACAAAATAACAACTAAACTCCAAGAATTTATGGAGCTTATGAAAGTTTTGCGATTATATATCCCTCCATTACAGAATCTATATTTTCTAGAGATACTAGATGTGCTTACTGAAATGAAAACGATGTATGATTACACACAACAAATACAGGACGTAGTGAGTAATTTTAAACGCTTTCCAAAAGGTCATGATAATGATGATTTTATTGTAAATGACTTTAATTCAAATCGTATTGAGTTAGATGGTATGGTGCGTAACCACGCGGGAATAAGAGACAATCAAAAATGGAGGGGAAACGTTAAAAATAGATGCATAGCAAATTTTAAAGAATTATTTGGATTGCTTTATTTGAAATTAGGAAAAATAAAATTTTCTAATTATCTACCAGATCCCCTAAGACATAAAACTAATGGGAAGAGCTACGACGACTGTCCTATAATATATTTTGAATTTTGGGATGGAGAAAAATATACACTTAGTAATCATTATACTAATTTTAATAGGAATTATCATTTATGGAATTGGAACGGAATTCCTCAGCATTCTGAGCACATAGCAAATAAAGCCATCAACAAATACAAGGAATTACGTAAAAAAGCAGTTGAAGAGAAACTAGATGAGCTTAAAGTTAAAATTCCTGTGTGGCTAGAAAAATTAACGGTTTCTTCAACGAAATGGTATCAGTCATGCCTAATAAGTGGTATTCATCCCTCTCTTTGCCAAATAATCCCTCAATTTCCAATTGGTAAATATAACCAAACATCATTACTTGGGCCATTAGAAGAAGATCTACGACATAATAAGGGTTATAATGTTGCCTTACCAGTACAAACACAGTTTTTATCCAATCTAACCACTTTTATTGATGCCATACAATTAGCAGATAAAGCTCTCGCTGTCCAACGTAGTAGATATGTTTTTCGTATACTGTCTGTCATTCCATCTGACATAAATTCCATTGAATTCGAGACAGGATTAAAAGGTTGCTTTATTAAATTAATCAATGATAACAGTACGTTGCATTTTCTTGATATAAACACAAGAAATGTTACACTTGCGCCCATTTTTCCTGAAAAGCGAGATAATTTTGTTAAGTTTCTTGCAGAGAGAAGATTTACCCCATCCACTTCCTCTGTGTATTTATCTCCATATGATGTGAAACAGTTTTTGTTATTTACTAATCAAACCTTACCGATCGATACTACTTATGCAGAAGTCTCTCATGATCCTGTGACATATTATATCGAACAACAAATCGTGCAATTAAAAACTATTCATCATGAATTAACCGTTAATCCAAAGCCAAGAGTTTTCGCCAAAGCCGTAAATATGTCGGAAATTAGGCAAATAATTGAAATACAACAACAATTTATTGATAATGGATTTAAATCTATACATGTTGCAATAGAAACATTGAAGAATTTAAATGGTTCAGATTATCAACAACATTTGACTGCATGGAATAGCACTTTGGGTGAATTAGTTACTCAAAGAAATGATTTGTTATCTCCACCACTGAGTTTGGAGCTTCACAAAGATCAATTGAATAACAAGGTTGCAGCTATACCTAAAATAACACCATTAATTAATGGTTCAGAATTGCAAAAGCTATGTTCAGATCCAGATGTAGAGATATCAAAAATTAAGACACTCCTTGAACAGTTATTCCATGAAAAAAGTCGACCGTTGGAAAAGATGTTGAATGGAGTGAAAAGCAATGAGCTTCGGCCATTGTATTTGGCAATTCGTACAAGAAGAGTGGATGTTGTTTCTTTATTACTTGATTATGATGCTACTGTATTAGACAAAGATAGAGGAGATATTGAGTCAGAAGCAAATAATGCAGATGTACAGAAAATTCTAGCATTATTAGATTTTCATTGGTATTTACAGCAATATTATGTCAATGAAAAAATGATGCCGGGACGAACTGTAGCATTTGTTACAGCTGGTATTGATAGATTGAATCTTTTTGGGAAAAGTTCGAAAGATAAAGATGCCGTTTTTCTTTTTGGTCAAAGCAAAAGAGGAAAAAGTACGCTAACAAATGTTTACTGGTGTGGAACTGAGTATGAAGATATTGACTGGAAGTTACAACTAAAATCTGGCCAAGAGGAATGTACATCAACAAGCGATGGCATTTCTTCCGAGACAATTTATCCTTCCATTTTTGAAAAGAAAGATTATAATTATAGTGGTGTCGATATGCCCGGTTTTGGTGAATCGCGAGGTTTTGCCTATGAAACTGCAGCAGGGATTACCACTCAATACTTCAACAAAATATTTAAAAATGTAAAACTCATGGTACTTGTTCTTACCCCACATGACATCTTTGATGATGGTGGAAAAAATTTGGCTGAAGTGTTAAATAGCTATGGCGCAATAATTGGTAAATCAGCTGACAGGATGAACAATGTGCTTATTTTGATTAATGAAAGAATCGGTGGTATAAAGCGACCCATGCATAAAGTTATGGAACGGCTTAAAGAAATAGTTGCGGATTCTGCCGACTTGAATAAAAGTGCCCAGTTTATATTTCAGCATCTACAAAAACGCAACATTTTAATCAGTAGTCCAGTCGATCCATTATTTAAATCAAACTTTGCTGAAATTATTGCGAATGCAAAGAGCACACCTATTACTGACTTTAATTTAGCCTCTTTCCATCGAAATGTTGCAGGTTTTAAACAATTAATGTGTCGGATTGAACAGCATGCCCAAAAACTTGTTGATGATAGAAAAAGTGTTTTGGCTTCCATTGCGATTGAGCAACTTAAGAATTTGAAAACTATAAAAAAAGCATTGGAAACCCGCGAATTTTTACCCGAAATAAATCAACCAGGTTTAGTTGTATCGACGCAAATTGCAGAACAAACTGAACTTAATAAACAATTGAAAATCCAAGGGCAATTAAAAAAACAAATGCTGGATACAATAACGCCATTAATAGAAACTATTGTATCCAATTATGATAATGTTGCTATTGGTGAGATAGGAACTATACAGAAAGCAACGCGGTATGCATTACAGCTAAATATTGTGAATAATTTTCTTGAACGAATTTACACTGTTGGTCTGCCACGCGATAATGATTGTATGACTATCTCACTAAAACCAACAATGGAAAGAACAGAGGTTAACCAAGATAAATCATATCATACAGGAAGTTTTGGTCTGCCAGGTGCTCAGGCTGTCGAAATTGATATGACAAATTATATACAAGATGAAGATGGCTATTTTGATTATCGTCCTTCTCTATCAGAATACACAAACAAAAACTCTCCGATGATAATGAATTCAATTTTTTCAACAAAAGAATCTTTTAAGTCTGAACAAAAATCTGAATCGACTTCTTTTCTCAGTAATTTATTACTTCCCAATGTTTCTTTTAGTAATCAACTGGCGTTCATTAGAGTTATTTGTCATGTTGTTAGAAAATGGATACCGTGGACTTCAACAGAAGAAACATTACATGAAATTTCCAATGAGGAATCTCAAATATTAAAAGAATTGGATCTACGAACAAAAAACCTGGCGCAACAGCTTGCAATGCAATCGTGCAATAGGGCGTTTTTAAGCCAACAAAAATTGGATTACCTGGATGATGCGGAATATATTCTCAAAGAAACGAAAAATATTTTGCAAAATACATTTGAAAATCGGCAGATTTCAGGAAAGACCATCGCTACGATACAAGAAAATATTGAACGGGTTCATAATTGGTTAGAACAATTACCAAAGCAGGGTTTTTTTCCTAAAAAAATATCCTCTTGTAAAAGTTCAAATCATTGGTCTGGAAGACTATGGAATAATGGCATTGGCAGGAATTATACTTCTGCATTACCAGAAGACCTGTATGAGAATTCTAATTTTTTAGAAATTGCGCAAAATGATTTTTTCAGCATATCCGAGGCAAAGCGGCCATGAACAATTTTATCCAATGCCATGAATACAGCGAATGATTTGGCTGAAGTGATTCAGCCATCTATTCACTGGGTATCTCTATTAGTTGATGCAAGTTATGAGTCTAAATACTTTTCAGCGTCCAAGGCAGCCATACAACCAAAACCAGCGGAAGTGATTGCTTGACGATACACAGAATCTGCAACATCGCCAGCTGCAAAAACCCCAGGAACACTGGTTGCTGTTGCGTTTCCATGCAAGCCTGTTTTTATCACTAGATAACCGTTATTCATGTCCAGTTGATTTTCAAAAATTTGCGTATTTGGCGTATGGCCAATGGCAATAAATACACCATCAGTTTCTAACGTCTTACTTGTATTATCGATAGTATTTTTGAGGGCGATTCCTGTAACTTTTTTCTCATCCCCTAATACTTCATTAACCACCATATTCCATTCAATTGACATTTTTCCTTCATGAACTTTTTTAGTCAAACGTTCTTGCAACATTTTTTCAGCGCGTAAGCTATCACGGCGATGAATCAATGTTACATGCGAAGCAATGTTAGAAAGGTATAATGCTTCTTCTACAGCGGTGTTTCCACCACCAACGACAACGACTCGCTTGTTACGATAGAAAAAACCATCACAAGTGGCACAAGCAGAAACACCTTTTCCTTTATATTTTTCTTCTGAAGGTATTTCTAAATAGCGAGCGGAAGCACCCGTGGTAATAATTAATGCATCGCATGTATATTCATTTTCATCACCTTTAAGGCGAAAAGGCTTTTGTTTCAAATCTACTTGTGTGATATGATCGAAAACTATGGAAGTTTGAAGTTTTTCGACATGTTGTCGCATGTTTTCCATTAACGTTGGGCCTTGAAGATTTTCAAAGCTGCCGGGCCAGTTATCAACATCGGTAGTTGTCATTAATTGACCACCTGGTTGTAATCCGGTAATCATAAGGGGAGTTAAATTAGCCCGAGTAGCGTAAATTGCTGCTGTATAACCTGCAGGGCCTGAACCTAAAATGATAAGACGATGATGTGAGGACATAAAATTCTTCTTATTGATTAATTATAAAAGTCCTTTAATATAGACGAAACGAGTATTTTTTTAAAGATATTATGCCAAAAGAATTTATTTTAAATGAGTTAGATCCGAGAGATGAGCGAGACAATATGTCTGAGTATGAACGAAATGAGTCTCAAAATAGACCTGTTGGAATAGTTCGTCGATTACTTTCTCAACGAGTAGAAGAGGTGGTGTTTATTTTTACCTTTTCACTTTCTTTATTTATACTATTATCTCTTATTTCATTTAGCAAAACCGATCCTAATTGGTTTGGCTTAGCTACCTTTAAAACTACTGTCCTGAACTCTGGAGGATGGGTAGGTGCTTACTTAGCCGACAGTTTATTCTTTCTATTAGGTTGGTTAGCTTATATCCTGCCTGTTGTGATGGTTTATTTAGCATGGTTTCAATTATATCCTACCCGGTATGATGAAGAAGACAAAGAAATGATGAGCGGCCGATGGCAGATGACAGGCGCATTGTTGTTTTTTTTAGGAACAACAGGTCTTTTTAGCCTTTTTTTTGGACAGCCTTCATATGTTTCCCCTTATAATGCGGGTGGCGTGATAGGTGAGGTTTTATCAAAAATGCTAAGTTCTTCAATTAGTTTCGGGGGAGCCATTTTAATTCTTGTGGCATTGAGTTTAATGGGAATAACATTGCTAACAGGATTGTCTTGGATGACATTAATAGAAAAAATTGGCCTATTAACTTTATGGGCTTTTGATAAGTTAATGAATACACTAAAAGAAGGTGGATATTCTATTTATCGCTTAGTTGCAGGAAGAAAATCAACGGAATTTAATGAAATAAATGATAATCTACGAGAAGTCACACGTACAGAAGAAATAAGAAATATTCGAAATAGTGGCCCTGGCATCGATGATAACGCCGTTTCTATTTTAAGTGCTTCTGTTGAACGTGAATCGGTTGGTATTGAAACTCCAATAAGCCTCACTCGCGAGCCTGCAGTAAAGAAACGTTTTGCTTCATCTGTAGTATCTCCTAAACCAAATATGCCAATGGAAGCCCCCTCGATAATGGCGAATGTTACTGCTTCAAAACCTGCGCCAGCTCTTATTCGTCCTACAAAACCATTAACCTCACCATTTAAAGAATCTGGTGTTTCTGTTAATTCATTGCCGCCGTTGAGTTTATTAGAGCCTGCGCAAAAAACCTTAGATAAGGGATATAGCAGTATGCAATTAGAAAACATGGCGCGAGAAGTGGAGCAACGATTATTAGATTTTGGTATAGAAGTTCAAGTTGTTGCAGTTCATCCTGGGCCAGTCATTACTCGTTTTGAGCTACAATTAGCCGCTGGTTTAAAAGTTTCCAGAATTTCTGGGCTTGCAAAAGATTTAGCGCGCTCCTTATCAGTGTCGAGTGTCCGTGTAGTAGACGTTATTCCTGGTAAACCAGTTATTGGTTTAGAATTACCTAACCAACAACGCGAAATGGTTCGATTAAGCGAAGTGTTTTTAACCGATCAGTTTCAGCAAGCACGCTCGCCAGTTAGTTTAGCAATGGGTGTAGATATTTCTGGTTATCCTGTTGTAGTGGATTTAGCTAAGATGCCTCACCTATTAGTGGCAGGAACCACTGGTTCTGGAAAATCGGTTGGATTAAATGCGATGTTATTAAGCATTTTATTTAAAGCAACGCCAGAAATGGTACGGTTAATTTTAGTTGATCCTAAAATGTTGGAATTCTCCATTTATGATGGTATTCCTCATTTACTAACCCCAGTTGTTACTGACATGAAAGAAGCTGCCGGAGCATTGCGTTGGTGTGTAGCTGAAATGGAACGTCGTTATAAGTTAATGTCCTCTCTCGGTGTTCGTAATTTAGCTGCTTACAACTCGATGATCAAAGAAGGGGAGCAACGGGGAGAATTAATTCGTGATCCGTTATGGAAAGCTACCCAAGACATGCAAGCTTCTCCACCGTATTTGTCCTCATTACCCTACATTGTGGTAGTGATTGATGAATTAGCAGATATGATGATGGTGGTGGGTAAAAAAGTAGAGCAATTAATTGCCCGCATTGCGCAAAAAGCGCGAGCAGCAGGAATTCACCTAATTTTAGCTACACAACGTCCTTCTGTGGATGTCTTAACAGGTTTAATTAAATCTAACATTCCAACCCGGGTTGCTTTTCAAGTGTCTTCAAAAATTGATTCGCGCACAATTTTGGATCAACAAGGTGCAGAACAATTATTAGGTCATGGTGATATGTTATATCTTACGCCTGGTTCTGGTTCCCCTGTTCGTATCCATGGCGCCTTTGTGGATGACAAAGAAGTTCACCGTGTGACTGACGCATGGCGTGCACTTGCTCCACCGGAATATGTTGATATTATCGGAAGAAATGGTACTGAAGGCGGTGGTGAGGATTTATTTGGTGAAGGCGGTGATAGTGTCGAAGAGTCTGATCCCCTTTATGACGAAGCTGTTCAATTTGTTACCGAATCACGCAAAGCCAGTATTTCAGCTCTTCAACGTCGCTTAAAAGTCGGCTATAACCGCGCTGCTCGATTAATAGAAGAAATGGAACGTACAGGTATTGTAAGTGGAATGGAATCCGGCGGTGTTCGGGATGTATTAGTGCCACGTCCTGAGGAGCAATAAATTACTGTAGTATAAAAGGATATTATCGGATTGAATTTTAAGGAAGTAAGTGTTGTTTTATTAAGAAGATTGTTCTTATTAGAATATACTGTTAATTCATGAGATACTTATTTAATATTTCAATAAGCATAGTGAGTTAAAATCAATCCTAATTGAAATAACAGTAAGATACAACATGTCACCTGATCTAAACCATGGCTTCACATCAGATATAAATAATGATTGGGCTGGAACTGAAATTGGAAGAATAGAAAGAGAAGCCATTGTTAAAGCAGCAAATGCTCTTGCTGAATATGGGGTTACAGAACAACTCATTAGAGAGAAATGGCAATCTAGTCAAAATTATTCCGGTGTAATACCACAATATATTCCCTTTACTGATTCTAATAGTTGGGCATTAATTTTTCTAATATCTGGACAACCACCTGAAGTATTATTAGAAATTGAATATCTATCGGAACTACCGGAAGGGATGCGCCTAACACCTGAAGAAGCATTTGGACAAATTAATGGACTTGATGGTATTCAAGTCAAAACACTAACATGGTTGTATTCTTATGGCTTACGTGCCCATCATTTGAGAAACTGGCAAAATGAGCATGATTCTAGGTCTTTTTTGCTTGGGCATCATTGTGCTTTAAAAGATCTTGTTATAAGGGAACATAGACCCGTAGAAGAAGCTATTAATATATTACAAGGTAAATCAGAAGAGGAGGCATGGGACATTTACAGCAATTCTCCACCAAATATCCCACATTCATTAGAAGTTTTTTCTCATCCACATCATAATGCAGATAGATTAGAAAAAGTGATCAAGGATACAGAGAATACTGAAGGAAAAAGACATCAATCACTGATAATTCCTGATGAATTTGTTTGCCTACTTTCGGGAAAAATAATCGATGTACCGGTTCGTATACCTGGTGACCCACATGCTTTTGAGAAATCTTATTTAGAACGCTGGTTTAAGATTAAACATATCAATCCCATAACTAACGAGCCTTGTGATCCTAAAGAAATGGTAGAAAATAAAGAATTAAAAGCAAAAATTAATAACTTTATTAGCAAATATGAACGTAAGTGTAAAACAAGCCAAGGTTTTTTAACCGCCTTTTGGAAGAGACAAAATGCAGCAAGTAATTCTGGGCATGAAAGGGCACATAGCACTTCTATGAATAGAAAAGTATCATAAAATATTTAAGTTGAAGAAAAGGTTGTATGGTGCCGTACCTTGTTGGGCATAGGTTTGTCCAAGTTGTGAATAATAATAAAAATAAATTGAAAATATTATTGCTTTATTTGGAAAATCTATTAATACTAAATAGGATTTTTAATTCTACAATATTGTATTTAATATTTTAATAAGTATATTGAATTAAAATTGCTTGTACCAAAAAATAACAGTGAGAGAAAAAATGCAAAATGAGAGACCACAATCCAAGAATACAGAAGTTGATTTATCCCAAATAGATGATTACAAATTTTCGAGGAAATCAAGGGATAGCAATGATACCTCATCAGCACGTTCAGCTTCAGATGAAGCTCGTGGATTTTTCTGCATCGGAGAATGGGGTTCTCAAACAGCGGATACTAAAGCTCCTTTAACACTGTTGTGGGGCAGAAATGTGGCTGGGAGCAAGAATGCGGCTGAGAGTAAGCAAGTTGCCCAGAGTAGCATTGTTCCCACAATGAAACCGGGTTCTTCTAATGGATAATAGAAGCTACAGAGCTGAGTAATTCATGCATTATTTTGACTAAAATATCGCATGAAACCATAGTAGCAAAGGACCAAACTACACCAATCGTCATTGCGAGGAGCGGTATTGCGTAGCGATAGCGAAGCAATAAAGCGACGTGGCAATCCAGTAACAATAATTCAATCAATATCAATGTCTGGATTACCACGTCTTGTTTTGCATTGCTGCGCTTCGCTTGCATGCAAACCACTCCTCACAATGATGCTTTTGGGTATTTTATCTTTGTAGTAATTGGTCAAAAAATGCTAGTATTACCCCGAACATAGTAGTACTAGCACTGAAAAATTAAAAAAAGAGGATACCGAAAATAATCTAACCAGTGCTGTTATTGTGAAATATTGATTGTTGGTGTTTTCCTTTGCCAAAAAAGTGGATTTGCGCCAGTGAGGTGAAGTCTTTTAAGGAAAACCGAATACAAAGTTCTTTACAACTAGGATAAGCCAAATATACTACCCCCTACCATGAGTATGTATTAACATTTGTTACTGATAAATACTTAAATTTTATTTGCTACAATTTGCCTAAATAAAAAATAATGGCAAAACTTTTTTAAATATAAGGTATAAAATGAGCGAACGAGAGAGTAATTTTTTATTAGCTATTACTAATTATCAGCAGCTCTTTGATGCTTTTCAGATTGAAATACTAAAACCAACCCGTGATTATACCTATCAAGATAAATTAAAAGCGCTTAGGGATAAATTAACATTACGTGCCCATCAATCTCTTGTAAATCAATTATATAACTCCTTGCAGACACTGAAAGAAAATGTTTCAGAGGATGATTCTACATGGATAAATTGCTTTATGGCAGATACAGTGAATATTGAAAAATTACTGAATGAATATTTAATAATCTGTGTAGACAATCCCGCCAGTAAATCAAAGAAATCAAATATACTAGTGGAGTTAAAAGAAGTTATAGAAAAAAATCGACTAAAACATACGTATCTCACACAACTAGAAGAACAAATTCATAATAGGTATCAAGAAATACAGAATCAAGCATTTATTATTCTGCGATCATTAAAGAATGAAACAGAATTTAAACAAGAAATCGATGAGATTGAAAAACAAATAACCCAAGAAAATGAAGCGCTGATGGAATGCAAAAATAAATTTGATCACTATATGTTTGCTATTAATCACTTAGGACGATGTTGTAATGAACTAAAACAAGAAGATGAAAATATTGCACCTCATTTATTAAATTTTATGAAAAAAGCTCCTACATGCCAAAATCTTGTTGATTTAAACTCTCAGGCTGATGAGTGTTGTTCAGTCTCTTACTCTTCAACTTCAGTTAGTTGATAAGCTCTACTTGAGCTGTTCTCTTCGAAAAAACAAAACATAAGGAACGAACAAAAAGAAAAAGGAAGAGAATAATAAAAATTTCATGTCATACAACAACGCAAGCTAATAGCCCACTCAGAAATGAGCGCGAGTGAACCTTTATCATAAAAAAGAGAAAGCATGAGGCCATCTTCCTGACGGTTCGCCGCCAAGATTTTTGACTTGACTTAATGGTGGTGCGGATGTGACTGGTGACACAACTAGTTCCTCTTTGCTCTAGGAGTGCGCAATATTTTTTGATGCAGCATCATACTCTTCATTTCTTTCCAATGTATTAGTGATGAGCTTTTCTACAACTTCCTTAACAATATTTCTAGAAGATGAAGGAGAGGCTAATAAAGTCTGTTCGGATTCACTAAGTAAAACGAGTTGGTAATTTTTAGGAAAAGGAGAAGAAATACGATGTTCTGAGGTCACTTTATCAAAGCCTTTTTTCAGGCGAGGATTCTTACCTTTAACACTATATTGGAGTTCGGCGCCCGGGTGGGTTCGACGTCTTTCAGGTGCTGAAATTTTTGTATTTTTTCGCCTTTGTTTCTGTTCTAATTGATCTACCGTTCGATCTAGCGCATCAACCATAAGTGCTAAATTTTGTGTGGTTGTAAGATCGCTCTTAGTATCAAATACTAGTCTTATACTATCTTGAAATGCTTTATCGGCTCTTTTGTTAATATCTTTCCAACGATTGACCAGGTGCTCACTTTTCTGGACTCCTAGGGTAGTTTGTGCTAAGCCTGCAATCAGCTCTTGGCGAGTCTTGGAGTAGCGAGTAGGCTCCATGTTTATCCAGTCGTTAAGTTGTCCTATGTGTTGTTGAGCTTCTTTTAGCCAAAGTTCGACGATGCGTTGCAGGGTATCATTGGACATTAGGGAAATTGATTCTTCATAATGTGCAAAGCGTTCAGCCTGTTTTTCTGACAGATGAGCAATATTATTGACATAAGTGAGTTTATTAAAGGTTAACCGCCAGCGGTGCCAAATGCGTAAAGTAAGTTTCACAAAAGACGGCGTAGCAGTTCGATCAAAGGTAAACCACTGGGGAGATTTACCCTGAGGTTGGTAACATACATAGCCTGCCATGAAATGAGGAGGCATATCCTGACATGAGGGGAAATCATTGCGGCCTTTTGTTTTAAAAACATAACGTCCCACGCCGGTTTTAGTCCGTATATAATCCATGATCGCTTGTTTATTTTGAGTAACTTCGGGACTATGGATGGTTAATTGTTGAAACAATTGTTTAAATTTATCTTCACTGTTAGTAAGCACTTTTAAACGACGAATGGGGTTAACGTTTTGTAATTGTGTAGTGATAGCGTCTAGGCGTTTTTGTTCATCTTCTTCGTTAAAGTCAACCTCAACAAAATTTACTTTACCCTGATAGACCATTTTAAAGCGAATGGATTCCGCATGAGGATTTGTAAAAGATTGGTTTAAACATTGGTCTAACTCTTTTCCCCAACAGCGTATATGATAAGCATCTTCAATCTGAAGTTTTATTTTTTCCAAGAGAGTGTTAGGTTTGGCATCTTCCCATTCCTTTTGAGGAGGATGATAAAAATCCAGAGGTTTATTTGATGCTTCAAGCATGTCTTCCTCGGGAAGCGGTTCATATTTTTCGGTGACCGAAGTTTCATTCAGTGTCAATACATTGTTAGTATCTTGAGTTTTTTGAAAAAGACGCTGATAAAATGAATGCACAGAAGAGAAAAAGGGTAAAATACCCCTGCGCACATTGTCTGGGGTCGTGAGAGATTCCTCTGAAGGAGAAAAATAAAATTGTAATTGAGTTGTTTTATCCGTTTCAGTAACAGCAAAAGAATCCAACAGGGGATTTAATAATTCACTAATGGTATTTTTAAAGACGTGAAGCAGAGAAGTGTAAGCTTTTTTTTGTAAGCTACGTAGTGCATTAATATTCCAACGAGAGACTAGTTTGGGCGTGTTTAAAATATGTTCCAGCGTATATAATCGCTGATTTCGAGAGAGTAATGGTTTTAAAGCAGGGTTATCTTTCAATATCTCATTTTCTTGATGAAAATGGATATGGAGAATATGAGGACAAGCATTTAATAAATCCACTAAGAAATCTTGCACTCGATTTATCACCGCTTCATCGGTTGAAAAAGGCACGTGAGAAAAATCAATATAATACAAAGGGGTAGGGTGAGCTAAGGCTTCTAAAATAAATTGATGCTGCCCTATTTTTTTAACTAAATCCCCAGTTAAAAGATAATCCATCAAAAAATCTGTACGCAAGCTCAAAAGATGTTCAGTTAAGGGATATTCCTTTTTCCAGTGTTCATTGATATCAAAGAGGTGCTCACGTGAAAGTCGATTAGGCCACCTATAAGGTTTGATGTGTTGGTAATAGGTCAATAAATCGTATGCCAGTTTTTGTTCTTCAGGTGTGAGCATGATGTGAGTATTTCGTTCGTCTCTATTTTTTGTTTTCATAGTACTTGTCATGGTGCGATAAAATGCAACAAATGTACTGGAAATAACAGTAAACTTTTTCCAAAACCACTGGGGAAAGGCTGCTAAGGATAGCCAACTGTCATAAAAAAAAGAGGAAACACGAGCCCATCTTCCTGACGGTTTACCGCCAAGATTTTTGACTTGACTTAATGGTGGTGCGGATGTGACTGGTGACACAACGTTTTCCTCTTAGTTAATGACTTTCTAAGTCTATATGAAGGGGAATTATAGACCAATTGCTATTATTGCGCTAGCTTCAAAAAAGCTGATTCCCTCAAAGACTTTGTACAATACTGTTATGTGCTTCCTCTTTCTCAGAATCTTGGGCTATGGGTTTATAATCAGTAAAATTTGTTGATACACGAAAACGCTCTCCTACTGGTTTTGGTGCAGACTCTGCCTCTTCCTCCATATCAAAAGGCATGGAATTTTCATCACTACCTCTTGAATCACTAGATGGATTTTGGGAGATATCAGTACTTTTTAACTCTCCAAGCTTGAATAATGCATCAGCTAATTTCTTTTCTACGGTTAATCGAGTATTTTTTTCTTCGTGAGCTATTTTTTCTGCTGCTATACGTTGTTGTTCTGTTTTGGTGAACTTATTTTCTGCAATATTAGCCCTTCTAACTTCTTTCTCTTTTTCTTCTTGAGCTAGCTTGGCTTCTTTCTCAAATTTCCTCGCATTAACCTTCAAGCGACTTAATTCTTGTTGAGTGCCACTGCTTCCCCAGCCCCAATCTCTTGTTTTTGAGTCATTACGTGAGAAAAATCGTCCAAAAGTAGGGTTAATGCTTTTATTTTGAGGCAATATCACAGCTTGTGAGGGAGAAAGACCTCCATTCAATCGACTGACTAAATTATCTAGTTCTTTAATTATTTTAGCTGGATAGGTGCCGGTTAATAATATAGATGGTTCGCGTTGAGCCATATCCCGAATTAACGCTAAATTAGGTAATAGATCAAACAAATCCCATTGCAAAAGACCTAATAAATTAGGCAAGCGCTGGGTTAAACTATGACGGCTATCTTGAATAGATTGAATCCACACTAGCTGTCCTAAATAAATACGTAATCGTTCTACATAATTGCTGCCATGACGTTTTTCTTTATAAAGACTATTCATCAATAATAAAGCATGCATGGTGTGTTCAACAGCATCTTCGCCATTTTTAAGTTCAAACCATCCATGAACGGCATTAAGAGCAGAGTATATTTCTTTCCAGCGCTGAGTTAGTTCATCGTGTTCGGCTTCGGCATAATGCTGTTCAGCTAACATCAATGCATTTTTATCGGCAACATTACAAGATACTAACGCTCCAGCATTAACCAAATATCGAATTTTTTTTATGATCTCCTGCGTTTCAATGACTATTTCGTGAGGAGATAATAACTTACGATCCAGATGCAGTTTTTCCATATTATTTAATGCTGTTAAAGCACGATATAACAATGTTGCATCATTTGCGTTAACGCAAGCATCTACTGCTAGGCCAAAGCGTAACCAGTGAGTGACATATTCTCGAGAAGGGCATACAAATAACATAGGATATTCTTTGATAACATCCATCAGAGAAAGAGGGATGTTATTTTTTGAACTATCTGACATATTGCCATAAATGCATAATAATAATTTTTCGGCAAATGTTATTTTTTCCCAAGGATGTAAAGTAGACCACGATGCGTATGGTAAAAAAAGCACCGTATGCCTACGTTGACTTAATACATTCAACAAAATATCACGAAAAGGAGTAATTTTTTCCAGCAATGTGTCAAAATCTTGAGAATCTATGTGTTGTAAGCCTTCAAACCATTCGTAAAGAGCAAGATTATCATTACCTTGTATGCAATGATGATACGTAATTTCCCACTCAATGTTGCGCGATAAATGTGTCTTATAAAACAATTGCCCATTTTCTACTCTTAAGTAGCAAATACCAGGTTCAGGATTATCAATGAGATCTTTCATTGGAAAAAATTGGTATCCAAATAACTGCTCGACAACATCAAATTCTGCTTGTTTAAAACGCTGCTTGATTTTCTGTGAGAGTTCTTCCATATCTTCATCATTTAAACACCATAAATTAGCCAGGGTGGTTGCAACATTCGTGGCGTTGCCTTCTTTCACATCGATTAAAATACTCTTTTTTTTGCGCAGTGGTATGTCATTCCACTTATTTTTCCATTCAACCCATGAGGTTGATGTAGTGTCTTCTTCTAGCCATAATTTTGAAAAAGCTGCTTCGTTACATTTTTCAAGGTGTGGATTAAGTCTTTCAATAAGATCACCATATTTGTTTTGGCGGTAAGTTTCTTGAAACCAAGTTGCCAGATACTCTACATTTAATGCTTTCGATTGTTCAGTCAATCGAAGTTTTTCAGTAGGACGATAATCTAGTGTCGTTTTGGTTTCTTCAAAAGCATCTACTAACCACAAGAAACGTTTCATCAGGTGTTCTCCTTCGAGAGGAGATGCTAATAAATTATCAGCTAATTTGAGTATTTTTTGCTTAATTATTTCAGGGGTTTGACTTAAAATTTCTTGTTCTGCTTCAAAACGATCACGCCATTTCTTGCATACAAAGATAACAATTTCTGTTTGTTCTCTGTGAGCAGTAGCCGATTTTAAATCTTTCTGAATATTTTTTTGAATAGATTGTGCCCAACGATCAATACTACCGATGTAATGTTCAATAGCTTTTTCCCGTTTTTTGTCTTGGGTAGTAATTGACTGATATTGTCCCTGTTTATCATAATAAAATCCTTGGTCCTGAATAGATTGCTGATAGGTATGTATCGCTTTTTCACGTAACGGAAAAATTATCTCATTTATTTTATTAAAACGGCTTTTTAAGAGTGTTAAATTGGGCGCTTGCCCAGCATCATCTGCAAGTAAAAAACGCTCTAGTGCATGAATATACTCTAATTTTACTTGATGTTGCCACTGTTGCTCAGTAAGTTCGCAGACTAACGCTAGTTGTGTCTGTTGGTAAGGTGCATTTGTACGAATATCGCCATGCTTCATCAATCGTTTTAATAGATACGCTTTTTCTTCTGAAGTTAAGGCTTGATTATGTTGAATATGAATAATAATTTGAGTGAACTCTGACGAAGGCCGTTTTTCTTGCAATAATGTGAGCAAGGCGGTTGGCTCATTTTTCCATTCCACTTGGTTTGTTAAAGGAGAGGTATGAGTGATACGACACTCAACTTGACGAGTTGTGTCATTATAGTAAACATATACTTTTTGTTGGTGCTTTTGAGTCAAAGAGAGTGGAGGTACTTCTTGAAGTATTTCGCAACTTACTGTTTGAGTACTCGGTATTAAAGAATATAGTGTTTCTAGTTGTCCTACAGTAACAGCCGTTTGTCCAATTTTTAGCGCATAATGACCTAATTGTTTATCTAGGGAGTTTATCCACATATAGCGTCGCCCAGAAATAGGGTTTTGCAACCTGTCAGGAGCACCCACTGAAATTCCTGCACTATGACTTAATCCTCCTAAGAGTTTTTCTTTGAATATATGATGGACTGACGGTAATTGTTCGATCAAACGAGAAAGACGAGTAGGGCGAAGAGGAATATGTTCAGCCAATAATCTGGCTTTAGGATTAAAGAACATTCCCGGCGAAGGTGCTTGTGTGACATGCGCTTTTAGGGAATCTACCAGAGCTGCCACATTATCAAATGCTTTTTCTCTTCCTATTAAAGCAGTATTGTCTAACCATCGTCGCTTTAACAGAGCCCAATCAAGTTGTGCAGTTTCTGAAGTGTTAAGGCGTTCAATTAAAAAGGTTAATACTCCTGGAAAATAACGTGTTAAATATTGTTGATTCCATAAACTGGTTTGTAGGTTAATTTCTCCTAGTTGTTGTAATTCATGCCACAAAGCTTCAGCAATGAAGAAATCACGCCAGTATGCTTGAGTGAAAGCATAATGAATAATTGAGGTACCATCATTCTTTTGCACAATACGTCCTGATAGAAAAGACCAGTTATGAATGGTATTGTCGGGATGCCAAGGTTGCTCCATAAAGGAACGGTTGGCTTTAAATAGGTTTGTGGCTATTGCCTCAATTGCTGGATAGTAGGTGTTATACTCTTTTCCAAAAGCTTGATGACACCATGCTTGATATAAACCATATCGCGTTTTAGGCCATAAGGCTTCAGGTGTTTTTTGTAAAGCTGGAATTAAATCACCTATTATTGGCAATAAAGCGGGTGAGATAACATAATGATCCCGAGGTTCATAAGTTAGTAATTGATGAGTTGGCATTTCATCTTGCAAAAGAGGCAGTAACGTTAAATGTTCTTCTAAAAAATTTTGATACACAGGAGCGTCCCCAATTTCGCCTGTGTGGAGCGCTATTTCCCAGCGTTCCGATAATTGTTGGATAATTTCCTTTTGATTAAAATCAGTAAGTGTTGAAGTCACAATAGGAAAGGCATTTTTGCGAGGTGATAATTGCCATGTTGAATCAGCAATAAAAATAGTTTTTGATAAAGACCAATCACTTGTTTCTTCTCCATAGTAGAAACGTTCAACAAGTCCAGGAATAGGGCAGTTTTCTAAACCTTCGATGATAAAAAGAAAGCGGTAGCTATTTTTCAAATAATGCACACTTACTGGATCATAACCTGCTCGCCATAATAAATATTGCGGCAAAAAAGGCTGTGTTCTATTCCAAGCAAAAGCATTTTCAAGCTCTGCTAGAGGAACAAACAGGATTACCCACGCATAATGACTTTCCTGTTGTTGCATGCTATTTTCCACACTTTCCCTTAATGCATGAAATAATTCATGCGAATGCAATTGTTCATTTCCCTTAATGAGCCAAGCGGTGTGATTACTGTTTAAAAACTGTTGTGTTGTTTCTTGTAAATTCTGTCGCTGATTAGCCTGTAATAAAGCATAGGCAACTTGGGATCTTGGAGCCATAAAATCTGGCTCATCAAAAAGGAGCGGTAAAGTTGGCCTGAGATGACGAGGATCACGAAATACCATTCTATGATACCGGCGTTTCATTTCTGCCAACCACTCAGGTGTTTTTGTATCAGGAGCAAGATCCAATGACGGTAAACTTATTCCAGATAAAATACTATATTCCATATTTTCTGATATTGGATTATCTACTTCCGCAGGTGCACTCGCAACATAGGCTTCTATTCTTTCTAGTAAAGGATGGTTAGGATATCTTTCACACGTATAGAATCCTTGATACTTTTCTTGGCTTAATACTAATGTAACATTGACATGAGGTCGCCGAATAACGAGAGGTTCATTATCATTGGAAATAACCAGAATATTTACTTCGGCATACCGAGCTATTTCTTTTAATATAGCTCGGTTTAATAAGGAGTCTTTTATATCTCTTTGATTTATACGCTCTTGCCATGCTTCATGAGACAATGTAGGCGCATATTGAAGGTGACGAGCAAGCAGTTGGGAGGAAAGTGTTAATAAAGCATTTTGAATAAATTCACTTGTATAACCTAATCGTTTTAATCCTTCTAGAAGAGTTTTTTCTAATGATTGCCCTTCACCTGTTTCTGTGGGCATCATATGACCAAATAACATCACTTTCGCATGCAAATTTCGTAGCGCTTTTTTACGTTCTTCCGTGTTTTCTGAAGGTTCATTCGAGGAGAAAGAAGAAAAAGTGAGCTCATCTAAATCTGCTTCATTCATATGCCAAGACTCAGCTAACATATCCATCAAACGTAATGAACGATACCCTGGAAGTGGTTTAGGGGCGCCTAAATTTTCTGAAGGGTTATGTAAGGAAGGCAATGATGATGGGTGATGAATGGAGAGCGTATAATCATGAGCCATAGTTTGATAAAAGTCATCTTGATAGCGATAGACAAGCATATTTAGAAAATGGCCTTTTTCCATATGAGCCGTGTCTGATGCTTCTTCCGTTACTCCAGCCAAACTTAATGTTTCTAATGAAGTATCATTCAGTGTTTGAAGAAATGACTGCCAGGTTTCAAAAGATTCGATGGTATAAAAAGATGTATCTGTCGAAAGACTTAATACCCAGCGACGCGGATCGCCCAACGCTAGTCCTTGAAACACCATTTTAGCGCTCCAAATTCGATTGAATCCTTCTTCATTCAAAGAGGTCATGTATTCTAAAACCCGATCAACTCCTTGCATAGCAACAAGGGTAATTTCTTCATCCGTAAGTAATTGAAGTTTATTTTTATAAAAATTGGCTGCTGCTTGAGCCACTGATATTATAAGATCAGTTAATGGGGAAATATCACTTGGTTGATAGGATTTTCCTGGATCCATAGATCGTTCCATAGCATCTTGAAAAAGACCTGCCTCGCCAAGAGTTTGATAACGCTTTTCATAACGTACAATACGAGATGTTGCTATTTTTTTTGTATTTTCTGTATCAAGTGATTCTTTCGTACCCAGAAGGTAATTAATCTCATGATAAAAATCAGCACAAAAAGTATGGCAATAGTATGCTTGTTGGGAAGAAAAATTGCTTGTATCAATTTCAGATAAAAAATATTGAACAATAGTAGACTGATTAGGCATATTTCCTCGCTTTTTACTAAATTATTATTTTACAGTTTGATAAACTGTCTATCCCAACTTTTTGATATTAATCACTTAATGAAGAAAGCATTAACAAAAAAAATTGTTCTAATCTTAACCATTTTGATTTTAAAAAGCAAATTTTGAACATTTTTTAAGCAATAGATGAAGAATATTTTCATAATACTCTACTAATTGTTGTTCTGAAAAATTAAAATTTACAGTGAGGTGTTCTTCCTTATGAGACATTGTTTCTGGATTGCTTCGTCATATTTGCATTGCCCCCTTCGCTACGCTTTGGTTGCAATGCAAATATTTCTCGCAATGACGAGGCTTCGATAGAGTTATAAATAGATTGAAGGAGCTGTGAGTTATTATGAAAAAAGGCGTTGATACCTCAGGAGAAGCATGCTTCGTTGGTGCTTCATGGGAGATCAAACTCAATCAGGTTCTTTAGTTTTGGCTTGCTTGTTTATCCATGCACCCATATCTTCGCTTATTCTTCAACTTCAGTAAGTCGACAAGGCTCTAATTGAACTGTCCTATTCGAAAAAAACAAAACATAAGGAACAAGAAGGCAAAGGAAGAGAATAAAAGAAATCCCCTCGCGTATACCAGCGTAAGCTAAATACAAGCCAATCGCTGATAAAAGGGCTGATACACAAGCAAGGCCAATGACAATGTAACAAGGATCAAAACCTTTATCTTGTAAGAAATGGTGAAGATGATTTCTATCGCCTTTCATGGGGGAATGACGACGACGTATTCTGCCAATGGTCACTGCAAAAAAATCAAGTAATGGTATGGCAGTTATCCATAAAAAAGTAACAGGGGAAGGGAAGCCTGCCTGGGAAAAACGAATCGCGAACCATGCGATGAAAAAGCCTAATAATAAACTCCCTGCATCACCCATAAAAATTTGGGCAGGGCGTTTGTTTCGAGGTAAAGGAAAATTAAAGAAAAGAAATACCATGAGTGAAGCGAGAAAAGCCATAAGAAGTGAACTATCTGCTTCAACATGGCCTAAAAAGCCAACCATAATAAGTGCTATTACTTGAACTGCATTAATTGTTCCTGCCAATCCATCTAATCCATCTTGCATGTTGCTCGCATTCATAAAGGTTAACCAGGCTAGAATGGTAAATATAAGCGCTCCCCATGAGGAAAGGTGAATATTGCCAGAAAAGAAAAGATCACCCAGATTTTTAAGTTCTACGTTTCCCCAAAAAATAGCAAGCAAAACAATGAACATTTGTCCAATTAACCGTGAACGTGGGGTAAGTTCGCGCAAGTCATCTAGCAGGCCTAGAAAAAGAACAAGCGTCATACATCCAAATAAAGGTTTGTAAGGACTTAATGGCCAAGGAAGAATAAGGGAAGTAAATAAAAAACCAATAAACAATCCTATTCCGCCTACCAGAGGAATATCTCCTTCGTGTTGTTTCCGTCCACCAGGTAAATCAAGCAATCCTACTTTTGGGGCAATGCGCCGTAAGAAAAATAAACTAAAACCGGTGATAATACCAGCCATTAATAAGGGTAAAACGTAGGTGGCGAAAAAGTTCAAGAGAGATCCTCGGCTGTTTCAAGTGTTGGTTCAAGATCAAGTTGATCAATTTTTTCAAAGCGATTAGTAATTTTTTTTGCAGAAGTATGTACGTCGATTGCTTCGTTATTCGCTTTTTGTAAGTAGCCCGTTAAACTTTGTAAACGTTTATCAAAACGTTTAAAGTCTAATGCTAAATATTTTAAATGTTCTTGAATAAGATGTACTTGTTTTTTCGTTGCATCATCTTTTAATACCGCACGCGCAGTCGTTAAAACAGCCATTAATGTTGTGGGTGAAACCAGCCAAACATTTGCTTCATGGGAATATTGTACCAAATCAGGATAGTTCGCATGGATTTCAGAAAAGACGGCTTCAGCAGGAAGAAACATAACGGCTCCCGTTGCTGTTTCGTTAGGAATAATATATTTTTCTTTTATATCTTTAATATGCTTTTTGATATCTTGGCGAAATAATTGTGATAATTTATTTTTTTCCAGGTCATTTTCGCAGCTGACAATGCGTTGATAATTGTCTAAAGGGAATTTGGCATCAATGACAATATGTCCTGTTGGTTCCGGTAAAAAGAGAATACAATCGGCACGTTTTCCATTGCTTAATGTGTGTTGTAATGAATAATGGGACGCAGGCATCATATTTTGAATAAGCCCGGAAAGTTGTATTTCACCTAACGCTCCTCGTGCCCCTCGGTTAGATAACACATTTTGAAGGCCAAATATATTGGATGATAGGGTGCTAGAAAGTTCAGAAATTTTCTTTTGCGCTTCGTCAATAATGGTTAAGCGTTTAATGAGATCCGTAAAGGTAGAAGTATTTTTTTCCAAGCCTTCATTCAATTGACGATTAATATTCTGATAAAGATATTGTGACATTTCATTTTGAGCTTGATGTAATCGTTCTGCCATTTGCATTTGATTTTCTTTAAGTTCTTTAATGAGCAGCATTTCCAATGATACTTGGGTTTTGCGATGATTCGCTTTTAAACTCAAAAAAACCACGGCAAAAATAATAAAAAAAACAGTAAGAATACCGCCTAAGATCCATATAAGAAGAGATGTTGTAATAATCATCATGAGATTATAGCGGATCAACGTACGATTTTGTACTCTTCTTATGAAGGTATTGTGCTTGTAATTGTTCTATGTCAATATCGGGCAATACTTATGATAGAGGTTAACATGTTAAAAAATACTGAAACGACTTATGGTAGTGTAAGCAAAGCATTTCATTGGGGAGTTTTTGTTCTCGTTTCATTAATGTTAATTTGTGGCTTTTTCATGGAAGATCTTCCTGAGTCGATTCAAGGAACCGCTTATATGTTACACAAATCAACGGGACTACTTATTTTGGGGTTAATGGTGTTGCGCTTAGTTTGGCATTGGACAAACAAGGTTCCTGTATTTCCTTCCACTATGTCAGGCGCGCAAAAATTTGTTGCACGATTTGTTCATTGGCTGTTTTATATTATCTTATTAGCAATGCCATTGAATGGGTGGATTATGTCTACTGCTGCTGGAAGGATTCCAACCTTTTACGGATTGTTCAGTATTCCTTTTCCTGGGATTGAACCAAATGAATCTTTAGCTAATACATTGGCTGATCTTCATGAAATATTTGCTTATGTTCTTTTGTTTTTAATATTAGGACATACATTAGCTGCGTTAAAACATCATTTTATGGATAAAGATGATATTTTAACGCGTATGATGCCTATCCATTCTAATAAGCAATAAGCTGCCTTAATGTCTTCACAGTTTAAGCAAATACCGACTTTCTATTTCTGGGCGCATAAAGGCATCGCTCTCTGAGCGCATAAAGGCCTCGCTTGCTTTTCTTTTTAAGGAAGAAGTTTTAAAAAAACTTAATGGAGTATCTGCTTTGGGTTGAATCTTTTGCAAAGGTTTTTTTAGGTATTCCAATTTCATTGTATAGATTGCTGTTTGTAGTTGGTTTAAGCATGTGGAAAGTGAATGCTTTGTTGATTCTGAAAATCGAGGTTTTGGATTACAAAAATGGAAAGTAGGTAATTCTAAAACTTGCTCAGCAAATTTAGTAATAGAATTTAATATATTCTGTATTTCATTAGAAAGCAAAGGTTTTATATCCTTAAGAGATTGATTATTAAGACGAGGTAAAGGCTCTTCAATCATCATCAATACAGATTTTACCATCGCATACAATTCTGTTTCAAAACAATATTGTAGGTATAATACATTTTCCTTACGGGCTTTTTCTGGCATAAAGCTTTTAGTCATTTGGAGTAACTCAGTCAATCCTTGAATGGTTAACAAGAAACTTTTGGATTGAGAGGTATTATCAAAGTTAAAAAAAGTTTGTTCATATTTCTTTATATACTCACTTGCCACTTCTGGCAAAAGCGATATGGTAATAAAAAATGGTTTATTGGATTTAACGTGAGTTCCTGCGAGTAAAAGAGATAATTTTCCGTCATTGGATTTTTGAAGAGAAAAACCTGAAGGAAATATTTGAGGTTTTGAAATATCTATAGTGGGGGAAAGAATGGTGAGAGGCCATCTAGCATTATTGCTACAAAATTGTCTAAGAAAAGGTGTTAAATACTCTGGTGTACCTGTGAATTCATTTGGGTGGGCAAAGAACCATTTATGTTTATCTGAAGAAACGTCCCTCATATCAGCATAGTCGATAGCATTAACTTTATAAAATATATTTTCGTAACGACTGTCAGGTTGTAAAGTAAGATTTTCTGGTTTGAGATCACGGTGCACATGGTTTTCCTCAATATTGCTATAAGGAATTCCTAAAGCCTGAGCAATCACATCTGCTACTTGCAATGCTGTAAGATTAAAATCTTGAGACATAGAGATAGGGTTATTCCCCCATAGCGTATCCCATACATCTGGTCCTAAATCATTAAGAATAAGATAGGATTTTATTCTTTTAGGGAGATTCCATTTAGTAGAGGAGGAGGTGCGTTCAATAACAAATTGGTAAGGGGTTACACCAAAAAAATGATTGTATTTCATTTCTTGTGCTATGCGTGGTTTGTATAGCTGGGTTGTTTCTGGGTTTTGTTCAATGATTTTTAATATCATTGGTTGAATTTGATTATTAGGCAATAACCTAAAAGCAATTTTCACACGAGTAAGTCCTTTGCTATTTAAATAGGCTTCTACATTTTCATAATCTTCATTCTCATATATATAACTTTGGGATACGAGAAAGATTTCATCTTTTCCTTCGAATTGATAACGCAGAGCTGAAAAAGGGAATTTTTCAGAACGTTTTATTTTATTTACCAAATGATATTCTGGCTGGTTAAATAATTCTCTAGCAGTATGGAAATCCTCAATGGTAGGGGTTTTCTCTAATACAATATTTTCTGTTTGTTTTGTAAATGGTTCTGGCATAGTGATAATTGCTCTTTTAAATTCGCGCATTGTATCCTTTTTTCCTTAAGAAAAAATGAATTTTAGTTTTTTTAGTTTGAATTTAGTGATAATTTAAGCATAGTATAAAAATTAAGTAAGTTAAGTAACCTGGGCTACGTATAAGAAAATTTTATTTATTGGGTTTTAACCTGCATAATACCAAGGCATTAAGGTGAGGATGATTTAGCAAAATTTTCTTCTAACTCAGGCACAGGCTTTAAGCGCAAATCTTTTAGTTTTTTTACTAATTTTTTTGAGCTGTCAATTAAATCGTTAATTTCTTTGTGCTCCCATTCTTCAAATGTAGGATTAGGATTGCACGGATGAAAAGCATAAGATGTTTCAATAAGCGTAACGCAGTCCTTTAGAATTTTTAATAACTCGCGTGTTTCGTTGCAGAGTAAACTAGCAGAAGATTTTTGTAGCTCATTTAACAATGCCGATACCGTTCTTGCAATTGAGTACAAATCTGTTTCTAATTTATAAGGATAAAACAAACATTCTCTTCTCGTTGCATTACAAAGAAAGCCTTCAGTTGGCTCCAATAATTCTCGAAGTTGTTCTCTATTAAGTTTAAATAATATAGGACCTTTTTTGTCTAAGTTATTAGACTCTTTTTCGAGTAAATTATGTTTTTTACTAAAATCCATCATTTTTTCATTAGAAATTTGTATATTTTTCCTATGAAACTTTCCTTTATAAAAGTGCAGAAGAAAAAGCGTTAAACTGTTATCCTCATTTTCTTGAAGAATAAAAGAGGAACCATATTCTTTAGTTAGTTTGACAGGACTACCATGAGGAATTACTATCAGGTTCCATAATTGATTACTAAAAGATTTTACAAGAAAAGGAGGGGCGTAATTCCACGTTCCTGCATAGTCCCCATTAGTAAGGTTGCTTAAGTACTGTTGGGTTTTATCATTAGAAAATCTAACTACATTGCCAAGATCAATCGGAATTACTTTAAAAAAAATTTCCTCATATTCAGCTGAATTATTAATGGGTTGTACAGAAATATTGTCTAATTTTAAATCTCGATGCACATGGCGTTTTCCTGCAAAATCACCAGGAATATCAAAACATTGGGCGGCAATATCCAAAATTGCAAGGTGGCTTAGTTTGTAATTGCTGAAAGAATCAATTAAATCATAGCCGCAATCCTCCAAAATTAAGTATGATTTAATGGTTACTTCTGAAAATTTTTTAGAATAGGATTCACGTTCCATTACCAAAGAATAAGGGGTCATTCCAAACAGATTATTAGAAAACATTTCTTGTTGCAAAGAAGAGCGAAATTCTTTGTTGGCTGCTGATGTTTGAGTAATGATTTTTGCAACCATAGGCTTTATGTTTCCATTAGGCAATTTCTTAAAAGCAATTTTTACGTGAGTGATTCCTTTCTTATGCAAAAGAGCACGAAGATTCATATTTTCATCATCATTTCCAAAAAAATATCCTTGTGATAAAAGAAAAATTTCTCCATTAGAGCGAATAGCCGAGAAGGCAAACGTTTCAGAACGCTTGATCTTATTAATGCTAGGATCTGTTTTGGCAAATAATTGTTCTGCCTTCGCAAAGTCTTGCAGAGTAGGGATGGTTTCTAAAATGATTTTTTTTGTTTTTCTTGTCATGGTAACTTTTTAACTATAATGCTTAAATTTTGGACGCGAATTGTAATTCATAATTCTTAAGATAAAATGAATTTTGGTAATAATAATTGAATTTATTTATAATTAAGCCTAGAATGAAGACAAAAGTTAAGTATCCCTTTAGGGATAATTTCTGTATAATATTTTTATGAAAAAATCATTCTCACTACTTTATTTTTTGTTTTGGTTTCTTATTCCCTCATCTGTGTGGGCGGAAGATGCCGCTACTTCATTGGAAAACACCCTCGCTCGTATCCAAACATTACAGGCAAATTTTTCCGAAGTTATTTTGACGGGTAATCATGTGAATCAACGGTTATCTGGAACATTTTACTTAAAAAAAATGGGTAATAAGCCTGGAAAGTTTTCTTGGCAAACAAAAACACCTATTCACCAAGAAATTATTTCTGATGGTCAAAAGCTTTGGATTTATGATAAAGACTTAGAGCAAGTTATTGTTACTTCACTAAAAAGAAATGTCGGTGCAACACCGGTATTATTATTAAATGGCCAAAAAGGAAATATTGCGCATAATTACCAAGTGAAGTTAACCTCTGACACGGTTGCTAGTAATACGCGTCTCTATACCTTAGCGCCTAAAGAAAAAACATTATATCGTTTTATTCAAATGTCATTTGAAGGTGATAAATTAGTTCGAATGAGATTTGAAGATCATTTAGGGCAATTTACTGATTTTACTTTTACTAATATTAAATTAAACCAGACGATGACGGATAAACCGTTTACTTTCAAAATGCCTAAAAACGTTGATGTTATTCATGAATAAAAAACTCATGAAATGGCTGAAAATTCTAGCTATTGCTTTTTTGATTATTGCAGGCTTGCTTTTTACCATTGTTGAACTCGGCTCACCATTCATAAGCCAGTATCGTTCAAAATTTGAACAATATGCTTCGACAGAATTAGGAAAGCCTGTCAAAATAACTGAATTAAGAACAGGGTGGTATTATCTTGAACCTGTAATTCGATTATCAGGCATCTCTATTGAAGACAATCATACACATACGGTTGCTGTGATTGGAAAAATTGGCATAGGCATTAATTGGTTATCAAGTTTGTGGCATTGGAAACTTGAACCTAATGTATTAGTCGTTTCTCAAGTAAAAGTTAGGGTGGATGCTTCTTGGAGTAGATTATCGCAGGGATCGGCACTTTCCCAGCAAGAATTACAAGAAATTTTTCCTTCTCTTTTATCGTTCGATAAAATTATTTTGAATGATGTTAGCATATGGTGGAAAAATGATACCGGTGAAGGGTTACCTTCTTTTAAAATCTCCAATGCCAATGCAAGGCTTAAAAGAAAAATTGGTGGATACTATTTAAAAACAGATCTAGATTGGCATGATAGGCTTCTAAGTCAACAAAAACCTAGTCATATCTTTGCTGGAATAAGTTTCTCTGCAAACCTTTTTAATCACTCAGAGCAAGACGGGAATGTTTTTATAGAAGCACAAAATATCAATTTTCGAGAAATTCAAAAAAGTATTTTAGCATTATGGCCTAAAGAGGCATTATCCACAATTACTTTCCAACGTGGAAGAGGGGATATTCAGTTTCATGGGAATATAGAGAAAAAAGAAGATTGGAACATTTCTGATTGGAGTTTTTCTGCTAACGTTAACAATCTTGCATGGAAAGCAGCACAAGGTGCAAGTCTTCCTAGCGTTAAAGGTCTTTCTGGCTCAGCATTTATCGAACCAGAAGAGGGAACACTGCGTATTAACACACAAAATTTACGCATTGATTATCCAGCCCTATTTAATCACGTGCTTCCTTTTTCTAACACGAATATTCAACTCGAATGGCAAAAAAATGGCTCACTGTGGTCAATGAGTACAGAAAAATTTCAAATGGAAAATCCGGAGATATCTGCCAGCGCAGAATGTAATGTGCAATGGAAAGAAGGTGTATCTGATGCTGTTATTCAATTAACCATGCCTTTTACGTTACATCATTTGTCTGGGGTGCGACAATATTTACCTGATAACATAATGAAGCCAAAACTCAGTGTATGGCTCCATCGTAGCATTGCAGGTGGTACAGTCACCAATGGAAACTTAATTTTAAAAGGGAGACTCTCTGACTTTCCTTTTGATCCTCCCAATAAAAGTAATGGACTATTTTTAGTCGACAGTGATTTTCAAAAATTCACGTTAGACTTTAAAGAGGGATGGCCTGCAGGAAGGTTAATGAATGCTCACATGATATTTCGAAATAGGGATCTTATTGCAGAAATTCATGATGGAACCATTGATCAATTACCTTTAACCAGTGTTAACGCACAAATATTAGGACTAGGATTAGGTAAAGAAACCTTGACGATTCAAGGTCATCTAAAAGCAGATGCGTCAAAAGCAAGACATTTTGTATTAAACAGTCCAATAGTCGAATACCTAAACTCTTTTAATAATATGGAGCTTTTTGGACCCGGCATTTTTGATATAGATATCGCTATTCCCCTATATCCAGAAAATGATGTGAATCTTGTCAATGGTAAAGCTGTATTTTTGGATAATTCATTGGTATTAAAAAAATGGTGGAATTTAAAATTTGAACATTTTAAAGGAGATCTTACCTACAACCAGAGTGGTGTTGTAAATAGCAATTTAACGGCAACCTTATTAAATTACCCTTTGCAGTTAAACATGAAAACTGTCAAAAAACCAACACCAGCAACAGTAGTGGATGTCAAAGGTTTGTTAGGCATTGATGCATTACATAAAATTTTTCCTATATTTATTTTTGATTTTTTGAAAGGGGTTACGCCTTATACTTCACAACTTACTCTAACAACATCTAAAAAAGAACTCGATAAACTTGTTTTAAAATCCACTTTAGCGGGTATTTCAGTTGATTTACCACCACCTTATAAAAAGAAAGCAGCAGAAAAACGTCCACTTTTGCTCAGTTTAGAATTTTCAGATGATGAGAGTTCGCATGCTGATACGCAATTACATATTGATTTTGACAAACTATTAAGTCTTTATTTGGGTTATCGCACAATCAATCATGGCCCAACTAAAGAATACGTTTTACATCAAGGAAAAGTAAACTTAGGCGGAAAAAAAGCGGTAAAACCTCAAGAAGAAGGTTTGGCGATTGAAGCTAATCTTCCTGAGTTTTCTTTAAGCGCATGGCAACCCTTTTTTGACGCAATGGCTGGTCAAAAAGAAACGGGCAAAAAAATTATAAAAGCTAAAAAGAAACCTCAAAAACAAGTAAAAAAAGAGCCAAAAAAAGAAGTAATAGGACTTATCCAATCTGTGCAATTATCCACTCCTAATTTAATCGCTGCAGATCAAATTTTTCATGATGTTAATCTTTTGGCAACAGCTGAAAATAATCAATGGCTGCTTCATATGAAAAGTGATGAAATATCCGGTATTGCCCAAGTTCCCCCTTCTATTGACTCAGGTATCTCTGCTCATTTAGATTATATTCATCTAAATGATGTTACTTTATCCAATGATGTTGATAGCAAGAAAAACAGCTCGTCAGATCTTATGCCTTTGGATATCCCGCCTTTAAATATTCAAGTAAATGATTTTCGTTATCAGAAAATGAACTTAGGAAGAACCTCATTAATAACAACACAAGATAAACGTAACAATGCATTAATTATTAAGCAACTATCTTTCCAAGCACCTGCAAGCTCTGCTGGTTTTCAAGGGGTTTGGAAACTGGATAAGGGAAAACCAATTACACAAATAAGAGGTTCATTAGCATCCACTAACATTCAGCAAACTTTAAAAAATCTTGATATTGATCCGGTCATTCAAGGAAAAAAAGGGGAGTTAAATGTGGATTTACATTGGGCAGATGATCCACAAGATTTTCGTGCTGCTATTTTAAATGGTTCTATTAGCCTTCAACTGAATAAAGGCGTTATTACTCATTTATCACCATCCTTACAAGAGAAAGTTGGTTTAGGGAAACTCTTAAGCTTGTTTAGTTTACAAAATATACCTCAACATCTAACTCTTGATTTCAGTGATTTATCAGCAAAAGGATTAAGCTTTGAAACATTAAAAGGCAATTTTGCTTTAAAACAAGGCAGAATGACTACGCAAGATACGGCCCTGGAAGGTCCAATAGCGGATATTACTATGACGGGTGCTATTGATATGGGAAAAAGATTATATGATCTCGTCCTAAACATTACTCCCTCACCATCTTCTGGTATCCCAATTATTGCTACTATTGCAGGCGGTCCTGTGGTAGGTTTAGCAGCCTTAGCGGCAACAACTATTATTCATCAGGGAATAAAACAGACATCCATGTATCGTTATAAAGTAAGTGGCCCTTGGAACAAACCAACCGTAAAGCCTTACTAAAACAGTTTTATCGCTTATGTATGTTTCAAGTTGACAATTACATAATGCTCAATGTACTGTAGAAAACTTGTTGATTAGGTAAAATATTATGCTTAATATTATTTGGTTACTCTTAATGGCATTATCGGTCATCTTTGGCATAATCAATGGTCGATTAGATGCGGTAGTTGCTGCTGTAACAGATTCAGCTAAAATGGCCTTCGAAATTGCCCTTGGCCTAGTAGGCATAATGGTCTTTTGGCTAGGATTAATGAAAGTGGCAGAAGAGTGCGGATTGGTAACACTAATTGCTCGAGCATTAAAACCCATTTTGACCAGGCTATTTCCAGAAGTTCCTCCTGAGCATCCGGCTATGGGTGCAATGGTATTGAATATGAGCGCAAACATTCTGGGATTAGGGAATGCAGCCACTCCCTTAGGATTAAAAGCCATGAAAGAGTTGGACACGCTCAATCCTATACCTGGTGTAGCTACTAATCCTATGTGTACTTTTCTCGCCATTAATACAGCAAGCATTCAACTTATTCCAGTTACTGCAATGGCATATCTTGCAGCGAATGGCGGCACACATCCCACTGATATTATTAGTAGCGCTTTATTAGCAAGCATTTGTACCACCACAGCAGCAATTATTTCTGTTAAGTTATTAGCCAAATTACCCTGCTTTCGATATAAGTCGCAAGAAGGTGAAATCTAATGAAAATTCAAATTGCTGATATTATATTTTTAATATTTGTGGCGGGTATTCCTTTATACGCTACCTACAAAAAATTAAATGTGTTTGACGCCTTTATTACAGGGGCAAAACAAGGATTTGAAACCGTTATTAGTATTGTCCCACACTTAGTGGCCATGTTAGTTGTCATTGGCATGCTGCGTGCATCAGGTTTTTTTGACTCCATGGCACATTTTTTAGGCCCAATACTAAATAAAATCGGCATGCCTACGGAAGTATTGCCTTTAGTATTAATTCGTCCCTTTTCTGGAAGCGCCGCAACAGGTGTATTGGCTGACATTGTTCATCATAATGGTGGAAATTCCTATATTTCTTATTTAGCCGCTACTATTATGGGAGGAACAGAAACAACATTTTACGTGGTTGCTGTTTATTTTGGGGTGGTTAATGTAAGGTTTACCCGCCATGCTATTCCTGCAGGATTAATAGCCGACGCTACAGGAGTTATTGCTGCATTAGTAGTATGCCATTATCTTTTTGGATAAACGTATATAATTGTTAATTTAAGTAATAGGTAGATAAAATTATGAATAAAACAGAGAAAATAATGTTTGAAGGCCATCTTCATTGGATCATTTTTTTACTGCCCGTTGTCGTATTGATATTAGGAGAAATTTTATATCAAATCGACAGCCTCCATGTCCTAGGGACGCCTTTTTTGATAATAGGACTAATTTGGGGCGGGTTCAGCTTAATTAATTATTTGTCTAACTCCATCCAAGTAACAGAAAGTTTTTTAATTATTCGTACAGGTGTTTTGGTGCGCCAGACCCTAAATTTTTCCATATCCCAACTTGAAAGTGTGGATATTGTGCAAAGCATTTTGGGATGTGTATTAAATTACGGTTCATTATTAGTAAAAGGAACAGGGGGAACAAAAGGACTTTTTGGGCCAATGGCAAATCCTTTAACCTGTCGTCGTTTTTTAGAAAGCATGCCTAAAAAGGTATAATGTTAAAGTTATCCACAAAATCTGTGAGTAACTCTGTGAATGAATTGTGGTTATAATCAAATTTTGCTCAACTCTTTTATTGTGAATAAAAGAAAGATAGTTTTACTCTCAAGAAACCTTTAGCTTGGAATTCATAATATTGTGACTCTCACTAAAATATTCGTATAAATCGTAAAAATCAAGCGTATTTATTTTAGCTTCCTTCTTGAGAATACTTTTAAGCCTCTCCTGATTCGGTGCTAAAATTATTTTGATTTTATCTTCTGAATCGTAAAACTTATTGATAATATGTTGCATTGTTCCAAAGTGACCAATTCGGTAAGAAAAGCACAAAAAAACATGAGGTTTAATCTCCACAATCTCATCTTTTCCTTCTGATTTCAAATTTGCTTCTATCAATTGCGCTCCAAATAATTCTGATAATAATTTTTTTATATCTAGTTCGTTTGTATTTGCGGTGAGATATACGGGCTTGTTCAATGTTGCTTCGTTAATTAATGTTTCAAATCTTTGCTGCTCTGCTTCATTTACACTAATAGCAGCGCACCATGCATTAGAAATTTCACTCAGAGTAGCGGAAGGGAAGTATGTTTGCAGTATTTTTAAGAAAAATGTTTCTGAGGATACATCGTCAGCTATAGGCTCTAGTGAAAAAGTATTTATGGCATTTTGCTTATTTTCTTTCCTTAGTAACTTCCCCATTTTATATTGTTCAATCAGCCCACCTGGTAATCCCAAACGTATATACTGCATATTAACCCACGCAGAAATCAGGGGCTCTCGAAAAAATGATGGTGCACAACAAGAAAAACTTACTGGTTCTTTTTTTGCCAATTGTTCAAAAGCCTCTTTACTTTTCTTTATAGTATAAGTATGACAAATGGCTAGTGGAGCAATGATTATTTCTTTAGGCATTTTAACTTCTTAATATTTAACAAGATAAATCTTCTTTTTTATGATCTATTTTGTGATCTTGAACTACATGACAAATGGCATCCAAAGTCTGATTCCTTAAGATGAGTAGTGCGACGATAGCTATAAAAACGTTCTTCATCTTGATAGGTATCAATATCAATAGAGGAAATATGTTTCACTCCTTGTTTTATTAACTTATTTTTTATGTAGTTGCGTAAATTAAATAAAAAATGGTCTTTCTTTTTACCCTTTACAAAAAAACATTTGTTTTCAGGGTAACTTTCACAAAACAGTTGATGAAATTTAGCATCCACCTCATAGGAATTTACTCCTATGCAAGGACTAATAGATGCATAAATATTATTTACACATGAACCCATGGAAATCATACAGCTAATAACAGATTCTATTATTCCATTTTTTGCACCTTTCCAGCCAGCATGAGCTATGCCTATAATTTTTGAGTTTACATCAGCAAACAAGATCCCAGGACAATCAGCTCCCAAGACACCGAGTACAATTCCAGGCTTTTTTGTCACCATACCATCTGCTGTAACCACAGTTTGTTCGTTCCATGGTTCTTCAACAACAACGGTTTGAGAGCCATGAACGTCATGTAAAACCACAAGCGAACTCCGTGGTTGATTGAAATAATTCATTGCTCGTTGTCGATTTTCTCTAACATTTTCAATATTATCTTTACTTTCATAAGAACAATTTAAAGAACTATAAATGCCGGTGCTTACGCCACCTTTTTTAGTGAAAAATCCATGCTGAATTCCTGATAAATTCTGCAATAAATCTGATTTTATTATTTCAATCATTTCGTTTCCTCTGTGTTTGTTCACGTGCTTGCTCGTCTTGCTGTTGATGATAGTCAGCTAATTTTAATTCAATTTCAGTGAGTTTTTGCTTTTCAGACAGCATGGGAGACTGTACAATTTCTGTAATGGCCTCAATCACGAGACGTGATGTGGCAAAGTATTCCGTCGTATTATCAGATAATGGTAAATGTTCTATCAAATTTTTTAATTGATAAAAATGTTGTTTAACCAGTTCCAACACTTCAACATTTTCTTTAATGTCAGAAGGTTGCAATGATTGGTTAACATGGCGCAACAATGTAATGGTAGGTTTTTTTAACTGTTTTTCTTCTGTGTCATTTTCTGTTGTCATTAATAAGAGAAGTGCTTTATCCTCATTATTGCTCAAAAATTTCGTGACTTGATTGACTAAATGCGTTTTATTTTGATTAAAACTTTCTGTGATAATCAACGCAAGTTGATTATGCGATGGCACTTCAATTTTATTCTGCCAGCAATAGTCAATATCGGATGGTTTGAATTGATCATAGGTGAAAAATTTTGATTGGGACTTGAAATAAGCCAATTGCAGCATAAACCCCACTTTATTGGTTGGAGTCCTCAGTCTATCAATAATTTTCGCAACATCTGGCGGTAATGAAAAATAAATAGAACTTTCATCTCCGGTTAAATTTGGCGGAGAATCAAAACGCCGACGTTCAGCAGGTGATAAAACAACCAGTTTAGTCATAGTATGAGATAATTAAACCAGCACATCAATTCCGTGTTTATTGACAATATTGAGCAGTTTGAGAATAGCCCCATGTGCATGGCGTTTCCCTTGTTCTAAACTTCGAATGAGCGCAGGGCTAACATTGAGATACTTGGCAAATACCGCTTGACTGAGTTTTTGATGTTTTCTTATCTCTTGAATGTCTTCACCTGTATATTCAATAAGTTCAGGTAGATCGTCGTCAGTCAGTTCACGCAATGTTTTTTTATTAATAATGTCGACACGGTGCAAGCCATGCGCAATATCATTGATTGTGTTTTGTATATTAGACATTTTCGGTTACCTCATATAATTCGTTGGCTTTAATCAATTTAAGAATATCTTCAATTGGCATAGAAAGAAGAATATTCGCCAATAATTTCAATTTCTTCAGTTCACTGGTTGTTGTGTATTTTCTTTGTCATTTTTAGCAAAAAGATGCAACCAAATAATTCGATTGTCTTGTTGAAAAGCTAAAACAGTTCTTGAACCGCCACTTTTTCCTTTTCCTTCATTGGTTACCAGTCTTAATTTATACAACCCAGCGCCGAGTGAATATTTCTGAGGATCTTCTGTTTCCATATTTAGAAAATGGGACAGCGTTTCCAATAACTGTTCATTGGTCACTTTTAGTTTTTTTGCTTCGTTGGCAAATTTTTTGACTTTATAAGAGTTCATTAACAAGCAATCGTATTTAATAATACTGCGTATTATAATACAAGGTATTATATTTGTAAAGTTTATTTAAAGATCTTGATGCATCCGCAAGTTCGCCTTCCTCTTATAAAGGCGAACTTGTCGCCGATAAGTCATCTTACCTGACAAGCCAAAAGTGATTTTTGAGTCAATTTTGCTTTTTCATATGAAAAGCGAATTTAATTCGTTATAATATAGTAAATACGAACTAAAAATATTAATGAGCCAATATGCCCTACCAAAATCCAGATAAGGAACATTTGCGGTTTTTTAAGGGAATGCCACCATTTGGTGATGGACGAACACATCACGTGCATATTGTAAAATCCAGTAATACTACCATGGAACATCGTTTATTATTCAGAGATATCTTGCGATCTAACAAACAAATCCGACAAGATTACAAATTACTTAAATTAAAACTAAATCTCATTTAACCGATCGTGAATGCTATACCGAAAGTAAACTGACATTTATTGAATCAACATTACGTGCATATGGATATAAAAAAACAATTACACGTTAACCTTTTAAGAAGAGTAAATTAAATGGTATTAGAAACTAAGCGTCTTTTTATAAGACCTTTTTGTTTAGAAGATATCCAGCCACTAGCTGAAATCTCTGCAGATCCTGCTGTCATGCGATATATTGGCGGTGGCGCACAATCGTACGAGCAAGTTAAAAATAAAGTGATTATTTGGATGAAAAATTACGAGCTTAAACACTACAGTTTACAAGCAATTATTGAAAAGGAAAGTAACCAGTTTATTGGGTTTTGCGGATTAATTGACCAAGTAATTGAAGATGTTCCTTATATTGAATTAGGTTATCGTCTTGCTCAATCCCATTGGAACAAAAAAATTGCTACCGAAGCAGCTTTGGCAATAAAAGATGTTGCTTTCAATGTGCTTAAATTGCCAGAAATCATTTCTATCATACAACCTGAAAACATGGCATCTATTCGAGTAGCAGAAAAAATTGGTATGACCCCAAAAAAATGTTTAAATTTTAATGGTAATAATGTTGTCATTTACCATCAATATTATCCGTACTAAGTAAAAACACGTAAAATAGCTCGTTTTGTAGATGATTTGAAAAATTTAGTTAAAAATCAACGAACGAAACTTTTGGATCGCTTTTGCAGTTAAACCCATATTACTGTCGAATCACTTTTTGTCAAAAAGATGAAACATAACGAATGCATCGATATAGCCTAGCGTAGGATGAGAGAATGCCATTGGTAATCGACCAACTATTTTAAAATCAAAGCTTTCCCAGAGTTTCACAGCGCGACTATTGGAGCTTATCACAAAGTTAAATTGCATCGCTTTAAATCCATAGTGCGCAGCTTGTTGCAAAGAGTGTGCGCACATCATCCTAGCAATACCTTTTCCTTGTGCTTGTGGCGCTGTCATATAGCCGCAATTTGCCACATGTGAACCCCCACCTTTTTGATTAGGGCACAAAAAATAAGTTCCCACAATATTAGCCTCTATTTCTGCAACAAAAACTTCATGAGTGACTTCAAACCAATAGGCAAGAGCGTCTTTACGCGTCATGTCAATGGGTAATGCATAAGTTTCCCCCGCATGTATAATTGGTTGAAGAATAGCCCAAATAGCATTGTCATCCTCTCTATTTGCTTTTCGAATAGTTACGTGACAGTCTTTCATAATAAATAACTCCCCCAAAAATTTTATTGTCACTTCTATCAATAATTGTGCAACCGTTATTGGATTTTCCAATGTAACACAATCATTATAAAAGCCTTCCGCCACTGGCTCCGCCATCTATAATTAATTCACTGGCTGTCATGAATTTAGATTCATCAGAGGCCAAATATAAAATACCATAAGCAATATCATCAGGCTCTCCTGCATGTCCCATGGGTTGAAATTTATCTTGTTGTAAACGAATTTCCTCATAGTTGAGTCCAGATTTTTTTGCAATGGCTTCTGTCAATGCCGTACGAATGTATCCGGGATGAACAGAGTTTACTCTAATTTTATCTTTCACATAGAGCATGGCATCTGTTTTGCTCATCAATCGGACAGCAGCTTTGGCCGCATGATTGGCGGGATAGTCTGGTGTTCCTAATAAACCGTGTAGCGAAGAAATGTTAATAATGCTACCACCACCGGCTTTTCTCAAATGAGGAATAACATGTTTTGTACAAAATAATACGCCTTTAACGCTGATATTCATCACTCGATCCCAATCCTCTTCAAGAAATTCATGGGTAGGATTATTGCTCCCAATAATACCGGCGTTGTTAACTAGTACATTAATGTATCCAAATTTTTCTGCGATTTCCTCAATAACTTGTTTAACTTCTTTCTCTTTGCTGGTATCCATATGCCAAAACTCAGCTTGGCCACCATGTTGTTGAATTATTTTAACCGTGTTTTTTCCAGCATTATCATCTATATCCACAACAGCAACCGTTGCTCCTTCTTTTGCTAACAAAAAACAGGCGGCTTGGCCAATGCCAGAAGCTCCACCGGTTACAATAATGACTTTGTTTAAAACGCGGTTCATAGGGTATTATCCTCAAAATTTAGTTAACATTTTTCTGCTATTTTTTCTTATTGATAAGCTGTTTATAATATTCATAAGTACATGGTCCTGGATTAGATTTTACTAAATACCAAGCATTAATCGCCTCTTGCTGTGTTTTGTCTTTTGCATGTATAAAAAAATCACGAATGAACTGATTATATTGAAATTGTTTATCAATGGTAGTTTTATAGTTTGGATCTTTTTTCAATGATTCTGCTGCTATCCACCCTTTAACAAGGTCACCATAAGTTAATTTTTCTGATGGTTTTTCTTTAGTAAATTGCCTTAAATAGGCATTAAAATGAAAGTGTTGTCCGATATGTTTTTTAAAAAACTGGCCCGTTTGTGCGTCATTTCTGTAATTAATTACGGGTGTATCTAATGTCAAATCTTTGGCACTATCACGATCATTACTTAATCGCTGGCGAATATAGTTAGTTTGCTTGCCTGTTTTTAAAAAATGACCAATGCGTTCAGTTAATTCATTTTTTGATCCCGTAATCAATAACTGATTTTTTCTACAAAATTCTATTAATTCTTGTTTCAACCAATAAAAACTTAAAAAGACTTCTGGAGATATTGCACGGTTTAACTCTGGTCTACTAACTGTTTGATTCATATTATTGTCCTTGATGAACTCAATTTTTCTCAACTATAAATTTTATAACTCTTCTGCAAAAATAACCTGATATGGTTTCGCCAGTAAAGGTTCTAATTTTTCAACTAATGCCTGAATATAAGGTTTTTGAAATTGAGCCTCATGAGCGGTTTTGCTTTTCCATTGCTCATAAAAAACAAACTCACTTGGTTTATCTAAAGTTTGATGCAATCGGTATTGTAAACATGTTTTTTCATTTCGACTAGGTTCAATCACGCTCATCAGAATTTTTTTCAATTCTTCTTCTTTGCCAAGGGCTGCCTCTAAAATAACCATAACTACATAAGCTTTGTGCATAATAATTCTCTCAAGTAAAAAACATATAAGTGTATTTATTGCCTCCAATGCAAACGTCGAAAGCTATCGATGCATAATTCAGGTTCGGTACCTAAATTATGTGCCACATTTTTAGTGGAGTACCTCAAAGCAATAATTATTTCGCGGCCTCTATTTTACTTTCTGTCATTTTGCATTGTCAGCTACCATTAGATCTTTAGCTTTAGCGACAGCTAATCCTGCAAAGAATACTCTTTATTCATCAGGAAGAAAACCATTGGTTTGCATATTCCATAACATGGCGAAATGAGCGTCAGCCTTCAGCAAGTCTTCTTTATTACCTTCTTCAATAATTTTACCTTTGTGAAAGACTAAAATTCTATCCATATCAGCCAAAGTAGATAGTCTATGAGCGACAACAATAGTAGTTTTATTTTTCATCAAGAGATGCAAGCTTTCTTGAATTAACTTTTCTGTAACAGAATCTAATGAAGATGTGGCTTCATCCAAAATAAGAATAGGGGCGTTCTTTAAGATGGCACGAGCAATAGCTACACGCTGTCGTTGGCCACCCGATAATTTGATGCCTCTTTCACCCACTAAAGCAGCATATCCTTCATTTAATTTTTCAATAAATTCATGACAATGGGCAAGTTTCGATGCAGCAATAACTTCTTCATCAGTCGCATCCAACCGGCCATAACGAATGTTGTCCATAATGGTTCGATGGAAGAGGGCAGGGTCTTGGGGAATCATTGCAATTTGCTCGCGCAAAGATGCTTGGGCAACTTCCGCAATGTCCATGTTATCAATTAAAATTTTTCCTGATTGCACATCGTAAAACCTTAAAATCAGATTCACAAAAGTGGATTTTCCTGAACCAGAAAAACCAACAAGCCCTATTTTTTCCCCTGCACGAATATGAATATTTAATTTCTCAAAAACAGGCCGGTTTGCTTGATAGGCAAATGAAACGCGATCGAACCGTATATCACCCAATGCAATATTTAAAGGTGAAGCTTCTGCTTGATCCGTAATATCATGCGCTTTTTTTATCAATTGCAGGGCGCTATCTACCGTAGCCGTTTCGCGTGCAAATATACTCAATTGAAAACCGATAAACCAAAACCATCCCAATAGCAAAAAAGATTGCATAAGAATTTGGGTAAAATCTCCTAATGTAACAAGATGATGTTCCCAACCATATAATAAGGCAAAAATCATACCAAAAATTAAGCACAGACCATTTAAACCAAGCCCAATACGCATTATCTCTATGGTCCACATTGCTTTTTTAGATTTGTTTATTTCATCCTCTTGAAAATATTTAAGGTAAGTTTTTTCATAATGTTGTCGAGAAAATAAACGGACATTAAGCATATTGGTTAATACATCAACAATTTTTCCGCTTAAAGTGGATACTGCTTCGGAATGAATTGCTGACAGATGATTTCCTTTTTTTAGAAATAAGAAAATAATACTAAAATGAAGGAAAAACCAAAGAATTAAAATTAAGGCAAAATAGGGACTTGTAAACCACATTAACACTAAAATAATAATAGCGCCAGTTGTTGCGGTAACAAATTGAAAACAAATAATCTCCATAATAGTTTGAGAACTCGTCACCAAATCAGAAAGTTTTTTTGCAATATTGCCCGCAAAATGGTTGGAAAAATAATCATGGGAATGAGCAGTAACATAATGAAAAACTGTCTCACGAATATCAGCGCGAAACTTTGGAAAGGTATAAATTTGAAGCATACCTTGCATACGCATGAAAATTTCAGAACTTACCCAGAAGAAAGCCAACCACAATAAAATACTACTTACAGCCGAATAAATACCTGCACGATTACCTTGATAAGACTGCAAGGCATTAACAAGCAATTTCAACAAATAAGGAAAAATTGCATCACTGGCTGACCACACAGCAAAAGACAACATTAGTAATAAAAATTTGCCTGATTGCTTTTTCGCAAAATGAAAAATAAATCGAAAGGTAGATGAAGGTAAAGACATATAAATAGAAATATTATCTTAATGAATGATGGATTATACCAAGTTTGTCTATAAAAAACATGTAAATTGTTTCTAGCTTTAATTAATCCCTCAGCATAAAAATCATTTAGATGAAATGTGAGTGAATATCCAACGAAATCTTTTAAGGATTTTTAAAAAAATTTCACGTATAATTAAGGCTAGATAAATAATGACCCACTAGAGATGTCTAAAACAGAAACGGGAAAATCTTTTCACTCTACTCGCTTTGAGCTGGGGATTTCTGAAAAAAATGGAAAGAAATATCACATGAAGATAGAAGGGCACTCATTCAACAAAATGCCCAACGAATTATTGCCACATTATGAAAAGCGTTAGATTATGCGACTTCTAATGAAATATTTGACATTTATTTTTTTAAAAATGCTTTTATTTCTAATAATTTTATCTTAAGAGGAAAATGATACAATACCATTAAATATATACTGTTGGAGATATTAATGCCCGAACCGAAACCTCAAATCTCGCCTTATGCTTTTGAAGGCTTTATTGGAAGATCGTTACCATTGCTTTTTGGTGAATCTCCTCAAACGATGATGGCTCCAACTAATCCGCAGGAAGCTATTAAAAGTCGACGCGACTCATGTTATGGATTGGCAGTGGTTGCTTATATGGAACAATTTCCTGATAGTAACCAGTTTTTAGCTGAAATTCGTGATGATATTAACGGCATTGTTGATTTAGCTACAAAATCTTCTCAGTATAGTAAAGTAAAATCACTTCATGCTGCTGTTGCAGGTTCAGCTCCCTATATTACATTAGAAGATTATACAGCAAGTGAATTTTATAAAAATAAAGAACGGCGGGATGAGTTTGGTGATAAAGAGTTTTTGTGTCATATGGAGCAAGAATTACAAGAATATCTACGAACCGAACAGCCAATACTGATGCCTGTGAGTCTGGAATTTAAAAATGGTCCGGGAGAAGATGGCACGGTACTTGCCCGTTACAAATGGGTGCCTAAAACACCTGATGAGAGACCGCTGGTTTCTTTAAAACAACGTTTAGATCCTCAAACTATCGTACCTGCATGGGATCCAAATAACCGATTGCGAGAAACTACCGTTGCTGTTTCATTATGCGTTGCTGATGTTAGAGATGAGCCTTTAAAAGCAAAAAAAATTAAAGAAATACTCGCAGCAAAGTCGGAATGTTTTCGCCAAAAAGGCGAGTTATCAATAAATAAATTTACTATCGTTGAATATGATAAGCGCACTTTGACGCAAAAAAGACATACACAAACAATTGTCGAAGTTGTTAAACCATTGATTTCCTATGCGGATTTAATCAGATTGACTAGAAGTTCTGATTTGTATAAAAAAAACCTACCTTATTTTGTTGCTGAAAGCCCGTCCCAAAACATTCATAATATTAAGATATAAATACAGTTGTTTGTATGGTATATTGCTGGAAAAAGGCGGTTGCAGTTATTAGTTGAATTCACCAGCGGTATCAAAATTATAAATCCAATAATCTTTATTATTGGATTTATAAAGTGCGTTGGAGGGTGAATTCAACCAATAACTGCAACCACCTTTTTTATAACACATAATCTATGTTTTAGGAATTATTTTCCCACTGTTAATAAGCGTGTCGATCTGCTCTTTGGCATTAGCAACAAGTTTCTTTTCAAATTCTTCAGCTGATAAACAAGGATCAGGAGAATTAATATGAATCTGATCGACATGACTATTAAAGTGTAAAGAAATCCATCCGTCACCTGAGTATAAATTAGACTCTTCTCCGCCATATATTGAATAGGAAATCTCTGCGCCCTTATAGGACATTTTTTTATTTGCTCTCACGTTGTGCTCCCTCTAGAAATAATCAAGAAATAGTTATCTTCGTCAGCCACATATAGATTAACCTCGTTGAAGCATATGAAGATAACTACAAATTTATATTTACCTTATCTCAAACCATGGCAATCCTGAGAATCCTTTTGGATGTGAGACAGTGGTATATATATTATTTCCTTTGATTTCATACCAAGGCAATCCTGAAAATCCATCAGGGTTGTATACGGTGCTATACATTTTAGATGATTTTATCTCAAACCATGCCAACCCTGAAAAGCCTTTTGGATGTGAAACAGTAGCATATACTTTACTCCCTTTGATTTCATACCAAGGTAAGCCTGAAAATCCATCCGGATGAGACACTGTATTATATATTTTCATATATTAATTTCCTCATATAAGGACTTGCATTATTATTATTTTCTGATATAATTTAATTGAATTTTAGTCATATCGGTCATAAAATAAGCAAGTTTTTGTTAAAAAAATGCTGATTAAATAAAACTATAATCATCACATTACAGTATAGCACAAAATCTTCAGTTTGTCCATTTTTTGACCAATCATCCTTCTGATCTTTTATCAAAGTTACTGTAAATGTTTCGAAAATATTTCGTTTGGCGTTGAAAAACCTAACGATTTCCTCGGCCTACTATTTAGCTTATTAGCAATTAAAATAAGTTCATTTTCATTTATTTTATTAAAGCTACAACCTTTGGATAAATATTGCCTGATAAGTCCATTTGTATTCTCATTCAACCCTCTTTCCCATGAATGATAAGGATGAGCAAAATAAAAATCGGCATTGAGCGCTTGGGCAATTCTTTCGTGATATGCAAATTCCGTTCCGTTATCCGCTGTAATTGTAAAAACGGCATTTGGAAAGGGTTTTAACAGATTTATTGTTGCTTCGGACACCAGATTGGCAGTTTTACGAATCACTTTGGCCATTGCCATTTTTTTAGAAACTCTTTCAACTATTGTCACAATAGCTTGTTCTCTGCCACCACCTATAATTGTATCAATTTCCCAATCGCCAATACGTGTTTTTTCATCGACGATCTTAGGGCGATCATCAATGAATACTCGATTTTTAATTGAGAAGTTACGTTTAGGGCTGTCATAGCGTTTACGGTATTTTTTATGCTGATGGCGCAGATGCAAATAAAGTTTGCCGCCATTTTTCTTGTCTTTCAAAATAAATTGGTAGATTCTTTCATGGCTTATAAAAAATAATTCCTGTTTCTTAGCGTAATCGCTGGTTTGCTCAGGGCTCCAATCTTCGAGAAGTTTTTCCCGAACAAATTTCTCAACTTCTTCAGTGAATTTTTTAAGCTTTGGTTTTTGTTTGTGTCGATCATCGGTGTAAGTTTGTGCATAAATAGGTTTGTATTGCCAAGATCCTAATGCTGTCCGAACAAAGGTAATATTGCGATTAATCTCGCGACTGATTGTCGATTTATGAACGCCGACCTCTTTGGCTATGGCCGTTTGGGTGTATCCTGCTCGCCACAACCCATAAATTTGACACCGTTTTTGATAATCTAGCTGTTTATATTTCACGTTGCAACCTTTTATAAGAACTAACCACGTGAATTTTAAATCAATTTTCGTGGTTAATTATTGTACAAAAGTTACAGTTATCAGTTGAATTCACGTCAGCCTGAAAGTAAACTGGTTAAACATATTAATAATTCTCTATCTTTGAAAAGCAATTAGGTATAAAATTTGAAATCGCCTTTTTTGTCAGTTCTTCCACAGGACCCCATGAAGAGAACATAATATGAAAAAAATAGTAATAATAATATTTGATGGTTTCACAGACATAGATTTGTTTTTAATGTGGGATATTCTTGGTAGAAATAAAACGGATTGGTCAGTAAAGATATTGGATAAAAATAAGCAACATCAATCAACTAATGGATTATTTATTACTACCCATGGACACATTTCAGAAGCTAATGATGCAGATATTGTATTATTTGGAAGTGGATATGGGGTTTCAGAAGTTCTAAAAGATAAAAACTTTCTTGAATCTTTTTCGTTAGATCCAAAAAAACAGATTATAGGTTCAATTTGTTCAGGTTCTCTTATATTGGCCTCATTAGGTATTTTAGCTAATCTTCCAGCAACAACCCACCCGGTAGTGAAATCTGAATTACAAGCTTTAGGTGTTGAGGTGATTGATTTACCATTGGTTTGTAATGGTAATATTGCTACAGCGGGTGGCTGTCTTTCTGCCCAATATTTAGTTGGGTGGTTTATTGAGCGTTTATATGGTGTAGAGAAGCGAAAAGAGGCTTTAAAAGCACTACTTCCAGTTGGAGAAAGCGATATTTATGAAGGTTTGATTTCATCAGCTATACAGAAAGGTATGCAAGATAGAGGATTTAATTGAATTAATTAATCTCTTATTCTATTTGAGAAGGATCGTCTGTTTAGATATTAACGATCCTTCTGTCCATCACAAGATCAAATTGGCATTGTCTTATTAGCATCATGAAATTCGACAAGAAATTATCTCTTCTTCAGCAAGCAATTCTACTTCTCTCTTTATTTGATTGATAATAACATTTCCTTCTTCATCTGTAGCATCAATAGCCAATAGATTATTCTCAGATTCTACAATACCATGATTGTCCATAATTTGAGAGAACAACGTGTGAGCATTATTGCGAGCCTTACTAAATAAGATTGCTGTTTGAATATCTTGCTGCGGGTTACCAGAAGGTTTCCCTGATAGGGCTTCAACGCATAGTATTCTATTTTGAGACGATAAATTTGAGTGCATGATAAAGCTATAACCTCGTCCAGATAAAGTTCTAAGACTATCTTTGGTTTCATTGTTCAATAATTGATTTGTTTTTGTGTTCCATGTTGGAACTCGGTTTTGCATGAATGGTGTTGATGCATTTTTTTGAGGATAATACCTTGAAGTATTAGCCTTTTCTCTTAATAACGTAAGAATTTCCGTATTATTTTGTTCCTCCGCTAGCATAATGGCTGTATACCCTTCATGACTCATAAAATTAACATTTGCCCCATTGCGTAAAGATTCCATTACTTGTATCGTATCATTATTTTTTACAGCATAGATTAATTCATAATTTTTCAATAAATCATGAATGCGGGAGCCTGACGCAGATAAATATCTTGCTTTCGTACCATAAATATTTTTTTTCCAAGGATTAGCCCCATTTCTTAATAAAAACTCAACTGCTCTTTCATCATTTCCATCAACAGCTAACATTAATGCCGTATAGCCATTTTCCTCTAGACTAAAATCAATTTGAGCTCCTTGGTTTAACTGCTCTTGCATTCTCATTATTGAAGCAAAACTCGTTGATTGAAACAGCTGAAGAAAACTTCTATTTAAATTATTTATTCGCGCACTTTCTTCTCGTCTATGCTGAGTAGCTTTTTCTGTCTCTTCTTGTTTGCGTCGATCCTCGATTATTTTTGCGCGAATTGTCTCATGCTTTTTTAATTCCGTTTGAACTAATTGTTGATATTCTAAATCATTTTTATTATTTTCAAAAATAACCTCTTCTATTTCTGTGCGCATGTTTAAATCACCAGTATAAATAGGTTGAGTGGTGTATGCTTCTTTAGCAGCTAGAGTTTTCATATATTCCTTATTCCTACAAAGAATTCTCTCAATGTCACTTTGTTTAGCTGTAAACGTATAAGATTGCTCTTTTGCGAAATAAGAAGAGTGATAGTCAATTGTACCAGAGAATGAGGGGTCATAAGTCGCTCTTCCTACCTTTAATTCGACTGATATAGCCTTTTTTTCACTATATTCTCTTTTTTTAATAGTATAACTTGCTAAGCTCACTTCATTTGCAAGGAATTGTAAATCATACTTAATGCTAATAAGATAATTGCAATCAGCTGGGCAAGCATGAGAATTGAATACGCTAGGAAACCAACTTGGCCTGCTCCATTTAGAAACATGATATGCGAGTAAGCTTACAGAAACTCCACTTGTGTAAAAAGAATCATACATACACCATATATATTCGTCATCCGTAGTGTTTCCTCTGAAAGGAATCACAACAATTTTTTTATCTTGCCGATATGTAATAGTAAAACTTACTTTCATTTTATATTCATCTTTAGAAATTAACCGCAAATAAAGAAGTATCGCAAAATTTTTTCAGGCTAGGCCAAACGTGAGTTCTCTGAAAATAAATGATTGCAAGCATAGCTTTTATAGACTCCTTTTAACATCACGCCAATTATAGTCCTATTCAATACCAAAAATAAATATTGGGGTTAAATTACAGAAATGGGGTATGTCGCAGTAAGCTGTGGAATACTCCGTTTCTAATGGACTCATCCTCTTATTTTAAGCGGCATCAAAAAGTGTCAAAATAAGGCTATGAGGCAACGCTTTTTCAGTGGCGGTTGCTAAAACAGCACGTTCAGGATTAACAGAACCCAACGTTTTTTCTTTGGCTAACCAATCAATAATTGTATCTAATGGCATCATGTTTTCTATCACGTTGTAATAATTTGCATTTTATCATGCCATCACATAATACTACTACCACCATCCACACCACAGCGTTTGGCTGGTGATAAATCCTCCCTCATTTGACAACAGAAAATCGACAGCAGCAGCTATTTCTTGTGGTTGTCCAATGCGACGCATCGGAATAGTGGCCAATGTCTTCTTTTCTGCTTCACTACCAATAGGTCTTTTTTGACGAAACATCTCAGTTTCTATCGCTCCAGGTGAAAGAATATTAACGGTAATACCAAATTCTGCTAATCTAATGCCCAAGTTTTCGTAAGACCCAATAAAGCACTTTTAGCCGCTGCATAATGGCCTAAATCTTTAGTACCAAAAGCGGCGCGGCTGGAAAGGTTGACCACCCTACCCCATTGTTGCTTTTTCATGTTATCGACAAACGCTTAGGTGATTTGCACTGTCGTACGTACATTTAAATCAAATAAGGGCGATAATTCTTCTAAATCACCGTTTTCTACAAATTGAAAGGCAGGCAACGCCATACCTACATTATTGACGATGGCATCAATGGAGTAATCGGCCTGAATTTCTTTTAATGTTAGTTCAGTCGCTTTTTTATCATCTAAATCAGTGCAAAAAAGTGTATCAGGAAAATTTTCTGTAGATTGACGTGCAATACCAACAATTTGCCAGTTTTGCGCCAGCTGTTGACTAATGGCATGGCCAATACCTTTTTTGCACCGGTGATTAAAACCGTTCGTTTTGTCATAAGATTACTCTTGAATCACCCTACACGTTGGTCAGAGGAAAATCCATTAATACTTGGCTACACCAATGGATAGAAAAATGTTGCTAATACAAATAGAGCCATTTAATTGCATCGTATACCTCTCAGCATAAGCAGAATAGATATCAAGAAACTTCGTGTTTAAATAATAAATCCAGTTTTGACAAAATTATAGCAACCATCTCTTCAGGTGAATTTTGGATGTTATCAAGGGTGATTTCATTGGGGTGTCTCGAATAAAATACTTGACTATATGCCGTTATAGCGCGATCTCATTAATTGTTCCGACGTTTCAGGCAACGCGCTATGATTAATGAAAGGCATACAACAATCGACATATTTTTTATTACTTTTGCAAGGACATAACATCACGCCGCTCCATCTTCACGTATGATTGCCTAGCGCACATGATCACACCACTCATTATTAATTTTTAAATAGCGAGGAGAATAACCTTCTTTTCTAAAACCATTTTTTTGGACTAAATGAATGGGGCGATGATTGTTCGGTTGAATGTTGGCTTCTAATCGGTGCAGATCCATTTCTTCAAAAATTTTTTTTAACACTAATTTCAATCCCGCGCTCATGTAACCCTGCCCTGCATAATCTGCAACCGCATAAAATCCCAAATAAGCACTTTGGAAAAAACCACGAACTATTTCGCTCAGATTAAAAACGCCGACAATATGTTCATGTTGATCAAAAGTAGAAAGCATTTTTGATTACTTTGTTGAGAGCGTTGGACATAAGAATGAAACTCCTGAACGCTCGTTGGTGCCTTCACCCAGGGATGATGCAGCGTTTGGCTGCGATTCATCGCCGCAATAAAAAGGGCTTCATCGGTTAATAATGGTTCACGAATAAAAAGTGGAGAAGATAGCCCTGACAGGAATTCTGGTTTCATCAATAGCTTCTTTGGTATTCTTGAATTTCTTCGAAAGCCCGTTGCAGCGCGAGCGTTGCCCACTGTTTTAAAGAGGCTTTCTTTTGTTCAAACGCATAGGGTAAAAAACTTAAGCTATGACAAAAACTATTAAATAATAAAAGCCGCTGCGTTGTTTCATCAATAGGACCGTAGGCATTCAGAAAAGCATCAAACGATTTTTTTGTAAAAATCATGCCACTTGATAAATCGATGGCAGGATGGCCAATATGCATATCACCCCAGTCAATTAAGCCATTGGGTAATAACGTATCAGGATTAACCATGATATGACGGCTGTATAAATCTCCGTGAACAAAAGAACGTTGCACGGACTCAAAATGCCATTGCCCCATATATTCAATAAGTTCAAGCAGCGTGTTTTTATTAAAACCGGCCTCAGCAAAATAAAACAAGTACTGCTGTAAATTCTCTTGGCAACGTAACGTACGATGCGGTACATCTACTTTCCATTCAAAGTTTCCTTTTACCGCCTGAATGTGCTCAGCCCTAACAGGAATATGATGTAATTCTTTTAGCCACGTGGCTAAAATGATGGCAAATTGTTCGTTATCAATCAGTGCATTGGTCGCTTCACACAGAGGTTTGCCTAAAAGCATAGGATATCCTGCATACGCATAAGGGTATTGGTCTGTTGGTTGTCCAATCCATTGTGCAGCTGATAGTGGAAAAGAAACCTGCGCGTGAACGTAAGAGGTTAAAGCAATTTCATTTTTCATACAAGACACCCCACACTCTCGACGCGGAAAACGAAAAATAAATTCATTATTGACACAGTAAACTTCATTATCCCAACCGGAATCCAGCAAAAAAATCGTATGAACTGCAAAATGCTGCGCGGTAATTAATTCTGCTGCCATGGCTTCATTCATGTTAATTGTTTGTTTCCACGCATGGGTCATCAGTCATCTCACTTAAAATTCGAAAAATCACAAATTATTTGCTTTTTCATGTATGTTAATACACAATAAAAAGCTTATATCTCAAGGCGTATAATAGCATGAATATCTCTTATGATGAATTTGAAAAAGTCGATTTACGCTCAGGCACTATTGTGAAAGCTGAAGTTTTTCTCCGTGCAAAAAACCGGCTTATAAAATATGGGCAGATTTTGGCGACGAAATAGGTACACTACAAACATCCGCGCAAGTAACACATCATTACACGCCAGAATTTCTAATAGGTCGTTCCATTATCGGTTGCGTCAATCTGGGTGAGAAAAATATTGCGGGTTTTTTATCTCAATTTTTGTTGGTTGGATTTTTCGATTCAACGGGAGCCATTTGTTTGGCCACCGTCTATCCCGCCGTACCCAACGGAAACAAACTACACTAACTCATTATGCTCAATCAACTCACTCACAGAAAAGCTCAAGAATGCGATTTGCATGCTATTATTACATTGCTACTAGAAAAAAACGAGCTAGACCAAGTCAGAGAATCTTTAACCGAAACGCTTGATAATGTTTATGTGGAAGCATTTCACCGAATTGATACCAATCCAAACCATTATTTAATGCTGGTAGAACGGGGAAATGAAGTGGTTGGAACTTGCCATCTCACCTTATTACCCTCATTATCTTTTAAAGGTTCCACCCGTCTCCTTATTGAAGAAGTGCGTATTGCTGCTAAATATCGAGGTAAAGGATTTGGTGAGTGGATGATGCAGCAAGCCATTGATTATGGACGTTCTAATGGCGCCACCATCGTTCAGCTCACCACGAATAAGCAACGGCCGCGCGCTAAACAATTTTATGAACGATTGGGCTTTGAGGCGACGCATGAAGGAATGAAGTTATATTTAACTTCATCAGAAATATCTCCATGAAAACACAGAAGCCATTCAATGGGCAAAAAAATATCTCTCGTTTCAAGGAGAAAAAAACCTTAGTCCGCCGGAAGACATTCAACTCAATCCGTGGTCAACAGCACAACGCTTTTTAACCTCCGAAGGTTATATTTATTTAAAGCAAACCCCTTCTGCCCTGTTCATCCAGCCTGCGATTATTCAATTGCTTCACGATCGTTTTCAAGCCAATGTGCCCTTTTTATTACAATAAATAAGACGTTAAATTGTGTTTTGATGAAAGATTCTGGCAGGACACTACGAGATTTTTTTACATGAACCTTTCAAGCGGGTGTGCTCCTTCAAGGCATTGAAAAATATATCGATATTCAGCAGGCCAGTATAGAACATATCAATGAGTTTCTTGGCCTGAGTGTTCCCGATTGGCGGCTTACCCAATTGCCGAAGCATTATGCAACATTAATTACTCAAGAGGAATTGCTCTTGGAAGATGGTTTAACAAGCGATGAATTAAACTCTCCATGTTACAACAGTCTTTCTCATTGCTCTGTGAGCAATTAGCTCATTATAAAATACCAGAAACATTCGAACACGGATTTTCATGATAATATAGACTGACAGAAGTGTTGCCCAAAGAAATTCAGACGAATTTGCCTACTATAGAGGAATTAGAGAAAGAGCTTTCAAAAAGCTCCAAGATTAATAACGATTGAAGCAATGAATGGAGAGTTCTAATGAAAATAAAATTTAAAGACAAAGAAGATCAAATTTGGTTTGAATATGTTGATACACCAGAAAAATTGCCTTTAAAAAAGCGTGGCAAAGTAAATTTAACAGGTTTGTACCTTTATGGAATGTATAGGAACACTTTGTACGATTCTTATAAAGAAAAAATTAATTTAGCCGAAGATATTAAAGTTTATCCCAAAGTATTTGATGAACATCCCAGTAAATTAGATGATACTTTATACAAAGATCCCCTTTATCATTATTCGGTTGCTGGCTGCCTCGCTGCAACAAATGAATGGCTAAATCAAGAAGAAAGAATAAAAAGCTATGTTGCTTGTGAACTTGTGAAAAATCATAAAAATGCAGGATATCATAAGAGAATTGTTGGTATAGTACATTTTGTTGAAAAACAAATAGATGATGAAAATTTTGTCTATATTGCCCAGGCAGCCGTTGCACATCGTTCTGCTGGTATTGGAAAACGCTTGATGGAATGCGTTTTATCTCATTATCCTGAGAACACTCATTTTAAAATACTCACACGAGTCTTTAATGACAATGCCCAAAAGCTTTATCATGAAAAATTACATTTTTCTCCTATTGAAATAGAAGCAATAAAACAACTTGGTTATGATGAACGTTATTGCGGTTTTGAGCATACAACGTCATCAACAGAAATTCAGTTAATCAATGAAAACAAAGTATTGGTTGATCATATTGCTATAGAGGAATCTGAACCCAGACAAACAAATTCTTTTAAATAATTAATTTAATTAAAACGGCGATTAGATTTTTGGTAAATGTTGCACGGCAAAAAAACGAATTATGCGATGAGTCGAGATGAATTTAATCACATAATGCTTATTATGCGATTAGATTTGAGGTTTTGAAGTGAAGTTGGTCGGTTATTGAACAATTTCGATGGATTGCCGTCGTTTGGCTGGCTAGCTCGAGAGGGCTAGTTCGCCTTTGCCCAGTTTCTGTAATTTAATCCATTGTTGGCTCAAATGCTAAAAGATAAATCTTTTTATATCCGAAATCTTTAGCCTTTTCCTTGATTATGTTGATAAGCATTTCACCTATTTTACGCCTACGATAGGCAGGAGCAACAACCAAACTACCCAGCCATGGAGCCAGATCAGGTTGTATTCCATCATTCTCACGCAACGATGCCATACCAATGGGTTTTCCTTTTAAGAAAGCAATAAGTGTCATTGGCATTTTATTTTCATTCAAATGTTTTATCAGATTTTATGTTGCTCGTTCCACACTAGCACCAGGCACCCAATGTTTGCTGATTTCATTAAACCAAAGATTGGTTAATGCAGGAATGTGTTCCTGACATTTTGTAAGTAATTTAATCTCTATATTTCATTCATTATTTTTACTTGTTTAATTTGGTTCTTTGGTGTTTCTTCTTGCTCAACTGTACTTACAGTGGGTGCTTTTCGATGTTTTTTGAAAAAATTTTGTATGATAAATGCTGCTTGGGTAATTTTTTCATCTACAGCCGGATTTTCTATTTTTGCTTTAAGTTCAGTATGATTCTGACTGATTTCAATGAGATCTTCAGATCTCTCAAGATTGTATTGTATTATTTCTTCTTTCGTAAGAAATATGGGTTCACGTGTTGTTGCAAAGTCATGTGTAATACAAAGTATTTTTTCATTAATATTGGAGGCAGAAGATATTGATGCCTTATGCACAAAAGCTTCTTTCCAACTGAGCCATCGGGCTTTGACCCACTCATAAAGTAAAATATCAAATTGATGTTTAGAAGCGAGGGACACCACCTAAAGATGTCGCACAGAATTTAGGTGTTTCTGTTCCAACGCTGTATCGATGGCTTCCTGCGTCAACTTTGGAATCAATAAATAAAATTTAATAATGTTTACTTGAGAGAATTATTATGCACAAAGCGTATGTGGTTATGGTTATTTTAGAGGCAGCCATGGGCAAAGAGGAAAAATTGAAAAAAATACTGATGGGGGTTGTTGAACCCAGTCGAAATGAAAAGACATGTTTACAATACCATTGCATCAAACGTTAGATAAGCCAAGCGAATTTATCCTTTATGAACAATGGGAAAGTAAAACAGCGCATGGAGGCCAATTTCAAAAGCCCTATATTCAGGCATTAGGTGAAAAACTAGCATCTTTATTGGCAAAGCCTTATCATGTTATTTTTGCAGAAAAATTAGCATAATTTTAATACGAAAATTTTATGAAAAATTATTATTTAAATCCTGGGGATACTGTTGATATTGTTGCTCCTTCATCAAAATGTCATCCTAGTGTCGCTGATAAAATGAAAACTTTACTAGAGTCCTGGGGATTAAACTGTCATGTTCCTGATGATCTTTTTGGTGAAAGCTTGCTCTATGCCAATAGTGAAGAAAGACGTTTTTCGATTTTAAAAGATGCCTTGTTAAACACAACCTCAAAAGCTATTTGGCCTTTGCTCGGAGGATATGGCGCCACAAAAATAATTCCACTGCTAGAGAAAATATCGCCACCCACTCACTCGAAAATTTTTATTGGGTTTAGTGATGTAACAGCTTTACATATTTTTTTTCAAAATAAATGGGGTTGGAAAACGTTACATGGTCCTTCTGGATATCAAGTATGTCATAACAGAATTTCATCAGACTCCATCGAGCTTTTGAAGAAAACATTGCTGGATAAAGAGTATTCACCTGCATACTCTCAGATCATTCCATTGAATACAGCAGCAAAGGCTAATTTAACACTTCAGGCTCCGATTATTGGCGGTAATTTACATTTAATACAAACAACATTGGGTACGTCGTGGCAAATAAATGCGGATAATAAAATTTTATTTATAGAAGAAGTGAATGAACGAGCTTATCGCATTGATCGTATATTGGCGCACCTTAGTCAAGCAGGCGTATTTAACAATGTCAAAGCCATGCTGTTTGGGGATATTATTGATAAAGGTGAACCAGATGGAAAACCTTTATCCCTGTCTGTTATCAAAGAATTTGCATCACAACAGCCGTTTCCTGTTCTTCAAATAAGTAACATAGGTCATGGTGAAATTAATTATCCTCTTTTGCTTGGTAGTACGGTAGAGTTAAAAATGGGTAATCAGTATCTCTTGCATGAGGGTAATAATCGATGAATCGCATTTTAAATAAAATTATTATTGAAGAAGATTGGGATCGTGTGATGAATATCAGCGTTAAAGACGTATTATTTTGTACTAAACATGCCATTCCGTATTTAAGAAAATCCGGTGGTGGCAGTATTATTAATATTTCTTCGCTGCATAGTCTATTAGGAACACCGGATTACCTGGCTAATCATGCGGCAAAGGCAGCAGTTCGATTGATGAGTAAACAGACGCCATGCTGTATGTGAAGGATAAAATCAGAGTGAATTCCGTTCATCCTGGATACATTCGCACAGCATTAACTGAAGCCATCGCACAAAAATCTGGACTGAGCTATGATGAGGCTCGCTCACAACAAGATAACTTTCAATCCATGGGTCATGCGGGAGAGCCTGACGATATTGCTTACGGTATTTTATATTTAGCTTCAGATGAATCTAAATTCATGACGGCTAGTGAATTAATTATTGATGATGGTGCTAGTGGCAGTAGGTTGTTGTAGTTTTTATGACAATTTTCAAACATTTAAAACATCAATCATGGATTCTCAAAAACATAATTTTTTTATTTCTTTTATTTTTGTCGCGTTATTGTTTTGCGCATCAACAATATGCCAATCTGCTAGAAAAAATTAATGCAATTGAAACCACTTCAGGCAGTGTTGTTGGTGTTCCCGCGCTCAAGATAGAAACAAATGAAGAGGTTTCATATAACGCTACAATGCCATTTTTTATGGCAAGCACTAACAAATTACCAACTGTCTTAACGCTATTAAACCAAGTTGACGAAAAAAAAGATTCTTTAGAACGTATTGTTAACTTAGATTTGCGTAATTCAGTACCTGGATCTGGAGATTTATACTCTAAACTAGAAAAAGGCCCTATTAAAATGTCATTACGACAATTACTCAATCTAATGCTCATGGATAGTGACAATAGTGCAAGTGATATCATTTTTCATGAGATAAATGGCTCTCCTAGTGTGATGGAAAGAATGCATGCACTTGGATTTAATCATATATTCGTCAATCGTTCATTTCTTGAAATTTATTTGGATTCCCATGGTGCAAATCGTGTGCTATTGAAAGAAGCACACTCCGTAGCATTTTGGGAGGAAATATTTAATAAAGTTCCCGTTGTACAGCAAACATTAGCCTGGCAATTGTTTGAAAATGATTTGCGTGATACAGCAACTCCTCAAGATATGAGAAATCTGCTTGTAAAATTATATAAAGGAAAACTCCTGGCACAGTCGAGCACGAATTTTTTGATAAATATTATGATTCAATGTAAAACAGGAAAAAATAGCATTAAAGGACTGTTACCAGCTAATACTCCGGTAGCTCATAAAACAGGAACATGGACCATATACTCAAAAGACTTTTTAAAATATCCTGCTTCAAAAAAACTCTATCGTTTCGCAAGCGATGTTGGCATTATCACATTGCCACATAATAAAGGGCATATTGCAATGGCAATATACGTTAAATCTAATGCAGTAGATGATCAAGAACGCTATAAAGTCATTGCTCTGGTTGCTCGTGCAGTATATGATTATTTTGACTTCCATTAAATTATTTCCTGAATTTTTAAAATGATAAATAAACAAAATAAAAAACTACTTCTGATTCCAGGAATGTTATGTGATAGCACTTTATGGGAGCCATTATTACCCTATTTAAAAGATATCTACGACTGTCAAATCATGAATATCTCTCAAGGAGAAACTATTAATGAACTGGCGGAAGCTGTTGGGCGTTTGTAAATGGCAATGTTATTTTAGTCGATTTTTCGCTGGGTGCGTGGATAGCATTAAGCGCCTATGGATTATATCCAGAGCTTTGCTCTGACTAAGACAAAATAAGAAGATAACTTGTATTGAGTGACACTACCCTGACTATTTTCTATGATGACTTTGAAAAAGTAGAACTACGTTCTGGCATCATTGTAAAAGCCGAAATATTTTCACGTGCGAAAAACCTACTTACAAAATATGGGCGGACTTTGGGTCAGAAATAGGTATTTTGCAGACATCCGCACAAGTCACGCATCATTACACTCTACAATTTTTAATTTATACAAATATCCTCTCATTAACTCAAGAAACACTGCATATATTCCAGAAATAAAAATCCACGCCTTTTTTTCGGCAGTATATATTTTAAAATTGGATATAATGAGCCTAATTGATAATTTGAGAAACAATCATGTTTACTGATGCCAAAACCCAAGAATACTATCAAGCACTCTTAAATAAAAACAAAAATTACGAGGGCATATTTTATGTGGGTGTCAAAACGACTGGTGTATTTTGCCGGCCCACCTGCCCTGCCAGAAAACCCAAATTTGAGCATTGTGAATTTTATGCCACGGCTCAAGAAGCCTTGCTAGCCTCTTTTCGTCCTTGTTTACGCTGTAAACCGATGTTACTGCCTAATCAAACCTCAGATTTAGTGCAACAGCTCATTGATGCGGTGGAAAATAATCCTACCAAACGTTGGATGGAAAGAGATTTTAAAACCTTATTGCCACAAGCTGTTGATGTCTCTACCATACGGCGTCAATTTAAAAAACGTTTTGGCATGACTTTTATTGCGTATGCACGAGCAAGGCGCATTGGGCTTGCCATGCAACACATTCGTCAAGGCAACAGTGTGATTCAAACACAATTGGAAGTGAATTACGAATCCAGCAGCGGTTTTCGTGACGCTTTTTCCAAAATCATGGGCGCACCGCCCATGAAAGCCCATCAAAAAGTCACCGTATTAAAAGCGTCTTGGTTAGACACACGATTAGGCCCGATGTTAGTCATTGCTGATGATAACGCATTATATTTGCTTGAATTTGTCGACAGACGAGGACTAGAGCGTGAAGTGGAGCGAATGCGGCAGCGTCTTAATGCTGCCATTATTCCAGGAAAAACAGCACCGATTGAATCGATTGAAAAAGAATTAACCGCCTATTTTGAGGGAACATTAAAAACTTTTAATACGCCTTTATTTTTGTTAGGAAGTCCTTTTCAACAAACAGTTTGGAAAGCACTCTGCCAAATTCCCTATGGCACCACCAAAAGTTATGCAGAACAAGCGGACACCATTGGAAAACCAGCCGCTTCTCGTGCTGTTGCGAACGCCAATGGCGCTAATCAAATTGCTATTGTCATTCCATGTCATCGAATTATTACAAGCTCAGGTGATTTAGGTGGTTATGGCGGAGGAGTTGCGCGAAAGCAATGGTTGTTGCAACATGAAAAAGCACATCAAATGTACTTCCTAAGCTAACGCATAATCCACAGCATAAATGCACTTGCAAAAAGGCGGAATCAATAATAGGAAACGCCGATATTGAAGAGTTTAACAATAAAGAATACTCTGTGCAGCAGAAAATAGAATTATAAAAGAAAAGTTTTTCATGGAAAGGAGTTCACACAAGATAATAATATCTAGTGGTGCATAAATTTTACTATACATCCATAGTATCTTACCTCTACTGGAGTTTCCCTTATTCAAGACACAGTAAGGCTAAAGCAATTTCAGGATTGCTTTTGTTCCAAAAAACTTAAAATACTTGATAGTGATAGAAATAATAATACTACACAGGCTAACGGAATGGGCGTCGTTGATTTCAATTGTGCACCAACAAAAGAACCAAAAATGGACGCCATTATCATGATAACAACACCCATGAATGCACCTGCTGTTGCGGCAATGGAACTTGGAAAAATAGCAATACCTTGTGCATAATAAGCAGAAAAAATTATTCCTCCAAAATAAAAAATAAAACCAACAGGAATAACTACAGCATAAAGATTGATCATTTTAAGGGATAAAAACATTAGGATAATCCCACTGATTAATAGGAGAAAATAACCATATTTAACTTTAATGGATTTCTCTATGTTATGTAAAACTCTATTGGTCAATGTACCTAAAAACCACGATAATCCTGTGGTCAATGCCACATATCCATAGACAACTACAGAATAATGCATCACCGATTCAACTAAAAAAGGTGCCACAACATTAAAAAGAATTAAAAGATCATAAATGCTGCCAATAATCAGTGTTACCATCCAAAATTCTTTTTGTCGTAATACTTTTTTCGATGAATTAACCCAATGAGTAAAACTCCAAGAACATTTTTCAGCTAATGTTTCAGGAACAAAAAATAACGCTAACATACAACATATCAACGCATAAGCACCAAGAAAATAAAAATTCATTTGCCATCCAAAGTAATGTTGAAGATAAGCACCAATGATGGGAGCAATAATAGGACCAATGGCATAAGTAGTAGAAATATAATTTGACACTATTTGCAATTTTTTTCCTTGAAATAAATCAACGAACATGGCTCGACAAGAAATAGTATAAGCACCAGCAGCAAATCCTTGAAAAAAACGCAACGTTAATAACGCATCAATTTGTATTGTTTGAGTAATCATCCATGATAAAAAAATATATGCTATTAAGGAAATAAGATAAGGAGTTCTCCTTCCTATACTGTCACAAACAGAACCAATAATAAGCTGAATAAGCGCAAATCCTAAAAGATAACTCCCTATGGTCAACTGAACCAAATAAGGACTGGTATGAAACCATTGTTGCATGACAGGCAAGGATGGGACGTAAATATCCACACCAAAACCGTTGAGTAAGACGGTTAAAAGTAGGATACATACAATGGAATTTTTTTTCATCAAACTTCTCTACTTAACGCTGCATTTTAGAAAATTTGAGTACAACTGCTGCAAGCTCATTCCAATAAAAGTAATAAAAAAAGATTTTTGCATCATTGGTAAAAGAATTTCAAGATCATATTGAAAACACCGATTTACCTAAAGAATCTGCTATTGGTATAATACCAAGCCCTGGTGCTGTAGAAGCTACCATATGGCCATTCACCCGTTTTGGCGCACCTTCAGCAATATTCACAATAACATAGCTATTGAAATCTGTGCTGGTAAAACGAAATTCAGTTGTACTATGTGCTATATGTGCTATATGTGCTAGATGAGCAATAGCGGCAGTAATTATATCACCTCCCCAAGTATCTTCCAATGTCATGTTCTGGTTCAACACATAAATCGCGTGCCAATTTGAGGATGAAACTCAAGTACTACACGAGATGGCAAAAAACCACATTTTAATGCAACGTCCTATTACCTATGGTGATAAGACAATAATAGGTAGAGCACCCGAAAAAGTATTAGATTTACTTTCCTGGTAGGGCTCTTCCATCAACCATTATTATAAATAGATTTTCGTGTTTTACTAAAAAACAGCTTATATCGTTAATTAATATTTGCTAAAATGATTAGCTATCTATTTTTTATAAATTTTATGAATATTTATCGTATCAATTTAAATCTCCTAAAAGTCTTTGTGGTACTCATGCGCGAACAACATGTTTCTGCTACTGCAGAATGTTTACATTTAACACAACCCGCCATCAGCAATTCTTTGCAACAACTGCGTGAATTATTTCAAGATGAATTATTGATTCGTGGACCTAAAAAAATGGTACCAACACAAAAGGCATTACAACTGGCACCTCAAGTGGAGCAAGCGCTGCGTCATTTAGAAACATCTCTTTTTTATTCTGATGCTTTCGATTATCAGACATCCACACGAACCTTTCATATAGGCATGAGTGATTATACTGCTTGTGTGTTATTACCTAAAATGTACCAAGCTATTGCGGAAATTGCTCCAAATGTGTCATTTAAAATACTGACATATCATGAGTTTTCATCGGAGGATTTCGAAAATGACAATCTTGATTTAGGTATTGGATTAGAAAAAAAACTGCCTAAACCTTTATTACAAGAAAGGTTGTTTGGCGATAGTTCCGTTTGTGTCGCGCATAAAGATCATGAAATGTTTAAAAAGCCACTAACATTGGAGCATTATTTAGCGCTGAATCATTTAACAACCTGTATTTATCTCGAAACTGGATTATCTCGTTCCGACTTTGCTTTGAAGAAATTAGGCTTAGAACGGAATATTAAAATGACACTACCGAATGTTTTACCCGCCTTTCACTTAATAGCTACTTCTAATCTCGTGGGTACTTTTTCCAAAAATATTGTTCTCATAGCTGAAAAACAATACCCCTTAAAACACATCACACCACCGTTTGAAATTCCACCCTATTACATCGCCCAAATTTGGCATCGACAACAAGATAATGATAGTGGTTTAACGTGGCTCCGAAACCTTATTAAAGAAGTTGCTGTGGAATTAGATTAGCGGCTTTTTACTTGCTACTAAAAAGCCATTTCGGGGCAAAACGCACAAAATCACCACATCAGTCCCAGACACTTTAATAGTGGCGTTTAATGCTTTTTATTATCATTTTTATTAATAACAATTATTAAAATAATTCATTTCATTTATAGCTTTCATATCGGTATACTGTTTCAATATTTTTATTATCCATAAAAACTCATGAGCAACTCACTAAAGAAAACTATTATTGCCGGTGTATTCGGCAATATATTAGAAAGTTATGATTTTTCAGTTTATGCATTCTTTTCACCTATATTGGCCAGTATCTTTTTTCCCAATAACAATACCTTTATTGCCTTACTGCTAACGTTTGGTATTTTTGCTTTAAGTTTTTTAGTGCGGCCACTGGGTGGGTTGCTTTTTGGATATTTAGGCGACCATGTTGGTAGAAAAAAAACACTAATAATTTCTATAATGCTGATGTCTATTCCCACGCTGTTACTAGGATTATTGCCTGGCTATGCGTCAATTGGATTAGGTGCGCCCTTATTATTAACAGCTTTAAGATTATTACAAGGCATATCCATCAGTGGTGAACTGGCTACCAGCATGTCTTATTTAGTAGAACATGCTCCCCATCAAAAAAGAGGATTAATTGGCAGTTTAACTTTATGTACGGCTTGTTTAGGCGGAGTCGTAGGTTCAGCATTAATTACCTTACTCTCATTGCTATTATCTCATCAACAATTGATGGATTGGGGTTGGCGTCTACCATTTATTTTAGGTGGGTGTCTGGGACTAATAGGGCTTTATCTTAGAGTACGATTTCCTCTGCAAGAAACTGCATTATTCGAAATGGCGCAAAAAATATCACCGAAGAAAAAGCTATCTATCATTCAACATTATCAACAATTGGATTACAAACCTATTGTATGTGCCATGTTATTAACCGGCATTATGGCTATGAGCTTTTATTTCTACATGGGGTACTTCAACACCTTTTTAATTAAAACATTAGGCCATGCCACTCAACCCATCATGGTCATTAATTTTATGAGCCAAGTAGCTTTAGCCCTATTGATGCCATTGTTTGGGTGGCTATCGGATAAAAAAGGCCGCAAACCGATATTTAAAATAGGAGTTTTAGGATTATTAGTCGGTAGTTACCCTGTTTTTTATTGTCTTCAACAAACCCTACCTTGGGTATTAGTCGGTGAATTATTGTTTATCGTTTTAGTTGCACCTCTGATTGCTTTATTACCCACTATCCTTGCCGAAATGTTTCAAGTAAACAGTCGAAATACAGGCATTGCTCTAGGATACAACTTAGGACAGGCGTTTTTCGGCGGTACTGCCCCACTGATCGCATTAAGCTTAACGCAAAGCACGCACAATTTTTATGCACCAGCTTGGTACTTAATGGTGGGTAGCTGTCTATCTTTATTAACCTTATTTTTCATCAAAGAAAGTTATCAACAAACATTAACATGAGGCAGTTATGAGTCATTTATCCATCAGTGGCAGTTGTTTATGTAATGCTGTGAGATTTACAGTAAAACCACCTTTTATCCAATTTTATCATTGTCATTGTTCACAATGCCGGAAATCCACAGGAACTGCTCATGCCACTAATCTCTATGCCAAGATCGTCAATTTTTCATGGGTGTCTGGAATCGATAATATTACACGCTATGATCTTCAACCTGCCAAACGATTTGCCTGTGTTTTCTGCAAAACTCGATTGCTCAAATTAATGTTCATTTTGAACTCCCAATTGATGAATTGTGTCATGCATTAAAATAAGTTTAATTAAATCCTCATTTTTTAGAGTATATCCCAAAATAATAATTAATTGCTGCGTCATTTAACCCTCTGAATATTCAATTTCAAAGAAGTTTAATGTACTATAGTTTTTTCATAAATTAAATAAAATTCAAGCAATGAACCAATTAAGAAATCTCAATTTTGTTGAACGTCTTGAATGGGAAATCGGAAATGGCGTTCCTTTTAATGCGGTTATTGAAGTAACGGTACCAAGTAAAATTATTAAATCTTCTTTAAAACATATATTATCGTTGATACAAAAGAAACACCCACTTTTATCTGTTAGAATCATCCATTCCACTGATGGCTATGAATTTCAAACTATTAACCAAACTATCCCGTTAATTTATAAAACCTTTACGCAACCCCGCATCGAGGAGTGGCAAAAAAAGAAACTTTTTAAAATATCTTTATCAAGTACATTGTGGGAAATTGCCAATCAAATTTCAAAAAATCTAGAGGAAAAAATTGAATCGGGTGCTCATTTTGATACTTTAGCTAATTTATATGAATGGTTACGTCAAAATCCTTCCTCTGAATCTGTTAAAGCCATGGCAAGAGTTAATGGACCGGTATTTTCGGTATCGAATTTAGGGCAAGTTGAGTTGCCAAATTTATTGCACTCACACTTAGTACCTAAAGAGCTAATGGCACTGGTAACCGTGCATAATTTATATCCTCATGAAAATACTTTAATGGCAGTGGCTATGACCTATCATCAATCGCTTCATATTACTCTCCTTGGCACTCAGCCAAGCGTAAATAAGGCTTTTTTATCTGATTTTTCATCAAAATTTAAAACACTTATTTTAAACGCTATAAGATAAAACTTCATTTGAGCGTTGCTACGTACGTCCTAGACCTATTTAGGCAATTGCTGGCACTGTGGGCAAAATGAGCTACTCCGTTGCCCCAATCGAATAGATTGAATTATTGTTTGACAAATCACGCATGTTTTTTGTTGTCGACCATACATATTGAGTTTCTGAGAAAAATAACCAGGTTTTCCTTCACTATTAACGAAATCCCTTAATGTAGTACCGCCCTGCTGAATTGCCCGCTTTAACACTTTTTTAATAGCGTTAACCAATGCCTCACATTGTTGCAATGTTAATAATTTTGCGGGAACGGCAGGATGAATCTTAGCCAAAAAAAGTGCCTCGGTTGCATAAATATTTCCTACCCCCACAATCACCCGGGGATTCATGATAAGCAACTTAATTGCTGTATTTCGTTTTTGTGCCACCTCAAACAGTAAATTCGCAGAAAATTCCTTCTCTAAAGGTTCAACGCCTAAAAATTTAAGTAAAATATGGTGCTCTGGATTATCCAACGTCCACAGTATCGCGCCGAAACGTCGCGGATCGGTATAACGTAATATTAGAGTTGAAGAGAAAATAATATCCACATGATCATGTTTTTGAGCAGGTAAAAAGGTCGTTAAAATTTTCAAACTGCCTGACATGCCCAAGTGAATAATTAACGTACCTGATTTAAATTGCAGTAACAAATATTTTCCTCTTCGCGATAAAGCATGAAGCGGTTGCCCCACCAATATAGTTTTCAACGAAGAAGGAATCTGCCAACGCAATTTATTACATCGGATAATAACGTCTTGCACTGTCTTTTCTTCAAGATGAGATTTTAAACCGCGTAAGGTTGTTTCAACTTCAGGTAATTCGGGCATAATACATAAATATTAAAATTTAATGTTCACTATAAGATTATAGCAAATGAGCAGAATTCTAATCGGACTAACATTAATAGGGATCATTTTTCTCCTATGTAAAACCAATGTTCATTAATCTTTTTAAACTCACTGAATTCATGCATCACGTGTACTTGTTTTTTATAACGGTAATATGCTTTAAATTCGACAAAACCAGTATCAGAGATGGCAGGTTCTACGTACGCATGGATCACCTTTAATTTTACCCATGATACACTTTCTGCCCATTGTTTGGCTGAATCTTTGTCAAAATCTTTTAGCGGATCCCCTTGCATCGTTGCAATAATGTAATCGATATTGGCTTGGCTATAAGCAGTATATCGTGAGCGCATTAATTGTTCCGGTGTTTCTGGAACTTTAGTTTTAGCAATAAAGGGTTCACAACAGTGTGCGTATTCTTTTTCACTTTTACAAGGACATAACATTTTTTTCTCTCAAAGACAATCATTAAGCTGTTGATATTTATTAATGCCAATCATTACTTATATCCATTTTTCTAATAATTTGTAAGTTAAAGCCGCTCCCTCTTCTAAAACTTCAGTAATATGCCCTACTCCCGTTTGATCATTAAAAAATAATACATCTCCAGCAGAAAAAAAACTTGATTCTGGATGCTCCTGTGAACCTACTGTTATTTTATATTTTCCAGAGATGTAAATAATTAATCGCCCATAAGAATCTGGTTCAGTATGCCAATTTGCTGTAGAAGCATTTTTTTTAGATTCACGATATTGCAATTGTCCCGGAGGAAGAAACTGTGAAATAGTTCCTAAGTTATAAGCATCTTGTTTGACCATGGACTGTAAAGGTAATGCATAACTTCCAAACTCAGAATGCTTCTTAAGGTTTGTCGTAATGGTGGTTATTAGTAAGGTATTCATAAAGTTATCTTCTATCAAATGTAGATTAATGGATTATCATATACATTTAGTAAAAAAATCCATAAGAAATTGTTTAATCATGAATTTTTATCATCAAAATATACTAAATTCTTTAATAATAAATTACTATAATGCTTATTTTGAATTATAGGCAAAGAACAGTGACAATTTATTTAGCTTCAAAAAGCCCTAGACGAAAAGAATTACTTGCACAAATGGAGATTCCTTTTGAGTTATTATCGGTGGATACACCAGAAATAGTGAGACCTAACGAATCTCCTGATGATTATTCCAAACGGGTTACTCAAGAAAAAATGCATGCTGCATGGGATAAAATCACAAGCGATAAGCTGAATATTTTACCCGTTTTATGTGCCGATACTGAGGTTATATTAGACGATAAGATTTTAGGAAAACCGCAAGATGAACAGGATGCTTTTAATATGTTACAACAATATTCTGGTCGTTCGCATCGAGTTATCACCAGCGTTGGTATAATTTTTCATGACTATGAAGTTATTCGTTTGAACACAACATGGGTAACTTTTGCAAAAATGTCCGAGGAGCATATTCGACATTATTTAGCTTCTGGTAATTACAAAGATAAAGCAGGTGCCTATGGGATTCAAAGCTACATTGGACAATTTATTTCTCGTATTGATGGATGCTTTTACTCGGTGATGGGCTTGCCTTTGTATTTGGTTAGGGAAATAATGGATGATTTAAATCTATTTTTATCAGAGAGAAATTTACAAAAATGAACCATTTTACCATTTACCACAATCCTAGATGTTCTAAATCAAGACAGGCTCTTGAGATTCTGCAAAGCCACAATATTAATCCTATCATCATTGAATATCTGAAAAATCCTTTGTCCTTAGAAGAAATCATGACGTTGCGCTCGTATTTTGATTTGAAGGAGTTTATACGTTCTGAAGAGCCTATTTTTAAAGAATTACAATTAACATTAGATAATGAAAAAGAAGTATTATCTGCGTTAGTAACCCACCCTATTCTGATGCAACGCCCTATTATTACCTATGGCGATAAAGCATTAATTGCCAGACCGCCTGAAAAGGTATTAGCTCTATTATCTTAAAAATTTTATTCGTAACGAGAGCCTAAATCATGGTCTTCTTGAGCACCTTCTAAAAGATGGGTAAGCTCGTCACATCGAATAATTTTTCCATTTTTTATCGTAAAAAACGCGATGACTTTAGCTTTTAATGCGTCCCCATTTTTTTTGGTTGCATAAACTTCATGATGACTGCAGACAATATCGCCTTCCCCTACCATTTTCAACAAATTAATATTTATAGTCTCCACAACTGATTTCTGCACTTTCATATGAGATACAAATTGTTCAAAATTTAATATTTTATCGTCCACGGATTGAATATAATCAGGTGAAAAGTAGTGGGCTATGGTTGTCTCTGTGGCTTGGCAATCTTCAATAACATCACGAAATGCTGCTTGAATCAATGCTTTATTTTTTTCGATGTCTGCCATCATCTTTTCCTATAGTTTAAAAATAAAATTATTTTAAAACAATTTTATTTTTATTGCATCACTTATATTATAAAAGCCTGGTTTACTTACGGACATAATAATAACTCTCTTTGCTTTCTTCTTCGCTAACATATTCCTCTAATTCTTCAGGAATTGTTTTAAGCGATGGTCTTCCTATACGAAAAAATTTATTATATTCTGCTCCAAAAAGAATAACTTTTCCCTTTGCCTGTTGAATGATTTTTCGAATATCGTCAATATAATTAGCCAGCTCATAGATAGTTTCAGCTTGACTAATTTCGAGTTGTATTGTTTTGTAATTTTTTTCGGTAATATTTTTTGAGCGAAGAGTAATGAATTCCTCAATAGCATAGTGAGCGATATGCTTGAATAATGTAGTATCAAAAATGTTTTTTATATTTTCTAATGGATGTTTATTAAAAAAATTATTGCTTAAGGACATTTGATTTTCGTTAAGCTCATTAGGGAATGCAAATATTAATATCTTACCATCGATTTTACAGAATTCACTTTTTAAAACTCCTAAAAGACGAGCCAGTGCTTTCACATAGATAGAATCTGTACAGGAAAAATGAATTTCAATAGTATTGTTTTCTTCATTCAGATAAACAGGAATCTCATTTACAATGCCTGCTTCTTTTAAATAAGATTCTACATGGTTAATTTTAGTGCATAAAGCTTCCACATATAACGATAAGTATTTATTTTCTTCTTCCGGCATTTTTATTCAATCAATAGTAATAGGGGGTATATTCTATCTTTATTTTCTTAAGGCTATATTATATTTTTGAATTATACGCAGAGGTTGGTAGCGTTATTAAAACAAACGCTTGATTGAATCTTTCAAGTTCAATTTTTTTCCCAAAATTTTCACTTGAATTTTTGACCATATTACATAAGCAATAATGCCCACAGGAATCATACTTACAACCACCGGAAGAATATCTTTTGCAAGAGAAGATATTCCTCCCGAATCAGCAACAATTTCTTCCCTTCGTTCTTTTCGGTTCAACCAGAGAGAAACTAGCTTGATAATTACTGCTAATAAAAACAAGCTGGTGCTAATTATAAGTAATGTTGCCAAATAAGGGGTATAATCTATCGCCTCATAAATATAAATATAATCAGCAATAATTAAGATAATTAACCCTACAACGGCAAGACCTCCAATAAAATAATGGCAATATCGCTTCTCTCGCTGCTTAGGCCTGGTAAGATTATTTACATAAAATTTTACCACCTCAAGCAATAGAAATTTAAGCATATACAGTCCTTAATTTTATTTGACTATAAGAGAAATAAGCACGCCTAAACCAAAGGCGCAAGCCAAATTTCGTATGGGATTCTTACGTGTTGATAGCGCAATACCATCCAACATTTCTTCTCCTTTTTGTTCCCCTTTATGTTTTAAATCAGAAATAGCATCAGTTAAATGATCAAACTGTTCAGACATTACATCACCACTTTTATTTTTTAGACTATTAAGTCGTTTTAACAAAGATTCAATATCATGCTTAATCGCTTGAATATCTTCTTTAGCGCTCGCTGTACTGTCAGTTGCTGTTGTATGTTGAGCCATTTTCATGTTTCCTCTTTATTATTTAGGTTTTTATAGTATATCCTCGAACTTTTAATTGTCAAATAAGCTTATATAGATATATTTTTCGTCTTATGGCATGATTAATCATCATACAATTTAGAGATAAATAATTCGAATGGCAAAAAATAAAATAACTTCAGCTAAACTTCAGGATATTTTAGTTGTGGCGCCTAGTTTACATTCACGTTATTCAGGCGTAACTGCTACAATTCTTTCGCTATTTCCTTATCAAGCAAAAAAGCTACCTATTGCCGTTTTAGGCCCTGCTATTCCTCCAAATATTACTCGTATCGCTTTTTCCCAATTATTAAAATATGGCTGGGTGCCCCCCGCTAATCATTCCTATCGTATCTGGCATGCACGTCGCAATAATGACATGGTTGTGGGTATATTGCTAAAGAAAATTTTACGGCAACCGTGGAAATTAGTATTTACTTGGTCAGGTCAACGCCGCCAAGCTCGTTTAACACGTTGGTTTCTTCGACGTATGGATGCTGTGATTGCTACTTCTGAAACAGCAGCTGCTTATCTTCAAGTGGACTCCAAAGTTATTCATCATGGGGTAGATATTCAACGCTATTATCCTGCCGAAGATCGAGCTCTAGCTTGGCGTGAAACAGGACTGCCTGGGCGTTTCGGTATTGGTGTTTTTGGTCGGGTTCGTCCTGAAAAAGGAACTGACGTGTTTGTTAAAGCCATGATTAAGTTATTACCGCATTATCCAGATGCGACAGCCATTATTACCGGATTAATTGCGGAAGAATATCAAGATTTTGGTGATGAATTAAAACATTTAGTTGCCGAAGCAGGATTAGAAAAGCGCATTTTATTTTTAGGTGAACGTCCTATCAGTGAAATGCCCTTATGGTTTCGTCGGATTTCTTTATATGCTGCGCCTATGCGTTGGGAAGGGTTTGGACTTACGCCGCTTGAAGCGATGGCATCAGGCACGGCTGTTGTTAGCACCAAGACAGGCGCTGCTGCTAAATTAGTTATAGATGGTAAAACCGGCGTGCTTGTAGAACCAGACGATTTAGATGCGTTGGTTAATGCCATTGAACCCTTTCTTATTAATCCTGAAAAAGCAGAAACAATGGGAAAAGCTGGAAGAGCCAAAGCACTTGAACAGCACAACATTGAAGCTGAAGCTTCTGCCATTCAAACGTTGTATGAAGAATTGTGGCATAAAACTGCTTGACAGGCTGACTTTTTTTCCAGTAACCTCAAAAAACTTTAACTATTGAGAAATGATATGAAACATTTATTTTTCCGCGTGTCTATCATGGTTTTGCTTCTTGCTAATGCCTCATTAGGTATGGCAGCTGAAACAGAAGGAAGTTTAAATAATTTGCGCGGTAAACGGTATTGTGAAGTAATTTCTGCCAAACTAAATCTCGTTAAATTTGATATTGATGTTTACAGTACTGTTAACTTAGATGATTGCCCCGAAAATTTATGGAAAAAAATGGATGCTAAAGACATTAAAAAACAATTTCATTCTACAATAGTTAAGCTGAATGGTCCGCGCTATTGGACATTAGATGGTTTAAGAGCATTTAAAAGTTCTATTAATACCCCACTTGTAACGATAGGTGGAATAAAATTTAAAAAACGGGCAGATATTGAAACCTATATTTGGGAAGGAACGGTTGGAAAATCTTACACGCCAAATGTTGTAAAACGGACCACTATTTGGATTTATAAACCTTATACACGAATATATGAATTAGTAGACCCTCACGGCAATATATATGTCATGCAATCATACTCTCAAATTGCAGATCCTAACTTGCAAATGTCTGATCTAGTCAATTTAGGCAGCCGGTTAAAATTACCTGAAGGTTGGAAGTATCAAACGCGCATTTTAACGAAACAACTGAATTTAAAAGCGGAAGGCATTGCTTATGTTGTGAGTGATGAGCTTTTTAATTCGTATCAACGTGAATAATTTCTGATAAATGCTTCACGGATGAAGCGTTACTAAAAATAACCTGTGAAAAAAATGGAACAGTTGGGGAATAAAAGCAATAAGCAATAAACTCACGGTTGTTTGGATAAAACGTGTAATGGTTATCAACATTAGCAATAAACGAGCAAGCGAAACAACCCAAATAACAATCAGGATTGTTCGAAAAATTGGGCTTGAAATGATGCTAAATGCCCATTCAAGGGAATAAGCTGTTGTAAGGCTTTTCATCTATTTGTTTCTCGCAAGTTTTTAATGATGTTCAGAGGGATTAATATTTTTCTTTCCTTTTTCGTTATAATCCAAAATTTTACTGCTTTTTAATTTGGTATGATATGATGGCGTACCATGTAAAGGCTTAGGATGAGAGAAAAGCTCACCAACCCTATGAAAGGATGAGGGTGATTTTTTAGCAGAATGTGTTGAGCGGTTTCCAGAAAAATTATTAGAAGGTTTGGAATCACTCGATGAATGTCCCGGTGAATGACTAGCATTATCTGAACTTGAATGATCGGAGTATTTAGGCCAAGCCATACCTGACTGTCCTGAATCGCTCGTCAGATCCGAGTAAATTTCACTTTGAGCATTCATCTCTTCCAACTGTACTTCAATGGAGCTGAGCAATTCCCTGCGTTGGGTTATTTGTCCAGTTTCAGAGTTGGTAGAAAAATAATGAGCAATATCAACATTAGCAAAGGCTGTGGCTTGTTCAATAAGCAACTGAAAATAAGCAGGAACTCGTCGTAAAAGACAATAAGAGAAGTGCTCATGCTTAAAGAGCCAATCTTCTAATAAAGAATTTTTTTGCTCAAGGGTCGAAATAATAGGATACTGATCAGGATTTTGAATCATGTCACGAATAAGCTCAAGGCTTCTTTGCTCTAATTTCCGCAATGTTCTTTCCGCTATGATGCCTTGCTGGGTTTCATCTCTCCTTTCAAGATAATACTTAATCATTTCAAACTCTCTTGGAGAAACGAGTTCATCTAATCGATCTTGATGCATTTTTTCCCAATGCCTAGTAAGAGATGGTGCTTTTATATTTTTTTCTGTTACATTCTCAAGAGAAAATTGAGAAGTAGGAGAAAGTATTTCTGGACTAGGGGCAATTTTCTTTTCTTTGATTAAAGTAATGCAAGAAAGTAGCTGCGTAATAGAAGGAAGCGCCAGAAAATGTGATATTAAAAAATTTTGACTGTCATTGATAGTCTGTCGGAATATTTCACGCGTCATGAGCTATCTACCTTTTTCAGTTAACTTTTTTGTTATGCCTTGCCCTATTAAAAAAAGCTTAAAGCAATACTGATATAATCAGATAGTAACAACTTGGGTGTCAAAAATCAAACAGATGAGCAAGATAGATTAGCCTAAGGAGTAAAAGGGTTTTCTTCTTCTTTAAAATCGGGAAAACTATATAATGATGAAGAATTTCTTCCAATACTCCTATTTGAGGAAGGTTGAAGGGCAAGCTGAGGGAGACGATTTAATGAAGTGCTTATTCTTCTTGGACTTCTACTTTGTTCTGACATGCTGTTAGTGTAAGTCGTTTGTTTCGTACTAACAGAATCAGAAAAATCATCGGGCAGAGGAGCAGGCATAGCTGCTATTGTTGATTGGGTAGATATGCAAGGATTGCATGACCAAAATGAAATAGCTGTGCGCTTGGTTGGTGTTTTTATAGTAACTGGCGCTGGTGGAATGACGACACCACGTTTGTTAGTAAATTCTATTTCTAATTGAGGCTCAGCAAGACAACCAAAAAAGCTGCGTGATGTTTGAAAAGGGTAACCGAGCCTTTCATAAGCATGTGCTATGGTGTCTTCAGTGCCTGAAAAAAGATGTAATTTAACATCTTTGGTTTTCAAATAAGGAAATAAATACCTGACATTAGTCATAAAAGTTTTTTGTTTTAACATGTCGGGATATAGGTTATCTCCGGGGTTTCCTAAATTACAATCTCCATGATAAAGAAATTTTTTTATCTTAGGCATTTTTTTACTCATTGCTTTTAATTCGACAATAAGCCTTTCTTTATCATTTATACGTTGCTCTTGAGTAAGAATACCTTCATTATTAACTTCCTCTTTAGAAAAAAATATTTTCTCTTTTTCGGGTAGCAGCGATAGCCCCACCGATTTTAAACTTTTAAGAAAACTCAGTTCAGCAAACTCTTCTAAGGGAGATAAACCTGTAACTTGCTTTTGATTGGGATTAGTAGGAAGAAGAATTTGTTCTTCCATAGAAACTTTAACAGATGCTTTTCCGTCTGTTTTGTGTTTTGCAGCAAATACCCCGCATCTTCCAACAAGAACCACTTTTGATTCATGGGTGATGCCCGAAAATAATTGTCCTGTGTCCTTTGAAAAGGAAGAAAATGTATGAAATGTTACTGTAGGCATATTCCCTCGTAGCAAAAAAGCTTTTTGTTGAGCATACTGCTCTTATTATTGAGAACAATCTTACCATCGAATTCTTAAATAAAAATTAATTTTTGCAAATTAAGGGTGTATATTTTTTTAAATAAGTAAACATACGTCAAATAACTCATTGCGCTCTATTATTCTAGCATGTTAAAATTATAATTTTTGATTCTCAGGAGAATTTATGTTTTTACAACGTGCTTTCCGCTCAACTTTCATTCCCACTCACTGGTTACAAAATAGTATTATTTGTTTAGGTGGGGCTGCTTTATTATCCCTATTAGCACAAATTGCCATTCCTTTACCTTTTACGCCAGTTCCCATTACAGGACAAACATTAGGCGTTGCTTTATTAGCCTTAACATTAGGTCGCGCAAAAGGACTATCTTCTGTTATGCTTTATCTTTTAGCTGGTGCGGCTGGTTTACCTGTATTCGCTCAAGCGCACAGTGGCTTGGTGTTTGGTCCTACCATGGGTTATTTAATTGGTATGTTATTAGCTACTGTTCTCATGGGATCATTAGCAGATAAAGGCTGGACATCCTCTTTTAAAAAGACCTTATTAGCTGCTTTTATGGGAACAACGGTGACTTTTATCTTGGGTGTTGCTGTTTTAGCTTTCTTTATTCCAGCTAAAACCTTACTCCTAGCTGGTGTATTGCCTTTCCTACCCGGTGCATTAATCAAAGATACATTAGCTGCTACAGTAGCGCATAAAGTTCGTTCTACAATCTCTAAACATTCAAAATAATAATTTTTTGTTTAATGGGTAGCACATCGTGATCGTGTCTACCCATAAGCCTGCCTATTTACATTCCGCATTAGAATTTAATAAATCCGCTGCATGAGCCAACGTATTCGCAGTCATTTCTAAACCACCTAGCATACGGGCAATTTCATTTACTCGATTGGTTAAATTCAATTCTTGTATATTAAACTGTGCTTTTGGTTGAGCATCTTGCTGAATAATCTTTTTCTCAACTAACAAATGTTGATGACCTTGTGCTGCGGTTTGAGGTTGATGAGTAATGCATAACAGTTGAGATTTCTCCCCAAGCGTACGCAGTAACTTACCTACTACTGCCGCAGTATGTCCTCCAATCCCTACATCGATTTCATCAAATAATCGGGTTAAATCTTGATTATGTTGTGTAGTAACAACTTCAATAGCTAAACTAATGCGGGATAACTCCCCACCTGATGCTACTTTAACTAATGGTCTCGAGGGTTGGCTAGGATTTGTAATAATATAATATTCCACTTTATCGTAACCATAAGAACGCAGTTGCCTTGTACTTTCCAAGTGAACCTCAAGCGTAGCATGAGGCAATCCTAATTGGTGAAGCCATTGTGTGATTGCGTTGCCTAATTGAATAGCACTCTTTTTTCGACTTTCGGATAACTGCTGTGCATAGTGATGATACAATTCTTCAGCTTCTTTAAATTGCTTCTCGAGCTTTTCCTTTCTTTCTTGTCCGTGTTCAAATTCTGCTAATTCCGTGATTAACCGTTGCTGTAATGATGGCAAGTCTTCCATTGTGGTGTGATGCTTTCGTGCAAGCGCATGTAATTGTTGAAGTCGTCGTTCTACTTGTTGTAATCGCTCCGGATCGGCTTCCGTTGATGATAATAAATGTTTTACTTCCGTCTCTGCTTCTTGGCATTGGATGGACATATTATTTAACAACAGATTTAAATTTTCCCAAGCTTCATAAGATTCTTTAGGTAAAAAATGTTGCGCTGATTGTAGCAAACTGCGTAATGACACTTCATCATCAGAAGCTAAAATTTGCTGAATACTTTGCGCTTGTTGAAGCCAATTATCCACCTCGGACAATTGCTTATGCTCTTGGTGAAGTTGTATCGCTTCCCCTTCTATTAATTCAGCTTGATGCAACTCATCTAATTGGTATTGAAGCAATGTACGATGGGCTAATTGTGTTTCTGATAAATGAGAAGATAGTTGTTCACATTCTAATTGCAATGCTTGGCAAATTTTATAATGTTTTAGTACCTGTTCACATTTTTCTATATGTTCGGCAAATTCATCTAATTGAGCTCGATGTGTATCTGATTTTAATAATGATTGATGTTCATGTTGGCCATGGATATCTAATAAATATTGTGCTAATTCCCGTGTTTTTTGGATAGGAAATACTTGCCCATTAATAGTACTTCGGGAACGGCCATCTGCAGAAATAGTCCGGCGCAATACGCATTCATGAATAATATCTTCTGCAGAAAGTAATTCTTGATCCAGTAGCCAACTTTTTGCTTTTATATTATGAGAGACCTCAAAAGAAGCGCTGATATCGCAGCGGTTTTCTCCTTGCTTAATGACTTGGCTATCGGCTCGCCCACCTGCAGCCAATTCCAAGGCATCCATAATAATAGATTTTCCAGCACCTGTTTCACCACTAATAACCGTCATGCCGGGTTGGAAATCTAGCATTAACTCATCAATAATGACGTAATTTTTAACGTGCAAAGAAATAAGCATTAGAAGTTTAAAGCCTCCCAGCTTAATTTAGAGCGTAAAGTCTCATAATAGTTATAAGTTAAAGGTTGTAAAAGACGTACTTTCCGCATAAATTTTTTAATGCAAATCCATTGATCAGGGTCCACCATTAAATGATCCTCGCCATCACAAATTAAGCGTGCAGATGATTCATTTGAGGAATTCATATAAATACGAAGCGAGTGAGGAATACCAAGCACCAAAGGACGGCTGCTTAGCGTATGGGGAAACATTGGCACCAAAGCAATAGCATCCATTGTTGGATGTAAAATGGGACCACCTCCTGACAAAGCATAAGCCGTAGAACCCGTGGGTGTGGCCACAATCAATCCATCCGCACGATAGCTGCTGATTAAGGCTTCATGATCAAATACTTCGAACTCAATCATAGACGGATCTTCTTGTCTTAACACAACATCATTTAAGGCTAATCGCTCATGTAATACTTGGTTGTCTTTATTTTGAACTTCAGCTTTTAGTAAAAAACGTTGTTCTTCAGCATAATGTCCAGAAAAAACCTCATCTAATTTCCTTTCAGCTTCATTAGGGGCAATTGACGTTAAAAAACCTAACCTTCCACGATTAATGCCTACAATAGGAATATCTTGTTGAACAGCTAATCGTGCGGCGCCTAACAAACTTCCATCTCCACCGACAACCACAATCAAATCATAGCAGTTTTCTGTTGTGGTAAAATCCGCCACAGGCAAAGCTAAGTCAGCAAAATGTTTTGCCGTTTCACTTTCAAGAAAAATATTGAGTTTTTTATTATTTTCCCAATAAGCAATAAGACGTTTTAGAGTTTCATATACCCCTGTTGATGCCCGGCGCTGTCTCGCATATAAAACTATTTTATTGAATTTTTTCATGAAAGATATATTAACGTATGCGAAGCAATTTGGCGAGACACATTTTGAAGGAAAGCTGAAATAATTTAACCTCACTCTTTGAACACCTGCACCTATACTCAAAGCAATTGAGTTTTCGGTGCGGCGCAGACCGACATGAGCACCGGAGTGTACAAATAGTACATGAGGATGCGAATGAGGGCTGCAACAAAACCGAAAATTCAAGTGCGCAGAGTATAGTTATCTTATTCGTTTTTTGTTATGATTCTTAGTTTTAATAGCACTCAAACAATAATCATGACAAACAACGTTTATTCTATTTCTGATCTCTTGGCTGGAAAAGTTGCCGCTGATAATAAAGTTACTATTAATGGCTGGGTAAAAACACGTCGGGATTCTAAAGCAGGTATTTCTTTTATTGCCACACATGATGGTTCATGTTTTGCACCAATTCAAGTAGTTGCCCCTAATACGTTGTCTAATTATCAAGATGAAGTGCTAAAACTTTCTGCCGGTTGTTCTATTACGGTGGAAGGCCAACTAGTTGATTCCCCTGCTCAAGGCCAAGCATTTGAAATTCAGGCAGATAAAGTAGTTGTTCATGGTTTTGTTGAAAATCCTGATACCTACCCTATTCAACCCAAACATCATACCCTTGAATACCTTAGGGAAGTGATGCATCTTCGTCCACGAACCAATACTATTTCTGCAGTAACCCGTGTGAGACATTGTTTAGCACAAGCTATTCATCGTTTTTTTGATGAAAAAGGTTTTTATTGGATTCACACCCCTATTATTACCACTAATGACTGCGAAGGTGCGGGAGAGTTATTACGGGTTGGTAATATTGATCTTCATAAAGTTCCTAAAACATTAACAGGTGAAATAGATTTTTCACAGGATTTTTTTGGTAAAGAAGCTTTTTTAACCGTTTCAGGTCAGCTTAACGTTGAATCGTATTGTTTAGCAATGTCTAAAGTGTATACGTTTAGCCCTGCATTTCGTGCAGAAAACTCCAACACAAGTCGACATCTAGCTGAGTTTTGGATGGTTGAGCCTGAAATTGCTTTTGCCAATTTAACAGACATAAATAAGCTTTCTGAAGAATTATTGCGCTATGTCATTAAAACTGTTTTAGCTGAACGCGCTGATGATATGGCTTTCTTTAATGATCGTATCGATAAACAATGCATCGAACGATTAGAGTTGTTACTAAGCTCACCATTTGAAGTTATGGATTACACTACTGCGGTGGAAATTCTTGAAAAAGCACCTAAAAAATTTGAATTTCCTGTTAATTGGGGATGTGATTTACAATCCGAACATGAACGTTATTTAGCCGAAGAATATGTAAAACGCCCTCTTATTGTAAATAATTATCCGAAAGATATTAAAAGCTTTTACATGCGCCTGAATGATGATAATAAAACCGTTGCTGCGATGGATTTATTAGTGCCTGGCATGGGGGAGCTTATCGGTGGCAGCCAACGTGAAGAGCGCTTAGATAAATTAGTTCATCAGATGCAAACCCATGGTTTGGATCCAGAACAATACTCCTGGTACTGTGATCTCCGTCGTTATGGCACCACTCCACATGCTGGTTTTGGTATGGGATTTGAACGGCTTATTTGTTATGTCACTGGACTTAAAAACCTACGGGATGTTATTCCTTTTCCAAGAACAGTAGGTCACGCTAACTATTAAAAGTAAAGAGATACGCAATGAATAATGATACCTCTCTGCATTGGCATGTTTTTTTTATTTCTGATGGAACAGCCATTACCGTGGAAGCTTTAGGTCACAGCTTACTCACTCAATTTGAGAATATCTCTTTTACTGCAAAAACTATTCCCTATGTAAACACCTCTGCAAAAATTGATGAAACCGTCGAGCTGATCAATCAATGTTATGCCAAAACAGGCAAAGCCCCTCTTATTTTCGCCTCCTTAGTGGAAGCCAATATGCGAGCTCAAATCAAAAATTGTAAAGGTCGTATTTTTGATTTGTTTGAAACTTTTTTGATACCAATGGAACAAGAATTGGGGGTGGTTTCCTCTCACACAATGGGAAAAACACACAGCATTCTTGATTCTACATCGTATAACTTAAGGATTGATGCCGTAAATTATACATTGGCACACGATGATGGTATCCAAGTGCAGCACTATTCAGAGGCCGATATTATTTTAGCAGGTGTTTCTCGCTCAGGAAAAACACCCACTTCATTATATTTAGCCCTTCAATTTGGCATTAAAGCAGCTAATTTTCCGTTTGTAGAAGAAATATATGAAAATATGTCGCTTCCGCAAGTATTACGTCCTTTTAAAACCAAAATTTTTGGTTTAACCATCAACCCTGAACGTTTATCCCAAATCCGAAGCGAGCGTCGCCCTAATAGTCAATATGCTGCTCTTGAACAATGTAAACGTGAAATTGAAGACGTCGAAAATATGTTTCGACAAGAAAAAATTCCCTTCTTGAATACGACATTTTGCTCTATTGAAGAAATATCAACCCGAATAATTGCCACCTCAGGCATTGAAAGAAAAATTTTATGAAATCTTTTACTTTTTTTGAACAACGTTCCTTTTTACAACGCGCGTGCTTTTCCCTTTTAAGCCTCGTGGCTTTTCTTTTTATTGCGGTTGGCTGCATCTATCTTTATTTGCAAAGCCAATTACCAAGTGTAGATTTTTTGAAGGTTGTTCAACTTCAAACACCATTACGAATTTATAGCTTGGACGGCAAACTGATGGGTGAATATGGTCAAAAACGACGTACTCCAGTTTCCTATGACCAAATTCCCCAAACATTAGTTGAAGCAGTGCTCGCCACCGAAGATCGACGGTTCTTTCAACATTCTGGCGTAGATATAGTAGGTTTAGCCCGTGCTAGTGTTGAATTAGTCAGAACGGGTGCAAAAACTCAAGGCGGTAGTACCATTACCATGCAGGTCGCACGGAATTTCTTTTTGACGCGTAAAAAATCATTCATGCGTAAATTAAATGAAATTATGTTGGCCATTAATATTGATCGCACATTAAGTAAAGAAAAAATATTAGAGCTTTATTTAAACACCATTTATTTTGGAAATAGAGCCTATGGTGTAGCCGCTGCCGCTGACGTTTATTATGGAAAAACATTGGATCAACTGACTCTTCCTGAAATGGCCATGTTAGCGGGACTTCCCCAAGCACCTTCAGCACATAACCCTTTATCCAATCCCGTGGTTGCCAAAGAGCGTCGTAATCATGTCCTTTTCCGTATGTATGAGGAAGGCATTATTACCGAATCTGCTTATCAAGAAGCGATTAAAACACCGTTAACTGAAAAATATCATGAGCGAAAAATTGAAGTTGATGCACCCTATGTAGCTGAAATGGTTCGTCAAGCGTTGTATCAAAAATTTGGACCTGATACTTATACACGAGGATATAAAGTTTATACGACTGTAGATAGTAAATTACAAGAAAAAGCGAATGAAGTGCTTGAAAATGGCTTAATTGATTATGATAAACGTCATCGTTATCGTGGACCTGTAGGGCAAATTGATTTAACCCAAGCTACCGATCTGACCACCAGAACAGCGGCTCTTAAAAAATTCCCTAATATTCATCAACTTTTTCCTGTAATGGTTACAGATTTTAATCAAAAAGCGCTTAAAGCCGTTTCAGTAGAAGGCCAAAATATCCTTATTCCTTCTGCTCGCATTGCATGGCGTTTAGCAGCGCATGCTTTAAAACCTGGCGATGTTGTATACGTACAAGAATCAGCTCCTGGGGAATATTCATTAATACAAATTCCAGAAGTCCAAGGGGCTTTTGTTGCATTAAACTCAAAAACTGGCAGTATTGTAGCTTTAGATGGTGGTTTTGATTTTTATACCAATAACTTTAACCATGCCGCCCAAGCAATGCGCCAAGCTGGTTCAAGCTTTAAGCCTTTTATCTACTCTGCTGCGCTAGAAAAAGGATTTACCCTTGCTTCTGTTATTAATGATGCACCAGTAGTCATTCGTGAGCCAGGACAACCATTATGGCGTCCGCAAAACGACGAAAAGAAATTTTATGGCCCTACCCGTTTACGTATTGGTTTAACCAAATCACGTAACTTAGTCGCTATTCGATTATTATTGGCTATTGGTATCCCTTATACCATTCATTATGTAGAACGATTTGGTTTTCTGGCAGAACAACTTCCTCCTACCCTTTCCCTTGCTTTAGGAACATTGGATGCTACGCCATTGCAAATGGCAACAGGTTTTGCAACCTTTTCAAATGGTGGCTATAAAGTGGAACCTTATTTAATCGATCATGTAAGCGATGAGCAAGATCATATATTATTGAAATCTGAACCTCATGCAACTTGTACTGAAGCAAATGCTGATTCTAGCTTCTTGATTTCAGGTACATCCTGTCCAAAACCTATTATTACGCCACAAAATGCGTACTTAATGACTTCAGTGATGGAAGATGTCATTGTATCTGGGACAGCGAGTAGCGCTAGCATATTAAAGCGTAAAGATTTAGCAGGAAAAACTGGTACCAGCAGTGATATGAAAGATGCTTGGTTTATTGGATATAACCCGGATATAGTGGCTACTGTGTGGGTTGGCTATAGCCGTACTCAAAAATCTTTATATGAACATGGTGCTAAAGCCGCCTTACCTATTTGGATTAACTTTATGCAATATGCTTTAAAAGGCAAGCCTGATTTACCTTTTGCGATGCCTGAAGGTATTGTTAGCATGCGTATCAATCCTCGAACCGGTTTGCTGGCTAATACAGAGGAAAAGGACTCTATTTTTGAAGTATTTGAAGAAAAACATTTACCTTCAAAATATCCATTAAGCAGCGAGCCAGGTGGTGTAAATAGTAGCAGCCCTTATTCTCCTGATAATGAAAATGCTGAACCAATTTTTTAAAAGACCATTACTATCACTGGAAATTTTCACTCTCATTATTCTAATGGGAGTGGATTTATTATGGGCTGGACGACCAATGCTCGAAGGTTGGGCTCATTTGCTTCAGTTTAATGAATCTGGCTTTCAAGCTTTTTTTCCAGAGGTCACCGCTCGTTTTCTAGAACAAGTTCCTATTGGTATTGCCTGGCTTATTGGCCAAGGAAGTATAAATGGTTTAATTATTACGTTTGCGCTGATTGTATTAGGTAAATATATAGTTGCACGCTGGGCCATACGTCCTTTAATTAATAGTTCATTTCTATGGGTTTTAGCTACGCTTGCCGCCATTATGGTTCCGTGGAATGAACAATGGTATGCACACAATTTATCCGCTCAATTTGCTTCACTTTGCCTTTTTATTACATTAGGTGCCTGTGTACGATTGCGAGATAATTACTCCGTAAAATATATTTTAATTGCATTTGTCAGTCTGTTAATTTCATTATTAACGTATGAAGCTTTAATGTTGTGCGCACTAGCCATTCCCATTGCCATTATTTTTTCAGATAATCAACCATTGCATTTAAAGAAAAAACTTTTTATTCGAACATTCTCTCCTATATTTCTGGGATTGCTTGTGTATGTGCTGTTTTATTACGGGGCACAAAACTACAACAGCACAGGTATGACCTATCATGAGCAATTGCTTTCAGGACCACAGCCTATCAAGTATCCTTACAAACTTGTTGCGTATTTATATTACACTACCTATTTTAATTCCCCATGGACCTACCCTTTTCTCATGCTTTTTCTTATGGCATTGATAGGCCCTACTCTTTTAAAACAAGAGAATACACAACGTATAAGTCTCCAATTATTTATTTTGGGAACTATTTTACTTTTACTCCCCTTATTTTCACTCATATATGCAGTTAACTTTTATTTCCTATCTGATCTAGAACGTGCCTGTTTACCCGTTGGATTTGCATACTTTTTATTTACTTTTGCCACTGTTGCAAAAATTTCACCAACACCAGAAAAAAATTTTCCCATCAGCATTGTACTCGTTATTGCGCTTTTAATTGGTACCACGGTGAATGTGTATACCGCTTATCAGCCTTATCGATTGCAACGTTCGGTACTCAATCAGGTAAAACCTATTCTTCAAGAAAATAAAGCACAATCTATTCTTGTTCGTGATTGGACAGGACGCTTAGGAGATCGTTACACTTTTCAATATATGAATGTTATTAGTAATGCTTTAATGCTTGAGGGTATACCGGTGCGTCAACTCTCATTATGCACGTCAGACGGTATCGATCGAATTCATCCGATGATGGAAAAAATGGAAGGTCACACCCAAATACCTCGTTGCAGTGAACTGGCCGCTGATAAAACTACACAGTTTGTTATCGATGTTCGTAATACGAATAAGCCATTAAATCCTATTATTATTCCCCATGGTTTTGAAGCGGGTGTTAGCGCTGCGGTTACCCGCGGTACTTTAGGTGGAGAAGAAGTGAGAGATAATACTAACTTTCATTGGATTAACAATCCAACAGGTACAGTTACTCTTGAAAACAAAACAAACACAACTCTAAAAGTACAGTGGGAAGCAAAGCTTATTCCTCCGCCTTGTAATTCTAAAATGCAAGTCAAATTCATTGTCGACAAAAAATCATTTTTATTTCCTTGCGATTCAAAATTTTATTCATTTAAAACTAAAGTTGATGCAAAAAATAGTAAAACAATTCACTTTCGTATGATAGGTCCAGTCTGCCACTATGGAAATCCTCCTGGTGATTTTTATATGGGAATTTTAGGAATGCAAGTAGGTACCGAACTTTCTTTGCCCTCTTTTAGCTAGCCTAAAAATGTTCACTGGGAACGTCATTCCTCACAATGACGTTCTCAGTGAACAATTTCTTATGCGCGCAACTTAGGTTGCAATTATATACTACTGCCCCCTACGTAGGTGGGAATAATAGTGCAGTAATTCTCAAGAGAAGTAAAAATAATCTCTTACCCTTTAAACAATATTTCATCCTATTAATTAACCTTTTATTATATAAATTAAATCAAATAAGCTTGATTTAAATCTTAATCATGCTAAATTCAATCAATAATGATTGTTAAATATTGATTTTAAACAAAAATCAATTACAAATGGAGGAATAATTGTGTCTAAATCTATATTGTTGCCACCACTACCAACTCCTTATGAATATGCGTTAATTAGCAAAGAGAGTTATTCAAAAAAACGGCCTTCACTTAATTCGCCAATAAGTAGAAGAGGTTGGGAGCGAATTAAATTCATTGAAGATAATGCTGGCTATTGCGCTAGTATTTGGATCAATCACCATAAAAAACAAATTGTTATTGCTCATCGGGGTGCTCAGAATTTAAACTCATTCATAGCATACTCTCATTCTATTATTCGACTAAAACCAGGTCATTTTGTGGGTGCTGCAATTGATTTATTACAACATCCGACTGTGGCAGCGTATAAAGTTCGACATTATCGTTTATCGACAACAGGGCATTCCCTGGGTGGCTTTTTGGCACAAGTTTGTGTGTATTGGGCAAAACGTTCTGACTTTAAAGAAACATTTTATCCTGACATGAGCGCCATGGTTTTTGATGCACCTGGCGTGGTAGATTTTCTTAAGCTTTTCAATTCAAGCTTAGAAAGAGAGAAAAGACGCATTCGTATAGAACATCTGAATATTCATAACTTTTGTGCTACCCCAACCATTATTAACACGTATGGTAGACATACTGGCACAATATGGCACTTATCTGGCAATGAAAATAACGCTTTCGATTTCATTTATAAACATCGCATGGCAGCAATTTTTAAAGGTTTTGATCCAAAGACAGGCCAGCCCTACCATTTTCGAACGATGCGGGATTGGCCTCAAGCAGATTACAGCCTGTATTATAGTCTTGGTAAAACAATTAATCATATCACTTCGGAAACCATAAAACTTCCCTTTAGCTTTCTTAATATGATATATAAAAAGTTAAAACAGCTAATGAAATACCCAGAAACTACGTGGTACGATCAACTATTAGCGAATAAGGGAGAATTTGGTCAATATCTTTACAATACAAGAAAAATTGGCCGATGGCCAATACCTCAAAATTTTAATCAAAAATTAATGCTCGCGATTGACGCTTTTTATACAGTAACCTCATTTGAACCAGATACAATCAAAAGAATTGATATTCATCATTTTGATATAGCCGTACAAATTTTCTTATTAAAATTAGACGCTTATCAACCTTGGCCAGAGGATTTTCTGAAGGCATTGAAATTACATTACGGTAATGATGTTAGATTATTACAATCTTTCCAAATTAGGCAGGAAGGGAAAATCACTGAAGTTGAACTAGAAAAGGATTATCCCTACACCATTTTGGATTTTCAAATAAATCTACAGCAATTACTCCATAAGAAAGGCATTCTGCCAATTCATAAATTTAAAGTAAATAAAAAACGCCTATTACATGAACACGTTATTCAGTTAGAAAGCGAATTATCCACGTTGAAAAAAATTTCGAAACAAAAGCACACCTAAAAATACTGTCAATGTTCTCGACTTACTTATTCTAATTCAATCAATAATGATTGATTAACCCGAGGTTTTTCAATTAAACCTCTATAACAAAAGGAGATAGCCATGAGAAAAAAAATAACATTAGTTACATTAATTGTATTTTTAACTTTTTATTGTTTCATATCCACCATGTATGCAGCGACCGTACCGATAACCTGTATTGCCTCAACGATGGCCGATAGTGCAACGTCGGGCTGGCACAATATTACGTTAACGTTTACCAATCGTTGTGGTAAAAGTGTTGATTTACAAAACTCAACGATTACGTTTAACACAGCAACTAACCTAAATACGAGTTTTTGGGGCACGTTCGGTCCTCTTTCTTATCCTGATAATAATTTGCAGATTACTTCTACTCCTCAAAGTTCTGGAGGTTATCTTGCTTCCTTATCGCTTCACTTTCCAGAGACTAGCTGGGCAAAAAGTGCCTTGCCCGACCAATCTTCTTTTACCATACGTTTTGGTTCACCCACAGGAGGGCATAATCCTAGTACTGTTAAAGTAAATGCAAATGATACCTCTGTCCAAACCGGAAGAGTAGACTTAATCAATACTACGGCAAAACCTGCTAGTGTGACTCAAACGTCTGCAGCTATTGATATTGTATCCAATGGGCAGGTTGTATCTAAAGTACAGTTACCTTGGTCCGGAAGACAACAAATTACTGGATTATCTACCGGTAGTTACAATATTCAGCCAGTACCTTTTACTGACTCACAAGGAAGTACTTATCAAGGAACAGCAACACCTGCTACGTTAACAGTGGCTGCCAATCAAACAGTGAGTTCGTCTATTAGTTATCAAAAACAAACAACACCTCCTAATCCTAACCCTAACCCAAATCCAAATCCAAATCCAAATCCTAATCCTGGTAGTGGTGGCCGAATCATTGGTTACTTACCCGGTTGGAAAACACCTCCTTCAGCAGCGAGTTTAGCTAATGCGGGTTACACACATATACTCGTTGCCTTTGGTGTATTCAGTACCAGTAACCCAGGACAAATAGTGTCAGCATTTGATACAGTAACTAAGGATTATATTACTTCATTAAAGAATGCTGGTATCAAAGTATCACTATCACTTGGCGGGGCATCAAGCAGTATTCCTAATACTACTACTGATTTCCATCAAGTATTAGCAGGAAGAGACCCCGCTACATTTCAACAAACCTTTGTTCAATCTGTTGAAAATTTAGTTGCTCAATATGGGTTTGATGGTGTGGATATTGATATTGAACATGGTTTAGGTGATGGAACATTTACCAATCCTACGGGAGATCTCGGTGCCCTAAAAAATATCATTAATACACTGCATACTCGTAATCCTAATTTGATTATTAGTTTAACGCCTCAAGTAGCCAATATTGCTGCAACACGATCATTTGATGCAACATGGGGTAATTATGCTGCATTGGCTATGGCAACGCATGATGCAATCAGCTGGGTAGGCATACAGCTTTATAATACTGGATGTGCTTTTGGTATTGATAACTTCTGTTATGATCCTAATCTAGTACAAAGTCCAAACTTCTCAGTGGCAATGGCAACGGATTTATTAGAAAACTGGCCTGCAAAAGATCCTGCAGGACGTTTAACAGGATTCCAACCTTATATTAGCTATCTTAGCCCTAGCCAAGTTGTCATAGGTTATCCAGCACCAGATGCGAGCGGTAATCATGATGGTGGCCCTGTAACCCCAAACTCTACTATTAAACGTGCTATTCAATGCTTAAGAACAAGAGTAGCCGCACCAAATAGTTGTGATACTTATATTCCACCAAGAGCTTATCCTGGTATTGGCGGTGTATTTAATTGGGAAGTAACTTATGACCAAAATAATAATTTTAAATTTGCTACTGAGCTTAATGCTTGTGTTAAAGCAGGAACATGTTAGGTATTTTTAGCTAAGTTACGGGTAAGCGTTCCGAGCATAGCTTGTGAACGCCTACCCATTATTATGAAATAATTCTTTTGGCAGAAAAAAGTCATCAGATAAAGTAATCTGTGGCACTTGCATAGCCTTTAAGCATTGTAGAAAAAAAGTAGCACTGAACGTTCCGCGATAGAGTTTATTTTGCACCATAGTAGCACTTTCCTTAAGTCCAATCCCTACTAAAGCATCGGCTAAATCTTGATTCGTCATGCTTCGCTTGATCATTTCTGACTTTATAATCTTAGTTGCTGCATTATTCCAGTCATATTTACTCAAATCTACCTCTAATCTTTTTGTGTCTTACGGCTTAAAATATTTGGGTGAAAGTATGCCATTATTTACATTTAAATCATATATGATTGATTAATTATCGACACCTTTTCAGCGTTTAATATAATAAACATTGCTGTTGCATCCCACCTAAATTGCAAAAGCGTGAAGTAACAAAATTTAAATCGGTAAGCTTTTTAACTGAGCCCGCATAACCTATTGATATTAATGGAGGTAAAATTTTCTTTAATTCACCTAGTGTATTAAATGCTTTGAATGGCATAAAACGAGGCAAGGCCTCAGTTGGCCAAATAAGATTTTCGTCATAGCACACCGTCCAATCAGTGCCTAAATATACCTTGCCACGAAATCCGTATAAGGCACGTTGGTGTAATATTTCAGCGGCTTCACCGTCAAATAATCCACCTCTAGGCAATTTTTTGGATAAATGCTGCAAAACAATTTCAGCAAATTGCTGTGCACATTCAGCAGGACTTAACTCACCGCCTCTTTCTACAAATGTTACCCTGGGTGATAAACAGCCACGTTGATCGTAGCTTAACATGTCATAAGCCAACTTTTTGAGTGATTCAATATTCGCCGCTTCTTTGCAAATAATAGCTGCGCTTTCTGCATGCCCATGAGGAATAAAAATAGCATTGGGAGCAAGGTTTTTTTGAATGCTTGCTATAGTTTCATCATGTCCATAAGCGAGTACTAAATCAGCACGATGTAATTGTTGGTGAAAAGCAGGTAAATTTTGGCCATCATCTAAAGTAAATAAATTCGCAAGCTTTGGCGCCTCATTTTTAAAAGATTGGTAAACCAGATGAGCAAATGCTGTTTGGCGACGCGGTAATTTTAAGCATTGAGGGATCTTAAGCAAAGCACCTTGCAAAAAACCTTGAGCAATCATGGCAGGTGTGGTTCCTGCTAAAATTTGTATGGCGAATGTTGGTTTCTTTGAAAGTGAGGGTAACCTCGAAACAGTTAACAGATGCTCAATATTTTCTTCTGTCCAATGGGTAAATATCCAATCCATTGCTAACTCAAAACTAGGCTTTGAAAGACAAAATTCTGACGCAGCATGAAGTACGGCTTGTTGACGTAGAAAATAATTTTTGTTACGCCAATGTTCACCTATTAATGCTAACAGATGAATTATTTCTTGAAAGGAACTGAGATGGTTCATAAACAAATCTCCAAAATTTCCAAGCTCGTAAAACAACGACGCCCGTCATTGCGAGGAGTGGTATTGCGCACCGTAGCGGAGCAATAAAGCGACGCAGCAATCCAGACATCGATATTTATTGGATGATTGTTGCTGGATTGCTTCGTCATATTTGCATTTCCACCCTTCGCTACGCTTGGGGTGCAACGCAAATATTCCTCGCAATGACGGGGTTTAAAGAGAGTTTTAAGGGTTTGAAAAATTAGTGAGCTATTGATGAAAAACTGACGATTTCTCAGTCTTGTGCCCATTCGCAACAATGGGCGGGTACAAAACCCGCTCCTACACAGGAAATTGTCATTTTTAATGTGTATCATTGCTTTACCCGAAATTGAATTTGGTAACTCATTTCTCAAACACTGTAGAACAACCCCGTATGATTGCTTTAGGCGCCCTTCCAATCAATTCAAAGCTATCGGAATGTCTAATCGCTAAATCAGAAGTGATAACTGCTGAAACAGCTGTTAGATTGGCTAAATCAAAAAACTGTACCAATCCTGTTTCTCCCACTTCTACTTCTTTTCCTGTTTCAGGGTTAATAATCTGGACAGGCATCCATGAGGGCGACATAAAACAATGACTATTCGGTTTGGAATAAGATTGACTAGAAAGTTCTGTCATACCATATTCAGAAAAACAATGTTTTAGCGACAAGCCTAACGAGGTTTCAAAAGATTGATATAACTCTTGGCGAGATACACTTCGTGTTTTGCCTTTAAGCCCTCCTGTTTCCATCAATCGAGATTCAGGAGATAATTTGAAGGTAAGATCTTGCTCTTGAAGATAATCAAAAAAATTAACCCACGAAAAGGCAGTTCCTAACAGCACTACGGGTTTATTATTTTTTTCATCTTCTTTTAAATCATGGACAAGGTGCTCACAATCTAACTCATCATTTTTAAAATAATAGGCTGACTCTTCTTCACCATACCAACTTAAAACTTGTTGAAACATATAAAATAAAGAAGAGGTTGAAACTTCCGTAAAAGATGGAGTTAAAACACGAAACACATGTTTTTTATCAGTCGATAAACCAAGCCCTTTCATAAAACTGGAGCGAATGGCCGCATCATATAAGGTCATGTCATGATAATAATGCTGGCCTTTTCTATCTTGTGACGTTCCACTCGTTTGGAAAATATATTTCGTACTAGAAGGAGGTAAGGTGGTCAAAGTAAACTCGCGAAAAACCTCTGTAGAAACGGCAGGAACATCACGCCAAGCTTGGATATTTTCAGGAACTTTATTTAATTGGTTGCAATATCGTTGATATGGTTCACAATGTTGATATTGGTAATTAAATACAGCCAAAGCCAATTGATTAAAGTCACCTTTTTGATAAAGAATATAATCTAAGATCGGCTTGGCTAAGGGCAATACTGTGTGCATAATGTTCTCAATTCGCTTATCAATAAATCAATCTGCTCCGGTTGAATAGTAAAAGGTGGCGTTAAACCCAGAACATTTCCTTTAAGGCCACAAGGTAAAGCAATAAATCCTCGTTGCAACAATGCGTTACATAGTATTAATACGAGGTTTTTATTTTTATGCTCAAACTCAACCCCTAGCATCAGTCCTCGACCACGTATATTAGTAATGCAAGAGATATCTGATTGCAAATGTATCAGCTTGTTTTTAAAATATTCACCAATGATATTTACTCTAGGTAATAAATCCTTTTCTAACACATCAATACAAGCAAGTGCCATGGCACATCCTACTGGATTTCCTAAAAAAGTGGAAGTGTGTAATGCTTCACCTTTTGAATCACCCCATCCTGACATTACCTCATCAGTGCCAATAACGGCTGAAATGGGAAAACCACCATTCATGCCTTTTCCTAAACACAATAAATCGGGCACAATACCAGCGTGCTCAATAGCAAACATTGTACCTGTTCGCCCAAAACCGGTATAAATTTCATCCATAATAAATACAATGTTGTGTTTTAATGTGATTTCACGAAGCACTTGTAAGTACTCAACTGATGCTTCAATAATGCCCCCACGACCTAAGATAGGTTCAATAATAACAGCACCAATAGGTGAACTGCTTTTTTCTGCTTCCTGAATGGTTTCTTCGATTAATTCTTTAAAACTGGCTAAAGTAATATGGTTAGTTGGATAAGGCAAACGATGAATATGGACATTTAATTGGGATAAAAAAGGTTCTCGAAAACTATCCCGGTAAGAAGTGACAGCTAATGCGCCATAACTGAGGCCATGATAAGCGTCTTCAAAAGCAATCACACCCGGTTTTTGCGTTTTCATCACAGCCGTTTTTAAGGCGGCTTCAACTGCTTCAGATCCGCTATTGGTAAGAAATGTCCGTTGCAAATTTCCTGGTGTAATTTCAGCTAAACGCTTGAGTAATGTAACTTTATTTTTTCCAGGAAAAGCATCACCCATTGCATGAGGCATTTCAGACATTTGATGCTGTCCTGCTTGAACAATCACTGGATTGGCATGACCAACCCCTGCTACGCCAAACCCAGAAGTCAAGTCAATAAAAGTATTACCATCCACGTCTTCTATAAAAACATCCGATGTTTTCGACCAAACAATGGGACAATCTATCCCTCCTACTTGTGCTCGGGCTAAATGACGTGCAGTAATAGCTGGACATTCATAGAGGGCTAATTCTGATATAATTTTCCTGGAATTTGGCCCAGGAATTGTAGTTTTTATTTGTGGTAACATATTTATCAATTAAAAAATGCCTTAAATACTAATGCGCCAACTCCCGTCAAGGTAGCACTTAACATCCAACTGTGTACACTCACTTTTGATTCCAATTTCAGGACATCTACTTTCACTTCTTGGATTTCTTCTTTTAAGTCATCTATGTCTTTTTTGGTTGCAAATGTAGTATCTAATGACTCAGAAAGCGCTTCTTGATTAGCCCTTGCTAAAGCTTCCGCTTGTTGGGAAGAAAATCCTGATATTTCAAGAGTTTTTGCATACCGCAATGTATCAAAATGTACCATAGTCACCATTATTTTTTTGCCTCGCTGTTGAACTTTATTAAATAATGAGTTAAACCAACTCATTGCTATACTCTTCGCTAATGAGTTTTCGGTTTTGTTGCGAGCGGCATCGACTTCGGTCATGTACTACTTGTACACTCTCTCGTCTGTTTCGCTCGCGCCTCACCGAAAAATCATTAGCTGTGAGTATATTTTAACCTAAAAATTATTTTTAATATACTCTTCGCTACTGAGTTTTCGATTTTGTTGTAAGCTCCATCGACTTCGGTCATGTACTACTTGTACATTTGCTCGTCTGCTTCGCTTGCACCTCACTGAAAATTATTAGCTGTGAGTATAAATAATAAAGAAATATTATTGTATGAAAAGAAATTATTATTATTTAAGAAGTAGTTCTTTGATGATAAACCATAAAAGTATAAGCGTAAGCGTTTTTTTCATCGGCTTCGTGTCTTTCTTCTTTTACTATTTGCCACACATTCCCATCTAATTGCGGAAAAAAAACATCTCCCTCAAACACCTGGTGCACACGGGTCAAATAAATTTTATTGGCAATTGGCAAAGCCTGCTCATAAATACTACTCCCGCCAATTATCATAATTTCAGGTACTTGCCCTGCTAACTGAATAGCTTCTGATAACGTATTGGCTGACATAGCACCTTCGTAGAAAAAGTTTTTATTTCCTGTCACCACAATATTCTGGCGATTCGGTAATGGACGCCCAATAGCGCTAATGATTGAATCAAACGTCTTTCTACCCATAATAACGGGTTTATCGACAGTTTGCTCCTTGAAATATTTTAAATCACCCGGTAAATGCCAAAGTAACTGATTATTCTTCCCAATAGCATTATTTTCTGACACGGCAACAATTAAACTAATACAAGGTTTCATAATGATGCACTCATTGAAATAGCCATTTGAATGGCTTTAATTAAACTTTTATCGGAAGCATTGCCTGTACCTGCGAGGTCCAATGCTGTGCCATGATCAACAGAAGTACGAATAAAAGGTAGGCCTAAGGTAATATTAACAGCATCATCAAAAGCCGCATATTTTAATACCCCTAACCCTTGGTCATGATACATGGCTAAAAAGACATCTGCTTTCTCTTGATAAAAACGTGTAAACAAAGTATCTGCTGGAAAAGGCCCATATACATTATAGTCATTTGCTTGCATTTCTTTTAAAACAGGTGAAATCACCTCAATTTCTTCCCGCCCTAAATGCCCTCCTTCTCCCGCGTGGGGATTTAACCCAGCCACATAAATATCAGCGTTGGGACATCCAAAATACTTAGCAAAATCTTGACGAATAATAGTGATCACCTTTTCTAATTTCCCTGCAGTAATCGCATCGGGTACTTCACGTAAAGGAAGATGCGTTGTCACAAGCGCTACACGCAGGTCATCAGACGCAAGCATCATCACCACTTCGGGTGTATGGGTTAATTCTGCAAAATATTCTGTGTGGCCTGAAAAAGATATTCCTGCATCATTAATCACCCCTTTGTGAACAGGAGCAGTTACTAAAGCGGAAAACAATCCTCTCATACACGCCTCAGTCCCAATTTTTAAAAGGTTTAAAACATAATCAGCATTTTGGGAATTAAGCACGCCTGCTTGAACAGGTGCCAAGAGAGGCACTGGCCATACCCATAAATCAGAAGAAGATGGAGAAGATTCAATTAGTACTCCAGAAGAATATTCTTTAATATTGACATGAATATTCAACAATTTTGCCCGTTCTTTGAAAAGCGTTATATCCCCTAAAACAACCAATGGCTGCGAAAACTCAATGCGTTTCTCAATGAGTTTAAGAATAATGTCTGGTCCAATGCCAGATGGTTCACCACTGCTAACAAGAATCATCATTTTATTTTACCTATTGAATTGCATAATTAGCAAGACTAAAATGAGAATTTTGGCTAGAGATTAAATTTATGACAACCACCCTTCGACGAGTATTAATCAACGTTTCGGATAAAAGTGGTGTGGTTGAATTAGCACATACCCTTGCTCAAATGAATTGTGAAATTTTATCGATGGGCGGCACTGCTGCTCTTTTAAAAGAACATAACATTCCTCATGTTTTCTTTTCAGAAACCAACCTTTTAGGGGTGGATGCGGTTATCATGAATTTGCCTCCTTTTGAAGAAAGTATTTCAAATCCGCATCACACATTAGATGATGTGGTTGAAAATATAGATATTAGTGGCGTCACACTTATTCGCGAAGCCGCTAAAAATTATAAACACATTATGATTGTGGTTGATCCCAGTGATTACCCACGTTTTATCGCCTCTTTTACAACGCATGCCAATACTTACCCCTTTCGTTTTTCCCTCGCTCAAAAAGCATTCAGTCATACGGCCGTCTATGATAGCAGCATAACTAATTATTTAGGATGTCAAAATAATGAGCAAGGATCAGAATTTCCCTTAAGATATCATTCGGTATATTACAAAAAACATGATTTACATCCTGGAGAAAATTCTCACCAAAAGGCGGCCTTTTATAGTGATACCCCAGACAACCATCGCTCATTACAAAAAAATTGGTTTGGTTTAGGTGCTTCGGCAATTCCTCAAGCTACGCTTATTCAAGGAAAATCTTTGTCGTTTAATAATATCGTTGATGCGGACAGTGCTTGGAGCATATTAAAAGAGCTTGATACCAATGAACCAGCCTGTGTGATTGTAACGCATGCCAATCCCTGTGGAGTAGCCATTCGTTATACTACAAAAGATGCTTATCAAGCTGCTTGTGCAAACAATTCGTTTCCTGTTGAAGGCTGCATTATTGCCCTTAACAAAACTTGTGATCTACAAACTGCCACCTGCATTGTAGATACATCCTTTGTGAGAATAATAATAGCACCTCAAATCGCACCAGAAGCATTAGCATTATTTCATCAAAAACCTCATATTCAATTATTAATTTGTCCTTATTTCCAACCAACTTCACAAAGTCGACCCACTCAAAGCTGGATGACTAAAAAAATTGTTGGTGGTTTATTACTTCAATCAACTGACTCAACACCCACCTCTGATCTTCAACATCTAACCTGTGTTACTAAGCGACAACCAACTGTTCAAGAAATAAAAGATTTATACTTTTCCTGGAAAATTGTAAAAAATGTTACTTCTCAAGCAATTGTTTATTCAAAAAATGAGATGACGCTAGGCATTGGTGCAGGTCAAATGCATTCTATTGATAGTGCTTGGCTTGGTATTAAAAAAGCTAAACAGGCTAAATTCTCATTAGCAAATGCAGTAATGGCCAGCGATGTGGCGTTTCATGTTAGCGATATTATTGAGGCGGCAGCAAAAGAAGGAATAACTGCCATTATTCAGCCCGGTGGTTCTTCAGAGGATGCGAAAATTATTGAAGCCGCCAATAAAGCAGATATTGCGATGATTTTCACTGGTGTGCAACATTTTAGATGTTAATGTAATTAATCAGGGATGTTCCGACGGAGAACATCGATGTCTGGATTGCCACGTCGCTTCTGCTCTGCTAGCGCTACGCAATTTCGCTCCTCGCAATGACGTTCTCCGTGGAAAGATATGTGATTACATATTAATAATATACTCTACATTAAAGTCATTAATTGTGAGTATAACCATCTATGTGAAACATTCGCATCTATAAAAAAAAACAGGTATCATTACTTTTATTAGTTTATTATACTCGCTGGCTCAAAAAAAACGAAAATTGAGAGCATTTAGTATGTAGCAAAAAGGTAATATTATGACAAAAAATAAATTCTATAGTGTCTGTGTATTAACAGCCATAGCTTCTTTGAGCTTGTCTTCCTGTCAATCTACTTCTTCGGAATTATGGCCGGACAGTTGGGGGGATACCTCTGGTGAAAGACCTTCTCAAAAACAAATGGTAACGCCTGTTCAAAAGAAATCCTCGTCAGTATCAAGTAAAGGTGCCCCTGCAACGGTATCAAAAGGTGTAGTACTTCCAGCCACTTATTATTTAGCTGAAGGCAAACCTGTTTCTCATCAAGTCAGTGATACCACTTGGGTAGATAAACAAGATTCTGCAGGATACACCATTCAATTAGCTGATAATGACAATGCACCTCAAGTTGCGCAAACACTTCAAAAAGCACCTAAAAATGCCCGTATGGCACAAGTGCAATATAATGACAATGGTAAATCAGGTTATATTGGAGTTTATGGAACCTATGCCACTAAAGAAGAAGCCGATGCTGCGTTAGCTAAATTACCCGCTAATCTTCAAACCGCTGCAAAAGTAGAACCATGGAGTACTGTTCAAGAAAAAACAACATCTTCTTTTGTTAATACGAGCGAACAATCCATAGCTCCTCCTGATATTACTGATATGAGTGAATAACGAGAGAAATTTAATTCATGTTTTGTATTGGCATTACGGGCGGTATTGGCAGCGGAAAATCAACTGTTGTCAATTTATTTCGATTGTACGGTGCAGGCATTATTGACTCGGACGTCATTGCCCGTAATCTTGTTGAGCCTCACCAATTTGCTTACAACCGTATTGTGGAACATTTTTCTAATACTATTTTAGATGAAAGAAAAAAAATTGATCGACGGAAGTTACGGCAAATTATTTTTGAATCAAAAATAGAGCAAAAATGGATTGAGTCGCTACTACATCCTTTAGTTCGCCAAGAAATAAGAAAACAGTCCTTAGAGCTTAAGACACCCTATGTAATGATAGATATTCCGTTACTTAAGCGTCGTGAGGATTTTCCTTATCTTAATCGGATTTTAGTGATTGATTGTCCAGAAAAAATACAAATTCAACGCGTTGCCCAGCGTGATGGTATCTCAGAAATTGATGCAAAAAAAATTATTCATGCCCAAATTTCTCGTTCACAAAGAAATGCTTTGAGTGATGATATTATTCTTAATGATTCAAACAATTTAACCCAGTTGGAAAAAGAAGTAGAAAAACTCCATGAATATTATATGGAGTTATCTAAAAAAATGCCCTATTAACTATAAGATGGAAAGTTAGAGTGCATTAATTTTTTCTAAAGTTAGTCCAAATTGTTCTTTTAAGAAACTTGGCATCAGCCAATATTGGGCTGTTTCTTCTGTAAAAGATCCAAAGTGTTCCTTGTAATGAGGGATCCATGAAAGCATCTCTTTAACTAGTTCTGATTTATCCGTTTGATTGCCTAAATCTTCTAAATGAACAGTTGTGTGATGCAAAAAAAATTTACCAGGCAAGGCTTCACAAAAAACTTGATAATCGCGTGTTTGAACAATAAATGCATGCCAAATTTCATCGATGGGCTTTTTGACAGGTACAAAGCTTTCTTCACCTTTATAAAGTGACCGCAAGTACACAAATTTTAAAAATTCAGAAGTACGTAAAAGTAACTCGTGATGCGAAAGGTTGGAAAATTCATGTTCTAAAATGTTCAGCATGAAGTTAAAAGAATATGTTGGGGCAACTTTTTTAAAAAGCGGCCCCAACTCGTTAGCAAAATTAACCACAGCAACTGCCGCTTTTTTCAGCATAAGCAGCTAATGCGGAAAAATAATGCTTGCTTAATAAAACGGCCAATTTCTCTAATGTCATTTCAGTTATCTCCTCTTTTATAAAAAAAAATTTTAGCATTACTTATTAACAAAAATTAGCAAACAATCAACATACACTACCATACTAGAAGAAACTATTATTTTGGCAGTAAAGGAGAAAGCTCCATTTCTTTTTCATTGCCACTTACCACTTTTTTATTTGCCGACCAAAAACATAGGCTAGCAAAAATACTTTGAGTTGGTGTATCTAATAAGCGATTAATATTTTTATCGCTCGGCGATTGACCTAATTCTTCCATGTGCCGTCTAAGATTCTGTTGATTTTCTGACGTTATACCTCGGTCAGAATAAGTTAACAGTTTCCTCATTGATTGAGACATAGTAGGCTCTCTCAATGTTAAAATAATAGGAAGCAATGGTTTAATTCTATTAAATTCTTTTTCTATTTCTTTAATTTGTGAATTGCCTAGAATATTGATGCTATTTCGAGGTACTGTTAGAAATCGATGTAATAAACTCTGTTTATCATTAAGTGCTTGGTTTAAATAGTAAAATCTTTTTTCTAAATTAGGTTCTTGTTTAATTCTTTGTACAATGTTTTCCTTATTCTTCAACTGTTTTGCTTCTTTTAATATAGCATCCTCAGGCATTCCCTTATAGGTTTCTTCTATGGGGCATGTTTTCTCTATACTTAATTCAAGGTATTTAACTGCCAGTTTTCGCAGATATTTTAATGCATCATAATCTTCTTTAAACCTTCCTTTTTTATGCATAAATATTACTAATGAGTCTTCTTGAGGATTAGGATTAAGAAAAACATCTGTTAAAAATGCCCTTAATTCTTCTTTAGGAAGTAAGATAATTTGATTATAAATGTCTTCTTTTGTGTAGTAAGGCAAGTAAGTAAATGCTTTCTGATGAAAGTCAGGAATAAACATCCATTGTGCATCTACAATTAATGGAGTATTTTTCATTAATGAATAGAGCTGAGAAGTATAATCAATTATAGGCGAAGTATCTTCTCTAAATCCTATTTTTTCTCTTTCTTTTCGTCCAAACAAGCAGTTCAAGAACATTTCCCACGTTCTATTTTCAGGTTCAACTTTGTCTATAAGAGTAATAAACTTCTTTAACACTGTCTCCGAACTAGTAACCCAAAAAATTAATGAACATTGAAGAGGAAAATTATAATATGTTCGTATAGGTGGTTTTATCGCACCTGGCATATTATCTTGGTAATCTATATAAACATGTTGATTTACCAGCTCAATACTGAAAATAAACAAAATGAGATCAGGATGTCTAAATTGTTTTTCATCAAAAGTTTGGGAAAGAAGATCTAAAAGGTCACTCATTCCTTCTATAATTTTTGATTGAATCACTTTTTTTTGATGGGAAGTTTTCGCCATTGTACCTAATCGACATAAAAGAAAGAGCCAAACCATTTTCTTACCAATAGGGCTTCTTGGATCTTTAAGATAATCCATACCATCACATTTTTCTGGCTCAGTTGTGGTTACACCTCTTCCCATACCCCATCTATCTATTCTAGCACTTGGGGTTGCAAGATAATCTACATACAAATTATATATAAGGTCAGACTTTTTAAATTCATCTGTCAGGTTAAATCTATCAGAATAAGGGGCACGTTCAGGAATGGATGAAGCTAAATTTACCTTTGCTCCACCTAAGTTTTCACAAAATATTTTACTTGCCAATGTATAATCAGTAACGCCAGGCATGAGCAACCCTCCTTTTTATAGCTTAAAAAACAACAACTTAACACATTGTATCGGGTTAATATTAAGGCTTTATGAATTTTTTCTAATAGAAGCATAAAAAAATCCATCCGCATTATCTGGATTGCCAGGTAGGATTTGTTTTAAAAAGAGTAACTCAGCATTACTGTGTTTCACTAAAAAGTTGTTTATTTGTTGTTGGTTTTCCTCTGGAAGAATAGAGCATGTCGTATAAAGGAATATTCCTTGAGGTTTTAATAAAGGCCAGAGAGCTTCTAATATTTTTTCTTGTAAATACACGACATGTTGAATTTCTTCTGGTGAACGAAGTATTTTTATATCAGGATGACGTCGAATAACACCGGTTGCAGAACAAGGTGCATCTAATAAAATACGATCGAATGATTTTTTATCCCACCAAGATTCTGGTTGAGAAGCATCACCACAAAGCAAGGTTGCTCTTAGATCCAAGCGTTCTAAGTTTTCAGTGATTTTCTTGATTCTGGCCGGCGCATTATCAAGCGCCACAAGTTCATTCAGAAGTGGCTCTCTTTCAAGCATATGACATGTTTTTCCGCCAGGTGCTGAGCAGGCATCTAATATGCGCAGATGTGGTTTTAAATCTAAATAATTTACTACCGCTTGAGAAGCAACATCTTGTACAGAAACCCACCCTTCTGCAAAACCAGGTAAATTATGCACATCTGTAGCTTGTTCTAATACAATACCATCAACAGAGTTATTTAAGGCAGTCCCCTTGAATGACTGAGAAGCTAACTCTTTTAGATAAGAATCTCGTGATATTTTTAAACGGTTCACCCGCAAATGTAAAGGTGCTTTTTCGTTATTAGCTCGTAAAATAGCCATCCATTGTTCAGGATAGGCAGTTTTAATTTGATCCACAAACCACTGTGGATGATTATATTGGCTTTCTTCAGTGAAAATACACTGTTTTTCAAATGTATCTTTTTCACGTAAATAACGTCTTAAAATGGCATTAATTAATTTTTTAGCCCATGGTTTTTTGATTTTACCCGCTATATCAACGGTCTCTTTGAGCACCGCATATTCCGGTACATCTAAATGTTGCAATTGATATATGCCCAATAAAAGCAAGAGATACAAATCGTGGTCTGATTTTGATAATGGCTGTTTTAAAGCATAATCAACCATCGTACATAAAGAGAAATAATGGCGCAATGTCCCGTATGCTAATTGATAAACAAAAGGGGTATCATCTGCGATGAAACATTCTTGCAGGTTTTTATGTTTTTCTATTACTCGTTGGAGGATATTTAATGCCCTAAGACGAGGATTACTGCTCATTAAAGTGCTTACCTTCGGTGAATAAGCCACGTGCTGCATTTAAACAGTCTTTCACCGCCAACACTTTTCCATTCGCTAATTGGCAACGCGTGATGCGAAAAATAGAATTGTTTCCCGCTGCGACATCCAAACCTTCTGTGGTTGCATTAAGAAGAGTACCACATTGTTTGTCATAAATTTTTTCAGAAGTAACCACTTCCCCTTCCCAAACTCTTACATATTGGCCGTCCACATAAAAATAAGCAACAGGCCAAGGATTAAAAGCTCTTACTTGACAAGAAATTTCCCATGCCGTTTTGTTCCAATCAATCAAGCCATCTTTTTTTGAAATTTTTCCTGCATAATTGGCTTCTGCATCATTTTGCTTTTCAGGCACTTGAATGCCAATGCGAGGCAATACCCGTAATAATGCCTCAGCACCTAAAAGAGACAGTCGATCGTGTAAAGTTTGAGCCGTATCAGTTGGTAAAATATTACAACGGCTTTCTTCGAAAACTGGCCCAGTATCTAATCCAGCTTCCATTTGCATAATACTTACACCCGTTTCTGCATCACCCGCAAGAAGAGCTTGTTGAATAGGTGAAGCCCCGCGCCAGCGTGGTAATAAAGAAGCATGCACGTTTACACACCCAAATGTTGGCGTGGCTAAAACAGGAGGAGGTAAAATCAAGCCATAAGCAACAACCACCATCAAATCAGGTTGCAATGCTTTTAAAATTTCTTGCGTAGCTTCATTTTTCAATGAAATAGGTTGATAAACTGGAATGTTATGTTCTATTGCACATTCTTTCACAGGGCTCATTTGAATATGCTGACCTCTTCCAGAGGCTTTATCAGGTTGCGTGTATACAGCAATGACATTATGTTCAGAAGCTAATAAAGCTCGTAAAATAGGGACAGAAAAATCAGGGGTTCCTGCAAAGATAATATTCATTACAATCGTTTACTCTTATCACGCACATATTTTTCTACTTTTTTTCGTGCTAATTGGCGCTTTATCGGTGATAAATAATCAATAAACACTTTTCCATTAAGATGATCAATTTCATGTTGAAAACATTCTGCTAATAAATCATCGGCATCCATTTCATAGAAATTTCCATGACGATCTTGTGCCCTAAGCCGCACTGCTTTAGCACGTTGCACTTCCGCATAAAAACCAGGAACAGACAAACAACCTTCTTGAAAGGTACAAAACTCTTTGGCTTCAATAATTTCTGGATTAATTAATACTAATTGTTCAGATTTATCGGAAGAACAATCAATTACTGACAAACGAATATTAATGCCAATCTGCGGTGCAGCCAAACCTACACCCCGTACGGAATACATTGTTTCAAACATATCATCAATAAGTGTTTGCAATGCTTCATCAAAAACCTCAATTGGTTTTGACATCATTCTAAGCCGTGGATCAGGAATATAAATAATTGTGCGAATACTCAAGCAATACTCTCCTTCTTTTCTGATTTTCTGCGGTAATTATAGAAGAAAAGACTCGGTAATAAAAGTCCAACAAATCCCGCACAAAAAATCATTTCGTAACGGAAAACGCTACCAATATTTAAAATTTCGGGGGGAATAAATCCCACTACTAACGTAATACCGCACCCTAATAATCCCAGATAACTCACTAACTTATAGCCAACGTTACCACCAGGTACTGTAAACGTACGTAATCTCTCAGGATAAGCTCTCTTGATTTTTAACCCTGCAAGAAACATTAATACATACATCACCATATAAAGTTGAGTACTTAAGGCAGTCAACAACCAATAAATACCATTTACACTCGGAATTAATAAAAAGGCACTACACAATACTGTCACTAAAACCGCTTGGATAATCATTATATTGCTAGCTACGCCCTGTCCATTTCGTTTCGCAAAAAAGGCCGGCATATATCCATGTTCCGCTGCAATGAGTAAGCCTTTTGCTGGTGAAATAATCCAGTTTATCATACCACCCAAACTACCAATTAATAACATTACAGTGATCACGGGGATCATCCATACTAAATGATAAGACTCAAAAAAGCTGGTAAATGCTTGCATGGTTCCAGCAACCAAGCTAATTTTCTCTTGAGGCAACACAAAAGCAATAGCTAATGTTCCAAATATCATGGTCACTAAAATTAAACCAACTGAACAAAAGATTGCAAGAGGGAAATTTCTTTTTGGATTTTTAACTTCTCTTACATGAACTGCTGCTAATTCCATACCAAGGAAAGCCGCCATAATGGCTGTCAACGAAATCCAATTTTGGTTATGTCCAAAATGAGGAATCATGCTATGCCAATCTAAATGAATTTGAAGCGGTGATCCTTGGGCAATCCAAATAATGCCTAAAATAATAATAAGTGCCATTGGAACAATCATTCCAACTATTGCACAAAAAGCTGCAAAGCGCGCTGAAGCCCCTATACCACGCAAACTAATACCCGTCATTCCCCAGAAAACAACAATAATAACGGAAACAATATAAGCTTTATTATTCGCTAACTCTGGATCAAAAAAGTAAGCAGCAGTACCTGCTATAAAGGAAATAATACTGGGATACCACACCATTGTGTTCACCCATTGCAACCAAATGGTCATAAACGCCCATTTTTTACCAAAGGCGTGTTGCACCCAAGAGTAAACACCACCCTCTTCTTCTGACCAAGCTGAAGCGAGTTCAGCAGAAATAAAGGCAACAGGTATTAAAAAAACAATCGCCGAAGCAACAAAAAAGAAAATAGACATACTGCCGAACAAAGCAGCACCAGGCAAATTCCGAATACTATCAATAGCACCGGTAATTAGAAGAACTAAAGGGAAAAGACCAATCGTGGCAGAACTTTTTAGCGACATTTGACAGGTTCCTGATCTTAAGAATTCAACGTCTATACTCACAGCAGCTGATTTGTCGGCAAGAAAAAAACGATATGAGCATCAGAACGTACAAAAGGTACAGGATGCAAATGAATTTTGAAGGAGCCGGCAACAATTCCAAAAATGGTCAAATGCGAAGAGTATTTCTGGTGGCTACGGGTGGACTCGAACCACCGACCTCAGCATTATGAGTGCCGCGCTCTAACCGGCTGAGCTACGTAGCCAGAAAGGGCAAGATTATCCAGTAAAAATAAAAGGTTGTCAAGAAATAAATTAAATTTAATGCAGTAGATAATAAACAAGCTAACATACTAAAGAGCACGATTGAGTTTGGCATTATCCCGAAGCAACAACGAAGCGTGCTTCTCCCTTTGGGAGAAGATGCCCGACAGGGCAGATGAGGGGAAATTACTGTTGTACTTTTGCACTTTGCTAAAATGACATCCAATACACTGGCAATATTAGCAAAAATTTCTTCATCCCTAATACATGATAACCCAGTGATTTAAATTTAAATAACATGTTTTCTTTTTGCGTCATAGTGGGCCTGCCTCTCATTTTGATGTTGACTTCCATCTAATTCAATAACAAGAAAAAAGAAAGACAAAGAAAATTCTGGCCATATATTTCCCCTCATCTGCCCTGTCGGGCATCTTCTCCCAAAGGGAGAAGCACGCTTCGTTGTTGCTTCGTGATAATGCTAAACACAATCGTACTCTTAATTTTTGGCTTGTTTATTTATCCACGCGGGAAATGGCAATGGTAGATATTGCTATTTATGCAACAACGCCTTAAAAAGGGGAGAATTCCACGAACAAGATTTTATTATAGAGCCTATTAAATTTTCTCAGATTTTGTAGCCATCATCGTAGGCATGTACTGTTCAATTAAAAATCTTGGATTGGGGTGTTCATCTTCATAAAACCCAGTGATTTTAAATCCAGCTTCAAGCTGTCCATTGATTTGATCCGTTAAACTATGGCCAAACACTACTGCTTCCCCTTTGTTTATTTTTTCTTGATAACACTCTTGGGTAAGTGAATCCATATCTGAATAGGGAATTGTGTACTTTGGTCTAGTCAATCCTTGTTCCTATTTACCCATACTTTTATTTACATATACCCAGGCTTTTATCCCTGAATCCAACTGAACACTAACACGTATGTAATCAGACACTTCATAGGAATCAGCCTGTTTTAATTCTTCTGGGCTTATATCAAATACAATACCTTTCACTTCATCAAACGGATTTCCTGTGTGAGTAATAATAGGATGATTGGTTTCACCGCTTGTGGCGATAACACTCAAATCTTTAATTTCAACATAAGATAAGCTGAATCCTTTTAGAATATCCACACTGCCTGTTAGTTTTCGTCCAAAAGTAGAAAGCTGTACCGGGCTATATTGCAATGTTCCGTAAGAAAATAGTTTTTCGGTGTTTATCATGATGCAATAATATCATAGCCCTAGTCCAAAAGCATTAAAATCTGTTTTCAGAATTATTTTATCTGTTTTTTTATTTCGCAGAAAATATTCCAAATAAAAAACTTGATGATGGAAATACTGCATCCGTTCATTTATAATTTAATTTAATATAAAAAATACAGGACAATTTAAAATGTTTGCTTGGTTCACACGATTAAAATTAAAATCTATGACAAAAAAAGCAACGGCAATGCACCATCATCGAGAGAATAATGCCGTGTCTGATATTGCGATAAAAAAAGAAATTGTGCTTTTGTATGAAATTGCTAAAGTATATGAAAAACATCAATTTCATAAAAAATTTCCACGTGCACGTGAATATGCCCTCGAAGCTTATCGCGCAGCCGCATCTTTAAATGATAGCAATGCTAAATATCTTGTTGGTAAGCAATTACTTGAAGATGGTAAATTTTGGGATTCATTACAAAATACATTATTTATGTGTAATGCACATCAAAAATATGCTGCCGCAGCTTATGAAGAAGCCTTTGCTTATTTAGAAGCGGCAGAAGCTTCTGGGCATCCCTTAGCGAAACGTTTAAAGGGATTAGCTTTTGTGAATGGGTGGGGAGTAATTAAAGACAATGATAAAGGCTTTGCCCTTATTGTTGATAGTATTGATCAAGAAAATGCCTGGGATCGGGCTACTAAGATTTTTGAAGAGATTGGCTTGAATAAACCTGAATTTTTCTCTTCTATTATGTCTATTCGACAAGCTAAGGCAAAATGACATCAAACATTACACAAGCACAAATTGAACAACTTCGCGAAATTCTTCGAGAACATAATTATAATTATTACGTCTTGGATACACCCACAATTAGTGACGAAGCCTATGATACGTTATATCGTCAATTAGTGGCTTATGAATCAGAACATCCAGAATGGATTACACCTGACTCCCCTACTCAACGTGTTGGTCATACTCCTTCTACAGCTTTTCAGGAAATTCACCACACTGTTCCAATGCTTTCATTGGATAACGTGTTTAATGAAGAAGGATTTAGCGCTTTTATAACACGAATTCAAAATCGCCTAAAACAAGAGAATATCCATCAATCCATTAGACTTCTTTCCAAACCCGCTTATGCGCGAGAAATTGGAGGAGACTCGGAGCATAGAACCGGAGTGTACACGCGAGTACATGAGGATTCGAGCACCGAATCGACGAACAAGTGCTCCGCAGAAGTAGGGTTTGAAAAGAAGTCTATTACTTTTTGTGGCGAACCTAAATTGGATGGCCTTGCTGTTAGCCTCACCTACAAGAATGGCGTTCTTGCATATGCAGCCACTCGAGGAGATGGCAGCATAGGAGAAGATATCACTGCCAATATAAAAACGATCTCTTCTATTCCCCTTAAATTACGTACACCTTCATCTGGCTCCATTCCTGATATCATTGAAATAAGGGGCGAGGTGTACATGTCCAAACAAGCCTTTAACGCATTAAATACTCAAGCATTAGCAAAAGGAGAAAAAACCTTTGTTAATCCACGCAATGCCGCCGCAGGAAGTTTGCGACAGCTGAATGCAGAGATTACCGCTTCTCGCCAACTAGACTTTTTTTGCTACAACCATGGCTTAGTTGAACCTGATCTACCCTCAAAAACCCATTATGAGCGATTATCTTATTTTCAAGAGTTAGGTTTTAAAATTTCTCCACGCATAAAAATATGTAATACAGAACAAGACTGTATTGATTATTATTATACAATGGAAAAATTTCGGACCAATTTGCCTTTCGCTATTGATGGCGTGGTATTTAAAGTCAATGATTTAGAAACTCAAAAAATATTAGGATTTGTCTCTCATGCACCCCGATGGGCGGTTGCTTATAAATTTCCTGCAGAAGAAGCTGTTACGCAGATAAAATCGGTTAATTTTCAGGTCGGGAGAACAGGCGTATTAACACCCGTTGCCCGACTTGAACCCATTTTTGTTGGTGGTGCCACAGTAAGTAATGCTACCTTACACAATATGGATGAAATTGAGAAAAAAGACATCCACGAAGGTGATACCGTTATTGTACGACGTGCCGGAGATGTGATTCCTGAAGTCGTGTGCGTTATTAAAGAAAAAAGACCTTCTGATGCCCAACGCATACAATTACCTGCACAATGTCCTGTTTGCAATTCCCAAGTTGTTAGAACTCCGGGCGAAGCAGCTGCAAGATGTATGGGAGGGCTATTTTGCTCTGCCCAATTAAAAGAAAGCATTCGACACTTTGTTTCTCGAAAAGCCATGGATATTGAAGGGTTAGGATATAAATTAATCGGACAACTGGTCGACGTCAACCTAATTCGAACGGTTTCTGATATTTACTCATTAACTGAAGAAGAATTAGCTAATTTAGAACGAATGGGCAAAAAATCCGCGCAAAATATCCTTGAGTCAATTCAAAAAAGTAAACAAACAACATTGGCACGTTTTCTTTTTGCCTTAGGCATTCGCGAAGTAGGTGAAACTAGCGCCAAACGATTAGCTACCCATTTTCAAGCTTTGTCAGCTATAGAAAATGCAGACTTAGAAACGCTCTTAGATGTGCATGATATTGGTGAAGTTAGCGCTCACCATATTTTTCAATTTTTTCGCAATGATCGTAATCGAGATATTATTGATGCATTACTTGCTAAAGGTATCACTATTCAATCTTTGCCAACCACTTCAAATATGACTCACACCTTTTTCAGCGGTAAAACAGTTGTTGTCACAGGAACACTTGAAAATTTTTCCCGTGATAGCATAAAAACTACATTAGAAGAGGCTGGAGCCATTGTTACAGAAAGTGTGTCAAAAAAAACAAACTATCTTATTGTGGGTACTAGCCCAGGTTCTAAGTTGGCTAAAGCTGAAAAACTGAATATTCCTATTTTAGACGAAGCCACTTTTGTTCAAAAATTAACGCAGGAAAAAGAGTCTCATGTTATGGCTTAAAGCTTTTCATATAATCGCCGTTATCTGTTGGTTCTCCGCACTATTTTATCTACCACGTCTTATGGTGTATCACGTTACGGCCACTGATCAGATTTCAAATAAACGCTTTAAGCTTATGGAAAGAAGACTTTATTATGGCATTATGTGGCCCTCCGCTATTTTAACCACCCTTTTTGGCATAGGGTTAATTAGCTTAAACTTTAGTTATTACCTACAAATCGGCTGGATGCATGCAAAACTTGGCCTTGTATTTCTCTTATGGATTTATCATTTTTATTTAGGGCATTGCCGCAAAAACTTTCAGAAAGATAAAAATGAACACAGTGAAAAATTTTATCGAATTTTAAATGAAATCCCTACTTTATTATTAGTAGGGATTGTCCTTTTAGTTGTGGTTAAACCTTAATAAAATATCTCTCTAAATCGGGTCGACGTTTTTTACACATGCTTCAGATTTGATAGCAGCCATTAATATACGAATGGACGATAGAAGAAGCTATACCTAACCGATTTTTCTTCATGACGAACTTTTTCCACTAATAGGCTGTGACACAGATATGTAAATCAGTTTTTCAGATAAATCGAAGAATTTTTGCTATATTATAAATGTAAATGTAATGAATCATCTATAGCCTCCTTCAGGAGGAGCGGTTTTCTTTAAGGACATCTTAAATGTAGATGATAAGCCAACAAGTTACTATGAAGGAAAATAAAATGAAACAACAATTAATTAAAAAAATTTTAAATCGTAAAATACAGGCTGATAATAAAGAAAAACTCGGGAAATGTAGAGTTTACTGCCATTGATCATAATTTGAGGCTTAAAGCTCGAGCATATAGTGAGACTTTCTTCATCTTATGACCAAGACAGTATTAAAATTTTTTGGTTAAGTCAAAAACACAACGGTAAAACATGGTTTAAGGAGTTATAGACATAACTGTTCCATTGGCGCCAATGGATCCCCTATGGAGACAACTTCCCACCTAAACCTTTTTTAAGTGCTGCTTTTCTTATCCTATAATCGAATGTCCCGCATCCACAAAAATAGTTTGGCCTTTAATCATTTCTGATTCGGGAAGACACATTAAATAGGCTACATTGGCAACGTCTGCCGGTTCAATTAAACGTCCACCTAACGAACGTTCTTCACATTCTTTTAACAACTCTTCACGATTGGGAAAATGCTTTAGCGCGTCCGTATCAACAATTCCTGCAGAAATTGTATTCACACAAATACCATCCGGCGCTAATTCTAGGCTTAATGAACGAACTAATGCTTCTAATGCAGCTTTAGAGGCACCAATAAAGGCATAATTAGGAATAGCCCGAATAGCACCAAGGCTTGATAAAGCTAAAATACGACCACCTTTGGGCATTAACGGTTTTACATGCACGGTTAAATGATTCAATGCTAGTGCATTCGTTTCTAGACACCAGCGCCAATGTTTAGTTGACATTTTTAACGCTGGCTTCAATACACCGCTCGCTGCATTGCTCACCAAAATATCAATATGTTCAAATTGCTCCTTTACCGTTTCCATCATTTCAGCAACAGAACGTTCATCTGATACATTAACTTGTACTGCTAATGATTTTCTTCCCATATTGGTAACTTCAGCACAAACCTGATCGGCTTCTTCTGAACTGTTGTAATACGCAACAATAATGTTAGCTCCATGAGCAGCTAATTTTAGTGCAATTGCTTTACCGATGCCCCGAGCTCCGCCTGTAATTAAAGCAGTTTTACCTAATAAAGTTTCATGGATAGGGTGTGTCATCCCTTTTCTCCTATATATTTGCATACTCAGTTCATTTAATTAGAGGCGAGTATAATGTTTAAAATAATTTATTCTGGCAATCCAGACATTTTCATAATTTTAGTAGACTCTGGTGCTTCGGGTAGAAACTCCTTAAGCCAACTCATAATAGGGACAAATTGCGGTGCCAATCTTGATTCTGCCAGCGCATTTGCCTCGGATGAACTTCCCATAGGAAAGACCATTTGTCCCATCAACAAGGCAATAGAAACAACAATAAAACCACGAGCCAATCCAAAAACAATCCCTAATGTGCGATCGGTTCCAGAAAGCCCTGTTTTGTGAATAAACTTGACCACTATAAAACTTATAATAGATCCAATTAATAATGCTATAACAAATAATATAAAAAAGGATGCCGCCATACGAATAGGTGTTGATGAGATATGTGGCTCCAACCATACACTTGCGGTACCATAAAAATGGATTCCAACCCAAATAGCTCCTATCCAAGTCATCAGAGAAAGTGCCTCCCTGACAAAGCCTCGAACTAAACTAATGAGGATTGAAACTAGAATGATACCGATAATGGCACAATCAACCCAATTAAAAGAGCTACCACTCATTTATATTACCTCGTAACAATCGGAGATGTGCCAACGAGCAAAGCTAACTTAGCACGTGCGCTTGCAACTTCAGCTGCTGTCATTGCTTTACAATAACTGACTCGATGAATTCTTCTTCCTGTTGGTAAAATAATCGTTGTATTTTTGGCTTCTGTAAATCCTTTTTCTTTAAGTTTTGCCACTAATAGACCGGCATTGGTGGGGTTTGAGAAAGTACCCACTTGAAAACATACATTCGTTAACTTAGCTGTACTTACCACAGGAGCGGGTTTAGGTTTTACAGGAACTACAACTGTCTTCTGAGCAACAGGTTTAGGAGCTGGAACTGGTTTAGGTGCTGGCTTCGGTTGTGGAGCTGGCACAACTGGTTTGGCAGGAGCTGGTGTTGGCGCTGGTGCTGTCACTGGAGCTGGTGACGTGGAAGACTCAATGGATTCCATTGATTCCATAGAATCTTGCGAATTAACAGTATTTTGCTGGATATTAGACGAAGTAACCGGTTGCTCAGCCATTTGGTTTTGAGAAGGGGCTGGTTCATCCAAAGAAACATGGGCAACTTGATTGGTTTCATATGTCTCATCTTCAACAGAAGCCGAAGAAACAGGCTCAACCATTGCTGTTACGGGTCTTTCATCAGGCGCATATTGAGGTTGTTTTACTTCGTCGCTATCGTTCTTCATTAGCGCTGGTATTAAAATAACCAAAAAAGCGGCTATGACAACAATCCCTACAATTCGATGCTTTGTTTTATCATTCATTCTTTAATTCCTAACTTAACACATTGACTTTATCTAATTTTTCCCACGGAAACATCACATCATTTCGTCCAAAATGACCATAGGCTGCTGTTTCGCGATAAATAGGTTGTAACAAATCCAACATTTTAATAATACCTGATGGGGTAAGATCAAAATGTTTTCGGATTAATTGCGTGATTTCTGCATCGGGCACTTTACCTGAACCAAAGGTATCAACACTAATGGAGGTTGGTTCTGCTGTTCCAATGGCATAAGACACTTGGATTTCACAGCGTGAAGCCAATCCAGCTGCTACAACATTTTTTGCAACGTACCGTGCAGCATATGCACCTGAACGATCAACTTTGCTGGGATCTTTTCCAGAAAAGCATCCGCCACCATGACGCGCCATTCCACCATAACTATCTACGATAATTTTGCGGCCAGTTAACCCGCAATCCCCTAATGGACCACCAACAACAAATCTACCCGTTGGATTAATAAAATATCGCGTTTCTGGTAAAATCCAATCCGCAGGAAGTTCTGGTTTGACAATTTCTTCTAAAACCGCCTCAATTAAATCTTTCTGGGCAATATCAGGTGAATGCTGGGTTGAAAGGACAACTGTATCAATCGCATAAGGTTTCCCCTCTCGATAACGTAGAGTTACCTGACTTTTCGCATCAGGGCGAAGCCATGGTAATTGTTTAGTTTTACGCAGGAGTGACTGACGTTTTACTAATCGATGCGCTATCATAATTGGAGCAGGCATATAAACATCCGTTTCATCGCTTGCATAACCGAACATCAATCCCTGATCCCCCGCTCCCATTGGCTTTTCACTAGAAGCATCTACACCCATAGCAATATCTGCTGACTGCTTTCCAATTGCCGACAATACAGCACAGGACTCCCAGTCAAATCCCATTTGAGAACTGCTGTATCCAATATCACGAACTACTTGGCGCACTAATTCTTCTACATCCACCCAAGCACTAGTAGTTATCTCTCCGCCAACTAAAACCATCCCTGTTTTTACAAAGGTTTCACAAGCTACCCGTGAATATTTATCCTGTTTAAGCACAGCGTCTAATACTGCATCAGAAATCTGATCAGCAATTTTATCTGGATGTCCTTCTGAAACTGATTCAGAAGTAAATAAATGGTAGTCATTCATCATACATTTTTCTCTTTATGCATACTGGCAAAAAAATTTTTAAAAAACTCATAAGCTTCTTGTGGTCCTGGGCTTGCTTCTGGGTGCCCTTGAAAACCAAAAAAAGGTTTATATCGATGTCTAAATCCTTGTAAACTCTGGTCAAACAAGGAACGATGCGTAACACAAAAATCTGAAGGCAAGGTCTCTTCATCTACTGCAAAGCCATGATTTTGGCTTGTTATCATAACGCGATTATCTTCTTCTACGCAAGAGACTGGATGATTTGCACCATGATGGCCAAACTTCATTTTATAGGTCTGTGCTCCACCTGCTAATGCTAACAATTGAAATCCTAAACAAATACCTAAAAGGGGTATATTTTGTTTCATTAATTCTTGAATGGTTATGATAGCGTAATCGCATACTTTAGGGTCACCTGGTCCATTTGAAAGTAAAATGCCATCGGGATTTTGCTCCAACACTGCTTGTACAGATGTTTTTGCAGGAACTACTAAAACACGACAGCCTAAATCAATCAGAATTTCGAGAATATGCTGCTTAACTCCATAATCATAAACAATAACAAAAGGAGAAGCAGATTTTTTAAATATTTCTAAAGACCATTCACCACTTCCTTTTGTCCAAACATAACTCTTTTTGGTACTCACTAACGCTGCTAAATCTTTTCCTTCCATACTTGGAAAAGCCCGAGCCTTTTCAATTAAAGCTTCAGCTGAAGAAGAAAGAAGAGTGCTAATACACCCTGTTTGGGCGCCTTTTTCTCGCAAATGATGAATTAACTGTCGGGTATCTACCCCAGCAATGCCTACTACTTGGTGGCGTTTTAAATAATCTTCTAATGATTCCTGTCCACGCCAATTACTCCATACATTAGGCACATCACGAACAATTAACCCAGCTGAAAAAAGCTCTGTAAATTCATTATCATCATCATTACAACCTACATTACCAATATGAGGGTAAGTCAACGTAACAATTTGACCAGCATAAGATGGATCAGAAATAATTTCTTGATATCCAGTCATTGCAGTATTAAAAACAACTTCTCCAACAGTTTCCCCTGCATAGCCCAAGCTTTTTCCATAAAAAACTGTTCCGTCTGCCAGTGCTAAAATTCCTGTCATATTAATACCTTATCTTTCAAATAATTGTTGAATGCATCACCAATCTCGGAATGTTTTAATGCATATTCTACGGTCGCCTTCATATAACCAATTTTAGAACCACAATCGTATCGTTTTCCTGCAAAACAAAAAGCATTAACGGTTTCTCTATGAATTAGTTTTTCTATAGCGTCAGTAACCTGCACTTCATTTCTATGATCAGGCCCTGTTTCTTCCAAGCAATCAAAAATTTCAGGTGTAAAAATATATCGCCCTACAGCAGCATAGCGAGATGGGGCTTTTTCTAAGGAGGGCTTTTCAATAATAGATTGAATACGGGCTATCTTATGATTAAACTTTTCTATACTAACAATACCATATTTATCTACATCATTCGCAGGCACTTCTTGTACAGCAACAATGGATTCCTCATTTTTCTCATACTGTTTAACCATTTCCGACAAACAATGCATCTCGCTATCTTCCAGTAAATCATCCGCAAGTAAAACCGCAAATGGTTCTTTATTAACGACATGTTTTGCACAGAGAATGGCATGCCCTAATCCTAATGCATCGTGCTGGCGTACATACGTAAAACGAATATTGTCAGGCGCAATGGATTTGACGATATCATATAAAGCCTGTTGGCCTTTTGCTAACAATTTGCCTTCTAATTCATTATTATGATCAAAATGATCTTCAATAGCACGTTTACTGCTACTGGTAATAAAAATCATTTCGGTGAGTCCCGCTTTAATGGCCTCTTCGATGGCATATTGAATTAAAGGTTTATCAACAATAGGCAGCATTTCTTTGGGATTAGCCTTTGTCGCAGGCAAGAAACGTACTCCCATTCCTGCTACTGGAAATACAGCCTTTTTCAATTTCATGCTTTATTTGTCCAGCCTAACACATCAGGTCTACCAACAGAAATATAATCAAACTGAAGACTATCCATCTTTGCTTTATCATAAATATTACGGCCATCAAAAATTACCGGGGTTTTAAGCAAGGTAGCCACTTTTTCCAAATCAAACTCTTTGAAAATAGGCCAATCTGTCGCAATAATAACGGCATCGGCACCTTCCAATGCAGACTCAGGACTAGCAGTACATTCTACCCAAGGATAGTTATCAGCATGTGACATAGCCGCAGGATCATAAGCACGGATTTTAATACCTTCTTTGCTTAAGCGATTGGCAATAAAAATAGCAGGCGATTCTCGAATATCATCGGTCCCAGGCTTAAATGCTATTCCCCATAAAGCAAGAGTACAGCTTGAAAGTTCTTGTTCCTTCTCGGAAAAATAGCGAAGAATTTTCCCACAAAAGCGTTCCATTTGTTTTTGATTCATTTCAGGAACCTGCTTTAACAACAGTGGTTCGCAATCATTTTTTTCAAACATGGCAATCAAAGCTTTGATGTCTTTTGGGAAACAAGAACCACCATACCCACAACCTGCAGCAATAAAATGAGGCCCTAGGCGTTCATCCATGCCAATCCCTTCTCGAATAACCTCAATATCAGCCCCAGTTCTTTCTGATAGCTGACTTAGTTCATTCATAAAAGTAATTTTCATTGCTAATAAAGCATTAGTGGCATATTTGGTTAACTCCGCCGATTCTGAAGTCATTTTCAATATAGGTGTTTTGTTCTCTATATAATGCCCATAAAGATCTTCAGCTACGGTATCCAAAAAGGTGACATCATCTCCACCTAGAACAATTCTATCTGGGTTTAAACAATCATGAATAGCCTTTCCTTCTCGCAAAAATTCTGGATTGGAAACAACATGAAAAGACACATCTTGCTCGCGAGTTTGTTGTTCATTTAAAAGAGCTTTACGCATTTTTTCGGCTGTCCCTACAGGAACAGTAGATTTAATCACTAACACAAAAGGTTCAGTGCGAGATTTCGTAATTTCAGAAGCAACAGCATTGACCAATGTTAAGTCTGCTTCTCCATTTTTTGCTTCTGGCGTACCTACCGCAATGAAATGATAATCACATTGAGAGATAGAATCTGCATATTTGGAAGTAAATACAATTCGCCCTGCTTTTTGATTTTTTTCTAACAGTTCCGGTAGATCTTGCTCTTCAATAGGCACAATACCTTTTTGCAAAGATTGTATTTTATTTTCATCAATGTCGACGCAAAGCACGTCATGCCCACATTCGGCAAAGCATACCCCAGTGACTAAACCTACATATCCCGTTCCATAAATTGCAATTTTTGCCATAAGTCTAGAAGTCCCCTGCTCTTAAATTTAGTGGTACCTTATTCTACCAGCGAGCTAAAAATTGTCAATTTGATTGTAATTTTTTAACTGCAGTTTTATAATTTAAATCAATGTTAATTAAGCATTGGAATAGAAAATGCACTCATGAATAATATATTGCATTTTTTAGAAATTAGTTTTATAATTTTCATATTAATTTTATTATTGAGTAAATATCATGCCAACGTTTCAAGAAGTAATAAGGAGTATTCGAAATCTTTTAATAAACTCTCCTCGAGTATTGCCTATCAACAAGGACAAGCCATCTAGCCCTGCTAGTTCTACCACTTCTGCAAGCACAGGAATTAGATTTCCTCCTTCCAAAAAAACACATTTATATATGAATCACGCTAGGGAAGCACTAGAAGAAATAATGCATGCCATCGATGGTTTTCTTGATCGCCTTCCCCCCACTTCTGATAGTGATGAAATGATATACAAAAATAATAAACAAGAACTTAAAAAATTGAAAGAGCACGTGGATAAACTCATCTCGAAACCACCTCACTATTCTGATATCAATAATCTACCGGAAGATACTCGGGCAAATTATATAGAGCAGTATAAAACTTATAAAGAAAATGTCTTAAAATACTATGAAATTCTTAAAAAAATTGTAACTCAAGAGCCTTTTTTTCCTTCTCATGGCCAAAAATCAGATATTCTACAAACTCTTTTTCTTGAATTTTTAGACGTTCAATCTTCCGTTTATATTTGTCATAATAACAATAAGATTATAGAAAAAAGACTATTACTTAAAAAAGACATGGATAAAACAAGAATGATGTTAAAAAACACAGTTCAAACAAAATCCAATTGGTTATTTGAGGGTGAGAAATTTTCTATTCTTGGATTGATTCTTTGCCTTCGAAAGGCTCTTACAAATCCTTTATACAATCAAGACACAGGCTCCAAATACATAGAAGAGATACAAACTGCATTTAAGCAGATAAAGTTTAATCGACAAAACGATTCACATTTAATAAATGTTTACTCTGATGTAAAATCTTTTATGCTTCTTTTTCTAACCGATTATTTTCTTTCCAAGTTTTCTTCAACAAATTCTGAAAACTCTTATACACACGAAGAGCTTTTCGGAATTTCTTTTAAAATTCCTTCAACCCCTGCAGCATTTAGTAAACTCGCTTTGAATCCCTCATGCATTTTTTCTGATATTTCCAGTTTGGATTCTGACAATTCTAGCCTCTCTGACCTCTCTGAGAAAGATCGATATACTACTATGGTCCAAAATAGATAACCCTGTGATCATCGCGGTTATCAGGCTCTTTTTCTTCGTCAAGCCTTAAATATTGTACTAAACTCGAAAATAACGCTGAACCACCCTCATCTTCAAAATCAACCTCTAGGCATTCTTCTTTCTCAGAACTTTGGCTTCCTATCTCTAAATTTATTTCCTCCCTTTCATTTGTATCAAAAAATCTAAACATACTTCTCACTTTATTTTTAAAATAAGAAAAGAACGTTTCTTCGTTATCCTCTTCGCCAATCTGAGAGGAGGATTCACTTGCCCTCTCTAGATCAAGAAGAATTTCATTTTTTTTCTTCCCAGAAGGCTCTACAGGTTTAACCAATTTATTTTTGATTTTATAGATAAAAAATATCAGTAATAAGCATAAACCACCAAGTATTAAGAGATCTTCCCTTATCTTTGCTTGTTTATTTTTTTCATCATCTGATGAATTTCTTGTAGAAGTATGTGTTGGTGTACTAGTAGGATTAATTGCCCTTGTAGGTTGTTCACTTGGCCACATACTTGGACGAATACTACTAGGAAAAAAAGATGGCATTTTACTGGGGAAAACGGAAGGGTATAGACTAGGGTAAGCACTGGGTAAAATAGATGGCTTCAAACTCGGTAAAGGTGATGGAAGTCTACTCGGAGAAATCGATGGTGCTCTACTTGGTGAAATTGATGGTTCCCTACTTGGCAAACGAGTTGGTGCAATTGATGGGTGCTTACTTGGTGCTACCGATGGCCTTCTTGAAAAGGTAGGAGAAGCAGTATTTCCTTCTTGTAAGGTAGGCTCCGAAGATGGCTCAATGGTTGGGTTGGAATAAGATGGCTGACTAGTAGGATTGCTTGACGAAGGTCTACTAGAAGGACTGCTAGAAGAAGGATGGTTTGTTGGCTCAAGATAAGATGTAGGCATACTGGTAGGAAACGTAGAACTCAAGGATGGTTCACTTACTATATCTTTTAAAATACTCGATGAAGTACTCAGGGTTGGCATTAAATATAAATTTTCACTAGAAAAAAAGGAAAGAGATGAACTAAAGGATGAGCTTATTTCATACAAATTATAGCCTGGTAAATTAATAACTAAGTTATTTCCAATAAAAAAGCTTTGACTATAATATTTTCCGTTAGGCGTTTTACCCAAAAAGGCAATTCTTACTCCTACCTCAGTTTCTTCAGAAAACACTACATCAACTGAGGCACTAACAATTGTCTCTCCTAATAATCCGCTCAAGCCAAAAACTTTTAAGCTTAAATCTTTACCTTGCCCTATCATCAAATCAAAATTTCCATTTGAATTTTGAACCACTCCCACCGCAGTATACTGATTATTTGATACTACTACTTTAAAAAATTCACTCAATATAGTGGCGTAAAAAGTTTTAACAAAGTTATATTGGTTCTTATAATTAAAATAAAAAAACAAAGCTTGCTTAGCTGAAGATAAACTTCCAACAAGGACACCACTATTCTCACTACAATTGACACAATTTTTAATTGCTATACTATTAAATGTTTGATAGATGTAATCCTTAAGCCATAGTTGTGTTAAGGTTATCCGTTTGCTATTAAGATCCATAAATCCCAAATAAAAAATTCTTTGGTTTGACCATCCTGACTGCAATGTACCTACTATAAAAATACCTTCTTTAGGATATTTTACAAATTTAATATCATTAATGCTTGCCTTTGAAAAATAATAATTATTCTTATTATCCCAAGAAGAGGGGATTTTAAACATATATGATTGGATACTTTGTTGATTTGTATCCACAAAGGTAAATAGTGTTCCTATAAAATCTGCATCTCCTGCTGCAACTATACCTTCAAAACTGCTGCTTTCAACATAAGTAAGTTTTTTCAAAGAAGCGAAAGAACTAAATTCGCTTTTTACAGCAGAAGCATTTAATTCTTTGACCCAATTTATGTTATTGGTTGCATTAATACTTCCTATAAAATATTTATTTGCTTTTTGCGCAGTAAAAAATAGATCACTATTTTTATGCTCTACTGAAGTAGCGTTTCCTGGAAGAGATTGAACTAACGCCATTTCTATGTGACCAGTTTTATATGGATAAAAAGTATCGCCATTAAAAATCATTGTTCGTTTATTTGGTAATTCGGCAATATAAACTAATTCAGCATTATTTAAGAGAGAGTCATACCCTACCCAGTCAATAGGAAAAATATAAGGAGCATAAGTTGGTATTGAGCTTGGGCGAACACTCGGCTGATTACTAGGTTGCACGCTGGGTTGGCCACTGGGCACACTGGTTGGTTGTCCTGTCGGGTGAGCACTTGGATTAGCCGTCGGCTGGCCACTGGGTTGATCACTCGGCTGCATGCTTGGTTGTGTACTGGGCTGGCCACTGGGTGCACTTGTTGGTTGTCCTGTTGGATGAACAGTTGGATTACTTGTTGGATGGCTACTAGGTTGATCACTCGGCTGCACGCTGGGTTGTGTGCTGGGCTGGCCACTGGGCACACTGGTTGGTTGTCCCGTTGGTTCACCTGTCGGTTGACCGCTCGGCTGAGTACTGGGCTGCGTGCTCGGTTGCGCACTGGGTTGACCGCTTGGTTCACTCGTTGGTTGGGCTGTAGGCTGACCACTCGGTTCACCTGTCGGTTGGCCGCTCGGCTGAGTACTGGGCTGCATGCTCGGTTGCCCGCTGGGTTGACCGCTTGGTTCACTCGTTGGT
>CABHON010000014.1 GCA_902168255.1 uncultured Legionella sp.
ACTCGAACCATCGACCTCACCCTTATCAGGGGTGCGCTCTAACCACCTGAGCTACAGACCCTTCCTTTTCGCTTCCCTCTCATCTGACAGGGAAGCGACATTCTACACGGTTTTTTCAGGGTGTCAATATATTTTAAAATATATTTTTAATGATATTCAGCCCTACATCTTGTATTGTTGTTTCCTAATCCAGCATTAACAACACCCTCATATTGTTTTTTTAGTTGGGCATATTGTGGATCTTTTTCCATCTCATCCTTATACAAAGATTGTATCTCGGCATGTTTTCCTTTTTCAAACCCTTTTACGATTTTATATGCTTCTCCATCTTTTATTTCTTCAATTGGTGATTTGGTTACCCATTTTTTTAAATAGTTATTTGCTGCTTTTTTTGATGTTTGAGAAGAATTTTTTCCAAATAAACTCGCAGCTAAACCTCGAAAGATTGCATAAAAATCTAATGCAGCAAATACTGATTTAGCTTTGTAATCATTTTTTATGGCAATTGGGGGTTGCTGACTCAATTGAACTTGTGAGATCACAGTTAACTCATTTTTTATTGGAGCATTTCCATCATATAAAGTCTCTCCGTTTGTATTGGGGTTAATTTTTAACATTCCTCCAAAATATTGAAGCATTCTTCCTGTTTTTGTTTCTGTTCCATTAAAGGATTGAGATAGTTGATTCCATTCGCTCTTTTTAATCAGTTTTCCACTCATAATCTGAAAAGCAATATCAGCTTTTACACTACCGTGTCTTTGTAAACGGTTATAGGCTTTGTTCACTTCATGAGTAAATATTTGTTTTTGCAAAGCAGGATCAAGCACATCTTTGAAAAGCAATAAATACTTACGTGCTGTTTTATTACTTTCTAGAAGTTTATAAAACTCTCCCTTCTCAAACGTGGTTGACTCACTTTTCTCTAAATATTGCAAAACTTTAATGAGTGTTTCGTTTTCCTTCTTTTTATTTTCTAATTGTTGATTATCTTTATCTTTTCTGCGAGGGTTTTTCTCTAATTTCTGAATCTGTATTAAATTTTCACAATGCAGTCGTAATAAATTGGCATATAATATATCTTGAGGTTGATCTCCAAAGTCCTCTTTAAAACGAGCGCTACCTCTTGATAGTTCATGTTCATATCGACTTTGCATTAAGGTATAACTAAAAACACTTCTTAAAAATTTCATTTTTTATTCCTCTTATTTTTATTTCTTTAATTCTAAAGCAATAGTATTAACAAAAGATGAATACTGTTATGTAATAGGAAATTACTCCAATAACTATTCTATTTCTCATAAATTTATGAAAGGCGAAGTTTAATTAGTGCTCTTATCCAAGTTAATGGGTCATAGAATATTTTTATTTTTTTGCCGTCTTTAAAAGAGCGCGAATGATAATTTACTGGCACCTCTAAAGGGTAGTATTTTTTTTGGGTTAATTTAATTAAAAGCTCAAAATCGAAATCAAAACGATCGCATTCGAATGAAAGCCCTTCTAAACAATCTGCGCGAAAAACTTTGTACATAGTAAAAGGATCTTTCAGGCGAAGCCCAAATAATAGATTAATCAGAAAAGTAAAAAACCAATGTCCCAAATTCATAAAGTGCCCTGTTAGGCATTGATTACTAAATTTACGCATCTTCCAAGCTTTACCGCCATGCCGGGAACCTAAAACAAAAGAAGCTTCTCCAAATATAATAGGTTCGATTAATGCCTCATAATCATTGATGTCATATTCATTGTCAGCATCTTGAATCAAGATAATGTCGCCCTTTGCATGCTTGAATCCCTCACGAATGGCATTTCCTTTACCTAGTGCTACTGTTTGGTACACAACCTTTACCCGCTCATGATTTTCATAAGTCCGCACAATATGGGTAGTCTTGTCAGTAGATCCGCTTTCAACAATAATTAATTTGATTTCCATACCGGTAATTTGTTTAGCAAGAACAGCCTCAATTGTTGCCTGAATGGTTTTTTCCTCGTTAAAAGCAGCCATTATCACCGACAATATTTTTGCGGAATCATTTTTTTTCATTTGAGTCACATTACCCATTATCTTGGAATACTTTTTTAACTGTTGAAACAGGAGGCGACCATAAATATTCATAAGGGGGTAAACTACCCAAAAATGAAACAAGAGAAGAAGCAATAACAATAAAGCAGAATAATCTTCGCATCCATAAACGAAATGGTATTGTAAGATATTGAAGGATTAAGATCCATAGTAATAATATTGATAATAAAAATGGTGGAGAAATATCAACAAGGTATCGCATTGTGCTGCCACATACGACAGAAGTACCCACTAAAGAGAGACAGCCACATAGAAGGAAAATCACTCCACATTGTATTCCAAAAGGATAAGCTCGGTACATCTTGCTTAAATAAAACAAAGGAAAAAAGATTAGCCAATAAATAGGAAATCCTGGTAATCCAATCAAAGCCTCTGCTGTATATGCTTTATGATACTCATGAAAATGATACAGTAATTTTCCTTGAACTAAGTGTACAAAAGGAAAAATCGTATCCAATTGGGGTACAGTAGTTAAGTATATGTAGATATTTAAAGGAATATAACTAATCGAGCGAGAAATAAGGAATTTAGGGTTATAACCTGCCAACTGATAAGACTGGCCAAATTCAGTAATAGAACCATAACGATGAAAATTATAATAGGCCATTCCCATTAACGTAATAAAAATGGGCAGTCCTATCATTATCATAACTTGAAACAACTTACGTCTTGATTCTCTAAAAATAACCCCTCTTACAACAACAAAAGCAATGGCAAGCAGTGTACAAGTTAAGAATTGGTTCGGTCGCGAAAGAATCGTCAATCCTAAAAGAGCACCAAATAACCCTGCTTTTAACCCTAATTTCTGCGTTGCAGTAACGCCTACAGTGAAACAATAGAAAGCCATCATTAAAGCTGCATAAGAAGACGCAATAGATAACTCATAAAAAAGGGGACGACGTAATAAGCAAGGCACTGCTGTATTAAAAGCCAAGGCAATGAAAATAACTACTTCCATCCAAGGGTCAAGGGATACCTTAATAATACTCAATATTTTTTTTAAGGTAAAAAAAGCTGCGAGAAAACCTATATAACATAATAATGCCGTTAATAAGGGCTCAGAAATGAAATAACCGGTTATCATTTTAAAGGGCAGAAGAATAAACAACGCCACTGCCGGAGTAAAATATAAATAATATTTATCTTTAAACAGTGAAACATCATGGAATCGATAAGGGATATTAGTAACAGGATCGTAGGGATCAGCTAATTGTGTTAGCTGCTTAATGGGATGTCTCATGAGAGATACTTGCCCATGTGCAAAAGCATCCGCTAATAAACCATGATAGCCAACGGGATTTTTATTAAAGGTTAATGTGTTAAAATTACCTTGAGATGCTGTCCATCCATAAAAGATAAAGATGGCTATATACAAAACGGCAATACAAAAGTGGGCGCTTATTTTACAACGAAATATAATGGGCTCCTTATTTTGGTCCCATCTCATACAAATAAGAGGGTAAAGCTTCTTCAGGTGAAACCCATTTTTGCTGTTCATAATGTTTTTTGGCAATCGCTAACATAGCAGATGCTTTAGGATAGTAATTAGTGCGTGCTTCCTTATCAAAATAACGCCAACCACTTCCAATACATTGCCAATTCTCACCTTCAGGAGACATCCAATTTTCAGGCGATACTAAACTTTCCTCACCTATTTTTTGCATGTATTCTTCAGGTTCATTCCACTTATAAACGCCATAATATAATGCTTGCACATGGGCATCAATGGCAGACAATATATTTTTAAAACCAAACTCTTGATAGGCTGCTTGCGCCATTGTTTGTAAGCTAGAAACAGGAATAACAGGCAAATTATGGGCAAAAGCAATTCCCTGCGTGACGCTAGCCGCAATGCGTAGACCAGTAAAACTTCCAGGACCACAACCAAACGCAATCGCATCTATTGAAGAAAGAGATAATTGCGCTTCAGACAACACATTCTCTAACATAGGCAAAAGTAATTTTGATTGTTGGTTAGGTTGAAGTTCAAAACGTGAAATAATCTCCTCGTCCATTAACAATGCAACGGAACACGCTTCAGTGGATGTATCTAATGCGAGTAATTTCATTTTTTTACCGTTGAAAATAGATCAAAGTAATTCTGGGTTGTCACACGGGCAACCTCTTCATAGCTTTCATTTTTTAACGCAGCAACGGTTTCAGCCACATATTTGACATATGCGGGTTGATTCGATTTTCCTCGATAAGGAACCGGCGCTAAAAAAGGTGAATCTGTTTCAATAAGCAAACGATTTAACGGTACTTTTTTTACCACGTCACGCAAAGCTTCAGCATTTTTAAAAGTAATAATACCCGAAAAAGAAATATAAAAATCTAAATCAAGTGCTGCTTTAGCCACTTCCCAAGTTTCAGTAAAGCAATGCATCACTCCACGAGCATCTTTGGCTTTTTCTTCCTGCATCAAACGAATGGTGTCATCGGATGCTGAACGGGTATGAATAATGAGTGGCTTATTTAATGAACGTGCTACCTGAATATGCCGACGAAAACGTTCTTGCTGAGTATGAATATGATCCATACCCCGATAATAATCTAATCCCGTTTCTCCTATCGCCACACATTTTTCATGCCGTGCTAAGTGTAATAATGTTTCAGTAGTAGGTTCTTCTTCAGCAGTAACAACTTCATCTGGATGTAATCCTACCGAAACGCTAATTTCAGGAAAAGATTCTACTTTTGCTAACATTGAAGAAAATTTCTCTAATACGACACAAACACATAGCATGTACTGAACATCATTTGCTTTTGCATTAATTAATATATCTTCAACTGGCAAATCCAGCATGTCTAAATGGCAATGAGAGTCAACAAGCATAAAATAAATCCTCTAACCACAGAATTTGATTAATGGGTGCACCTGTCGTTGTGTGCTTTTTAATTAACATGAGTTTATCATAAAATGAATAAAAGTTAGGGTTATTTTTTTTCTTTACTTGGTTATAAACCCATGTTGATATTATATCTACCAAGCTTTCAAATGTCATTTGGCTTTCTTTTTCAATGGCTTTTATTTGTTCTGCTGCCTCCATTGGTGAAATCGTATGGGCAAAACATTTTTCCACTAACATAATAAGTTTTTGTTGAGTTTTTAGCGCTGTTTCTTGTTCTTTTTCGGAAGAAAAGGTCAGTGGTTCCCCATGACTTAATTCATATAATGGTTCTATCATGTTTGGTGCAACATTTCTTTGACTCATAGTAAAGATAAAATTTTCCTTATCCAACGATGAGAAATAAATTTTTTGACAACGGCTAAGAATCGTGGGCAATACACGCGTAATATGATGTGCTACTAAAAGAAAAATGGTATTTTCAAAAGGTTCCTCTAAAATCTTTAGCAAAGCATTAGCCGCAGAAACATTCATTGCTTCTGCTGGAGAGATAATAATAATGCGGTATTTTCCTCCGAGGCTTTTGCTCTCACTAAAGGTTCGAATTTCACGAATGGCATCTACCTTAATATTGCTTGATTCGGGCGTGATAATTAGTCGATCAGGATGAGTTCCCGCAGCAATCCATTGGCAGGAGGTGCATCGACCACATGGATAGGTATTTTCCTTTTTTTCTGACTCACATAGTAACCAAGTTGAAAAGGTTTCACTAAATGAGCCTAACCCTAATCCCTTTGCACCTTGCAATAATAAGGAATGAGGTAATTTTTTTTTGTTCGTTAATTGGGTAAGGTAGTTCCAATTATCTATTTGCCAGGATTCGATAGGTTTATGCATGATTATTTAATCCTATGGCGTCGTGGTGAGAAGCGGAATTGAGTAGCTTAATGAAATAATAAATTCGTAGGGGCGGGTCTTGTACCCGCCCGTTGTTGCGGGC
>CABHON010000015.1 GCA_902168255.1 uncultured Legionella sp.
TTTTTTTTTTCAAGCAGAAGACGGCATACGAGATAGGAGTCCGTCTCGTGGGCTCGGAGATGTGTATAAGAGACAGCGGTTTCTCTGACTATATCCATCCTTCTATACCATTGTCAACAAGGAGAATTTTAATATTTATTCTTAATGTTCTGGTCGTCTGGATTCGTGGTTGTCTTGGCTGTTTTTATCAGGAGTCATCATATTATCCAATTGATTCAAAATAAAATTACAGCGAGCTCTGAAGGCACTATATTCATTTGTATTGTTATCAAGATCCTCTAAATATTTCTTGATAATCCTACCTAAGTGCTTCGGATCTTCTTTATTTGGCAAGTTATCAATAGCTTCTTTAACTTTCTGTGCTCGCTTACTATGCGTTCGCGCGAAGTTTGAAAATATTCCTCCTGGAGCACGATAATTATCCATAAGATGTTTAATTTTATCACTTAGCAGTGGAGATGAATCAGCATTCCACGAGTTATGATAGGCTCGACCCAATTCTGAATCCTTCACCCTATCATAATAAGACGGTTTCGGCCCTAAAATGGTATGATTTTTTGAGTTTTTCACTATCTCTTTTTGAGCATTTACTTGAGCTTTAGTTACAGGAGGCCAAATCCAAGCTGCAAAAGGCATGGTTTTGGCTTGAATTCTATCAGCTTCCATAATACGTAATGTCGCTTCTGCCGTATCTTGGTACGCCTTATCGATATGTTTGGAGGTATTTACTAGAGTTTGCCCCATTGAACGAACTATTCCTGCCAAATCAAGAAACATTTGATGCAATTCGCCAATGCTTATATTAAGTTTATTAATGTCCCTATTTTGTTGATCAATGTTTACCGCTAGAGAGTCTTGAATATCCATTTCTAAAAACACCAAATCGGCGGATGACTTAAGATGGGCAAGAATGGTCAGGCTTTGAAGCGTTGTATATTGAGTTCCTTCTGATGGAGGTGCCTCTATAAGACTGTTTGCTACTTGTTTAAGTACACCAGGTTTATCACATTGAAGCTTCTTTCGTTGTGCATCATAACTTAACCCACCGGCCTTCTCTGCTTCCAAACCTTCACCATTTAAATAGCTAATCAAAAGATTAACAGCATCTTCATAATCTACATCATAGGCGCGATCGCGAGAAGCCCACGACGATTGAATAGGCGAGATATCTTCCCCACCAAATTTAATTTCTTTTAAGGCGATAAAATAGGCTAAGGTTAAAATACTATGATCATCGCCTTTGGTTACTTTTTTGCCGAATTTATCTTGACGATAATTTTGTGAATCGGCCTGTATTGAACTAGAAGAAATGGCTGTCCTTGCCGCTTCTCGTACGGGCGTTACATATGTCGTATCAAACAGTAGATGGCTTATCGCCGCAACTCTCTTTAATGCATGAATATTGAGTTGTTTACCAAATATTTCAGTGAGCGTTTCATGAACACCTGTTGGCAACCATTTCGCATACTCGCTCTCCGATAAGAAGGTAACTTTCTCACTGGGTTTAACTTGAATTTTAAGCTGCATCTGCTGTTGGTCAGATGTTCCGGCCATACCACCTAAGTACATATAAACCTCGTAAAATTCTCATTGCTACTAGTAATTGCTACTAGTATAACATAAAAAATTCGTTTTTATTAAAGTTAATAATGTATTAAGCTTTAGTAGCTTGCCAATGGCATAGCCTTTGGCAAGTTCATTAATTCACTGGTTGCACCCATACCTAACTGTCGTGCAAATTTATCTATACTGCTTTCAGACATAGTGTAATCAACAATTCGTTTAACTTTAATGACTTCACGTGCAACCGAGCCGGCGCTACCAAAACCATCAATAAGGCCTAACTCTTTAGCTTGTGTACCTGTCCAAAAAAGCCCCGAAAATAGATCAGAAGTAATATGCAATCTTTCGCCCCTACCTTGTTTCACGCGATCTTCAAATTGTTGATGAACAATTTCAAGCATGTGATGAAGCATTTCTTTCTCTTTAGGTTGCTCTGGTGAAAAAGGATCCATGAAACCTTTATATTGGCCGGCTGTCACTAATCGACGGGTCACACCTAGTTTTTTCATTAAATCGTTAAACCCAAAACCATTATAAATCACACCTATTGAGCCGACGAGACTAGCTGGGTTTGCATAAATCTCATTAGCAGCAGCAGCGGCATAATAAGCAGCCGATGCACACATATCGGTACATACTGCATAAATTTTAATGTTTGGATGAGCGGCACGATTGCGCATAATTTCGCGATAAATGTCGTCCGCTTGAACAGGACTGCCGCCAGGACTATTAATTCTTAAGATAATCGCTTTTGTCCCTTTATCGCGATAAGCCATAGAAAGACTTTGAGCCACATTATCCGCTTTGCTTTGGCTTTCATCATCCATTACACCACGAATATCAATTAATGCCACATGCGGCTTATTCCGAATTTCTTCATCGCTTGATGAAAAAACCAAAAAACCAATCCATAAAATCAATATAAGAAACAGTGTTTTATAGAAAATTCCCCAACGTCGTTTGCGTTTTCGTTCTTGTAGGTATTCTAAGGCAATTTGTTGTAAGAGATCATTAGGAGGAGTGGTTGTTGAATATTCAGCCATTGTTTACTTCGCTACTTTTAACTTAAATTTTTTATGCTCAGTGCAATTGAGTTTCGACTAAATAAAAATTAACATAATACTAATGAGATTTTTGGCGAAGCCGAAAATTCAAGTGCAACGAGTATTGTAGAATAGTCTACAAATTCATACAAGCATTCCATCGAAACGGTTTACCATTGCACAAAATAACTCAGCGGTTTTTTCAGCATCATAAATTGCTGAGTGTGCTTCGTTCGTATCAAAAGGAATGCCAGCTTTTTCTAAAGCCTTTGCTAATACTGTTTGACCAAAAAAAAGACCGGACAATGATGCCGTATCAAATGAAGTAAAAGCATGGAAAGGCAAATTAAGCTGATGACGTTCAGCTGCTGCCTTAATAAATAGTAAATCAAACCAGGCATTATGACCAACAAGAACCGCTCGGTTACATCGAGCTACTTTTAAAGCTTCTCGTACTGCTTTAAAAAGTTTTTGAAGTACCTCTTTTTCTTCTTCGGCAAAACGAAAGGGGTGATAGGGATCAATTTTATTAAATGCCAAAGATTTCGGATCAAGCCTTGCGCCCGGAAATGGAGCAACATGAAAGGATAATGTTTCTTTTTTCTGCCAACATCCCTGCTCATTTTGACCTAAAAAAACAGCCGCAACTTCCAGTAATGCATCCGTGTGTGGCTGAACTCCCCCTGTTTCCACATCAATAACAACCGGTAAAAAACCACGAAATCGTTGTGCTATGGTTTGGATATTTGAATTGACATCTAAATAATTCATTGTAGGCTCCATGGTAAAACTTGCCCAGCACATAGGGGGACAACCCACTCATCCCCAAAAGGTAGTTGCTCTGGTACTTTATACTCTTTTCTATATAAGGTTATCGTAGTTGAATTTAACGGCAATCCATAAAATTTGGCACCAAACTGACTCGTAAAATTTTCTAATCTATCTAAAGCATTTGCTTCTTCAAAAATAGTAGCACATAAGGGTAAAGCCACCGTGGCATTATAAATTCCTGCACATCCACATGCCGATGTTTTTTGGTTAATGGCGTGAGGTGCACTATCCGTTCCTAAGAAAAAACGAGGATGTCCACTGGTGGCAGCCTCAATAAGTGCTTGTTGATCACTACCTTTTTTCACAATAGGTAGACAATAATAATGCGGTTTAATACCACCTGATAATAAATCATTTCGATTTAACCATAGATGGTGAGGCGTTATCGTTGCCGCTATATTCTCTGGTGCGTTACGAATAAAATCTACCGCAAATTGAGTAGAAATATGTTCTAATACAATGCGCAATTTAGGAAAGTGTTGAATGAGAGGGGTAAGTTCTTGTTTAATAAACATCTCTTCCCGCTCAAAAATATCACAAACGGGATTAGCCACTTCTCCATGAATATTTAATACAAGATTTTCTGCTTCCATCCGTTCAAAAACAGGATATAATTTTTTTAACGAATGTATTCCAGCTTGAGAATGAGTGGTCACACCCACCGGGTACAATTTTGCACCTAAAATGATATCTGTTGCTTTTGCCCGGCTAATTTCCTCTTGAGACGTCATATCTGTTAGATAAAGTGTCATAAAAGGTTGAAACGCTTTATGCTTGCGTTCAGCGAGAATTGCCCGGTTATATTCGAGCACATCTTCTGTAGAGGTCAAGGGCTTTTTTAAATTGGGCATCACCAATACTCGCGCAAAAGAGGTCGCGATATCATTCACCGTATGGGCAAGTACTTTTCCTTCTCGAAGATGAACATGCCAATCATCTGGTTGAATCAACGTTATACTCTTTGTAGGGAGGTTTTCTGTAGTGTTTCCACCCTTATTACCATCCTTTTCTGTTATTGAAATATTTGTCAATTGCTGGGAATATTGTTTGTGTATCATAATTAGTAGCGATCATATGTTAAATACCCCATATCGTCCAGTAAAAACCTTTTTCAGGCACTTTTTTCAAGAAAAATACACATTAAACTTGACTTTGTCTTTTTTTTAGTCAGATAATTATTGTGAAAATGTTTTTATAAAAAACATTTTTACTCTAAAAACGCTTAAGTGGAGAATAAAAAATGATAAATTTAAAAAAAGCAGCTTTAGCTGTTATTGCATTGGGGGCTACTAGTATTGCATCGGCAGCTATGTATGCGCCACCTCCAGGTATGGTAGTTGATACCCCAGCTCCTAAACATGGTCCTTATGTAGGTATCGGTTTGGGCGGCATGGGTTTTTCAACTGATATTACAAGCCAAGGCAGTGTTACTTTAAATGGTTTAGAAGCTCGTAACGTTTCAAGCAGTGCTGATGGTGGAGAAGTAGGGTTAAATAGCTTCTTATTAGCAGGTTATGGCTGGACTTTCCCTAACAAAGTATTTTTAGGGGCAGAAATTTTCGGTACCTTAACTAATGCTCCCGTAACGCTTAATACAACAAGCAGCGGCGTAGATGCTCTTACCGGTGCGACTACTTCAGGTAATGCTAATGTTAACATGACATTAGATGGAACCTATGGTGTTCGTGTACTTCCTGGTTACCAAGTAACACCAAGTTCTGTTGTATATGGTATTGTTGGTTACTCTAGAGCACACACTGATACTTCTACAACCAATAATTTAACAACTGCGTTGGATGGTGGAAGCACAGGATATGACTTATCTTCTTCTAACCACTACTGGTTCAATGGCCTTCAACTTGGTTTAGGCTCTATGATCAGTGTAACTGATAATATTGCTCTCCGAGGCGATTTAATTTGGACAGGATACCAAGAAAAAACATTGAATAGTAATACTACTTCCAATGCTATTGGTTCTGCTCAAGGATCAGTTACAGCTCAACCAACAACTATTGAAGCAAACGTTGGTTTAGTTTATACCTTTGACGCATAATCTCATCTTGCGTTATTTTAAGACCATGGAAGGTCTTTTCTCTTAATAAACACGTACCAATCTAATTATGAAAAAAAATTAACCATTTTGGTTAATTTTTGATTAAACCCCCAATATTTTCATCATTTTTTTTAAAAAAAACGATTAAATATGCTTGACTTGGATATTTTTTTAATAAGATAATTGCCTTGCTTTATAAGCACTTGGCTTTTTGAGGGTATTTATCCTTTTGGGGCCCCTTGGGGTTTTATGCTGAAAAAAGGCTAAGTTTTTTGGTAATAATAGATAGTTTCTTCCTTTAGAAATATGTCTTTATTAAAAGATCTTTTAATAACATTGGAGAAAAACAATGGTAAGTCTTAAAAAAGCGGCATTGGCCGTTTTGGCTTTAGGTGTAACTGGTGTTGCAAGCGCGGCAATGTATATGCCTCCTGCTGCTGCAGGTTGCACAGTTGGTAACAACGTAACAGTTCCTTGCGAAAAGAAAGGCTGGAGCTTTGCTGCTGACGCTCTTTACGTTCAAACAAACAACGTTGGTGCTGTTACATCAAACGTAACAGGCAGTGTTGCTGTAGATCCTACAACAGGTGATTTTGATCCTACTGGTTCAGCTGTTAATGACAGCGTTGGTAGTTTATCTCCTGACTGGAACTGGGGTTTCCAATTGGCTGCTGCTTACTATTTTGGCACAGGCAATGATGTAAACATCAACTGGACACACTTTGTTCATGGTTATGATGAAACTACAACAGCTTCTTCTGGAGTTCTGTTAGGCGACTACATTTCTGATGCTTTAGCTACAGGCGTTGCTACAAACCAAATCACAACACGTGTTGATAACGATTTCAACTCTGTTAACTTCGAATTTGGTCAATTAGTACACTTCGGTGAACACGTTGATACACGTTTCCACGGTGGTTTACAATGGGCTCAAATCGATGAAAGTTTAACACAAACAGGTGTTAATACTGGTAATACATTAGCTAACGATACAAACGTTATTGACAGCGATTTTGATGGTATTGGTCCTCGCTTCGGTGCTGACACAGCTTACAATTTCGGAAATGGCTTTAGCGTATTCGGTAACGTAGCTGCTGGTATCTTAGTTGGTAGCATCAACACATCACAAACTGAAACTTTCACAAACGCTGAAGGTACAGTTGTTGGTGTTGGTACTTCTTCTTCTGACACAGGTAACACTGTTGTTCCTGAAGCAGAAGCTAAACTTGGCGTTCGCTTTACAAAAGCATTGGCTCAAGGTGATTTGAGTGCAGAAGTTGGCTACATGGCTGTTAACTACTGGGATGCTCAAAACATTACTGACTACAATGATGTTGGTGACTCCAATGAAGAAAACTTCGGATACAATGGTATCTTCTTTGGTCTGAAGTGGATGGGCAACGCTTAATTAGAGCTAGTCTCTGTTTAAGCACATGCTTATCAAAAAAGCCCGCTCTTTCGCGGGCTTTTTTTTATCTATTGAAAAATCATATGCGAAGAGTATATTATGAACTTTCTTGAACTTAGCCATCCCTATATCCAAACCTTAAAAGCATATCAGCCGGGAAAACCGATTGAAGAGGTACAAAGAGAATTGGGGATCAGTGATGTAATAAAAGTAGCCAGTAATGAAAACCCGTTAGGACCTAGCCCCCTCGCACAAGAAGCGGCACTCGATGCCATTAGCAAAATCGCTCTTTATCCCGATGGTAGTGGTTATGAGTTAAAGCACGCATTATCCGATTTTTATAATATTCCCACAGAAGAAATTACATTAGGAAATGGCTCGGACAATATCTTAAGCCTATTAATCCAAGCTTATGCTAAAGAAAAAACTATTTTAGTGTCGGAATATTCTTTTGATAATTATGTATTAATTGCCCGAGGACATGGTGTAGATGCTAAAATTACTTCTTCAAAAAATTGGGGAGTTGATGTCAACGCCTTAATAAACGCGATTGATAATCAAACTGCCATTATTTTTATTGCCAATCCCAATAATCCGACTGGGACATATATCACCCAAGAAGAATTGATTTTTGTGTTACAAAATACTCCTCCTCATATATTGGTAGTATTAGATGAAGCTTATTATGAATATGCTACCCAATCGGATTATCCGCAAGCGCAAGCACTGCAAAAAAAATATCCCAATCTTGTTATTACCCGTACTTTTTCAAAAGCTTATGGCTTAGCAGGATTAAGAGTAGGCTATTCTTTTTCACATCCTCAAATTGCAGACGTGATAAATCGCATTCGCTTGCCTTTTAATGTTAGTACACCAGCAATGGCTGCTGCTGCCGCTGCTTTACATGATAAAACACATTTGAGTGAAACATTAGCGTTAAACCAACGCGGAAAAACTTATTTAATTGAGGCCTGCCATAAATTAGGGCTATCTACTATTCCTTCTGCAACTAATTTTATTACTGTAGATATAGGGGAAGATTGTGCTCCACTCTTCCAAAAGCTATTGAGAATGGGTATTATTGTTAGACCGTTACATACCTATCAAATGCCTCATCATCTCCGTATCACTATCGGCTTAGATGAGCAAAATAAGCGTGTAGTTGAAGCATTAACCATTCTTGTGGGAAAGTAATATGACACAACAAGCCTGTGATTTAACAAAAAAACATTGCGTTCCTTGCGAAGGAGGAATTCCTCCCCTAGCTCACGATGAAGTGAAAAACCATTTAAAGACATTACCAAAGTGGAAACTTAATGAAACTCAAACCGTTATTACTCGGGTATTATCATTTGAAAATTTTCATGAAACCATGGCTTTTGTTAATGCAATTGCGTGGGTTTCACATCAAGAAAACCATCATCCTGATCTTGAAGTAGGTTACAATCGATGTGTTGTGCATTATATGACTCATGCAGTTAAAGGATTAACTGAAAATGATTTTATTTGTGCAGCAAAAGTAGAGCAGTTGTTGAAATTTTAGTCCGTCATTGCGAGGAGAGAAATTGCGTAGCGCAGCGAAGCAATGTAGCGACGCGGCAATCCAGGCATCGATGTATCTTTTTATATCGTTACTGGATTGCTTCGTCGTATTTTGTATTACTGTGCTGCGCTTGCAATACAAAACACTCCTCGCAATGACGAGACTAGAGATAGCACTGAATAATTATTAAGGTGCCTATTAATTAAATATAAGTTATGTCCCGGTGGCACAGAGGATAGCGCGGCCCCCTCCTAAGGGGCAGGTCGCAGGTTCGAATCCTGCCCGGGACGCCATTATTGGAGTGTATTGAATGAATCAATCAGAGCATTTATTTAAGAAAGCAGTAACATGCTTGCCAGGAGGTGTTAACTCCCCCGTTCGTTCTTTTTCAGGGGTTGGTGGAAATCCTATTTTTATCCAACGTGCACAAGGTGCTTATATTGTCGATGTTGACAGCCAAATGTATGTTGATTATGTTTGCTCTTGGGGAGCAATTATTTTAGGACATGCTCATCATCAAGTCACCGAAATCTTAAAAGAAACGATTGAGCGTGGCACAAGTTTTGGTGCCCCCTCTCCTCTGGAGATTCAATTAGCTGAAAAAATCATCGCAAACATTCCCTCGATTGAAATGGTAAGAATGGTTAGCTCAGGAACAGAAGCAACTATGACGGCGTTACGTATGGCTCGCGCGTTGTCCGGGAAATCTAAAATTATTAAGTTTGAAGGTTGCTACCATGGCCACCATGATAGTCTATTAGTTAATGCTGGTTCTGGTGCTTTAACTCTTGGCCATCCTAGTTCTGCAGGCGTACCAGAAGAAGCCATTGAACATACATTATTAGCTCCTTATAACGATTTAGATGCCGTACAACAATTATTTGAGCAATTTCCTAATCACATTGCCGGAGTAATCGTTGAACCCGTTGCAGGAAATATGGGCTGTGTATTACCTAAACCAGGTTTCTTAGCAGGGTTACGCGCATTGTGTGACCGCTATAAATCTTTACTTATTTTTGATGAAGTAATGACGGGATTTAGAGTTGGTTTACAAGGTGCTCAAGGGTTATTTAATATAAAGCCTGATTTAACTTGTTTAGCTAAAGTAATTGGTGGTGGGTTACCCGTGGGAGCAGTAGGAGGTCCAAAAGCATTGATGGAATGTTTAGCACCGGTTGGGCCGGTGTATCAAGCCGGTACACTTTCAGGCAATCCTCTTGCGATGGCTGCTGGTTTAGCCACGTTAACTTTATTAGAAACCAACGGCTTTTATGAAAAACTCACTTTATTAACCCAACGACTTATTCAAGGCATTGAAGAATGTGCCCAAGCCCATGACATCCCTCTTTACACAACTCAGGCAGGGGCGTTATTTGGTTTATTTTTCACATCTAAACCGATTCATACATTGAAAGATATCCCCTCTTCTCATGTCGACTATTTTCGTCTATTCTTTCATGCAATGTTGCAGAAAGGTATTTATTTACCTCCTTCAGCATATGAGGCATATTTTACCTCTGCAGCACATTCCTCCACAGAAATAGAAAAAACGCTTAATGCCATTAATGATGTCTTTAGTACAGTGAGAGCCTGATTATGAAAACAACATTTACCATCACTATTGCAGCTAGCTTAATGTTAGGAGGGTTTTCTTCAACAGTATTGGCAGCTTCTTTTTATTGCACCACAACCAACCAATATATTTCGCAAGGTATGAGCGAGGCAGAAGTTGAACAAGCTTGCGGTACGCCTCAAAGTGTTCAAAAAACCCAACAACCCGTTACCCAACGAATACCTGTCACGCAACTTACATTTAACATTGCAACCAATACTACCGGACAAAGCCAAGGTGTTGTTACACCTGGACTTTATTCCAGTAACTTTCAAATTAATACCGGTCCTCTTACAACATTGGTGGTAGAAGCAAGTAATAATCGTATTACGGATATTTCTATCAATGGAAATTCAGCTCAATCCGTTTCAATTTGTAATGAAGGCACCTTTGGTGTGGGTGATCCTCCTGACGCGGCAATTAGTAGTTGTGGCGATCCTGCTTATCAAAACCAAACATACAAAAATGTTGATACCGGCCAAGAAGAACCGGTTGAAATATGGAGCTACAAACCCTCCACTTACCAACAACCTTTCAATTTAGTGTTTGTGAATGGTTCGTTAGTGCAAGTGGATACAAATGCGGCGGAGTAAGACACGTTGTTTATTGCTATTCAATACAGAAGAATGGGAGCAATAACAAGGTGAAAATCTCCGTTATTTGAACACCTGCACTGGATTCAAAAGGCTTCTTATTTTGGTTGCATGCTTGATATTTGCTTCATTTCTCCTGGTTGAATGACTTTTGAAGCAGCTTCTCCCAACGAACCTACTTTAGAAACTAGCCTAGCTAGTGATTGTTCATGAATTTTTTTCAAATGCGTTGCATAATCTATCTGAAAACACATAGTTCCCAAAAAAAGAGAAGCGCCAACTGGTTGAGAAAACACCATCATTCCTCCTCCTATGGCAAAAATAACATTGCGTAGGGCTGAATAATCGTTGGCCTTTTCTTTTTCTTGCTCTATTTTTTGAGGTATATAATTTTCATCTAACACTTTTTTAAAATTTTCTTCATAATTTTTTGCCGCCTCTCTGTAAGAGGGATGAATGAAAAATAATTGTCTGGCTGTGTCCATCCCTAATCTTCCTAATTTTTCTTTTTCTTCTGCAGAAATAACACATGTAGAAACCCTTTCAAGTATGAATTGAATTTTTAGTAATGTAATTTGTCCTGAATTATCAGGATCATCAGCTAAACAAGCATCTAAATCTTGCATGACTTTTTCAAATATAATACCTGGCCTTATAGCATAAATGATATTTTGAAGCTTAATTAATATTGCACTTTTTGGATACATTTTTAACAACTCATTTAATTGATTTATCATCCAATTTAAGTGTTGTTCACGATCATTGGGCTGTTGTATAAACAGCATTAAATGAACTTTAATATTATTAAGTATGTTATTGTGCCATCGGGTAGACCAATACTGCCAAAACGCTATTCCCATGAGGCCACCCATGCTCGTTGCGAGTAATATTTTTTCTACACTTCCCGTGTTGCTCAAATGTTGAAGGAGGGCCGTTCCATTTTTCAGTATCAAACTACTTATATTATTGCCAGAATAATGTATCTGACTGATAGCTGATTCGAGAAACTCTCGCATGCCTGATGAAAATTTGCTAACCACAAAGCCTAATCCTTCTCGTAAAACACCAGCATTCGTATAAATATTGAGTACATTTGATAACCACTCATGGCTCAAAAGATAGACAATGTCTTCCATGACGATTTCTACAAGAGAAGTTGGTGCTTTTCCTGCTTGTCGATTTTTATCGACCCAATGGGTTTTGGCAAAATTTGCGGGGATGGTTAACAAGCGCGCAGTTTCTAAACCTATTACAGCTTGTTCTGCCGATGTTAAATTAACAGCATATGTCACCGAATTATATAAAGTATTGAATGTGCTGGCTGTCGAGAGTTGCATTTGCAATGCTTCAAAACAAAACATAAAATTTTCAAACGGTGTTGTGTTATATCCAACAAGACTCATGGCATCTACACCAATACTAGCTGTTGCGTAAATGAGTTGTGCATGACTCATCTCAAATGGTGTCAGTTTAGAAAAGAATGAAAATTTCGATGCATATTCCATTTCTTTTTTAAACTCTATTGATGCTTGTATGCTTTCTCCTAGCTTTAAATGCTGTGACACTTGTTCCATAAAAGCAACCAGCTTCCCAGTAGAACTTAAGTTTCTTATAACATACATGGCCCTTGTTCTCTGACTGTCGTTAGAATAGCTGGAATCTCTAATCCAACATGCCAACCGTATGAGACCTTTTAGTATTTGATTTCCATAAAACATTCTGAAAGCATGTTGGCGCTCAAAGATTCTTTCTTTATGGTTTTCTAATTGCTGAATATTTTTATCAAGTGCCCTTTCTTTTTCCTTGGTTTCTGCTGTTTTAACCATTTTTTCTAAAAAGGTTTTTGTCTCGCAGATTGTCTGCTCAATGGTTTCAAGCGCAGAATTATGGTTGGCTTCTTGACAATATTCATCCGCACAAAAAATAGCTATTTCATGATCAAGTAAATTCAGTTTATGCGCTTCTTTAGCATAATTCAGCGCATTGACACGATCGATATAAGTATTCTTAGCACTGAAAACAGCCAAAAAGTATTGTGTGTTAGCTTTTTGGGCACCTGATTGATCGTGTACATTAGCTATAGAAATTAACTTTTCCATCATAAAATTTCCATCAGCACCGTCTAACTCTTTAGCTAATCGAAAAAAAGTTGCCTTTATTTCATCAATTACTTCTGTAGTTAAGGAACGAATATTAGCAATATCTAGTCTTTTCTGTATAACTTCTGCGACATTTTTAGTATCTTTTACACTAGTGCCCAATTGAAGGCGTCTAATAAACAAAGAATCATTTGAAGCGTGGTATTCAGACTCTTGTTTAAGAATATCGTATTCTTTTGCATCGATAACTAATAATTCATCATATAGTGCTTTATTCGCCAAAATTTTTTCTTTTGGATTTTTTGAATCATCGGTTTTAATTAATGCCAATTGCTCGATAAGAGCATTTCTTTTTCCCATAAAATGATTATTTAATGCATTTATCATTGAAAGACGATCCTCAGAAAATGAGGTGACATCTTCAAATGAGGTAATAATTTCGTTCAATGCATCTTTAAGTTGTTTTACGGTTATTTCAGTTTCTTTTTTATCTGTACATGCTTTCAACAACTCCATTGCTTCTCCAGTAGGAATTGTATAAAAAACGCAGTTGCCTTTTTGGTTAAAATATATTTTATAAGTCTTTTCTTGTTCGTTGTAGCAAACTAAAATTTCTTCCAACTGCACCACTTTGGCTTTATCAGCGTTTGATATAGCAGCGTATACTATTCGTGCGCGCCCAACCCCTAATTTTCGTAAATTTGTCTTAATTACTTCAACGTCTTGTTGTGTGATTTCTTTGTTTACTTCTTCAAAAATAGCAATTCTACTAGAAAAAACAGCCAGTTCTTTATCTTGCAATGTAGTGGTTTCTAATTTTTTCATATAATGCTTGGCGTTGTTTAAGCGAAGAACATTATTTTTCTGCATCAGTAAATTTAACTCCATTTTGACAATTTCTTTTGCTAAAGTTTTTTGATTTTTGGTAAATATTTTCTGCTCAGGTTCAGGAACGTTTTCCTTCAGCTCTTCACATAACTTATATTGATATTCATACAGTAAAGGAAGCTCTTCCAGTGCACCAAATACAGCGTTTGACTTATCGCTGTGGCTCATAAACTCGTCGTTTTCAAGCGCTTCAATATGTACACGAACCGCCTCTATTTCATCTGCGTACATCGCAAGCACAGCTTGTCCAGAAACTAAACGAGCTTCTCCATCTAAAGTGGATAATATTGAAAATACCGAAGAGAGATCTTTTTCGCCAATCTGTTCTTGTGCTACTTTAATTGCATTTTCAGTGGCTTCTATATTTTTTAATAATGTAGTAGCCCCAGCATCCTTCGGATAATACTTCAGTATTTCTTTTGCTTTTTGCTTGGCAGTCTCAAAATGTTCTTTAGCATTTTTATAATCTGTACCAACCTTGGCAAGGGTTGTTTTAGAATTATGAAATTCACTTCTATACCAGCGCCACCAATAATATTGATGTGCTGCAACCGCCGTTACAGCAACAACACCACTAACAAAAACAACTTGTCCAGCCATTGACATACCTAAAAAATAAGCTTTTGCACCTGAAGCATAAGCTCCAGCAGCAGTAAGCGTCTCAGCACCTTTTGCCTTTGCTCCAACAAGAACGGCATCAATATAAGGAGGTAATTCCGCTATAAAAACTACTATAGGGTTACCATACTCACCTGCCGTTCTCAACCCTTCGTGCATAATACCTGGTGCATAATCGATAATGAATTTACCAACATACTCGATTTGTCCTGGCAAATTAATCATAGCATTACCAAGATAACCAGCAGTATTTTGAATAACACCAGAATAAGCGTACAAATTCATCACCTGTGAAGAAACTTGATTACCGGCGACCCAACAAATATCTTCCGCTAACATTCCTAAAAATGTAGTGGGTGCTTTACCTTCTTTCCGCCAATGCTCAAACACATGGCGATGTGCCCAACCTAATGGAATAGCTGCTAACATCGCTCCATTCATTGCTCTTTCTACATTCGAAATTGGAGCATCCACAAATGCGCCCAATTCCGCGTCCCAAACAGGCGCTGGAGGCGCAGCAGTGGCAGCATCAAATAACATGGAAAGTCCTTGAAGTCCCTCCAAAACACAAGGGCTCCAATCAAGCAATTTTGCAATGTCAGGATACTTTTTTACAAAACTATCAATACGGCGCGCAACAATTTGTCCCACTCCAGAAACCCCATTCGCTGCGGCTAAAATAAAGGAAAGATAAGATTTTCCCAAAAAAAGTTGTCGTGCGTTGCCAAGTAAACAACTTGCTGCCATGGAAACATCTTCTATTTTCTCCGCAACATAAGCAATAAACTCATTGATTAAACCTTCAGTATCTTTATATTTTTCAGCCACAGTGCGCGCAAAATAAGTCAACATATCGAGTCCAAGCTTACCAAAAAAAATGACCTCTTCCATTTGTTGAACTTGTATTTGTTCTCGGCCATGTTTTAAAGACTTATGTTTATTCGCATTTTCCTCATCCAAAGCAATCAATGCGGCTTCTTGTTCTTTTTGATCAATAATTTTTTCTTTTATCATATCTCGCTGAGCTCGGAGTAACTCAGGATTATTATTGTGTACCCCACACTCAAGTAGAACTTTGTCTGCTTGAGCCCGTTGTTTTTGTTGACATAATACATAGGCATATCCAACCGCCGCTTCAGAATTAGTTGGATCAAGTTCAACAGCAGCTTTATAATAAGCCTCTGCTTTTTTGTAATCGAAGTAGCTATCTTTTAGCATTAATGACCCTAAATAAACGTTAGTAACGGCTTGTTCTTTTAATGCTATGTTTGCTGTTTGCTCAAACTTCATCATGGATTGAAGTTGTTCAACGGCATATTCTCTTTGTGCTACATCGCCATAACTCCCTAATGCATAAATAGAATTTTTCATAAAACCAAAAGCTTGCCGCTGCTCTAATGTCTGCGTATCATAGGGTGCTGATAAAAATTTGGGCAGATGTTTATCAATGAGTCCTCTTGCTTCAGCCCTGTCTTCTGTTAGTATGCTCAGTCGTAAATATTCACATAATAAAAGGGCATTATCGCCATCATATTCAAAACCTGCACGAATTGTTTGAAACTGTTCTTTATATATGGCTGATAATGCGGGATAAAAATCAGATGAAGCTTTTTTTTTCATATCTTGAGGGGCTTCGTTTATTTTTTGATGAATCTCTTTTATTTTATTATCAAATTCTTTTAGCGTCGCGTACATACAGTTTTTTTGAAGTTCTCGTGCAATATGTTCAGAAAGATTTTTCTCGCATTCAATTAAAGCTGCATGATCGGTATATTTTTTTAGCAAATCTGTACATATTTGGTGTGCCCCTGTTGCATCACCTTGTTCGCATGCATTTTTTAACAACTGTACCTTCTCATCAAATTGGATGTGTTCCAGCAGCTCTTTTTCAAGATTAATTAAATCAGGAAGATTTCCATATTTTTGCAGTAGTTGGTTGCATATGTCGTACGCACATTTCACATCACCTAGCTCACAGGCTTTATTGAGTGGCTTAAACTCATGTTCAAATAATGTAAGAAATTTTTCATGATCCAATGTTTGATAGGAATCTGTACCATAAGCCGCCGCCAAATCCTTTTTAACTTCACTTTTTGGATTTTCTACCACATACTTAATAAGTCCAAGTACAGCCCGTTGCTCAAGCGTTTTAGCTGATTGCCAACTTTTCTTCCAGTTTTTATTAAATTTGTTTAACTCATTTTTGCTGAGAGACCGTTTTTTTAAATTATACATATCCATTGCTAATTCTTTGTTTTCTTGCAATTCGTAATCTAAGTGCGGCAATTGATGATGCTCCCTTTTTGCATGCATATGTTTTAAACTCAAAGCCGTTATAAAAGCAGCTGCCGTAATGCCACCGAGTACGCCCATAACTGCCGTAGAAGAAAGAGCAAGACTGCTCGATATAAAAGCGGCTCCTTGATTTGTTATTCCTGCTGCCAACGAAGCCTCGTTGAACATAACGGCCCCGCCAGCAACTGCACCAATGCCTTGCGCCGTTTTAAACACTTTTAAACCACCTTTAATTCCCTTGACTGAACCTGATTCCTTGGTTTGTGTTATTTGAATACCTGCTGTCGTTTCTCTTCCATTTGTATCGCCAGAAAAACTTATCTGACGATTATATGTTTCCGTTTGGGTATTTCGAGTTACTTCACCACCAATACATAGCTGCCCAAATATATTCGCTCTTAAACCACCTGTGGCCTCTCCTGTTACACGAGGCTCTTCTGTGTCTCCAAAAGTTTGCGGATTGTGTCCCATTTGATCCTCTGTTTCATTGGATTCTTCAACAGGCATCACGGGAAGGGTATCCACATTATTTCCAAAAACCGTGGGTACATGGTCAACTTTAATGGATAATTCCACCCTAGTGGAAGGTGGTACATTCACACTTTTTGGCTGAGTTGAGAAAAGTTGTGGGTGCAATAGATTTAATGCTGTTGGTAATGGCGCAGGCTTCGCTGTTTTTGCTGGAAAAATTTCCGCTCCATTTCTATTCGGTAATTTAACCAATGGTGGTAAGATAGGGAGCGTCGCTTGTAGCATTTTAGGATTCAATACTTTTAATTGCGATGGGGCTATAGCCTTGCCTTCATAATGAGAACGTATGATAAAATCTAAGTAATTTTGTGTTGATTCCCAATCATTTTGTGGATAATAGGCTGGACTTACATTCATTATAGCATGACGAGCTTGAGTCACAGGACTTCCCATTAAACAGGAATCTAACAAGTTGCTTGAACCATGCACAAATCCCAATTTTAAAGCTGTTTTAGGATCAAAATAAATGCGTCGATTTTCTACATCAATATACTGTAATAGAATATAAGCATGCTCGGGACGAATTAAATCTGGGTGCATCTCTATTTCATAAAAATCACCACAGTGCCCTGCATCACACCAATTATTAATTAAGTTTTTAGGCCCCTGATACGTTTTAGAATTACTTGGATTAAAGCCAGCCTCCTTCTTTAGCCTATCCATTTGACTGGGTGTAAATGCCGGTGCTTCTAAATGATATCCCTTAAATCCAAATTCAGCTGACAGGACTCTCGATGCATAAGTACCATAAGAATGGCCGGCCGTAGTAATTTCATAAGAAAAATCCTCGCATTGTAATTGAGGCATTTTCTTATGGATAAGATCGTTTAAAAACGCTCTTCCACTAATAACGACAGTAAAAGTATTATAATCCACATCCATGATACTGGTGTTGATTTTTAGGTAATCATGCAAAATATAGCTAGGAATCAAGCGCAGATCATCCAGAAGATTATACACATTCGCAGTACCTCGAAACCCGCATGAAACCTGCTTTAATGAAGGTGATGCAACTGCTATTTCACGACAAGGATTTGAAATTGGCGTAGCTGCAACCAAAATCAAATCGGTTAAGCCCGTGCGCGCTTGAAGTGTGGGTAAAATTTCTTCTTCTTTGAGATAAGCTGCCTCTGCAACACACAAGGAAAAAAAATCGTCTAATGGAATTTGACAACTAGCATTCCAACAAGTAGGAATATTAACATTATTTGTTGAAGCATCATTAGGTACATCAACCTTGAGCAACTCATATTGAGTAATTGGTTCTAAAGATTCCGTAAAAGACTGTATAAATGTATCATAATCTTGGGTAGCCTGCTTTATTTGGTCGCCAAATTGTGCATCATACTGGCTAATTTCCATTTCATGATTTTTGGTCATTTGAAGTGTATGTTGAACCTCTAGATCACTCGCAGAGTTGGTATCATAATATAAACCAAAAATTTGCGATTCATAATAACGTCTTTTGGCAATACCTAGCGATCGCGATTGGCCTCCATTTGAACGATAACGTATTTCATACCAAGCTTCCGCGCGATTTTTATCTATAAGCGCTTTAATCAAGTTAGGCCCAATCAAAGCCTTATTATTATAAGCCAAGGAAAACAATACAGCACGCTCGTGAGAATAAGGAACGTTCGCAATTTTAGCATTAATACGATTTTCGTAGGTTCGAGTTAATTGCTCAAAAACCTGTTTCACTTCTTCTGCATCAGAAAAAGCAAATACTTTTCGTTTATTCGAATAATTAATTTCTGGATCTGCCGCTCGCGTTGCCATAATGCTATCCAAATCTGCTTGCATAGTATCTTTAATACTGCTACTTGCAGGAATTTGAGTCGAATTTTTTAAAATAATATCTAAGAGCTGTGTTTTATACTCTTCTTCTCTTTTTTTTCCCTTGGATGATAATTCAATATTTTCAGGGTTTAAGAAATGCTGAACAACCGCACCATAAGAAACTTGATCGGTGAGTTTCATTCCCAACCCAATCGTTGGAATGCCTTTTGAATCCAAGTAAGGACGTAATTGTACTGTGCCACCACCCTCAGTATCGCATATAATTTTGAAACGAAGAGCTGCATATTGTTCTGGGGGTAACTCGCGAAAAAATGGCATTATTATATGACTCCAATTATATTATCTTTTTAAGTTTCTCATATCTTATAAGCACAATTGTGCCCAAAAAAGCACTTTACTATAAAATTGAAAGTAATGATAAGTTATTTAAGTAAGTGTAAAAACTACCAGTCTAGGGAATAAGATTTTATCATCGGGAATATTTCCCTTAACAGAAATTCAGCTCAATCCGTTTCAATTTGTAATGAAGGCACCTTTGGTGTGGGTGATCCTCCTGACGCAGCAATTAGTAGTTGTGGCGATCCTGCTTATCAAAACCAAACATACAAAAATGTTGATACCGGTCAAGAAGAACCTGCTATTCAATACAGAAGAATGAGAGCAATAACAAGGTGAAAATCTTCGTTATTTGAATGTAACCGTTCAGAACCCATGCTCTGAATGGCATAAAAAATCACAAGAGCTTACTTAAACTCTATTACTTGCTTTACTACTGCTTGATCATCAAATTTTGACCGAATAGCCTTGAGAACCTTTTTGGTTCCATTTTGAATCGAGGGGTTATCTAACTGATTCAAATGGCTTCGTGTCGCCCGAAGAATATCCTCATAAGAAAATACATCCTTTTCACTTGTTAACAGTGTCTTTAATCGTTTTATTGCAGAAGAATTAAAAACTTCACTTAATTTACTAAAATAGGAAGTGCTCTGATAATTAGCCAAAATAGCGGTTAATTCTATTTTAGAGAGAAACAACGTGTGACGCTCATCATTGGATATTAACGCCTTTTCACGCATAAACAAAGTATGTTTTCCCATTTTGTATGACTGATTTTTTTCTAGCGGTTGAGTATGCCGATTGAGAAACGTTAGTGTTACTTCATTAGAAAAACCACTTAAATAGGAAGAGATATGAAGCAATATATCCAAGTTTAATGCCGGTCTTATCGTTGTAGTACCATTCTTTTTTATGCATGACTGTTCTTGAAGTAATGCTGCACCCAATAAAAATAAGCCTTGCAACGCAGGTTCCCAAACGCGTGCCCAAGCGTAACTCATGCGATTTTCTCTCATTAATCGGTTTAATTTATTGGCTTTTTTTAATAAAGCGGTCGATATATTATGTTGAGTTTGGGCCAATTTATTCCGTAATGCTAAATCATCTGTTGAAGCCATCACATGTAACAATTTTTCCTGATTCGCTATGTGGCCGCCAATCTTATAACACCTGATAGCATCATCTCGATTGGCTCCTTGAGCCAACAGCGCATTCACTTGCTCTGTGTGGCCACCTTGCGCATAACCCATGAGAGCCCAATTTCGATTGGCCCCTTGAGCCAACAGCATATTCACTTGCTCTGTGTGACCGCCAAACGCATAACCTCTGACGGCATAATTTCGATTGGCTCCTTGAGCCAACAGCGCATTCACTTGCTCTGTATGGCCACCAACCGCATAACACCTGACGGCATTATCTCGATCGGCTCCTTGAGCCAACAGCGCATTCACTTGCTCTGTGTGGCCACCAATCGCATAACCCCTAACAGCATCATCTCGATTGCCCCCTTGAGCCAACAGCGCATTCACCTGCGCTGTATGACCGCCAATCGCATAACCCCAGTTGGCGTTATGTCGCTTGGCCCCTTGAGCCAACAGCGCATTCACTTGCTCTGTATGGCCGCCTTGCGCATATCCCCTGATGGCATCATCTCGATTGGCTCCTTGAGCTAGCAGCGCATTCACTTGCTCTGTGTGACCACCAATCGCATAACCCCAGACAGCATTATCTCGATTGGCATTGAATTTATTTATCAAAAACGTTACAGCTTTCTCTTTTTTTTGTTGAGCAAGTAGTACAACGGGCGTATAAATGCCTTTTTGAACATCAATACAGATTCTTTCTTCATTAATCCTGCTCGCTAACGCTTCAGCATCGTGTGTTTCAGCTAAATGGCAGATTTCATTGAATAGTGGCATCGTTTTTCCCTTCTTTCATTATTGACGGAGTTAATGTAAGATCAAACTAACACCAGTATAATCTATTCATATTAACACAACATGAAGCGTCAAAAAGCAGAAAATTCATTAGAGTCAGTATGAAACTACCAATCTAGGGAATAAGTATTTTTATTATCGGTATAGACAGTCTTATCATGAATATTGGGACGATCGTAATAAATATACAGTACATTCAATGGCATATCCTTTCTTGACAACCAAGGATTAAAGTCTTCTAATACTTGGCGAGTATAAACCGGAAACACACTCGCAAAAACATTATTATAGCGAACACTAAACCGGTTATTAAAATCAGGTGACATAATTTGATTAACCACCACAATGCCATTTTTATTTAAATGATGTTTTACTTCTAATAAAAACTCTCGGGTGGTTGTCTCCATAGGAACAGAAACAATATGGGTATATGTATCGACCACAATAAGATCGTATTTTTTTGATGCATGATGTAAAAAAGCACGAGCTGATTCAGCGACAAATATTTTATTCAGTGGCAATTGCGCCTGAATGAGATATTGCTCTGCAATACTTTTTAGTTTGGGATCAATATCCACAAAGGTGTAATGATTATAGCGATCCTCTATTCCTAACGTAAAACCACCCGCACCAATAACCAAGATATTTTTTGGTTTGCTACCGGACACTTGGATTGTATTAATAAAATTATTATTGATATATTGAATATAATGATAAAAAGGTTGTTTAATGACTATCCAATGCAGAAGAATGCGCACGATTAATAAATAATTCTCGGCCGTTGTCCGGCAATTTATTAATAGCCACTAAATTATAGGCATTGTTCGAAACGATATTAAATTTTTCAAAGGTGGTATTGTTGTTAAGTAAACAGACCCATATCATCACCATGATTGCTATAAGATTTTCCATGCAAAAAATAGTGGGTGACAAAATCACAATTAATAACGCGAGAAGCAATAAGGTAAAAATTACCGTTATATGAACACCGACGAAATTCATGAGGACGAGTGTTGAGAAAACTGATCCTAGAAAGGAACCAATTGTCGAAAAAAATAACATTTTACCGGTAATTTTACTTAGACGAACTTTATTAAAATAATTGCTCACTAAGGGAACAGTTTGGCCTAACAAAAAAACTGGACACGCTAAAAATAAAATAGAATAGCAAGCTGTTTGCAAAATTCTGTGGGTAATGCCAATGTGAATTAAACCATGAAAAAAGAATTCCAGAAAAAAGTAAGATAATCCAAAAGAAAAAATAATAAGCGCGATCAAAATATTACGAATGAGACAGTTACGCATGTTCTTTCGTTGCTGTCCGCCCACATGATAACCTAACGCTAATGGTAACAATACAGCACTAATAATAATAGAAACAATTTCTGTTCCTGATCCAACAAACGGAATTAACTCACGAATCGCTAATAATTCCGAAGCGAGCACCACATAACCCTCAATTAAAATAATTAATAAGAGAAGATGGGATTTTCGCATAATCATCTAATATTAAAATTAAAATAGGTCTCAGGATAAGGCTCATCTTTTAACGTAAAATGCCACCATTCTTCTGTCAAAGGTAAAAAGCCATATTTCGTCATCCAGTAACGCAAGAACATACGGTTAAGATACACGGTCAATGAAACATTTGTATTATCCGGGTGAGCTAAATTGTCAAAACAATCATATCCAGTACCCATATCAATACTATTATCATGATACCGCTGTTGATAGGATGCATCACACGCAACTAATTTTTGATGCGGATGATAAGCTGGTTCAGGTCGAATGGGTAGTTTGACAATCGTTAAATCGACAGTGCTTCCACGTGAATGTGACGATTTTGCAGATACGTATCCCAACTTAAAGACATCTTTTTTATTTATTGTTGGGTAAAACTCTGCTTTCATTGATTGCTGATGAATATCTTGACTCCAGGCAATAAAAAAATCTACCGTTTTTTGTGGGCGATAACAATCATACACTTTTAATGTATATCCTGAAGATTTTAATTGCGTTTGAATGGCCTTTAACTTTTCCGCTGCCTGACGCGTTAAAATGCAGGCCGCTTTTTCATAACCAGGTAATGGATGACCTACAAAATTATGATATCCTGCATACCGCATTTCTTGAATAATAGAAGGATCAATGTCTTTAAGATACACAAAGTTTGAAGGTTTTATGCCAGGATCTATGGGATTAGCTGAGGCAAATAAAGGAAAAAGCATCAAAACAATCCAGATAGCAATGCTTATTTTTCTGGGTTGGCGTGTCAAATTTAGAAAGATTGTTCGTAGGGGCGGGTCTTGTACCCGCCCGCAACAACGGGCGGGTACAAGACCCGCCCCTACACTGGAAAAACTGTCTTTAATGGGTGATGTTGACAACCCCGTTCCCCCTCTTGATGCAGAATCACTCCACTTCTAACTGGTAATATGTTTTACCAATCTTAATCCGCTCGCGATTATTTTTAATACGCCATCGATTCGTATCACGTAACGAGTAAACACATCCACAGTATTCTTGTTGATAAAATTCTTCTTGTTTCGCAATTTGATACATACGTTCAGCACCACCATTTTTGCGCCAATTGTAGGTCCAATAGGTTAAATCAGTATATTTTTCAGCGGCCCGCTCACCACATCCATTAATTTGGTTCATATCTTTCCAACGAGAAATACCTAAAGAAGAGGTAAATACAGGGAAACCATGTTTATGCGCATATTCTGCCGTTACTTCAAAACGCATATCAAAACATTCTGTACAACGCTTTCCACGCTCGGGCTCATTTTCCATGCCTTCCGTACGGGTAAACCAATCATCTTTATTGTAATCGGCATCAACAAAAGGAATATTATGTTTAATCGCAAAGCGTTTATTTTCCTCTTTGCGAATCAAGTATTCTTGAACAGGATGAATATTAGGATTATAGAAAAAGATTTCGAAATCAATCTGAGAATACACTAATGCTTCCATCACTTCGCCGGAACAAGGGGCGCAGCAGGAATGCAACAGCAATCGATCTTTGCCATCAGGCAATACTAATCTTTCCCGTATAACCTCTTTCATACTTTCTTATTCACTCCTTCTCGGAAACCCTCATTTGCTTTTGCACGGCTTTCTTTTAAATCCAACATAGGGCGCGGATAATTTGTTTTCTCTGCTTGCGCCCTGGCACGAGTATAAGGCAAGTGTATAGCAAATGCACTGATTTCCTTTAATTCTGGGCAATAACTTCTAATAAAGGCACCCTCAGGATCATAACGATCGCTTTGGCGTAATGGATCAAAATAACGGAAATAAGCCGTTGTATCCGTCCCTGTGGATGCACACCACTGCCAACCACCATTATTAGCTGAAAAATCCCCGTCAATAAGATGACGCATAAAGTAATCTTCTCCAATTCGCCAATCAAAAAACATATACTTAGTAAAAAAAGTTGCCGCAATTAAACGTAATCGATTGTGCATCCAACCAGTTGCTTTTAATTGACGCATGGCTGCATCTACAATAGGAAACCCTGTTTGTCCTTCCGTCCAAGCATCAAACATTTCTTGATCAAAATGCCAATCCACATGTTTGGTTTTTTCTTGATAAGCTTCACCTTGGGAAACACGAGGCACCGTGATAACAATATGTTTATAAAAATCACGCCAAATGAATTCATTCATCCATTGAACCGCCCCGGCATTTCCATCCCCTAAACGATGATCGTTTGCTTGAAGCGCTTTTAAAAAACATTGCCGTGGAGAAATCATTCCTACCGATAAATAAGGTGAAAGGCCGCTTGTTCCCATTACAGCAGGATAGTCTCGCGTTTTATCATAATTTGCCAAATCATTTTGAATAAATTTTTCTAATCGATTTAATGCTTCTTCTTCTCCAGCCGGCCACAAGGTCTCTGGAACAGAAGAACAAAAATCAGGCAAATTAGTGGGAACCGAATCCGAACCAATACCCAAAGCACGTTGTTCATAAATAGGGGGCAATAACTGAACCCCACCTTTCTGAATAAATTGTTTCGTCCACAATTTTTTATAAGCGGCAAAGGTTTTAGAATGTTCTTCGCGCGGTTTAAGCACCAATTGATCGTGGAAGGTATGCATTTTTATAGATGATTTTTCTAAGATGCTTTCAACCATTGCATCTCTTGTAGCACAAGTTAATTCGTATTGCGCATTACAGTAAAGAGCCTTCGCATCAACTTGCTCCATTGCAGATAAAATAACACTAGGGATTTCTTCCGTCGTCGCAACTTGACGAACTAATAGAGGAATATGAAGTGCTGATAACGCCTCGCTTAACTTAGCCACTCCTCGTAAAATAAACTCCACACGACAAGCTGCCGTATGGTTTTTTTTCCACATAGATTCATCAATAATGTATAACCCAACCACACCATCAAAACTCGCTTCTACTGCTTCAAAAAGCGCAGGGTTATCTTGAATGCGCAAATCTTCTCTAAACCAAACAATACTTCTCATTTTAAATAAACTCTATTATGCAATATGCTCGATAATACCATCGAGCTCTCCTAAACTATTGTAATAAATTACCAAACTACCTTTCCCTTTTGGAGTATGGTTAATGACCACTTTAGCTCCCAATCGTTCCGAGAGCTCCATCTGAAATTGAGCAAGATTAGGATCCTTTAAAACTGACTCAACATTCTTTTCCTTCTTACCTCCGAACTGGCGGTATTTTTTCACCAGTGCTTCTGTTTCTCTCACTGATAATCCTTTTTCAATGACAATTTTTGCTACAGCGTGTTGCTCTGTGGCGGATAATGTCAATAAAGCACGAGCATGCCCCATTTCTAATTGGCGTTCTTCTACCCATTTTTTTACACTATCTGTTAAGTGTAGCAATCGCAACATATTTGTCACGGCTGTGCGGGATTTTCCAACTGCTTCTGCTGTTTGCTGATGAGACAATCCAAACTCTTCGATTAAGCGATGCAATGCATACGCTTCTTCCATAGGATTTAAATCTTCCCGTTGAATATTTTCAATGAGAGAAAATGCCAAGGCTTTGGAGTCTTCTATCTCATAAACAATGACAGGCACCTCAATCAACTTTGCCATTTGAGCTGCGCGCCATCGTCGCTCCCCTGCAATAATTTCGTATTGCTCATAGCCAATAGGACGAACAACTATAGGTTGTACAATCCCTTGCTGCTTAATAGAATCCGCCAATTCCTGCAAACTTTCTTCGGGAACATGCTTTCTGGGCTGATATTTCCCGGGAGAAAGCTGATTCACCGGCATTTTTTTGAATGCCGTTTCTTTACTTGCTTGACCACTAGACAAATAAGCAGTTTGACTCAATAAAGCATTAAGACCTCGTCCTAATCCACCTTTTTTTTCAGGAGTTTTTAACATATTGCTTCAGACACCACTTGTTGTTGCTTTAAGAATTCATCCGCTAATACGTCATAAGCAGCAGAACCTTGTGAAGAACGATCATACAATAATGCTGGCAAACCATGGCTAGGTGCTTCTGCTAAACGAATATTCCGAGGAATAACCGTTCTATACACTTTTTTATCAAAATGCTTAATTAATTCAGCTGACACATCCTGGGCAAGTCGACTACGACCATCAAACATCGTGCGTAAAATACCTTCTATTTTAAGCTTAGGGTTAACACTATTTTTTAGTTGTTCAATGGTATCCAATAACGCAGCTAACCCTTCTAAAGCATAATACTCGCATTGAGTCGGCACTAGGACTGAATCCGACGCGGTAAACGCATTAATCGTTAAAAGATTCAAAGCCGGAGGGCAATCAATCAAAATAAACTCAAAAGATTGTTCAAGATCAGCCAATAAAGTACGCAATGACGCTTCACGATCCGGTTTGGCCATTAATCCAATTTCCGAAGCCGTTAAATCTCCATTGGCAGGAACTAATGCATAACCTGCCTGGGTTAATACTATTGCATCCCTTAAATGCGCTTCACCCAATAAAACATCGTTCACTGAATACTTCAGTTGATGTTTATTTACACCGCTACCCATCGTAGCATTTCCTTGAGGATCTAGATCAATCAACAATGTTTTTTTATCCGACAACGCTAATGCTGCAGCTAAATTAACCGCTGTAGTTGTTTTTCCAACGCCGCCTTTTTGGTTGGCGACAGCAACTACTTTTGCCTTGATACTCTTCGTCACTTTTGTTCTCCAGGAATAATTACGCAATGACGCTCAGCAGCTAATTCAGGAACAGAAAGGTTTTCAACACGATAATGGGGATATTCCGATTGAATATCCAACAATTCATCATGAGGGAAAGCACCCTTCATTGCCAAGAAATAGCCATTAGGCGCACATAAATGTTTTGTTAATTGCAACATCAAAGCCAATGAACTAAAAGCACGTGTAATAATTCCATCAAAACGCTCTTCAGGAAAAAATTTTTCAACTCGTTGTTGAATCACTTCGACATTAGACAAATTAAGTGAACGTTTTATATGTCGTAAAAAAGTGGCTTTTTTATTTTGGCTTTCTACTAATGTTATCTGCTTCTCTGGAAAAAGTAGTGCTAAAGGAATTCCGGGGAAACCGCCCCCCGTTCCAATATCTGCTAAACGACTTCCTGTAATGAACTTATGAATAGATAGACTATCGGCTAAATGTTTCACCGCCATTTCATGAGGATCCACAATAGTAGTAAGTCCGTGCGTTTTGTTCCATCGAAGCACTTCTTCGAGATAAAAAACACACGCCTCAACATTTATTTTCCCCTCAAGCCCAAAAGACTTTATGGCTTTTTCCAAATACTGACGCATAAGTTAAAGATTCTAACAAAAATTCATTTAGAAAGACAATTAAAAAAGAAAACGAATTATAGCGCAAAAAAATTAAGGAAATATTTATTTATGTACTCATACCAACAATATTTACTAAGGAATCTTCGATAGTATTTTCCTTTGAGGCTTTTAAACGAGCTAAAATTTATCCATATCCCTCTCTTTCTCTATCAAATTTCGTGGTATACTCTGGATTTTCAACAACTAGAGGATAACTTCGTGGAAGATAATAAGCAAAAAGCATTGAGCGCTGCTCTGCTACAAATTAAACGCCAATTTGGCGAAGGTGCTGTTATGCGAATGGGAGATGCATCAGCGGTTCGTGACATTCAAGTAATTTCAACTGGCTCACTTAGCCTCGACATGGCTTTAGGTATCGGTGGCTTACCCCGCGGCCGGATTGTTGAAATTTACGGTCCAGAATCTTCAGGAAAGACCACATTAACATTACAAGTCATCGCGGAATGCCAAAAACAAGGCGGTACCGCCGCTTTCATCGATGCGGAACATGCGTTAGATCCTAGCTATGCTGAAAGATTAGGCGTTAATGTAAAAGACCTATTAGTCTCTCAGCCAGATACTGGCGAACAAGCCCTTGAAATCATGGATTTACTCGTCCGCTCCAATGGCGTAGACGTCGTTATCTTAGACTCCGTTGCTGCACTTACCCCTCGTGCCGAAATTGAAGGTGAAATGGGTGATTCCCATATGGGATTGCAAGCTCGTTTAATGTCTCAAGCGTTAAGAAAATTAACGGCCAATATTAAACGCTCCAATACATTGGTTATCTTTATTAACCAAATCCGTATGAAAATTGGTGTTATGTTTGGAAACCCCGAAACAACTACTGGTGGAAATGCCTTAAAATTCTACTCATCTGTGCGATTAGATATTCGACGTACTGGCGCATTGAAAAAAGGCGATGAAATTTTAGGTAGCGAAACCAAAGTTAAAGTGGTTAAAAATAAAGTAGCTCCACCGTTTAAAACAGCAGAATTTGATATTCTCTATGGCACAGGCATTTCACGTGAAAGCGAGCTTATTGTATTAGGGGTTCAAATGGACTTTGTTGAAAAAGCTGGTGCATGGTATAGCTATAAAGGCCAAAAAATTGGACAAGGGAAAGAAAACGCTTGCCAATTCCTAAAAGAAAATCCTGCGATAGCACAAGCTATTGAAACCAGCATTCGTGAGCAATTCTCACAAAAAGCGGCTCAAAATCGCTTAGATAACGAAAGCGATTTTAATATTGAAGAAGAGGAATTCGTAGGGGAACCTTAATATGGTTGAAAAAGACGACAACGTGCTAGAAAAGGCTCGCGCTTCTGTCACAACTAAAGATTTGCTGAACCAGGCGCTCCGACGGCTGGCTCAGCGAGATTATGGGGAAGAAGAGTTGCGCCGCAAGCTTTTATCCAGTACTGATAATCCTCAGGATGTAGAGACAGTCATTGCACAGATGAAGCAAGCGGGACACTTAAGCGATGAACGTTTTATTGAAGCTTATATTCAATCCCGCGTTCGACGCGGCTTTGGACCATTGCGCATTTGTGCTGAACTTAAAGAAAAGGGGATTCAACAGGGTGCCCTTGAAGAAGTTCTTGTCATTTGGCAATCTTCTTGGTTTTCATTAGCTAAAAGAGCCATTGAAAAAAAATATGGGGAGCGCATGCGCGTTTTAAAACAGAACCCTGATGCTGATAAAAAAGCGTTAATGCTCGCGCAAAAACGCTTTTTGCTGTATCGCGGTTTTGAAGCTTCCACTATTCAACAAATATTTAAAGAAATTTTCTAATTAGTTTTAACATGAAAAGTACTGATATCCGACGTTTATTTATTGATTATTTTAAACAACACAATCACACCACCGTCTCATCTGGACCGTTAGTTCCTACAGGAGACTCGACTTTGCTTTTTACCAATGCGGGAATGGTGCAATTTAAAGATGTGTTTTTAGGGCGTGAAAAACGTTCTTATACACGGGCGGTTACAGCCCAAGGGTGTGTTCGTGCTGGTGGAAAACATAATGATCTTGAAAATGTCGGCTATACAGCCCGACATCATACGTTTTTTGAAATGTTAGGAAATTTTAGCTTCGGCGATTACTTTAAACGCGAAGCCATTCAATTTGCATGGAATTTTTTAACCCAAGAACTTAAATTGCCTGCGGAAAAACTGTGGGTGACCGTTTATGAAGAAGATCAAGAGGCTGAAGATATTTGGCTTAAAGAAATGAATATTTCTAGTGAACGCTTTTCTCGTTGCGGTGAAAAAGATAATTTTTGGTCTATGGGGGATACAGGACCTTGTGGACCTTGTACTGAAATTTTTTATGATCATGGTCCTGAAGTCGCGGGTGGCCCTCCTGGAAGTCCTGATGCCGATGGTGATCGCTACGTTGAAATTTGGAATCTTGTGTTTATGCAGTTCAATCGCACTGCTGATGGCCAAATGCACCCCTTACCAAAACCCTCTGTTGATACAGGCATGGGATTGGAGCGTTTATGCGCAGTAATGCAAGGCGTTCATAGTAATTATGATATTGATAGTTTTCAACATTTGGTTCGTGCAATTGAGAATTTAAAATCACCAAACAATTCTAATGAGCTGAAAGGCCTCCCCTTAAGTAAAGATCGTTCTCCTTCCTATAATGTGATTGCCGATCATATTCGTTCGTGTGCTTTCTTAATGGCAGAAGGCATTTATCCGAGCAATGAAGGCCGAGGCTATGTACTACGTCGTATTATCCGACGAGCATTACGACATGGAAATAAGTTAGGTATTGCGGGATCTTTCTTCTTTAAACTGGTAACGCCGTTAATAGAGGTAATGGGAAATGCTTATCCGATACTAAAAGAGAAGCAAGCATTCATTGAAAAAGGGTTAAAACAAGAAGAAGAACAATTTTCTAAAACCCTAGCAAATGGATTAACTTTACTAGAAAACAGCTTGGAAGAAATAAACAATAACATTATTCCCGGTGATATCGTCTTTAAACTTTACGATACTTATGGCTTTCCGGTTGATCTTACCGCGGATATCGCACGGGAAAAAGGATTGGAAATTGACATCGCTGGGTTTGAAGCAGCCATGCAAAAACAACGAGAAGCGTCACAAAAAGCCAACACATTCAAGGCAAATTATGGGGAAAACATTGATTTAGAAGAGTCTTCTGAATTTCATGGATATGAACACTTAAGCTTAGTAGGTCAAATTCAGAAAATTATTGAACCTTCAGAAAAAAATAAAGCAGTTGGTATTGTTCTCGATAAAACCCCTTTTTATGCGGAAAGCGGCGGCCAAGTAGGTGACACTGGATGCTTTTTGAATGATGAAAGTAAGACACCTCTTTTCTTTGTCCAGGACACCCAAAAAATTGGCGACGCCATTGTGCACTACGGCCAATGGGCAAAAAATATTTCTCCTCTTTCTGTTGGAGCACATTTATTAACACAAGTAGATGGGGACAAACGCCGTGCCACACGAGCCCATCACTCGGTAACACATTTGCTGCATTCTGCCTTACAAGCCGTTGTGGGTGAACATGTAGAGCAAAAAGGTTCTCTTGTTACACCTGAAAAAACACGTTTTGACTTCTCTCATACAGAAGCATTAACACGTGAACAAATTGAAGCGGTGGAACAATGGGTCAATGAGAAAATTTTATTGAACGTACCCGTTCATACGGATATTTTACCTTATGAAGAAGCACGGCAATCCGGAGCAATGGCTTTATTTGGTGAGAAATATGGCGATACCGTACGCGTTTTATCTATGGGTAATTTTTCCAAAGAATTATGCGGTGGTACCCATACAGAAAGAACAGGTGATATTGGATCGTTCAAAATTATCTTAGAAAGTGGTATTGCCGCAGGCATTCGTCGTATTGAAGGGGTTGCCGGCCTTGCGGCGCTTCAGTGGGTACAACATCAGGCTCGCTTAGCCCACGAAGCCGCCGCCCTTTTACATTGCAGCACGGAACAAGTGCCACAAAAAATTGATCAAGTGCTTACCACTCAAAATCAATTAAATAAAACTATTGAACAACTCGATAATCAATTAATTAATAATAAAGCCGAAGTCCTAGCACAACAAGCTAAAACCATTGGTAATACCAAACTCTTAGTGGCTGAATTAAATAATATTGATGCAAAGCATTTGCGCACTCTTGTCGATGCGTTAAAAAACCGCTTACAACAAGCAGCTATTGTTCTTGTTTGCGTACAAGGCGATAAAATTCAAGCCATCGCCGGTATTACTAAAGAATATTTACCTCAAGTACCGGATGCGAAAACATTGGTACAAATGATTGTAGAAAAAGGAGGCGGTCGTGAGGATATGGCTCAAGGTGGTTCAGCTAAACCTGCCGATCTTCAACAACGAATAGACAATGTACGCCAAAAACTGGAACAATGTTTAACGGTAACATTATGAGCTTATTTGTACAAAAATTTGGTGGTACTTCTCTTGGGACAGCAGAGCGCATTAGTTTTGCGGCGGATACCATTATTCGTACACGCCAAGCTGGCCATCAAGTTGTTGTCGTTGTTTCCGCAATGGGTCACGAAACCGATCGCTTAATCGAGTTGGCGAATAATATTGCCTGTGCAGAAGAAAATACCCCTTCCTCAACCACCTCTCAAGACAACGATGCCGAAAGCTCCCCTATAAAGGCTATTCAACCCAGCATGCGCGAATATGCGACGCTTGTTTCAACAGGCGAACAAGTTTCCGCCGCTCTTCTCAGTTTGTGTCTTGTAAAAAAAGGTTATCATGCGCGATCTTTTACTGGTGCTCAAGCGGGCATTTTAACCGACAGTCAATATGAAAAAGCCAGAATCGTTCATATAGATGAAGGCCCTCTTCGCCAAGCATTAGCTGATAACTGCATTCCCGTGGTCACTGGGTTTCAAGGGGTTAATTATAATGGCGATATTACTACTTTAGGTAGAGGTGGCTCAGACACAACAGCCGTCGCTTTAGCTGCTTGCTTATCAGCGGATGAATGCCAAATTTTTACGGATGTGGATGGTGTCTACACCGCTGATCCCCGTATTGAACCTAATGCCCGTCTTTTAGAGACAATGTCTGCCGAAGAGATGTTAGAGTTATCTAGCCTTGGCAGTAAAGTGTTACAGGTACGTTCAGTGGAATTTGCCGAAAAATATCATGTTCCTCTCCGCGTGCTATCAAGCATTAAGCCCAGCCTCGGCACCAAAATTTGCAGTGGAAGCCAACAAGATATTGAACAGACAAATTTAGAAAGTCCTATCATTTCAGGTATTACTTACAGTCGACAAGAAGCTAAATTAACCCTGGTAAATGTTCCGGATCATCCAGGAACAGTAGCACAACTGCTTTCAGAAGTGAGTCAAGAAGAAATTGAAATAGATATGATTGTTCAGCATACACGTGAAGCAGGAACAGCCGATTTTACTTTTACGGTTCATCGAGATAATTACTTAAAAGCTATGACAGTATTAGATAAAACTGTTGCCAATTTTTCTTCTTCGATCCAACTTATTGGAAACGATCGTATGGCCAAGTTATCCCTCGTAGGTGTAGGAATGCGAAACCATGCCAGCGTTGCCCAAAAGATGTTTCAAGCTTTAGCTACTGAAAAAATTCATATTTCTTTGATATCCACCTCTGAAATTAAAATTTCAGTCATCATAGATGAAGGACATATTGAAGCCGGAATTCGTGCCATTCATGCCGCTTTTCGACTAGACGTTTCCCCTAAGGAAAGGTTATAATCGATTTTCTGGTTCATGAGTAAATCAGATAAAAGTTATAAAATTAAACAAGGAGAAAAACAAGATGTTAATTTTAACTCGTCGTATGGGTGAAACGTTAATTATTGGTGATGATGTCAATGTGACTGTTTTAGGCATCAAAGGCAATCAGGTTCGTTTAGGAATCAATGCGCCTAAAGATGTTTCCGTACACCGCGAAGAGATTTACCTTCGTATTCAACAAGAAAGAACTGGCGATGATGACATCGAAACTTCTCCTGTTGAACAAGCTCAAAAAGAAGAAGAAATCGCTTAATTAAAGCAAAGTCCATTTAGGGCAGAAAAATTTTCTGCCCACACAAGAAAGCTTTTCTTTTTTCATTACATTAAAAATAGCCTTTCTACAAATCAAAATAATTGCATATCAATAGTTGTAATATGCGCTTTCTAATATAAATGCTGCCCGCCATTAATAGAAAAATTAGCACCGGTAATATATCCACTGGCTTCATCGGCAAGAAATGCTACCATTCTTGCAACTTCTTCTGGTTTCCCAAGCCGTTTTACTGGAATAGTATCAATAATTTTATTGAGAATATCTTCTGAAATAGAACTAAGCATTTGTGTATGGATATAACCAGGGGAAATGGTATTTACTGTTATCCCTTTACGCGCTACTTCCAGCGCTAAACTTTTGGTAAAACCGTGCATACCTGCTTTGGCCGCTGCATAGTTTGTCTGACCAAATTGTCCCTTTTGCCCATTGACTGAAGAAATATTAATAATACGGCCATAATTACGTTCCATCATTCCATTAATGACATGCCGGGTTACATTAAAAATACTATTTAAATTAGTATTAATTACATTTGACCAAGCTTCTAACGGCATTTTATATAATTGGACATCGTCATTGATACCAGCATTATTCACTAAAATATCAATATGCTGATAATCTGATTCAATTTGTTGAATCAATGTTTTGCAAGAACTATAATCCCGCACGTCAGCATAATACGCCACCATATTATTATAACCCAGTTGTTCTTGTTCTTTTTTCCAAGCATTAGCAAAGGAATGATCAGCACGGTGATTGTAACTTGCAATCACTTTAACATTTTTTGAACAAAGATGTTGGCAAATGGCGGTACCGATACCTCCCGTGCCACCTGTAACCAGCGCAACATATTGAGTCATAACACTTACCTCATTTTTAACTGAATGCATTTACATCATTTTTCGGTTTTTCGGAGGGGACAAGTCTTGTACTCACCCGCAACACACGACTGAAGTCTCGTCAGTTTTTTCATAAATAATCCCCTGATTTTCAAACCATTTAAATTCCATCAAGCCCCGTCATTGCGAGAAATATTTGAATTGAACCCATAGCGTAGCGAAGGGTGGCAATGCAAATATGACGAAGCAATCCAGCAACAATTATCCAATGAATATCGTTGTCTGGATTGCCGCGTCGCTTTATTGCTCCGCTACGCTGCGCAATACCGCTCCTCGCAATGACGAACTAGTTGAAAACTACAACAAAGTGGCGAACCCTTAAAACAAAAGCTCCCTATGCAGGAAAATTATTTTTTTAACACATATACTCCAGGAGCATCACCTAATATAGGATGCTCATTACTTGCAATACCCATGGAAGGAGCAGGTATTTTTTTTCCAGAAAGATCTGCCAGCCATCTTGCCCATTTAGGCCACCAGGAACCTTTTGCAAAGGGCTCATTGTATTGCCAAATATCTGGACTGGTATATTTTTCATCTTTTTTACGTATTTTCATTTGATAACTTCTGCGTGGATGGCCAGGTTCGCTCACAATGCCCGCATTATGACCACCGCTAGTAAGAATAAAGGTAGTATCGGCATTTAAAAATAGCTGTATTTTATAGACTGATCGCCACGGTGATACATGATCTTTTTGAGTCGCCACAACAAAAAGTGGCAATTGAATATCCGCTAGAGACACATGTTTTTTTCTGACTCTATAATGTCCTTGTATTAGTTCATTATTTAAAAATAAATTATGCAAATATTCTGAATGCATGCGATAAGGGAGCCGGGTTGTATCTGCATCCCATGCCATCAAATCATTTAAAGGACGACGTTTACCTAATAAATAATCATGAACCATGCGTGACCAGATAAGATCATTCGAACGCAACATACTAAATGCCCAACTCATTTGAGGACCATCAAGATATCCTTTTTCCCACATCAGATCTTCTAGATATGCAATTTGGCTATGATCAATAAAGAGGGATAATTCACCCGCTTCACGAAAGTCCACCTGGGTAGCAAACAAAGTCATGCTCGCTAAGGAATCATCATTTTGACCAGCCAACCATGCCGCGGCAATAGCTAAGAGCGTTCCACCTAAGCAATATCCTGCTGCATGGATTTTTGTCTTGGGCAATATCTCTCTAATTATAGATATTGCTTGCATAATACCCATATGCAAATAATCATTTAGCTCTAAATTACGATCTTCACTCCCAGGATTTTTCCAGGAAATCATAAAAACTGTATGTCCTTTTCCTACCAGATATTTCACTAATGAGTTATGCGGAGAAAGATCCAAAATATAATATTTCATAATCCACGCGGGTATAATTAATATCGGTTCAGGATAGACTTTTTTATGTTGGGGCTCATATTGTATGAGCTCCATTAAATGATTACGATAAATAACTTTACCTGGTGTAATGGCAACATCTTTTCCAACTTGATATTTTTCTACACCAACAGGGGGTAATTTATAATGGTTTCTATACATATCTTCTAAATAATTATGATACCCATCGATAAAATTTTTTCCCCCCGTTTGAAAGGTTTCTGTTAATACTTCGGGATTTGTCCAGGGAAAATTTGAAGGTGAATATGTATCAATCATTTGTCGAACCGTAAAATTGATTACCTCTTGATGATGTTTTGAGACACCCCGAATATGAGTTGTTGCAAGATTCCACCATTCTTGCCACGTCAAAAAAGTGCTAGAGATAAAATTAAAAGGAAAACTTTCCCATTCAGGCGCAGCAAAACGTTTATCATTTTGTGTAGTATGTACACACAGTTCACTATTTTCACATTCAATTAAGCCCATATTTGCTAATAATTGAAAAGTAAGTTTTCCTCCCATATCGAAAGCTTGGTTCACCAAATCCATTTGTTTAGCAGGTGAAAGAAATAAATGGGATAACCAATCTACTTGGCTTAAACTTATTGCCGCTGGCGATAACCATCCTATCCATTTACCTAATAAAGCATGAAGCATAATATCATAGGCTTGTCCCTCATATTCTGTTGGATAACCGAGCTGTTCTTTTATCTCTTCACTTGCTTTCATTAACTATTACTCTTTTTCTTTTCCTTTGTGGTGTGATGTTGTTGACGAACTACTTTGTGCTCTGGACGACGTGGTTGTATTAGTAAAATTTTTTGCACCTTCCGCTGCTTCTTTACAAATAATACTGCAAAGCTCCTGGGAATACTGCAATGCTTCTGTTCCTGCTGCCATTGCTATTTTCATTTGCACTCCCAAAAAATCTTCTGGTTTTTTTATGCGCATAAAATCCCCCCATAAATCTGTTCTAGATACCATTTTGCCGAAAGTTTTCATATTTAATTCAGCAATGGCTGCCATTTGTCTATTCATCGAGTCACCCAAATTTTCAAAAGCATCTGTGTATCTCATCATAATACCTCCCTACAAAAATATTCATTAGACCTCTTCGTAAACTGACTCTTTTGTATTATTTCTTCGTCATTCATCTTTTTCGAATCCTCATTTACGTCTTGTAAACTCCGGTTCTCAAAAAATTCATTCCTCGAACTAATAGCAAAATTGTCAAGTTTCCGAAGAGGTCTATTAAAAACTAAAAATAATTTAGATTAAATTAATTAGTAAAGAAGCATTATTTTGTCAATTTTAGTCTATAGTGAAAAAAACTATACACTTCAATGGAAAAGGTTAACTACTTCCATGAACACAGAAAACTTAATTTTCCAAAAAATAACTGAGAATTTCATTGCCTTTAATGAAAAATGTCAGCAAATCTGTACGATAAACAGTGAAAATAATAGTTGGCATAATATTCAAAAATATTATGATTTGTTGATAGAAGATTATCAAAAAGTCATTAAGCATATTCATTTTGATTCTGAAAAAATGTTCACGATTTATTCAGAATATTTAGACAATTACAGTGCCTTACTTAAAAACAATTTGCATTATGAAGATAAGCGATTTAAAGACGAATTATGGCATGAGCATCCACTGTATCATTTTATCAGTCAATCATATTTACTCCTTGAAAAAACCATTGAACAGGGTTGGCAAGCCATCGAGGAAATAGCTCCCTCTCATAAAGAAAAAGTTATGTTTTATACAAAGCAATGGCTAGATTTTATGGCTCCCAGCAATTTTCTTTTTTCAAATCCCCATGTACTTCAACAAACCATTGAAACGCAAGGAGATAATCTTGTACGAGGATTAAATAATTTCTTTGAAGATATAAGTGGATGTCCAGGAAAAATCAGCCTTAAGATGACTGATTTTGAAGCTTTCGAAATAGGAAAAAATATTGCCACCACAAAAGGAAAGATTATTTTTCAAAACAGTCTTATGCAATTGATTCAGTATGAGCCAACCACCTCAAAAGTTTACCGTAAACCTTTATTAATTGTTCCACCTTGGATTAATAAATATTATATTCTGGATTTAAGCCCACAAAACTCTTTAGTTCGTTGGCTTGTTGAACAAGGTTACACCGTTTTTATGATTTCTTGGGTTAATCCCAATCACACGCATGCAGATAAAAATTTTGAGCATTACCTTTCAGAAGGGACATTGTCCGCATTGGAAGTCATTCAACAAACTACCGGTATTTCTTCCATCAATGCAATGGGTTATTGTATTGGCGGAACATTATTAGCAAGTACACTCGCTTACTTAGCCGCTAAGAAAAAAACATGCATTGCCAGTGCTACTTATTTAACTACTTTATTAGATTTTGCCAATCCAGGAAGTTTAGGTGTGTTCTTAGATGAAAAACAATTTAAGTTTATTAAAAAATATGTTAAACAACAAGGCTTTTTAGATGGCTTTACGCTTTCCCAAGCATTTAACTTATTGCGAGCTAATGATCTCATTTGGTCTAATTTTGTTAAAAATTATTTACATGGTGATAAACCTATACCCATGGACATTCTTTATTGGAATGCTGATTACACCAATTTGCCGCAAAAAATGCTTATTTTTTATTTGCGGCATATGTATTTAGACAATAAACTTATCCAATCAGGAGAAATTCGTTTATTAAATACGCCTATCCACTTAAAAAAAATAAAGACACCCACATATTTTTTATCGGCTGAACAAGATCACATTGCCCCTTGGAAATCGACCTATTCCGGAAGGCTGCATCATGGAGGAAAAACCACATTTGTCTTAAGTGGTTCTGGTCATATTGCTGGAGTCATTAATCCTCCCATTAAAGATAAATATTATTATTATACGAATGAAACATATTACCCTGAGGCAGAAGAATTTTTAAATAACGCGCAAAAGAATAATGGATCTTGGTGGACGCATTGGGAAAACTGGCTATCTTCACACAGTGGAAAAAAGATTGCCGCACGCATGATTAATAACGCCCCTTATTCTATTATTGAAGATGCTCCGGGATCTTATGTAAGGGTTTCAAAGAATATAGCCTTTTCCAAGTAATTTTGGTTCTATGGTGGGAATCAATGGCATTCGATAAGACAAAATTCCTAAGTGTAGGGGCAGGTCTTGTGCCTGCCCGAAACTTCAATAGCCTCGAAATAACAGGCGGGTACAAGACCCGCCCCTACGGAGAAAGATCTTAAAATTCTGTTAACCGAATGTCATTGAGGTTGGAATACCCCAAATTTATTGAGGTAAAATATAGACTATTAATGATGCTTTAGCTTTTTCAGCAAGCGAACTTGGGCAGCAGCACGGGCTAATTCACCCGCAGCTTTAGAATAATCGAAATCAGCATTACGATGCGCTAACGCTTCACGAGCCTTTTGTTCGGCTTCTAACGCGGCCGCTTCGTTTAGATTCTCCGCACGCACTGCCGTATCAGCAAGAACTGTTACACAATGAGGTTGTACTTCTAACATACCACCAGAAATGTAATATAATTCTTCTTTACCACCTTGAAGGGTTAAACGAACTTCGCCCGGTTTGATTTGAGTCAATAACGGCGCATGGCCACGAGTAATACCCAGTTCTCCCAATAACCCAGTGGCAACTACTAGTTCAACCAATCCAGAAAAAATTTCATTCTCTGCACTGACAATGTCACAATGAATACTCATAGCCATCTTAACTCACCTTATTATAGTTCTTTTGCCTTAGCCAACGCTTCGTCAATGCTACCAACCATATAGAAAGCTTGTTCTGGAATGGCATCGTATTCACCATTCAAGATACCTTGGAAGCCAGCGATAGTATCTTTGAGAGAAACATATTTTCCAGGGGAACCTGTAAATACTTCTGCTACGAAGAAAGGTTGAGACAAGAAACGTTGAATTTTTCGAGCACGGCTTACGGTTAATTTATCTTCTTCAGATAACTCATCCATACCCAAAATAGCAATAATATCTTTTAACTCTTTATAACGTTGCAATGTTTTTTGTACTGCACGAGCGGTATCATAATGTGCATTACCAACGATTAATGGATCTAATTGACGTGAAGTAGAATCCAATGGATCCACCGCAGGATAAATACCTAATTCAGCGATTTGACGTGACAATACTACCGTCGCATCCAAGTGGGCAAATGTTGTTGCAGGTGACGGATCGGTCAAGTCATCCGCAGGAACATATACTGCTTGGATTGACGTAATAGAACCTGTCTTTGTAGACGTAATACGTTCTTGAAGCATACCCATTTCTTCTGCTAAGTTAGGTTGGTAACCTACCGCTGAAGGCATACGGCCTAACAATGCCGATACTTCAACCCCAGCTAGGGTATAACGATAAATATTATCAACGAACAAGAGAACGTCACGGCCTTCATCACGGAATTTTTCAGCCATGGTTAAACCTGTTAACGCTACACGTAAACGATTTCCAGGTGGCTCGTTCATTTGTCCGTAAACAAGGGATACTTTATCCAATACGTTAGAATCTTTCATTTCATGATAGAAGTCGTTACCTTCACGAGTTCTTTCACCTACCCCAGCAAATACTGAGTAACCACTATGTTCAATAGCGATATTACGAATCAATTCCATCATGTTAACGGTTTTACCTACACCGGCACCACCGAATAAGCCGACTTTACCACCTTTCGCAAATGGGCAAAGTAAGTCAATAACTTTAATACCTGTTTCTAATACTTCAGAACTATTGGCTTGTTCATCATAACGAGGTGCTTTACGGTGAATTGACCATTGTTCGTCTTCGCCAATAGGACCCATTTCATCAATAGGTTGGCCTAAAACGTTCATAATACGACCTAAAGTCTTCTTACCTACTGGTACTTGAATTGGCTTACCAGTATTGCGAACTTTTAAACCTCTTTTTAGACCATCAGATACACCCATCGCGATAGCACGAACGATACCATCACCCAATTGTTGTTGTACTTCAAAAATTAACTCGCCTTCTACTAATTGCAAAGCGTCATAAACCTTTGGCACTTCGGTACGCGCAAACTCAACGTCGACTACCGCGCCAATAATCTCAACAATTGTTCCTATACTCATAACAACCTCTATTATTCTAAATCTTTATTTTGTAGGGGCAGGTCTTGTACGTGCCTATTTTTTCGGGCGGGTACAAGACCCACCCCTACATAAAAACAACAAATTTATGATGGCCACAAGAGCCATCCCTATCACCTATAATGCTGAAGCACCGCTTACGATTTCAGCTAATTCTTGCGTAATCGCCGCTTGACGTGCCTTATTGTAAGCCAATTGGAAATCTTTGATTAGATCGCCAGCATTGTCCGAAGCATTTTTCATTGCAATCATTTTAGACGCTTGTTCACAAGCAATGTTTTCTACCAAACCTTGATATACTTGCAATTCAATATAACGCCCAAATAATTCATCTAACAATGATTGTGCTTCTGGCTCATAAATATAATCCCAATAATGACTCACTTCTTTTTCTTCAGAAGCCACTAATGGAAGTAATTGTTCAATTTTCGGCTCTTGTGTCATAGTGTTAACGAATCGATTATAGGCAACATATAAACCATCAATTTTGCCTTCGTCATATTCTTTCAACATGGACTGGACAACACCCACAATGTCAGAAATACCCGGGGTATCACCTAATTTTTCAGTAAAAGCAACAATATTGCCGCCTGCTCGTCTAAAAAAAGCTTCGCCCTTACGACCAATCACACATAAATCAATGGCCACATTAGCGGTCTGCCATTGTTTCATTTTTAAAATAGTTTCTTTAAACAGATTAATATTTAAACTACCGCATAATCCACGATCAGTGGTAATAATAATTAATCCAACGCGTTTAATCGGCCGCTCAGTAAGATAAGGGTGTTGATACTCAGAATGGCTTTTGGCCACGTGTTGAACAACCCCTCTTATCTTTTCTGCATAAGGTCGTGAATGCCGCATACGTTCTTGCGTTTTACGCATTTTACTTGCAGCAACCATTTCCATTGCACGCGTGATTTTTTGCGTTTTTTTAATACTCGCGATTTTCGTTCGTATTTCTTTTGCGCCGGCCATAATGGTTCCTACCAGTTTCCTGTTTTCTTAAATTCTTCAAGTGCTTTCTGCAGAGTTGCTTGAATGTCTGCATCTAATGCGCCTGTTTCATCTAATTTCTTGAGGAAATCAGCATAATGAGCACGCATAAAGCCATGTAACGCTTCTTCAAAAGAACCTACTGCTTGTTTTTCAACATCATCTAAGAAACCAGCATCAATGGCATAAAGAGAAACTGCCATTAAACCAACATGCAATGGTGCATATTGTTTTTGTTTCATTAACTCTGTTAAGCGTTGGCCACGTTCTAATTGTTTACGTGTTGCTTCGTCCAAATCAGATGCAAATTGAGAGAAGGCTTCTAATTCACGGAATTGAGCAGATACTAATCGGAGGTTACCACCAAACTTCTTAATAATCTTAGTTTGTGCAGCACCGCCCACACGAGAAACAGATAACCCAGAGTTAATAGCAGGACGAATACCAGAGTTAAATAAATCAGTATCCAAGAATATCTGTCCGTCAGTAATCGAAATAACGTTAGTCGGAACGAATGCAGATACGTCACCCGCTTGAGTTTCAATAATTGGCAATGCAGTCAATGATCCTGTTTTACCTTTCACTTCCCCGTTCGTCATTTTTTCAACATATTCTGCATTTACTCTTGCTGCACGCTCTAATAAACGTGAATGCAAGTAGAATACGTCCCCAGGATACGCTTCACGACCAGGTGGACGACGAAGTAATAATGAAATTTGACGATAAGCCCATGCTTGTTTTGTTAAATCATCATAAACAATTAATGCATCTTCACCACGATCACGGAAGTATTCACCCATCGCACAACCAGAGTACGGTGCAATAAATTGCAATGCTGCTGAATCAGATGCACTTGCAGCAACTACAGTGGTATAAGCCATTGCGCCGTGTTCTTCTAATTTACGTACAATTGCCGCAATAGAAGAAGCTTTTTGTCCAATAGCAACATAAATACATTTGATGCCTGAATGTTTCTGATTGATAATCGCGTCAATAGCAATGGCAGTTTTACCTGTTTGGCGGTCACCAATGATCAATTCACGTTGACCACGACCCACCGGAGTCATCGCATCAATTACTTTTAAACCTGTTTGAACTGGTTGATTAACAGATTGGCGATCAATAACGCCAGGTGCAATTTTTTCAATAGGAGAACTTAACGTGGTTTCAATGGGACCTTTTCCATCAATTGGTCGGCCTAACGCATCAACAACACGTCCTAATAAAGCTTCACCAACAGGAACTTCTAAAATACGTCGTGTGCAACGTGCTTTTTGACCTTCGGCTAATTGAGTGTAGTCACCTAAGATAACCGCACCAACAGAATCACGTTCCAAGTTAAGCGCTAAACCATAAGTAACAGCACCACTACCTTCACCACCGTCTGTATCATCGCCTTCAAACTCGATCATTTCTCCTTGCATAACATCGGTTAAACCGAAAATACGAACAATACCATCTTTTAAGCTAGTGATTGTTCCTTCGTTACGCACTTCTGTTGTGGATTGATAGCCTTCAATCTTTTTACGAATCAAATCACTGATTTCAGAAGGATTTAATTTTACCTGTGTTGTCATCTCGTTAATTAACCTCTTATTAATCTTAACTCATCATTTCTTCGTTTAACCGTTGCATTCTGCCACGAAGAGAACCATCCATTACTAAGCCTGCTGCTTCTACAATAACGCCACCGAGTAATTTTTTATCCACTTGTGTGGTTAACTTAATATCACGTTTCAAGCGTTTTTTTAATGCAGAAATCAGTGCTTCTTGTTGTTGTTCGGTCAGGGGTTCAAATGTTGTTACATTTGCTTCAACTGTTTTTTCATAATCTGCACGCAATTGTTCATATAACATATGAATAGCAGGTAAAGCACCCAAACGCTTTGTTTGAGCTAACAACTGAAGAAACTGTTCAGCCATTTTATTCTTCTCATTCAAAACTGAAGAAAAGACTGCTGCTGCTTCAGCAGGAAGAATGTCAGGTCTTTTTATAAAAAATAACACTCCCGGTTCAGTCGCAGCAACAGATAACTTGGCTAAAATATCAGACCATTCACCCATGGATTTTCCACCAACATCAATAGCGGCTTCAAAAACAGCTTTGGCATAAGGCCTAGCAACAGTAATCCAATCTAGTGAATCCATCGACATTACACTCCAATTTCTTGAACAAGCTTATCAAAAACAGCTTGGTGAGTTTGTTCATTTACTTCGCGTTCAAGTATTTTTTCAGTTCCAGCAATAGCCAATTTAGAAACTTGTTTTCTAAGTGCTTCTTTTGCTTGGTTCATTTCTTGCTCAATTTGTTCTTGAGCAACTTGAATCAAACGCGCTGCTTCTGTTTGTGCAGACTGTTTTGCTTCATCTAATAAATGAGCAGCACGTTTTTGCGCTTTATCAATAATCTCTGCCGCTTGAAGTTTGGCTTCTTTTAAATCTTGAACTGCTTTATAACGAGCTAATTCAAGTTCTTTTTGTCCACGCTCTGCTGCTGCAAGACCTTCAGCAATTTCATTCCGTCTTTCTTCCAGTGCTTTAGTAATGGGAGGCCATACGAACTTCATCGTAAACCAAACGAAAAAAGCAAAGGTGATAATCTGAACGATTAAAGTGGCATTGATATTCACTCTGGGCGCCCTCTTATTATTATTGTGCTTGTTGTGCTAAGAAATTAATGAGATTCTGAGCAAACGGGTTAGCAAAAGTAAAGTACAATGCAATACCTACACCGATCATGGTTACCGCGTCCAAAAGACCTGCAACGATAAACATCTTAACCTGTAACATAGGAACCATTTCAGGTTGACGTGCAGCACCTTCTAGGAATTTTCCACCTAAAAGACCGAAACCAACCGCTGTTCCTAATGCACCTAAACCAATCAACAATGCTACCGCAATAGCTGTAAAGCTTTGAATGTGAGCAAAGAAACCTACATTTGAAAGATGATGAATCATTATTGTTTATCCTCTAGTTAAAGTTAAAAGTTATTAAAAAATATTAATGATCTTCATGAGCAAGACTTAAGTATACAATCGTCAAGACCATGAAAATAAAAGCTTGTAAAGTAATTACAAGAATATGGAAAATAGACCAGCCTAATGCCAGCAGGATTTGTGCTAATGACAATACACCTGTTCCAATATTAATTTCTTGAGATAACTGGAATGAAAGCAATGCTAACAAAATAAAAATCAATTCACCTGCATACAAATTACCGAAAAGCCGTAATGCTAATGATACAGGTTTTGCTAAAAGGTTTACGCTTTCTAATAAAAAATTAAAAGGTATCATGACTGGATGATTAAACGGCTGCAATGTTAACTCTTTAACAAATGTTTTTACCCCTTTAATTTTTAACGAATAAAAAACAATAAGGAAAAATACACTAATTGATAATGCAAAAGTTAAGTTTAAATCTGTAGTCGGTACTACACGCATATAGGGAATACCCAATAAATGACCTGCCCACGGCAATAAATCTACCGGTAATATATCCATAAAATTCATTAAGAAAACCCAGACAAAAATTGTCAAGGCTAAAGGCGCTATTAATACGCTATGGCCATGAAAGCAATCTTTCACTTGTCCATTGGCAAAATCCATTAACATTTCAATAAAGTTTTGTAATTTTCCAGGTACCCCAGAAGTTGCTTTTCTTCCGCCCCACCAAAATACAGCCAAGAATATAGCACCCAACACTACCGAGAAAAATACGGTACATATGTTGATTGTCCAAAAACCATCTTCACTGCCAATGGCAAATGTTTGCAGATTTAATGTTAACTGCTTCAAATGGTGCTGAATATATTCTGAACTTGTTAAAACTTCTGTGCTCATTAATACAAAACTACTATTTAAATAATCCAGGAGCTACCCAATATGCCATTTGTACAACGACAAACGTAGCAAAAAAAGCTCCAGCAACAATAGGAACAAAAATGAAAATAACCATCATTAACATGATTGTTATTAACCATTTCACCGCTTCGGCACGATAAAAAGAACGTGCAATTTCTGCAGCTGCTTTGGCACCACTCTTTCTAAATGATATCGCTGCAAAAGCAGCGGTAGAAAGAATGCAGCAGATTCCCGCCAAGCTAGCAGAATAAGCTGCTAACCATCCACTTAACATACCGCAAAGAATCATCATTATGACGGTTAATCCAAACTGCACTATTAATAAAGCCTTTACGCCACGCCATGCAGTCTGATTAAGCTTTTTAGTTGACAATCTGATCTCGGTATATTCATGTGTTTTCGACGCGGCGAATTATATAGAAAAAGAATAATAAACGCAAGGCCGAAATGAGTGAAAATCAACACCTAATTAATAATATTTAGTTCTGTAACATTGTCGAATTGAATTAAAGTAACAAAGGCATTTCCAAAAATTACTAAGAGTGAGACCAACTTGCATATTTTATCCCCCATAAAAAATTCATTTTTGAATATTTTATGGGGGTAATTATATACAAAATTGCTTAATAAGTCGACTTATTAAGTATTTCCCGTCTTATGTAAAAGAAAAGACCATACAATGAAATAGCGAAAAAACAAAAAAACCCAACAACCCAATACCCCAATTTTTTTCGCTTTTCTTGGTACGGATCGGAAGCATAAGACAGAAAACTTACGAGATCATTTAATGTTTCATGAAACTCTTGGGGTGATAACTGAACCTTTAAACCACCTAACATATTAGGCATTACAGTTCCTGGATAAACTTTGTTATTCATTCCGGTAGGACTTTTTGGATCAAGATAAAAACTATCTAAATAAGCATATACCCAATGTGCCCCCCTGACATTTACTTCTAACGATAAATCGGGTGGATGTATACCTAAAATAGCTGGGGTTTCTTTTAGTGGAAAACTGGGGAGTTCACGATTGCTTTCTAAATATTTTACTGAATGACAGGCAGAGCAATATTGTTGGAAAATTTGGGCACCATGAATGACAGCAGGTGATATTGCGGAGAATGCCAATTTATAACATATCCCTATTAAAAAAATGATAACATGTTTTTTAACCATTTATTTATCTTTTCGAATAAAGGGGCATTAATAAAAAAAATGCAAAATAGGTTATTGTAAATATTTGTGCAAATAATTGTGATAATGATGTTAGTTCTATTGTTCCTAAATATCCTAGTCCAATAAAACTTACAATAAATAAGGCTAACGCTGCTCGGCAAGGCCACCGTCGGTGACGCAAAGAACGCGTAGGGTTTCGATCCAGCCAGGGTAATAAAAAGAGAAATGAAACTGCTGCTGCTGTAAGCAAAACACCCACCATCTTATTCGGAATAGCACGTAACATGGCATAAAAAGGTGCCATATACCACATTGGCTGAATATGAGAAGGGGTAACTAACCCATTAGCGGGTATTTGATTGGCTGGTTCTAAGAAATATCCACCCATATCAGGAACAAAAAACACAATACTAAGAAATATCACTAAAAATATTGTAATTCCTAACAGATCCTTTACCGTGTAGTAGGGATGAATAGGAATTTTTTTAATATTATCAGTTCCTTCCGGATTATTTGAACCTACATGATGGAGTGTTTTAATATGAAATACAATGAATCCAATGAGTAATAGAGGAATTACAATCACATGTAAGGCAAAAAATCGGTGCAATGTAACATCGGAGACGACAAAATCTCCGCGCACTAATAAGCTTAAGGGTTTACCTATAAAGGGTAAAGCTTCGATCGCCGAAGTGATTACGTTTGCGCCCCAAAACGACATTTGTCCCCAAGGTAATAAATATCCACAAAACGCTTCTGCCAATAATAAAATAAAAAGAATAACGCCGACAATCCACACAAGTTCCCGAGGTTTTTTATAAGAACCATATAATAAACTTCTAAACATATGAAGATAGATAATCAACAGAAATGCGGAGGCGCCGGTGGTATGCAAATAACGAATTAGCCATCCATAAGAAACATCTCGCATAATAAACTGTATCGAATCAAATGCTGCAGAAGCAGAGGGTGTATAAAAGAAAACTAGCCAAATTCCCGTAAGGAATTGAGTACATAAAATAAAGAGTGCTAAAGAACCAAAGAGATACCAAGCATTTAAGTTAATGGGAACAGAGTATTCTAAAGCATGTCGGAACGTTTGCGTGAAAGGAAAACGTTCGTTGAGCCAGATTTTTATAACATTAAATGAATGCATTTTAATTACCTTCACTCACCCCAATCCGTAAATGATTGTCATCCAAATAATAATAAGGAGGTACTTCTAAATTAATAGGCGCAGGTACATTTCTAAAAACCCTACCTGCTAAATCAAATACTGAACCATGACAAGGGCACAAAAAATCTTTTTCTGGCTGATATTGAGGCACACAGCCTAAATGCGTGCATATTCCCACTAAAACTGCAATGTCTGGTCGACGAGAACGCCATGGATTTTGAGCGTACGCTGGCTGCTGATCCACACGTGAAGTGGGATCACGTAATTCAGGATTTGTTTTTTTTAATTGAGCCACCATTTCTGGTGTTCTTCTAAGAATCCAAATTGGTTTACCTTGCCACTCAATAGTAATCATTTTTCCCGGTAAAATAGTACTGAGATCAACGTCTATGGGTCCTGCTTTCCGTAATGTTCGAGCTGTTGGACGTAAGGCCGAAAAAAAAGGAATGGAAGCAAAAAATGCTGCCATTCCTCCGAATATTGAAGTGAATATTACTAAGAAACGTCGTCTTTTGAGATCGATATTTCTACATGCACTATCTTTTTTCAAAAAGCTATAACCACAAAGGGCATATACGCAAACACTTGATGTGTTCAGCAAGGCGTAAGTGACGCAGACTAGAGAGTGTATGAATAATACATGACCGAAGTCGATGCAACTTACAACGCAGCTTACACCATCAAGGGTGCCGCGTATATTAACGTTTAGAGAATTGCTTCGCTCGACGCGCTTTGCTCAAGCCCACTTTCTTACGTTCAACTTTACGTGAATCACGTGTTAAGTAAGATTTTTCTCTTAAACGTCTACGCCATGAATCTTCACGAACAACACTCTCATCTTGTCCAGCTTCATCATAAGATACTAAAGCGCGAGCCATTCCTAAACGAATAGCACCCGCTTGACCAGAAATACCACCGCCGGCAACAGTAATATTCCAATCAAACATTTGTGTACAATCTAAATGTTCGATAGGCTGTCTTACAATCATACGAGCTGTTTTACGGCCAAAATATTCATCTAAAGGCAAGCCATTAACAGTAATGTTACCTTTACCTTTTTTAGCGAAAACACGAGCTGTTGAGCTTTTTCGACGACCAGTTCCATAATAGAAACTCTTTTCAGTCGTATTTGATGTAGCTTTTTCTTTTTTCATTATTCAACCTCAAGAACGGTAGGTTGCTGTGCAGTATGAGGATGTTCATTACCTGCATAGACTTTTAACTTTCTGAACATAGCACGACCCAATGGATTCTTGGGTAACATACCTTTAATGGCCAATTCAATGGCACGAATAGGGTTCTTTTGCATCAACTTATCAAATGTAGTTGTCTTCAAACCACCTGGGTATTCGGAGTGTCTGTAGTAAATCTTACCTTCTCCTTTATCCCCTGTTACACGAATTTTTTCTGCGTTAACAATAACAACATAATCACCAACATCCACATGCGGTGTATATTCTGGTTTATGTTTTCCACGCAAAATTGCTGCGATTCGACTGCATAGACGGCCCAATACTTTATCAGTAGCATCCACCAAGAGCCACTTGTGCTCGACAGTCTCTGGCTTAGCACTAAATGTTTTCATACCTAATATACCTAAATTATCTATAAATTTACGAGCCGGCGATGATAACGTTTTTTTTAGAATAATGCAAGAAAAATATTAAGACTTCGCCAAATTCAAAAATTCCATTCGCGTACTTTGGTTATCCCGAAATGTACCTAACATCATGGATGTTGTTAGCACAGAATTTTGTTTTTCAACGCCCCGCATCATCATACATAAATGACGCGCTTCAATAATGACGCCAACACCTGAGGCTTCTGTTACTTTCAAAATGCTTTCAGCAATTTCTTGTGTTAATCGCTCTTGGATTTGTAAGCGTCGTGCAAACAGTTCAACAATACGGGCAATTTTAGACAACCCTATTACCTTACCAGTTGGCATATAAGCCACATGACATTTTCCAATAAAAGGAAGTAAATGATGTTCACATAGAGAATACAACTCAATATTTTTTACAATCACCATTTCATTCATGTCTGATTGAAAAATAGCATTATTCACGATTTCATCTAAAGACTGATGATATCCTTTTGTCAAAAACCCTAATGCTTTTGCGGCACGCTTGGGTGTCTCTTTTAATCCTTCTCGCTCAGGATCTTCACCAATATTTGAAAGAATATTTTTATATAATGTTTCTAATGATTGCATAACTAAGTCGCTTAATAATTCTAATCGTTATCCTGGAGGCCAGTGCATCTTTCGGCCACCTAACACATGTAAATGAATATGGTAGACTTCTTGCCCACCATTATTATTCACATTGAATACCAGTCGGTACCCCTCTTCAGACAGACCATCTTTTTCAGCTAGTATTTTACCTATCTGTATCATATGACCTACTAACCATGTGTCTTCAGTAGCCACATCATTTATGGTGGGAATATGTTTACGCGGAATAACTAAACAATGGGTTGGTGCTTGGGGCTTAATATCCCGAAACGCCACCACATGTTCGTCCTCAAAAAGTATTGCACTCGGTATTTCACCAGTCAAAATTTTACAAAACAAACAAGACATTGTTCATCTCCCACTAATAAAAAAAGGGAAAAATATTATGCTTTAACCAAGAGAAATATACAAGCCACTAAACCTTAATACCAACTTAAATTTCACAAAAAACTAGAAGGTTGAACAAAAAATTTGTATAATTTTGTTTATTTTTGATACAGAGATTTTAAAAATGCCTCCTAAAACAGCAGAGAAAACAGAAATCACCCTCTTTGTTTTTGATATACAAAACGCTTCAGAAAGGCTTAAAAACAAGGTAACGCAGTATGCTGCACTTTTAGAGAAACATTTTTCTATCGTGCTTGAGGATGACTCAAATGGCAATAAAACTTTAAATATAAAAGAGAAAAAAAATTCAGATTTTATTATTCTTACAGATCTGACTAATCAAAATTTAAGACTCTGTCATAAAAATTACCCTGACTTACCTATTGCAATAAATATAAATGGCGAACTTACTCTTGAAGACAAAAATTTTGGCCAATTAATAGATACTTTAGATACTATTAAAAAACACACCTTTAAATTTGAATATGAACAATTATCGGCAAATAAATCCCTCCAGGACAATGTACTAAGTTTTCTTAAATTAATTAAACCTCATTTAAGTGATAATAATATTACTCGTGAAAATACAGATACAAAGGTAATCTGGTCTATTAATGTAGCTGAGAGCGACTTCATTGTATACAATAGAAATGAAGTTCTGTATCTCTCTTACGAAAAAATTCGTTATCCTCTGGCAAAAATCGATGAAAATGGTATTCATCTTGAACAAGACAACATTCAACTATTAAGAAAGCATTTTGCTAATTTTATTTTTTTTGAATTAGAAGATCCTGAATCTTCAATTAGCAAAAAATTTGTTCTTTTATTACAAAACGAACTTGATTCTCCTGATAAATTGCAAAAGATGAATAACTCAAACGCCTATATTTTAGATGCAAATAATACAGATTTTTCTATTTCATCTATCTATGATAACAATGGCAATTATTCATCCTCCAAATTCTTGGTCTATAAAAATCATCAGGCTCCTTTAGCCGAAGTTCAAAACGGAAAATTTATACTCATTGCAGAAAACATTGAGAATTTTATTCCTTCACTCTTTTATTTTTCAAAAAAGCTTCCAAGCGGGTCAGAGTTTATCAACTTTTTAAGACAAAAATTTTGTTTAGAAAATAAAGTTTTCTACAAAAATGGGCAATGGCAATTTAATACCAGTGGAACTGATTTTACTATAAGAACGTTACCTAATGGCGACCAACAGCTCATTTTTAAAAATGGTTCTATTTTTCCTATTGCAGCAGAAGGCACCGAATCATTTGTAAATTTTTCATTATTGGAAGCTACATGCCAAGAGCAAGATAATTATAGACTTTATACCACCAGTGATCTTGTCGCTCACGGATTAACCAGCAGCCTTCCTGAAAATGAACAAGATACTTTTCAGAAAAGAGCTTTATTATGGAAAAAAACACGTGAAGCGTTACAATATTATGCGCAGATTCGTTTAGAAGAAAACAAACCTACCTATAGAAATACAGGTGGCCGTTTCTTTGAATGCTTAGGTGCGCGCACCCAACAGGAAAAATTAGAGAGTGTTGAAAAATTATTTAGAGGAGCTCCCTTATGCCAAAGAGATATAGAAACGCTTGTAAGTCGCTATTTTGGCGGAATACTTCGAGGTTACTTACTCGATACAATTCGCGACGCAAATCATAATTGGAAACTTTATGATATTTCAGAAAATACACTCACTATTGAACAACATTTATTTCCTGCCTTAGGCTACTCATGGAATAACGATACTCAATCATTTAGTATTCCCGATTCAGAAACAGCAAAATTAGAAAGTGATCATGACATTGAAAATAGCCAAAACAAAGGAACTAAATATGATCTTTTGCAGCAGAATGACCATGATGATCCTAATGAAATGAATACTCCTCCGTTAATTTTAAAACATGAGTCCGCTAAAGAAACTGCTCCTCGTTCTCCTCTTTCCAGGGCACTATATTGGTTGCGTAGCCCATTTAGGAGTTATCAGCCCACCTCTAATACAACTAGTTCAAGGAGCCCCAGCCCCGTTTACCTTGGTTGAACTCATTTTATTCCAATAATAACACCTTAAATAAATAGGTTGGTAAAGTTTATGAAAATCACATTTTATAAAAAAGAAGACATTAATTCTCACTTTTCTTCAGGGCATTTTGATTACAGTTCCATTCAAGACCTTAACCCAGAATCATTTTATATTGACATTGACAATGATTTTCCTCCCACTTGCTTACGCTCACAATTCCGTGATGAAGAGACAACTATAGCATCAATAAGCACTCGTTTAATAAATGATTACGGTGTTGAAGATGAAAAACAACAAATTATCATTTTGCGTTTAATTGAGCATGCAAATAATGCGGTTTTACATCACTTAAATGATTACTTAGACCTTAACGATGAGGAATTATGTCTTCAACCACTGCCAGCAAATGTGACCTTTACTTGGGATGTAACAACCCAAACTATAACATTGCAACTTCCCGTAGCATACTTATCTCCATACTCTACAATTTCGACAGCAACAAATGATTGGGATGGTGACAATTCTTTTAACCACTCTTTTAATATATCGCATCTTTCTGACTTTCACATTGGCGTTATAAAAGACAGCAGCTATGATTGGAAGCCATTGGGACATGCCAAACTCGCTATTTCTATTGCTAATAATCACATTGAAGTCAATCAATATTTAATAGACTTAGTCCCTACTCCAGAAAATCTTCCTCGCCTATTGGCTTTTTGGCAAGCAAATAATAAAAAATGTCTAAAATGCAAGATAGATTCTGATGAAGAAATATTATTTGAATTTGCAGCAGATCTTTGCCAAGAGAACGCTAAACGATTATTAGAAGATACAGATAAATATGTTTTAGACCCTGAAGATTTAAAGCATACGCTAAGAAAATACCAGGAATACAAAGAGGCTCTTTTAAACGAACTCGAATCCTTAACTACACCAGAAAAAAAGCTTATTGAAATTGAAAGAACGAATTATGAATTTAAGATCGCCAATGAAATTTTTTCAATAAAAAGAAATACCGAGTCTACAGCGTCAGATAAACAAAAGAATAAGAAAAGACAAGCTATTAAAATGGCTGCATTGAAGGCCAAACTTAATTTTTATAGAAAAGCACTTGCTGAATTATCTTTTGAAAGTGTTATCACAATTTTTAGTAAAGATATTCAACCCAGCAAAATCACCACAAACACTGAAATAGAATTAAGAAACACAATAGCTAACATTATTAATAACAATACTCAAAGTGTTGAAGTTAAAAGCTCTATTAATGCCATAAATGAAGAAATCACTACCCAGACAGATGCTTTCAATAGCTATAAGCAAAGCGTGAAAACCGCCCTTAAGGAAATATTCGTTGATTCTTTATTAAATACCAATACAAGAACTTCTATTTTAAATAGTTTTGAGGCAACATTAAACCAAGCTAAATCTGAATTTCATCAAATTATATTTCATGAAAATAGAGATGTAATGCTTCCTCTCGAAAAAGAACTTCCTAGTGTTTTTAATATTATTACTTATATTAAAAATAAAAAAGATGAAACGCTTACGACGATTTGTGAAAAATATGAATCAGCGCTCCTGAAAATAGCTAATTCAGAAATATTTCGGCATAATATTTATGTAAGAAAAGAAAAACTGGTCACTCTCGAGCAAAATTTTTTAAAAGAAATTGTTCGCTCAAAACTACTTACCTCTGAGGATATAGAAACATTATTACCATTAGTAAATCGTGAAAAGAAAACATCTCAGCAATTTCAAACAACTATTGCAACTATTAATACTGCAATAGATAAAAAAGGTTTACTCACTCCTTATGAAAGAGATATTTTATGGGAAGAATTTAATCTTACCCAATTAAAAATCCAGTTAATATCAGAAAACCAACATGAAAGTAATAAATTAATCGATTACCATGCGAAAAAGTTCTATAAAAAAGTTAAAGAACAATCTTGCATAACACATGCAAAATTATTAGATGAATTAACCAAAGAGCACACCCATTTCACGAATGCTGAATTTCTGCGATACGTTATTTCCTATGCAATTAACCAGGACGCTCATTTTCAAAATCCTTCTAAATCAAAAACTATAGAACTTCTTCTTGCCCCTTGGAGAGGAATAAAAACATTAATAGAACTTCCCCTATTACTTGGATCGCTTGGATTATATAAAATTGATGTTTATTTAGCCGAATCTGCCAATGGCCATTATCTTTCTGTTTATAATATTCCTCGACTCGTTATCTATCCTTTACATAAACTATTCGATATTGGATTTTTTTGCGCGCGAGCCATAATTTCCCCCTTTACCAATCACGCAGAAATGAAAAAGAAAGGGCTCTTTTGGTCAGCTTTAAGCATTACCACTAGTGTTGCTGCCTGGACAGCTATCATCGTTGCAACGTTAGGAGCCGCATCGGTACCGCTTAGCGCTTTTGCAGGCTTAGTTATACCTGGTATTCTCACGGAGCCTATTGCGAATGAACTCGATATTATTAGTCATGCAACAAAAGAGACTGACTCTTTCTTTCCGCAAGAAAATGCCACAGCACGCCTCGTCTTGGTATCCGAAATTGCTTTAACCGTGACTACCATTGGTTCCACATTAACAAGGATTGGTAAAAAAATTGGGGCGTATTTTTGGCCAAAAAGAAATGAAGTTCCTACTGCTCTTGATGATTCTTTTTCTGCTGCTACTCAAGACTTACAATCTAATAACTTATCTACTTATGCAAGCCTATCATCTACAATTGAACAAACTCCTCATACTCCTCCAGGTTCTCCAAGAAATGGTAGAAACCCGTCGCGGGATTATCCTTTTCACTCGCCACTTTCTCCCATTGACAATAAGCGTCCCCACCATAATGGCTCCTCATTTGATTCCAACGACTCTATGCAGCATGTAGTAGGTTTGTTAAGGAACCATTCTTTTTCTAGCACTACTAATAATGGAAATGATTTTCAAACTTCTTTCAATGCTCGAAGTGGAAATAGTGAGATCTGGGAAAGGTTAGTACATACGCAGCCGAGCTGTTCTCGTACTTCTTTCTAGTAATTTTCCAATAGGCTAATTTCTTGTCTACCTCATTATGCAAATATGACCAAGCAATTCAGCAACGTTCAATAAATATGAGTGTCGGGATTGCTTGTCGCCTTGACAAATTTTAGTAAATTCCTCAGGAGCTTGACCCGCAAACTTATCACCCTTAAGATCTTTAAAAACTATATACACATATCCAGAAGAATTATAAAAATGTTTCAAATAAATTTAGGTTATCTCATTACGCTTCTTATTTACTTCAGCATTATTTTTACCCTTTGTTATTACGCAAATAAGCACAATCGATCTTTGTCAGATTATATGTTAGGAGGACGAGGGTTAAGCGGTCCTGTCACGGCTTTAGGTGCTGGCGCTTCCGACATGAGTGGATGGCTACTTTTAGCATTGCCTGGTGCTTTTTTTGTGGAAGGGCTGAATCAAATATGGATGCCAATTGGTTTAATTTTAGGCGCCTACATTAACTGGTTATGTGTCGCCCCACGCCTTCGTGTCTATACAGAAATTGCCAATAACTCACTAACCATCCCTGCTTATTTTGATAATCGTTTCAGGGATACAACAAAAAAAATTCGGTGTGTCAGTGGTATTGTTGTTTTAATATTTTTTACTTTTTACGCTGCAGCAGGATTTGTGAGCGGTGCATTACTGTTTAAAACCGAATTTGGCTTATCTTATGAGAAAGCATTATTACTGATTGCCATTATTATCGCCGTTTATACCAGTGTGGGCGGTTTTCTTGCCATTAACTGGATTGATTTTTTTCAAGGCACACTCATGTTCTTCGCTTTATTAATTACCCCCGTTTATACCCTTTATCATATGGGTGGCTTGGATGATATGCTTCATCGATTAGAACCGCTAGGAAATCTTTACTTTTCTCCTTTTCATCATATTACCACTATAGGACTAATTTCCTTGTTAGCGTGGGGGCTTGGCTATTTTGGACAACCACATATATTAGTGCGTTTTATGGCTGTCCGAGAAGTAAAGGCCTTAAAAAGTGCACGACGTATTTGTATGACCTGGATGACGTGCTCCCTTATTGGCGCTATGGGCGTTGGCATTATTGGACGAGCTTGGTTTATCAATGGTTTAGCTCACCCTGAAAGTGATTTCTTAGAACTTGCCCAGAATCTCTTTGTCTCATGGATTGGAGGATTCTTATTTGCCGCTGTATTATCGGCGGTAATGAGTACTATTTCTGCCCAGTTATTAGCAGCTTCCAGTGCGCTAACTGAAGATTTTTATCATCGGTTTTTTAGAAGAAATGCGTCTCAAAAAGAACTGATTTGGATTGGTCGCTTAACGGTAGGATTCATCGCACTTATCGCTATTATTCTTGCCTATAATCCGCAAAGCAGTATTTTATCCTTGGTAAGTTATGCTTGGGCAGGCTTAGGCGCTTCCTTTGGGCCTGTTATATTATTTTCACTCTTTTGGCGTCGTATGACATTAAACGCCGCCATTGCAGGTATTTTGAGTGGAACAATCATTGTGATTATCTGGAAAGCATGGCTGTCTACTTACGGTGGTATTTTTAATTTATATGAAATTGTCCCTGCATTTATTCTTTCTTCCTTAATCATTATTATTGTTAGTTATCTCGATAATCCACCCGATGAAGCAATTACACAAGAGTTTGATAAGGTAGAAGAATTATGAAATATGCTTCTTATCTTATTGTAGCTAACAGTTTACCCCCAAGTTCGATTGTAAAAGAAATAGCGCAAAATAAAATCATTGTAGCTTTGGATGGTGTCGCATGCAATCTCGCTAAAGTAGGTATCAAACCAGATATTATTATTGGGGATTTTGATTCGGTAGAAGAAAATGAACAGTATAAATATATCTGGGGAATAAAACAGGGCTTTAATGAACTTCAGGAAAAATCAAATAGCGTATTTGATGAGCCTTATATAGGGAATTTTAATATCACCATTGTTCCTGCCAAAAATCAACAATATACTGACTTACAAAAAGCCATAAAATTTATTAAACAACATGTAACTCAATATACTCATTATCCACTTGCACATGATATTCATATTCTTTCTTCTCCTGGATTAAGAATAGATCATGAACTGTCTAGTATTTTTACTTTAAAAAGCGAATACAATAAAACCTGCCCAATTTATATGCATAGAGAATATCAAACCATTGAATATGTTACCAATGTAGATGTTATTATGCGTGGTAAATCTCTTGATTATTGTGGAGTTTTTGGTTTTCCTGATGCCACTATGTCGGTTAAAAATGCGGCGTTGGAATATGGAGACATCCACCCTTTTACTTTGTCTTTAACGCGCCATAGTTCATCCAATAGAATGATGGACAATGAGGCTAAGGTAGGCATTCAAGGCCAAGCATTAATTGTGCATCCTCCTATGTATCCCTCACAAAGAACATTTTTTCAAAAAAATCGAACTGCACAATTATCAGAATTATTAGAAGATATGAAAAAGAAATTATATATTGGTACGGCATGTGATTGTTATCATGCGCTCAACCATATAGAAAATATACACGGTATTACATGCGTCACCCATCCTCTTCAAAAGTTAGGAACATTCAATAAAGACGAACTTATATTAATGTCTATTCCTGATGATGCATATGAATTATTTATGGCAGCCTTACCGGCTTGAAACACTCGTTAACCTTCATATTCATGAATTTTAATTAATTTATACTCAAAGCAATTGAGTTTTCGGTACGGCGCAGACCGACATAAGCACCTGAGTGTACAAGTAGTACATGAGGATGCGAATGAGGGCTGCAACAAAACCGAAAATTCAAGTGCGCAGAGTATATATGGATTTTTATTCATACAGAGCGTAGGATAAAGATAGAAATATTACTAAGAGGAAAAAAAAATGAAAGAACAACAAGATACTTCTTTTATCTTTGCTCACGATGTATTTTTGGGATTTCCTGTAGATGATCCTTATTGGCAAGACTTTTTTCAAAAACATAATATTGTTGTAAAACCTTATGATGATATTGATCAAATGATAGTAGATTTGCACCAAGATTATGTTACAGCTGCTTTTTTGCCCGCTGGGGGCTATTATTATCTTCGCAATGATCCCTATGAGGGTATTGTTTCTGCTGGATTGGGAAAAGACCAACTGACAGATGAAACAGCCTATTTAATTGTTCGAAAAGAAAGTGATATTGAAACATTAGAAAATTTACGGCAAAAAAACTTTGCTTACATTAATCATGAATGTACAACAAGTTTTTTAGGATTAAATATTTATTTATCGCAGCATCATCTTTCCTATAAGAATTTTGTAAAAAAAATGATCGCTGTGAAAGGTTTCAAAGGACAAGTTGATGCAATGAGTGGGGTGTCGGAAGTAGATGCTACCATGCTATGGGATGTATATTGGCTAGAAAATAAAGCCCTACAAGAAAAAACCAAAATTATTGGAAAGGTTTCTGAATTGCCCACACCACCTGTGATTTTTAATTCAGCAATTGGAGAACAATTAAAAACGGCTTTTACCCATCAATTGTTAAACTATAAACCAAATACTTCTTGGAAATATTCAGGTTTTGTACCATTTAAAAAGGAAAAGAATCTCCAGTTTTTTGATAAAATACCGAAGTAGATTTAATACTTCCGTCTAATACTCATAAACATTTCCATCCAAGGACTATATTCTTCCTGCCACTCTTTAGGACGCCAAGGCAATTGAACGTTTCGAAAGACTCGCTCTGGTTGAGGCATCATAATATTGAACCGCCCATCTTGAGAAGTTAGCCCAGCGCAGCCTTGTGGACTACCATTCGGATTTTCCGGATAATGCTCAGTTATTGAACCGTAATGATCGAGATAACGTAAAGTGACTAGAGAAGAAGCTTGCTCTTGAGCTATCTTATCACTCCATAAGGCTCTTCCTTCACCATGAGAAACAATAATAGGTAATTGACTGCCAACCATTCGCTCGAAAAACCAAGAAGGTGTTTTTTCAATTTGGACAAGGCTCAAGCGAGATTCAAATTGTGCTGATATATTTTTGGTAAAAATGGGCCAATGGTCAGTACCTGGAATAATTTTTTTGAGATGAACGAACATTTGAGCGCCGTTAGCAACACCTAAGGCGAAAGTATCAGATCGGGCAAAAAAAGCCTGGAATTGATTAAGGGTATAGGCATGATGCAAAATAGTATTAGCCCAACCACGGCCGGCACCGAAAACATCACCATAAGAAAAACCACTACAAGCGATTAATCCTACAAAAGGATCTAAGGTTACGCGCTTTTCAATAATATCACTCATGTGCACATCAATGGCGCGAAACCCTGCTGCATCAAAAGCAGCAGCCATTTCACTATGTCCATTGGTTCCTTGTTCTCGCAAAATAGCAATTTTAGGTAAATGTTGAGGAATGGGAGGAGGAAAATGTGCAAAAGAAGTAAAAGCACTTAAGCCAGGATTTTCTTTGTCCGATAACATTTCCCATTCTTGTTGTGCACATTGAGGATTATCTCGTAAAGCCTGAATATAAGCACTGGTTTGTTGCCATAATTTTTGCCAGCTATGTCGCTCTTCGGAGAGTACTACATGGCTTTTTACACGAAAAGTAATATGGTCTTGATCATTGGTTCGGCCAATAATATGGACACATTCAGTAAGTGCATTTTCTTTGGCTAAATCAAAAATACGATCTCTGTCTTCAGCACGAACTTGGATAACTACGCCAGGTTCCTCGTTAAAAAGTGCTGCCTTGGCATCTTCACCTAGGTTTTCTAATTGCACTGTAATACCAGTATGAGAAACAAACGCCATTTCACATATACAGCTAAACAGTCCACCATCAGAGCGATCATGATAGGCTAGTAATTTGCCTTCTTCATTTAATGTTTGAATAAGGGTGAATAAGCCTTTTACCTCTTCAATATTATCCACATCTGCCGATTCACCCTTATTATCTTGGTATACTTGGGCAAAAGCACTTCCGCCGAGACGATTTTTTTTGTGACCTAAGTCAATAAGCATTAATCGTGTATCAGGTGTTTCTAAACACAGTTCAGGCGTAAGTGTTTTTTGAATATTTTCTACAGGGGCAAAAGCAGAAACAACCAGGGATAATGGAGAAATTTGCTCTGCTGTTTGCATGGAAAGAGAGTTATTTTCCTCAGTTATACATAAACTTAAGTTAGCGCAGAAATTTAAGCATGCTTCTTGCACACCTATGTATAAAGCAGAGTCTTGGGCAATATCACCACAAGCAGCCATCCAGTTAGTCGCTAGTTTTACATCATAAAGTTTAGAAATAGGTGCTGCAGCAATATTTAATAATGCCTCCGTAATGGCTAAACGGACGCTTGCCTTAGGATTAAAAATGGCTGAAATAGGGCGCTCACCCATAGCCATTGCTGAGCCACTAAAAGATTTAAAGTTATTGGCAATAACGCCGACATCAGCTACTGGCACTTGCCAACGACCTACTAAGGGATCACGGGCAACCAGTCCTCCCACACTTCGATCAGCAATAGTAATAAGAAAGTGCTTACTCGCCACGCTAGGAAGTGTTAGGATCCTTTCAGCTGTTTCTTTCCAATCATATGAGCTTGTATCCAAAGCTGATTGCTCTTTTTCTTCAGGAAAATTAGCATCACGTATAGTTTCAGGAGTATATTCAAATAATAAGGATAAAGGGAGGTCAATGGATTTATTATTGGTCTGGGAATCATGGATAGTTAAAACAGCATTTTCTTGAGTGCGGCCAATAACAACATAAGGACATCGTTCCCGAGTTGCAATGTTTTTAAATAAGTCCAAACCAACTTCATCAACTGCTAACACATAACATTCCTGGGCTTTGTTACATAAAGCAGCTAACGGTATAGGTTCACCATTCGAAATAGCACATAAATCAATATGGGCGCCAATACCACTTTTATGGATTAACTCGGCTAAAGCATTTGCTAATCCAACTTTTCCAACACTCTGGATAGACACAATAGGATTAGTCGCACCATATTGCCCACAATTCTTAATCACTTCTTGGCACCGGCGCTGCATTTCAGGATTACTGCGTTGAATAGAGACGAGGTGAGCGCCTAAAATAATAAGCGGTGTTCCTGTAGAAATTGATTTTTTATGTAGTTGCTGGCGTTCAATATTACCCATGCCACCAGTAATATAGATTGGTTTGTCATACCCATACATTTCATTTTCAAACGTTCTGAAATAACCAATAATTTGCGGGCGACCATATTCATTTGTATAGGACGCAGCGGCTACCGGTGCCTCAATAATGATACGCAAAGATGAGACAGTAGTAGTATGGGAGTTATTTTTCTCCCAGGGGCGAATAAAATGAGGAATATGTAAATTCGATACGGTAAAACCACATAATCCAGCACGAGAAATAGCACCTCGCCCAACAGCGCTTTCATTACCCATTTCATTACCTACACCCATTACAGCTTCATATGATATATTGGGTATAAGATGACTATGTGTTTCAACTGACATTACAATATCATAGGTGCCAGGATGATAGCGGTATAACTGTGTTTCTTTTTCAGGAGAAAAATAAGCGTTATGGTGTTCACCTCCAATGACAGCAGCATTATCTACATAAGCGGATAAAACATTGCCTGAGAAAAGAGCATGCGTTTGTTTAATCATTGAAATAAGTGTTGAATGCTGCTGGGTATTTTTTTTCCCATTGATGTGCCAACGAGCGTTAAATATTTGTTCACTATATTGCCCAGAATTTTCTTCGGCAAACATCATTAATTCAATATCACTAGGATTACGTTTAATAGTGATAAAGTGGTTATATAAATACATCATTTCACTTTTACTAAGTGATAAATCATATTCTTGATTGATTTTTTCTAGTGCCGGCATCCCTTCTTCTATCAGATTAATCCAACGTGTTTTATCTAATAATGACTGCTCAAACAGAATCTTTGCTTCTTCTGGTTTTGTAATAATTAACTCTGTGAGTGAATCATGTAGTAAAGGATAAATAGAAGCAAAAGACGCTTGCTCAGAGGCAACAAAATTATAAACAATACCTTGCTCAATGTTTTCAATTTCAGTTAGTCCACACCGATGAAGAATTTCCCTCGCATTACTTGACCAACAGGTACTAGAACGAGGAATGCAAATACAAGATTTTTGCGACTCTTCTTGAGGCTGTATTTGTAGAAGATGAGTTAATTTTTCATTTTGTTCAGATGAAAGGGTATTAGCTAATTGAACAAAATATATTTTTTGGATAGAAAGCGTTTGAATATCAGGAACAATGTGTTTAATTTTAACCAATAAACGTTCTTGCCGAAAATCAGATAATGCTTTTTCGCCAAAAAAATAGTTAAACTTACCCATCATTTTTTCCAAAAGTGCTTTGAAAGAGGCCTCTTTTTTCAAGAGGCATCTTTAAATTTTCTTCTATTAGAAAGGAATATCGTCATCAAAATCTTTGTTTTTATTTTGATTGCTCGGCGTCGTATCCGTTGAGCCAAAAGAACCGTTATCTGAAGGGAAATCAGGCGCATTACCCGAGTTTTGTTGGGAAAACATCTCATATTCAGGAGGCATAGATTGTTCTCCTGCACCACGAGCATCCAACATTTGCAAATCATTTGCTACGATTTCTGTAGTATAGCGCTCCTGTCCATTTTTGTCTTGCCATTTACGTGTGCGTAGGCTGCCTTCTACATATACTTTTGAGCCTTTTTTTAGATAATCACGCGCTACTTCTGCTAATCGATTAAATATTGCAACACGATGCCACTCTGTACGATCTTGACGTTCACCGGTTTGTTTATCTTTCCAACTTTCCGATGTAGCGAGTGATAAGGTAGCGACTGCGCCGCCACTTGGCATGTAGCGAACCTCTGGAGCTGCTCCTAAATTTCCAATGAGAATGACTTTATTAATGCCTTTTGCCATGGTTAGAACCTCTATTAATAATAAAAAACAGATTATGGTAATGATTCAGCAAGTACCACAAGACCAATCCCTTCCTTGCGTGGAGAAGGGCAGGAAAAAAGAATCATATCACTAACTTGAGTTGAAGCCAATGGCAGGTATTTTGAAAAAATTATAAAAAGTGAAGTAATGCGAAAAGGACTTCAAGAAAAATAAGTACAATAACGGCTGCTTCCATGAGCCCCGCGCGACTATTGGCCGCTTCATCATAAAGGGCTGAATAAGTGTCTCGGATAATAGCTAATTTACGATCAACAGCATCACTAACTGCCTTAACACGAAATAGATCAAGTGCAGCCGTATATATACGGGCAAGGTAAACATCCTCCGTGACTTGTAAAGCATTATCCACTTTTTCGGAAAGTTCTGTAACCTCAGCAACTAACGTATAAAGACGACGGGCAAGTTCAGCAAAGCGACGAGGACCTAAACTACGACGACGGGTTGCTTCCTCTACTAAAAGGTACATTTTTGGAAGTTCTGCATCCAATAATTCATCATAATAGCGCATCTGTAAAAACTGCGCATTGGCAACTTCAAGCACTTCAGCAACATCAGTGGTATTATGTGGCTCGTAAATAAAAACACGATCCCAAGTCAACACTACTAAATCATCGACAAAATAACTAAAACGCCGACTCAGTAAATCGGCTTTTGCTGTATCACTTAATGGCGAGATTTCACCACTAAGGAGAGGAACAAGATCAATATCTTCTCCTAATACTGTTGCAGGCATGGGGACATCAAAACGATGCACCGTAGCCACTAAATAATCTTCCACTAATTGTGAATGATTTGAGCGAATAAATGCATCGTTTAATTGCATACACAATCTATCGAGAATGTTAGACCAAACTGTTGCTTCTGTTTTTGGTCCTATAGCTTCCTCAACAGCATTAACACGATCACTGTAATGATTCCAAGAAAGATTATCAGCTTTAATTTGTAATGCTAAAGATACAACTCCAAAGGAATAAAGACGAGCGACTACACTAGCTTCAACATCAAGTGTTTCTTGCAGTCCATGAAGCGTTACACGTACAGATGGAAGTGTAAGAGTAAGTGGCGCTTCACCAAAATCAACCGCTTTTTTAGGCGTACGTGTTAATTTACTTCGAGCCCCGTGCCCCGATTGACTAGCCCATAAAGCTTCAGCTTTAACTAAGTCAATGCTGAACGCTAGATCAAACAAACGAAGAACCGTTACATGACCAGAAACTACGATAGGAGATATTAGCACCAATAACTTCCCTAATTAATTTATTAATGTTTTATGAAAGTTTAAAAACGATAACAAAAAAAAATCTTAGAGTCAAACAATTGAAAAAAGAAGTACTACTCTACTTCTATCCTTCATTATGATAAAGTAAAATCCAAAGTAATACAAAACGAGCCTCATGAAGATTTTAATTTTATCAGCTTTTCAAAATGAGCTTGCCACATTTGAAAAAACAATCATAAATGCAACCGAGCTTTTAATTGGCATCAAGGGAAAACGTCGTTGTTTACAAGGAATATTAGACACCCATGAAATTTATATCAGTTATACCGGCATTGGTACAATGCGGGCTGCAGCTACAACCACCTTATTATGTGAATATTTAAATCCCGATATTATTTTTATCTGCGGAGTTTCAGGCGGATTAGTTGCTGATCAACAAATAGGCGATCTAATCATTTCCCATACCGTAATTGATATCGATCTTCACAATTTACCCGATATTTTATCGGGCACTCCTTATGAAACATGTTTGACAAATCCACACACCCTACTTCCTTTAAACGTAGAATATACTACCACTAATGAACTATTAACTATTTGTCAATCCGTTGATATGCCTCGTATTAAATTGGGAAAGACAGTAACAAGTAATACCTTTCCCGTACCACGAGAAGCACTCGAGAAAATCAAATTATTACAATGTGACGCTATTGAGATGGAAAATGCAGGCGTCTTTTATGCGACATCCTATTATAGTAAACCTGTTGTAGCAGTGCGAGCAATTAGTAATAATTTGGATAGCAAAGGCAATGATTTAGGAACAACAGATAACGCGATAATCTTCTGTTCAAAAAGGTTATCTGATTTTCTCAATCATTTAATTAAAAAGATAGATAACAAAAGAGACACTCATGCATAAACGCCTATTAATTAAACAGTTAAATTTAGTGCAACATATTGAAGGCGGTTATTTTATCCGCACGTATCAATCTCAGCATCAAGTAAATTCTCGCGCATGTATGTCCTCTATTTATTATATGTTAACAGATGATAGTCCTATTGGTTATTTTCACATGAACAAATCCGATATAATGCATTATTTTCATCTTGGATCTCCAATAACTTATTATACTATTAGTCCACAGGGAGAATTAGAATCTTTTACACTTGGACCTGATATTACGGCAGGCCAAGCATTGCAAAAGCTGGTAAAAGGTGGATATTGGAAGGCTTCTGTTTTAGAAAAAGGTGAGTTTGGTTTAATAAGTGAAGCAGTTTCACCAGGATTTGAATACAGTGATATGATTATTGCGGAACCAACCAAAATTAAGTTAAAGTTTCCAAATATTTTTGACAGAATTACTACATATATTAAACCAACTACAAAATAAGACACCCAAATTATATCTTAAACTATTTTTGGGTGTCTTATATAGATAATAATATTCTTAAAATGCCAACAGTCATCAAACAATTAAAAATATTATGATTTTTTTAATCAATCAATTCAATTTTTTCTAGTGATTCAATGCAAAACCCCCTATTTAAGACGAGCAGATTTCCTACTCACGAAAAATAGTAGAGGATGGTGTCAAAAGATAAGTAATTTTTAGGAGGATGTCAGGTAAAATAACCGAGCCAGAGGTTGTCCCTTTAGCCATGCCTGTTCAATTTTAGTAGCCCATTCTCGTATTTTGGATAATGGTCCTATAATGGCGGGTCCATGTTTTCTGCCCGTGGTAGCATTTTTCATCCAGTGAGAGGGATTAAGCCCCATTTCTTTGACTAAGGAAGGAACATCAGGTGAAATATAACCTGCTTTATCGTCTCTTATCTGTCGTCCTGTCCAATCCACTAGTGCGATATATTCTTCTTGAGAGAAAGGTAGATGGGGTTGGTTAGGCTTTTTTTCTGCGGACTTAAACGTCATTAATGATTCGGTATTATAGTTGCGTAGTCGTTCTTGAATAGAGGTATTATCTGAATTATCTAGTGTGGTAGCCATCTTGGCACGAAGGGGGTTTAAATCCACATAAGCCATACACG
>CABHON010000016.1 GCA_902168255.1 uncultured Legionella sp.
CAGCAGAGAAAAAGGCTAATCAACCGTATCTTCCCTTTTCTCAAGAAGAATATATCGCACTAGTCGATTGGACAGGGCGACAGATAAGAGACGATAAAGCAGGTTATATTTCACCTGATGTTCCTTCCTTAGTCAAAGAAATGGGGCTTAATCCCTCTCATTGGATGAAAAACGCAACCACCGGCAGAAAACGTGGACCATCCATTATGGGACCACTAACCAAAATAAAGGAATGGGCCAATAAAATCGAACAAAGATGGTTAAAAGGACAGGCTCTCGCTCGATTGTTTTATTCAGCCTCTTCATAAAAAAAACTATTTTTATTAAAAACACATCTATTCTTCCTGAATATAAGTCTGCTCGTCTTAAAAATACCTTTTGGCATGGAACACCCAGAAAAATTGAATTTATTGATTAAAGGTAATAATAGTTCTTTTAATTTTTAATGATTGTTGGTATTTTTAATAATAATCTTGCTATAGTAGACACCCAAAAATAGTTTAAGTTATAAATCTGGGTGTCTATTTTTCTCTGAGTTAATTCCCTTTATAGTTTCCTCTTATTATTTTATCAACAGGATTCTTTATTCCTGCGGATTCACTCGCCGTGGTAGTGGCGGTATGAGTATCAGCGTCAACAGTACGTGTTACCGTATTTCCCGAAGTGGTGGTAGCGGTAGTAGTTTTTTCAGTAGGTGTTCCACTTTCTGTAATAGTGACGCCTCTTGGCGTTGTTACCGTTACGGTTTCATTCGTCATCTGTCCATCGGAATAACTTCCACTTGCAATTGTTGTACCGTCCCCGGTTATTGTTACAGTACCGCTACCATCATCACCTGAAGTAGTTTTTGTAAAAGTTTCTGAGTTAACACCCTCACCTCCTGTTAACGTGACACTTTGAGTGGTTACAGTAGAACCATTAGAATTGGTGGTGGTAGTTGGTGCAGTTACCGAACCACTAACACTCATGGACACATTGTCATACGCACTATTGGTTACTGTATCTGTACCAGAAGCACCATCAGAACTACTATCAATCGTTTTAGTAGAGGTAATAGTAGTCCCTGTTGTCTCATTGGTTACTGTGTTTGTTGTTACATCACCACTTGTGCTTGTACTCCCGGTGTGAGTAACCGGCTCTGTTACTGTCACGGTCGCATTACCAGGAACCGGAGTGCCCGTAGTCACCGTTACCCCTTCTCCTGACGCAGCAGTAGAGGTAACCGTACGGGTATCAGCAAACCCACTATTTAAACCGACTGTAGCTGAAATAGCTAAGACAGCTAAAAGTTGTTTTGTTTTCATTTTTAGTATCTTAAAAATCTTTATCACTTATAGTATACATCTTTTTTTAAATTTTAATTGAATCTCTTCAATTGGCCACGAACTTCACCCAATTCGTTTAAGCAGGTATGGAAATTAATATACAAATCTCCATCCATTAATGCTTTAATTTCTTGCTCTTCGGTCATCTTCAATTCTGGATTACCTTCGAGTTTATAACTACCGGTAATAAATCCTGAACGACCCTTAGGACAAGATTTACCATCTAACTGTTCAGCAGAAAAACCTAATGCTGGATTATTTTTGGGTGGCGCCCCACAAATAGTTTGGACAATAGGTCCTTCTTTTTTAGCAGATGCATAATGAAAATGTGCCATTAAAGGGCTTCCACTTAAACCATCATAAGCGATGGCATACTTTAATGTGTGAGTTTTAGGATCAAAACTAAAAATAGCTTCACCACCTGCCTTTGAATAATCCTTAGGGGCAGAGCTAGAGGCACATTGTGTTGCATAAAATGGATGAGGGACATTTTTGGAATCTGGATGAAAAAGATCGTGCGCTATATCATCGCTCGAGAACTTTGCTTGAAATAAAATAGGTTCGTCAGAAGTATTGGATGTCCCAGCAATGGAAACTAAATTAACGCCCATTAAAACTAAGAGTAAATATTTCTTTATCATACATCACCTCGTATATTAAATGTTGAGAGACATCTAATCTAATATAAAATTACTGACATGTCGATAATTTAATTAAAAATTAATATTTTTTAAAAGAGGTGCTACAGCTGATACGACGAAAAAAGAACCGAAAACCACTAACACGTCTTCTATTGTTAATTGGTTGATTATAAGAGAAATGGCGCTATTCCAGTCTTTGTGCCAAACAGGTGAAAGATGATAAGATTCAAAAGCCTGTTGTAATTGTCCTTTTGATGCACGTCGGGGGTGATCTATTTCAACGACATGCCATTCATTAACCAATTTTTTCATTATTTCAATAGTTCCCTCTATGTCTTTATCTTGTAACATACTAAACAGTGCGATAATTCTTTTATTTTTATACGATTGTAAACAGCTGAATAATTGTAAAGCGGCATGAGGATTATGAGCCACATCAAGAATAACAGTTGCCCCATTCGTTAATTTTTTCACCTCACATCGTCCAGCAAGTTTTGTAGTAATAATTGATTGAATGGCCTTTGTCATATTAACTGGCAAAACACCATCCATCAGTTGCACACTTTGTATAACGACTGAAGCATTATTTACTGCAAGGATAGGTAAAGGTAAGTCATCGTAGGTGATGTTTCTAGAATGACAATAAAAATTCCATTTATTTTCTTTTATTTGATAACCAAAGTCTTTTTCAATATAGGTCATATGTGTACCTATCTTTTTAACCATTTCCTCTAAAGTCTCAGGTGGTAAAGGATCACCACACACGGCCCATTGTCCCTTTCGGCAGATGCCTGCCTTTTCTTGCGCGATGGCTTCACGTGTATGGCCTAAATATTCCATATGATCCAAACCAATTGAGGTAATAATAGCTAAATCTGCATCTACAATATTCGTGGCATCTAACCGACCCCCTATGCCTACCTCAAGAATAATCACATTCATATTTAACTTTTTAAAAATCCATAAGGCTGCTAAAGTCACCCATTCAAAATAGGTCAAAGGAATATTTTTTTTAGCTATGTCAACCTGCTGAAAAGCCTCGCATAATAAAGCTTCTTCTACTGGAATTTTTTGTATACGGATACGTTCATTAAATTGAAATAAATGGGGTGAAGTAAACGTTCCCACTGAACAGCCTGCATCTACATAAACCGAGGTTAACATTTCGACACAAGAACCTTTTCCATTTGTTCCTGTTACCGTGATTACTTTTGCTGGTGTTTTGTCTACTTTTAAATTTTTAGCCACAAGAAATAAATGTGAAAAATCTCTTTTTCCTTTTGTAGGTTGATCTATTTTTTTTAGCCAATCGTTTAATGTGTGGGTATGTTGCATGAAGGTTAGCCTATAGGATTTTTTTGTCCCACGCAAATTATGCATATTAAAAAGAGCAAAACCGTTTTGATTTTTCCTCGAAGTAAACTATATTTTTTTATCAAGCAAATTATGAGGAAAATTATCATGTCAAATCATTTAACGAAATATCGAACTGGATTAGATTTAGTGGATCAATTAAGGGAGGAATTCAATTCCTGGCTTGCGCCCTGGAACGAACAATTCTCGAGAGAAGTCGTGCAAACACTTACTGACTGGTCACCAGCTGCAGACATTCAAGATGAAGGTGATCATTTTATTATTCATGCAGACATCCCTGGTGTTGAATCTAAAAACATTGAAATTAATATGGAGAATAACGTGTTAACTTTGCAAGGAGAGCGTGAATCTCACAGCAGGGAAAATAAAAAAAACTACCTTCGTGTAGAACGTTCTCAAGGAAAATTCATGCGACGGTTTGTTTTACCTGAAACAGTTGATGTAGAACGAATTTCAGCTAAGAATAAAGAAGGCGTGTTAGAAATAATACTGCCTAAAACTAAAAATAAAACTTCACGTAGAATCGAAATACAAGACGATATCGGTACCCATGACAAGCATACTAAAAATAACCATTAATTCTTTTGAAACTTCCTTGCAACCTTGGATGCACTTGAGTGCAAGGAAGTAATTCTCATCGTAACAATTCCAATGTATGGACTAATCACTCGTTGAATGTTCATGTAGATAAAGCACGATTCTCTCAATTTTTCCATTAATACGATATTAATAATAAACTGGTATAATTAAAAAACTAGTAAGCACGTTTATTTAAAACGATTATTGAGGATAGTTCATGAGGCACTTGAGTGATTTTTTCTTAAGTAAAAGGCAAAAACAGGACAGAGAGATAATGCGTCTTTTGGCCAGTTTTACTTTAGTAGAAAATATGGAGCTTCAAAATAGTGTTTGGTTTAAAGTGATGAAAAGCTCATCTTTAGCCAAACAGTGTTTTGAGATTGCGATAAACGTACGTAGAGCTCTAGCAAAAAGTTTAGCGTATTCCTCTGGTGATTCTTTTAACAATAAATTTGAACAAGAACTATCAAACAATTGGGAATATAACGCTGTTTTTGGTTTATTTTCTACAGAAAAACTAGAAGGGGTAGAAAAATGCTCGCTTGCCGTATTAAAAAGCCAAAGTTTGGAGGCGTTAGAAGATTCCGAGAGTAATGCCCTGAATAGATTTAGAGATGCCTATGCGCGTCACGGTTGTTCGTTATCCTTGCAAGCATTCAAAATGATACAAGAAGCTACGTCACCGCACATTCCAAATCTAGAGAAAAAAAAACAAGAAATTCAAAGAGCCATTGAAAATTTGAAAGAGTCGCCTAATAACTATCTGAAATATATTCGCGAGGCGGAGGAAACAGCAGAAAAATATGCTTGTTATCAAGCACAAAGAGGTTTGATTACGCATTTTCATCAACTTGTCGTCCTGAAGGAGGTATGGGATAAACCTTTTGCTCCTGCTGAATTGGCAAAATCAGCGGGTGCTATTGCGTTTATGCTTGAAGAAAATGCGAAAAGAGATCTAACGTTGGGGTATCTTAACATTCCCTCTCCATCGTCCTATAAACTGGGAGAAACACATTTTCGCCACCCCAATCGTTATGGTATGGCGATGAATCTAGTGATAGCCTATTTAAAAGAGCCTGAAAAATTTACATTTAATGAAGAAAAAAGGCGCAAGGTATTGATTGCGGAGCTAATTGATAGAATTCGCAAAGTGCCCGAAACAAACTCACGAGAAGTCAGTCGTATTTTTAATCACTCGAGTATCGATGAAGTTTTAAGAAAAAAAGAGTTAATGAGTATTATTGAGCGATGCGTAGATACTTCACGTAAAGAAGGTCTTCAAACGAATAGTATATTTATGACGCACCAAATAATTTGGCAAGAATTCATGCAGTGTATTCAACAGGAATTTTTTGAAAATACTGTTTTTTTTGATGACTTTTTTCAAGAGTTTCAATCTAGTTTTGGCACAACAGAAGAGTATGTTCAATTTTTATATGAGCTTTTTAACCCTCCATCATCTGATGAATTATCCGATTTAACCCCTGCTTTGCCAAACATAGCGTCAATACCAACACAGTTCTATGAAGAATGGCTAAAAGTTCAAATAGCCTTTATTGTGCTTTGCCAGGGGATATTAAAAGATGAAGCAAGTGCCTCAAAAACATTAGCGACTTATTCTTTTTTTAAATATTTTACCAATCATTATGTTACAGAAAAAATTACCAATACATTGAATGCCTATCAACACGACTCATCGGGAGCATTCAAAACAGCTGCCGAGTTGATTCAGGAGGCTATTGAAGAATTGAATGATACTATCAAGCGAGGGAAAAATTCTGGGAATTATCAACAAGAAGAAGAGAGAATTTATCAACGCCTGCCGTTCAGTGACTACACGCTAGCTTATGATAAATTAGCTGATAATGAAGACCCGAGCATTGTTACCGAGCAAATAAGAAGAGTGTTTCCCTCCTATAAACAGGATTGGGATAAGATGGCTCCCAACGAAATTGAGTCATCATATATTCAGCCTTACATCGCGTATATGCTTAATAAAACAGTGGTTTCACCAGAAGTAGGTGGTTTTCTCCTTAATCAAGAAAATCCGATGTCTTTTGCAAAAACTGACCTGCAACGAAAGAATTTTTTGAATCATATTTCATTAGCGTGGGAAGACCAAATAACAGCATTACAAAAGAAATTTAATGATATCAACACCTCGAAAAAACACTATTTATCCACGGATGCTGGTCGAAAAAAGAGATATGAACAGTTATACATAAAAATTGAACAACTGTATGTGAAAGTATCGGGATATCCTTCTTTTGAGAGCGGTATTAAACTCCTTCATGATAAGTTTGATCCGGTGTACCCCAAAGATGCTATTTTTGAAGCACAATTTCAATCGGAATATTTCAAACATTTTTCTGAGCCTACTTTTTCTCTACCAGCCAAAGCAAAGCAATTATATTGGGATTTGGTGATTCTGGGGAAAACAGTAAGTGCTATAGTTCAAGAAAATCCTTGCAGCGTAAGAAAGTATAAAATAACTCAAACTATTATTCAATCGTTAGAGAAGCCTGAGACAGATAATTCCGTTATTGTTGTTGAGGCATCGCATCCACTTCCCTTTATTCAAGATTGCTTACGGTGTATTGGAGCTTATTTCGATCAACAAGCTTTGCATTATCATAAAATTCAATATGCTCGGGCGCTTGCGGTAGGTATAACCCATTTTGTGGAGGAACTACAAAAAAATGAAGTAAAAATTTACTCTCCCGAAGCGCAAAAATTTCTTAAAAAAATAGCACGCTTTCCTGTGAATGAAACACTGAATGCGGATGTTTTTTATAGAAATGTTAACACGGTTTTACAGTCCATTATTTTTTGTCAGCGTTCTAATCAAGCTCTATCAGAGAATAACGAAAATATGATTCGTGAATCAACAGTTGTTTTAACCCAGCTTGCAGAACGATATTTTAATGCACAAAATGGGGGCAGCAAAAAGTACTATTTTGACTCTGCCTTGCAGGTATTAACCCAAAAAAATAGGCCAAACTTAGAGCCAATGGAAAGAAATTCGTTTTATCAACCAGTTCTAATAAATTCTTATGAGTATAAGAGAATTAAAAATTTAAAGCTTGAATGGGAGCCATTCTATTCATATGGCCGTTATGTCATAACCATACATGCATCGGAAAAAAGATTATCGTATTCAAGTATGTGTGCTGATTTACTAAGGGAGATTCTTACTCGAACGGAAGCAAAACAATTAAAAATAGCAGAATGTTTTTTAATGGTTAGAGTGTTGAAAGATTATCATCAGAATAAAAGCAGTAGGAGGGAAAAAGAGAGTATATCGCCGTTTTATCGTGCTATTCATTTATTAGCTATTACAGATTCTGACCATCAGGATCATTTATTAAACTCACCCAAAACAAAAGAATTGGAAGAAAAGTATTGTAGTGAATTATTTAATAAAGTATCTCCTTTTCTCAACCAACCTTTTTTATCCCCAGAAGTGGTTTTAGCAAAAAAACTAAATAATTGGGATGAATATTTTCAGGTTAAAGAAATAAAGTTTTTTACCATGAGTCAGGATTTCAGAAGCATTCAACAATTGTATGGACAATCCGGGTCTAACCCTCATCAGACTAAAGCTACAGCAATAAGGCAATTTGGTGCTATACAAAATACTTCTGAGGAATGTAGCTATTTGTCGCTACCCGCCTCTCAAAGTCTCTCTGTCTGAGGCGTGCACGGCAAGTATACTCACAGCAATTGAGATTTCGGTTGACAAATTCTATTGTTTTTACCTCTCACCTTGTTATACTTGCTACTATTTGCTTTTAGAGAAAACACATGCATGAAATAGCACCGCTCATTAAAGATTTAGCCATTATTTTAGGGATAGCCAGTATTGTAACCCTGTTGTTTCAAAAAATACGTCAGCCCATCGTATTAGGATATTTAATTTCTGGCATCATTATTGGGCCTTATACTCCTCCGCATGCCTTAATTTCTGATGTGCCCACTATTAAAACCCTCTCTGAATTAGGGGTCATTTTTCTGATGTTCTCGTTAGGGCTGGAATTTAGCTTCCGTAAATTACAACGAGTAGGCTTCTCTGCAGGGATCACTGGGTTGGTTGAAGTAGTCTTTATGCTATTAATTGGGTTTATTGCTGGGCAAGCCATGGGATGGTCATTTTATGATTGTTTGTTTTTAGGTGGAGCCTTAGCTATTTCCTCTACCACCATTATTATTAAAGCCTTGGAAGAATTAAATTTAAAAACAAAACATTTTGCTGAAATTGTTTTCGGTGTATTAATTGTTGAAGATTTATTAGCTATTCTGCTTTTAGTAATGCTTTCCACCATGGTAGCCACTAATAATGTGTTTTCTTCTACAATCTTTCTTGCTTTCTTTAAGCTGATTTTAGTGGTTGGCGGTTGGTTTTTAACGGGTTATTTTATTGTACCCGCACTCTTTCGAAAAATAGCTCATTACGCCAATGAAGAAACATTAACTATTGTTTCAATAGCCCTTTGTTTATTTCTAGTTTGTGCCGCCAGTTATGCTCACTATTCTACTGCTTTAGGCGCATTTATTATGGGCTCTATTCTCGCTGAAACTCCTTTAGTACATCGTATTGAACAATTAATTCAACCAGTAAGAAATATCTTTGCGGCAGTATTCTTTGTATCGGTGGGCATGTTAATTGATCCTCATATTATTTGGAATCATTTATCCATTGTAATAATTATTTGCCTTGTCACTGTTGTAGGAAAACTCATTACAACAGGGATGGGAGCTTTTTTAACTGGCCAAAGCTTAAGTAATTCGATGCGAATTGGTTTCAGTATGGCTCAAATTGGTGAATTTTCATTCATTATCGCAGGGCTTGGGGTAGCATTGGATGTTACCAATGACTCTTTGTATCCCATCATTGTAGCTGTTTCTACTGTCACCACTTTCACTACGCCCTATTTTATCCGTTTATCTATATATTTAAGTGATACGATGAATAAGAAAATGCCAGAGAAAACTAAATATTGGCTGGAAAGTTACACAAGCTGGATGTATCGCATGACTGCCAGTAATAAACAGCCTTCTTTTTACCGTCAAGCCGTGATGAAATTTATTCTCAATGCGTTGGTTACTGCAATTCTTTTTACCATAATCAAATCGCTTCTCCTTCCAGAGCTAGTTTCTCTGTGGGGATATAATGCTTTATCCAAAATAACCAGTTGGTTAGCCGCCATTGTATTATCTTCACCCTTTATTTGGGGAATGATTGTAGCCTGTCACACCCGAGAAGAAGAAAGTAATAAATTACACACTTCTCAAAGCCCACTCATCTGCTGCTTAACTAGCCTAATTAGCCTTATTGAAATCAGTGCTTTAAGTGTAGCTTATTTTGATTCATGGTCTATTACCATTTTTTGTTTTGTAGCTATGATTGCAGGATTTATTATGCTTTATAAGTATTTGGACAAGTCTTACCATTGGTTTGAAAAACAATTAGCGCGAAATCTTGATCATAAACATCCTAGGAAAAAGCGTTATGAAGAACTTGCACCTTGGGATAGTTATTTTGTAGAAATAGAATTACGGGTAAACTCATCTTTAATTGGAAAAACCTGGGAAGAAGAAGCATTGCGCAAAAATCTAGGAATTAATCTTGTTGCTATTCATCGCAATAATAAAACCCTCTTAAATCCACAAGATGAGCCAATTCAATTATTAGATAAGCTCATTTTATTAGGTGATGACGAAAAAATTGAACATTTTAATCAAAAATACATCCACAACATTCCCGTGAATGTAGATGATAAGGACGTATTAGAAAATTTCTCACTGCAAACAGTAGTCATTGAGCCAAACAGCTCTTTGATAGATAAAACCATACGATCTTTTAATTCAGCCAAAAAACATTTACGGATGGTGGTTGGCATGGAACGCAGTGGTATTCGATTATTAAATCCTTCACCTGCTAAAAAATTACAAGTAGGCGATGTACTCTTTATTGTGGAAGGCGAGAGTGAAACATAGCTTCCTCTGCAATGTCACGATTAACTTCGAATATATCTTCTAATGCTAATTTTAAATCTTTTTTAACCTCTTCCAAGTTAAAGATTGAACATTAACACCAGGAATTTCCTCAATAAAAGCTATATATCCTTCAGGAACTTGTTGATACACGCAGGTCATTTTCATAATGAAATTATAGCCTTTTATTATCGAAAGAACATCATGATTTCTAGGTTTATATAAAGCAAGGGATCGGGGAGAGATTTTCCATTAAAAATTCCGCCTCTCACTTCGCGAGTCTGCCCCTTTTGCAAAGGGGCAACCCACTAAAAGATCTTGCTATCCTTGCTGCTGCTCTATTTTAGCCATCTTTTTAGCTTTACGTTTTTCAAACCAAGTTTGGAAGAAGACATAAAATGTTGGTACAAACAAGACAGCAAGTCCTGTGGAGGCTAGCATACCACTGCAAACAGCAATACCAATGGACTTACGGGCATTTGCTCCTGCACCAGAAGCAAATACTAGGGGTAATACCCCCATGATAAAGGCAAAGGATGTCATCAAAATAGGTCTAAACCGTGTTTGGGCACCTATCACTGCAGCTTCCATTATTGATTTTCCATGAAACTCATGCTCTTCCCGCGCCACTTCGACAATTAAGATAGCATTCTTCGCCGCGAGCGCAATAAGCAATACAATACCAATTTGGGTATACATATTGTTAGACAATCCTAACGGACTTAACAATGTTAATACTACGGTAGTTCCTAATAATGCTAACGGCACACTACACAAAATAGAAGCAGGCGTTACCCAATTTTCATATTGTCCGGCTAGAACTAAATACACCAAAATCAAGGATAATGCGAAGATATAATAGGTTGCATTACCCGCGATTTTTTCTTGATATGCCGTACTTGTCCATTCGAATGTTAATCCTGCTGGCAAAATATAACCTGCTGCTCTAGCCATTTCTTCCATTGCTTGGCCTGAGCTATAACCTTGAGCCGCCATACCAACAATAGTGGCAGAGGGATATAAATTGTACAAAGGAATAATGGCTGGTCCAACCGTTGGTTTAATATCCGCCAATGTTCCTAAAGGCACCATACCACCTGAGTTATTTTTTACGTAGTAACTACGAACTTGGTCTGCTGTCATACGGAACTTAGAATCAGCTTGAACGTATACTGAAAACACCTGTCCAAATTTATTGAATAAATTGACATATGACGAACCTAGATAGGTTTGCAGGGTATCAAAAGCATCTCCAATTGATACTCCCATTGCTTCTGCCTTAGTGCGATCAATTGGTGCAATGACTTCTGGTACAGATGCGCGGAAAGGCGTCAGCATTTTTTGAATTTCGGGCTGGGTAGAGGAATACTCAACAATACGATCAGTAGCCTGCTGCAACTTCCGATAGTCAAAACTACCATCTGTTAGCTCGACCTGCATTTGCGCACCACCGGATAACCCAAGTCCTTGAATAGGTGGTGGTATGACAACCAAGACCTTGGCTTCTTTCGTGTCCGTGGCAATTTTATTAAACTCCTTGTATAAGGGCAAAAGTCCTTCTTTTGAGCCCCGCTCATCCCAATCTTTAAACATCACATAGACCACCCCAGAATTGGCGAGACTAGAGTTATTATCCAATAAAGAAAGCCCATCAATAGCAATAGCATCACGTACACCTGGTACTTTCAATGCTTTTTCCGCCAATGCACTTACCACCTTATCCGTTCGCTCGAGAGAGGCCCCATCAGGCAAAAGAACGCTGAGCATCATATAGCCTTGATCTTCGAGTGGAATAAACCCAGTAGGAATTCGCGTAAATCCAACAATAGCGAGTACAACCAAAATACCTGCAATAAAAGAATAACGATGGCTTTTATGAACCATGCGGTTAATCATGGCAATATATCGCTTCTCCATAGGATAGTAAACTCGATCAAAGGCCAAGAAAAAGATATTCTTTTTCTTATTCGGATCAATAGGTTTTAGCCATAAAGCACACTGGGTTGGCTTCAATGTCATCGCATTAATCGCACTAATAATTGCTGTTGCAGCAATAACCAAAGCAAACTGTGCATACATTTGTCCTGTCAATCCAGGCATAAAGCCAGCTGGAATAAATACGGACATAAGAACGAGTGTAATACCTAGGATGGGTCCCGTTAACTGACGCATTGCTTCAATAGCCGCTGGTCGCGGTGCCAAACCCTTTTCAATTTGTTGGGTTACCCCTTCCACAACCACAATCGCGTCATCCACCACGATACCAATGGCTAATACTAAACCAAACAGGGTTAATAAGTTAATGGAATAACCTAACATTGACATTGCAGCAAAAGCACCAATAATAGTCACCGGAACAGTCGTTGCTGGAACCAATGTAGCGCGGAAGTTTTGAAGAAACACCACGATTACAATTAATACTAGAATACCTGCTTCAATTAGCGTTTTATATACTTCTGTTACAGAAGCTTGAACAAATACGGTTGTATCAAACGGAATATGATACTCCATACCTGGAGGAAAGTTCTTCGCCATTTCAGCAACAGACTTTCTAACTTCTTGCGCTACTTGAAGCGCATTAGCATCAGGAAGTTGGAAAATTGCAATAGCTGCTGTGGGTTTTTTATCAAATTTGGCAATCTGCCCATAACTTGAAGAACCTAGTTCCACACGTCCAACATCTTTAATGCGCACGATCTGCCCACTTGCATTGGTCGTTGGATCTTGTTCTGTACTTGAAACTGGCGCCGATTTAACAATAATATTTTCAAACTCCGAGACGTCGGCTAGTTGTCCCGGCACATTCATCGTTAATTGATAGGGCTGTCCAACTACTGCAGGAGGCGCTCCCAATTGTCCTGCCGAAATTTCCTGATTCTGATCTTGGATTGCGTTCGTCACATCACTTGGCATTAATCCATATGATTTCATTTTATTTGGATCGAGCCAAATACGCATTGCATACTCACCCACACCAAATACAATAACGTTACCTACGCCAGGAAGACGGGCAAGCACGTTTTGCATATTAATAGCGGCATAGTTATCCAAGAATAATCCATCATATTCGTTATTCTTTGATGTTAAGGTAATAAATTGCAGGATTGCCGTTGATTTTTGCTGAACAACCACCCCTTGTTGCTGCACCGATTGAGGCAACTGAGCCATCGCTGCTTGCACACGGTTTTGTACTAAAATTTGATCGTAGTTAAGATCGGTACCAATAGCAAACGTGACAATTAAAGTATAGTTACCACTATTGGTACTAGTAGACTGCATATACAACATGCCTTCTACACCGTTCACTTGCTGCTCAATAGGCAAAGCTACGGTATTTACCAATGTTTTGGCATCTGCTCCAGGGTAATTGGTAGTCACCTGAATAGTAGGAGGTACAATCGGTGGATATTGAGAAACAGGCAATGTGTACATTGCCACCAATCCAAGCAATACGAATAGAACAGCAATTACGTTCGCAAGAACAGGACGTTCAATAAAAAATTTTGAAATCATGTTAATGCCTTTTCAGTTGGAGCGACCTCATTTCCTGGCGTAGCATTTTGAATACCATCCACAATCACGCGGTCATCCGCTTTTAATCCCTGGAGAATCGCTATTTTACCCATCTCAGTCGTACCTGTTTTAACTCGGGTTTGAATCACGATATTATTTTTATCGACAACGAATATATACGCCCCTATTTGATCATATAAAACGGATGTATCCGGTATCATCAATTGTGGCGTTGGTTTTCCTAGAGGTAAGCGCACCCGGACAAACAGTCCTGGCAATAAGAAAAGGTCTTTATTTGGTAAAATACCCCGCATTTGAATGGTTCCTGTAGAAGCTTCAAGTTCCGTGGCCGCAAAATCTAAATGCCCTTTATGGGGATAATCTTCCTCGTTTTGAAGTTGAACATAGATAGGTAATGTATTCAGCTTTGTGGTATCAAAATTGGCTTTACGCGCCATTTCTCTTAATTTTAAGAGATCTAATTCGTTAATGTTAAAATATACATACATGGGTGCAATTTGTTGAATAGAGGCTAGCTCCGTTGCTTCTCCATTACCGACCAAATTACCCGGATCGACTAAGTGACGCCCAATTCGTCCGTCAAATGGCGCTAATACATGTGTGTAACTATAGGTAATTTTGGCATTATTTAAATTCGCTTTCGCCCCTTCTACAGCAGCAGCAGCTGAATCTCTTGTGGCCAACCATTGTTGCACATCAGCGAGTGATGTTGCATTTTGTTTATACATTGATAATTGGCGTTGATATTCAGTTTTATCATAATTGTATTCAGCTATGTCTGCTACCAATGTTGCCTGTGCTTCATCTACTTGATCTTTATAAGGTTGAGGCTGAATAACAAAAAGCAAGCTACCCTTTTTAACCATGCTGCCATCTTTAAAATTGTATGAATCTAAATATCCTGATACACGAGCCACTAAGTCTACAGAATTATACGCCACGGTATTACCTGTTTCAGTTAAATAAGGGGTCACCGGGGTTAACACTGGTTTACTAACAACTACTGGAGGTGGAGGTGGGCGATCATTATCTTTTCCACAAGCAGTTGCCAGGAATGTAAGCAACATTACGCCTGTTATGGTTAGTACTTTTTTTACGTTATTCATTGTTATCATTTATTAATCACCAGCTGGGTAAATAAGTTTGTTCAATTTTTTGTTCTTTTGTCGTAGGCGCTTCATGATTGGCTTGAACCAATAAATTACCCCAATCAGTACGCTCACCCATTTCTTTCTTAATGTGATACGGCACAACATCATGTCCTTTACGGATTTGCCAGCCACCACCTAAAGCACGATACAATGAAATAAGCCCTTGCGGAATACTTCCTTGGGCTGTTGTTAAGGATGTCTGAACCTGTAGTTGATCTTGTTCTGCATCTAATACCGTGGTGTAATCGGTTTCACCCGCTTTATATCGAATTAACGCCAATTCCGTTGTTTTCACTGCTGCTGCATTCGCTTGAATTAAAGATTTAGTGCTCTTTTGGGATTCGACATAACTAACAATTCCATCCTGCACTTCTTTTTGGGCATTGAGAACAGTATTTTGATAATTTAAGATGGCCTGTTGGAAGACAGCGTCTTGCGCGCGAACTTGATTCGTTATTTGGCCATAGTTAAATATTGGTAAGGAAACTCCTGGGCCAACCGCAATAGTATGGTTAGACCATTGGAAAATATCACCAATAGAATTATTACCAATATCCGTTGATGAATAACCAAAGCTACCTGACAATGAAAATGCAGGATACAACTGTGCTTTGACTGCGCCAATGCTTTCTGATTGAGCAATAGCGCTTAATTCAGCCTCACGAACATCTGGTCGTTGTCTTAGAAGATCTTTTGGAATACCAACAGCGATGGAAGAGGGAACAACTGGAATTTTCGGTTTAGGTTGATTTACCAAGGCATCGATTCTATTAGGAGTTGTTCCTAAAAGTACTGCTAACGTATCCTTCTCTTGCTGCAAATCCGTCCTTAAACTAGGCAATGTCGACTCCGTATTATTTAATTCGGTCAAAGCCTGTTCGACGTCTAACAAACTCACCTGTCCTGAATTAAAACGAATACGTGCAATACGTAAACCTTCTTTTTGAAGCTTGATATTTTCTTCTGTAACATAAATTTGTGTTTGGTAGGTACGAATCGAAACATAACTACTCGCAATATCCGCCGTTAATGTCACCAATGCATCATCATATGCTGCTATTGACGATAAGAAATTCGCATCGTTTGATCGAATAGCGCGTCGGTATTTACCCCAAAAATCAAGTTCCCAATCCGCCGCCAATGTTGCAGAAGCCATATCAAAATCCGAAGGAATAAGATCTGAAAATTGGCTGCCTTGGCCAATGTTTTGATGGGTGTAAGAGCCTGATATTGTTTGTTGCTGTGGATATAATTCACCCACTGATTGAGCGAGTTGCGCCCGCGCTTGCAATACCTTCACACCAGTACTTTGAAGCGTCAAACTGTTCTTGTAGCCTTCTTCAATTAAAGAAGTAAGGACGGGATCATCAAATGACTCCCACCATGTAGCAGTATGGGCTGGCTTTGCTTTTACACCATGATTGTCTGTATTCCATTGCGGCGCAACTTCCACAGCTGGTTTTTTATAATCAGGGCCAACCATACAAGAGTTAAGTAATAACAGAGGCAATGTTGCTACAGCTAAAGCTTTCAGTTTAGACATGTTATAGAAACTTATCACAAAAATAATTGCGGTATGATACTCTAATTAAAAGATTATGCAAATGCTTCAGAAAGGCCTATACTCTATTTTCCCATTAAAAGCAGAGGAGAAACATAATGCAACATATCCTTGGTATTTCAGGCAGCCTAAGAAAAGGCTCTTATAATTCGGCTTTATTAAGAACTGCAAAAGAACTGCTTCCTGAAAACATGACGCTAGAAATTGCAGATATCCGTCCTATTCCTATGTATGATGGTGATTTAGAGATTTCCCATTTCCCAGAATCTGTGTTGGAGTTACGCGAAAAAATTCAAAATGCCGACGGCCTTTTAATTGCAACACCGGAATATAATTATTCAATTCCAGGCGTCTTAAAAAATACCATTGACTGGCTTTCTCGTCCTGTTAAAGAGCAAGTTGTCTTAACTGGTAAACCCCTTGCCTTAATGGGTGCTTCTCCAGGCATGCTGGGCAGCGCTCGTTCCCAATATCATATACGGCAATCCGTAGTATTTTTAGACATGCATCTTTTAAACAAACCGGAAGTATTTGTTAGTTTTGCCCATACAAAATTTGATGAAAATCTCCAGTTAACTGATGAACCAACACGGAATGTATTGTCTCAATTCCTAAAAGCTTTTCAACAATGGATTCAAAAACTGCAATGCACCCCTCCAAAATAAAAAGATATTTAAATAATGTTGATAATCTTATTGTTGAAGTGCATGAAAGCCTTCCGTCTACCAATGATTATTTTAAAGGAAAGCTAGTTCAGCAACCCTTTGAATTTTGCTTTGCTGAAAGTCAAACCAAAGGTCGTGGAAGATTAGGCCGAACTTGGCATTCACCTGCAGGTGTCAACCTCATATTCTCCTGTCGTTGGCAACTTCCTTCTTCACTTTCTCAACTTCAAGGTTTAAGCTCTTGTGTCAGTTTAAGCCTCATATCAGCCTTAAATTGCTTAGCCATTCCAGATTTAATGTGCAAATGGCCCAATGATCTTTATTACCAAGACAAAAAACTCGCTGGTATTTTAATCGAGCTCTATGCAAAGGAAGGAAAAATAACGGAAGCGATCATCGGTATTGGCCTTAACGTCAATATGGAAACATTAGATCTTGATTTAGGCAGGCCTTGGACCTCATTAAAACAAATTTCAGGCATTCATCACGACCGAAATGTATTAGCTGCTAAAATAATTGAATCACTAATGCTCTATTTAAATCGATTTTCTCAAAAGGGATGGAAAGATTTTATGACAGAATGGTCACAGTATGATTATTTAAAAGGAAAGGAAGTGTCAATTCCTGTAGGCTTAGAAACTGTTGGAGGAAAAGCTTTGGGAATTAATGAAAAAGGAGAATTGCTTGTAAGAACAAGAGAACAAAAGCTTATCTCTTGTTCTTCTGGTGAAGTGAAAATAATACTTTCCTAGCCCCTGTCGATTTAAACTCATTTAGAATATAATAGCCTATTTAAAATTTTTATACTTGACAATGAGCCTTTTTGATATTGATTTGTATATGCAGCATGGCGACATGTTTTGCACTAATTGCTCCTCCACCGTTAAAAATTGTGTTCAAAAATTTTTGCAAGAAAAAAATCTTTCTTTCAATTATATTTCTACCAACTTTAAAGAAGATATTGTTAACATTGTTGAATTAGATATAACTCAGCAAGAAGTTAGTACATTAATAGAAAATATAAAAGATAAATTAAGCCGTATTGGATATGATTGTATTAATTTCAAGATTGTTTATTCTCTTGAAGGTGAACAAGAAAGTCCAGAATCTATATCAAATAACAAAACAGATCCATGTTATGATTACGTGAAAGTTTCTATAGCTTTAACAACAGGCATGAGCTTAATGTTAGCTGAGCATTTAGAGTATTTTCCTTTAGCTGAATCTTCCGAAGGAAAGGCGGTTAATATTACGGTAGGTTTTTTTTCTACTGTTTTATCTGGATGGCTGGGGGCAAATCATTTTATTAATAGCTGGAAGAAAAAAAACGCAATGGATACCCTCATTGCATTTGGCATTTCTACTTCTCTTGTTTATTCCTTTTTGTTAATTACAGTTCCTTCTTTAGAAGCGCAAAAATCCTCTACTTTTTTTAATCTACCTCTCATGATTTTAGGTTTTTTAAAATTGAGTCATATTCTTCGTAATAGACTGCAAGAAAATATTGAAGCTCAAATCCTGCAGGTAGAAACACATAAAAAGACACTGCCACGAACAGTAAACGCTTATTTACTGGATGAAACAAAAGAAGAGAGTTTTATCAATATACTTCATCAGCCCATCCCTGATTTAAGTTTATTTGATGCTCAATTAGAAAAAGCTACTCACGTTAATACACTAAAAAAAGGAACAATTATTTGTGTTGAACACGATGCTATTGTTCCCATTGATAGTATTATTTTAGAAAAAAATACTATCAGTGTACGTGAAGATTTTTATGGTGAAAGAGGGGAAAAAGTAAAATCACCAGGCGAGCAAATTTATGCAGGAACCGTCAATGTTAGTGGTCATACTATTCTTTTAAAGACTACTGTTGAAGCAAAGGATAATCATCTAAAAAGAGCTTATGATAATTTAAAGAAAGAATCTGAACCAGATTATCTCATTGAAATGGTTAGCAGCTATTTTCTCCTGATAGTTGTGGCAAGTGCGTCAATCAGTGCTATTTTTTGGGCAATTTTTGGGCCCAAACCTTCCACTCGTTATTTTCCGCAAGTACTCTTTTCGATGTTTTTAAGTGCTTGCCCTTGTAGTTTTGGTTTGCTTGGCATTAATGAAAGTGTGGTAAAAGCCCTAGCTTTCAAAAAAGGAATACTTATTCAAAATGCCAATATTTTTACTGTTGATCAGGCAACACTTATGTGTGTTGATAAAACTGGCACATTAACGAAAGAAGTACTTGCAGTTGCGGATATTATTGGGAAAAATGGGGAGCATTTGAGTTTATCCACTTACCTGCCTTACGCTGCCTTATTACAACAACAGATTCCCTCCGAAAATCAATCAGCCGTTTCAGAGGCTTTTTTGAAAAAAGCCAAAACAGAAAAAATAGACTTTACTTCTCTAACCTGTACAGGTTTCATAGATAATCCTTTCAATAAAGGCAGGGGCGGAAAAGCCATTATAAATGGCATGAATATTGTTGTCGGTAACAAACAACTCATTACTCATCATCAAATTAATATTGATAATAAATGGCTTCGCCTAGAAGCAGCTTATGCCCAAAGAGACATGCAAGCCATTTTTCTTGCGATTGGCCAAGAGGTAAAAGGATTATTTATTCTCAAACCTGTAAATGAATTAGAGCAACAATTAAGGCCGAATGTGGCAAATGTTTTAGCTGGTTTCATTGCAAAAGGAATAACTATTCATATGTTGACAGGTGATAGTCCTGAACGAGCGCATACAATAAAAGATCACCTTGTATCCCAAAACCTACTTTGCAAGGACATCATTATTCGAGGCAATTTAACCCCTCAAGACAAGGAAGAGTATATAAAAGAAAAAAGAAAAGAAAATAAGCAAGTGGTTATGTTAGGGGATGGATATAATGATAGCCAAGCTCTTCGAGCAGCCAATTGGGGACTAGCAATTGACAATTTAGCACCTATTGCACATCAAGCAGATGCCGTATTAAATGGATCATTGGTTAATCTTGCTCAATTAATGAGTTTGGCTAAAACCTATCGAGAAAGCTATTACACCTCATTAAGTATTGCTTTTGGTTTTAATGGTATTTCGATGGTTGTCTCATCAGGCATATTTTACCCTTTTACCAAGAAGCTGTTAGATCCCATGATTTCAGGGATGATAATGATTGGTTCGTCTTTAATACTTGTTTTTGCAATTACTTTATTTCAACAAATAGGAAAAATCCGACAAAAAAACATTGAAGAACAATTTAATTCTTCTTACAAGACAAACTGGGTGAAAAAAGAAACAACAAGTTGTTGGCCTTTTTGGCTCCGCATGCAGAAACCTCATGCCCGCGCGCCTCGTGCCAGTGTGGAAGGCCTAGAGACTAGGCTTCTTGGGATGGTATAAAATTGAGGCGTACTAATTAATATATTCCATTACTATCGCGAAAAGCCATTAAGAATGGCGTAAATATACGCCATCTTAAGCTCATCGACGTTGACTCGCCCTATTTTGGCGATCATTGGCACGTTCTTGTTGATTATCTTGATGGTTGTTAGACGCATCTTGTCGATTATCTTGACGAGTATTCGCAGCATTTTGGTGATTATCTACTCGATCTTGATGAGCCGATGAAAGATCTGATCTTGCTTCTGCCCTATGTACTCTCTCTGCTCTTACGTGTTTTTGTGCTTCTCGCTCAGCAACAACTTCAGGTGGGGGAACAACATAAGTTGTATCACTATATGCTAATGTTGGAAAACATAATCCCATTAAAAGAAAAAAAACTGTCTTTTTCATATAAGTTCCTCAGAATTTCTCTCAATACTACAAATACTATTTTACGCTTTCATAATGATAGTGTCAAAATTGGAGCTCATATATGTGATGTATTTCAATGCCTTACTATCTAGCGTTTTAATATAGAAGAATGCGAACGATATTGCGCTCCTTCCAAATCCAGTAGCCATCTTTTTCGATCAAGACCGCCACCATATCCCCCTAATGTGCCATTCGCTTGAATAATTCGATGACAAGGAACTACAATGGCAATATGATTTGCTCCATTTGCATTGGCAACCGCACGACACGCTAAAGGGTTTCCAACTGCTACAGCCAAATCGGAATACGATAATGTTTCTCCCCAATTGGTTTGGCTTAACTTATTCCATACTTGTTTCTGAAAAGAGGTTCCAAGCTGCATCAACGGAGTTTGAAAAGCCTTGAGTTTTCCAGAAAAATATTCATTTAATTCCTTTTCAATAGAAACAATAACAGGATTCTTGCCTTTTTCCACACTTACCCCTATTTTTTTCATAAAGCGAGCTAATCGTCGTTCAAACCCTCGACTTTCCATAAACTCCAGAAAATATAATTCTTTATCACTTCCCATCACCATTATTTTCCCTAAGGGGGATTCTATTTCTGTTGATTTTAAAATGTTCATAATATTTTTACTGTTAAGTTCCACAAAATGTTTGATAGTCTTCATCGCTTTTTTCAGGTGGCGTTTGATACTCAGCTATATGAGGCTGGTTATTTTCATACGGTTTTGAAAGTATTTCTAAAAAGTTATTAAATGGAATAAGGTTGCTATTCACACTGGCTTCCGCTAAAACTTCTTCTACTTTATGATTACGAGGAATAACCGCTGGGTTATTCATTCGCATCAGATTAATAGAAGACATCCATGATTCTTTATTGCCTGCTAAACGTGTTTTCCAACGTTGATGCCAGCCTAAAAAAGATTCTTTCTTAAATAACAAATCTTCTGGTAAAGTTTCTTGCATTAATGCAAGAAAAGTATTCGTATAGTCTGCCTTATTTTGTTGCATCCATTGTAACAAATCTATTATTAAAATTTTATCTTCTTTTTCTTCGCCAAACAAACCTAGTTTCTTGCGCATCATCGTTTCCCATTTTTTTTGATATAAAAGAGGGAAACTATTTATAATGTCTGTTGCTATTTGAACTGATTTTTCTTGCTCATCATGTAAAAGCGGCAGCAATGTTTCAGCAAAACGCGCTAAATTCCATTGTGCTATTCTCGGCTGATTCGCAAATGCATAACGCCCATATCGATCAATCGAACTAAATACTGTCTCCGGATCATAGACGTTCATAAATGCGCAAGGTCCATAATCAATCGTTTCACCGGAAATTGCCATATTATCCGTATTCATTACGCCGTGAATAAAACCAACTCTCATCCAATGAACAATAAGATCTATTTGACGATGCATGACTGCCTTCAATAATTCCAGGGCTGGATTCTCTGCATTTTCTATATCAAGATAATGACGACGTATCGTATACTTCACCATCTCCTGTAAAATATTCTTATCGTTCAACGTCGCCGCATATTCAAAAGTCGCTACACGTATATGACTGGAAGCTACTCGAGTAAGAATTGCACCGGGTAATCGCGTTTCTCGAAGCACTTCCTCTCCTGTTGTAACTACTGCCAAACTACGGGTTGTAGGAATATTCAGGGCATACATTGCCTCACTAATTAAATATTCTCGTAACATAGGACCTAGCGCCGCCCGTCCATCTCCTTGCCGAGAATAAGGTGTACGGCCTGAACCTTTAAATTGAAGATCTACGCGCTGATTACCTGGCGTGATATGCTCACCTAAAACAATGGCTCGTCCATCACCCAACATCGTAAAATGACCATATTGATGACCTGCATAAGCTTGAGCAATAGGTTCCGCACCTTCAGGAATCACATTTCCCGAAAATAAGTCGGCTATTTCTTTTTCTGATAGCGAAGAAAAATTTAATCCTAGTATCTCTACTAACTGATCATTTAAAAGTATTTTTTTAGGCGCTTTAACAGAAATTGGATTTACGCGAGAAAACATTATTTCCGGTAAGCGAGCGTATGTGTTATCAAAATTCCAACCAATCATACTGTAAGTCTAAATGAGGTAACAGTAAAAAACAACTTAAACTACCTTCTAGTACTTGACAAAATGTCGATTTTTGGTACTATTGGCCCCTATTTACTTTAATTAATTAACTTTAGAAGAGGACTAAGCCTTGGCTAATATTAAATCAGCGATCAAACGTGCTCGCCAGAATCCAAAACATCGTAAACATAATGCTAGCATGCGTTCTATGTTACGTACCCATATTAAAAGTGTTGTTCGTGCTATCGAATCCAAAAATCTAGAAGAAGCACGTGAAGCAATGAAAAAAGCTCAGCCAGTTATTGCTAAAGCAGTAGGCAAAGGCTTAATTCATAAAAATAAAGCTGCTCGTCATATGAGCCGATTGAACGGTCACATTAAAGCGCTTGCCTCAGCTTAATTTTTCAGAAAAAATTCTTTCGTGGTTTGATAAGCACGGAAGACATTCACTTCCTTGGCAAATTAATCCAACTCCTTATAGAGTTTGGTTGTCTGAAATAATGCTACAACAAACGCAAGTTACTACGGTACTTGCGTATTTTGAGCGTTTTACAAAAAAATTTCCTACTATTGAGCATTTAGCGCAAGCCGACCAAGATGAGGTTCTCTCATTATGGTCAGGATTAGGCTATTATACACGCGCCCGCAATCTGCATAAATGCGCCAAAATTATCCATGAACTATATGGTGGTGAATGGCCAATGGATGTTTCTTTATTAGAACAACTACCTGGAATCGGTCGTTCAACCGCAGGCGCTATTATTTCTTTAAGCAATAATGTTTATGCGCCCATTTTAGATGGCAATGTCAAAAGAGTACTTTCACGTTTTTTAGCTATAGAAACAGCTGCGCCTAAATTCCTTTGGGAAAAGGCAGAGCAATTTACCTCAAAAGAACGGCCTAAAAATTATAATCAAGCAATGATGGATCTTGGGGCAACTTTATGTACCCGTACAAAACCACGCTGCACGATATGCCCACTCGAAAGCGCTTGCCAAGCTTATACTCAAGAAAAAAAGGGCGGTAAAGCCGCACAAGAATATCCAGCCAAAAAAACGAAAGCTAAACTGCCTATTATTCATAAAAAATTTTTATTAATTGAGACGGAAGATCATGCTGCATTATGGCTTTACAAACGTCCCCCTACAGGCATTTGGGGAGGACTTTGGAGTTTGCCCGAATTAGAAATAGATACAGACGAGTCATCTTGGCTTAAAGAAAAAGGGTTAATTGCATGCACCATGCAGACCTTTTTTCCTATTAAGCATGTTTTTAGCCATTTTATTCTTCACTTACACCCAATTAAAATTACAGCACAAGCTATACCTTCTTCTATAAAAGAAGGAACAGAAGGTTTTTATTCTAGAAAGGAACCATGGCCTGGTGGACTAGCTGCTCCTATTAGTAAATTGATTAATCTCTTGTAATCATTACAAAGCTGACTAAGTTAAAGTGCCAGCTTAAAATGGTCAATAATTTTTTAGATGATAGGCGAGAGATGCTCGCCTTATTCTTTTATTCCGTCTCACGGCTACCGGTATATTGATCATCAAAATACTTACGTAATTTTGTTCGCAAAGTACCACGGCTTAAGCCCAACATAATTGCTGCACGTGATTGATTATATTTGCAATACTCCATTACTGATTTTAATAAAGGAGCTTCAATTTCTTCCATAACCAATTGATACAAAGCAACAGGCTCCTGTCCTTTAAGCCCGCTAAAATAATTTTGAATAGCCTGAGTGACTACCTCTGACAAAGAGGATGGTGTCCGCTCATTAATTCGCACTGTCATTATTAACCCCTTCTATTTGTTTATTACTAAATGGTTTTCCGTTGATATAAAATGTACCCGCCCTGAACGCAAGTCTTACGCGATATACATTTTCCTTCTGTATGAGCACGCCGTTCTGAACTAAGCTTTGTAATTGTTCCATAGCTTGTTGTTTGGCTAATGCATTAATTTCTTGGGGCGATAACATTTTAGCAGGCATAGTATTTCCTGAGTCATCTTTTTGAGCTACTTGCTGCTCCATTAATTGTCTTTGGACAATTTTGAATTGTAAAAAGTTAGTTAAACGATCACTTAACCAAAATACTGGAACTTCTGCAGTAACATAAGCATGTATTTGCTGAATGAGTAATAATGGATTCTGATTGGCGTTTTGTTGTGCTGGTAATTTCACTTTTCCCGTAGCTAAAATAAGTCCTTGCGGAATAGATAATTGAAATTGCTTCACGTGCAGTTCTGCGCCTCTTTGTAACAAGCGGGATATTTCAGGCAATAGCGTAAGGAAAAATATTTGTTGTTGCGCATCGGTAAGATTTTCATTGCTTACGGCTTGAAACTTTTGTTGAATTTGTTCCAACGCTTCTGCATCTAAATTAGACACATCAACATCCAATACACCTGGACCATAGTCAAACCCTTGATAGGTAACTTTTCTTACATCGGCTTTCAATGAAGAATCAATCAATTGAACATTATCTTTTGTTCGCAAGCTGCTATCAGAGAGCGCTTGAAAACCGTCAACAGAAATTGCTGATATACCACTGGCGCCCAATTTAAAAGATTGAACTCCAAGAGAAGCATCACCTGACAACAGGCCTTCTTTGCTGTTTTCCACATTATACTTCAAACTTACAGGGCCAAAACTTCCATTCGTTTCACCTGCTTTAAAGGTTAAACCACGAAATGCCACGTTTCCTTTGATATGGGATAATCTTTTTGAAACTTCCCATCGACCATGGAATCCTGCCCAATCAAGTTGCTCTTGGTTATCTTTTGAAACAAGGACAAAAGAAGGGATATTTAAATCAACATTTAATCGACCAGCATACCGCAAGAGCACAGAAACTATAAAGGTTGGTTTGGTTGAATTCGACGCAAAAACTTGGTTAAACTGATTCAATAATTCATCAGGTAAAGGTACTTTGGCTTGCGCAAAGCCTAAGCCAAAGGTAACTCGTCCATCTGCAAAAATAATAGGACCATGGTAGACATCCATATCAAATGAAAAAGAAACATCTTGAGCAGGCATGGTCTGAGATTCACCATTTTGAATATATTGTTGCGTAGGTTGATTTAACACAACATGTAAATGAACCGTAGATTTAAGCCAACCACGTTGATAATTTTCTGCAGAAACTTTTAAATTGGGGAAATTATTAGCCGATTTTAAAAAATTATCAAATTCTTTTTCAGCCCTTACCCCTGTCACATAGTAGGAAGCTGCAAGCAAACCTAAAATAATGACAACCGACAGAAAATATAACCACTTTCGCATGTGTTTTCCCCAAGCTCTATTCTTCACACCTGACCTATAATTTAATCATGAGAAGTGCATTTTTGCAAGAAAATTAGCTCAAAACTTTAGCAAGTTTATCTAATACATCATCTACTGTAATTAATGTCATGGCTTTTTGAGTATGCACCCGCGTTTTCCAAGGCACTTTTTTTGGATCTTTTTTGAGGAAGGTTTGAACCGCTTCAGAAAATTTATCAATGGCCAAATCTCTTGAAAAATAAGGACCAGATAATCCAGAAGAAGCAACCGCGTACAATCCGATTACTGGTGTCCCCATTGCACCTGCTAAATGCAAAGGTCCTGTATCGGGAGCCAAAAGGACATCCGCTTTTTCTAAAGTAACAGCCAATTGCTTAGGTGAAGTCTTTCCAACCCAATTTACAATGGGAAACCCTACTTCTGACTCTATATACGCTGCCAGTTTCTTTTCACCTTCCCCTGGCCCGCCTGTCAATAAAATATTAATATCCCAACGTTGCTTCGCTGCTTGGATTACTTGAACGTATCGCTCTTTCAGCCAATTTCGTTCTGGCTTGCTGCAAGAAGGGTTTACCACGAGTGTTTTTTTCTGAGGGGAGAGATCTTTAGCCCATTGTTCAGCTAACCACTCACGATCGCTTTGCGGTATATTTAAATCCCATACATATTTTTTTTCTTTACAACCCAGCGCTTCCGGAAATCGCATAAAGGCATCTAACAGATGATCTCTGCCTGCAGTCACCGCTTCTTTTACAAAAAGACGATGGGCATCACGAGCTCGTGCATTATCGAATCCTATTCGACGTTTAGCCTTAATGAGTGGGAACAGAATATTCGCACTAAAACTTGCTTGCATACACAATAATACATCAAATTTATATGACTTTAATTTTTTATAAGCGGCTATATAGGTTTTAAGGTTTCGCGGTTTATCTACAACAACAAAATCTATTCCACTAAGCCCTTCTAGAATAGGATAAGCACCAGGGCTAATAATCCAAGTTATTTTAGCCTCAGGGAAATTCGCTTGTAATGTCCTAACCGCTGGAACAGTTAAAAGCACGTCTCCAAAAGCTGACAACCGCACCAAGCCAATATGTTTTATGGTGTTATTCTTGTTAGGCATTCTCTTCTAAAACAAACACGGTTCCACAATAAGGACATGCAATTTCATGCTCTTCTTCACCTAAAGGTAAAAAGACGCGGGGATGTGCATTCCACAAAGTCATCTCATTTGTAGGACAACTAATAGGTAACTCTTCTTTTTTAACCAAATATTTTTTCACGGTGCTCGCAGGTATTTTGTCTTGAACACAATTGTTTTCCATTATCACTATTTTTCCCCTTCTAATGCATATGATAAATCAGCAATTAAATCGTCAATAAATTCAATTCCCACGGATAAACGGATTAACCCATCACTAATACCTAACTGCTGCCGAATTTCTACTGGAACAGCAGCATGTGTCATTGTGGCAGGATGATCAACCAAACTCTCTACTCCGCCTAAACTTTCCGCTAAAGAAAACAAATGGCACCTTTCTAAAAATCGAGTCGCATCCTTTATATCTCCCCGTAAGACAAAGGTAATAATTCCCCCAAAAGCAGACATTTGGTGTTGCGCTAAATTATGTTGAGGGTGGCTTTTCAACCCGGGATAAATTACTTTTTCCACCATTGGTTGTTTTTCTAGCCACTCTGCAATAATTTGGGCATTCTCACAATGTTGCCGCATGCGAATAGCCAATGTTTTCAAACTCCGCATAATGAGAAAGGCATCCCAAGGCCCTGCAACGCCACCTACAGCATTTTGCAGAAATCCCATTTTTTCTGCCAACTCAGCATTATCTCCCACAACAACAATGCCGCTCACCACATCAGAATGCCCATTTAAGTATTTGGTTGCTGAATGAACCACAATATCAAAACCATGTTCTAAAGGTCTAATTATCCATGGTGAGGTGAATGTGTTATCAGCTACGCAAATGATGTTGTGTTTTTTTGCCCATGCTGCTACTTGGGCTAAATCGGCTAATTTAAGCAATGGGTTACTCAATGTTTCAACCATTAACATCCGCGTATTAGGTTTTCTGCTTTTTTCAAGCTGCTCAATAATATTGCTAGCCGAAAAGTCTAAAAAGCTAAAACTTAATGCCGCCGTTTTAGTCCGTACTTTTTCAAATATACGGTAAGTTCCTCCGTAAAGATCATCCATTGCAATAACATGGCTACCTGCATCCAGCAATTCAAGTACAGTGGCGATTGCAGCCATTCCTGATGCAAAAGCAAATCCCCATTTGCCCGACTCTAAACTAGCGATGCATGCTTCGTATGCTGCCCGTGTAGGATTCCCTGTGCGGGAATACTCATATCCCTTATGTTGTCCTGGGGTTGATTGGACATACGTAGATGTCGCAAAAATAGGGGTTACAATTGCACCGGTTGCTGGTTCTGGTACTTGACCAGCATGAATTGCACGTGTGTTAAAATGAAACTTCATTACATTGCTCACAATAATTAATTCATACTACCTAAGAAAAAAACTAATATAACAACAAGGAAGAAAACTATGGCACGATTAACTAAAGCGATAGCTTCTTTGTTTTCTGCTATAAATGTCATTTTCTTATCCTTGGAAAGAGAGTTTTTGCCACATTCAACTAAAATAGTCTGATTCTTTTTGGGGCCAGTCCAAAAATAATTCTTCCAAGAAGAGAAAGCTTGAAAACCACCTGCGGCCACATATAAAAAAGCTAACACTCTTGCGGGAAGCCAATTATACCAACCATATAAGAAAGAAGCAGCGTTGGCATAAGGGATTGTCACCTCTTTTTCTTTTTTCACAAAAGAAGCCATTAAACATAAAACCCTATATATTACTACTAAAACTAATGGTCCTAAACAGAACCAAAAAACGATACCAAAAATTCCACAATTAGCACGAACAAAAATTGACTCGGTGAGATTTTTTTCATTTAATGGCTCAAGGTCATTTCCCTCTTCAATCTCATTACCAATAAATTCATTGTAACTATCTACTTGATGTTCTTTATCTTTTTCTTCCTCTGCTTTGAAATACAGGAATAAATGATAATATAAATCTGTGGGTCCAAAACAATAAAGAAGAATCACAAAATATAGTCCAGCGCCCGAGAGACCAATTTGACGTTCGACTACCACGACATTAAGGAATATGATAGGAATGCACAAAGGCAGTAAAGCAACAATCACACCTAACACACCTCTGCTAAAAGGACTATTTCGTCCAATTTTTTCCTGCAAAAATGTCAAATAACGCTCTAACCAAGAAAATCTTCTTAATATATTGCCAATGTGCAGATATCTTTCTATTAAAAGACAAACAATTAAAACAAATAATTTCATTTGAGTAACCCTGCACTAATTTTAATTTTATAATATCGAGATCTTATCACACAGTTTTCTAGCATGCGAGTCTACCGAAATGCCAACAGACCCTAGCATATCCTAAGAAAAAGTGATTGATTCACTCAGTTTTTCAAAAATAGACGTTTGAAAAGGATCTAGCAAGCGAATCTCTGGCCAATGCCGTAACCACGTCATTTGACGTTTAGCTAATTGCCTTGTCGCAATAATACCTTGCTCTATCATTGTATTTTCATCTATTTCATGTTGCAAATATTGTCCTATTTGACGATACCCCACCATTCGCATCGCGGGTGAGGAAAAATCTAATTGCTTACTCTCCAACAAATTTTGGACTTCATTCACCCAACCTTCTGCTAGCATTTGTTTGAATCGTTGTTCAATTCTTTGATGCAAATATTCTCTATTTTCAGGAAACAATCCAACTGAATGGTAGTTAAACGACAACTTTTCTTTTTGATGAAAGTGATAAGATAAAGGCTTCCCTGTCAGATAATATACTTCTAAAGCTCGCTCAATGCGCTGAGGATCATTAGGATGGATGCGTAATGCCGATTCAGGATCCACTCCCTTCAACTGTTCATGCAAAGCTGTCCAACCCAATCGAGCCGCATCACTCAAAATTTTTTCTCTTGTAGCCGGATCGGCACTAGGTAAGGTCGATAATCCTTGTTGCAATGCTTTAAAATAAAGCATAGTTCCACCCACTAACAAAGGCACTTTGCCTTTATTAAAAATTTCTTCTACCGCTTGAGCAACATCTTCACAAAAATCAGCAGCGGAATAAGTTTGATGAGGTTCCCGGATATTCACTAAATGATGAGGGGTTTTGGTTAAAATAGCGGGTTCAGGCTTGGCTGTTCCTATGTTTAAACCTTTATAAACCATTGCAGAATCAACGCTAATTATTTCGAAAGGAAATTTTTCACATAAGCGAATAGCTAAGTCCGTTTTTCCGCAAGCCGTTGGCCCCATTAAGCAAAAAAGTGTTTTCATTGCTTGTATTTTAATTTTTTAATAAATATTTCGCAAGAACATCTTGCATTTTTCTGAAAAAAAGGTATTATATTCGTTCCTTTTTGAGGGGCCGTTAGCTCAGTCGGTAGAGCAGAGGGCTTTTAACCCTTGTGTCATAGGTTCGAATCCTATACGGCCCACCATTTATCATGTTCCTTTAACTCACAGCAAGTGAAATATACACAAAAAAGTGTATCAAATGCGACGAGTCATTCTGCGCCCGTAGCTCAGTTGGATAGAGTACTTGGCTTCGAACCAAGGTGTCGGGAGTTCGAATCTCTCCGGGCGCGCCATTATATATTCCAAATATTTCTACGTTTCCAATTTCCCTTTGATCAGGTTATCTTAAGTAAACTGTCGTATAATTAGCTCATTATGGCGAATAACTTCGGACAATCAACCGTTACTTCTTACTGCTCTTTCTTTTCAGATAAAAAATTAAAGAGAGATGCTTTATTGGAACATCATGAAGGAAATACTACAAATCAAAGCTCTGACTCATCTCAGGGTCGAAATGCGTTAACGCCTTATAACGATAAAGCGTCTGCTTCTTATCGTTACTTTTTGTTTCTTAAAAATCAAGATATAGACACATTGGCAAATATTCTTTCTAAAGAACCATCCGTCGCTGAAATGTTTTTAAAACATTTATTAAAAAATCCATCGCTTGAATTGAAATCTCAATTATTATCCTCACTTGCGAAGAAATTGGATTTTAGTGAGCTATTACGAGCAAAAGAAGAAACCCTGGCAGACATCCAAAAGATTATCCCCCAGAGTTTCACTCAACCATTAGTAAAAATACCTACTGCTGGCTTGGGCTATTAGCCGTATACTGCACCGCTTGTTCCACCCATTTTTGAACTAACTGCTCAAATTCTTGTTTGGTATGCGATTTCATACGGAAACTTTCGCCACTGATAACGGTGACATCTTCACGCAACAACTTACCAGACATACTATCAGTAAACTTAAGTTCAATAATAAGCACTGGGGTTTTGCTGTCAGTGTCTGTAGCCATCGTAGCCAGTTTAACCGCTGCAGAAATAGGAAGAACATTCCACGGTTTGAAACCTTCTCCATCAATGGTAGCGCCGGTAATAGCAACTTGTAATCTAGCTACTCCAGGACCAGGTTGTTGAGTCAATGGAATATGTTGAGCGGCTACTTTTTTAATACCACTATTCAAATTAGCCCGTGCTGTTGCAATATCTTGCTGGGTCACACCATGTGCAGTTGCTGTTTGATAAATAATCACAGGATCAACTATTAGTGCTTGATAATCACTACGCTTTACATCAGGAGCTGTATAAGTGTAGATCTGACTTCCTTCTGGGCTAGCAACAGGTTTCAACGCCTTGTAATCTGGCAAAAAGCCCGACGTATTTTCTAAAGGAGGAGGAGAGGATGCACAACCTACTAGGGCTAATGCTAAAACGCCTGCCAATCCCAATGCTTTTATTTTCATAATAAAGTACCTTAAATATGTGGAAAAATCCTCTTTGATTTTATTTCAAAAGGCTTCTAAGCGTCAATATATTCAGAATTTTCAATATTTATATAAATATTTAGTTTTGTGATGACATTTATAACTTATTAAGTATGAACTGTATTAATAAGAAAATCTTGTTTGTATGACAACGCCAATGATTTTTATGTTATCAGTTAATTCTTCACTAGTCTGATCTGTTATTGAACGTACAGCGTGTTTAGGTCCATCAAATATTAATTCTCGGATGGTTGCCTCTTCTGTGTTCTGGTAGTGAACAATAATTAAATCGCCATCAACAGGTTTTTTGTTTGGATCAATTGATAAAATAGAACCGTTAATAAAACGGGGTTCCATTGATGGTTTTGTTCTTAATCCAAATGAAAACGGAGAGTTTTCAATATCAATGGAAATCCAATCTTTCCAGTTTTTAATTTCAGGATTGTCAAAAAATTCTTTAATACCAATAGCAATTTTCCAAGAAACAATAGGGGCTGTATGAATTTTATAACTATGGCTTGTGCTAATATTTTCTATGGGCGTATTACCAAGCAGCTGATCGATAGTTATACTAAAATAATTAGCAATTAGTGTTAAAGTAGAAAGTTTAGGATCGCTTGTTTTACCTGTAACGAGCCGCTGAATAGTTGGCTGTGGTAAATTGATGTTTTTGGCAAGCTCCGTGACATTGATATTATTTTTATATAATAGCTCTCTAACAACGATACGACATCGATCAAAATCGTTGCTATTAATCAAAAGTTCTTTTTTACTTAATGTTCTCATAATAGATCTTACGGGTTTATACTTTATATTATAGCAAAAAAATGTTTTAAAGAATATAAAATAACTTGTTTTTTATTTTGACGAAAATAGGATACAATAAAGCAAAATTAAATTTAATCAGTGTTATTTTCATGAAGTCTATAAACGTTATTCACTTTAAATATTTTAATTTGTTATCTGTTTTTTATTCAAGCATCTTATTTATTGCTGTTTTTTTTGATTATAAATTTATTAAAGTGTTTGATTTTTTTGCATCATCGGCAACATTTATTGTGTCTATTACTTTTTTTCTTGGTGACTTAATGACAGAAGTGTATGGACTTGAAAAAACAAGACAGATTATTTGGGCAAATATATTTACACTCGTTTTTTTTGCTGCGGCCTGTATGATTTTTAATCATATACAAACACCCAGTGAGTATAAAAAATATGGTTTTTCTTATGGCACCCTTTTACCTATTCTTCCACGAGCCTGTTTATCTAATGCTTTTGCTATATTTATAGGCATGTTTCTCAATACCTGTATCATCAGTAAGTGGAAAATACTTATAAAAGGGCGTCGTTTTTGGTTAAGAAGTTTTACATCATCAGCTTGTGGAGAAATTATTTATACAATAGCTGTTGTTTCTTTAATTAATGTAGGCATTGTACCCTTTAAGCATTTAATTCAAATTTTCACTGTTTCTTACTGTTTTAAATTTTTCTTTGGCTTAATTATTATGTGGCCAGCTAGCTTATTAGCTGCTTTATTGAAAAAAGTCGAAGGTGTCGATTTTTACGATTATGACATTAGTTACAATCCATTTAGATTTTCACTATCAAATCGTACAGATGAAACTGAAGATAATAGAAGAAAAAATTCGAATGAATGAGGAAATAATTCTTTTAAAATTGATTGATATTTTTGGTGAAAATGCGGTTTTTTTTGATGTTGAATCAAAAAAAAAGTACGGTATAGATTATACTCAATGCTATTCTCCTGATCCCATTGCTGTTGTTTTTCCTAAAAATGAAGCAGAGCTTGTCTGTCTTGTAAAATTAGCTAATGAATTATTATTAAAGCTAGTTCCATCGGGTGGAAGAACGGGGTACAGCGGTGGTGCAGTTGCTGCTTTTAAAGAAATTGTTGTTTCTTTTGAGAAAATGAACAAAATTTTATCTTTTTGTGAAGAAGATAGAAGCGTACGTTGCCAACCAGGGCTTATAACAAAAGAACTTCAAGATTTTGCTAAGGAGAATGGTCTCTTTTATCCTGTTGATTTTGCTTCCAGTGGATCTAGTCAAATTGGAGGAAATATTGCTACAAATGCTGGTGGTATTAAAGTTATTCGTTATGGATTAACAAGAAATTGGGTATCTGGTTTAAGAGTTGTCACCGGTAATGGAGAAGTATTAGAACTAAATAAAGGACTAATTAAAAACGCTACTGGATATGATTTTCTTAACTTATTTATTGGCTCAGAAGGAACATTAGGTTTTATCACAGAAGCCACGATAAAATTGATTGAACAGCCATTGCCTCAAAAAGTTGTGTTATTTTCCTTAAATCAAAAAAATCACCTTTTGAACATTTTGAACAGTTTCAGATCTCTGCGATATTTAAGTGCTTTTGAGCTTTTTTCCGATAAAGCTTTAAAGTTTGTTTTAAAAGAACAAAATTTGATAGCACCTTTTTCAAAAGATGCACCATTTTATGTTCTATTAGAATTTGATTCAACTGAAGAAAATGAAACATTACTTTTTAATATATTGCAAGATTGTTTATCTCATCAATGGATTAGTGATGCTATTATTAGCGATAGCTTGGAACAAGCTAATAATCTTTGGAAATTTAGAGAAGAAATTTCCCTATCATTGAGAAAATATATTCCTTATAAGTATGATATTTCGGTTGTCTCATCAAAAATTATAAAGTTTATGGAAGAAATAGACAACTTTTTAGAAAAAGAGAACAAAAATATTGATATAATTTGGTTTGGCCATGTTGGTGATGGAAATTTACACTTAAACATTTTAAAGCCAGAAGCAATGGAAAAAGAAAGCTTTTTTACCTATTGTGATAAAATAAGCGTAAGTATTTATAAATTGGTAAAAAAATATAATGGTTCTGTTTCAGCGGAGCATGGAATTGGGCTATTAAAAAAGCAGTTTTTATCTTACTCAAAGAGTAATACAGAAATCGCTTACATGAAGTCCATAAAAAAATTATTTGATAATAATAATGTAATGAATCCATTGAAACTGGTGAAACCATGATAAAGAACATATCAAAAAAAATAAAAAAGTTTACGACATTACTATTGGAAGTATTGTATAGAATAAAAAAAGAACAGAAAGTTTTTTTTAGAATTGTTGATATGGATAATGGAGTAGTTGAGCTTCATGTTAAAGGGAAAACGTCTTCCATGAAAAAAAATGTTTTAAATGTTATATATGAAACACACATTATATCTGGACTTTCTTCTCCAGATGCATGTAGTTTAGGTGTTTTTTATGGATACAACCTTAAGGGCTTGTTTTCTGGAAGAAATTTTAACTATCCTCTTTTATGTATATCTAATGAGGGTAGATACCGTCTGATGTCAGAAAATAGGGAGGGCAATATAGAATTTATTGATACAAAAACAATGGAAAAATTTGTAAAATGTCCAATTGCTATTGCAAAAGATTATCAAATAATTGAAAAATTTGATCCCACACAAGCTTGCTATATTGGAATATTGGCAGGTATAAAAAAACATAAATTAGAATCTAATCAACAAAAAACAACATATGAAAATAATGTTGTACCTATATTTAACTCGAAAAAATCCAATATAATATAATTTTTTAGAAATACTATTGCGTTTGTAAAAATTTTACGTATAATAAAATACTTTAAAGCATATTTAATGCGTTAAAAAAAATAATCTGGAAAGAATATCTCTTTAGGCGAAGATACTCTTTTTGGGTTCTGGCAAAAACAGCCAGTACATTAGCAAGCACTCTTGAGGGTTATAGCAGCTATTGTGGTTGATAATCAAAAGTTTACTGTCGCCTTAGAATTTTATAACTGTCTGCATAGGAGAGTAAAATGAAAATAGTCCCCCTGAAAACCAAAGAAAGTATTAGCATCGGCGATGAAATTAAAATTTTTGTTCGCCGAATTGACACCTTAGGAGAAATAGAACTTGGTATTTCAGCGTCTAAAACCATACCTATACATCGTGAAGAAGTATTAGAAAAATTAAAAAAGTTAAAGTCGCAGCTAGCATTGATTAAGGACTGAATATTTATACCATCAACGGTGCTGTCATTATTATAGGTGATGGCACTTCGTTTATGTACCATATAATTGCGGAAATTGACATGAATTTTATTCTATTAATCAAAGTCATCCAGTTATTTACGCTTTGACTTTCCTCTCATTGACGCGAAAGCTACCAAGGTTGAATTCGTTTATCTAACTTTATCTCCACAATATCCTACTCAACATGAACCTAAAAACCACTGGGTTAACTTTGACCAATCAGTCTCATATGTATGTGAACCTAGTACTATACCATATTCTCTTTTATTGCTATTTAACATATACTTCTTCACTATGAAAAATACACATTTAATGATTAATATGCTGAAAAAGCACCCTCTGTTTCTTTGTACCTTTATCGCCACGCTGATTATTTGGATAACGGGATTAAACGGCCCTTTATTCTTGCTTATCAATGCGCAATATAATCTTGTACCTGTATTTTTTTGGGAAACATTAAATAGCTTGTCAGATCCTCATGCCGGTATACTTCCTTTAATTTTATTGATAGTGACGTGTTGTTTTAGGCGAGAAAAATTGCTCAATGTCGTTATTTTAATTCTTGCTTATTATGTGGTTTTTCAATTATTAAAAACAGGAATTCATTCACCTCGGCCTTATGCAGTTTATGGTCTTGGTGATTTCTTCTGGATACCTCAAGCCACCCCCCACTTTTCTAAAGCGGTAGCCCTTAGGTCTTTTCCATCTGGTCACACTGGCGAAGCGGCTATTTTTGTTTTTGCTTCAATTCATTTATGGGCTGAGCATAAAAGATGGTTACGGGTTTTATTCACTCTTTTCTTAGTATTGGTCATGCTTGCACGTATATGTACAGGTTGGCACTTTCCATTAGATGTGCTTTGTGGTGCTATGTTTGGATTCCTTTTAACGGAGCTTTGTTGGTATTTGCCTATTCCATCAAAAGCGCGCTTGATCACCAAAACCAAAAAGCCGTCCGTGTAAGTGATACGCATATTCGTCCGTCATGCTTGCAATATAATCACAAATAACACGCATGCCCTCTTGTTCAGACGCTGCTTTTTTATAACTTTCCCGGAATGTTAAACTTAATAATTGCTTGGGATTAGAGGCTACTGCTTCAAACAAGCGGCGAATCACTGATTGCCCACCATATTCAGCAATACGTCCTTCTTGCGAATTAATCACGTGCTCAAAGACAACTTTTTTAAAATATTCCAGAAGATTATCAAATGCAGCGGGTAGCGTTGCATTATAACTTAATAAAGGTTCTTTAAAATCCAGTTGTACTTGTTTTAGAAAAATCGATGTAATAAAACCATTGACTAAGTCACCAATTGCTTCTTTACGCTTGGCTGCATTAACATGAAAAAGATTATCTAACAAATCTTGAGCCGTTGGAGCAGAAGATACTCCCTTGGGAAATGCTTCGTTAAATAAAGTGGTTAATAGTTCAATATCCATTTTTTCGCGAGACATCAATTTTAAATGAATAGCATCTTCTAAATCATGCACACCATAAGCAATATCATCCGCAATATTCATGATGGAACAATCCAAGGAATGGTAAATGGTCTTTCCATTTTCTATTTGCTGAAATAAAGCCTTATCTGCTGGACTTAATGGCTCTAAAATCCAGTCAACTTCTATTTGCTCTTCATCTAAATAACATTTGGGAGGAACCCAATCATTAATATTGACTAAACCATGCTGGGAGGATGAAACGCTGCGATAAGACATTTGTGAATACGCTTTAGGGTATTTCAAAATGCCTAATAAGGTACGGCGAGTCAGATTCAAGCCGAAGGGGTTGTAGCTATTTTCCAGCTTGGTTAACAAGCGCAATGTCTGGCCATTACTTTCAAACCCACCTTGATCTCGCATCATATAATTTAATGCAGATTCACCACCATGTCCAAAAGGTGCATGTCCAATATCATGTGACAATGCTATGGCCGTAATAAGATCGTCTGTTGGTAGAAATGCTAAAATTTTTTCTTGATTTAATAATTGGCTGCGCAAATTATGCACGAGGCTTCGGGCAATAGAATCAACTTCCAAGGAATGAGTTAACCGGGTGCGATGAAAGTCGCCTTCGCGTGTACCAAAAATTTGTGTTTTACGCTGAAGACGACGAAATGCTTCGCTATGAATAAGCCGAGTTCTGTCACGCTCAAAAGGATCACGATGATCCGCAATAGACCGTTGCTTTTCAAGCCCCGAACGTCTGGTTTGCCACATGTTGTTTTTCAAGAATCTTGTTACCTTTAAAAGCAGCTTTGCTTTCTTTAATTTCTTTTACTGATTTCCCGTGCGTAAACGCATATACCCATGGAAAACATAATAATAGTAATCCGCTCGCAATAATGGCGGCCCAACCAAGAATGCCAAAAGTATGGCTAAAATTAGGATTTGTTAACAAGGGAGAAGTACTGACATCCGACACCATCATGTTTGAAAAATAATGCGAAAGCGCCCCTCCAACACCACTCAACATCATCCAAGTTCCCATCATCACCCCTTGCAAAGAAACTGGAGCCATTTCTCCCACCATAGCGTAACCAATAGGACCTAAAAATAATTCACCCATGCTTTGAGTAATATAGCAAGCGATAACCCAATTAAAATTGGTTAAACCTTCTGGATTCGCTAGGGCAATCCCTATTGGCATGATCACAAAGCCAAGCCCAATTAAAAAAAGTGCTACTGAAAATTGGAAGGGTAACGAAATTTCAAATCCACGCTGACGCAATGAACGAAATAACACGCTTAATAAAGGAGCACCAATTACAATTACAATGGTATTCAAATTTTGTACCCACTGAGGTGGAATAACATATCCCCATATAGTATTAGCGACATTATGCTCAATAAACAAGGCTAAACCCATCGCTTGAACATGATATAAAGACCAAAACACTAATGCTGCTAAAGCAAATATTAAATACGCAAGCATCTTCCGGCGTGCTTCAGTTGATTGTTTAAAGGCTAAAATAGCCAGGCAAAGCAACATTAATGCGCCGCCAATAAGCACAAGATTATTACTAAAAGAAGCGTGGAGCGAAAAGAAATGAATCATAGGAATCATGGTGGCAATGAATACAATTCCTAATAAGCCTCTTTTTAAGCTTTCAGCAGAAGATGCTTGACTTAATATTGTGTTTCGATCCGCTAATTTTTTCCAATGAAACGCAACTAAAAACAACGCACCAACATATCCAATACCACCCCACATAAATAATTGGTCATATTCACCTGTTAGTTGAAAATGTCCACTCATTGAATATCCAACAAAAAAACCGATATTCATTCCACTGTAATTCCATAAAAACGCCGCTTCACGACGTTTATCATTGGGGTCAAATAATTGAGTAACCATACAGTTGAGGCAAGTTACATTTAACCCGGCACCCGTGAGAAATAATGCCAATCCCCAATATAGCATTGCTTGGGTAGGGAGCATTAAAATAAAAATACCTGTTAATTGGACTAACATACCTACACAAAATAATGTGCGATTAGTTAAAAGCCGTCCACCAAAATATCCTCCCAGTAAGTGCAGTGCATAGTTGAAAGCAATAAAAACACCCATAACACTATTGGCGGTTGTTTCTGGAAACCCTAACGCGCCTGTCATGTATAGCACTAAAGTGGAATATAAAACACTAAATCCTAGGGTCGAGAACATTTGAATAAAGAATAACCCACCCGCACCAACAGGCATAATGTCCTTCAGTAGATTGGAAAATTTTTCTTTGGCACTCATTTCTGTTGCTGCTCCTCATATCTCTGCACATTTAGAAAGATACTTATGTTTTACACTATATACCCCCAGCAATAAATCAATTGCTTAGCTTTGCGGAGTATAACTTACTCGATAAATTACTCCAGCCATATCATCTGATATTAACAGGGCACCATCTGGCATCACTAAAACATCGACAGGCCGTCCCCATACTCGACCATCTTCTCCCAACCAACCGGAGATAAATGGTTTAAAACTAGTGCCTTTTCCGTCTTTATGATTCACGCGCACCACCTCATATCCTACTTTCTTAGAACTATTCCAAGAACCATGAAGTGCCACAAAAATAGTATTATCATACTGTTGAGGAAATGCTTTTCCTGTATAAAAGGTCATTCCTAAAGGAGCTGTGTGAGGAGGTAATTCAAAAACAGGAGGCGTCATATCTTTTGCGGATTTTTTTAATGTTCCATAATGAGGTGCCGGTACATTTTGTCCATAAAAATAGGGGAAACCAAAATCCATTTTATCACTTGGCGCCCGGTTTAATTCTTCAGGCGGCAGTTTATCACCTAATAAATCTTGGCCATTATCGGTAAACCATAAAATATCGTCTTCTGGATTCCAGGCAAAACCCATGGAGTTACGCACACCCTTAGCAAAAATTTCTAAATGCTCAGGACGTTGCAAGGCAATACGGCCAATAGTTCCAAACCGTTCATCATCTTGAATACAGGTATTACAGGGCATACCAATACTAACATACAATTTTCCATCGGGCCCAAATTTAATATAACGGTATCCGTGCCACGTTTTGTCTGGTAAAGCATGACTTACGGGAATCGGAGAAAACGGTTCTTGAAGATGATTGGCAATATCTTCATATTTTGAAATTCGTTGAATTTCAGCCACATACAAAGTGCTATGACGAAAGGCAACACCATTAGGGTAATTTAAGTCCTTGGCTACGACATAAATTTTTTCAGCACTGTTTGAATCTTCACTGGGCGTTAATGCATAAACTTTATCATGCATTGTACCAACAAAAACAACACCATTATCTCCTAGTGCCATTTGGCGGGGCGTATCCAACCCAGAAGCATAGACACTGATTTTAAACCCTTTAGGTAATTTTAATTTATCGACTGGAACATCAGAAGCAAAAACAGCTGAAACTGACAAAACCCAGAATAATAGTATATTAACTAATAAAGATGTTTTTGTTTTCATCGTTTGAGTGTACCCCTGATAGTTTTGTGAATCAAGTTGATTTATAATTGAATTATTATTATTTTTCAATTTTATTTGGTGAGGCAAAAAATGACATTTGTAGTTACTGAACAATGTATTCAATGTAAATACACAGACTGTGTTGAGGTTTGTCCTGTCGACTGTTTTTATGAAGGTCCTAATTTTTTGGTTATCAATCCAGATGAATGTATTGATTGTGCATTATGTGAACCAGAATGCCCCATCAAAGCAATTTATTCTGAGGATGATTTACCTGAACAATACCAACCTTTCTTAGAGATTAACGCAGAACTATCGCAAAAATGGCCTAATATAAGCTCTAAAAAAGATGCACCCGCAGATGCAAAACAATGGGAAGGCGTAGAAAATAAACTACAAAACCTTACCCGTGAATGGGAAAAAAAGAAAAAATAAGCATGAACAAAGCACTACTAAATATTTTGGCTTGCCCTTTATGCAAGGGAAAATTGATGTATCAAAAAGAGGTAAACGAGCTTATCTGTCTTTTTGATCAACTCGCCTTCCCTATTCGTGATGAGATTCCCATAATGCTTGAGAATGAAGCACGCTTAGTAACACTGGATGAAAAAGAGAAATTAAAGAAGGAAGGGTAAAATTATTCATCTGAAATTGGAGCGGCGAGCATTGCTCGCCCAGCTTATAATTAAGATACTTAATAGAATGATTTATAAATAAATCAACAAATTGGTGATATCAATATCAATCAATTACAACGCGGAAAATCGTTTTGCTAAGTAATGATACAAAGATCGAATAACCGTTGCCTCTCCACCTATTGGTTTTCCAGGCTTTGCTTTATCATTCCAGGCTGCTGTATCAAAATGCACCCAGGTAGTTTGAGGATGATCCGCTTTGGTTGCAAATTCCTGTAAAAATAAAGCTGCCGTTATGGACCCTGCATAAGGAAAGGGTGAAGCATTCGTAAGATCCGCTACCTCAGGAGAAATCATATCCTTATAAGGCGTATATAAGGGCATTCGCCACAAGGGTTCATTGACTTGTTCAGAAGCATCGAGCAAATTCGCTGCAAATTGATTATTGTTCGTAAAAAAAGATGCAATATCATAGCCAAAACTTACGGAAGAAGCACCAGTTAGGCTCGCAATATCAATAAGAATTTCGGGAGGGGACTCCATCGCATACGTTAATGCATCAGAAAGAACTACTCGGCCTTCAGCATCAGTATTATCAATTACAACGCTGAGACCTTTACGTGTAGTAACAATATCACCCGGTCGATAAGCATTTGCAGCAATAGAATTTTCTACAGCAGGAATCAGAACTTGCAATCTGACGGGTAATTGATTTTCCATGATAAGTGAGGCAAGACCTAATACTTGTGCAGCACCTGACATATCTTTTTTCATGATAAGCATACCAGCCGCTGATTTAAGATCCAAACCACCGGTATCAAAACATACACCTTTTCCTACAAGCGTTACTTTAGGCGATGATGCATCTCCCCAGTTCAATTCTAATAACCTGGGTTTAAATGAACTCGCTCTTCCCACCATATGAATGGAAGGAAAATTTTGTTGTAGCAACTCATCACCAACAATAGAGCGAAAATCCGCATTATGCTGTTGGGCAAGCTCACATACAAAGGCTTCTAACGTATCAGGATTTAAATCCTGCGCTGGTGTATTAATTAAATCTCGAGTTTGGCAAACTGCTTTTAATAATTTCTGAAGAAGATGAAAATCTTGATGTTGTGGAATAACTAAAGATTTAATACTGAATAATTCAGCGGCAGAAGGCTTATAACTCAAAAATCGATATTGTTCTAAGCCCCAACCCAAATAAAAAAGTGGGCTTTTTATACAAGCATAATGACTATAAAAAGAAAATTCTCGAAGCTGATACTCTCCGAATGGAAGCACCCGTGCAGCACGGGCTAATGCGGCAGTATCATTTTCATCCATTAGTCCTATTACTACCTGCGCAACGTCACCTTGTTCCCCCGGTACAGATAATACCATTCCTTTTTTAGCAGTAAAGTTATTATTGGTAAGCCAGCGTTGGGTAACCTCATTTTGGTTAATAAACCATTCTGGATAATCCTTTTCTTGTACAAGAACTAAAGGAATTGCCGATGCACTTTTTTCAATAAAGCTGCTAACAAGAAGATGTTTTTTCAATGGATAACCTCTAAACGTTAATATGTATAAAAAAAAACCCGCTTTCCTTTCGAAAAACGGGTCACCTAAGAGGAAAACTTTAAACTTAAAAACGCACTAAAACTAAATACTTAACTTCCCAAACTTGGAGTTGAACTCTCTTCATTTTTGAAAGGAACTTGTGGAGCCAAATTATAGCGTTTTGCATCTTGCTGTGACATGCCAACACCAACAATCCCTTCTTTTCGCTGTGCCTTAGCTGCAACGGAGATTTTTTGAGTGCTTTGATTAGGATTATTGCTCAGGGCAGTAATAACTTCCTCTACTAATCTATCAGCATATTCAGCTCCTTCTGCAACTGAAGAATTTAAGCCTGCTAATTTTAGTTTGTGGGCATTGGCATCCAGACCATTTGCTGTCATTACAATCTCTGTTGTAACTTTTCCTAATTCAGCATCATAACGTTCTACCGCAACATCTTCATTAGATTGAGAAGCTGCTTGTTTATCTACTGGCGCAACAGTTGGAGTTGATTGCAACTCTTCCTCATGTCCAATGATAGCTTCCCAATTCTTTGATACTGCAACTTGAATTGCCATTTTAGCTCACCTTAAATTTTATGTTTATTGGGAAAGATCCCTATAAACTTTTCTACTTATGGTTAGTATACTGCATCATCCTTAAAGCAATATTAACAAAATAATTTTTTTTTTAATCGTACCTTCGTAGCAACTGTCTTTAAGAAAAAATTTACAGACAACCTAGAAATTCCAAAGTTTTCAGAGACTTTTCTCTGGTAAAACTTAAAAATTGTCTCCCACAAAGTTAATCATACATCAACTCATCTAAAGGCGTTTTATTTTGATCTGGGCTAGCTTTTCTTAACTCAGAAACAACATCAATAATACACATTAAACGCAAAACATCTGGCGTAACTTCATCAAAAATCACCTTGTTTCCTGTTAAAGTTTTTTCTGCCTCCTCAAAAGAAACACCAATTCCATATCCTAAACATAACGAACATAATTGATCAGCACGTTTAGCAATCGCAGGCATAAGGCCAGTATCGGAAAAAACTTCTTCATGGGAAAGAAAACGATCATTGAGATAAAATTTCAGCCCCATGGTTTTGGAAATTAAACACATTTTTTTTTGAATTTCAGTGGCATTCATGTTTTCCACCAGGGTTCACAATTTTTTCTAGGACCTGCCAATGTTGAACGCAACCATCGCATAAAAATAGGGACAGAAAATCCATAATGCTCAATAAACCCAAAAAATACTAAGGAAATTATGGCAACAATCGCTGTCCACCATCGAATATGCATCAGAAAAAGAAAAATAGGAAAGGCCGCGCGAGCATCTACTACAAAAAATCGAGCCATCCTTGAAGAATCACGCCAATGAGCCGTTTCTGAAAAATTATCAGCCACTTCATCTCTCCTGTATTTGACACTCTCATTACTGAGAAATATTGGCTAATTATCTATATCTATGATAGAAAAGTCAATGCTTCTTGTAAGTCTTTAACCGCATATACTGTTAAACCTGGAATAACTTTTTTAGGAGCGTTGGCATGAGGGATAATGGCTCGCTTAAATCCATGTTTTAATGCTTCTTGCAACCGTTCTTGACCGTTCATCACGGGTCTAATTTCACCTGCTAATCCAATTTCTCCAAAAACAACCCAATCCTTTTCCAAAGGCCGGTTTTTTAAACTGGATAAAGCGGCAAGGACAATGGCCAGATCTACGGCTGGTTCAAGCACACGCACGCCACCCACTACATTCACAAAAACGTCTTGATCGTAAGTAGCTATACCACCATGACGATGCAAAACAGCTAATAACATAACCAGGCGGTTTTGCTCCAACCCTACGGTTAAACGTCTAGGATTTGAGCCATAGCAGGTATCCACTAATGCTTGAACTTCTACCAACATAGGGCGACTACCTTCCCATGTCACCATAATGACACTGCCCGACATGTTTTCTTGAGGACGTGATAAAAAAATTGCAGATGGATTGGTCACTTCTTTCAATCCTTTATCCGTCATGCCAAAAACACCGACCTCATTGACAGCACCAAATCGATTTTTAAAAGCACGAATGAGACGAAAACGACCATCACGTTCACCTTCAAAATAAAGCACAGTATCCACCATATGCTCTAACACACGAGGACCTGCCAATACACCTTCTTTGGTAACATGACCTACTAAAAAAACCGCTGCTCCCGTTGCTTTTGCAAATCGCACTAATTGCGCTGCACTTTCTCGTACTTGACTTACTGAACCAGGGGCAGAGGAGATAGTATCGGAATAAATAGTTTGAATTGAATCAATAACTAGAACTTGAGGTGCTGGCGATTCTTTTTCAACTAAAGCAAGAATACGGGCTACTTGTGTTTCTGCCAAAAGTTTAAGTGCTTCTGCGGGCAAATTAATCCGTTTTGCCCGCAAACTAACTTGTTGTAAGGACTCTTCACCGGTTACATACAAAACCGGCATATGTTGAGAAAGATTTACCAATACTTGAAGTAATAAGGTTGATTTCCCAATGCCAGGATCACCCCCAATTAGGACCACTGAACCCGCTACTAACCCACCACCTAACGCACGGTTAAACTCAGCCATACCCGTATCCATTCGCACGCCTTCTTCTAAGGAAACATTGGCAAGAGGGGTAATAGCGCCTGCCGATTCACCTGAATAACCAATCCGTCGAGCATTTTTTTCAGGAATATTTTCTTCTACTAAGCTATTCCAAGCACCACATTGATTACATTGGCCAGCCCATTGCGAGAATGTTGCCCCGCAATCGGAACAACTATAACGTATTTTGGATTTCATTATTCCACTTATTTATCAATAAAAATTCTTTTTGGTGCAACCAGAGTCAATATATCTTGTAATTGCCCGTTGCCGGGCGGGTACAGGACTGCCCCTATAACTCAAATTTCATTAAAAAAAATTAGTATACTCACAGTAATTGAGTTGTCAGCGAGGCGCAAGCGAAGAAGACAAGGGAGTGTACAACAAGTACATGACCGCAGTCGATGCAGCTTGCAACGAAGCTGCCGACTCAATTACAAAGAGTATTAGTTCACAATCTGCCAAGTACCATTCGACTGCTTACAAGCCGTTCCTTTAACTGTTTCAGCTTTACCATCAATAGTTGCTGTTGTAGTGTATGGACGACAAACTTGATTATTTTTAATGTATGTTTTTTGTGGCGTTACCGTATATCGGTTGCCATTATCGCTTGTCCATGTGGTAGGTTGAGAAGCAGCCATGGCTTGTTGTTGTTTCAAACGATCGGTTTCATCCATTGATTGTCCAATTTTATTTCCTATATATGCCCCCACGACAGCTCCTGCCGCTGCAGCAGCCACTTGGCCTGATCCGCCTCCAAACTGGCTACCAATAAGACCACCCACAATACCACCTGTTACAGTACCAATATCTTGGTTAGTTGGACCTGTTGAACAACTTGCTATAACCAGCGCACCGCAAACAATCGCTGCTGGTAATATTTTTCTGTTTATCTTCATTTTTTTCTCAATAATTTAGTAATTTAATTAAACGACATTCCAAGCAGATGTTTTTGGGTTTTGACAGGCTGTGCCCGCTGTTGATTGCGAATAACCTTGTTCATCCATCGCTACATCAAAATGGCGGCAAACTTGTCCTTTATTATTGACGTACATTGTTGGATTAGGTTTTACTGTATAAGTAATACCTGTTTTTGGATTTTTCCAATAAGATTCTTGCAACCCATTATTCATCGAAAGCGTCATATTTTGTTGATCTTTTTCTTCCATGGACTTTCCAATTTCACTGCCAATAAGGGCGCCACCTACAGCACCAACTCCAGTTGCAACTACTTTTCCTGAACCTCCGCCAAAAAGACTTCCAATGGCAGCACCAGCAACACCACCAGTTACCAGACCGACTTGTTGCTTGCTTGGAGGTGTTGAACAACTGGTTAAAAGCGCACAACCAACCACCACAGTTGCCATCACTTGTTTTATTCTTAATTGACGCATAGTTAAAGTCTCCATTAGTCCAAGTTAGAGTCAATATAACACAATAACGTTTTTTTTCAACCGCGCGGACGCGCCTGCGTTACCAACTCATAAGGACTTGTATTGGCAAATGATGCAACTTTCTCTACAGGCAAATGTTTCCCCCATAATTCGACCACATCCCCTATCTGTACTGAAGATTCCTCTGAAATATCTATTGCTAGCATATCCATTGAAACTCGCCCTACCACAGGGTAATACTTACCTTTAATCCATACTTTTGCATCAGCGGTAACATGTCGTGGGTAGCCATCACCATATCCTGCTGCAACAATGCCTACTTTCGCTGGTTTGGCAGCACTCCAAATAGCGCCATATCCAACTGATTCACCCATTTTACATGTTTTTATTGCTACAATATGAGATTGAAAAGTCATAACCGGTTCTAGCCCTAAATCTCTTCCTGTTTTATTAGCAAAAGGCGAAATACCATATAACATAATACCGGGCCTGACATATCCCTGTCTTGCATTTGGCCAACCTATAATACCAGCAGAGTTCGCCAAGCTACGTTTTGCGGTAAGATGGTTAGGCAATGTCCTCATCATCGATTCAAACTGCTCAATTTGTTTTTGCGTCATGGGATTATCTAGTTCATCTGCACACGCAAAATGTGTCATAAAACCAATTGGCTTATTGATATAGGCACAAGTATTTAACATCTTATAAGCATTTAACACATCTTCAGACGCAAAACCCAATCGATGCATGCCTGTCTCAATTTTAAGCCATGCATTAATCGGTTGGTATATAGGTTTAGTAGCTGAAAAGGCTAGCAGTGATTCAATTTGCCAAAAGGAGTGAACCACAACATCAAAACGACCTTCAAAAACTTCATCCCATCCGTCTTTGGCAAAAACACCCCCCATAATCATAATAGATTTATTAGGCATAATATCCCGCAATGCTTTAGCTTCCTCTAAACAAGCCACACCTAAAACATCCACTACCGGTTCAAGAATTTGGCTTACATGCTTTAATCCATGGCCATAAGCATTTGCTTTTACCATAGCAATGATATGCACAGGCACAGACGAGTTCTCTAAAAAAGATTTAATGCATTCAACATTATGGAGTAAAGCTTCATTATCAATAAGAAGCTCCGTACGACTATTCATAACCTTGAGGTCCACTAAATGCTAAATTTTCAAATCGCGTATGTTGAGCCAAAAAGGCTAAGCGTATTTTACCAACAGGTCCATTTCTATGTTTAGCAATGATAATTTCGGCAGTTCCCTTATCCATACTTTCTTGATTATAAACTTCATCACGGTAAATAAAAACAATAAGATCCGCATCCTGCTCAATAGCGCCAGATTCACGCAAGTCGGACATCATAGGACGGCGATCCGAGCGTTGCTCTAAACTACGGTTTAACTGAGATAATGCAATTACAGGAACATTCAGCTCACGTGCTAATTCTTTCAAGCTACGAGAAATTTCCGAAATTTCTGCAGTACGGTTATCCACTTTAAAACCAGGGACACGCATCAATTGTAAATAGTCAATCACCACCAAGCCTAACTCACCATGCTCTTTTGCTAAACGTCTCGCCCTTGCACGCACCTCCATTGGGCTAAGTCCTGGTGTATCATCAATAAACAAAGGCGCTTCTGAAAGAATATTTACCACAGACATAATTCGAGAAAAGTCACTGTCATCCAGTTTTCCTGCCCGAATATTAGCAAGATTTACCCGCCCTAAGGACGCAATCATTCTCATGACCAATGCGTCTGCGGGCATCTCCATAGAAAAAACCAATACTGGTTTTTTATGTTGGACCGCTGAGTATTCAGCCAAGTTCATTACTAATGTAGTCTTACCCATAGAAGGACGACCTGCCACAATAATAAGATCCGATTTTTGCAAACCTGATGTCATATCATCCAGATCAGTAAACCCTGTTGCCATACCAGTAACAGTACCTGCTGATTTATGTAAGTAATCAATTTTATCTACTGCTGACGCTAAAATATCTTTTAACATCAGAATGTTTCCTTGTGAGCCTGTTTGTTCCGCAATAGCAAATACTTTCGCTTCGGCATTGTTTAAAAGCTCTTTTAATTCCCGTCCTTCTGGATTGAACGCTGAATCAGCAATCTCGTTGGACACACCAATTAATTGTCGAAGTACGGATTTTTCACGAACAATATCAGAATATGTGGCAATGTTGGCAACCGTGCGAATATCATTCACCATTTCCCACAAATAGCTTTCTCCGCCAACCGCCTCTAATTTTCCTGAAGAATTTAAGGCATCAATAACGGTAATCACATCAAAAGGTTGGGAACGTCTTGCTAATTCTTTTAAGACACCAAATAAGATCCGATGTTCTGGTCGATAAAAATCTTCCTCAACAACTCGCCCGCCAACTTTTTCCCATGCTTCATGATCCAGCATAACACCACCCAAAATGGAGCGTTCAGCCTCAATAAAATGAGGAGGAACCTTCAACATATCAGTGGTTTTATCATTATGTTTTGTTGTGTTTGTAAATTTTTTCTTTTCCATGATTGTTTGTTTGTTATTTTTTGCTAATTTTACCCTTAAAATCATTAATTCGCCATTAGGTATTGCCATGAATATAAAAATTTTTTTAGCTTAACTATTTGCTTCGAAATAAAACTATGGTAATAATTGATTATTCTTAATCTAGAAACGAGGTAACACGATGGCCGAAAAGAAAAAACCTGCGATTAAAGAGACTCAAACTCAATCGCAAATTATTGCTCATATTGCTGAACAATTGTCCTTAACAAGAAAACAAGTTACCGCGGTATTTGAAGTAACTGCTGAACTTGCTAGCAGACACATCTCTAAAAATGGTTCTGGGGAATTTAAAATCCCTCATATGGGCATTAAAATTATGCGAAAAACAAAGCCAGCAACGAAGAAACGTAAAGGCGTTAACCCAGCTACAGGTGAACCAATCGAAATTGCAGCTAAACCTAAACGTGACGTGGTTAAACTTGGTGCATTAAAAGCGCTTAAAGATATTTTAGAGAAATAAGGGTATATTTTAAAATTTAGGAAGGTGTGGTGTAAGACTTCCTCTTTTGTAAAACTCATTCTAATGAGTTACAAATGAAAAGTTCACCACATTTTATTACTTTAAAACCTCTCTACAACCATACATTATGAACGTTATCCATCTTGCTCAAACCCTCATACGATTTCCTTCTATCACACCTGAGGATGCTGGATGCCAAAAATTTCTAGACAAGACACTTCAAGAAATGGGATTTTCTGTTCAACACTTAGATTGCGGCCGGGTAAAAAATTTATGGGCAAGGTACGGAACTAATGAACCACTGTTTATTTTTGCAGGACACACAGATGTCGTTCCTCCCGGTGATTTAGCACTTTGGGATTCACCACCTTTTGAACCACAAATTCGGGATGATTATCTTTTTGGTCGAGGGGCTTGTGATATGAAAGGAAGCCTTGCTGCCATGATAGTTGCAGTTCATGATTTTCTTCATAAAAAACCTACCTTTCAGGGTAGTGTTGGATTTCTCATTACAAGTGGGGAAGAAGGTAACGATTATAATGATGGCACACCTTATGTTATGAAAAAACTCGCTGAAACTGGCCAAATTCCCCGTTATTGCATCGTTGGAGAACCTTCTTGCACCACTGCATTAGGTGATACCATAAAAGTGGGACGCCGAGGCTCTTTAACCGCACACTTAAAAATCCTAGGCAAACAAGGACACGTAGCTTATCCACACTTGGCACAAAATCCTATCCATCAATCCAGTGCATTTTTCACTGAACTGGTTCATACTCAATGGGATAAGGGTAATACGTTTTTTCCTGCAACCACTTTACAAATTACGCAATTCTCTGCGGATTCAGGCGGAAGCAATGTAATTCCAGGTGAACTAAACGTTACCTTTAATTTCCGTTATGCCCCTGTTTCTACACGAGAACAATTGCAACAAAAAATTGAAACGCTACTAAAAAAATATACACTTAAATACACGATTGAATGGCATCTTAGTGGTTTACCTTTTTTAACTGAAAGTGGCCCTCTTATTGAAACCACTCAACAAATTATTCAAGAAATATGTCAATTAACCCCCGATTTATCCACAAGTGGAGGCACTTCAGATGGACGATTTATTGCGCCTTATGGGGTAGATGTAATAGAGTTAGGGTTAATTAATAAAACCATTCATCAAATTAACGAATCTGCCTCTGTTGCAAGCTTACAACAACTTTGCAAAATATATGAGAAAGTGCTTGAGGCACTCTTCTAAATCTGATAGAGTTATTAAAATATTATTAAATTTGTAACAAGATTGCGCTCTAAGGTCTCCCTATGACGATATCTCATTCCAACACTTCCCTCTCGGTCGCACAAAAACGTATCTGGTTCGAATGCCAAAGTGGGGAAATTTTACAAAACTCTGTTGTCTTAGCTTATGAAATAGAAGGTGAACTATCTCATTCTGTCTTACAAAAAGCCTTATCTCAACTAGTTGAAGAACATGATATTTTTAGAACAACTATTTTTAGTTCTAACAAAAATTTAGAACGCTTTGTGCATGAGCACATGAAAGTTGAATTAAAATGTGTTTCATTAGAACCGAATAGCGATATTTATCCAACTATCCAACATCTTGTTAACAAACCTTTTAATATTGCTACGGGTCCTCTTTTTCGATTCCATCTCCTACAAAAAACACCACAACAAAGTATTTTTTTGTTAGTTTTTCATCGATTAATTATAAATACCTGTTCTCTCAAAAAAATTGTGAGAGAAATTTCAAAAAATTATCAGACCCTATTTTCTCAATCATCGTCCCCGCTTGAACCGGCACTTTCTTACAGCAATCTGATTGCTTATGAAAAAAAATACCGGGAAGAATCTCACTATCGTGAAACCATACGCCACTGGACCAGCCGCATTAAAGATAAACAATTTCATTTAGATTTAACCCGATTGCCTGAATCAGAAGAAACTCTTTCTCATGTGCGTTCAAAACGTATCACGCTCAGTAAAAAAATAAATGAAAAAATATCGGCTTTTTGTCAAAAATTTTCCTGCACACCAGAACATCTTTTTTTAACTACTTTACAAGCATTATTATATCGCTATACGGACACCCAAGATATTATTATCAATCGTCCCGAAGAAATTGTTTATAAAGAAGAATGGAAAAATTTAATAGGTCCCACAGGCAATATTCTTCCTTGGAATGTTCGTATTCATGCAAATATGAGCTGTTTGGAATTATTCGCACAGAATCAGCAATTTGATAGTTATAAAAAATACTACCCACATGCCCATATAACCGATATTGTTCGAACCATTCGAAGCCGTTTTAATCATCATTTTGATGGTTTTTTTACTAATGTTTCTTTGGAGCAAGAATCGATTCCTTTTCATGAGTTTGTTTTACCTGAAGTAAGTATTCGTGCTTTACCGCAATATATTCATCGTACTAGAACAGAAGAACTCCAAGTATTTTTTAATGAGTATAAGCAACAGTTTTTCTTATCTTTTGACTATGCAGCCAAATTATCTTCAAAATCAGTTGAACATTTTGCGACTCATTATGAAAATCTTTTAGAAAACATATTACAAGATCCAACAAAAAAACTTTCAACCATTAATTTTTTACCTTCAGAAACTATTCAACAATTATTAGGTCCTGTCATTTCTTCCAATCCAATTTATCCTGATATTGTTACATTATTCGAAAAAACAGTTGAGCTTTACCCTCATCATACCGCGGTGGTTGATGAAAAAGAATCATTAACCTATGCACAACTTAATCAAGCAGCGAATCAATTAGCCCACGCATTAAAATCAGCCAGTAACAAAACCGAAAATTCACTAGGGAAAAGTAATCGTATTGGTCTTGCGATGGGACGAAATGTTCGGATGGTTATCGCCACGTTGGGAATATTAAAAGCTGGTGCCGCGTATGTGCCACTTGATCCAGCGTATCCACAAGAACGTTTGGCTTATATGATAAAAGATGCCAATATTTCTCTTGTTGTTACTGAAAAACCATTTGACTCATTCATTCAGTCTTGCCACACGGTAGAAACATTTTTGCTTAGTGAGTCACTTAATACATTAAAATCATTCCCTATTGACAATATTTCCACAAAACCATCCTTAAATGATCTCGCTTATGTCATTTATACCTCTGGTTCTACAGGAAAACCCAAAGGTGTATTGGTTCCTCATCGCGGCTTACCTAATCTGGCACAATATCAACAAAAACTTTTTTCATTAGAACCACAAACACGCTGTTTACAGGCCGGCTCTATTAACTTTGATATTACCGCTTTTGAACTTTTTGCCCCATTAATCTTTGGTGGAAGCTTATATATTGCCAATGATGAACAACGTCGTTTACCTTTAAAACTCCAAGATTTTATTATTCGTCAAAAAATTGAAATTGTTGTGACAACACCCTCTGTTTTGGCTCATTTTGACTGGGTATCCATGCCTGATGTGCGAGTTATTACGGTATGCGGCGAGGCTTGTGAACAAAAATTAATGGACTTTTGGGCGCAAGGTCGAATCTTTATTAATGGGTATGGCCCTACGGAAATTACCATGGGTTCTCATTTTAAAATCTATGAGCCCAACACAGTGTTTAATAACTTAGGGCCTGTAGTCCCTAATGTTAAAGCCTTTATTTTAGACAGCCATAAAAATTTATTACCCGATGGCATGCCAGGTGAACTCTATATCGGCGGTGTTGGTGTAGCAAAAGGCTACTTAAATTTACCCCAACAAACCCAAGAAAAATTTATTCAAAATCCTTTTATATCCCTTCTTGTGCCTGCCCGTCGACGGGCGAGCACAAGACTCGCCCCTACGCAATCGCCTTTGCCATTCGAAGATATCCTCTATCGAACCAATGACATTGCCTATCGTCTTGAAGATGGCGATTTTATGTATTTAGGGCGCAATGATGATCAAGTTAAAATTCGAGGACTTCGAGTAGAATTAGGTGAAATTGAAGAAAAAATTAAAACCTATCCCGACATTGAACGAGTATTAGTTCGTGCTTTTTCTCATGAAACACTAGGTAAAGTACTTGTTGGCTATTTTATTCAAAACACGCTTAAAAAACCGATTGAAGAACCTGCACTTCGCCACTACTTGCAATCCTGTTTACCGGAACATATGGTTCCTTCTTATTTAATAAAAGTACCGCATTTTCCTATTATGCGTAATGGAAAAATTGATTATCAAGCTCTTCCCAATCCCTTTATATCCGCAGAACATTTCGATCATGAACAATGTAGCAAAATCGAACAAGTTTTAATTCATATTTTTGCTGAATTATTCAACATTGATGAAAAAGCCGTTTCTCTTGATCATGATTTTTTTGCTTTAGGCGGACATTCCCTTTTAGCCACTCAAATGATTGCGCGTATTCAACAAAACCTTAAACTACAATTACCCGTTTCTAAAATTTTTGAATTACGTACAATCAAAAAATTTGCAGAATATTTATCTACGCTTCAAAACAATAATACTGGCCTATCATTAACTCCTTTTATTCAAAAAACGTCGATTCCTCTTTCTTACTCGCAGCGATCGCTATGGTTCTTTTTCCAACTAGATAAACATTCATCTCTCTATAATATTCCCTTTTTAATTCGTTTTAAAAAAGCAAATAAAGAATATCTCATTCGTGCTTTCCATCATGTTATTGAAAACAATCCGGCCTTAAGAACCTTCTTTGAAGAAACAGAGGATGATCCTATCCAGCATATATTGCCTTCTATTGATTTTAAAATTACTGTATATGAATCGCCGGAGCTATTTTTTCAGGAAATGCCTACTTGGGATAATACTCCGTTTGATTTGCTGCAAGGTCCGTTGTTTAGGGCTATGCTCACAACAGAAGGAACAGATGTTTTATTATACTTCAATATTCATCATATTATTTTTGATGGTTGGTCATTCAAAGTTCTCCTGCATCAATTGGCAGCAACGTATGAGGCCATTCAAAAAAACCTAGCATTACCTCAATTAGCAACATCTTATTCTTATACAGATTTTATCCAGTCACAACGTCTATGGATTCAGGAAGATAAACTATCCAAAGAATTAAGCTATTGGCAACAATTACTGCAAGGTGCAACCACTTCGTTGGATTTACCCACCGATTTTCCTTATCCCAAACAACAACAATATATCGGTGATACTCTCACCATAAATTTATCCTCTTCTCTAGCAACCTCTTTAAAAGAGCTAGCATTAGAGAACCAAACCACGCTTTTTTCTGTACTAATAACCGCGTATTTTATTTTACTTTATCGTTATACTAAACAACCCGATATCATTATCGGCACTCCCATTGCTGGACGATTTCAAGCAGCGCTCGAACCTATCATAGGATATTTTGTCAACGTATCACTTTATCGGCAACAACTAGCAAATAAAAAAACCTTTCATGAGCTTTTACAATCCGTCCATCAAAATGCTTGCGACGCATCAGATAATCAAGCGTTACCCTTTGAAGTTTTATTAAATTCTCTTGATATTTTATTTGATCCGAAACAAACTCCTTTATTTCAAGCCATGTTTAGTTTACAAACAGGCCATCAACTCGCCGGTTCATTGGGAAACACGGGTATTCATTACTCTGTAGAAGAACGACATGCAAAAGGGGCTAAAACCGATCTATTAATGTCACTCAATGAAATGGAAGATGGCTCGCTTCATGGTTACGTGGAATATCGTACGGATTTATTCACAAAAGCCAGCATTCTGCATTTAAGGGCGCATTATGATAATTTACTTCAAGCTATTGTAGATAATCCAACTGCTTCCATAGGAGAATTAACGATTCTATCTTATGAAGAATATGAATGCTTAGTAAAAACATGGCCATACGGTGAGAAAAAACCCTGGCCAGAAAAAACTGTATTGGAAATGATAGAAAAGACAGTAGCACAACATGCCACTTCAAAAGCATTAGTCTTTCAAGGAAAAACCATAACTTACACCGAATTTTGGCAGAAAGTGAATGAATTAGCTGCAACGTTGTCCTCTTTACAAAAAGAAACGACTTGCAATAGTGAGGAGGTGATTTTAGCGACCCCTATTATTGGTATTCTTCTCCCACGCGGCTCGGAAATGATCATCACCATGTGTGCCATTTGGAAAGCTGGCGCTGCTTTTCTTCCATTAGATGCCGATTATCCTGAAGATCGTTTGCGATACATGCTCGAAGATTCAAGCGCAAAAATTATTATTAGTACGCCTGAATTAAAAGCACAGCATTCTAATCTTGGCGAAGAGGTGCAATTTATTACATTGCCTCTACTTGCCCCTAATGAAATATCCTTTGTAGGGGCAGGTCTTGTACCTGCCCGTCGACGGGCGAGTACAAGACTCGCCCCTACGGGAAACCAAAAACTCAACTGCTCATTACACAGCCTCTCCTATATCATTTACACCTCTGGTTCAACAGGCCAACCAAAAGGAGTTGCCCTGGAGCATTTTGGATTAAGCAATGTTATAAACTATGTGGTTGATCTCTATCAATTACGCGCCAATATGCGCGTATTGCAATTCACCTCTATCAATTTTGACGCATCCATAAAAGAAATTTTCTCCGCCTTAGTTTCCGGTGCTTGCCTTTATATTGTCGATAGCGAAATGCGTCGTTCCCCAGAAAAATTACAAGCCTTTATCGCTGAACAACAGATACAAATTGCTTCACTACAACCTGTAGTACTTGAAAGTTTTGAAAAAAAACCAATCCCTGGCCTTGAAATCATTGATGTGGGGGGTGATGCTTGTGATGCGAATACCATTAACTATTGGCAAAATCATTGTCGTTTATTAAATACTTATGGCCCAACAGAGACAACCATTATTTGCAGCACCAAGCATTACACCATGCCGGTCGTTAACCAAAATATTGGCCGTCCTTTATATAATACTGAAATGTTTATTTTGGATGAAGAATTGAATCCTGTTCCCACAGGCGTTATCGGTGAACTGTTTGTAGGTGGGCTTGGCCTTGCCCGCGGATATTGGAAGCGCGAACAATTAACATTAGAAAAATTTATATTACATCCTTTTTCAGATGATCCGAATGCACGCCTCTATCGAACGGGAGATTATGCACGCTGGCTTCCTAATGGTGAATTAGATTTTATTGGCCGTATCGATAACCAAGTTAAGATTAGGGGATATCGCATTGAAACAGGCGAAATTGAAACCTTACTTAATGCTTATCCGAAGATCAAACAAGCAGTAGTTATTGCCCACAAAGAACAGCAAATATTAGTTGCCTATTTTACTAATCACGAAGAAATTAATACGGATCATTTACGACATTATCTTGCAGAAACATTACCAGAATACATGATTCCTGCTGCCTTTATTTCACTGGATGCCTTACCGTTAAATTTAAGCGGAAAAATTGATCGCAAAGCACTCCAAGCAAAAGATTTTCGATTATTAAAACGGGTGAAAGTATTGGTTGAACCGCGCACTAAAATTGAAGCCCAGCTTTGTCAAATTTGGAAAGAAGTATTAAAAACCGATCAAGTAGGTGTAGAAGACTCATTTTTCGAATTAGGCGGGCATTCTCTCAGCGCTTCACGGGTTTCTTCACGCTTCCAAACACGTCATTCTATTCCTTGTCCTGTTTCTTTAATTTTTAAATGTAAGACGATAGCCTCGCTTGCTGAAGCCATCCAAGAAAAAAATGTGTCAAATGAGTCTGAAATAAACAAACAATTGATGCAAACAGATATTACTCTAGCGAAGGATCTACTAGATACTATTAAATATCCAAAAGCTCAACATTATCACTTTCCTCCCCGTTGCATTTTAATAACCGGGGCACATGGCTTTTTAGGCGCTCATTTATTACAAGAGTTATTAATAGAAACCGAGGCGTCAATTATTTGTATAGTACGGGCAAAACAGCAAGAAGACCTTAAACAAAAAATTATTCGTGATTTAAATCGTTTCAATTTGTCCTTACTTGCAGATAACCCAAGGGTAGAATGGTTACGTGGTGACTTAAGCCAACCAATGTTAGGATTAACAGAAAAAGAATACGATCGATTATGTAAGAATGTCGATAGCATTTATCATTCGGGTGCTTGGGTCAACCATATTCTAACGTATGAAAGTTTGCGCGCCACTAATGTGGAAAGCACCATAACTTTTCTCAAAATGGCATCAACTTATCAACAAAAAGTGGTTAACTATCTATCTACCACCAACGTTGCCTTAGCGATGGATGATTTAGAAAATGCCGGCGGTTATGTGCAATCCAAATGCATCAGCGAAACTATTTTACGTGAAGCTGAAAAGTATGGTTTCAATATTCGTATTTTCCGTCCCGGAAATATCACCGGCCACTCAAAAACAGGCGTATGCGTTGCTGAAAATAATCATGCATTGTCACGAATAAAATCCTGTATTCAATTGGGTATTGCCCCTAATTGGATTTTACCTACTGAAATGTTGCCGGTAGATTTATTAAGTAAAGCCATTGTCAGGTGGTCTTTGAAAGAAACATTACCACGTAATACATGGAACCTAAATAATATTCATTTATTATCATGGAAAAATTATATAAATTATTTAAATGAAATTGGATTTAACATCCAAACGGTTTCTTTAAATGAATGGAAAAAATCTTTAAAAAATTTAAATGAAAATAATGCGCTATTTGCTTTTAAAGATTTTTATATAAATGCCGTTGAAGATAATTCTTCACGAATATATGCGCCACAAGAAAATATTTTAGAAGAGGTTGGTTTGGAGTATCCTCAAAATTACGCCGCACTCGTCAATTTGTATTGGGGATATTTAAAAAAGATACAATTTATTTAACTTGAGTTGCGCAAAGTAAATCAGTGTTAATGGTTTGAACTGGCGTGGGGCGATCGGCGATCGCCCGTAAGATCGTTTTTAAAACTGAGGTGATCTAGGTTTCACTGTTTCTTTTTCAACTTCATCTAATTGATCCGCACGTAATTTTTTAGAACAACTTCGTGTGATCATTGGATGAGTTCTTTTTCCTAGAAAAGAGCGAAGAGACGAAGTAGAATTATTTTTTACTGTGGTTACTGATGGCTCTTTTTTTGTAGCAATCAAAAGAAGCGCTTTTTCAACAGAAGAGACTAAACCTAAAGCAGGTGAATCCTTTAATTTTTTTTCTAATATCTCAAAAAAATGTTGGAATCTCTCTAAGACAACCAAATTTCTTTCGTTATTATTTTCATGTTGAGAATAATCTTTATGTGAATTAAAAGAATACGACCCAATAATATCTTTAAGAGCATAAGGAATATGTGCATAGGATCGACTACGGAAAACTTGAAGGAAATGATATATATCCATTAATTTTTGTAATACTTCCATAACAGCTTCTCGAACAATACTATTCGGATGGGTAATTAATTTATTTATTTTATCGACAACTTGTAGAGAATGAGTTTCATTGGGCACACTATTTTCCCTAAATGAAAATTTATAAATACTCCACTCAACCAATGTAAACAGGCTTGAAATAAGGAAAGGCTTATATTGGTTAAGGCTCATTTTATTTTTGGCTGGCAATAACATTTCCCAAAGAACATCAGCATTAAGCAATCTATTAATTCCGTTTGTATTGGGCCACTCATTTCGATCAAGAGCTATCGACGCTAATACACATAAAGGATGGTTCATTACTTCAGAATGTACTAAAATATCCCTCCACCCCTTATTTAACATCTCTCGATGCTCTTTCTGGGTAACAGACAATATTGCATATAGCCGAACTTTGTGGACAAAAAATTCAACTTGTTCTCCAAGATGAAAAGACCATCTTAATGCCACACGCAACGTTTGGTTTAATGAAATAATCTGTTGCGTTACCATATCATGTGTACCTTGCATTATTTTTGGCAACATCATTTGCAAAGAGTACAATGTTTTCTCTATTGCATCTAACACAACCTGCGGCAAAGAAAACTTATCTTTAAGAGTACTAAGAAAAGCCTGCAGTTGATACCAAAAAACCATTTTTTCGTTTGATCCTATTAATGGAAATAACTCTCCTACTAACGGAAAAAAATAAGTGGTGTTTTGGAACACCATGCTTAAAACGTGCCCCCAAAAATCATTCACTGTTTTTGGCGGGCATTTATTTAAAAGATTTTTTATTATTAAGCTAATGGAATCTATCATATTGCTATTATATGCTAGATTCGAAGAAGGTTCTTCAGCTAAAAAATCTAAAATATACAATAATTTTTCACAATTTTCTTGTCTTTGGTTAGAAGAACCATTAAAGTGCCCTGACATAGAAAGCAACATTTGTACAAAAAGTTTTTCATGATTAGCCTTCCTCGGATCGCGCGTTGATACCAACGAATCCAAATCCTGCATTACCTTATTCCATATCACATTAAATGCCTGGGCAGAATTAAAACTTTGGGTAAGTAACTTTTTAGCTGTGAGATGACAACTTTTTCTATTAATGATTTCCAGAAGGCTTTCTGTTTCAGAATCAGGTAAAAGAGATAATGCTTTATCCCCACAAAAATTTTCCCATGCAGGTAAAAAATTATGTTCTATCACTGGTTGAGAAGAAATTTCTTCGGAAAAGCAAGAAACTACGGAATCAACAGGGATATCATTCCCCAAATTTTGTTTTATTTCTACAGGTAAATAAGGAATCAAACCTCGCTGAAGGATGTCAATTGCCGTGATTATTGGCCTTGCAATATTAGGGTTTGAGGATAATGTATTTTTAATATTTATTAACGCATTCCATTGCTCCACAATATTTTCAATATTAACAAGGTCAAGAGATTCTCTAAGAATATGTATATAAGTAAAAAAATTTCTTGGAGAATAAGAAGCGGCAACCAAGGGTAAATATTGCAGCATCCCTTTAAAAGAATTAATTTCTTTTGTAGCTGGCAAATAAGTTAACTGCAATAAGTGCGCCTTTAATAAAGAGAAATACTGTTTTTCCGGGAACGACTTTGCACTTAATGTTGCTAATAGTCTATTAAAGTGTGTATAGCCTTCCGGCAATAATAAAAGCCGACTTACAATATTTTCCAAAACTTCATGAATGATGTCTTCTACTGTGCTCCCAATATTTGGAAGTTGTAATCCCTGCCACATTTTATTATATAAGTCTATAAGAAACTCAACATTTTTGTGTCGTTGTATAATAATATTAACGCATAGCCTATAATTGTTATAACTCTCTTCTATGTCATGTATATCGTTATTCGACAACAATTCTAAAAATGTTTCTATAAAATAAATAACAACATCAGCAGGAAAAAGCTTCGAGTTATTTTTTTCCTCCATCCTGCTTAGCAGACGTTTAAATGCATTATAACTGTTGATCCAATCGGATTTGTCTAATTTTTTCCATTTTTCCCAAAATGTTGCAAATAACTCTTCATCTGATAAATATTCATCTAATTGTGGATGAATAATTATTTGATCCAACAGTGAAACATCTATTTTTTGACAGTCGATATCTATAGATCTAAGAGTAAAACTGTCAACCAAATTCAAAAAAGTGTTCATTTTTTATCCTAAAATTTTTTCAGCATTGTAACACTGTTTTCTTAATAAAAAATTATTTCTGTAATTTGTTTCTTTTACTTAATATAGACATCCACTCAAAATAGTACATTGTGCTGAGAATTAATGAATTTTTAATTAAACATTTTGAATGCTGCTATACAACATGGTATTCTCAATAGGATTTAATTACTAGGTATCATATATCATGAAAAATAGCCTTAAAACGTTGGTTACTTTAGCTTTTTTAAGTTGTGGATGCTCCTCAGCTTTTGCCGAAAAATCTGATATAACGCAGCCTTCTCCAGCTATTCAAACTTTTTTAAGCAGTCAAAAAAACCAGCTTTCCAAAACATTTCCTTATCGCATTAATTTGCCTAAAAATGGTCAAATTAATAAAAATGATGCGGGTATACGCATTGCTGAAGATGCTAAACAACTCTCTTCCGATACTGTAGGACAAGTTTTTTACTATGATCTTTATGATCATGCCATGCGGGTTCCACACTGGCATGCCAATACTCATGAAGTAGGTGTGGTATTAGAAGGTAAAATGCGTATTACCATATTTGAAGGAAAGGGCGAATCAAAAGTTTTTACGGTTGAGAAAAATGGTACCTGGAGCATTCCTTCTGCCTCTTTGCATGCCCTTGAAAATGTGGGCTCTACTAACTTAAAATTTTTAGTAAGTTATGACGTTCCTAACTCGGCAGATCGAGACTTTGCTACCGCTTGGGCAGCACTTCCGGATGCCATGTTAGAGCATTCTGTTGGACTAACAAAAGACGAAATAGCTTCTGTTAAGAAGACAACCATCAATCGCCTTAGCAAATATGATCCAAGCGCAACAGTTGAAAATCAAGACGTGAAAAGTCCTTTTTCCAATAATCTTTCTGCTGTTAAACCTGTTATAAAAAACAAACTGGGCAGTATTCGTCGAGTAGATTTCCATAACACGCCTAAAATGGGCAATATGACCCTGCAACAAAGCATTCTAAAACCTGGCACAATGCGGGAACCTCATTGGTACATTGGAGGCGATGATTTATTGTATGTCTATAAAGGCACAGGCTTTTTCACTATGATGGATGACGATGGCAAAGTGTTCAATGCCATGGTTAAACCAGGTGATCTCGTTTTCATTCCTGTTGGGGTCTTTCACTCTTATCTCAATACCGGCCCAGAAGATTTAGAAATATATGAAACCTTTAAACAAGCAGGTAAATCAAAACATGTCACCGAAATTACTTTATTAAGTGGCGCCCAGCATTTTGATGCAGCAACCATGTCTGGCGCCCTGGGTATTAGTAAAGAATCGGCGCAAAAAATGATACAAAGACATCCTCAAAAATATTTAGTGGATTTTAATTCCTAATTCTAGAATACAAGAAGTGACTTAACATAAGTCACTTCTTGTATATTTATATTTTCTTCAAACGAGTACCAATCCGTCTTTTACGTTAGAATCACCTTTTCAATAGAAACAATATTCCTATCACCATTTGAAATGGTAATATCTAAGTCATACGGTTATAAAAAGTAAGAGAAAATATCAGATCACCTTGAACTTCACAATAATTAAGCTACTTTTTAATAGGTAAAAATCCATCAATAATGAGGTATCAATAATGAAAAAGAATAATTTCTTCGCAACCGCAATATTTTCCACTTTATTTCTGATTTCAACTACCGCCTATGCTGATAATGCGGCGATGAGTGATGCGGCTATTACGGCACAAGTAAAAGCAAAAATTGCTGCAGATAAAGATCTCTCTGTTTTTTCTAATGAGGTGTCCACTGTAGACGATGGCGTAGTAATACTCTCTGGTACCGTTGATTCTGAAACGGATGCGGAAGCTTTAGTGCAACTTGCCGAGTCGGTTGATGGCGTACGTGATGTTAATACAGATAAGTTAAATGTAAAAGAGAGTCAACACCCAATGGATGATACCTATATTACTGCAAAAGTAAAAGGAATGTTCATACAAGAAGATTTATTTAGCGATAAAGATGTGGCCGCCATGCCTATTTCGGTTGAAACGAATAATGGTGTCGTGCATTTAAGTGGTTCAGTAGATAATAAAACACAAATTAAAAATGCCATTAAAATTGCTGAATCGGTAAAAGGTGTTAAAAAAGTTGAATCAAGACTTACTGTCAACCCTTAATTACCTGTAATTTAATGCTGATTTTAGAAAAATCTTCGAGCGGGTCTTGTACCCGCCCGTTGTGGTGGTCGGCACAAGGAGACTCGCCCCTACTCAGAATTAACGAACCCTCACGATAAAACCTCATCGAGAACCGCTGCAATGAAGGGACTATCTTCGATATAGCTGAAATGGGTTCCTGGAATAGAATATAAACACGATTTCTTTTCAAAAATTTGCTTCCACTGTTCAAAAAGAAAATCAGGGGACTTTTCATCTGATGACAGCATTAAATGCAATTCACTGTGAAGTTTCACCGGTTTACCCGAAAACAATAAACGATAATACGCTTCAAGTTTAGGAGGTAATTCTGGAGAAGCAAGATTAAATTCTTTATTATAGGGCGCATGGCTATTGAGTAAAAAAACCATCCCTCCACCCTCACCTTGCTCTTCTGCAATATATTGCAGCTCAACCGCTAATGCTCCCGCAATACATTCCCCAAAAAAATAATAAGGTCCATAAGGTTGTATTTTTCTAATAGAATTAAATATTATTTCTGCCTGTTCTCTCAGTGTTTTTGGAAGGTTCCAATGAGCGTCATACACTCTGGAACGAATACCATACACGGGGCAATCAAATTTCAAATTATGGGCAATGGAAACGAATAGCAGCAATTCATTTTCTTCACCTGCGCCTCCAGGAATCATAAAGATAGGTTTTTTAGTACCTTTTTTGCGAAACAAAACAATGAAATCTTTTATTTCAAAAAATCGCGGTGGTGAAATAATGGAGTGTGCTAATTTTTCGATGGTTCTGGCACGAAATATTTCAATAATAGGAAAATGTCTGTTTATCCAGCTACTGATTTGATAAGCAAGTTGCATAGCCATTATAGAATTTCCTCCTAAGTGGAAAAAATCTGAATGAATGCCAACACCCTCAATAGGCAATTCAAATATTTCTGAAAAAATGTGACACAATTTTTTTTCTTCATCGCTACGTGGCTCAATAAATATCACTTCATTTTTGCATTCGGGTTTAGGTAAAGCTTTTTTATCTAATTTTCCGTTGATGGTAAGGGGTAGTTTTTCTAAAAAAATTAAGCGGGCAGGAATCATATAATCAGGTAAATAATTCGATAAATGATTTATAATAGCGGTTTCATCTAATGGAATATCTGATACGTAATAACCAATCAAATAATGATAAGCACTGCTTTGCTGGTGTGTCTGCACCACAACAATCGCCTGTTTAATCTGTGGATGTCTGCATAAACATTGTTCTATTTCCGCTACTTCTACACGATACCCACGAATTTTTACCTGACAATCATTTCTACTTATATACTCAATATTTCCATCCGGTAAATAGCGAACAAGATCGCCTGTTTTATAAAGACGTTCATTTTTATTGAATGGACTGGAAATAAATTTTTCTGCCGTTAATTCAGGCGCATTTAAATAACCTCGTGCCAAACCTAAACCACCAATGTATAACTCACCAATAACGCCGATAGGGACGGGATTAAGATACTGATTTAAAACATAAGCAACCGTATTATTAATGGGTTTTCCAATTAAATGGACATCGCCGTCGATTACTTGTTTACCTAATGCATAAATCGCAGTCTCAGTGGGTCCATAATAATTAAACAATTGACACTGATTAGACCAATAATTACCTGTTGCAGCGTCACACGTTTCTCCTGCATAAATAATCCCTCTTAATGTTGCGTGAAAAAGTTGGGGAAACATCGATAATAATACAGGAGGCAAATATAAATAATGAATGCCATAGGATTGAACATACGCACTAATCAAAGCAGAATCTTTTCTTATTTCATCATTTAATAGATGCAATTCCGCCCCTTTAAATAAGGGACAAAAAATCTCTGATACCGAAACATCAAAAACATAGTTGCAAAAAGCCGCTGATTTTTCACCAGGATTAAGTGCATATATTGTATTTAGTGAAAATATCGTATTAATCACACTGCGATGTTCTACCATCACGCCTTTTGGCTTTCCCGTTGTACCACTTGTATATATTACATACGCGAGATGTCTGCTTGTTGTTATTTGAAAAGGATTGGTAAGTAACTGCTTGTTTAATACATTTCTTATTTTTAAAGAATTTAAAATCACATTATTTTGTAGGTTTTTTAATTTATATTGGAAGATTGTATTAATAATGATCGCTTTCGGTTGTGTATCCGAAAGCATATAACGAAGACGCTCTTCTGGATACTCTGGATCTAATGGTACATAGGCGCCACCTGACTTTAAAACGCCTAAAATACTGATTATCATTTCATCTGAACGTTCTATACACAATGCAATTAAATCATCTCCTTTTATTGCGTAGTTTTCTCGCAAATAATGTGCCAACTGATTAGCTTTTTGGTTTAATGCTTGATATGTCCATTTAATATCTTGATAAACCATAGCGATACGATGAGGTGTGCGCTCAACTTGTTCTTCAAATAATTGCTGAATGGTTTTATCGTGTGGAAAAATTTGTCCCGTTTGATTCCAATCATGCATTATTTGTTTATATTCAGAAGCACTAAACACTCGATAATCTTTTAAAAGTTTATATGGCTCATTAACCATTTGAGTAAGAATGTTTTTATAATGCTCAACCCATCGCTGCATGGTTGATTTATTAAAAAGACTAGTTGAATAAATTAATTTTCCCTGAAAATCGTGTTGCGAATCATCAATACAAAATTCCACATCATAACGCGTCGGATTGTGTAGGTTGCTGATATCAACCGGTTGATAATAATCACCAAATAATTCTTCTTGTTTACCAAAACTTTGTACAGCAAATATCACTTGAAATAATGGATGTCTACTAGCATCTCGTTCTACATTTAGTGCTTGTACTAATTTTTCAAAGGGAACATCTTGATGGCGCTGTGCTTCAGTCAGATTTTCGTGAATTTGTTGCATTAAATAAGTGATAGGCTGATGCACATTCACTTGTTCCCGCAGTGCTAACATATTAACAAAAAAACCAATTAAATCTTTGATGGACTCATAATGGCGGTTAGCAATAGGTGTACCAATAATGATGTCTTTTTGCCCACTGTATTGATTTAATAATACATAAAATCCCGCTAAAAAAACGGTATATAATGTATACCCATACAATTGCGAAAAATTTCGGAGTTGTGTTGATAATTCATGTGATAATAAAAAAGATACACTATCTCCTTCATAAGATAAGCGAGTAGGTCTAGGTTTATCAGTAGCAAGATAAAGTGTTTCGTAGTTTTTTAAGTGAATGTGCCAATAATCGAGTTGCTTTTTTAATTCATTTTCTGAGAGAAAATTTCGTTGCCATATAGCAAAGTCTCTATATTGAACAGGTAATTTAGGTAATGAATGTGACTTACCTAAATAATAATATTCATAAAACATAATAAATTCTTTTTGAAGAATATTTGTTGACCATCCATCAGCAGCAATATGATGCAGGTTTATTAATAAATACTGTTCACTACTTTCTATAATTTCATAAATACATCCACGTATCGGATATTCCTGTCTTAAATCAAAGGGCATATTTATTTCTTCTTGGAGAGCGCGATTAAATTTATCCACGGTCTCACAGCATTTAATTTTAATAGATAATGCTTCACTTTTAATGCATTGAAAATCTTGCCCTTTTTTATTTTGAATAAAGATGGTACGTAAAATGGTATGCCGCTTAACTATCGCTTTTAATGCTAAATTAAGCGCATCCAATGAAATATTTTTACTTAACTTGACTAACCAGGGAATATGATAAGCGGATGTACCTTGTTCATATTGTTCAATAAACCACAACCGCTCTTGGGCAAATGATAGAGGATAATAACGAAATCTTTTTGCACGACGAATAAGGATATTTTTAGTGGTAATATTTTCGATTGTTTGAGCTAATAATTCGAGTGTTTTTGTGCGAAATATTTCGGCAACTGATAAATATATATTAAACTTTCGGCCAATACGATGAGCAAATTGAATAGCCAGAATAGAGTTTCCACCTAAACGAAAAAAATCTGTTTTTACACTAATAGCGCTTGCAGGTAAATTAAATATTTCTGCACACATCATACAAAGAATTTTTTCAGTTTTATTTTGGGGTGCAAGATAATCTTTTTGTTTTTGTAATTCTGGGTGAGGCAATGCTTTTCTATCTAATTTACTATTGGCATTTAAAGGAAATTTCTCTAAAAACATGAAAACATTGGGCACCATATGACTCGGTAAATGTTTGGATAAATACTGATGAATCGCATTTTCATTTAACCGCTTCTGCGCCACATAGTAAGCAATTAAATAATTATTTTTAGCTACAACAACCGCTTGTTTAATAGCAGGATATTGCAATAAAAATTGTTCAATTTCTCCTAATTCAACACGATATCCTCGAATTTTAATTTGAAAATCATTTCGACCGAGGTGTTCTATATTTCCATCGGGTAAATATCTTGCTAAATCACCCGTTTTATAAAGTCGAGTATTTTTTTCAAAAGGATTAGCAATAAATTTTTCAGCCGTTAATTCAGTTTGATTTAAATATCCAGTAGCAAGGCTGACGCCACTAATGCATAATTCACCAACAACGCCGACCGGCACATTTTGATGCTCAGGACTTAAGATATAAACCGTTGTATCCACCGGCTTACCAATTAAAACAGGGTGTTGTGGTTTGCATTGCCAGTAGGAAGTATAAGGTGATTCGGCAAGCCCATAAAAATTATATAAGTTTGCTGTTAAAATCGAAAAAAATTTATTTTGCAATGCAAGTGATAACATTTCTCCTGCACAAAAAACATGCTTTAAACAAGCAAGTTGTTTTATATGAAACTCATCAAGCAATACTTCCAAAAACGATGGCGTAAAATTGGCGACAGTAATATCGTTTTTTATAATAGTTTTAATAAATAAAGCCGCATCTTTTTCAGCATTGGGAGGTAAAACTGTTAGAGAAGCCCCTATAAAAAGTGGGAATAATAATTCTTCTGGTGCACGAATTGATTTAAACAGAAAACGATCATCAGGAGAAAAATTAAAAACATTTTTTGCCCAAAATTTACATCGCGAAAAAACGCGATGTGGTAACATTACCCCTTTTGGATTTCCCGTAGACCCAGAAGTATAAACTAAAAATGCTAGATTCTCACTAGTGGAATGAAGGGGAATATTTTGGGTTGATTCTGCTTGAATTTCAGGCTCATGAAGTGAAACATACCTTGCTAATGACCTTAAATTATTGTGTTTATCTCCATTTTTATTAGAAAATAATTGCTTTATCCACTTTTTCCAGGAATGCAAGTGTCGTTTAGCTTCATTTGATTGATTTTCATCAACCAACACCAAAGACAATCTAGTATCCTCAAGAATACTAGCAAGCCGCTCCGGCGGTTCTGTGGTATTTAATGGAACACATACCCCACCAGATTTTAATATACCTAAAACACTAATAATAAGATTAGTTGAACGCTCCATTAAAACACCTACAGGGGTTTCAATCGTTACACCCAATTTTTTCAGGTAATGGGCCAATTGATTAGCTTTTTCATTGAGCGCTTGATAGGTAATCTCAATTTGATCCGATATTACCGCAATACGATGGGGTGTTTTTTCAACTTGCTCTTCAAATAGCTGATAAATTGTTTTATGTTGTTGCGTATAGTCCTCCGTACTTAGATAAGAAAGGTTTTTTGTGATAAGAGTGTCGCACTTGCTTTTCAATTTTGATCCTTAATCACTACCCAACATTTCAACACTACCAGGCAAATCAGCTATTCCATGATGGGAAAGTTCTATAAATTCTGTCGGAATTCGCCTGCCTACTTGAAAATAATGTACCTTAGGAAAACAACAGACACTTATTTCTATAGAAGCTAATTCTTCCCACGTATAACGAGTGCGTTGTTGATAATGTTCTTGACTGAATGTTCCCATACCAATGTCAAAGGTATAAGCTCCCCAGGCTAAATCCAATTTAATTTTTTGATGGAATTTAACAACACTTCCTTTTTTAACACGATTAGGTACAGGTGTATTATAAAACATTGATCCTTTACCATGAACCATAATTCCTTTGTCATTATGCAAAACAATGCCTGCCGTAGGTACTTCCATATCTTGAAAAACTTCAAAAGCATAGAAAAAATGTGCCGTTTCACCCTGCTTGAATATAAAACAAGGTTCATACTTGTCGTTACAAATGGCTACTTCGCTACAACGTGCCCACCCATTGGTTATTTGTTCTTTTTTGTGGATGTCTAGAAATGCTTCTGCAGAAGGCCAAAAAGCAAGCTTGGTATCAGATCCTTTATCCTTTTTATTTTCTTCGACAATTTCAGAAGTAGAAGGAACAGAAAATGCCGACTCCCTTTCTTTTTGTTCTAAAAAACAATAACGTTTTACTGCATCAGCCGCATTTCCAAAAAATACGGGATTGCCTTGATCCAATAATAAAGCATTCTGACAAAATTGTTCTACATCAAGCATTGCATGAGTAACGAGTAAAATAGATGTACCTTTTTTTCGTAAATGTTCAAGATACTGATAACATTTTTGTCGAAAGAAAATGTCTCCTACGGCTAGTGCTTCATCTACGATAAAAATATCCGGTTCCACGCATGCTTGCACGGCAAACGCTAATCGCACAAACATGCCACTAGAATAAATTTTAACGGGCTGATTCACAAACTCACCAATATCAGCAAAATCTATAATGGATGATAGTTTGGCATCAATTTCCGGCGTTGTATAACCCATTAATTGACATTGTAAATAAATATTTTCGATCCCGGTATAATCAGGATTAAAACCTGCCCCTAATTCGAGTAAGGCGGAAATTTTTCCATTAACGGTTACTGTTCCTGTGGTTGGCGTCAATACACCGGTAATAATTTTTAATAAGGTAGATTTTCCGCTGCCATTTTTTCCAATAATACCAATTGTTTCACCTCTTTTCACTTCAAAATTTATAGCATTTAAAGCAAAATGTGGTTGATGAAATTTTTTTCTTTGCCCATAGAAGACTTCTTTAATTCGATCATGATTCGAGGCATAGAGTTTATAACTTTTAGTTATATTTTCTACTTTGATGGCAATATCTTGATTCATTCTACTTCTTAGAGACTTAAACAATGTTTGCTATTGTATCTTAAAAGTTATTCTTTTTAACAGATAAAGCCCATGTTTTTATATCCATGGTATAATACAAATTAAGTATTATTAGAGTAATATTATGAAAAATCCAAAGACTTCTCACAATGTTGATCTTAGTGAAATAGGTGAATGCTTTTATGCCTGGTTAGATATGTTATTAAATGGCACATCTGTTGTGTTTAAGGGAGGATATCAGGATTTTCCATTTATCACTTGGCCTGAGAGTCCATTTAAAGTTAGCGGACAAATAGGAAAAAGTGGTACCCTACAAAAAATCAATTCAACTTTAGGTTCTGATGTACTGCTTAAGTTTGAAAAAAAACTTACTGAGATTTTTAAAGAAAAGGCACAAAAATTACCAAACGAGATTGATTTGGATTTAAAAAGCTTTTTATTCCAACCTGATTCTCCAACAAAAATGACAGCATTTATTCATATCCGTCATCAAAAAAAAGATCAACGCGATATTCAAGAAAATGATTTTAAACTTATTGTTTCTATTTTAGAAAAAGAAGGTTTTTCACATTTTATTCTTTTGGGAGACTTAGGAAATTTACCTCAAAATTTTAAAAATTTTATTCAACATAATAGTAAAAAATATTTTGAGTTAAGTTATCTTGAAAAGGGAAAATATAAAAAGTGTTTAGATGACTGGATTCCTAAACATAAACCCATAATGAAACAAATTCAATTAATACGCCTAATACGACAACAATATCATGTTTCTTTATTAATTGGAAGAAAATCAGGTGCTGGTCTCGATATGCATGCGTATGCAGGAATGCCTACTATCTTTTTAGATGACGATAAAAATAATGATCGCTATGCTTTACCCATAAAAAACAATAATAATTCACTTGAAGTTGCATGGGAAGCCCCTTATTTACGAATATTATTGCCTGTCTATTTTCCCACTGTACTTACTCCTACTTCTATAAAATTTTTTTCTCCAATTTCTTATGATGATAAGTTCATCAACAAGGATATTAAGAGCGCAATAGCTAGATTATTACCACGTTCTGAAAAGGAGCAAAAAAACATAGAAGAACAAAAGAAACTATTATTTTCTTATATTTATCAAGGAAATACTTCTAAAGTAAAAGAATTATTATCCGAGGATTCTCGTCTTTTTACCGTTAAAAATGAAAGGGGATACACTCCACTTGGTTGGTCTATTGTTTACAAAAGGATAGAAATATGCAAATATTTTGTCGCAAAAATGCCCCCTAATGTATTAAATTCTATTGCTTATGATCATGATAAAAGAACACCATTGTTACTTGCCGCCTATTCTGGAGCTTCTTTAATCGTAGACTACTTCATTAGTGTTTCAGGAAAGAAGGGAGAAACATTATTAGAAGAAAAAGATCGGTTAGGATTTGATATATTGTCAACTACAGCACTGTACGGGCATATTAATTTGATGACACATCTTCTCGAAAAAGAATTTAAAAATGACACCAAGTTATTACATACTAAAACAGGTGATTGGAATGCCTTATGGTCTGCTGTATATGGCAATAAATTTTCCATGGTTAAACATTTATATGAAATTGACCCCACACTTTTGTTAGGAAAAGACAGCTGGGGAAGAAATATTATCGGATTAGCAAAAAGTTATAATTGTAGTAATAAATTAATTGATTTTTTAGAAGAAAAATTAAATATTTCACAAGAGGACAATCATAATAACTCTCTCAGAATGTAATTTTTTTAAATATATTCAACTTACTTAAATAGCTTATGTTAAAACATGCTATATGATTGATTTAAACTTAATCCCCTGCGAGGCACCTTTATGGGCTTATGGTGGTCATTTACAAACTATTTTGGGATTTGCTTTGCGTTCAAGTCCTGTCACTTTATCATGTAAAGAAGAAATTATTACTTTACCTGATAATGATCAGTTATTAATGCTGGTAAATGAAGGCACGTCTAATTATATAATTTATTTATTTCATGGATTAACCGGAGACGCTTCAGCCAGTTACATGGAACGTGTGGCTAAAATTTTTATTGAATTAGGCCATTCTGTTTGTCGCGTTAATCACCGCGATTGTGGCAAGGGCGCTGGATTAGCCATTCATCCTTATCACTCCGGTAGAGGCGAAGATATTTCAGAGGTGATTCAATGGGGAAAAAAGAAATACCCCAGGAAATCGCATATAGCTATTGGCTTTTCATTAAGTGGAAATGCCTTACTTACATTATTAACAGGTATTCGAGGTAATGTGCTGCCTGATTATGCTATCTGTGTAAATGCACCTATTCATTTATCTGCCACGGTTGAGAAACTACAACGTGGGATAAATAAGCTATATGATTTTTATTTCGTACAAAAACTAAAAAAAACCATCACTGAAAAACAGCTAAGAAATAATAGCATTCAACAATTGGATATGCCTTTTTCAAGTACATTAGGCTATTTGGATGACCTATACACTGCACCCGCCTCTGGCTTTAAAAATGCACAGCATTACTATCAAACCTGTTCAACTTATTCTCATTTGAAAAATATCGATATTCCCACTATTTTATTAACCTCAGAAGATGATCCTTTTGTACCGTCTGATATTTATAAAAAAGCAATATTATCTTCATCAACTAAACTGCATATTGAAAAAACAGGTGGGCATATGGGTTATTTGTCTCGCAAAAAAACGTCTTTGGGTAATTATCGTTGGCTTGACTATGCTTTATTTAACTGCATTCAAGCATTTACCAGTAAAGCAATTTAATTATACCTTAATATAAACATTATATAATATCTTCTAACACGACATACAACGAATGAGGTAATAAAATGTGGTTTTTCAAAAAATCCGCTACTGAAAAATTCAACTATTTAGATAGAATAAAAGATATAAATTATAACAATATTTATGGTACCCCTGCCGCAAACCATTCCTCTGTGGCATATGAGCAAATTCGCAATAAAAATGGCTACGGCATAGGTTCAGCCACTATATATAACTTACAAGCCTTATTTCAGAATATTCAAACTGGCCAAAGCATGCAATTTTCAACTGTGTTGAAAAAAATATCCACGACAGAAAGAATAAAAGCGAATAATTATATTCATTCAATCGTTGAAATTTTAAAAAAGACAAACAAGGATATGTCTCAAGAAGCAACATGGAGTGCAGTTTTAAAAAATATTAAAGACGCAAGAACAGGGAATAATTCCGAATTCCCGAAAGCACCTAGCGGTACTGTCGCGGTCATTGCTATGATTTATGCTGAGTTCCTTAAAAAAGAAGCAGCACGGCCTAATTCAAATCCTGGTGTATTAAACAAGTACTTTCCGTCTGTGGAAGCTGAGACTCCTGCTGTAAAAGAAACGGGGCAGGCGCAACTTTAGTCACCCCAAATAACTTAACGTTGAATTCTTAAAATCAGCCCTATTATTGTTAATAGGGCTATGGGCTACCTTAACCCTGAAAAACAGTCTGTTTTTACAACCTTTCTGCAATTTAGTACAATACTCGTTCCTTTAACAAACAAGTAAATAAATTATGATTATTTTTCACACCAATCATGGCGATATCTCTATTGAATTAGATGAAAAAAATGCGCCGAAAACATCTGAAAACTTTTTAAATTATGTTAAAGAAGGTTTTTATGATGGTACTATTTTTCATCGCGTCATCAATAATTTTATGATTCAAGGTGGTGGTTTTGATGCTCAAATGAATCAGAAAAAAGCTCATGCACCTATTAAAAACGAAGCTAACAATGGTTTAAAAAACAATCGTGGCAGCATTGCTATGGCTCGCACATCTGATCCACATTCAGCTAGTGCGCAATTTTTTATTAACGTGGTCGACAATGCTTTCCTTAATCACAGAAACGAAAGTGTTGATGGTTGGGGATATTGTGTTTTTGGACATGTTATTGAAGGCATGGATGTTGTCGATAAAATCAAAGTAGTTAGCACAAAAAACCATGGTGGCCACCAAGATGTGCCAGCAGAAGCTGTTATTATTGAGTCCGCGGAAATCGTTGATAAAAAATAATTGTTTTTCAGGTTAAACTCCTGCATGCTTATTCATGGTGTGCAGGATATTTTCATCGAAGCAGAAAAGTTGAATGAATATATTTTACACCACCGCTAATGGATTTGACACTTCCACTGGTTGTTCCGGTATTTTTCCTACATAATTTTCGTTATTTCTTGCAAACCTAACCATTTCAGATCCTTGCTCATCAGGAGATGACCACATACACCATAAAGTCTTAGCAAGAGGCGGAGAAGTAAGCGATTTGCTTTGTTTTTCCCAATAAAATCCTAGAATAGTTGTTGTGGCCATAATTCCCATCATTTTCCATAAAAATAAACTTAAATTGCCTATTTCTTTTTGGGTAAACACACCTAATATTGTTGCCGTTCCAGCAGTAATAATTAAATTGGATAGGGAAGTAAAGAAATTATCTGATAATTGATTTCTTCCAAGTAAAGCACCTGTTAGTGCATTACGTATACCATCTAATAATAAAGTGATACCTGTTATACGAAGCATTGATTTGGATAATTCAAAAGACTCTTCATTATGACAAAATAGCTTAACAAGAGAATCAGGATAAGCAAGACAAAATGCCGCAACAATTGAAGTAAATGATGCCGCTACAGCCGTCATTGCATATCCTATTTTTCGAGCATTCTTTATAGCCTTTTGATATTCCATACTATTTTCATTCGTAAGCTTTGCAGGCCCTAATTTTTCAGAAACCAAAATGGTGGACGCAGCACTTAATGCCAATAGGATTTGAGTAAATGCTACTACAAGATGAACTGAAGGCACTTGTGCTTCATCAGCAGCTTCTGAATCGTTACTTGCTATAATAAATGTCGTTAGAAGGCTAGGTAACCATTCACTCAAACCCTGTAATACAGCAGGAGAATACAGTTTTAATACATCCGAAAAAGTATAACCACTTTCAAGACTCAGCGAAAACAATTTATACGTTTCGCGATCTAATTTACCGTTTGTTTTATTAAAATACAAATAGGTTCTATCCAGAATAAATACGGCAATTCCCGCTATAGATATCCCATAAGCAAGCCATGTTACATCTTGGGTATAAAGGGTCATAGGATATCCTATTGCCATAGAACCACATACAAAAAGAGCATTGAATGCGGTTGGAGACCACTTTCGATCGATGCTTAACAGCGCTCCCTGATCGATCATAGTCCAACATGTTGGTAGAACACTATAGGACAAAGCCCTTAAATAATTTCCAGCTTGTTGGGCAACTGATGGGCTAATTCCTAACTGCTGTAACCATGTATTTGATGTAAAAAACAAAATGGTAGCGGGAATCCCTATTGCTGAACTAAGAAGAAGACCTTGATTTATTAAAGGACCAATATTTTCTTTTTTATTTTGTGAATTTAATTCCGCAATTAAAGAATCAATCGTGATCGTTCCACCTTTAATTATCCCAAGCATTAGCTGTTGAAACAAAGAAGCTAATGCCATTCCTTCAATTGCATCTGGATTAGGTAATCCAGCAGTAATAATAGCATTAGTAAAATTCTTTCCTGCAACAAAAAGACGAGGCAAAACAAAAGCAAGAGAACGATACATCGCTTCTTGAAATGCTTCATTAAATGATAAAAGAGCTTGCTCGTTTTCGTCTGTAGAAGATGAGGTTTCTGCTTCTAATAAATTTGTATTTAGCGAACCTAGTGGATGTTGTAGTGGATTTTCAATTACTTTTGTTTCTTGTATTGGTTTTGTCATTTTATTTATATATGTTATTTTTTTCAGTATAGTACCACATGAAAATTAAACCATTATTAGATGCCGCTCCTTGCGATGTTTTTTCGCAGGGCGCTTTGTAACGGGATAGGGCAAGCCAGATCACGCAGGGAAATCGCATCTAATTTTTAAATAAAAAGCTTGGCAAGGATGTAAATAGAGGAGGTAGTGTGTATATTTTTTAGAGGCAAAGGGTGTTATTTATCGTCCCATACAAATGGGCATGAATAAAAATTCTCTCTTGCAGGGCTTGGTAATATTGGTTCTGGTGCCTTCTCCCTGGGGAGAAGGTGGCCGACAGGCCGGATGAGGGG
>CABHON010000017.1 GCA_902168255.1 uncultured Legionella sp.
GAAGGCACCAGAACCAATATTACCAAGCCCTGCAAGAGAGAATTTTTATTCATGCCCATTTGTATGGGACGATAAATAACACCCTTTGCCTCTAAAAAAATATACACACTACTTTCTCTATTTACTTCCTTGCCAAGCTTTTTATTTAAAAATTAGATGCGATTCCCTTGCGGATCACGCGCATTTATTATGGTTTTAATTTTTTAGTAATATAATTGGTTTATAACAATAACCTGTCTACAATAAATCATAAAAATAAATCAAGCATATATTAAATTTATAGAGGTAATAATGATCGTTAATAAAGAACTCGTACTAAATCTCCATAAATATTATGTTACTACCCCATGTTTCACGTGAAACATTTTGCCCTTGGATAGAATAGATTCATAAGCGGACGTCCTTTTAAATCCTTCCTCGTCTGTTCCTGTAAAAAATATCTGCCCTGGCATTTCTGCTAAATAAGACATAACCATTGATAAATGATGTTCATCAAATTCGGCACATAAATCATCCAATAAATAAATACATCTTTTATTAGTTAATTGCGATAGAAGCAATCCTTGGGCTAATTTAATAGCAATAATTACTAACTTTTGTTGGCCACGAGAAAAGAAATCTTTTACTAATTGATGACCATGTTTGATAATAATGTCGGCTTTATGCGGACCATGATGAGTGAATCCCATTTTTCTATCACGTTCTTTGTCTCTGTCTAAATAAAAAAGAAGATTTTCTTTATTTTCTTCTTCAGTTGAATGCGAATGAGCGTGGCCCCAACCCTTCGAGTATGTAAGACTTAAGGAGAACCCAAAGAAGTGCGTGATGACTTTTTCAAAGTAGGGTAAAAACTGCTCTAAATATTCTAAACGCATATGATGAATGATTTCAGCACTTTCGGAAAGCATTTTATCCCAAGAGCTTGTGGATTGATGCAGCCTTAAACTTGCATTACGTTGTTTTAGAATTCGCTGATATTGTGAATAGACTTTAAAATAATCTTGTTTCACGTGAAACACTCCCCAATCCAGGATTTCACGTCGAATTTTCGGGCCAGAATCAATAATTTTGAAAGAATCAGAATAGTAAAGCTGTAAAGGTAAATACTGTGCTAATGCCGAGCTTTGACGACATGCTTGTTGATTAATGTGAATGTGGGTGTCGCCATCCTTATTTTTCTGAACACCAATTTGGTTTTCTGTTTCCTGATCAATAATTTTACCAAAAACAGTCAAACTTTCCTTTTCATGATGAACAACCTTATTGTACAGATGCGTACGAAACGAACGGCCCATACTCAATAAATAAATCGATTCTAAAAGACTGGTTTTGCCACTTCCATTAAGGCCTATAAAAAAATTATAACGCTCATTTAAATGTATTGTTACATTATCCAAATTTCGCACACCATTAATGGATAAATACGAAATACTCATCTTACATTTTTATGGGCATAACCACATATTGTACTTGTGAAACCACATCAGACTCAAATAAGACACCCATATCTGGATTAGCACAAGAAATTTTAACTTCAACAGAAGGAAGGTTGTTTAAAATATCCATTATATAATTAATATTAAAACTTGCCTCAAGGCCTTCACCTTCCATTTGCATTTCCATTTCATCTTCACCAGCTTCTTGCTCTAGGTTATTTACGAAAATTTTTAACGTATTGCCAGAAGCATTAAAAAGAACACCCCGCTTTTTTTCATTAGCTAAAATAGAAACGCGTGAAAGCATTTGTTTGAAAGGATCGCGTTCAATTTTGATAACTTTATCCACATTTTTAGGAATAAACATTTCATAATTAGGGTAATCACAATTAAGGCGATTAGTCACAAATGTATAATGACCACCATCAACATACAAATGACTTTCTGAAATCATTAAATCAATTGATTCTCCGCCACTAAGATCTAAGAATTTAATTAATTCTAATACGCTTTTCCTTGGTAATACGATACGAAAATCAGTAATATTTTCTTTATTGATTGTTTCGTCGATATCTATTTTACAGCTTGCTAATCGATGTCCATCCATTGCCGCGGTAATTAATTGATTTTGTTTTTTTTCTAATAGCAAACCATTTAAATAAGTACGAATATCTTCCTGTGTCATTGCAAAACAGGTAGATTGTAATAAATATTTTAAATCTTCAATGTTAATTGTTAATCGCTCTTTATTTTGTCCTTTATTTTCAATAGCCGAAACCGTAGGAAAATCAGCTGCTGGTAATGTTGATAAAGAAAAACGGCTTCTACCGGATTGAATAATTAATTTATTTTCTTTTTCCTTTAGTGAAAGGATAGATTTTTCTGGTAATGAACGACAAATATCCACTAACTTTTTTGCTTGAACCGTAATACTTTCCGCATCACTATTTTCAGTTGCGGAGCTTTCTAATTCACATTGAACAACCACTTCAATTTCAGTATTCGTGGCAGTTAACGTTAATATATTACGATTAATCCCTATCCAGACATTAGCCAAAATGGGCATGGAAGGTTTTTTCTCTGCAGTAGCACCTAATACTAGTAATAATAATTTTAAAAAACGTTCTTTATCAATGGATAATTGAAACATATATTTTTCCTCTATTAGGATGTTAACACGCGTATAAAATATTTATAGTCATCAGCAAAAGCACTGTTTTCATTTAAAATCTCTTTGATTTTTTTGCAGGCATGAATCACAGTAGTATGATCTCTTCCGCCGAATGCATCGCCGATTTCAGGCAAACTGTGATTGGTTAATTCTTTTGCTAATGCCATTGCCATTTGGCGTGGTCTAGCAACCGAACGGCTTCTTCTTTTAGATAATAAATCATTGACTTTAATTTTGTAATATTCTGCAATTGTTTTTTGAATATTTTCAATGGTTACTAATTTATCTTGTAACGCTAATAAATCCCTTAATGCTTCTTGAATAAATTCAATGGTTACTGCTTTGCCTGTAAAGTGGGCATTAGCGGCCACACGCCTTAACGCACCTTCTAATTCACGAACATTGGAACGAATACGTTTAGCAATAAAGAAAGCTGAATCATAGGGTAAAGCAACTTTAAATTGTTCTGCTTTTGCCATCAAAATAGCCACTCGAGTTTCCAATTCTGGCGGCTCCACAGCCACGGTGAGTCCCCAACCAAAACGTGATTTAAGACGTTCTTCTAACCCATTAATTTCTTTTGGATAACGATCACAACTCAAAATAATTTGTTGTTGTCCTTCTAAAAGAGCATTAAATGTATGAAAAAACTCTTCTTGGGTTCGATCTTTTCCGGCAAAAAATTGAATATCATCGATAAGCAAAATATTTAAAGTGCGATAAAAACGCTTAAATTCATTAATAGTATTTGTCTGCAAAGCTTTAACCATATCTGCTACAAATCGTTCAGAATGCAAATATAGGACTTTTGCATCAGGATTTTTAGATAAAACATGATTGCCAATCGCATGCATAAGGTGGGTTTTACCTAGTCCTACACCACCATAAATAAATAAGGGATTATATGCATTACCCGGATTTTCAGCGACTTGGAAAGAAGCTGCCCGGGCTAGTTGGTTAGAATTTCCTTCTACAAAACTTTCAAACGTGAAATGCTTATTCAGATTATGTTTTTTTGCTTCAGTATTATTATTTACTCCGCTAAACCTATTCTCAGTGGGAACACTCTTGGAAATACTTCCTTTTTCAACTTTCTTTTCTACAATGCGACTTGTTCCTATTTCAACCACTAAATCTTTAAAGGATTGTTCTGATAGTTCATTTAATACTTCCTTAATTCGAGAATGGAAATTCTTTTTCACCCAATCTACTACAAATCGATTAGGGGCAAGTAACACAAAAATATCGCCTCTAGCCTCAGCCTGCAAAGGTCTGAGCCACGTATTAAATTGCTGGGCTGGAAATTCCAATTGCAATTTTTCAAGACATTTATGCCACAAATCTAAAGCCACAAGCGTATACCAAAAATAAATAAAAAGGTCTGCTAGTATATTCTTTTTGGGAACAAATTTCTATTCTAACCTTACAAAAAACTAGATGGAATACATTGTTAGTAGACCCCAAATAAACGTGAGGTTAACGTGTTATAAAAAATATAATAACTCTTGTTTTTTGGTATTATCAGAAATTACTCTCCCGTTAATTCTTATTTGCTTCTCAAGTTATCAACAGCATATAATATCTTTTAATTTAAATTAAACAATTGTATTTTCTGTTAATTTTTATATTATCAACAGAGTTGTTAATTGTTAATAACAATAATAAACTTTTTATATTAATTTTATTATTATTATTACAGAGTTCTTTATGATAGAATTTCCTTTAACAAGTAACCTAAAATGGAGATAAACTAATGGCGCGCTATTTAGATCCAAAAAACGATTTAGTCTTCAAAAAAATTTTTGGAGAACATCCTGATTTATTAAAGAGTTTTTTAAACGCCTTATTACCTCTTCCTCCTGATCGATTAATAGAAGAAATTGCCTATTTACCAGCCGAGCATGTACCTGAAATACCAGGATTTAAATATACATTGGTTGACGTACGTTGCCGCGATGCACAAGGACGATATTTTATCGTAGAAATGCAGTTAAATTGGTCAAAACATTTTATGCAACGAATGATTTTTAATACAGCTGCTACCTATGTAAAGCAACTCAGTAAAGGAGAAGATTATGATAAATTATGTCCCGTGTATGGCTTAGCTATTGTGGATGACTCTTTTACTGAAGAATCTACATGGTTTCATCATTATCAATTGATAAATACACATGATAACCAGAAAAAACTAGATGATATTCAATTAATTTTTTTGGAATTACCAAAATTTAAACCTTTGACTTTAAATGAAAAGAAATTATCCATATTATGGATGCGCTATATGACAGAGATTAATGAAAAAACAGAAAAAGTAGATCCTGTATTATTAGCGAATCCGGATATCAAAAAAGCGCTAAATTTTACTGAGATTGCTGCTTATACGGCCGCAGAGCTTCGCACATATGATGCTAATTGGGATGCAATTAGTACAGAAAAAACAATTATGAGTGATAAATATGATCAGGGATTGGAAGACGGATTAAAAGAAGGAAGAAAAGAGGGACAAGAGGAAGGGCGATATGAAATAGCTAGAAATCTTTTGTCAGCCGGTCTTGAACCACAGTTTGTGGCTAAAAACACAGGGCTTGATTTAGAAAGTATCTACAGTATTAAAAATACATTGTCCTAATTACTTATAACATGTTAGTAACCGTAAAACTAATAGAAGGAAAAAATGTTGCTAAAACTATAATAAGTCGTGATTTTTGCTGTTTTTGATAAAATAGCTTAAATTTACCCCTACTTTACACTCATATTATTAACATTCTAATAGAATAATATAGTAACGAATAAAGTATTGATTTTTCAAAAAATTAAAATAAAATCCACAGATTTGTTATTGACTAATAATAATTATATTCTTTTTAATATTAATTTTGTTATTATTATTACATTCATTCGCTAGAAAAATTTTTAGTAGACTATTACTTTTTTTTATCTCCATTTTTTGGTAAAATATTGGTCGTTTTAGTCAAACTAGCTTAATGCGTAATGATTTATAGGAATTAATTCAATGACTTCTATGGTATCACCAATGGTAACTTCGTCTGACAATGATGCAATAAAAGAATCTCAAAAGCTTGCCAAGAAAGCTTGGGTGGTTGTTTTATCCGCTGCCCTGTTTTTCTTTTATGAATTCATTCAAATGCATATGTTTAATGCCATTAATGATTCATTACGAACAGCTTTTAATGTTGATGCTACTCAGTTAGGGGTTCTCTCAAGTACTTATCTCTGGGGAGACGTAGCATTTCTACTTCCAGCAGGAATGTTACTCGATCGCTTCTCCACCCGAACAATTTTATTAATAGCCCTCGCTGTTTGTATTGGCGGAACGGCTGGTTTTGCCTTAACAAGTTCTCTTCCAATTGCTGCTTTTTTCCACTTTTTATCAGGTTGTGGTAATGCTTTTTGTTTCTTATCTTGTATGATGCTGGTGTCACGGTGGTTTGAACCTAATCGACAAGCATTCGTAGTTGGATTTGTGGTAACGATGGCATTTTTTGGCGGGGTAATAGCTCAAACCCCCTTGGCTTGGTTAGCAGATTTAGTTGGCTGGCGGATGGCATTGATTTATGACTCTATCCTAGGTTGTATATTTTTAATATTAATTTATTTAAATGTTAAAGATTTTCCTCAAAATTATATTGCTTCGCCAAAAAACCATAAGCGAATATCTTTTATGAAAGCATTAGGGGCTTCAGTAAAAAATCTTCAAAATACTTTAGCGGGACTTTATACGTGTCTCTTAAATCTTCCTATTATGGTATTGGATGCAGTATGGGGTGTGACTTATTTAAAGACAGTCCATGGTCTATCTAATATGCAAGCGTCCAATGTTACCGCAATGATTTTCTTTGGCAGTATGATAGCTTGTCCGCTAGCCGGATTATTTTCAGATCGGATGGAACGGCGACGTATGCCTATGATAGTCGGTGCAGTTCTTTCTTTATTAGTGGTTTCTTTAGTGGTATTTCTTCCTCATTGGAACTATATTTCCTTACTAATTGCCTTTTTCTTAATCGGCTTTTTTACCAGTACCCAGATTATTTCCTATCCTTTTGCGGCTGAAAGTAATCCTTCTGTTTTTACGGGAACAGCAGTGGGACTTGTTTCTCTTATAGTGATCGGAGGAGCGGCAATAGCTCAGATAGTTTTTGGAAAGTTGTTAGATTTGAATTGGGATGGAATGATAACAGCAGGACAAAAAATTTATTCTGTCACGGCTTATCATAATGCGATGATTATGTTTCCTGTTGTTATGGGAATAGGCCTGTTAGCAGCACTATTCATTAAAGAAACCTACTGTAAAAAAAGAGAGGATTAATGTTATGAAATTATGTTCAAATGTTCCTGAAGATACAAATGAATTTTTTTCTAATATTAAAACCGAACCAGTTATGACACGCAAAAGTACACCTTGGATTGTGTGTTTATCAGCAGCCCTTTTTTTCTTTTATGAGTTTATTCAAAGCAATATGTTTAGCTCCATTGCAACGGATGTAATGGCTGCTTTTCATATTAATGCAGAGTCATATAGTCGTTTAAGTAGTATTTATTTTTTAGCCAATGTTATTTTTCTTTTCCCCGCGGGAACGATTTTAGATCGGTTTTCTACTAAACGGGTGATTTTAATTTCGCTTAGTTTATGTATTTTAGGTACTTTTTTATTTGCTCAATCCAGCAGCTATACTGTTGCAGTAATATGTCGTTTTCTTACTGGTATTGGAAGTGCATTTTGTTTTTTAGCCTGTATTCGACTAGCTTCCCGGTGGTTTCCTCCTAATCGCTTAGCCTTAGCCACTGGTGTCATTGTTACGTTCGCCATGACGGGTGGTTTAATGGCCCAAACACCATTGACTCTTTTAATAGAACACTTTAATTGGCGCACTGCAGTAAGAATAGATGCCCTTTTAGGTATTTTTATTTTTATTGCTATTATGCTTTTGGTGAAAGATTCTCCAGGAAAAAATCATAAATTGCTTTATCCTGAGTCAACTAACAAATCTAAGATGGGCGTTTTAAAAAGCATGAAAACTGCTTATTTTAAAATACCTACCCTTTTATGTGCGCTTTATACCAGCTTAATGAATATGCCAATCGTCGTGTTGGGTGCTATGGCGGGGGGAATATATTTAACCCAGACGTACAATCTTTCAAGGGAAGAAGCTTCTTACTCAATGAGCCTGTTGTTTTTAGGCACCTTAATTGGTTCTCCTTTAGTTGGCAGCTTTTCGGATTATATTGGAAAAAAACGTTTACTTATGATCATCGGTACGGTTTTATCGTTTTTTGTGGTTCTTGCATTGTTATATATTCCTGCCATGAGCATAACCTGTGTATTAGGTTTGTTTTTTATATTAGGGTTCTTAACAAGCACACAAATTTTAACCTATCCTATGGTGGCTGAAAATAATCCTCATGAACTTACCGCTACAGCAGTAAGCGTGATTTCTATTATGTCCCAAGGTGGTCCCATTGTTTATCAAAATTTATTTGGCCATTTACTTCAAATGAATTGGGATGGAAAAATGGTTGATGGTGTTCCTTTTTATTCTTTAGCTAATTATCAAACGGCACTGTGGATTATTCCCGCAGGATTTATTATTTCACTGGTTGCGGTTCTTCTCTTGAAAGAACGAAAAAGGACATAGGCATATGTTATCGTTTCTTTTTGAAACAGCCTTAAAAAAATATTGCCAGTCAAATCCTCTTATTGCCGAAAAATTAACCGGGAAAAGTTTTATTGTTACACTGTTGCCCTTAAAGCAACACTGGAAGATTTCTTTTAATTATGGTGATATTGTCTGTTATTCCATTTTTTCAGAAGAAGTAAAAAACCAAGAGGCTAATTTAAAAATTTCTGCTACCCCACAAGCTTTATTGGCGATGTTACTACGCCATGATCGCACGGGATTAAAGCTAGAAGGTGATATGGTTTTAGCTCAGACGTTAGAACAATGTTTTAATGATGCATTAGTCAAAAATGCAGTGGAGAAGTTGCTCCAAGAATACTTAGGTGATTTTAGTTTTTATCCAGTTAAAACCTTATTTAAAAAAGGCCGTGAACAGCTAAAATCATGGCAAAACCGTTCAAAAAACACAATAACCGATTACCTACAAGAAGACAACGAGTGTTTACCTATTCCCTCTGAAGTTAAAACTTTTTGCAACGAAGTTGATGAGTTGAGATTACGGGTTGATCGTTTAGACGCTCGTTTTCATTCCGGAAATAATCATGAAAAGACTTAATTACTTTATTCGACTTCTTTATATTCAATACATTTTGGCTAAATATGGTATTGATCGTGTAGTTTTTTCAACCCGCTGGTTTCGCCCTTTTTCATTTGTTATTTTCTTAAACCCATGGAATTGGTTTCGTCCTTCTAATGAAAAGAGAGGAGTTGCCGTTCGTCAAGCCATGGAAAAATTAGGCCCTATCTTTATTAAATTTGGACAAGTCCTTTCTACTCGCCATGATTTATTGCCTGCAGATATTATTCTGGAGCTAACTAAATTACAAAATAACGTACCACCTTTTCCAACTACGGAAGCGCGACTTATCATTGAAAAAAACCTTGGCAAACCAATTGAAGAACTTTTTTTAACCTTTGATAATGAACCACTAGCGGCAGCATCTATTGCGCAAATACATACAGCTGTCTTACCTAATGGAAAATCAGTGGTTATAAAAATTTTAAGGCCTTCTATCCAAAAAAGAATTCAGGAAGATATTGCGATACTTTACTCTTTAGCCAGTATGGCTGAATATAGTGCTACGTTGCGTCGTTTAAAGCCGAAAGCCATTATTCATGAATTTGAAATAAGCCTTTTAGATGAGCTGGATTTATTGCGTGAAGCTGGAAATGCATCGCAGCTGCGCCGTAACTTTGCGAATTCACCCTTATTATATATACCTGAGGTGCATTGGGAATATACGGGACATCATATTATGGTGATGGAGCGTATTAGTGGCATTCCTATTCTTGATAAGAAGGCCCTTCTCGCGCATCAAATTAATCTCCAAAAATTGGCAGAAAATGGGTTAGAAATTTTCTTTAACCAAGTTTTTCGGGATGCTTTTTTTCACGCCGACATGCACCCCGGTAACATTTTTGTTGATCCGAAAAACCCACAAAATCCTCAATATATTTGCGTGGATTTTGGTATTATTGGTACTTTGTCCGATAGAGATAAACGTTATATTGCAGAAAACCTGCTCGCATTTTTTCATCGTGATTATCGTCGAATTGCCAAACTGCATGTTGAATCTAAATGGGTAGATGAAGAAGTTCGAATTGAACGTTTTGAAAGTGCTATTAGGGCTGTATCTGAACCTATTTTCGAAAAGCCTTTACGTGAAATTTCTTTTGCCAATGTATTACTCAATTTAATTGAAACGGCACGTGCTTTTCATCTTAATATACAACCCCAATTAATTTTATTACAAAAAACGTTATTTTCAGTTGAAGGGTTAGCCCGGTACTTGCATCCTGATTTAGATTTATGGGCAACCGCTAAACCTTATTTAGAACGTTGGGTTGAAGAACAAGTAGGTTTTAAAGCATTTTGGAAGCATACACAAAGACAACTTCCTTTTATTGTCGATCATTTGCCAGAATTTCCCAAATTATTGCATCGATTTTTAACAGTTCATTCACACTTACCTAAACATCTTGTGGTTCCTCATAAGAAACCACGAAGATTATGTTTTACTGTGTTAGGTTTTATAGTTGGTGTCGTTGCTGGAGGTTTGTTAGTCCATGCATTTTTCTGAACTGGTAGTTGTCTTGATTATTGCTATTTTAGTTTTTCCACCTAAAAAACTTCCTGAGTTAGCCCAAACCGTCGCTCGTATTATTCGTTATGCAAAAAACATCAAAAATGACATACTATCATCCCTTCAGCCGCTAGAAAAACATCTCCAATTAGAAGATAATAAAAAAAGAGCTGAAGATGCTGAAAAGAACGTCACTGTAGAGGCGAATAACGTTCGCCCATGATTTTGTGTGACGGGCGAATAATATTTGCCTCTACATATTGTGCCAATTTGGTAACAATTTTTCTATGTAGGGGCAGGTCTTGTACCTGCCCATAACAATGGGCGAGCAAAAGACCCGCAACAACGTCTATTAAATTTATAATACAAGTAGGCCGATATGTTACCATCTGGACCCAAAACAAATAAACTATCTCAAAATATTCAATTTATTTCTAATCCAATCGCTGTGCTTGAAGAGAATCGGCGTATCTATGGTAAAACATTTCTTATTCGTTTGCTGTCTCATCCTCAATGTGTTGTGATTAGCGACCCTGTCGATATAAAACAAGTTTTTATGGATAGCACCAATAAGCTTTGTACTGGAGAAGTAAACGCCTTACTTTTTAGGCCAATTTTAGGTGATGGCTCGGTATTAAATTTAGATGGAAAAGAACATTTGTTTCATCGAAAACTGTTGCTCCCTTCTTTTCAAGGAGAGCGAATGCAAGTTTATGGTGAATTGATGGCTGAAACGGCAAAAAAAAGAATCCTGCAATGGAAAAAAGGTGAAGCTTTTCCTTTATTAGAAGAGGCACGCGACATAACCTTCAGTGTGATATTAAAAGCCATCTTTGGTATGGATGAAAGTAGTGAACATTTTAATGCCCTTCATAAGTCTTTGCATGCATTCATCCAGGAAATAATAAAGCCATTTTCTTTAATGACATTATTAAACCCTTTCCTGCATTTCAACTTAGGACCCTTGACGCCCTGGGCTAAAATGATGAAACTTCGTAAGCAAGTAGATAAATATTTATTTGCAGAAATTGAAGCAAGAAAAAAAATAAATCTTGAATCTCGAACTGATATTTTAAGCCTGTTATTAAAAACACGTGATGAAAATGGCAAGGCCTTAACAGACAAGGAAATTCGTGATGAAATGCTTACTTTATTAATGGCAGGCCATGATACTAGTACAATGGGAATATCATGGGCAATGTATGGTATTTTATCTAATGAATCTGTGTTAAAAAAATTAAAAGAAGAACTACAAACCATTCTTGTTCATAAAGAAGATCTTGTTTCTCAATTAGATAAGTTAATGTATCTAGACGCGGTAATAAAAGAGGCATTGCGGATTACACCGGTGGTACCTTATGTAACAAGGTTAACCAAAGAAACGTATCAGTTAGGTGAATATACATTGCCGAAAGATACCATTATTATGCCTTCTATTTATCTTGCCCATCGAGATGCCAATTTATGGAGTGAACCAGAAAAATTTATGCCAGAACGTTTTTTAAATTCTTCGGAGACTCCCTATTCTTTTCTACCCTTTGGTGGCGGAATTAGACGATGTATTGGCGCCGCTTTTGCCCAATATGAAATGAAGATTATTATTGCTCAAATGCTGTTACATACTCATTTATCTCTACTTAAAAATTATGTTCCTAAACCAGAACGTAAAGGAGTAGTGCTGGCCCCTTCGGGTGGCTTGCCTGTTATTCTTACAGAATTTTGTTAGTGAGGAAATAATGAGTCATAATCACGCCCATGACCATGCGCATACAACCAAGGATTTTGGTAAAGCGTTTATTATTGGCATATTACTTAATACTCTCTTTATTGTGGCTGAAGTTATTTACGGCCTAAATGCTAACTCTTTATCATTATTAGCGGATGCTGGCCATAACATTGGCGATGTATTAGGACTTTTTCTGGCTTGGGGAGCCGTAATATTGGCAAAGCGTCTTCCTTCCGATCGTTATACCTACGGTTTGCAAAGTGCTTCTATTTTGGCAGCATTAGGAAATGCTATTTTACTATTAGTGGCTTGTGGTGGTATTGGATGGGAGGCTGTACAGCGTTTTTATCAACCAACCCAGGTAGCCAGTACCACTGTTATGTTTGTGGCTGCTATAGGTATTTTGATTAATGGTTTTACTGCTTGGTTATTTATGGCTGGACGAAAAAAGGATTTAAACATTAGAGGTGCTTTTTTACATTTAGCAGCAGATGCCGTTATCTCTTTGGGCGTTGTTATTGCCGGCGCCATCATGTTACAAACAGGTTGGTTATGGTTAGATCCACTTGTAAGCCTACTTATTTCAGTCATTATTGTTATTGGTACGTGGGAATTACTGCGGGATGCGCTTGCTCTTTCACTCCATGCCGCGCCTAAACATATTAACCCATCACAGGTAAGAACGTTCTTAGCAGAGTTAAAAGGTGTAGAAGAGGTACATGATTTACATATTTGGGCGATGAGCACCACCAACGTTGCTCTTTCGGTGCATTTGTTAATGCCTTGTGGACATCCAGGTGACACTTTCATTAAAACTATCACACATGATCTAGAAACACGGTTTGAAATAACCCATGCCACCATCCAAATTGAAGTGGGTGATGGTTCAGTGGAATGTCGTTTTGCCCCAGAAGAAATTGTTTAACTACGCTAAAATTGGTCTATAATAGGTTTTCAACTCTATAAATATAAGGAGAGTGAAAATGTTTTTTATTCATTTTTTTAATTTTAAAATATTTACGCTATTTCTTTATATTTTATCTATCGGATATGTGCATTTCAGGGGTAAAATTCGATTAAAATTTCTACGTCAATTGACCGATCATTCAAGTTTGTTAGCACCAGTCAATGGAGTAATGTATCTGTTTTCAAAAGTTCCACGCACGCCTTTTTTAGATGTAGCACAATTTCCAGAATTAAAAATTTTAAGGGATAATTGGAAAATTATCCGAGATGAAGCAGAACAGCTTTATAATAAAAACTATATAACGGTTTCAGACACCTATGATGATATAGGGTTCAATTCCTTTTTTAGGCGCGATTGGAAACGATTTTATTTAAAATGGTACAATGATCCTCTTTCTTCTGCCAAAATGCATTGTCCGGAAACCGTAAAGCTTATTCAACAAATTCCTAATGTTAATGCAGCAATGTTTGCATTATTACCTAAAAAAAGTTATTTATTTAAACACCGTGATCCCTATGCGGGATCTTTACGCTACCATTTAGGATTAATAACCCCTAATTCACCTCAATGTAGTATTGATGTAGATGGAAATAATTATTTTTGGAAAGATGGGGAAGATGTATTATTTGATGAGACCTATGTGCATTCAGCAGAAAATGCTACTGATGAAGATAGAATTATCTTATTTTGTGACATAAAGAGGCCACTTCGAAGTAAGCTAGCCAATTTAATTAACCACGCCTTCAGTAATACCATAATGAAAGCTGCAGCCAGCAAAAATACTTCTTCTGAGAAAGTGGGTATGATTAACCAACTCTTTCCTTATCTTTATCGAATCCGTTTAGTAGGAAAAAGGCTAAAAAACTATAATTATACTTTATATAAAATAGTAAAATATTCTTTATTTATAGGTATTTTCTATTGTATTTTTATACTTCCTATTCGGTAACAGTGGTTGCAATCCAACTGCCATGTAACCCATGCGGTACTCGTCGAGGAAGTGTTACCACGGCCAGAGGCTCTGCAGAAATATTTTTCGCATCTAAAATGACAAAATCGCTGCTATTTGTTTCTTTGTGATAAACAAATAGCATGAGATAGCCATCATCTTCTTCTAGACTATTTTTTCTAGGTGCAAAGACAGCCTCTCCAATTTCACTGTTAACCCCAAAATCATGAATAGAGGTGGTTTTAGATTCGGTATCATATTTAATTAATGCATGAAACTGATTAACTTTTTCAATTTTGGCAGGCATATAAATAAAACGATGCATTTGTGTATCCTTATCTTCACGAATGCGCGGAAACTCGACAATCTGAGTGAGCAATGTTTCATGAGAAATTTCTTGTGTTTTTAAATTTATTTTAGTTCGGGCAAGGAAAGGTGTTGCACTTTCTTTTGTATCACCAAGCCATTTAAATTCTGGATGTCTTATATAGTCTATAATAATTTCATCTTCTATTTCATACGCGTTAGCGAAGTGGAAGACAAAAAAAGCGTCTGTGGTGAGCCATTTAATTTCTGCTGTTTCACGAGTCATTAGCCCAATACGCGTATTTAAGTCAGGGCGCCATTGGATTGGACTGCCTCCTTTTTGTAATGCTTCTGCATCAATTACAATAGGACAGTCAAAAAATACTAAATAGTTTTTTGTCATGACGAAATCATGCATCATGGTGGGATAAGGTTTAGTAATGGCAATTTGTTTGGCGATGGTGCCTTGGGTGTTAATACAATAAGCGGTTAAATAAGGGGGTTTTATATCATAATTAATAAACCACCGTTCTCCCGTAGTGGGATCTAGACGTGTATGGGGACCTACATTAATGGGTAGTTCTGTGCCAGGCCTCCATTCTCCAAGAGTGTTTAACGTTACGTCCATTTCATAGGCTGGGCCACCTTCCCACATGGCTAAGAATTTAGTGCCATGATGAATAATATGAATAAAGGCACCATTTTTAAAGGGACCTTGATCACCTTCTTTACCAATGAGTTTAGCATCAGGAATAACAGGATTTAAAATACCACCATAAATTGCTTTTTTAGCACGTCTTTCCGCTTGCAATCCTTTTGTTTCAACAAAACGATTTCGATAATGTGCCTTACCATCGCTGATATAAACAGCATGAATCATGCCATCACCATCAAAAGGGTAGGTATAAGACAGAGGTGGAAAGGCAGGATTTGGTCCATTTCGCATATAAACGCCTGCTAAATCCGGTGGAATTTCTCCAGTAACACCTAGATTTGTTATCTCTAGCTCATCAAGGACCGGTGCAAAATTATCTTTTAAAAAAGGGCTATTGGCAGTAAATTCTTGCATCTTTTTGAAGCGATACCAATTGGGAAAATAAATTGTGAGAACAATGGCCGCTATCAGAGGAATCATTTGAAGTAATTGATAAGCAAGATGAGATTGGACGTAATAAGTGATGACGCCGAATGTAAACGCTACACCCCATGCGGCAGTTAAGAGTTGATTGACATAAATAAACGTAGGATGATTCCATTTTGAAGCTGGAACCTGTTGTTTAGCATATTGGATCGTAAAAGGGACGCCAGCTAGAAATGATCCCCATGTTACCAACGCCAACATGGCATTAGAAATAAAGATAGCATGTTCTGCTACCCAATGATCATTTCTTACCACAACCATAACAAACATGAAAAGGAAAAAAATTAAGGATGTCCAACTTAAAATAAATTTTTCTTTTAATGACGCTAAACCAGTTAGGATAAAAGAAACAAGGCCGACCACAATAGCGACATCCATTTCTATTCTACTAGGGCCAACAAAAATAAAATATAAAATCCAGGGGAGAAAACCAATAAGGAGATTTTTCTGCATGATAAGACACCCTAATTTTTTAAGATATGTCGAATTTAAACGAGAATCTTATCTACGTCAAATGTATGATGCTCATTGTCCATAGACTCTGATGCTACCAGTGGCAAGGCAAAACAGCACATTTTTTGATATAATAACAATATGAAAAAAGAAACCTCTGAATTTCAACCATTAGCGGCAAGGTTAAGACCTCACACACTAGATCAATTTGTCGGCCAACAACACCTTCTGGGAAAAGGAAAACCGTTGTATGTTGCGGCTGAACAAGGAAAACTCCATTCAATGATTTTTTGGGGACCTCCTGGTTCGGGAAAAACGACGTTAGCAAAAATATTAGCGAATAAAGCGCAGGCAGAATTTGAGATGATTTCAGCCGTATTTCATGGAGTCAAAGAAATCCGGGCGGTAGTAGAACGAGCCCAAGAACGTCAAAAGCAATCAGTGAAAACGATATTGTTTGTTGATGAAGTGCATCGATTTAATAAAGCACAACAGGATGCGTTTTTACCTTATGTGGAAGATGGCACCTTAATTTTTATTGGTGCTACCACTGAAAATCCTTCTTTTGCGTTAAATAATGCGTTGTTATCCCGTGCAAGAGTTTATATTTTAAAGTCCTTAACAGAAGAAGATTTGCTACAAGTGATCGCTCGTGCAGTTCCTGAGTTAGATGTGCCTTTTCCCGAAGAATATCGTCATTTACTGGTAAAAGCCTCCGATGGTGATGCGCGACGATGTTTAAATTTATTAGATATTGCTGCTGAATTAGCAAAAAGTCGCGATACCAAAATTACAGATATTATTTTAGAAGCGGTTTTAACAGATGGTATCCGACGGTTTGATCGGCAAGGCGAAGATTTTTACGATCAAATTTCTGCTCTGCATAAATCCATACGAGGTTCATCGCCAGATGCTGCATTGTATTGGTTAACGCGAATGTTAGATGGAGGCTGTGATCCGGAATATATTTTACGCCGTTTAGCGAGAGCCGCCAGTGAAGATATTGGAAATGCTGATCCACGTGCCTTAGATCTTGTTATGTCAGCATGGAATTGCTATGAGCGATTAGGTAGTCCTGAAGGCGATTTAGCCATTGCCCAGGCAACGGTTTATTTAGCGGTAGCTGCTAAAAGCAATGCAGTTTATACTGCCTTTGGTAAAGTACAGGCAGATGTTAAATCGCAAGGGTCTTTACCTGTCCCTCTTTATTTGAGAAACGCTCCTACCGGGCTCATGAAGAGTTTAAATTACGGTAAAGATTATCGATATGCCCATAACGAGCCTCATGCGTATGCCGCTGGAGAAAATTACATGCCAGAAGAGCTAATAGGAAAGCAATATTACTATCCTACCGATCGCGGACTTGAATTAAAAATTAAAGAAAAACTAGCATTCTTGCGCCAATTAGATAAAAATTCGAAATAAACTGGATAATCCATAGCGGGTAAAATATCGGTGAAAAATTTGTGAAATCAAGAGGCCAATAATGATAACGCGACAAAGCAACTGTATTATCAGTGTATTTTTAAGCTTTTTTCTTTTTGGTATGTCTCAAACTGCACTGAGTCGGGATATTATTATTGATACTGATGTAAGTATAGATGATGCGATGGCAATAGCTTATGTATTAACGAATCAAGGAGACTCCGTAAAGGCTATTACTATTGAAGCGGATGGTTGTAATTGTGAAATTGCATATAATTACATCAAAGCAATTACTAAATATTTTCATGTGCCCAATATTCTTATTGCCTGTGGACAGAGCAACCCCCTCGAAGGGCACAATCATTATCCATCTCTTGTTATGGATGCAGATCGAAAAATGGCTGCGGAAAGTTTGCCTCAACAACATTTTTCACCTCATCGCGACGCAATATCTCTATTACACCATACACTCAAAAAAGCAAATGCTTCTGTAGATATCCTAGCCATTGGACCCTTAACTAATATTGCACAACTCTTTAAAAGTTATCCAGACAGCAAAAAATCAATTCATGCCCTTTGGATTATGGGAGGGGCAATCAATGCGAGAGGCAATATTCAGGATGTGAGTCCGGAAGATCCTAATGCTTATGCAGAATGGAATTTTTATATTGACCCAACAGCAGCAAAAAAAGTAATAGCATCCTCTGTGCCAATAATGCTGGTACCTTTAGATTTGACTAATACCGTGCCTTTAAATTGGGAGGTTTATCACTTGTTTGAGTCTAATAAAAATACACAATTAAATGATTTTTTATTCCACTTAATTCAACTCAATAAAGAATTTATGGTCTCTGGTGGGTGGTATTTTTGGGATCCCATGGCTGCTGTCCTAATGTTAAATTCTACTTTTTTCTCATGTCATGAAGAAAAATTGGTGGTAGTACCAAGCGGCCCTAAAAAAACAGAAGGACGTGTATTAATCGACAAGAAAAATGGCCATAAAGTAACGGTGTGTACAAAAATTCCAAGCAATAGTGCTTTTTATACCTTATTCATGCATTCTTCGCTTGAAATTGAATCAAATGGGTAATGGACATCATCTAATTCTTGCTTTCATTTCAATTTTTTCTTGAAGTACTTTTTTAATTTTATGGCCAGCAAATAGCGTACATCTAGCAACCCGTTCTTTGTCCGCCTGTGAAGAATTTGCGGTTACAGAAGAACCTTGCCATAATCTTTCAATACCGCCATTTTCATTCAATTTTTTTACTTGTGCGTTAACTTTATTCCATAGAGGTTTATTTTCTTTTCTTTGGGCAGCTAACGACCAATTACGGCCATGTAATTGTAAAAACTGATCAACCGTTTTTGTGGGAAGAATAGGTTCTGTGCGCAATAGAAGCTCTAAGTTAAATTGATCGGGATTATTAAACATTTGAGGTTGTGTCGTAGCCAAATGAGCTAACCCACCAAAATTACATAATCTTGTTGAATCTAGTGTAATATAATCAAACTCCGTACGAATTTTTTTAACTAAGCGTGCCAAGACAATCATTACATTCAACGCTCGCTGAACTCCTTCTGGTGATAAATCTTTTCCATCATCCGTAATATTGAGTGCTCCTGTTGCTACATAATCCGATGCCCGCGCAAAAGCATTCAGACCTATACCAGTTCTAAGATTTAATTCATTACACAATAGATCCTGATAATCAAATGATAAGCTATCAAAAGCGTCTTTAATTTCTTGTGCTTTTATCGAATCGGTTACACGTAAAGTGCAAAATAATCGCAAAAGAAAATCTCTTTTTTGTATATCATTTTCATTGTGAAGGCAACCAAAAAGAGATGCTTTTTCATTTAAATAATTATTTGAAACTAGTTCGGCATCATTAGTTGGATTACATAAATCCTTCAAATGTTTTTGAATAATCATATAGTCTTTAAAAAAAGCATAGGTGCAAGTTTTTGAACCAAATGGAAAACTTTGTCCTTGCGCTCCAACACCATCAAAAAATTGTGATGCGAACACTAATCGGATAGCACGTTCACGATTTTTATAATCCTTGATATGGCTCAACTCTTCTGACAAACGTTCCATCAGTTTTGGACAGCCCTCTAAAAACTTTAAGTGTCCTAAACAGTTTTTCATAAGAGGATAAACTTCTTTTAGTATGGCTTTTTGATTCGATGTTAATCGATTAATAACTGGAAAAATACTTGAAATTTTGGCATCTGACCATGATAAAATTTTTGCCACCAAATCATCACTGGATAATCCTTCTACTTGAGAATCTATTGCCATCGCACGCTTTTGTGTTTCTTTTGATTTTCCCACGTCACTTAAAATAGTCAATAACTTTAAGACTTCAATTTCATCAGCATATTCTGGTGAGTTGACAGAAAAACCTAACGAAGAAAGAATTTTATTAAATTGTTTCCTTGTGAGTTGTTCTTCTTTTTTTTGAGGAAACATGAAGATTTCATAATCTTGAGGACCTTTATTGTGGCAACGCCTCAAAGCATCCATTGCTGCGCATGTTCTTTCTAGCTCTATGAGCTTTTTTCCTGGATTGTTGTATAGAAATACCATGAGTTCTAATCTTAGCTGAAGGTGCGTGAGTGTCATTTTATTTGCTGGCATTTTCGCTAAATAATTGTTTAAATGCGTAGTCCAATTACCCCAATCTTCTGAAGCATCGGAAGGTTTATGGGGTGTGCTTGGCACGTTTCCGACATATAAAGCAAGAATATCAGGGTACTTCTGTACAATTTCTCGAAGAGTACCTTGAGTTTCTTGTTCCTTTAACTTTGCTGGCATAATTAAGCTTCTCATGTATTAAAATAGTACCGTGGATTATACATAAAAAATCTTAATATTTTCTTTTTAGTTAGAGAAATTTAATATAGCTCAGCAAGTACGTTAAAAGCTTATGAATGTTTTTAATTTTTTGTTCGAAGTTCGATAAGGAGCATCATTCATTTTCTCTACAGTAAGTTACACTAAATGTAACTTTTCGTAGAGAAAAATAATGCAATCTTCAAAAACAGTAATGAGTAGAATGGTTAAAACCGGCATTATAGAACGGGTATGTCGTGGACTATATGCTTATAAAAGCAGTTTATATTCAAATGGTCTACTGCTATATCACGCTGCTGCTTATTTAAGAAGTAAAGAATTTAATTATATTAGCCTTGAAACGGTATTAAGTGATGTTGGAGTGATTTCTCAATTGCCTATGAATGTTATTTCAATTATGTTGTCAGGAAGAAGTAGTAGTATTTCTTGTGGCAAATTCGGTAGGATTGAATTTATCCATACGTCTCATAAACCTGAAAAAGTTATGGAACAACTCATATATGATAACAATTGTAGGTTATGGCGTGCAGAAGTTGGTTTGCGCTAAAAGATATGAAAAGAACACGTAGAAATTTTGATCTAATTGGGATATTGCGAATGAATTTATTTGCTAAAAGAATTAGAGCGACAAATTTTGGCTATTAAATAATTTGATCTGTCTATGCTTATTTTTTAACTGGTATTACCTGTTTATTTCCTTAAAAAAGTATGTATTTTTCTTTTAAAGCGCCACTGCAAGAGTCCCATATTTATGGCTGCGCCCAAAGTCATTCCCCACCAGATTCCAGCGCCGCCTAAGTTGGTGTAATGAGCTAAGGCATATCCAACAGGAAAAGGGATTAGCCAAAAACCAATGAGAGAGGCAATTAAGGTGAATTTGGTATCTTGAAGACTTCGTAATGCGCCGAAAAAGGTAATGCGGGTGCCTTCAAAAAGCTGATAAATGGCACTGATAAGCAAAAATTGGGTGGCATAATAAACAATGGAAGCATTGGCGGGAGCATTGACGTCAAAATCTAAGCCAATGAGTTGGGCAGGAAAAAGTATATAGATTAGGGCGGATATTCCCATAACGAGGAGCGTCAAGAAAATGCCGGCATCATTGGCACGTTTCGCCGCAGATACTTCTTTTGCACCTAATAGATGCCCCATTCGAATGGTGACGGCTTGAGCAATAGCAAAAGCAGCGGTTAAGAAAGTGCAACCATATTGCAATGTTATTTGATTAGGAACTAATAGCTCATGGTTGTACGCACCCATAAATAACGTTAAAGCAAGAAAAAAAGCAAGTTCAAAACAATACATTACGCCAATAGGAATGCCTGTTTTCAATAAATCGCCTAAAAAAGCGGGTTTTTCAAAAGTAAATAAGTTTTTAAAATAAGGTTTATATTTAGGTTGGAAAAGAAGGAAAAATAACAAAGCAAAAAAAGTGAGTGTATAACTTGTGGTCATGCCAAAGCCAGCACCTGCAATACCTAAAGCAGGCAATCCTAACTTGCCAAAAATAAAAAGATAGCTAAATAGAATGTTTAATAGAACCATTACCACGTTACCTGCCATCATAACGCGCATATCACCGATACCCATGATTAATTCAAAGCATACCATCATAGGAAACCAAGCCAATGTGCCAAAGGCTAGAGCATGAAGATAGGAGGTGGCGAGTTGTACTATTTCGTCACTTTGTCCAAACCACCCAAAAATTGGCCCAATAAACCAAAAAAGTATAAATGCTAGAGGTGCAAGACAAATTGCCAACCAAAAACCTTCTCGAAAAATTTGTGCAATTCCTTTTTGATTACCTTCACCAAATTTATTCGATATTAAAATATTAATGGCGCTCAAACTACCGAGCAACACAACAATAAACGTACCAAAAAGCCAATTAACTAAGGCTCCTGCGGCGAGTATTTTCACCCCTAAGTGGGCTAAAAAGATGGTGTCAAAAAATAGAACCCCTGATTGGATGACACCCATAAATATCATAGGCAATGCGAGCGAGAGTAAAGAGGCAACGTCATTTTTAAAGAATCTTTTTATCATTTAAAATACACTCGGTATGAAATTAACGACTCAAAACCTAAACGATTAAATAATCGAACACTATGGGAATTAGCTTGAAGTGTGGCCCAGTTATATCCTTGCTCGCGGGCTAATTCTAAACAATATAACGTCATTGCTGAGGTTAGACCATTACCTCTTCGTGAAGGAATAGTACCAACATTGTAAAAGCTCGCTACTTTTTTGTCTAAAAACAACGTTAAACTGGAAACTGGTTGTCCTTCTTGATAGGCAATGTAACAATGCATCGTATCGGTATTTTTTTGTACTTTTTCGAGCATATTTCTATACCAATCTGCAGCAAATATCTCCATGTCAAAAGCAAGTCGCAAAACATGCATCCAGTCAATAAATTCTTGATGTGTTTTCGCCTGCACAAGATGAATATTATTAGGGAAAACATTTTTTACGGCAAGCTTAGTTATATCAAGTGCCATTCCTTTAACTTGCATGCTATGGATAAAGCCTTTAATCCTTAATTGTTTTTCAATAAGATTACTTAGTGGGCTATCAGGAATCCACCAGCAAAAGGGTAGTTGTTTTTTTGCGTAAAAGTGCTCTAACCTTTCAATTTCCAATGTGAGGTTGTTTTCAGAAGGATTGAAGCTAATAATACTATTTAATAGGGGTTCTGGTGTTCCAGAGTCCATGCATATGGCCGAGTTAATTGTTTCAATAGCAATATAACCAGTTCTAGAAAATTGTTTCCAACAGTTTTCTAGATTTTCTTGAATCAATCTCTTTACTTGTTCTTCAAGCATGATATTAACCTGTGATTTTGAAAAGGCATTAAGGTATTAAAAAAATAATACGAAACAGGCAAGAAGTACCATAGACAAATCTTCTATAAGAGTGATGCGAGAAAGTGGAACATTCAGGATAGTACCTAAGCAAGCACAGCGAATGTTTTGTTTTTTTAATAAACTATCAATGACGCCTAAGCTTGAAAATCCCATGATAATAATAGTGGCCAAGGCGGTTGCTTGAGGAAACCAATTACCTAAATATAAAATACCCAGTGCTAATTCTAAAAATGGATAGATAAACCCGTAAAAATAACATCGTCGAGCTAACCAATCATACGTTGCGTACCCTTTAGCAAAGCCAGAAAGATCAAGAAATTTAAAGGCAGAAAATATGAGGAAAAAACCTGCCATGAAGTGGCTCATCCCTTTGTTCCAATTAAAGCTGCCCTCATGAAAATTGTTAATGAAAGTTACACCTGTAATATAAGCAATGATTAAAAATAACGGAAAATAACTGCTTTTTTCTGCCTGATGCTCAGAGGGTCTTTCAATCGTTTTTTTCATAAATTTACCTACAATTTTTTATGGTATAATAGCGCAGTTTAAAAATAATTATAATCATGGCTCATTTTATTAATTTTTCTTTGTTACGCCGAAATAGGAATTTTGGCTGGCTATTTGCAGGCCAATTTGTGTCAATGTTGGGAACAGCAATCACCAATGTTGTATTACCTTATCAAATTTATACTTTAACGCACTCCACTGCGATGGTGGGACTGCTGAGTTTTTTACAGTTGTTACCTTTGCTGGTGACCGCTTTATTAGGCGGCGTATTAGCGGATCGCTTCTCGCGACGTTCGCTTTTAATTCGGGCGGAAATTTTCTTAAGCCTTGGTTCTCTTGTGTTAATGCTTAACACGCTTCAGGCATCACCATCTATTTGGCTGCTCTTTATTGTGGCTCCCTTGATGTCAGGTATTAATGGCCTCCATCGGCCAGCTCTGGAAAGTAGTGTCCAGCAAATCGTTGATGTGAAAGATATGTCACAAGTGAGTGTGCTATCTTCTTTAAAATATAACGTATGTACTATTGGTGGATCAGCTTTTGCGGGTATTTTGTTGTCTATTGTTGGATTAACACTTACCTTTTTAGTGGATGTCTGTTCTTTTGCCTTTTCGCTATTTTGTTTGTTACGTATTAACATCCCTCTATTGCAACGAGCAGAACAAACTGACTCGGTATGGAAATCGCTTAAAGAAGGATGCCGCTACGCACTTTCTCGTCAAGAATTGATGGGATCGTATTGGGTCGATTTTGCGGCCATGATTTTTGGCATGCCAATAGCCCTTATTCCTGCAATTGTAGCGAATGCTCATGAACCTTCAATGCTGGGTTTCTTTTATGCGGCGCCTGCTGTGGGTGCCTTAATTATGTCATGCTTTAGCCAATGGACCACGAAAATAAAACGGCATGGTGCGGCTATTGCCATTGCGGCTACTATTTGGGGTGTGTGCATTGCACTTTTTGGTATTTTTAATCATATGTTGTGGTTAGGACTAGTCTTTTTCGCATTAGCAGGAGCTGCAGATGAAGTCAGTGCTATTTTCCGAACCACGTTATGGAATGAAACGATACCAACGATCTATCGCGGTCGGCTCGCTGGCATCGAGATGATTAGTTATCTAAGTGGCCCTAAATTAGGGGATGCAGAGGCTGGTTTTGTTGCTTCTTGTTTTGGTGTAAGTTTTTCCATTGTTTCTGGTGGTGTCTTGTGTGTGGCTGGTGTTGCACTTTGTTGTTTCTTAATGCCTAAGTTTTGGTCATATCGCTCAAGCGTTAAACAAGATGAGCAGGAAAAGACATTGCTTGAAGAGGCGACCTCTGTTGAATAGTAGTTTATTGCTAAGAAAACTCGAAACCATCTCCCCCAATGGGCGATCTTGCCTTGATATTTGAAGGATGGTAAATAAAAGGGTATACTCCCATTATTTTTAAATATTACAAAATCAAAATAGGTGAGTCACATGAGTTTGAAAGCGATTGAAGCAGGGCGTGATGTTCCCAATTCCGTTAATGTTATTATTGAAATTCCTATGCACGGAGAACCCGTAAAGTATGAAGTTGATAAGGAAAGCGGTGCTTTATTTGTTGATCGTTTTATGACTACCGCAATGTTTTATCCAGCTAACTATGGTTACATTCCTCAAACTTTATCGGAAGATGGGGATCCAGTCGATGTGTTAGTATTAACGCCTATTCCTTTAGTAAGTGGATGTGTGATTCGTTGTCGCCCTGTTGGTATGTTAAAAATGAGTGATGAAGCAGGTGTGGATGCTAAGCTTTTAGCCGTACCTTTAGACAAGATTGCACCTATGTATCAGTCTGTACAAACTCATGAAGATCTTCCTCAACATATTTTACAGTCCATTGAACACTTCTTTAGTCATTATAAAGATTTAGAAAAAGGAAAATGGGTGAAAGTAGATGGCTGGGAAGGCCCAGAAGCCGCTAAGAAAGAAATTTTAGCCAGTGTAGAACGTTATAATAGTGCCGAATAAGAAGATTAATATCGCTATGAACCGCTTAAAAAACTATATCATTCATTATCTTAAAACCTTCTCTTTGTGGGAGCTTTTAAACGGGTTATATCTAACAGGTAAATATTTTTTTAAGAAAAAAATTACGGTTCAATTTCCTGAGGAACAAACTCCTTATTCTCCTCGTTTTAGGGGTTTATTGGCCTTACGCCGATATCCAAATGGCGAAGAGCGTTGTATTGCCTGTAAGCTTTGTGAGGCAGTTTGTCCGGCTTTAGCCATTACGATTGAATCTGAACCACGAGAAGATGGCTCACGCCGAACCACACGTTATGATATTGATACATTCAAATGTATCTATTGTGGTATGTGTGAAGAATCTTGCCCGGTTGACTCTATTGTTGTTACCCCTATTCAGCATTATCATTATACTGAACGAGGGGAAAATATTATGACCAAAGAAAAACTATTAGCTATTGGTGATCTCATGGAGGAGCAAATTGCTGCTGCTCGTGACGCCGATGCGCCTTATCGTTAGGATATTGAATTTATGACTATGCTACCTCATTCATTTCAAGAAGTGTTATTCCTTGTATTAGCCTGCATCTCGATATTTTCTGCTCTTATGGTGGTGCTATTTACTAACCCGGTTCGTTGCACTCTATCGCTAGTAGCAACATTTATTGCAACCAGTGGACTGTGGCTCTTAGCCCATGCGGAGTTTTTAGGGCTTATTTTGGTGCTAGTATATGTTGGTGCTGTGATGACCTTGTTTCTTTTCGTGGTCATGATGTTGGATATGGAAAAATTCTCGGGCAAGCGTTATTTTAAGCGATATATCCTTTTTGGGTTTGTTGTGGTTGCTTTGCTCGTAGGATTGATGCTGCTTGCTATTAAACCTGAAAACTTTGGTATTCTTCCTGCTGAAGTAGCGGGTAAATTGCCTAACTCTGAAAGTCTTGGTTTAGTACTGTATACAACTTATGCATATCCTCTAGAAATTGCAGCTGTCTTGCTTCTTATTGCTATTATTTCTGCCATTATTTTGGCGCATAGACCTCCACGAAGCAATAAAGTCCAAAAGCTTCTGGATCAATTAACAGTAAGAAAAGAAGAACGTTTGCGTGTAGTTAAAGTCTCACCACAAGTATCTGAAAGAGAGAAAAAAGCATGATTCCATTAGAGTATTATTTAGTTTTTGGCGCTATTTTATTTGCTTTAAGTTTAGTTGGTATCATGATGAACCGAAAAAACATTATTTTGCTGCTTATGTGTGTGGAATTGATGTTGTTGGCAGTAAATACCAACTTGGTTGCTTTCTCTGATTACTTTGGAGATATAACTGGACAAATTTTTGTCTTCTTCATTCTCACCGTAGCAGCAGCTGAAGCCGCTATTGGTTTAGCAATTGTATTACTTTTCTTCCGTCAGCAAGGTACTATTGATGTTGACAAGATGCATGAATTAAAGGGCTAAAAAATGAAAAATATCTGTTTAATTCTCGTTTTAATGCCTTTATTAGGCTCAATTTTGGCCGGCTTTTTTAGAAAGCAAATAGGTCGTGCAGGTGCACATTCAGTTACTATTTTAGGAGTGGCTATTTCATTTGCCTGTGCTCTTTATTTAGCTAAGCTAATTTTCGTAGATGGACATCCAGCTTTCAATGAAAACCTTTACACCTGGGCTTCTGGCGGTGGTTTTTTCCCTTATAGTTTTCAAATTGGTTTCTTAATAGATCCTTTAACAGTACTAATGCTTGTCATTGTTACTTTTGTTTCATTAGCTGTTCATATTTATAGTATGGGTTATATGGCAGATGATGATGGTTATCAACGTTTCTTCAGCTATATTTCTCTTTTTACCTTTGCCATGTTAATGCTGGTAAGCTCAAATAACTTCCTTCAGCTTTTTTTTGGATGGGAAGGTGTTGGTTTAGTTTCTTATCTGTTGATTGGTTTTTGGTTTCAAAAAGAAAGTGCGCTACAAGGGAGCTTAAAAGCGTTTCTTGTGAACCGTGTAGGTGACTTTGGTTTCGTTTTAGGTATTGGCCTTGTTCTTGCCTATTTCGGTACATTGGATTACGCCCAAGTATTTGCAAAAGTTCAAAACGTTACGGGTCAGTCCATTTCTTTATTTGATGGGCATGCCTGGTCAGTTATTTCAGTAATTTGTATTTTATTATTTGTAGGTGCTATGGGTAAATCAGCTCAAGTGCCTCTACATGTATGGCTTCCTGAATCAATGGAAGGCCCTACTCCTATTTCTGCACTTATCCACGCCGCAACCATGGTGACTGCTGGCGTGTTTATGGTAGCACGCATGTCTCCTTTGTTCGAAGAATCCAATACAGCATTAACAGTCATTACTGTTATTGGTGCAACGGGTGCTTTATTTACTGGTTTACTGGGTGTTGTAATGACGGATATCAAACGCGTTATTGCTTACTCAACTTTATCTCAGTTAGGTTACATGATGGTAGCAATGGGTGTATCAGCTTATCCTATTGGTATTTTCCATTTAGGTACACATGCCTGCTTTAAAGCCGTGCTTTTCTTGGCTGCTGGTTCTGTCATTATTGGTATGCACCACGAGCAAGATATGCGAAAAATGGGTGGTTTATGGCGATTCATGCCAATTACTTATATCACCTTCTTAATTGGAACTTTAGCATTATGCGCTATTCCTCCTTTTGCAGGGTTTTATTCAAAAGATATGATTATTGATGCAGCGAAGCTGACTAATATCCCTGGCGGACAGTATGCCTATTATTGTGTGTTCTTCGGCGCGTTTGTGACGGCCTTATATTCTTTCCGTGCACTTTTCATGACTTTCCATGGTAAACCAAGAATGGATGAGCATACACGTGAACATCTCCATGAATCACCTTGGTCAGTGTGTTTACCACTTATCCTTTTGGCTATACCTTCACTTTGTATAGGTTATATTCTCTATCCATATTTTGTATCAGAACATAACCTGTTAAGTTCAAGTGTTACAATTTCTGCTAGTCATTCAGGATGGACACGCCTTCTTGAAGAAGCGGGATCTGCTAATGCAATGACCTTGCATTCAGTTTTAACACCAACATTCTGGCTAGTTATTGCAGGTTTTGTAGTGGCTTGGGTTTTCTATATTGCTAAACCTGAATGGCCTGCCGCACTTGCTGCAAGATTTTCCTGGATCTATCGTATACTTATGCAAAAATATGGTTTCGACTTATTTAACGACAAAGTGCTCGTTCCCGTTACAAAAGGTTTTGGCAATCTTTTTTATCGTACGGGCGATCAGACATTAATTGATGGATTTGTTGTGAACGGTTCTGCTAAAGTGATTGCTTTTGCATCAGCATGCGGACGTAAATTACAAACAGGTTATCTCTATCATTATGCTATGGCCATGGTAATTGGATTGCTTGCGCTTCTGTCTTGGCTCTTATTAGGATAGTTATCTAAAGAGCATGTTTGCTACAAAACAGTATTTGACATAACTCTAATAAAATCTAAAGCATAATGAAATATAATTGCTTTAAATTAACGTTTGCGGGAAATTCTGAATTATGCCTATACAGACCCAAGATTCTGTTATTAAAACATTGTGAGCTTTCTCGTCCGATAATAACGCAGATATAGCTCAACAAGCGGGTTATATTAACAGAATTTGATGACTAAGAATAAGTTTTATTATAACTGCTTCTGATTTTTTGGTAATTTGAAAGAGAATTTATAGAAATATTATGCAGCCTCATTTGTTTTTTTATCTAGCCAGATCAAAAAGGGCCCTTTTAAATAATGCATTTGCTCTTTAATTATGAATGCATCTTCTTCTGATAAAACTTGTTTAGCTTTTCTAAAGATAGTGCTTTCCTCTTCTTTAACATGATGCTCCACAAGGTCTTGTAATTTATATACTTCCTCTTCCCACACCGCTAAAGAAGAGGGATGGTTGATTCGCTCAATCTGTGCCTCAATTTCTGTATGTTCTTTCTCACCATGTTGAGCCTCTTCTATACTTTGGGTATGCTGTAATAAAGCCTTATAAAAAGTTTCTTGTTCAGAATGTGCGTGAACCATCAGCTCTCTAATAATAAGTGTAACAATTTCTTTTTTACGCCCGCTCAATTGAGATTTTTTGAATAATTGGAATAAATGAGCCACTTTGTCGTGATCCATTTTTAAATAATCATATATATCCATTTTACTCTCCTAAGGTTTTAAAACGACCTTAATGCAGCCGTCATGCTTAGCATCAAATTCTTTATATGCTTTAGGGACGTCTTTTAATTTAATTCGATTGGTAATAATTTGAGAGGGATCAATTTCCCCTTTTTCGATGCTATTTAATAAAGGCGATAAGTAGCGTTGCACATGCGTTTGACCCATTTTAAAAGTCAATCCTTTATTCATTGCCGCTCCAAAAGGAATGTTATCTAATTTATCAATGTATACACCTGGAATGGAGATTGTACCTCCCTTCCTGCAACATTGGATGGTTTCTCGAAGTACATGGGGTCTATCAACTTGTAGATGCGCCATTTGTTTAGCCTTATCCATAATAGAATCTATTGTAGGGCCCACATGAGCTTCACATCCAACGGCATCGATACAACAATTAGGGCCTAATCCTTTTGTCATTACCATTAATGCATCAAAAACTGATTCTTCTTTAAAATTGATAACCTCACATTTACCTAATTTTTTGGCCAACGCCAATCTTTCTGGAACACAATCAATGGCTATAACGCGTGCAGCTCCTAACATCCAGGCACTTTGAATGGCAAATTGTCCCACGGGTCCACATCCCCAAACGGCAACAATATCACCGCCTTGAATATTACAATTTTCAGCCGCCATGTACCCGGTAGGAAAAATATCGGATAAAAACAATACTTTTTCATCCGGCATATCTGAAGCGATTTTGATAGGACCAACATTCGAAAAAGGGACACGCACGTATTCTGCTTGCCCTCCAGAAAACCCACCTAACATATGGGAATAACCAAACATCCCCGCTGGGGTTTGACCTAATTTTTGCCTTGCCATTTCTGCATTAGGATTAGCCATCTCACAACAAGCATATAATTTTTTCTTGCAAAACGTACATTTACCACAAGAAATGGTAAAGGGAACAACAACTTTATCACCAATTTTAAGTTTACTGGATGACCCTTTATCCACTACTTCACCCATAAATTCGTGGCCTAAAATATCACCCGACTCCATAGTCGGCATAAGGCCATTGTAAAGATGCAAATCAGAGCCACAAATTGCAGAAGCAGTTACGCGAATAATAATATCTTGATCATTAATGATTTTAGGATCGGGAACTGAATCTACACGAACGTCTTGTTTTCCATGCCAACATAATGCCTTCATAGGAAACTCCTGAAAATTACGGTAAAAATATTCTTGTCGTAAATAATATAGTAGGTGTGACTTATTCTTTCAAATATGAGGTTGTCAGTGTACTGAGTCAATAAAAACGGACAGGTGATCAAACATTGATTGACGGATTTTTGATGAATGGTTCTGCTAAAGTGATTGCTTTTGCTTCAGCATGTGGCCGTAAAACTTTTTCCTCTTTCTAAGGTTTTCCGAATATTAACTTCGATTAATCGATGAATGAACAGTTTCAAACCGAGTTTTCGATGTTTATTCGGTTTTTGTCAAGTAATGAAGCCTATTGAGAAACGCAATATAGGCGGAGTTGATTAGTACATTGGAAGAATCCATCGTTCCAATAGAAAGAATCCCCTGCACTTGAAGCACCGGTACTACCGCCGCCGGATATGCCATTAGCCCAATTGCTACAATTATCTATGGTGTTTGCGCCTGTCCAAACAAAGTTAAATGTTGTGCTAATAGAATTAATTAAATTACTTGCGCCTACCAAGTTTCCACCGGTTGCTACTGCTATTGGTGTTGTACCATCCGGGCGGTAATATGAAACGCCAGCAGTGGTTGCGTTATTACCCTGTAGTAAAGCTTTATAGGTATAATTAGCAGCAAATCCTGTGGTTGGTTTACCATTTCCTGATGCATTACATATTGCATCAGCTCCTGCAAATCCTCCCAAATTGCCATTAGACGTTGTCGAAGTAACAAAAATAATAGGGACCCCGTAAGTATAAGCATTAGTAGCGGAAGCAGAGCCATTTGGAGTAGTGACAGCAACATCTACTGCCCCTGCAGCATGAGCGGGAGTAACAGCGGTGATTTGAGTGGCACTGTCAATCGTAAAACTCGTGGCGTTAGTACCACCAAACGTGACCGCAGAGGTTGAGGTAAAGTTTGTACCGGTAATCGTGACACTTTGTCCGCCAGTAGAACTACCTGAAGAAGGGTTAACACTGGTAATGGTAGGGGGAGCTATATAAGTGTAGGCATTGGCCGCTGTAGCAGAGCCGTCTGGAGTAGTGACAGCAACATCTACTGCCCCTGCAGCATGAGCGGGAGTAACAGCGGTAATTTGGGTGGTACTGTCAATCGTAAAACTCGTGGCATTCGTGCCGCCAAAAGTGACCGCCGTTGTTGAAGCAAAGTTGGTACCGGTAATGGTAACACTTTGTCCCCCGGCGATACTGCCTGAAGAAGGGTTGACACTGGTAATGGTAGGTGGATCATTATAGGTGTAAGCATTCGTGGCTGTGGCAGCTCCGCCGAGAGTGGTAACAACTACATCGACAGTTCCTGCGACATGGGCAGGTGTAACGACGGTAATTTGAGTAGCACTATCAATCGTAAAACTAGTAGCGGCAGTCCCGCCGAAAGTGACACCAGAAGCAGAAGTAAAATTAGTCCCGGTAATGGTGACAGTTTGTCCACCAGTAGTACTGCCTGCAGAAGGGTTAACACTGGTAATAGTGGGCGAAGCGATATAGGTATATGCATCCGGTAAAGCGGCTACGCCATTAGGAGTTGTTAATACCACATCAACCGTACCAGAAGCATGGGCTGGGGTTAGAGCTGTGACGGTAGTATCGTTAACCACGGTAATATTAGAAGCGTCAACTCCATCAAAAGTAACAGAAGTCGTTCCAGTTAAATTGGTTCCTGTCAGTGTGACGGGCGTTCCTCCTGAAGGAGAACCCGAGGAAGGGGAAATGTCACTAAGGGTAGGGGAAAATTCTGTGGTATAAGTATAACCATTGGTAAAGACAGTTTGTTGACCATCGGGGTTGGTCACTACAATCGTAACGGGTTGGGTTATTGTCTCGGGTGCCCCAGGAGCAGCCGCCATCATTAAAGTTAACGCCGGTACTACGACAGAAAGCTGTGTGGAAGAAATAAACGTCGTTTCAGCCGGTTCATTATTAAACGTAACTGTCACGCCGGGTAAGAAATTGGTACCGGTGATAGTGACAATATTGCCTCCTACAAAAGGACCACTATTGGGCGAAATAGAACCAATCATTGGTGCATTTAAAGTGGTTTTTTGTTCTGAAATAGCCAGCACCCGCTCCATATAAACCGCAGGACTTTTCACCCAGCTTTCGATATCTCCTAATGCACTAGGGGTACCTAAAGCATAATGAGGCAAGCCAGAGTTATCATCGCCTAAGAAACCTACTTCTAAACCAAACGTGTTACTATCAGGCGTTTGGTTATGGGAAATAAGGTGTTCGCCAAAAATAGAAAAGTGTAATCCCAGCGGTTGAACCATGGCAGGAGCCCAAGAAAAAGAACCGCCATAGGTATTATAAATAGCCCGAAACTCACTTTTAACGGAAAATTTCATGCGTTCGTTAACAATTTGATTCAACTCTAAAGAGCCACCCGTGCCGAAAGTATTTTCGGATGTATCCCCCGTTAAATCTGTTGCATAGTTAACATTATCATAGAAAACTTTTGCAGTTAATCCTGTCATCGAGGTGAGATGAATATCGGTACCCATATCAACCCCTTGCGTGGTCGCGCCAGCAATATTGCGTTGATTGGTGTAGTACAAGTCATTATCAAGAAAAACAATATCGTCTAACCCTACATTGGGTGTATTTGACCAATAACCACCTAAGTTTACATCTTGAAAAGCAGAGCCATGAAAATTTTGTTGTAGTTGCAGGCCATACGCTGTTTGATTCACCCGTTGGTTAATATTGCCAGAATCAAAATCGAAAGGAAGTACTTGGCTTAAATATTCGCCTGTAAATTTTACTTGCCCATCCGTCCATAATTGATGGCCTAAGGTACCATTTAAACGATATTGGTTGGCACCATATTCCCCTAATAAGCCAATTGCCCAATCAGGCGATAGTTTTTGAGCATAGTGGGCATCAAAAATAGTGCCCAGTAACGTATCATACCATCCCCCTACTGAAACAGGGCCAACAGTGTAATTTGGGTTAGTGAGGCCTAGCGTTTGCAAAGCGGCGAGAGGATCATTTGAACTGGTAGAAGGCGTTTCAGGTGGGGGAAGATTGTTTGTATTGTTGACGTCATATGGTTGAACAAGAGGAGTCGTATTGCTGGAATTTAATTCTTGTGAGGATGAAGCTAAAGCAATGCTATTTTGATAGGGATACAAACATAGTAAAAGGCAGGTAACTATTCGTTTAAAAAGTGAATGCATATACTCTCGCTATAACAATTATACTCTTCGCTAATGAGTTTTTGGTTTTGTTGCAAGCTGCATCGACTTCCGTCATGTATTACTTGTACACTCCCTCGTCTGCTTCGCTTGCGCCTCACCAAAAAATCATTAGCGAAGAGTATATATGGAAATGTTAACTTACAGCCATTGTTTTTCTTTTTCGCAAGGATAAGAAGAAAAGAATGATACTTAAAGGCCACATTACATGATCTAATATTGCACCAGGAGCTGTATGTAATGTAACAATTGGTTTCATATAAGCTAATAAATGACGCATGCTATATTCTAAAAAGATCATTATATACATAAAAGGAATGAGCTTTTGATAGCGCCAAAAGACAACAATATAGACAAAACTCATTAACAATTGTTCTGCACCCCATAATGCAAACATTAAAATAATAACGGCTTGTGATGGCGTGGTAAAAGTGTTTAATGGTATGGAGGCAATACTTTGAGAACCACCATCATGAAGAAACATGTGAAGTAAGCTTCTTACTATCGTGAAACTAATAATAAATAAAAGTGCATATTTGGCAATAAGACTCCCTTCGTATTCATTATTTACTTGTTTTGGAAAGATTTTGTCTAACAATTTTTATTCCTACTGCTTTGTAACTTAACGTATTATTGAACAAATTTCATTGTATCACAAGATGGTTTGATTTAAATATGATTTCATCTAATTAACCTGAGTCCATTTCATTAACTCAGGTTAATTAACGCAACTTGTGCTTTTTTCAAAGAAGGATCTTGCTCCAGGGCAATTTTGAAATACTTTTTAGCTTCATTAGGGTGATGTGCTGCTAATGCACAAATTCCTGCATTTTCATACGCAAGAGCAGTATTTAAATAATTCGGATCGCTGGCTGCTTTTAAAAAATACTGGTTTGCTTCTGCGTATTTTTTCTGATGGCATAAAAAATCTCCGTAATTATTAAGAATCGCGCCGGAATTAGGTGCCATTTGCAGTGCTTTATTGTAATACCATTCAGCTTGTTTGATTTCATGGGTTTGTTCAAAGAAATATCCTAACGCTTCATTAGCATAAGGAGAGTTTGGATCTTCTGCGACGGCGGTAAGTAACTTTTGTTTAGCGCGTTGTCGGTTTCCCTGTTTTAAATAGGCCAAACCTAGCTGCATATTACATACCGAAGCTTTTGAATTAATTGGTACGGATGATGTTTCTGTTTGGCAGCTGGCTAAACAAAAAAGAAGAGAAATTAGAAGGATGGTTGGACTTTTCATAATATTTATACCATTAGGTTTCTACGGAAACGGGAATTCGGAGTTTTTTCCAGCGTTCTGAGCGGCTAGTTTTATCCATAAAATCGCCTGCTAACTGACCGCAAGCGGCATCAATATCATCACCTCGTGTTTTTCGAACGATTGTATTAATGCCTTTATTAATTAAATATTGTTGAAAAGCCGCAATTCTTTCGGGGGATGAACGCCGGTATTCAGTGCCTGGAAAAGGATTGAAAGGAATCAAATTCATTTTGCAGGGAACACCATCTAATATTTTCACCAGTTCCCGTGCGTGTTCCATATGATCATTAACATTATCAAGCATAACGTATTCAAAAGTTACACGACGACGAGGTTCTTTCTCAAAGTAATGCTTGCAAAGGTGCATAAGCTGCTTTAGAGGGTATTTTTTATTAATGGGAACAAGTATGTCACGGAGAGCATCATTAGGGGCATGTAAAGAAATAGCTAAAGATAAATCACTTACTTTAGACAGTTTTTCTAATTCAGGGATTAAGCCGGATGAGCTTAATGTTACACGTCGTTTTGACAAACCATATCCAAAATCATCCATCATAATTTGGGAAGCCCTGAGAACATTATCAAAATTTAATAAAGGCTCACCCATACCCATGAAAACCACATTGGTGACATGCCTATCATGAAAACCATCTTTTTCAGATAACGTACGAGCCGCGATCCAGATCTGGCTGATAATTTCAGCTGTAGAAAGATTACGGTTAAAACCTTGCGCACCCGTAGAACAAAAACTGCAATTTAACCCACAACCAACTTGTGAGGAAACACATAGGGTGCCACGATCGTCTTCGGGAATATACACCATTTCGATGGCATTGTTACAACTTAATTTGAGCAGCCATTTTTGTGTGCCATCGTTGGAAACCCGGTGAAAGCTAACTTCTGGAAGCTCAATGGTTGCAGCTTCAGCTAATTTTGTTTGTAAAGCTTTGCTAAAATTCGACATTTTGGTGAAGTCGACTTCGCCATATTGGTGAATCCATTTTAGTAATTGAGAAGCGCGATACGTTGGTTCTCCGATTTGTTTGAAGAACGCTTCTAGGTCTTGCAGGTTATAATTCAGAAGGTTAGTTTTCATATTTTTTTTGTAGGCAAGATGGGCGACAGTGAGTCGCCCTATCAGAAAGATTATGCGTGGACATCAACTTCAGCAAAGAAGAAAGAAATTTCTTGCTGAGCTGTTTCTGCGCCATCAGAACCGTGTACGGCATTAGCATCAATGCTATCCGCAAAATCAGCACGAATTGTTCCTGGTAATGCTTGTTTAGGATCAGTTGCGCCCATAATATCACGGTGCTTCAAAATAGCATTTTCACCTTGTAATACTTGAATCATTACAGGACCTGAAGTAATAAACTCAACTAAATCTTTAAAGAAAGGACGATGAGAGTGAACACCATAGAATTTTTCAGCTTGTTCACGTGTTAAGTGAGCTCTTTTTGCGGCAACAATGCGTAAACCTGCTTTTTCAAAACGGCTATAGATTTCACCAACAACATTTTTTGCAACAGCATCAGGTTTAATAATGGATAGTGTTCTTTCGATGGTCATGTAATAACTCCAAATTTACTCTTCGCATAAAGCGAGTGAGTTTGATTTAACAAAAATGATTTAATATTGTAGAATGTTCCCTAAATATACTCTGCGCACTTGAGTTTTCGGTTTTGTTGCGAGCTGCATCGGCTTCAGTCATGTATTCAGTATACATTCCCTCGCCTGCTTCGCACCGAGAACTCTATTGCTGTGAGTATAGGTTCGCGGATTCTATCAAATTTTGCTGAAAAAGTCTATTAATCATGGGAGTACCTGGTGAACAAAATATTACAAGAAAAACGATTTTTTGAAGTATTTAAAAATAAAATCATCCAAGTAATTGCCCCTGCTTCTGGTACTACGCCTGAAAAAATGGCAATGCTTCGCTCCATTCAAATGCTGCCACTTCACATCTCTCACGATCTTTTATGCGATGATATTGCGTATCATGCCAATACTGACGAACATCGATTTCAAGTATTAAAAACTGCATTATTAAATGAAGATGAAAATACGATTGTTTGGGCTTTAAGAGGAGGGTATGGTTGTGCCCGACTATTGGATAATCTTAAAATACTACCCATTCCCAAACATAAAAAAATTGTCATTGGGTTTAGTGATAATACCGCCTTATTATTATTCCTTTCTCAACAATGGCAGTGGCCTGTTATTCATGGATCGGTATTAACACAGCTTTTAGATTCTAAACAAAATACCGATAATTTTATGAAAATTGCGGATATTGTATCTCAACGCATAACAACTCACACGATTGACGATTTAATGCCTCTTAACGAACGTGCAAAAAGTTCTGTTTCTGGCCAACTTGTGGGTGGAAACCTTACGCTCATTGAAAATAGTATTGGCACTCATTGGCAAGTGCAAACGCCAGGAAAGATTTTATTTTTAGAGGAAGTAGGCGAAAAAGGATATCGTATTGATCGTTCCTTATGCCACTTACGACAAGCAGGGCTTTTTAAAGAAGCAAAAGCGATTATTTTAGGCCAATTTATAGAACCTCAAGATGAAGCAGTGATTTCTTTTGCTTTAAATCGTTTTGCAAATGATATGGAGATAGAGGGCATTCCTGTTTATAAAACCAGCCAATTTGGACATGGAAATGATAATATACCCTTGTTATATCAAGCACCTGCAAACATTTCTTTTTCACAGTATGAAAAAACAGCTAAATGTATAATTGATACCCGACTAAAATAGCATGCATGTTAGAATAGTCGTGACCAAAATAGCATTTATGTTAGGATGGTCTGAAATCTACTGCGCAACTCGGGTAAACTAGCACCCTTGCCCTAATCAGGGTAAAATGCAAATATTTTTATTTGTCTTCTGGTTATTATGAATTTTACCGATATTTTTATCCGACGGCCTGTTCTTTCTATCGTATTAAGCGCATTAATTCTGCTGTTTGGTTTACGGGCTATGACAGAAATGCCTATTCGACAGTTTCCAAAGATGGAAAGTGCGGAAATCATTGTGACAACTTCCTATCCGGGTGCGGATGCGGCTTTGGTTGAAGGATTTGTTACAACACCGTTAGAAACCGCTATTGCCAGTGCTGAAGGGATTGAATATATGACGTCTTCTAGCACCATGAATACAAGTACAATTACCTGTCATATTGAACTTAATTTCGATCCGCAAAAAGCATTTACCGATATTATGAATAAAGTATCGTCGGTATCGAATGATTTACCGGATGCGGCGAAGCAGCCTGTTATAGTAAAACAGTCGGATGATTCCTCTGCCCTGATGTATATCAACTTGGATAGTGAAAAATTAACCCCACAACAAATGACAGACTACGCAACGCGAGTGGTTAAACCACAATTAGAAACTATTGATGGTGTGGCTAAAGTTGATATTTTTGGTGGTCAAACCTATGCTATGCGTATTTTCTTGAACCCTATGCGGATGGGAGCATTGGGTGTTACTCCGAGTGATGTTTCTGAAGCGCTATTTAATAATAATTACCTGACAACTGCAGGCAGCACAAAAGGGCCGTACATTTCGGTAGGAATGAAAGCAGATACGGACTTGCATGACATGGAGGAATTTAAAAAACTTATTATTAAATCGTATGGCGACAAGCATAGTACTTCAATTGTGCGTTTGAGTGATGTGGCTACCGTGGAGCTAGGTTCGCAAAACTATGATACTAGCGTAACATTTAATGGAAAAAAGGCTATTTTTTTGGCTATTACGCCGATGCCTACAGCGAATCCACTTGATGTGATTTCTGATGTACGGGCAATGTATCCCGAAGTTCAAAAAAATTTCCCTCCAGGATTAACCTCAAAAATTGTTTATGATGCAACCGATTACATTCGTGCCTCTATTCATGAGGTAGTTCATACTTTAGGCGAAGCAGCACTTATCGTTGTGGTGGTTATTTTTCTCTTCTTAGGATCCATTCGCTCAGTACTTATTCCTGTTGTGACAATTCCATTGTCGCTCATTGGGGTGTTTTCTTTATTATTGGCATTAGGCTATTCCATTAATCTCTTAACCTTGCTGGCTATGGTATTGGCGATTGGATTAGTAGTGGACGACGCGATCGTTGTGGTTGAAAACGTATTTCGGCACATTGAAGAAGGGTATAAGCCGTTTGATGCTGCTATTTTAGGTGCTCGTGAAATTGCAATGCCCGTGGTTTCGATGACAATTACCCTTGCGGCGGTGTATGCTCCGATTGGGTTTTTAGGTGGGGTAACAGGAGCGTTATTTAAAGAATTTGCTTTCATGTTAGCGTGTGCAGTTATCGTTTCAGGGGTTATTGCATTAACACTTTCTCCAATGATGGGTTCTAAAATTTTGACCCAAGATATTGAAGAACATAAATTTGTTCAATGGTTAGATGCATTTTTTGGTAAGTTAAAACTTCGTTATAAGAAAATGTTATCGGTGGTTTTAAATGCACGTTCAATGGTGGTGGTTTTTGTTGCAACCGTATTAGTCAGTTTGGTCTTTTTGTATAGCCATACACCTCGAGAAACCGCACCCCAAGAAGATACAGGCTTTTTCATGGTGATGGCCTCTGGGCCTCAATCCGCTACGTTAAATTATACAGAAAAGTATTCGCAAAATTTTAATACTATATTTAGTGGTTTTCCTGCCGTTCGGGATTCTTTTATAGTGAATGGGTTTAATGGTGTAAACACAGCTTTTGGTGGAATGATTTTGAAGCCTTGGGATCAACGTACCACCAAATCGATAGAGCTTTCAGGTCCCTTACAAATGCAATTAGGACAAATTGCAGGCTTACAAACCTATGCTATGCAACCACCTGCTTTACCAGGCGGGTCAGGCGGTATGCAATTTATTATCCAATCGACCGGTGACTACCAAACACTATACGAGTTGTCGCAGCAGTTACTGACTAAAATTCAAAAAAGTGGTTTATTTATTTATTCCGATAATGGGTTAAAATTTGATAACCCTCAAGCCACTTTATTAATTAACCGTAGTAAAGCGGCTGATCTAGGATTAGATATGCGTGCCATTGGGGATTCATTAGGTGCGGCTTTATCAGGAGGTTATGTTAATTACTTTAACTTAATGGGAAGAAGTTACCAAGTTATTCCTCAATTGGATCGAAAATTTAGGCTTAATCCAGAACAGTTAGCACAAATTTTTGTTAAAACAGCGAATGGTACGATGGTGCCGCTTTCCACTGTTGCCAACATTCAAATTAAAACCGAACCTAATCAGCTAACCCATTTCCAGCAAATGAAATCAACCACCATTCAATTGGCGATGATGCCGGGACATACTGTAGGCGAAGGTGTCGAATTCTTACAAAAAACTGCAGATGAATTATTGCCAAAAGGATTTTCTTATGACTATGCTGGTGAGGCACGTCAATTTGTGCATGAGGGAAATGCCTTGGTGCTCATCTTCTTTTTCTCTGTTATTGTTATTTTCTTAGTATTGGCTGCGCAATTTGAAAGTTTCCGCGATCCATTCATTATTCTAATTAGTGTTCCTTTATCCATTTGTGGTGCGCTTATTCCCTTAAACTTGGGGGCCGCGACTATCAATATTTATACGCAAATTGGATTAATTACACTCATTGGCCTTATTACAAAACACGGTATCTTAATGACAGATTTTGCCAATCATTTGCAAAAAAATAAGAATCTGCCGCCAGTAGAGGCTATTTTAGAAGCGGCGAGCATTAGATTACGTCCTATTCTCATGACCACCGCTGCCATGGTATTTGGTGTTGTTCCGCTTATTTTTGCATCCGGTGCAGGCTCAGTAAGCCGTTTTGATATTGGTTTGGTTATTGCTTCGGGTATGTTAATTGGAACTTGCTTTACATTGTTTGTTGTCCCCACCATGTACACATTCTTTGCGAAAAATCATACCCTTGCAAAGATCCAAGAGTAAAAATTATCCACCACGTTGAGTAGAAAATGTATTTGAAGTAGTAGCTTGTTGTTGCTCTGATCTAGATGCGTCCGCTTCTTCTTGCCTCTTCTTCAATGGTCGAAATTTAAAACCGGCTTCAAATGATTTTTTTAATTCATCATGAAGGGCTGATCGGTTGCTCTGAATATTTTTTGCTTCTTCTGGAGATGACCACACTTGATCTTGTCGAGCTTCCATTTCTAGCCGAGCACTTTTGTCTTCTTTTTCTCTCACGAGATTTATGCGTTCATTTCTGCTTTGGGCTAACAATTCTGAACCTGAATCTCTAAGTTTTGTAATTTCTTGTTTTAAACTCTCATAATCTTTTTTAAATTCGTTTAACTGTTGGACTGCTTTTACTTTTTGCGCTTCAGGCAGAGAATGTAGGGCATTTTCCCTTTCGGCTATTTGCTGTTCATACAAAGGTAATTTTGCCTCATTAACATCAGCTAAAGCTAATTTTTCAAGGGCTTTCTTCTCTTTTTCTTCCAAAGTTAATTGGTTAGCGTCAAAAGTATTATCAATATTGTTCAATGATTGTTCATAATTGTCTTTGGTTAATCGTGTTTTTTCTCCTTTTGCTATTCCTGAATAACGGGCTTGCATGGCACTATCCATTGAGTTTATTTCGCTTCTGCATTGATCTTCTATATCCTCTAATTGGGAAATGTGTGAGTTAATATCCTCATGTCGTTTTTGGACATTTTCTAAGTTTTGTTTTAATGCTTCAGCATTTATTATGAATTGTTCCTGTTCTTGCTGAAGTTCACGTGCTTTCACTAATCGATCATTATCATCACTAATCACTTGCTGAGTAGCATCTTTAGGACGTTCATTAGCAGAATCTACCTTCTCAGGGTTACTTTCCCTTTCAAGGATAATTTGCAAAAGCCTGTCAGCCTCCATTTTTTCAAACATTGCAAAAGCGACTTCTTGTCTAGCGGCAGTAAGTCTAGCTAATCCTGCAGGTGATTTTAAATATTGCTCCACCTCAGAGGCCGTGTTTGCCCCTGAACCAATAGGAGTCGAGTTCGTAGTATAACCCTGTAATGCAGCAATTCTAGGATCTTGAGAACGAGTTAGTGTACCTTTGGGCATTGGATTACCTTTGAATAATTAATATTCAAAAATTATAGCATTATAAATTTTTCACCGCACTAGGAAGTTCAAGTTTCTTCAATCGTGCGGTAAAGTGTCGTAGCACAGGTGGTTCATATTCAAACGCGAAGCCATGAAGCGTCTCTTTTTTTTTCAAAACCTGTATTAAACATTCCGCAATATAATCCATATGTAAATAAGTATAAACACGCCGAGGAATGGTTAGGCGAAGCCATTCAAAATCTGCTTTTTCTTGTTCTCCTGTTTGAGGGTTACGACCTAATAAAAAAGAACCAATTTCAACGCCTCGAATACCTCCTTCTAAATATAATGCTGCACCGAGGGCTTGGCCTGGAAATTCATGAGGAGGAATATGAGGGAGTAATTCGGCAGCGTCGACAAAAATTGCATGACCACCGGTGGGATATTGAATGGGTATGTTAGCTTGGCGTAAAAGATCACCAAGATATTCTACTTGTTTAATGCGATAGGTGAGATAATGCTCGTCTAAACCTTCATACAAACCAATAGCCATTGCTTCCATGTCACGGCCGGCCAATCCACCATATGTTAAAAATCCTTCATAGGCGACACAATTCACTTGCACACTGTGTAAGATTGGATGATCTTTGTCTTTTAAGCAACATAGCCCGCCAATATTAACTAAAGCATCTTTTTTAGCCGATAATGTCATCATGTCGCCATAAGAAAACATTTCTCGTACTATGTCAAAAATGCTTTTATTTTTATAGAAAGGATCACGATTTTTAATAAACCATGCATTTTCTGCGTAGCGAGCTGCATCAATGATAACCGTAATGTTATTTTGGTGCGCGATAGCTTGTACTTCCCGAATATTTGCCATTGAAATAGGTTGTCCGCCTACACTATTACAGGTCATGGTAATAATAATGCCACACACATTTTTTGCACCAACCTCTTGAATCGTATTTTTTAAGGCATCTATATTAAAATTGCCTTTCCAAGGAAAAAAATCATGCACATTTTTGGACTCTTCACAGATGGCATTAATAGCTCGTGCTCCTGCCAGTTCAACATGCGCTTTAGTCGTATCAAAATGATAATTTGAAATAAAGGTAGGTGAAGTAAGATCAGAATAGAGCTTTTTACGGTATTGTATTAATGTAGGAAAAAGAATGTGTTCCGCACCCCGTCCTTGATGGGTGGGAATAATAATCTCATAATTAAAAATATCTTGCGCTGCTTTTTCAAGATGAAAAAAACTGCGACTACCCGCATACGCTTCATCACCGCGCATTAAACCTGCATATTGATTATCACTCATTGCACCAGTCCCGCTATCGGTGAGTAAATCAATAAATACTTTATCAGCTGGAATAGCAAATAAATTATAATGCGCTTCTTTTAAGACTGCTTCTCGTTCTTGGCGGCTGATTTGATGTATTGGCTCAACCATTTTAATACGAAAGGGTTCTGGAAGTATTTTTTTCATTATGAGAAGATTCTCTAAGAAATGATTCGTTATGTCAATTACGTAAGTTGTCAGGACATGGATATTATCTATCCGTGCATTTGACCAGTAAGGATCATGCCTTTTAAAATATTTAAGGCTTGATAGAGTTGATAATCATGCTCCATTAATGAATCATTGTTTTTAGCTTTGCCCGTAGGAATATTTTTTTCCGGAGTGGTTGAGTTAAGATGACCTTGCAAATCAGCCTCGGATAAATTATTCCATTGAATGGCATTTTCAATAAAAGCAGAAGAATTTAAACTGATTTGATCCACCGTAATATCCGGTGTGATACCTTGTGCCTGAATGGAAACACCATTGGGAGTATAGTACAAAGCAGTGGTTAATCGAATCGCACTATCTTTATCAACAGGAATAACCATTTGAACCGATCCTTTTCCAAAAGTACGCGTGCCAAGAAGTAAAGCACGATGGTTGTCTTTTAAAGCACCGGCTACAATTTCTCCACCCGAAGCGGTTCCTTCATTGATAAGAACAACCATCGGTATACGATTAATAATATCACCTGAGTTAGCATACGCCGTAAATTTTGCCCATGGGCCGCGGCCTTTGGTATATACAATCAATGTTTTTTTCTTTTTTCCATTAAGGAATGCATCTGCTACTTCGACAGCTGAATCCATTAAACCACCAGGATTATTGCGTAAATCTAAAATAACACCTTGTAATGGAGTTTTACCTTTTTGTTTCGTTTGCTTTTTGAGAGATTGAATGGCGGCACTCATTTCTTTGAAGGTAGAATTTTGAAACATGGAGATATTAATATAGCCATATTTTTCATGAAGCAATTCACTTTTAACACTTTCAATTTGGATGACTTTTCGTGTTAATACGAAATGTAGTGGTTTAGATGAGCCTTTTCGCATCACATCAAGGGTTAATTTGGTATTTTCTGGTCCACGCAGCTTATCAATGGCCATTCTTAGTGTTAACCCTACTAAAGGTGTCCCATTTAATCGGATAAGGGTATCTTTTGGTTTAATGCCTGCTTTTTGCGCTGGTGAACCTTTGATAGGAGATATTACCGTAACCAAACCATGTTTCATGGTTACTTCAAGGCCTATTCCAGCAAATTTGCCACTTGCCGTTTCTTGTAAATCACGCCAATCGTTTTCATCCAAATAAGCACTATGGGGATCTAGGCTATTAAGCATACCGCGAAAAGCATTATTAAAAATAGATTTTTTTGTTTCAGGATAAACGTAGTATTTTTGAATGTCTTGAGCAATGATATAAAATTTTTTGATGCCTGCTAGCGTTTCTGCATCTTCTTTTTGGGTTGCCCACCCTGTTGGGGAGATGAGTAGAACAAAAAAAATAATCAGCAATCTCTTCATTTGTTAACCCTTACCTGCTGGCGCTAACCACTGCAATGGGTTTAATGGATGTCCGAAATGACGGATTTCAAAATATAGACCACTTTGAGGTAAAATACCGGTATGGCCAACGGCAGCAATCAAGTCACCCGCATTCACCATCGCCCCACGTTTTCGATATAGCGCTTGATTATGCGCATAAAGCGTCATAAACCCTTGTCCATGATCAATGATGATTAACAAACCAAAACCTTTTAACGGGCCTGCAAACACTACTTTCCCAGGGAAAACAGAGACAACTTGTTGACCTTCAGGCGCTAAGATTACAATACCTGCCTGATGGCGCATGATGGGTGAATTTGCCGGGTTTAATAATTTGCCTCTCGTTGGCCAAATTAAATGATGGGCTTCTTTGCTAAAAGCACCGGCTTTTATTTTGTATATCATTGGAGCAGATGATTCTACGGCAGAGGGTGTTTCCACAGTTTTTGTTGGCGTTTTAGCTCCTGCAGGTGGAGCCGCCTTAATCGCAGCGCGGCTTAGGCGTTGAACTAAGGCTGTTAAAAACTTTTTATCAGCTTCATATGCTTTTAATCGTGAGGATTGGGTTTCAATATTACGATTCAATTGCGTCATTATAATCTGTTGTTTTTGTCGGTTTTTCTCTAATGCAATCTTTTTGTTTTCAGCTTCTTGCGACAGATGGCTTAATTGAGCTATTTGTTTTTCAATTTCCGCTTGTTCTTGTTGGATTTTTTCATCAGTTTTTTGAATCTTATCAATGGTTTCTACGCGGGCTTTATTAATATAACTGTAATAGGTCATGAGCCGTTGCACGCTGGCAGGATTTTGTTGATTCAGCAATAATTGAATAAACTCATGCTCGCCTAATTGATAAATAGCGCATAATTGTTTACCTAACATTTCTTTTTGGGCAGTACTTTCTTTTTGCAAGGCAACTACCAGTTTTTTTGAGTCAGATAATGCGGTTTGTTGTTGCACCATTTTTTGGTTGATAGTATTTAATTCGCCACTCATTCTAGCCACTTGTGCATCAACATTTTTTAATTCTTTTTCTAATTTGGTACGCTGGTCTTTTTCCAAGGCTAGTGTTTTTTTCAAGGTAACAATTTTATTATTGACAGTATTGAGTTGAGCTTGTGACGTCGCATTAGTACTGAATGCTTGTTGAGAAAAGGTCAATGATAAGAACAAAAATATACTCACAGCACTTGAGCTTTTGGTGCGGCGCGAGCGAAGCAGGCGAAGGAGTGTATACTGAATACATGACTGAAGCCGATGCAGCTTGCAACAAAACCGAAAGCTCAAGTGCGCAGGGTATAATAATATTTTAAAATATTTCATTCTAACAAGCTGGTTCCTTGCATCTCAGAGGGAATGGGAATGCCTAATAAATATAATATTGTAGGTGCAATATCAATCAAGGATCCTTCTTCCCGGATAACATTGACTTCGGGGCGGCCAATATACAAAAAAGGTACAGGATAAACCGTATGAGAGGTATGTTGTTGCGCTGTTTCAGGATCGTACATACATTCTGCATTGCCATGATCGGCGGTAATAACAATTTCAGCAGATACTTTTTTTGCTGCTTCTGCAATTTCGCGTAAACACTGATCTAAGCACTCTACTGCGTGCACGGTTGCCTTCATGTCGCCTGTGTGGCCAACCATGTCGGCATTAGCAAAATTAGCAATGATGACATCATAACGTCGATTTTCCAACGCCTCAACAATGCGCTCTTTAATGGCAGGTGCACTCATGTCAGGTTGTAGATCGTAAGTAGCCACTTTCGGGGAAGGTATTAAGATACGCTCTTCTTGGGGAAATGGTTTTTCAATGCCGCCATTAAAAAAGAATGTTACGTGGGCATATTTCTCGGTTTCGGCCACGCGCAATTGAGTTAATCCAGCATCAGCCACGCATTCGCCAAGGGTATGCTGGGGGCGTAAAGGGGGAAACAACTCAATGGAAGGAATATCTTTAGCGTAATGGGTTAAGGTAACAAATTGACCAATTTTAGGCTGTTTTTTTCGTTTAAAGCCAGTAAAATCAGGTAGAATTAATGCGCGTGAAAGTTGACGGGCGCGATCGGCACGGTAATTCATAAAAATAACGGTATCGCCGTTTTCAATAAAAGCAGTTTTTCCAATCAGCGTCGGTTGAATAAACTCGTCGCTCTCATTGCGTGCGTAGGCATTTTCTAATGCTTCTGTTGCATTCAGTGCATGAAAACTAGCTTCACCTGCGGTAAGCAAATTATACGCTTTTTCTACGCGATCCCAGCGAGAATCCCTATCCATTGCATAATACCGTCCGGTTATGCTCTTAATTTTAGCATTAGGGTATTGTTGTAAAAGTGCCTCTAATTTTTCGATGGAAGGTTTTGCTGATCGAGGTGGTGTATCACGTCCATCCAGAAAAAGATGCAAATATACGGGCTGATTTTTATCTTGCTGGCCAACACATTTTAATAACGCATGAATATGGTCTTCATGGCTGTGCACGCCACCGGGTGATAACAATCCAAGTATATGAATGGCTTTTTTATCCTGTGTGGCATTTTTTATAACGGCCAGTAAAGATTCTTGGCGAAAAAAAGAACCATTTTCTATGGCGTGATTAATGCGGGTGTAATCTTGTTCCAAAATTCGACCTGCACCTATGTGCATGTGCCCTACTTCGGAATTACCCATTTGCCCAGGAGGCAAGCCAGCGGCCTCACCACTACATGCTAATAAAGCTTTAGGAGCATTTTTCCACCAAGCATTCCACTGAGGAAGATTGGCCTGCGCAATGGCATTATAAGACTCATGCGCATCATATCCCCAACCGTCTAAAATAATAAGTACTACCATGGCCGCATTATGCGTGAAAAGCTAGAAGAAAACAACGCCAATATGCTTTGTACTTGATTTGGCATTTTCATCAAAAATTCAATTGCTAAGTGTATAATTTTTAATAAATCTTGCGCCATATTTTTCTAATGGAGTAACATCCAATGAGGCTGCGCGACATGCGATGTACATATCAGGCCTGACTAAATAATAACCTGCATCCGTAATGCCAAAAGCTTTATATAGTTCATCTGTTCCAGAGTGATAAGGAATATGATGAATCTGTAATATATCTTGGTTATTGGCAATTTTAGGAGTAATAAGTGCTTTTTTGTCATAAGGCTTTTTAGAAAAAATAAACCAATGACACGTTGTTCCTTCCAGATAATCCTGAATATTTTTTTTCTGCCCATTTTCTTCAAAAATTACAAACGGAACCCTATTGCCGGGTTCCGGTGCGTTTGGAAGAAAAATACCCCAAGAAGCCTCTTGGGACAATGAGCTATTAGGATATTTGATACCGATTTGTGAAATAACAGAAAAAACGGCTTGCTTTACCCGTTTGCTATGATGAACAACTTGATTAAAAATACGTAATAGCCAAGGCATTATTTTTAATCGAAAGGTTTTAACGGCGGAAGATTCTCCAGCGACCATGTAAAACATTTTATCGGTAGTTTCGACAAGTTTTTTTGCTACAGCCATACGCTCTTGGTTAAACGTATCTAACAATAAATCTTTTGCCCTACCTTTGAGCACGAGATCTAATTTCCATATGAGGTTATAAGCGTCTTGTAAACCAGTATTCATACCTTGGCCTCCCACTGGGCTATGAATATGTGCAGCATCGCCAATGATAAAGCAACGACCTTCTCTAAAGGATTTTGCATGTCTATGATGTGCACGATAAGTGGATATCCAAGCGGGATCCAAAATTTGTGCAGGCATACCTGCCCGTTCTGAAAAGTTTTTTTCAATCTCTTCAAATGTAATGGTTTTATCAGCGTCGGCAGAGGGTATAACTCCTAGTACACGGTAACGATGACCTTCATTAGTTTTATCATGCGATTGAACCATCGGAAAGAAGCCAATTAACCCTTTATCTGACACAGCAATATAAATTTCTTTTGGTCGAATATTGGCTTTTACTTGGCAATCAATGACAAATAATGTTTGAAGGTAAGTAGAGCCATCCATGCGTAAACCCATACCTTCTCGTACAGTACTATGGGATCCATCAGCACCAATCAAATAATCGGCTGTTACCATTTCTTCTGAGCCATCACCTTTTTTCAAGGTAGCAGTGACACCATGATCATTGGCAACATAATTTGTTAATTCTACTTGTCGTTCGACAGAATGTCCGTGAGTGGCTAAAAATTCGATTAATAATTCTTCTGTTTTGCTTTGTTCTAAACATAAAATATAGGGAAATTCAGTTAAATCCTCACCAAAAACGGTAACCGTAGCAACTTCTTTACCGTTGAAAACCCAAGTAGCCCCTTGGCAAATTTCACCTAATCCTAAGGCTTTATCAGCGATACCCATTTGCTTGAAAATTTCTAAGCTTCGGGTGTGTATCACTAATGCGCGGGATTGAGTGGTGGAATTGGCACTTTTATCAATAATACGAAAAGAAATGCCATGTCTCGCTAATTGGCAGGCCGCCATGAGGCCGCTTGGTCCTGCGCCACATACTAATACGGATACTTTATCTTGACTCATTTTGCACCTGAAATTCACTTAAAGAAATATTATGGTAGCCCTTTTGTGTAATTTTGAAAAGTGTTTTGGTCTAATAAAAACGGACACTGAATTAAGGATTTTGTTAAACTAACCAAACTTAAAAGAGGTGTAAAAATGAAAAAGAAACAATATACGAAAGAATTTAAGGAAGCGGCGGTAAAATTAGTAAAAAAGCAAAATTATACGCAAGCAGAAGTTGGAAGAAACTTAGGGGTATGTCTGAGCAATATTCTTCGATGGTGTAATGAATTAACACAAGGTAATATTTCCTTGCCGATATCAAAACCCAAAGATGAAGAAATTATGCTCCTAAGAAACAAATAAAGCGTTTGGAAATGGACTGTGCTCTGGTAACGGCGCATGGTGCCCCGACTTCTTAATGAAATAATTAGCAACAATTAATGGCGAAAATTATATTTTCAAAATAAATTTTTAGACGGAACAATGTTTTCTGAAAATTAGAAGAGGATGTGTTAAAATTTCTGAAATATTAAAAAAACAGCAATCAACATTATTAAGCCTAGTTACAAAAAATCATGAATAATCTCAAGCCATGGAAGTCAATGACAGAACAACTAGCTTTACTTGAAAGCCGTGGCTTGTTTGTGGATAACGAACAAGCAGCGCTAGATTATCTGACACGTATTGGATATTACCGTTTAAGTGGTTATTGGTATCCATTGCGTGAAATTAATAAAGAAGCCTCTTTGCAGCAAAAATGCCCGATTCGTACGGATCGTTTCATTGCAGGAAGTCATTTTGAAAATGTGGTTAAGCTGTATGTTTTTGACAAAAAGTTACGCTTATTAGCACTTGATGCTTTGGAGCGTATTGAAATGGCTATTCGTGTGGATGTGGCGTATTTGCTTGGACAAAAAGATCCATGCGCACATGAGAATCCTGCATGTTTGCATGGAAACTTTGCTAAAAAGGAGAAAATTGAAGGGCCTAATAAAGGTAAAACAGAACATCAAATTTGGTTGAATAAATATCATACTATGCTGCATAGAGCAAAGCACGAACCTTTTATCGAACATCACAAAGATAAATACAATGGTCGTTTACCAGTTTGGGTGGCAATTGAAGTATGGGATTTTGGTTTACTCTCTTATTTGTTCAATGGTATGCAGCACGCTGACAAAAACAAAATCTCCGAAAAATATGCTCTTCATAATGGTAAAATATTGGCTCAGTGGTTACGTAGCTTAAATTTTATTCGTAACGTATCAGCTCATCATGGTCGTTTGTGGAACATCAATGTACTTGAACGAACGCCCATTCCAAAAAACTGGCCAATGTTAGATAATGCAAAGCCTTTCCTGTACTTTGCCATGATGGCGCAATTACTGGCAGTAATTTGTCCTAACTCTACTTGGACAACGCGATTGATTGGGCTATTAAATGAATACTCAGATTCTAAAAATGGTACTTTAATTTTAGATGGTTTTGGAGCTTTTCATGGTTGGGAAAAATGGCTTTCTGGAAATAAAAAATGATAGCCGACGCGTACATAAAAAACGCAGAGGCGCCGGGCGTATTAATGACAATTATTACAGGATATCCCGTAAGTGTCAATAAGATTATTTTTTCAAATAGCCATCGTTTAGAATGGCTTCCTGCTCATTTTTTGACAATTCATCCTTGTGCTTATATCTGTCTGACTTAGAAGGTGAGACGCCAACTAAGCGAGGTAAATTGTTGTTTCCATCAAAAGAGCTTGAGCCAGGAACTGAAATAAGCCCTATAACCATCTTCTAGCATTGCCCAAGCGGCAACTGGATATAATGTTATTGCTTCTTGAATATAATCCACATAGAACCAATGAGTAGCAGGAATAATTTGTTTGTATATTGGCATAAAATATTCCTGTACTCAGTACAACGAGAACCAGCCAGGCAAGAGGCAGGTGAAAAAGAGGAAGGAACATGCCTGTCACAATCGATGAACATGATGAACATATAGAAGAAACAGCCGAGGTGCTGAACCTACAGAAAATTACTATTGAATAAAGATTGTTTTATTCACGATTTAGATAGTTGTGTTTATTACTTTTTTTTCCTCTGCTATACTTGCCGAAGTTTTCATTCCAATACTTTAAAGGTTTGATATCATGTTGACTACTTTGTTTTTGTCCCGCCTTCAATTCGCCTTTACCATGTCGATGCATATTATTTTTCCAGCGTTCTCTATCGGATTGCTGAGCTTTTTGGTTATCATGGAAGGAGCGTGGTTAAAAACAAAAAATCCTGTTTATTATCAAATCATTCGTTTTTGGACAAAGGTATTCGCATTAACGTTTGGAATGGGGGTTGTATCAGGGATTGTTATGGAGTTTCAGCTCGGCACTAACTGGGCGGGATTTTCCAAAGATATTGGTTCGGTTCTGGGACCTCTCTTTATTTACGAAGTAATGAGTGCATTTTTTGTTGAAGCAGGGTTTATTGGTATTTTAATTTTTGGTTGGAAGAAAGTTGGCCCAAAATTGCATTACACAGCAACGATTATGGTTGCCGTGGGTACGCTTATTTCAGCTTATTGGATTTTATCAGCGAATTCATGGATGCAGCATCCTATTGCGTACAAAGCATTAGGCTCGGGTAAATATATTGCGACGGATTGGTGGGCAATCATGTTTAATCCTTACAATTTACCGCGCTATTTACACATGATTTTAGCTGCTTGGTTGGCGACTTCTTTTGTGGTGGTGAGTATTAGTGCTTATTATTTGATACGTGATAAATACACTGAAATGGCCAAAAAGTGTTTACATTTTTCACTTGTGGCTATCATGATTTTAATTCCGATTCAAATTTTCTTAGGCGATGCGGTTGGGGTAAATGTGTACAAACACCAACCCTTAAAGACGGCAGCCATGGAAGGAATTTGGGATTCTGAAAAAGGTGCGCCAACTTTATTATTTGCCATTCCTTCTAATGAGAAACAAAAGAATTTATGGGAGTTCGGTAGTATTCCTCATGGTTCAGCAATTCTCAATACCCATTCTTATGACGGTGAGTTAATTGGCCTTAAAACGGTTGCACCTGATGATCAACCTGAAGTATGGATTGTCTTTTTTGCTTTTCGCATTATGGTGGGTTTTGGGTTACTCATGCTGGGATATGCTATTGTAGCTAATTGGTTGTTGTATAAAAGAAAATTATATACGTGTAAGCCGATTTTATATGTGAGCCAATTTTTATCGCCAATAGGTTTTGTTGCTTTATTTACGGGGTGGATTACTGCAGAGGTAGGACGTCAGCCGTGGGCCGTGTATAACTTAATTCGTACAGCAGATGCGGTTTCCAATGTGTCTATGCATGATGTATTGATTGGATTTGCGTTGATTATCGTCGTTTATGTCATTATTTTTGGTGGGTTTTATATGTATTTCTTAGATAAAACCATTAAAAAAGGACCGGATGATGTTGAATCAATTCAACCGTTTAGTTTCCTAGGTGCAGAAAGAGAGGACATAAAATGAATTCACTGGCATTGATTTGGTTAGGTGTTATTGCTTTTATCGTTATTATGTATGTCATTCTGGATGGTTTTACATTAGGCCTGGGTTTGCTTTTTCCATGGATTCAAGACTCGCATGATAGGGACATTATGATATCTACTGTTTTACCAGTATGGGATGGTAATGAGACATGGTTAGTATTTGCTGGTGCAGCTTTGTATGCGGGCTTTCCAGAGGCATTCGGTACATTATTATCAGCCCTTTATTTGCCACTCATGTTATTACTTGTTGGATTACTATTGCGTGGTGTGTCATTTGAGTTTATTCATAAAGCCACCGAAACAACGGTTCACATTTGGGAAAAATGCTTTTTCGGGGGATCTTTATTAGCGGTTATTGCACAAGGTATTTTTGTTAGCAATTATGTACGTGGTTTTTTAATTAATCCGGTTTCTGGGGAACTTTCAGCCCATCCTTGGTTTGATTGGTTTAATCTTTTTTGTGTCATTTCTTTGGTTATTGGTTATACACTTTTAGGCTCTGCACGTTTAATAAAGAAAACCAGCGGTGAGTTGCAAGAAAAGCTTTATGCTGTGTCAAGGAAATTGCAATGGATGTTATTAGCTATTTTTGTTTTTCTCGGTGTATATTCACCGGCTACGGATAGTTCATTTAAGACCTGGTTTATGCTGCATCATTCACCTTTTATGATTATGTTTGTTATAGCGTCTGTTTTACTAATGGTGACGCATGCATTTGCGATAAAAAAACGTATTGAAAACATTCCGTTTATGATGTTAATTGGTATTTTTATTATTGCCTACATTGGTTTTGGCATTAATAACTTGCCTTATATTGTTCCTTATCAATTAACGTTTATGCAAACCAAAGCGAATAATGATGCATTAAGATTAATGTTATATGGTGCAGCAGTATTATTACCCTTATTACTTTTTTATACTGCTTATGCGTATCATATTTTTGGGGAAAAGGTCGATGCTAATAAAAAAATCAGCTATTAAATCCTTATTATCTAGGCATCGACAAGTTGTATGGTTTGTGGGGATTTATTTTGCTTCTTTGCTTGCTTTTGGGGTATTTCATTGGATAAGTAAATTATTTATCCAAGTTATCAAGTAATTTCTGTGGGGATAGGGGCGGGTCTTGTACCCGCCCGTTATACGTTATATGTAGAGCCTAGAGCATTACGGAGGACAGATACAAGATCCACCCTCACAATTGAATTTTATTAGAATTTAATATAAAGGTTCCTTGATGGCCTGGTTTCGAGTATAATACTGCTCAGACGTTATTTTTTTAGAATATTATTTATGTCTTCTGATTCGTCTTTATTTGTTGACAAAACACAATTTGATATTACTAACGACCTTATTAAACGGCTTAAGGAACAGAGTTGGGGGTTGGCAGTATTAAGACTCTTTTTTTCAAGTTTATCTTTTGTCTTTAAAGCTGCTGACAAAGCGGTATATCCCTATATAATGCCTGTTGCAGCTTTTATTGGTATCATCTGGTTTTATCTTAATCTTTTAGAGGCCAAAACAACCCGAAATATAAATATCAATCTTTGGGGAAAACTTGCTTCTAATTCTGCATTGGCCATTTTAGGCATTGTTGGTTGTGTACTGTTTTTCGCTTTTGGTATAGGGAGTATTACATTAATTTCTGCTGCTACAGCAGCTTTTTATGGTGTAAAATTTTTGGTAAAGACGGGATTATCCTTAACTTATGCTGTGCGTTATTTCTATTGTGAACCAGGAACAAAGCGCAAGCAAGAATGCGAAGAACGAGCAATTCGTTACGCAAAAAGTGGGTTGAGCTCATTGCTAAGTAGTATTGTAGCAGTTGTTATTACCGCCCTATCTGTGGTGGGTGGTCCTTTGGGTTGGGGGCTTTTATCGTTAGCGTTTATCGCTAAAATGGTTGCAAATGGAGATACTATTTTAGCTGATCTGTTGAAAGAAAAATCTCCTATAAAAGAGATGACGAATGAAGTAGAACATATTGAAGACAAGTTACTAAAAAAAACGTTGGCTAGCAACTTAATTGTTAAGCAAATAAAAATATTAGAGCTGGAAGAGAGATATTTAGGGCAATTAAGGGACAAGGTAAAACATTCTGCCAACTATACGTTTGTTAAAATGAATTCTGGGTCAGCTGAAATTCAAGATGATAAGTTATATGTTGAGTTTGAGAATGACAAATTATTTTATAAAACAAAACGCTCTGGAAAATATCAGCATGAAATAACGGCCAATTACTTTCACCACGAGGATATATACAAAGCGTTGTGTAAGGAAATAAAAGAACATCAAAACCAGGACAAAGATTGGCTCTATCTCCTAGAGAAACATAAGAATAGCATATTAAACATGACGGCAAAAAAAGAACATACACGCTTTGAGCCATTAACTATACGTATGATTAGTTGGGCTAAGTTAGTTTTTTATTCTTTTTTTACTCAGCAGCAAAAAGAAGAAATAAAATTTTTAAAGAAATTTCAAAAGGAATGGGAAACATCAATTTCTCCTTATCCTGATAGCTTAAGTAAAAAAGGTGAAACTTATTTAGTTTACCAATGTGTAGAAAACGTGAATAACTTACTACAGAATGATGTTGGATGTAATTTAGAAAAAAATAAAAATAAGCCAATGAGATGCACTGACACTATCATAGGAACAATGAGTATGATAGAGGATAGAGAACTAAGGAAACAATTTCTTATCTCCATGATAGACAATAAAATTGTGGCATTAAGGGATTCTCGTTCCAATATTTATAAAAAAGAAAAGATTACTTTTCTAAATCAAGTTAAAGAGGCGTTGACGGAAAAAGACACTAATTTTTCTTCTGATTCCAGTCCTGTAAAAATGCTAAAGTCTCTTATAGAAACAGAGGGTGCTGAGGGCACAGCTGGGACTAAAACGTTGACAAAAAATAACGCGGATACTGCTTCAGCACTGACTAAATTGGTGCCTGCAGATTTAACGGATGATTTGAAAAAAAATCTTCAAAAAGTATTTTTTTCAGCAAAAAAGCAAATAAGTGAAACCGAATTATTATATCGGGCGGCATTATTTCATGTTTATTATAAAACAGCGCATCTTCATAAGCCTGGTGCTAAAAGAGGAAAGTTTTATTATAAAGATATTATTGAAACATTAAAGCAAATTAAAGATGCTGATCAACAAAAGAGTTATCTTATTGCATTACTTAAAGAAAAAATTAGCGATCTTGGCTCGAATCCTAAAGGAAAAATAAAAAATAAGAAAATAGCTTTGAAGTGGTGCCTTAAGTGGTTAGAAGGAAATAGGGAGCCTTGCACGTTTAGTATTACGGAGAAAAAAAGTGAATATACTTATCAATGCAGTGGTATTGAGGAATGGATGAAAATTATTCATAAAAAACATCGCAAGTTTAAAGCAGATGTTTTTACTTCTTATTGGGAAGGCATTGGAGAAACAGATGGCCTTCTTAGGGCTGTGGCTGAATACGATAAGCTGCATCCTCAATCGTTAAAATTATTAATAAATGAACCCAATGATAGCCATAGTTGTTCACCTTCAAATTATGCGGATATTCATCCTTCAATATCAACTACTTCATTGATAGCATCATAATATTTTTTAAATCCAAATCTGCTTGAAATATAACTTTTTATAACTTATAATAACCATGAGTCCAACTTTTGAGAGTTATAGTGTCATATACTTTATTAATAAAAAAAACAAGTAAAAAAGATGTTGCTATCATTATCCAATCTTGAGCGTAGTAGAATTACAGAAAAAATTGTTTTATTAGGAATAAATCCTGATGATGAAAGATTAGATATAAAAAAATTACAAGGTGAGCCTTATTTTCGATTACGAGTTGGAAAGTGGCGCGAATTATTTTTGATAGAGCTGATGAAATTAAAATTGTCTCTATAGAAAAAATTAAGTCTCGTGGAGATGTATACAAATGAACTTACAAACTATTAAATCAATCAGTGGAAAAATTGAATATGTCCTTTTACCTTTTGATACTTTTAAAGTATTACGGCCTGAAATTATAAAACAATTAGCACAGGGAAATTTGGAGCAACACTACGAAATTTTTGAGCCTGCAGATTATATTGACAATCCCATTGCACTTTCAAGAATTCAAGCGGGTCTTACTCAAGAAGAGTTGGCTAAGCTTATGTCAGTATCGCAAGCTTATATTAGTAAAATTGAGCGTCAACATGCTGTAACGCCCAAATTGCTGCAAAAAGTTAAATTGGTTCTTGAAAGCAAAATATCAAACTAAATATACTAAAAGCAATTGAGTTTTCGGTGCGGCGCAGACCGGTATGAGCACCGGAGTGTACAAGTAGTACATGAGGATGCGAAGGAGGGCTGCAACAAAACCGAAAATACAAGTGCGCAGAGTATAAGTAAGATTAAAAATCTTGCTTCATTGCTTGTTTCGCTAAACGTAATGTTTCGTTAGCGACTACGTTTGCCTTTTCATTGCCTTCCCTTAAAATAGCTAAAACTTGTGCAGGATCATTTTCAAATACTTGGCGACGTTGACGAATGGGCTCGATAAAATTTACTAATACATCAATAAGCCTTTTTTTGCATTCTACATCGCCGATGGTACCTTGGCGGTAACGTTCTTTCGCTTCATTGACCCACTGGATGTCTGGATTAAAGGTTTCATGAAAAATCCAAAGAGGGTTATTTTCGGTGTTACCGGGATCGGTTGCTCGTAAACGTTTAGGATCCGTGTACATCGCGCGTACTTTTTGAGCAATAGTATCGGCATCATCACTTAATAAAATAGCGTTATTGAGTGATTTGGACATTTTTAATAATTGGCCATTTTCAGATGGAGCACCTGTCCCGACTAATCGGCGCCTACGGCCTAATTTAGCTTCAATAATCGGAAATAATCCTCCATTAGCCAGATAATCTTTATCTTCTGTATGAGAATCTACGCCACAATAGAGTTGATTAAAGCGACGGGCAACTTCGCGAGTCATTTCTATATGAGGAATTTGATCTTCACCAACAGGTACAAGTTCTGGGCGGAAAGCCAAAATGTCTGCTACTTGCCCTACAGCATATAATAAAAAACCAAAAGGATAATTTTCACCTAAACCTTTATCGCGAATTTCGTCTTTTATGGTGGGATTGCGCATGACTCTTGGAAAAGGCAGCAGCATACTAAAGAAAAAAGTTAAATCAGCAATAGCTGAAATTTCTGATTGTATAAACATAGTGCTTTGTTTGGGATCAATTCCAGCTGCCAACCAATCCGTAGCAACATCAATAACGCTTTGGCGAATTTCATTTGGTCGATCCATGCGTGTAGTGAAAGCATGCACATTAGCAATAATGAAATAGCAATCATAATCATTTTGTAAGGCAACGCGATTTTCTAATGAACCAACCCAATGACCTAAATGCAAGCGTCCCGTTGGCGTGTCACCAGTGAGTATGCGGGGTTTGTGCAACGTTGACATATATTTTCTACCTTTTGCTAAAGAACCTTAATTGGTTGAGTTGTTAATAATCTTTTGATTTGAAGGGTTATTGCTTCTAATACTATCTTTTTTGTTGTGGAAGATCGATAGGCTACACCTATAATTCGTTTAGGCTGAGGTGTAGAAAAAGGAATATAAGTTAATTTTGAATGTGATTGTTCTGATAATTTTGGTAATAGAGTGATACCAGCATTACACGCTACCATTTGTTTAAGTGTTTCAAGACTAGTAACCTGAAAGTTAGTGGAATCCATGAGGATTGTCTGGCGACATACCTTCATTGCTTGCTCTCTTAAACAATGTCCCTCTGCAAGCAATAAAAGTGTTTGGTTTTTCACATCGGTCCTATTAATCTTTTTGCGCTTTGCCAAAGGATGCTGGTTTGATACGGCTAAAACAAAGGTTTCTTCAAATAAAGGTAAAGTAATTAAATTTTCATCCTTTATAGGAAGTGCTAGTAAAACAATATCGATTTTACCTGTTGCTAGTTTTTCAAGTAAATTAGTGGTGATATCTTCAATTAAATGTAAAGATAGCTTCGGAAATTTAGAAGATAATCCTGGTAAAACATGAGGTAAAATATAAGGCGCCAACGTAGGAATAATTCCTAAATGTAAAGTGCTTGCAAAAGGGTTTTCTGCTTGGCGAGCAAGTGCTTTCATGTAATTAACTCGTTGAAGAATATCGCGGGCTTGCTGTGTTATGAGCCTACCAATTTCAGTTAATAATACGTTTTTATTTGTTCTCTCAATGAGTTTGACACCTAAGGTTTCCTCAAGTTTTTTAATTTGCATACTGAGGCCAGGTTGACTAACAAAACAAGCATCTGCTGCTTTAGAAAAATGACGATAATCAGCTACGGCAATTAAATATTTTAAATCACGAATATTCATAAGTGGTTCATTATAAGTTGATCTTTTTATAGTTGCAAAAACAAAATACGCATATGCTAATATGTCCAAAAAATTAACTTAATTTAACAAGAATATAAATTTCCTGTATTTTTAGCAAAACTTTAATTTCAGTTGGACAACTAAAAATAATCAGCTATTTTTACTAAAAAATACTGATGAGTTAAAAATAAAAACGGATTGTAATTATCTTAGTTATTATTTATTTCAATAGTTAAATTAAAAACAGATAAATACTCAGCCATTGTTAACATAATAAAGAATTTCAAATATTTTAATAATTCTATTGATAAATTAAATTTCTTTTTTTCATTAATTTAATAAATTTTATTTATTGTTAAATTTTTATAATTTAGTTATTTTATAATGCTATTAATTAAAAATGAAAGAGGAAATTGATGATTCTAAGTCGACCTTTACAAACATCAGAAGAGAAATATTACAATCTTTTGCTAAATAATTCCTCAGAAAAAACATATAGGAATTTTGTTTTAGGGTTAATCGATGAGTTTGAACATACTGGTGATTTTACAATTTTTTATCTTATTAATAAAATAATTGAAGAAAATATATCAGAAAATATAAGAAGTATTTTTGAAAATATTGTACCTGCTGTAATAAATATTTCACGTTATAAAAATATTGAAATATATTTTTATCCTTCACCTGATGAAATGAAAAATTTAATGGAAAAATTTGATCGGTTTAAACGTATACTTACTGAGCCTCAAGTTGATGTAAGAACAGAAATAAATACGTTATATCTTTTTGTGAAGGCTGCTTTTGAAACGTTGGAAGAAAAATATGAAAATAAGCAAGATATGTTATTATTTTATCAAGCTACGGTATTATCCCTTTTATCTTGGTTATCTATAAGTAATTTAGTAGCAATCCGCAAAATTACGATTCAAAATATTGCAAATCATGATGATTTATCTTTACTTATTATACGGTTTGCCAATCAATTTAAACCTAAGGAATATGAACTTTATACTTTGGGACGATCATTAGTTGAACTCAATAATTTTTTTAAAGCGTTGAGAAAGGCTCATCCATATCCTTATAATAAGAAAAAAAATAATGAAGAGAGTTCTTATCCTTTTAACCGAGTCCTTGAAGATTTTATTTTTCAAAATTATGAAGAATGTAAAGAAAAACTAACCGAAAAAATGTTAGAAAATGGAACCACTAAGAGGCGAATAGAGAAAAAAAGAGCACATTTTTTAGAAGAATTATCCATAAGTAGGCACAGTGCCGAGCAACGTCCTTTAAAAAAGCCTAACAGTAAATGGGAAAATTATTCCTTAAATTCTGATGAGTTTTATGAGGAATTGGAAAAACCTTATTCACGTGCTAAAGCGTGTACTGCATTTGGTAATGTAAAAAAAATTACAAACCAGCCTAGATCCAGAGCTGCTGAAAATAGTAGCTGCAGTATTTTTTAATCAGCGTTTTTTATTATGTAGAATAATGATACTATTCTTTTTTGCCAGTTTAAAAGGGAAATAGTATGCAATATAAATATTCTTTTTTTGATGATTACTCAGAAGGCGCTCATCCTAACATATTAAATGCATTAGTTGAAAATAATAATCAGCAAGCATTAGGTTACGGGATTGATGAGTTTAGTGTTCATGCAACAAATTTAATACGAAAAAAAATAAATAATACCGAAGCTGATGTTTATTTTGTGGCTACAGGTACACAAGCTAATTTAGTGGGTATATCCTGGTTATTAAAATCCTATGAATCGGTTATTTCAGCCCACACAGGCCATATTTGTGTGCATGAAGCTGGGGCGATTGAAGCAACAGGCCATAAGGTTCATGCAGAACTTGCAAAAGACGGGAAATTAACACCTGCCACCATACAACGAGTAGTAGACATCCATAATATGGATCAAATGGTTCTACCCAGGGCTGTATATATTTCTCAATCTACCGAAGTGGGCAGTGTTTATTCCAAAGCAGAATTGGTGGCACTCTCCCACGTATGTCAAAAGAATCATTTATATTTATATATTGATGGTGCGCGGTTACCGCATGCTTTGGCCAGTGAGCAGGCTGATTTTACGTTGAAAGATATTGCTATCCTTGCTGATATTTTTTATATTGGTGGTACTAAAAATGGAGGGTTAATAGGAGAGGCAATGGTAATTGTCCATCCTGAATTAAAGAAAAATTTTCGATTTCATTTACGGCAGAAAGGCGCTATTTTAGCTAAAACGCGAGCAGTGAGTATTCAATTTGCTGAGTTTTTTAATCAAGATCTGTATCTTGAAATTGCTCGTCATGCCAACCAAATGGCTCAAAAACTAAAGCAAGGGATTCAAAACTTAGGTTATTCATTTATCGCTGATTCTCCAACGAACCAACTTTTCCCAATCTTTCCCAATAAAATTGTTGAGATATTAGAAAAGAGTTATGGCTTTTATCGATGGACTAATCTAAATGAAGAAAAAACAGTAGTTCGTTTAGTGACATCATGGGCAACACCAATTGGGATGGTTGAGGAATTTTTAGAGGATTTACGAAATATTTCTTCTTAAAAATATTTAAAATAATTTTTATCTTATATAAGATTGTTTTATTATATTTCATCTTTTCATTTTTTGTTAAGAAAATAATTTTATACTACGCCTCCTATAATTTCTAAATTTAAAATTGAAGAATTTCTTAATTATGTTAGTTTTGTCTGAAAGCAACTACATTGCTAAAAATATAGGAGTTCAGATTTATTAAAGTAGGCATTGGTGCCAGGATGAAAATTACGCTGGAAATAATTGCAAATGACTAACTTAACAACAGCCCACGAACACCTGTTAGCAGGAGATTTAAAAAAATTTATAGAAGTGTTTCCTACTTTGGAAGATTCTAATGCATTGATTGCTGATACTCCTCAAAAGGATACTTTATTAATGCAAGCGATTCGTCATGGGAAGCCAGAAATTGCTTTTTGGTTAAGGGAACAAAAAGTTGATATAAAGATGCAGAATGAGGAAAATCAAACAGCTATTGATCTAGCACGTTCCTCAAATCAGCCGTTAATGCGAGTGTTATTCGGAATTTCTTCTGAGATTAATGATCTGCAACAAGCATTAAAACAAATCAATCAATTGATTGAGGAAAATATTACTGTACCTTCTCGTTTTTATCTTTTACGTAGTATCGTTTACCAACAGTTAGCAGCTTTATCGTGTTTATTTCTGGAAACAAAGAAGGAGTATCTTTACAATGGTTTGAAGGATATTACCCAAGCACTATCCCAGGAAAAATCGGACATAGGTATTTCCCTTCAAAACAAACTTACTAAAGCACTCACGCAAGTATATGCTCAACTAAAAATACAAGTAAAAGAAATAAAACCCACGTCAGATGAAGCAGCTAATTCATTAGAAATAGAAAGTAATAAGACATTATTGCGTGAAAAACTCTGCGAAAAACTTGCCAAAAAAATAGAACATGCTCGTTTTTCTTATTTAACCCAGGAAAAAAAGGATGAGATAGTAAAAGATTCCTCGAACATATTAAGACTAGCTTTTCCTAAAGAACCTTCTGAAGCTTTAAAATTATTAGAGTTTATATCTTTGAATATCCTTATTCCTAGTTTACAGTTGTTAGAGCCAGGAAATCAGCAGATTTTAATTTCAAAAATAGTTGAAATGGGTTTACCAGATGGATTAAAAAAAGATCTGCTTTATAGTTTTTTGAAAGAAATTATTCGCTGTTCTGCAGAAGAATCTAATATGCTGATGGCATTAAAGATTTGTTTTAAGCATCTCGTTATCAAGTCTTATATTGCTTTAGATAATCGTATAGATGCAAGTATTGCTGATTCTATTAATAGTAATAACTTATTGCTCCAAGCTCCCTACGAACATTTCTTGTTCTATGCAAAGGTTGTTTGTTATCTCGGGAAGAAGCAAGAAAGAATGACTGATTTTTTAAAATTAATCGATTTTTCTTCCCAGAATGGACATATTTTGGCTAGGGCATTGTATGAAACATTTATGCAGTCTCGTGAAAATAAGGTTAAATTTATTGATGCTTTGGTCAATAGTTTACAAATTGAATACTTTAAATCTTCGCTAGTAACTAAAGGGCGTGAGATAATTACTCTAGATACATTAAATAGCTTTCTCAATTCTGACAAGACACCTTTTTTGGTGAGCTCGATTCTGCGTCTTGAAAAGGAGAGTTTTTTTTCTGTAAATTCTTTTTTTAGTATTCCTTTTTTGCTTTTTTCTCGTGTCGGATTAGCACTTTCCGATCAATTAACTTGGCATCGGCTTATGTACTGGTTTGGAAAAAAAGCCACGACCCAAGAATCATTGGCTATATATGAAGAATGCGATCGAGATCTCTCAAAGATTAAAAATTTTTTCCAAAAATTAATTGATGTGCTAAACAATCTTTATCGTTTTTATTTCTTAACAGAAGAGAAATTTAAGACTGATTATAAAGAATTGTATGCTCTTATGATGGAAAAAATGATTGAAGCCGTAAGTTTATTTAATGGCAAAGAGCTAAAAGCATTTATTAATAAGTTTGAAAAAATAGTTATGCCTTTTTTAGGTATTGATAAAGATCATATTCAAATAATTTTAGAGAAAAAAGAACAAATTGGCGATTATTCAAATAGCCTTGAAGCTATAAAATCTCTCTTTATGAATAGCTTTAATGGAAATGATCCCGACAATTGGGACACACGGTCATTGTATGATAGGCTCTTTTTTTTGTATAATTTTGTGAAATACCCATTAGAAGAATATCGCTCAGGATTTATCTCCGCAAATCCAAAACATGCTGCTTACATTCGTCAATTGGACATTCCTTCTTTTAAAAATAACTTAGTAGGTTTGGAAGATCTTCCTGATCTTGGATTTAAGATCTTGCAGAATAACCAATTATTTGCGTTAGACTGCACACTTAATCCACCCAATAATGCAAAAAAAGTATTTGCACGTGTGGGCACCGGTCTTGGAAAATCCCTTATTATAGCATTGAATGCATTAAACCACGCTAAAAAGGGTCGTCGAGTGTTGGTTGTGACGTGCTATGGACATTTAGCAAAAAGAGATTTTAAACGATTTCAAAAGCTGTTTGAAAAGCATGGAATTAAGGCTCAGTGGGTGAACAATAATGATGAAATTTCTCACGATGCGCAGATCATTTATGCAGAGTTGAATACCTATTTGAATGTTTTGAAAGCCCAAATTTTTCGTAAAGCTTCTAATACGCAGCCTCTTAATGATAAAGATTTTGATTTTGATATAGATGTGCTGATACTGGATGAGATGGATTCTTTGATAAACGATTCTTCAGAGTTCGGAAATACCTACTTGAATCACAAAGAGATTCTTAATCTTCCACCCATTGAAAATATACATTTTGATAGTGATAATAGTGGTAATGCATTCCGAGAATTGCTATCCACAAAACCAGAATTTAAGACATTTTTTGATGCTTTGGAACAACGGGATCTTTTATCAATTTATACTGATTGGTTTGCTCGTATTCGTACCCGCTCTCAACCAGGAAAAACAAGCTATGATAGCTTAGGGAAAAAGCATAGTTATTTAGGTGGTGAGCGTTATGAATTGTTACAAGGAAAATGGTATCTTCCAAGTATTTATATCTCAGCTTTAGCATTTTTAACCTCTAGGTTTGAGTATGTGATTGGTTTCTCAGGAACAATTGATGAAAAAATAGTAGAGCGCTATCAAAAAATTTATCCCTCAGCGGAATTTTTTACTATTCCTCCATTTTATGGGCCTTCAGAGAAGATGAACCTGTCTGTTCGTCGTGACACTTTGAATGCAGGCGTATCTGAACATGATTGGATTAGCCAGATAGAGACAGATATAGATGAGGCGCTTACACATAGGCAACCAGTGTTAGTTTTTGCCGATATCACTAACCCATCACAGTGGAAGGAAGTCGAAAAAGCTGTAAAAACAATAGCAGAAAAACATAATAGACCTTATGGAATTATTGATAGCGAAGCCTCCGTTAATGAGAAGACTTTAAATAATGCTTGCGAACTAGGGAAGATCACACTCGCTTCTCATGTTGTTGGGCGTGGGGCAGATTTTGTTCTTCCCCGTAGTGCCATGAAAAAAGGGCTTCATGTATTGATTACCTATCCTCCGCAGAAAAACAAACAATTAAATGAAGCGCTACTTCAGCAAATGATTGGTCGAACAGCACGAATGAATCAACCAGGTAGCTATTCAATTATTACAAACGAGACTCCGTCTAAAGACGAAGATGATTCTCCAATTGAAGTTCCTGAGACTGCGAGCCAATATCATAATCTTATGTTTAATGTGTATAAAATAATTAGCAAGGCTCCTCAAAACATAGAGGTATGGCGTGTATGGTTCTTTTTAAATTTGCTTATCAGTCATGCTGATAGTTTTCCTCTTGTACTGCGTAATAAAGGCGAGGAATGTGCGAAATTTGTAGCTCATGAACTTTTGGCATCACCTAAGCCGCCTATTATAGATTTGAATTCAATAGCACCGTCGCGTTGTTCAGCAAGCTTGCTTCGACCACCTTCTCCTTCCTCTATACAACCTACAACTAGGGGAACGGCAGTGAGGGTAGGAAACACTTGCAAATTTAGGCTTTGGTGATAATCAGTGGCGGGTACAAGACCCGCCACCGAAAGATCTTCCTAAAATCTATCAACGAATTAACTAGCTTTACATTATAGGAGTTACCATAATTCACTAATTTTTTGTAATACTATAAATAATATCTACGCCTTCATTGGTTCCATCAGTGGTCGTTTGTAATATCCAATTAGGGGTGAGTAAGTATTTAATTTTTAATATGTTAGTGTCTTGCATCAAGCCAATACTGTAATCAATAAATAAACGGGTGGAGAGTTTTTTACCAATTACTAATGAAGTATTATTGGTCATACTATTTTGAGAAGAATCATATTGTGACGTGGTTTCAACATTTAGCACATCTAAGCCAAATGTTTGTTGTAATTGTTGTACAATTTGGGTTTCTCCCCCGCCACCCACATTCAGGGCAGATAGTGCACGCATGAGTAATGCTCCATCCGCAGAGGAGGCTTGGGACATGGGTCTTCCCAATACTAAGAAAGATAAAATATCGGCTTGGGATAACGTGGAAGGATTGGAAAATAAGCGGACAACTGGATTTTCAACAGTACCGGTAATTTCAATGCCCACGGTGATTTTATTAAATTGTGTGAGCGAAGTGGTAGGTACGGTATTTGCTTGGGTAGGAATCGCATTATTTGAAATAGGAGAAAAATTATTACTGGTATTAAAGGTTCGTACGGCACGTACCAATAATTGAGGATTCTCAATGGCGCCCCCGGTGAAATCAGCTTCTCCTCTTTCAATGTCCAATATTTGTCCGTAAGCATTATAGGTGCCTTTTACCAGACGTATTTCACCTTCCCCTGCTGTTGGCGCATTATTTTTATCAATGATGGCAACAGCGCCCTCTAATTGTCCCTTAATGCCATGAGTTTGAATTAGAACGTCATTGCCCAAACGTACATTAATTCGGCTATCTAATTCAAAAAAAGGTGTTGTTTCTTCTTTTTTTTGTTTGTCTGAAACAAACACCACATCGGGAGGTAATTCTACGGAGTCGGTAAACTCTAAAGGCTGTATTCTCGCTGAGGGAATATCAATGTTGCCATCAATGATGATTTTCCCAATTTCACCGGGTTTCTGACTCCATTGAATATTTAAATCCGGAGTTGCAGTAATTTGATATTCTTTAGTATTCATGACGGGAAAATTAGTAGCAGTAACTTTCGCTTTAAATGTTTCTAATGTGGGTGTCTTAGATTCTCCCGTAATAGACAATGTATGAGCACCCGAAGTAATTTTACCGTTTAAATGCATATTTTTGGGGGTATTTTTCAATTCAATATTGATTTGGTTTAACATAATACCTAAGTCAGGGAGGTTTCCTTGCGCCTTTAGATTGGCTGTTCCATCCCATACGGGGTTGGCTAAAGACCCACCTAACTTTATGGTAGCTTGAAATGTGCCTTTAATTTGTTTTAAGGGTGAAGTTTCTGAATTAACAAAATCCAGATTATTCATGGCAAACAATAAATTACCGGATAATTTATGTTTATCTAGCTGTTTGATATCAAAATTTTTCCAGGTTATAGGTTGAATGGTACATGCTCCTTCAAACCGTTTGGCTGCATCAAAAATCCAATTGATTTTTGTTTTTAAAATATCTTTTTTCCATTGAATGGTCGTGTTAAACGTTTTAAAGGGAATAATATTTTTTTCGGTGTCGGTCATATATATCAAATCACCAGATTTAACTTGGATGTCTAAATCGGCAGATAATTTATTGGTGAAAATATGCGGGATATTGATATGGGATAGAATTTTTTTAATATACAATTGTTGGTACTTTAGTTCGCTGGCTTGTAGGGTGCTAGTGAAAGTTAAATCGGTAGAAAGCCCTTTTATATTTCCTTGTGCGTTTAAGGAACCGGAAAAGTTGTTTTCGGTCTCGTCATTGCGAGGAGCGGAAGGATGCGGCAATCTAGATCTCGATGTGTTTTTTCGTTGGCCTTCTTGTATTGATGATGGTTGAGGTATTGTGTTTCCAGTAAATACAGCGATATTAGGTACTAAAAGGTTCCAATTCAAATTGAACATTGGTGTATGTTCCCCTTGAATGGTTAACTCGCCTAATGTCCTAAATTTATCTCCTGCGAGGATTTTGGCATTAACCATAGTAGGTGTCGCTTGGATGTTCGCATTTAAAGGATAAATGGTATTAGTATCGAGTTGTAAAGTGGCATCAATCTGTCCTTGATAGTGATTTAAATCACCGGATAAATAGGCATCGCCGGAAGTTTGTATCGTCGATTGATTATCGATAAGGATTTTTTCCCAGGACGCAAGCAAACTAAATTGGGGATTAGCTTCCCATATATTTTGTAGTTCTGCTTCAAAATCTAAGTCAAATGGATTAATAACTAGGGCATGAATTTTATAAATTTTTTCATTGCCGTCAATGGTAATTTGTCCATTTATATGATTCATGGGAGAGTTTTCAGAGGCTTGATAGTTGCCATCTATTTTTGTCATGTACTGGCGGTAAACAATTTCTCCCGGTGTTATATAAGGACTATGACGCTTTAAGGACGATGCATATAAAAAAGGCCGTAAAGCTGGATGATAGGCTGTTTTTTTACTGGATTGCTCATCTAAACAAAAAGGCATAGCTTTGGAATATAGGGGTTGATCAATTTTCCAGTCAATTTGTAATGACAGTGGAAATGATTCAGCTAAGGTGACGGTGCCAGATAATTTTACTTCTTCGATGCCAATGTCCATTACCTTGAGACGAGAAAGTGTTAGTTGTTGAATGGATGCTTGCTGATGCCATAAAGCAGATGGTGACCATTTGAGTGCTACACGAGCTGCCCGCACATTAATGCCTGCTTGTCGATAATGCACCCGATCAACGGAAAAATCTCCCATAATATACCCATGGGCAGCTTTATACGATAAAACACCCGGGCCAAATTCTTTGACAAGGTACAAGGCTGTATATAAACCTGATTGTGTGTATAAAATAAAACACAAGGCAGCCACACAGGTTAGTAAAAGCCAACCGATAATATGTAAACTTTTAAGAAAATAGCGCAACATTAAATATCCGGCCCCATACTAAACACTACATGCCAATTTTTTCCGTCCTCATCTTCTAAAGTACGTGCTAAAGAAAGACGCAAAGGTCCTACCGGTGTGACATACATAATACCGGCACCCACACTTTGTTTTAAATCCGCGGAATTATTAAACGCATTACCGGTGTCATAGAAAAAGGTGATATACCCATTTTTCATCACTTCTTGTTGCCATTCGGCACTCGCCACAATCAAGTTTTTACCTGGTCCCAAACTTTGATAGCTATAACCTCGTACGCTTTGTGCGCCCCCTGTGTAAAATTGTAAAGAAGGAGGTAAATTATCAATGTCATTAACAGCTGTCATCCCTACATCGGCACGGGTATAGAATCGACCATGCAGAGGGCGAATAGTTTTAGCAAATTTTCCAACTACTTCTGCTTGTGCAAAATTGACGGTAGAACCTATCGCTTCCGTACTTCCTTGTGTCGTTAAAGCGAGGCTATAACCATTTTTAGCAAAAATATTATTATCTACTTTTCGGTATTTCCAATTCCCGCTAGGATAGAGAATGAACGCATTTTGACTAGGATCGGAACCGATCGTATAGTGTTCATATAAGGCATTTAAGCTGTAAGTTTTTTCAAAATTACCTTCGTGAAATCGATAAGAACCCGATACTTGAGCGGCATTACTTTTACTACCGGGATAAATTAAATTAAAGAGACTGCCGGTGATGGCATATTCTTCATTGGCAGGACGCGTGCCGGGAATAATATATTGTGCTTGAGCGCTATTTTGTGTTTGCGACGCCTGTACCAAGGCCTGAAATTTATGGCCTGATGGGGTTACCCGTAAAAGATTCCAACCAACGGTGCCACGGACACCCGTATCGGTTCCATAACCTGCGCCGAATGTATAAGATTGTGAAGGGGCTGGCGTTAATTGCACCAAAACTGGCACGCTTTGGTTTTGGACATCATTATATTCAGGTAGCACGTTAATCTGCCTAAACTGATTACTTTTGCCTAAGTCGTCTTGCAGTGTGGTTAATTTGGCAGGAGAAAAGGGTTCGCCTTTTTCATAAGGAAGATACCGTCGTAAATAATCTTCATTGTAGGGTGTCTTTGTAAAAGAAGTGTTACCAAAATAATAACGTTGCCCTGTATTAAAACGAATAATAATTTCACTTGTATAGCGATCAAGGTTAATTAATACTTGGCTAACAGTCATGGTTGATTTTATATATCCTTCCTGGATAGCCGTATCAATGATGGCTTGTTTCCCACGGAGGTATCGTTTAATTAAGAGAGGGTCACCTACTTTTAAAGGAAATTTTCGTATCACTTTGTGTAATGAAGCTTCATCTTTACCTTCGCCTTCTAAAGTAATACTCATTTTGGTGACGTGCATCACAGGACCTGGTTGAATATAAAAAACTGCTTGCATATTAGGTGTGCCTGCATTTATCAACGATGATCTTATGGTTGGCTTATAATAGGCATAAGGTTGCATGGCTTTGAGAATTTGATCGGGTGCTTGTTTAATAAAGGTTTGATATTGCGCAGTGGTTGGATTTTTATTGTAAGGTTTTGCCAAGATGGTTAAACGCGCCTCAATGTTATTTTTAACTGCCTTTCTAACCCCTTCAACGTGAATAATAAAGTGTAAGATGTTTTTATCTTCTTTGGGTTTTAAAAAAGAGGGGAATTGTGCATGTACAAGGGGGATATGCAGTAAAAAAAGCGTAAAAGATAAATGGAATGCTTTTTTTAAAAAACCTGCCTGTCGGCTAATATACATACAGTCAATACTTTTTCTTTGTTAAAGTGCTCGGGAGTATACTCTAGTGGATAATGGCTCGGATGTCACGATATTTGGGTCTTTATCTTCTTTTGTACAAGCAGGTTGATTCTTATCTATAAATTTAACACAAAATTTCTTAGGTATGGTGGGTGTTCCAACGGCATTCCATTTATCATTTACTGCATTGCTAATGCGAATAGTGGGTGCTTTAGAAGGAGTTTTTGTATACATAAGCGATTCTTCTGTTTGATACACCCGAGTAGTTTTTTTAATTATATAAATATTGCTATGATTGATAATATGCCAAGCATTTTCTGCTTCTTCAATAGTACAAATTTCATTCGGGGCTTCTACTATTTTAAGCATAGAAGTAGGACGTCCAAAACAATCGGGAATTATTTTCCATAAGTATAAGCAAATATCTTTTGAATCTGTGTATAGCTTGAGAGCCGCAGGTGTTACGTCTAAATACCCCTGTTTTAAAGCATTCAAATACTCTTCAAAAACCTCTTTGCTGAGATAAAATTCTTGTAGTGTCTTTTTTGCAATTTCATGTGCGTTAAAAAGTTCAATTCGAGTTGCTTGCGATTCTTTAAAAGAATCTATATCTTTTTGAAGTTGCTGAAGTATTACACGCGATTCTTTTGACTTCGCTAAAAAATGTAACTGGGGTTGGGGTATAGCTCGGTATTTAACAGGATTAAATGGATTCAATTCTGAAGATTCGCTAAACGCCTTCATTGCTTCAAGCGTTTCTAAAAGTGCTATCTCATATTCCTGATACGATTCATATTCCTCTGCAATATAGGAGGGGTAGCTGTAAGTATGGAGAATATTTTTTAATTCGCTCTCATAGTCATCTAAATAGTTGTAGTAATTGACCCTTAGCAAAGACCATTCTTCAGCTTTGCAATAGAATTTCCCACTTTCAAAGGCTGCTTGAACCAAGAGCGAGAGATCATGATGAGAAGACACGTCCTGCTGCCATATTTCTAAAAACGTATCAGCTAATATTTCTGAAGAAAGAACAGCTTCTTCTGAGCTAGTTTTTTCAAATTCAAATCTAACTTCTACATGATTATTTTTCCATATACCTGTATATAATAGTGCAGCTGGATCATTTTTTGTTGATGAAGCGTGATGCACAAATATTCCAGGAGTGTAATTACTTGTTTTCATTATTCTTACCCCTTATCTTCAGACCTTCAAAAGAAGTCTTTTGAATGAAATATTTATTGTTGGCTTAAATTCCAGTAGAATTTGCAGCATCTTTTACAAATGTAGCATACTTTATTGTGCCTGAAAAAATTAAACAAAAAAAGCATATTTTTATTAGCCGGACTGATCATCTTGGTGATGTAGTACTTTCTTTGCCGGTAGTGGGTATATTGCGTGAGCATTATCCTGACGCAACCATTAGTGTTTTAGGAACGCAATATAGCAAAGGGCTTCTACAAGATTGTCCAGACATAAATAACGTATGGGATTGGAGTGCGTTGCAAGAGTTGCCGGATCGCGAAATCATTTCTCAATTAAAAGCCGTCAACATTGATGTTATTATTTTTTTACATCCCTGTAAACGTTTAGCGAAATTAGCAAAAAAAGCAGGCATTCCGTGTCGAATTGGTAAAATGCAATTCTTTCATAAAGATTGGTTGTATTACACTCATCGAATACGAAAATCTTCCTATATCGAAGCTCATCAACATGAAGCAGAATGGAACATGCAATTGCTAAAGCCATTAGGTATTCGTCAAAAGCGTTTTACTCTACCTGGGTTAGCGTCTTATATTCATTTAACTCCCAGTACACCTCTTCCTTTGCCAATTGATGTGTTGTTAAACAAAGAACAATTTAACCTTATTCTTCATCCCGGATCTCATGGCAATGGTTGTGAATGGCCGAGTAGTCATTTTCAACAGCTTGTTGAAAAATTATCACAAAAATTAACCGATAAAATTCAAATTTTCCTGACAGGAAGCGAATCTGAACGAGAACGATTTAAAAAATTAATTGTTGATTCTCCTGCCGCTATTAATATGATGGGAAAAATGTCCTTATCGGAGTTTGTTACGTTTATTAGCCGTGCCGATGGTATCATTGTATCAGGAACAGGACCCTTGCATATCGGTGCAGGTTTAGGGATTAAAACATTAGGGCTTTTTCCGCCCCGAAGAGGATTAGGGCTACGGCGATGGGCTCCAGTGGGTAAACAAGCAGAGGGCATTGTATGTGAGCATAAAAAACTTTGCCGTAATTGTCCTGGAAGCCATAATTGCTTTTGTATGGCAAAAATTGATGTGGATAGAGTTGTAGATATTGTCGAGCGTTGGTGTATTGCTAACAAGTGAGAGGTTTGTGGACGAGCGTCTCATGTCATCTGGTAGAGCGAATGCCCATCGCTCTCTATTTTTCTTCATTCCGCAAGGTTAAAATTTCTACACCATCATCAGTGACTAATAACGTATGCTCCCATTGAGCAGATAAACTATGGTCTTTCGTAATTACTGTCCAATGATCGGGTAAAATCCGAATCGCCGCTTTACCAGCGTTTACCATCGGCTCAATAGTAAATGTCATGCCTGCTTGCAGGGTTTCACGGGTATTTGGCTTTCCATAATGCAAGACTTGGGGATCTTCATGAAAAACAGCACCAATGCCATGACCACAAAATTCTCGCACAATTGAACAGCGGTTTTTTTCAGCATGAACTTGGATGGCATGGCCAATATCGCCTAAGCGAACGCCTGGTTTCACCATTTCAATACCAATAAAGAGACATTCGCGCGCAATACGCGTGACGTGTTTTCCTTGAATAGAAGGTTCACCGATAAAAAACATTTTACTGGTATCACCATGATAACCATCTTTGATAACAGTGATATCAATATTAACAATATCCCCATTTTTTAACGGTTTGTCATTAGGAATGCCATGACATACTTGATGGTTTACCGATGTGCAAATAGATTTAGGAAACCCATGGTAATTCAATGGTGCAGGAATTGCTTTTTGATGTTCAACAATATATTGGTGACAGATCTCATTCAATGTATTAGTAGAAACACCAGCCTTAACATGTGGCTCAATCATTTCCAACACTTCTGCTGCGAGTCTCCCAGCAACACGCATTTTTTGAATTTCTTCAGGGGTTTTAATTGATATCGTCATGGGCAAATTCTATCATAGTATTCCATGCTGCTGCTAGGGTTTAGCAGTGTCGCTTGGTTGTCTGTGTTGAGCACGGGCAAGTAAACTTTCTTGTAACTCCTCGTTTTTAGGTTTTTTGTAACAAGGTGAAAACAACATGCTTGCGTTTGAGGCAAAGCGGCTTATCTTCTTTTCGAACCATCTAGCATTCTTTGCACGCCATGTATCCCAATTTTGTTTATTAGTTCGGTAATCTGAGCCACTCATCAGAAGACCTGCAGCAGTACCCGCCACTGCAACACCTAAATACGTAGAAGGAGAAAGTATATTATTTAACATAAAAAGAATGGGAACAGAGCAATCTGTTCCTGTACCTAGTGTTCGGCCGATGAGTAAAACGTAAATAATAGCTTTTTCTGAAAAAGATATACATGGTGCGTCTACTGTTTCTACCGCTACTACTTGGGGGTGATTTTGGACGGTATTCGCTAATTCTATATCGGTAGGTGTTGGTGTGTTTTTATGTGGCCGATAGTGCCCTTGATTCATGATACTAAAAAAATATTGAAAAAATACCACGGAGGCTGTCACGTAAATGATGGGCAAAAGTGTATCTATTAATCCTTGGGTAGAAACCCCAAAAGGGGTATTAGGTTCATAACCATTCATTTTGTCAGCGAAAGTTGCATAAAAAGAAATATTGGCAATGCCGGTTTGCATAATTTTTGCGCAAAGAAAAATGATTGTCCATATATCAGCCGTTGTATTAGGGTCATCTTGACCCCGATGCACATTTTTTGCGGTTCCCCTATCAAACTTCATCGCATTTCTGCTCGGACGAATGGCAGCTTCTGAAGCAATTAAACCTGCTATAAAAATGGAGGAATTAATCGCTATTTGTTCTGTTTTGTTAAGTGAAAAGCTTCCTGCGTTTAACATTCCTACAGCGAAACCAGTAAGATCGCCTGCTTGGCCTACCTTCGCCATTGTAAGCTGTGCTACTTGCAGTGATGAGAGTTGGTGTGAGTCGGTTAAATAATCAGAGAAATACTCATAAAGCCGTTGAAAGAAGGATAAATGAGCATGTTTATGAGGGTTAGCGACTGATGCTGATTTGATATCATCGTAGTTCACGGGTTTTTCATTCAATTTATCAATTGCATGCTGGATTTTAGCCGAACCATAGGCAATGACGGTTGCCATTACGGAGCCGATAACGGTTGCAGGAACTGAGTAACCTAAGGAGGTCTTTTTATGTGGTAAGGGAACAAAAGGTTCAATCATCGAAGCCCATAAATAAAACGAGTTGAATAACATCGTTAAAAACTCTCTGGTAGCCCCAGCATTGGTGTGAAAATCACCATGATGATTTTCTAGCAACTGATCTGATTGTTCGGATGCATCCGAATTAGCTCTTGATGACGATATTAACATAATAATTTAATATATAGCTTAGGCCTTGGCCGTTTGCTAATACTCTCCTAGATAATTGTTAAACATTATTACTTACTTTTGATGTCATTTGGAATAAAGTTTGTGGATGAGGAGGTTTATAAGTCCCATTTTGCCCCTTTGTGGAGGCCGTTTCCTCAGAACGACTAAGACTACTCATATTTCTTTTTAAGGAGAATATGTTAAGAAAACAATTTCCTAAACGAGGGCTGCTAGTTTCAAATTTTTGATTTTTTGCATAGGCATCTACAAAGGTGAGTGCTGATTTTGTATCTCCTGTGCGTAACAACCCACCTATAATAAAACTTGAAAAAGCAAGTGCTGTCCCTAGAGGTTTAGAGAGATTTGCCGTTGTGTTTAGAATGATAACAAAAGGAACTAAAAAGGCAGATGTAACAATAGCATACCCTAAGAGCGCTAACTTTAAACTAGTAAATTTGAGTGAGGCCCATCTTTTATATATGTCTACATAAAGATCCAAACACTGTTGATATAATTCGGCTAATTTATTAGTCACATTATGTGTAAGAGTACTGGAATTATTATTTGGCGTAACAAGTGCGTTTTGAGAGATAACTTCATTCTCAGTAATATTTATAGAACTACGCAAAGCAAGCCCCCATAAATATAAAGTGTGTGCATATCCTATTGCAGGTAATATACTTGCCATTATTCCTATTAAAAGAGTTTCGTAAGCAATATTAAGATTATTATTTTTTATTTCAAAGTTTAAGAAGGAGTTTAAGCATAAAGCAATAGAATAACCTAATGAAATAGCACCTGGAAGGGTATTTGAAAGAGCAGAGAAATATAACACATTTTCGTTTTTTGACGTATTAAATAACATACGAACCAGAAGCGAGGCTTCTGCTATATTTGCCGTTGTAAAATCCAGTTTTTGCCCATTCTGCAAAGCATTTCTTTGCATGAGTGCAAAAAAAGTGGTTATGGCTTCTACGAAAGAACTTCCAAAACCACAAGCGGGTAATACACCATATACTGCAATATTTTGAAGCACAGGAAAATTCGTAAGAGAAAGTTTCATGATTATCATTTGAGCGCCCACATCCAGGGCATGATTGCCTAAATCGAAACCTATAATTGCATATTGTTTTAAGGATGGGTAGTATGCGGAAAGATCGCCAGAAACTGTTTCAAAGTAGGTGATTTCTTTTCCATCTACCCAGACTGATTGACCTTTTGCAATTTTATCCATTGCCTCTGCTACTTCATATTCACAACTATGGGCTTTTTCAGATCCTTTAGCAAAAGCATAGGCTCCCATAACGCCAATTATTAAATCTCCATAAGAAAACTGCAGCGAAGTTTTTTGAGATAGCGGTGGAGGAAAAATATCGGGAACTGAACAAGCTGCAAAAAATAAAGTATTATTGGCAAGACTGACGAGGTTTTCTACCTTAGCGGCAATAACATTGGCCCAAGATGTAGGTGCATCGTGGTTCTCTCTATCTGGACTTTCATTTTCAAGAGCACTAGATCCTCCTATACTTTCCTCATCTTGAGATGCTTCTTCTTTGCCCTGCCATAAGGGGCTCACAAGCTCCCCAGTTACTCTTGATTTTGCGCGTTGCTTTTTTTTATTTGTATGTAGTGTGTTACAGAATTTACCGCCATGAAAATGACCCGCAGAGCGAACTGGCTGGCATAGTTGAACTTGATCGGAGGTCTTCCATTCTGCTGCCTCCTTGTTACTCTTGTGACCTGTTTCACCTGTCATAAATACTACCTTTTAGTTTTTGCATGCGTGTTAATGTAAATGAGAATCAATTATAATACCATTATCTTAAGAAAGCATTAAATTTAAAAAATTCTTCATGTTTTAAATATTTAAAATGCAGGTAAAGTCAATTCCCCACGTAGGTTTTCCTGCATTTTATCCTTTAAAACGCTAAGGGGAAGATTTTTGCTGAGAAGGTACAAAAGTTTGCAATGGGCTGCTTCGGTGGTCATATCAAAACCTGAAATAAGCCCTGCATTAAGCAAGGTTTGGCCAGTAGCGTAACTGTTCATATTGACAATGCCCCGATAACATTGGCTGCAATTTACTATCACCATTCCTTTATCGGTTGCTTTTTTTAATAAATTTAAAAACTCTGAATCATTATTCTGGGCGTTACCCACCCCATAACTTTCTATAATCATTCCTTCGATGGGTTGTTGAAGAAGGTAGGTCAAAATTTGATGGGAAAACCCAGGAAATAAACGAAAATTGGTTAAAAAGTGAGGTGTTAGTGGTTGCCATTGTAATGTTTGTGGCGAAGTTAGATGGGAATGATCAAAGTTCCATAGTCGATCCGTGTGTAAATTAATTTGGATGCCAATGTCAGCTAAATCAGGATAATTAGGAGAGTCGAATGCTTCTAATTGATGAGAACTAATTTTTTGGCTGCGATTTCCTCGAAGTAACCGGGATCCAAAGTAGACACATACTTCTTTGATAGGATAATGCGCGGCTAAAAGTAACGCCGCGATAATATTATCTTTAGCGTCATTGCGGCTTTCATAGAGAGGAATTTGTGAGCCAGTCACGATGACTGGTTTGGTTAAATTTTCTAACATGAATGACAGTGCTGAGGCAGTATAGGACAAGGTATCCGTACCATGCAAAATAATAAAACCGTCATAATGATCATAGTGATCCGCAATGGTTTTTGCGAGATTGTTCCAGTCATCAATAGTTATGTTGGAAGAATCAATAAGGGGGTCGTATTCTAATACCCGATAGGCGGGCATATTTTCAGCATTTAATTCCGGCATAATAGCAAGTTGTTTGGGAATGAATCCTGGTTTCGGTTCGAACCCATGGGGAGATTGCGTACAGCTGATAGTGCCGCCGGTATTAATAATAAGGATGTTTTTCATCGATTCTTAGATTTTAAGTTATGGATATGCTCACAGTAATGGAGTTTTCAGCAAGAAGCCAACGAAGCAGACAAGGGAGTGTACGAGTAGTACATGACCGAAGTCGATGCAGTTGGCGACGCTGCTGAAAGCTCCATTACGAAGAGCATAAAAAAAGCGATACGTGGTGCGAATTCATGCATCTGAGCCCATTCTTGAGAAAAGGCGTAGAACCTGAAGCTGCTTTAGGTTTCCCTATTAACTTTCGAGATTTAAATCTCGAAGCCAGGGCTTACACATCACATCTTCAATCGTTCCACTTACATTTGCATAGTGTAACGGTTCAGTTATAAATTCGCTCGTATCGCTTCTCGCTCTTAATAGAGCTTACTCAAATAATACTATCTGAGTATAATTTGTCTCGACGTAATTGAATTTCCATTTATCAACTTTACTGAAAATGGAGTGCTTCCGACAAAGCTCCAACTACGGCGAGTCTGCTTTGAAGACCTTAAAGCCTTCAACACATCTTAATTACAGTATAGGTGAAAATTATTTTTTTGCAACTCGATGATTAATAATTTGTGTGTTAGAGTATAGCTTTGAATTTTAAGAAATGGCTAAAGGCTATGAAAAAAAATGCTTTATCTTTGTTGTGTTCACTTTTGCTGCTAAGTAGTTGTACTTCTGGACCTCCTCAAGTGGAAAACCCGCCCTACAATAATTTTGAACAGCCAAAAAGCAAAGTAGCCCAATCTGCTGTAGTGGGAGCAGCAGCTGGTGGTGTTATTGGCGCCCTTGTATCGCCAGCAGGTGCAGGTGCAGGTGTGCTTATAGGTGGTACTACCCATGCAATTGCTGCTTCTGATGCAGAATCACCTCAAAAAATAATTAATGCGTTGCCTAAAGAACATATTCAAGTTGTGCAAGATGGCGATACGATCACACTTTTAGTGCCTACTGATATTTATTATCTACCTGATTCTTATGAGTTTGATGACGTCTGGTATCGAGGACTTAACTATATTGTCCAGCTTGTACTGAAAACAAAAACCAATCAAGTGGTATATGTAGCAGGATTCTCTGATGGCGGCATTGGTTCTCCTTTGGCTGCACAGAAATTATCACAACAGCGTGCCCAACAAATGGCCGATCTCTTGTGGGCCAATGGTGTTCCGCTGAGTCAACTAAAAGTGCAAGGATACGGAGAAAAGTACGATATTGCTGATAATTTCCTCGTTCATGGTGCCGCAATGAACCGCCGTATTGAAATTCAATGGCGTATGTGTTGAGTTAAAGGCTACCTCGCGTGTATACTTAGGGCTTTGGTTCATTACTATAAAGGTTGCAATCATGTCAATTGAAATAAAAGTGCCCATGTTACCAGAGTCTGTCGCTGATGCGACGGTATTAACCTGGCATAAAAAGGAAGGGGAAGCCGTTAAGCGCGATGAAACGTTGATCGAATTAGAAACGGATAAAGTGGTTTTAGAAGTACCAGCTCCTGCGGATGGGGTAATGGGAAAAATTTTGCAGCAAGTGGGTGCAGTAGTACACAGCAGTGATGTGCTAGCAACCATTGAAGAAGGTGGACAAGCTTCTGCTTCTTCTCCACAAGCGCAAGCTGAAGAGAAGAAAGAAGAAAAAGTAACCAGTGCATCTGACGTAGCGGCATCCCCTTCTGTTCGCCAGTTATTAAATGAACATGGTTTAAATGCGAGTGAAGTTTCAGGTTCTGGAAAAAGTGGAAAAATCCTAAAAGAAGATGTGTTAGCTGCTGTGCATGCAAAAACTGAAAAACCAGCATCAACCTCTTCTATCGCTACTTCTGCTGTAGAAGTAAATGTCGGCGAACGTTCAGAAAAACGCGTACCTATGTCTCGTTTACGAGCTAAAGTAGCAGAACGTTTAGTATCTGCCCAGCATGAAGCTGCAATGTTAACGACATTCAATGAAGTAAATTTAAAAGCAGTAATGGATTTACGTGCGCAATATCAAGATAAATTTGAAAAGCGTCATGGTGTTCGCTTAGGCTTTATGTCTTTCTTCTGTAAAGCGGTTGTAGAAGCATTAAAACGTTTCCCTGCAGTTAATGCATCCATCGATGGTTCTGATATTGTTTATCATGGCTATTACGATATTGGTGTAGCTGTTTCAACAGAGCGTGGATTAGTGGTTCCTGTGTTAAGGAACGCCGATGAACTCAGCATGGCCGATATAGAAAAAAATATCGCTGATTATGCAGCGCGTGCAAGAAATGGAAAACTAAGCATTGAAGAAATGCAAGGTGGTACATTTACTATTACCAATGGCGGTGTTTTTGGCTCATTGCTTGCAACCCCTATTATTAACCCACCACAAACGGGAATTTTAGGTATGCACAAAATTCAAGAACGCCCTATTGCTGAAAACGGAGCGGTGGTCATTCGGCCTATGATGTATGTGGCATTGTCTTATGATCATCGCCTCATTGATGGTAAAGAGTCTGTCCAATTTTTAGTTACGGTTAAGGAATTCCTGGAAGATCCGAGCCGTCTTTTATTGGATGTTTAACAATAATTATTATGCTCATAGCAATTGAGTTTTCGGCGCGACGCGAGCGAAGCAGACGAATGACAAATCGGCAGGAAAGCCGATTTGCACGGTCACGGCCAATAGGCCGAGGTCCAAGGATGGACCGAGTGAATGTACGAATAGTACATGACTGAAGTCGATGCAGCTCGCAACAAAACCGAAAGCGCAATGGCGAAGAGCATGGAAAGGTAAAAAATGAATTTACATGAGTATCAAGCCAAAGAACTATTGGCGCAATACGGCTTGCCTGTGCCAAATGGGCAAGTTGTTTCCAAGGCAAAAGAAGCATTAGAAGCTTTTGAAATGTTAGGTGGCAAACGCTGTGTGGTTAAAGCACAAGTGCATGCCGGCGGTCGCGGTAAAGCGGGCGGTGTGAAGCTTTGTTCTTCAAAAGATGAAGTAGCAAGAGCGGTAGAATCATTAATTGGTCGTCAGTTAGTGACTTACCAAACGGATGCAAATGGACAACCCATTAATTCTGTCCTTATTGAAGAAACCTCTAACATTGCGCGCGAATTATATCTTGGTGCTGTGTTGGATCGTGCAACACGTCGCGTTGTTTTTATGGCATCAACAGAAGGTGGTGTGGATATTGAAACTATCGCCCATGAATCGCCGGAAAAAATTTTAAAAGTAACCGTTGATCCACTCATGGGTGCCTTACCTTATCAAGCACGTGAATTAGGATTTAAATTAGGCTTACCTGAAAAAGCAATGAAAACTTTTACCAAATTATTGGTTGGTTTAAGCAAGATGTTTGTGGAAAAAGATTTAAGTTTACTGGAAGTCAATCCTTTAGTCATTACAGCAGAAGATGACTTAGTGTGTTTAGATGCCAAAATTAATATTGATGACAACGCTTTATTCCGTCAACCTGCATTGAAAGACATGCGTGATAGCTCACAAGAAGACGAACGTATTAATCGTGCACAGGCTTGGGAATTAAACTATGTCCCATTAGAAGGTGAAATTGGTTGTATGGTGAATGGTGCTGGTTTAGCAATGGCGACCATGGACGTTATCCAATTATACGGCGGAAAACCTGCAAACTTCTTAGATGTTGGTGGTGGCGCAACTAAAGAACGTGTAGCTGAAGCATTTAAGATCATCCTTGCTGATAGCAATGTGAAAGGTATTTTAGTCAACATCTTTGGTGGTATCGTGCGTTGCGATTTGATTGCCGATGGTATTATTGATGCTGTTAAAGAAGTGGAAGTAAAAGTTCCTGTGGTTGTTCGTCTTGAAGGTAATAATGCTGACTTAGGTGCAGAAAAATTAAGTGCCAGCGGCCTTAATATTATTCCCGCAAACAGCTTGGCTGATGGCGCCCAAAAAATTATTGAAGCAGTAAAGAGAAACTAAGCATGAGTATTTTAATTAACAAAGATACCAAGGTTATTTGCCAAGGTTTTACAGGAAAACAAGGGACATTTCATTCAGAGCAAGGTATTGCTTATGGCACTAAAATGGTTGGTGGTGTTACTCCAGGAAAAGGTGGGCAAACCCATTTAGATTTACCGGTTTTTGACACCGTAAGAGAAGCAGTTGAGCAAACTGGTGCTACAGCCAGCATGATTTATGTACCTGCACCTTTCTGCAAAGATTCTATTATTGAAGCAGCAGAAGCTGGAATTGAACTTATTGTATGTATTACGGAGGGTATTCCTACGTTGGATATGCTGGAAGTAAAAGTTTATTTAGACAGCCATCCGCATATTCGTTTGATTGGTCCTAACTGCCCAGGGGTGATTACTCCCGGCGAGTGTAAAATTGGTATTATGCCTGGACACATTCATATGCCTGGAAAGATTGGCATTGTTTCACGCTCGGGTACATTAACCTACGAAGCAGTAAAACAAACGACTGATGCAGGTTTAGGACAGAGTACTTGTGTAGGTATTGGTGGTGATCCAATTCCTGGTACCTCATTCATCGATGTATTGGCTCTTTTTGAAAAAGATCCTCAAACAGAAGCGATTATCATGGTGGGTGAAATTGGTGGAACTGCTGAAGAAGAAGCGGCTGAGTTCATCAAAGATCATGTGACTAAACCAGTTGTTTCTTATATTGCTGGTGTAAGTGCCCCAGAAGGTAAACGTATGGGACATGCCGGTGCGATTATTTCTGGTGGAAAAGGCACAGCAGCGGATAAATTCGCAGCGTTGAAGGCTGCTGGAGTAACAACTGTTAAATCACCTGGTGAGTTGGGCGCTGCTATTGCTGGGGTGTTGTAAGTTTTAATCCCTCAGCTCAGTTGTCGCGAGTTACTCCTTTTGCAAAAGGTGATGTGATTACGCGACAACCAGCTTCCGTGAGTAAGACAATTTTTCTTGCGTAGGGGCAGGTCTTGTACCCGCCCGTTATTTCCAGGCTATTGAATTTTCGGGCAGGTACAAGACCTGCCCTACACTTGGGAATTTTGTCTTAACCGAATGCTATTGAGTACAAGACCGCCCCTACGAATGGAGTTCACCCATGCAAAATGATAAAAAAGTTTTAAGTCTAATTGATATTGTCCTGATGACCGTTACCGCTAATTTTGGCATACGGTGGATTGCCGTAGCGGCTGGCATTGGCCCTTCTTCGGTCTTTTTATGGCTCTTTGGTGCGTTATTATTTTTTGTGCCATTAGCCATTATTTCAGCGCAAATGTCTCGCGCATATCCCGAGGAAGGAGGTTTATATGCTTGGACAAAAGATACTTTAAGTCAAAAGCAAGGATTCATGGTAGCATGGATTTATTGGGTGAATAATATATTTTATTATCCAGCAGTGCTTATATTCTTAGCCAGTAATTTTGCCTATTTAATTGGGCGTCCCGATCTAACCGAAAATACAACCTACATGATTATGACAACCCTGGTTGGGTTTTGGTTGATTGTAGGCGTTGCCTATTGTGGTTTAAAAGCCAGTAAATATTTCGTTAGTATCGGAGGGATATTAGGTCTTTTTGTTCCAGTAGCTTTACTGCTGTTTTTCAGTGGATTAGCATTTTTTAAGTTAGGCGGAAGTGCCACTGATTTTAGCTTGCATAATTTTCTACCTAGTGGAAAAATAATTCATAATATTTCATCTTTAACCATGATTATGTTTGCCATGGCAGGAGTGGAGGTTATTGCAACGTTTGCAAACCGCGTCAGTAATCCTCGCAGAGATTTGTATTTTGGATTGTTATTAGGATCCGTGCTCATCTTTATCCTATATGTGATAGGAACATTGGCAATGAATGTGCTGGCAAAGCCAGCTGAATTACACCAAACTACTGGCATTATGCAAGCGTTTGCTATTGTGGATCAAAAATTTGATTTATCATGGATGTCTAGAAGTATTGCAGGTTGTTTAACTTTTGCGGAGCTAGGGGCTATTGTCGTTTGGTTACTTGCCCCCGTAATTATGTTTTTTAAATGTACTCCCCGTGGCATATTGCCCGATTGGATGCATAAAGTGGATAAAAAAGGGACACCGTTGAATGCCATTTTATTTCAAGGTGTCCTTGTTTCATTAGTCATCATTATTACCAGCGCGTTACCAAGCGTGAATGCCATGTATCAAGTACTTGTTCTAATGGCCACCATTTTGTATTTTATCCCTTATTTATTTTTAGCGGTTGCTTATAAGCGCTCTATAGCAAAAATCGGGGTGAATAAATATATTGGATATGCTTTGGCAACGGGGATATTTATTTCTATTTCTTTAGGAATTATCGCCAGTTTCTTTCCTAGTGAAGATTTGAAAACTTCCCATGATATTTTTATGTATGAAGCCGAACTTATTTTAGGGCCATTGATTTTATTGGGCATTGGATGGCTACTGTATCGTTTTCGACGCGAGTAATGCAACTATTGTATGATTAGTGCAATTTTAAGGGCATTCAAGAAAAATCCACAAATTGCCCTTTTTTTATTAACTGCGTGCACGAAAAACCACTGAGATAATAAGCGAGTTCAACAGGGGTATCGATTGCCCAGAATGCAAAATCAGCATCTTTTCCAATAGACAAAGAACCTGTTGTAGACGAGAGGTTCAATGCTTTCGCAGCATTGTGAGTTATCCCTTGTAAAGCTTCCCCAGGAGTTATACCCCATAAAACACAGCCTAAATTCATGATGCTGGGTAAGGTTAAAATAGGTGAAGTACCGGGATTAAAATCAGTTGCTAGAGCAAAGGGTACTTTATATTTTCGAAATAAATCAATGGGTGGTGCTTGTTTTTCATTTAAAAAATAAAAAGCACCAGGTAAAAGAACAGGAGTAGTGCCTGATGATTTTAATGCTTGGATGTCCTTTTCTGTCGTGTATTCTAAATGATCGGCAGAAAGTGCATTATAACGAGCGGCTAATTCGGCCCCTCCAAAAAAAGACAGTTGCTCGGCATGAACTTTTATGGGCAATTTAAATGTTTGGGCTGCCTGGAATATTTGTTCAGTTTCCTCAAGGGAAAAGGCGATTTTTTCGCAAAATACATCAATGGCATCGGCTAAATTTTCTTTCTTGATAACCGGAAACAATTCTTCAATAATCCAAGCAATATACGCAGAACGTCGATTAAGAAATTCAGGTGGTACTACATGAGCGGCTAAACAGGTTGTTTTAATGGTAATAGGAAGTAATGTTTGAAGTTTTCTTGCTACTCGTAAGATTTTTAATTCGGTAGCTAAGTCCAACCCATAACCTGATTTTATTTCTAAAGTGGTAACCCCGTTACTCATCATCCACTGAACTCTTTTAAGGGCGAGAGATAACAAGGTTTCAAAGGATGCCATTCGTGTAGCATTAACGGTCGATAATATACCGCCGCCTGTCGCTAATATGGATTCATAAGATTTGCCATTTAACCGTGCTTCAAATTCATTGGCACGTTGTCCCGCAAAAATGAGATGAGTGTGGCAATCAATAAACCCAGGGGTAACCCATTCACCATTCATGTCAAATATATGAGTAGCTAATTTTTGAGGTTTGCCAGGTAAATTTTTGATTTCACCTAACCAAGAAATTTTACCATCCTTAGAAGAGGCAATGGCCGCGTGTTTTATATTGCCATGCGTTGTTTGAGTGGCTAAGTTTACATTTAGCCATAAGTTATCCCACATGAAATTCCCCTAGTATTTTTTGTAACACCTCGCCAATAAAATAAGCACCTAACATGGCTGTCTGGTTATCACGATCAAAAGTTGGGTTTAATTCTGCAATGTCAAATCCTACCACTTTGCCGCTGTTTAATACTTGTTGAAAAAAAGGTAATAATACATGAGGGGGTAAGCCCATTGCCTGTGGTGCGCTAACGCCTGGTGCATATGCAGTGGCAAAAACATCTAAGCACAAGGTTAATTGAATACGATTCGCTGCTGAAAGCCACTTAGCTAAGGCTTCGTGGATTTGTTCAGGTTGATTTACCATTTGTTGGGCAAAACAATAATAAGCGGGTAATTGATTTGCATATTCAAATAAATCTTTTGTATTCCCAAATGGTTGAATGCCTAAACAGGCATAACGCCAGGAAAGATTTTTTTTCTGAGAGTAATCATACATTTGGCGGAAACTGGTACCTGAAGATCCTTTATCTTCAGGTAAAAGAGGACGTAGGTCAAAATGGGCATCGAAATTAATCACGTCACATCCTTTATCTACTAATCCTTGAAAATGTCCCCAGGCTACTTCGTGGCCACCACCTAATACAATAACAAAAGCACCCCGTTGACGTAATTCTTGGACTAATTGCCCTAATATTTTTTGTGCTTGTTCTAAATCCCCTTCAAGAGAGCAAGTGATGTTGCCAGCATCCCATAATGTGCAGGAGTTACCGTTTAAAGGAAGATTACCTAATACCTTTCTTAAACTTTCAGGACCTTGGACAGCTCCTGGACGTCCTAAATTGCGATGCACCCCTTCATCACAGGCGAAACCTAAAAAGACAATGCTATTTTTAGGTAAAGAGGGAGAAAGATTTTGACAATCTAATAATTTTATTTGTTGGAACAGGCGTCCCGAGGAGGTGTCGTTTCTTCCTGACCATAAGAATAAATCCGGAAGCTGATAAAAGGCATTTGTCATGATGTTAATCTACAAAACAGGGCTCTTCATTTGATTCTAGTAATACTGACGCTACTTTGCCACTTATTACTGCTTCTTTTAATGCTTCAATCTCTGGTGTTAATATATGATCATGACTATCCAATTGAACCAAGGATTCAAGCCGATATAAGTGTTTGTCTAAACGCTCACTTATTTTTAATCCTGCTTGCAAGGTCAATGCCCTAATAGTAGCAAGCAACTCAATTGCTGTTACATAAGCGGCGTTATCTACCATTTCATGTAATCGACGGCTTGCGTAAGTGGCCATACTGACATGATCTTCCTGATTGGCAGATGTTGGGATACTATCTACACTTGCTGGATGAGCCAATCCCTTGTTTTCACTGACCAAGGCCGCAGCAGTAACATGAGCAATCATCAATCCCGAATGAAGACCACTATCTGGAACAAGAAATGCAGGCAATCCACTAAAATGGGCATCCATTAATAAAGCAATGCGCCGTTCAGCTATAGACCCGATTTCAGCAATAGCGATTGCCAAGTTATCTGCTGCAAAAGCGACTGGTTCAGCGTGGAAATTTCCACCACTGAGGATTTCGCCTGTTTCTGGAATAACCAGAGGATTATCCGTTATGGCGTTTGCTTCGCATAATAAAATCTCTGCCGCATGTTGCATTTGATCCAAACAAGCCCCCATCACGACAGGCTGGCATCGCAAACAATAAGGATCCTGTACTTTTAATACTTCACGATTTTCGCTGTCTTCAAGTAATGTCCGATACCACCGTGCAACATGCTGTTGGCCTTTTTGTTTATTTAATCGTTGAAGCTCTGGATGAAATGGCGAGTGAGAACCTTTCGCGGCCTCAACAGAAGCGGCGCCTGAAATAATAGTAGCGCCTATTAAATGTTCAGCTTTAAAAAGCGCTGCCAATGCTAAACCGGTTGAAACTTGTGTGCCATTAATTAAAGAAAGTCCTTCTTTGGGGCCTAAGACATAGGGTTCCCATCCAAGCTTCTTAAGTACTTTTTTGGCGGGTATAATTTTCCCTTTGATCCAAGCATCCCCTACGCCTAATATTACACCAGCCAAGTCAGCTAATGGCGCTAAATCACCCGATGCACCAACTGAACCTTTAGAATGTAAGCAAGGGTAAATACCCTGATTAAACAAATCTTGGAGTTTTTCAATAAGTTGCCATCTTACTCCAGAGTATCCTGCTGAAAGTGTAGCTATTTTAATACCTAAAATGAGCCGGCAGATTTTCTCATCTAGGTAAGGGCCAACGCCTGCTTTATGGGAATAAATCAAATTATGCTGCAATTCGGTCAATTTATTAAAGCTAATATGGGTATGAGCTAAAATACCAAATCCTGTGTTTATTCCATAAATGATATCACCAGAATTTAATGCATCGACAACTAATGCAGAAGAACGTTCTACCGCTTCTTTTAAAGTATTATCAATATTTAAAGTGACCTTATGATCATACATCACTCGAAGATCTTCGAGTGACAAACCTCTAGGCGTGAGCAAAACTAAATCATTGGTAACCATAAATTATTTTCCTTTGCACAATGTAATGCTTCAGAATAACCTGCGTCAGCATGACGCATCACGCCACTGGCAGGATCATTCCATAAAACTCGTGATAATCGTTTAGCGGCTTCTGGCGTACCATCGGCAACAATAACCAAACCCGCATGTTGTGAATATCCCATTCCTACACCACCACCATGATGTAAACTTACCCACGTAGCGCCACCGGCACAGCTCAACAAGCCGTTTAATAACGGCCAATCAGAAATAGCATCTGAGCCATCTTGCATGCCTTCTGTTTCTCGGTTAGGGCTGGCCACAGAACCCGAATCTAAATGATCACGACCAATAACGATAGGTGCTTTCAATTCACCTTTTGCCACCATCTCATTAAAAGCTAGTCCTAATCGAGCGCGATTTTTTAGGCCTATCCAACAAATTCGTGCTGGTAATCCTTGAAAGGAAATTCGCTGCTTGGCCATATTAAGCCAATGGTGTAAATGCGGATCATCAGGAATGAGTTCTTTTACTTTTTGATCCGTTTTATAAATATCCTCCGGATCGCCCGATAAAGCGACCCAGCGAAAAGGACCAATACCTTCACAAAATAAAGGACGAATATAGGCAGGGACAAACCCGGGAAAATCAAACGCTTTTTTTACGCCTTCATCAAAAGCAACTTGACGAATGTTATTGCCATAATCAAATACAGGGATACCTTGTTTGTGAAACGCCAACATTGCGTTTACATGGCAACCGATAGATTGTTTTGCTGCAAGAATAATTTTTTGCGGATCAGATTGGCGACATGTAATGGCTTCTTCCAATGTCCACCCTGCAGGTAAATAACCATTGAGGGGATCATGGGCACTGGTTTGATCTGTCACCATGTCGGGTTTTATTCCTCGCTTTACTAATTCCGGCAAAATTTCTGCTGCATTGCCTAATAAAGCAACAGAAATAGCTTTTTTATCCTGACAGGCTGTGTTGATAAGGTTTAAGGCTTCATCGAGACGGGAGGTAGTGTAATCGACAAAACCTTTTTGTAAGCGCTTTTCAATGCGTGAAGGATCACATTCAATCGCTAATACGGAAGCACCTGCCATTGTCCCAGCAAGTGGTTGTGCGCCCCCCATGCCTCCAAGCCCAGCAGTTAAAATCCATTTACCGGATAAATTTCCTTGAAAATGTTTTTTTCCCGCTGCGACAAAGGTTTCATACGTACCTTGAATAATTCCTTGGGAGCCAATATAAATCCACGAACCTGCTGTCATTTGCCCATACATTATGAGCCCTTTTCTATCTAATTCATGAAAATGTTCCCATGTAGCCCAATGAGGCACTAAATTTGAGTTAGCAATTAGTACGCGCGGAGCGTCAGGATGGGTTTTAAAAACGCCGACAGGTTTTCCAGATTGAATAAGCAGCGTGTCATCGGCATCAAGTTTTTTTAATGTTTCAATAATACGAGCATAACACTCCCAATTACGTGCTGCCCGGCCAATACCTCCATATACAACCAACTCTTCTGGTTTTTCAGCAACGTCAGGATCTAAATTATTCATTAGCATGCGTAAAGGTGCTTCAGTCAGCCAACTTTTGGCTGATAAAGTAGTACCTCGAGGTGCACGAATGATACCAGGGTTCTTTAACATATACGTCCTCTTTATACTCACGGCTAATGATTTTTGGTGAGGCGCGAGCGAAACAGACGAGGGAGTGTACAAGTAGTACATGACCGAAGTCGATGCGGCTCGCAACAAAACCAAAGACTCATTAGCGAAGAGTATATCTAGTAGATATTATTTGGCATTGTAGTACAATGGTTACATTAACATAAGAGGTGAGGCGTTCAAAATGAAAAAAATATCTTTATCATCTATTCGTCGTGAATATGGTACACGTATTTTGCTCGAAGAACATTTACCCTCTAATCCTATTGAATATTTTAAACAATGGTTCGATGAAATGGTGGCTGAAGAACTTGTTGATCCTACAGCAATGACGCTGGCTACGGTAGATGCTTCTGGTATGCCCGATGCACGAATTGTTTTATTGAAAGGGATTATTGATGATCAATTCGTGTTTTATACCCATTACGATAGCGCTAAAGGAAAAGAGTTAGCGGCTAATCCTCATGCTGCCTTAAATTTTTTTTGGAGAAGCAGCTCACGACAAGTGAGGGTAAGAGGAAAAGTTCACAAAGTACCTCAAGAAATGTCGGATGAATATTTTGCGTCTCGCCCTCGTTCGAGCCAGTTGACCTCAATAGCTTCACATCAAAGTCAGGTATTAACCAATCGAAAAGTATTAGAAGATCGTATTGCTGCCCTTTCTACGCAATATCCTTCTGATCAACCTGTACCTCGCCCACAAGAATGGGGGGGCTATGCGGTTGTTCCAGTAGAAATTGAATTTTGGCAAGGCCGTGATAATCGAATACATGATAGAATTCGTTATAGAAAAGAAAATATGCATTGGATAGTTGAAAGACTTTCTCCTTAATGTATACTCTGCGCGATTAAATTCTGGGATTAAGGCACGAAAATTTACTTAAATCCCATTGGCGTCTATTCTATTATTTTATATCGCGTTTTTTATTATGCTACTTTCTTTTTATACGTCTTTATTTGCGCAAGATGAAACAACTGAGGTAAAGGTAATGCTTCAAAAATTTGGCCTTGTTACTCAAAATGCCCAGGAATTTGCTGAAGTGATTATTCAAATCAAACGACAAATTTCTGTGTTAGATGCTTGTTCTTTTGACGAAATAAATGATGCACTTGTAGAATTTAATCAAAAATTTGATCACACTGCATTGGCATCACCATTCGATGAGCATGATGAGGGTGCTTCACATTTAAAAAGTAATATAGTAAGAGCCTTTTCTGATGTTCGTGAGGAAATGAATAAAAATCGGGTAGATTTGCAGTTAACTTATCATAATTCCGGGCATTCAGCCGAAATGTTTTTTGACACTTTTCAAGCATGTTCAGTAGCAAAAACCTCATTACCCATTCATTTGTTCATGCCGCTTTGTGCCCTTTATCATGATGTGATTTTCAGAAATTCCCGCATAAAAGATGAAAAAAATAGTGCTGCAGCATTAAAGACATTTTTACAACCCGTTTTGGAGAAGCTATCCCCACATAATCAAGATATTATTGGTAAGCTAATTGATGTTTTGATTGTGGGAGGAACAACACCATTGCTACTAAATTCGGTTCCTTCAAATAAAAAAAATCAACCGATGCAAAAAACTGTTTTTGAAATGGTGGAATTGTTCAATGAGCGAAAAATGGCTAAGAGAAATTGGTCTTGTACCTCGGGATCTGCTGTTTCACCACAAGTATTGCCTATGAAAATACTGCTTCAGGATATGCTTAAAACAATGGCAATATTGGATGTTCAACGTACATCAATATCAATACTTCATCAGCCCAATAATAATTTCTATTCAAATCAATCTGCTTCTACTGGAGATTGGAATATTATCGAGAAAGCATTGAAGAGTGAATTTACCCTAAGCCAAAAGAAAAAAATTGGACAAAATTTTCGCGTAATGGCTGAATTTATTTTACTCAATGAAAAAGATAAAAACAGTATAATTTACCAATGGGCTAATGTTTTATACCTTATTCAATCAGGTAACCCACCTAGAAATTGGGAAATACCAACAGCGCTTATCCCTCTGATTGCAAAAAGAATTAAAGGGGAAATAAGTTTTGCTAGCAGAATGAATAATACAGTATGTTCTTATGAAAGTATGACTACCTCATATTTCAATTACCCTTTTGAAAATACCTGGAACGAGCATATAAAAATTTTGGAAAAACTGCATCAATACCTTACAGATGAAAGCATTAATGTGGGAAATAAAATACCGTTCATTAAAGCATTAACGCGTGTGAGTATAGAGCAAGATGGCAAAAATATTTCTATGACACAAATTCTAGCAGCATGTGATCAACTCGAAAATATAAACCATTCTTGGCAAACTTACATATCGCTTTCGGAAAGTTCTGATAATACTGTTCCTTTGTATGTTTAGGTAATCTGAGGTGTGTATATCCCCTGTGTCATTGCAATGACGATTCGTAGCGTAACTGAGGCTAACTAGTGTTAGCTCTCTTCGTTATTTTCTATAAAGAACCCTTCTGCTTGAAGTAATTGCTGAACTAAGGAAGAAAGTGAAGAATCAGAGAAGGAGCTAAGAACTATATTTTTTTGAGTTGTTGCTGCTTTAGTAGCTGCTACGCCTATTTTTGCTATTTCTATTGATGAAAATGGATGCTCTATTTTCAATTGAATTGCAATTTTTTTCTCGGAAAGAATAACACGAAGACAATTTTTAGTAGAAATAAACCCTATTTTAGGGCTACCTACTAAATCTATTTCGACGGGAACGTGGGCAGACAATAAATTATTTTGAAATCTTTCTTTAAAATCTTCATGTAAAGTAGTTGAGGATATAAATATTACACCTGTAGGTTCAAATTCTATTGAATTGCGATGGGTAGCGAGTGCAAAGGCATCTTGGGCAGGTGCTTGTTTCAATTTATCAATATAATTTCTTAATATATTGTGCGGGGCGGCACTATTTTTTATAATATTTTTCATAAAAACCTCATCATCTATGGTAGAATGTAACGTGATTTATGATTTTTTACAAATATGGACAAAATAGGTTCTGTTCGGCTAATCTACCCGAAATTTTATTACCTATAGTGGTTTAAAATTTAATTGACTATTGATTTCCAGAAACGGCCATCCCTGGCCTCGCGCTACCTTCGTCCGAGTTCGCGACGTTCTTTCAATCAATAGTCAATTAAATTTTAACTTACTATAATTGAAAACGAGATATTTATGAGCACCTCTTTATCAACCTATGAACCACGTATGTCAAACTTGGCCATGCCGATTGATATGCCTTTATGCCAAGTAGATTACCCTCTAGATCATTATCAGACAGAATTTGCCCCTTATGCAGAAGAATATCTTGCGTTACCAGATAGAAAAATTTCCACCATTTTAAAATGGATGACTCCCTATCTTCAAAAAGCAAAAGATCATTTCGGCGATCAATTATTATTGCTTGCCCATTATTATATGGGTGGCGAAATTGTTCAAATAATCGAACATTTTGGTGGTCAAATTGGTGATTCTTATCAATTAGCGTTAATGGCCGCACGCCAACCCGAAAAATCAGTGATTGTAGAGTCTGCTGTGCATTTTATGGCTGAATCTATTAGCCTCCTTGCGCATGAGCATCAACGTGTTTATATTACCAATCCAAAATCGGGTTGTACAATGGAAATGATGGCCAAAGATTATATGGTTGACCCTGCGTTGACCGATCTAAATGAGCGATATGGTAAAGAAAACATATTACCTGTGTGCTACATGAATACATCTGGCCGTATTAAGGCCATGACGGGTGCACAAGGAGGTGCGGTTTGCACCAGTTCCAATGTTAAAAAAATTTGTGAATGGGCCTTTGCACAAAATAAAAAAGTATTATTTATTCCTGATCGCTATATGGGAGAAAATGTAGCGTATTGGCTTGGCATCCCTCCGGAAGAAATTGCCTATTGGCCAGGAGGCACGGCAGGTGCTCAATATCAATTGGATCAACAAGATGCTAAAACGCTTGCGCAATTTGATCGTGCTAAATTGATTTTGTTTAGCAGTTTCTGTGCCGTACATACTTATTATGAGCCTTATATGGTTGAATATTGGAAGCAACAAGGTTTTACCACTATTGTGCATCCTGAGTGTATGAATAGCGTTGTACGCATTGCTGATGAAGCGGGATCAACTGCTTTCATTTGGGATTTTATTGCTAAAAATAAAAACCCAGCTGGAAAATATGCTGTTGGAACTGAAAATCATATGGTGGATAATTTAAAGCGGTATGCCACGACCTTAAATGCCTCTGGCCAATCTATTCAGATTGTAAATTTAGCCGAAGCACCCCTCCCAGAAAGTAAAAAAACCATGGGATGTGGTTGTGCAACGATGTCCCGTAATGATCCACCGCATCTTGTCGCTTTGTTGGATTTATTACGCCAAGGTAAAACATTAGACTATAACCTTGTACAACCCGGTGATATTGTGGATGAATTTTCAGGTAAACGTTTGCGTTTAAATAAAGAAAAACAAGAGTGGATTAAAGAAAATGCCAAAAAATCACTCGAAAAAATGATTGAAATTACTGAGGCGACAAAATAATGATTACAGATTTATTTGATAAATTAACACAGCAAATTTTGGATGTTTTACCGGATTCTGTCCAGCAGGTAAACAAAGATGTACGTGGAGAATTAAAAGCCTTAATTTCTGCTTCGTTTAGTCGATTAGATTTGGTAACTCGGGAAGAATTTGATATACAAACCAAAGTATTGCAAGCAACGCGAGCACGCGTAGAGGCACTGGAAAAACTATTGGCAGAGCAGGGTAAGAAATAAATACTACGTAAAAAATTTGATATAATACTCAATCGCAGGATCAAGAACGCGATAGTTATCCTGGCTGTAATGGATAAGATCTTTTTCTGTTAATACATCCACCGCAAAGTGAATTTCATAAGGAAAATTATAAATAAGCAAGATAATTATTCACCAGAAGGTGATTCACCTTTTGGTGAATAAAATAGTCTATTGAAAACACATATAAAAATGCGGATAATAAAAACTATTTTCCAACTTCAGGAGTCCTTACATGCCTCTCGCTATTCTCAAAAGCCGTACCAATGTTGGCGTTCACGCTTATTCTATTACCGTTGAAGCTCATGTTTCCAATGGTTTACCTCGTTTTTCAATTGTCGGTTTACCTGAAACGCTTATCAAAGAAAGTGCCGATCGCGTGCGAAGTGCTATTATCAATAGTAATTTTGAATTCCCTGCTCGACGCATTACCATTAATTTAGGTCCCGCGGATTTACCCAAATTTGGTAGTGGGTTTGATTTGCCCATTGCACTGGCTATTCTCATTGCTTCGGAGCAACTATCTGTTGCTTCCGAAATGCTAAATCATTACGAATTTGTGGGTGAGCTGACATTATCCGGCTCTTTGCGTGGGATTAAAGGGGTTTTACCTATGTTATTGGCTTGTCATAAGAATCAGCAAGCATGTCTTTTACCAAAAGAAAATAGTACAGAAGCAGGATTGATTGAAGGAGGAGAATATTATGCAGCAACACATTTATTAGACGTTTGTTCACATTTGTCTGGCAGAAAAAGAATTCCATTGGTGGAAACATCCTTTCCCTCTTCTGAGTTGCATTATTCCATGGATTTATCTGAAGTGAAAAGCCAATTTCATGCAAAACGTGCTTTGGAAGTGGCTGCTGCGGGTGGCCATAGTTTATTAATGACAGGCCCACCGGGGACAGGAAAGACGATGTTGGCCAGCCGCTTTCTTACCTTGCTGCCTCCTTTGTCCATTCCTCAAGCCTTGGAAGTGGCCTGTCTTCAATCTATCCGAGGAATGCCATTTAACAAAGAATGTTGGCAACAACGCGCTTTTCGTGCACCGCATCATACAAGCTCTGCTATTGCTTTAGTGGGAGGCGGAAGTCCCCCAAAGCCAGGTGAAATTTCTCTTGCCCATCATGGTGTTTTATTTTTAGATGAATTGCCAGAATTTAGCCGTCATACATTAGATACCCTTAGGGAACCGTTAGAGGCAGGTTATATTACCATTGCACGGGCCGCTCACCACGCGCAATATCCGGCAAAATTTCAACTTATTTGTGCGATGAATCCCTGTCCCTGTGGGCATTGGGGAAATCCCAATGAACAATGTCGATGTTCGCCTACACAAATACGCAACTATCGTAATAGGCTTTCAGGTCCTTTTCTAGATCGCATTGATTTGCATATTCAAGTGCCGGCATTAAAAAAAGAGATATTAACCACAACTGACATGCTACCACCTGAAACCAGTGCTACGATTAGGGCACGGGTAATAATCGCACAAAAAAAACAACAGGAAAGACAAGGAAAAAATAATGCCTCCCTTAGTGGGGAACCACTAGAAAAATATTGTGTATTAGGCACGAAAGAAACACAGTTAGTGGATACCGCTATTCAGCGGCTTAAACTTTCTGCGCGTTCGTATCATCGTATTTTGCGTGTGGCTCGGACATTAGCTGATCTCGACAATATCGAGAATATTGGGATTAAGCATTTGTCCGAAGCATTGAGTTATAGGGAAAATTCGTTTAGTAGCAACAGTTAAGGTGTCTTCTCGTAGCATTTACTTCAGAGCATTGTTGTTCTCGCTGACTGGCTTCTTCTATAGAATCATGAGATACTTTTGATGGTTAACTTTTTTAAGGTTTAATTATGCAACCCACATTAACTTATTTAGGCGTGTTTGTTCTTATCTTGATCCCCTTCCTTATTTTGCTAGGTATTTGGGATATTTTTCAAAAAAAACATTCTATCTTAAGAACTTTTCCAGTAATAGGGCATATTCGTTATATTGCTGAAGATTTGGGTGTTTTCTTAAGAAGTTATTTTTATGCTCGAGATCGAGAAGAGTTGCCATTTAACCGTGCGCAACGTTCATGGGTTTACGAAGCAGCTAAAAACGTCAGTACTGAAGTGGGGTTTGGTTCTACGAGAGATTTAAAACCGTTGGGATCAATCTATTTCGTTGATGCACCTTTTCCTGTGTTGGGACAAGATGTGGTTGAACCGAGAGAAATTGTTATTGGACCACACTGTCCTAACCCTTATACAGCTAAGTCAGTGATTAATATTTCTGCCATGAGTTATGGTGCATTATCAGAAAATGCCATTACTGCCTTATCACATGGGGCAAAAATGGCGGGATGTTGGTTAAACACAGGCGAAGGTGGTGTTTCTTCTTATCATTTGTCTGGTGGATGTGACATCGTTGCGCAAATTGGTACGGCTAAATATGGTTATCGTGATGAAGAAGGCAATCTTTCAGAAGAAAAGTTGAAAAAAATTGCAGAATTACCCCAAGTTAAAATGATTGAGGTAAAACTCAGTCAAGGAGCGAAACCAGGTAAAGGTGGTATCCTTCCTGGTATCAAAGTAAATGAAGAAGTAGCGGCTATTCGAGGTATTCCAGTTGGAAAAGATTCTATTAGCCCAAATCGCCATATAGATATTGGTAATTCATCTGAGCTGTTGGACTTTATTCATCGAGTACGTACTGTCAGCCAAAAACCAACAGGATTTAAAACCGTCCTTGGAGACTATGCTTGGTTGGATGATTTATTCAGCGAAATTCTTAAAAGAGGAATAGAATCGGCGCCTGATTTTATTACGTTGGATGGTGCTGAAGGGGGAACTGGGGCTGCTCCGGCTACATTAGTGGATTACATGGGATTGCCTATTACGGAAAGTTTGCCAGTATTAGTTGATAAATTATATGAATACGGGTTACGTGATCGCATCAAAGTAATGGCTTCTGGAAAACTAGTTACACCTGACATGGTGGCTTGGGCATTGTGTGTGGGTGCTGATTTTGTGAATTCAGCACGTGGGTTTTTATTTTCATTAGGATGTATTCAAGCATTAAAATGCCATACGAACAAATGTCCATCAGGGGTAGCAACGCATAATTCATGGTTAATGCGTGGGTTAGATCCTACCGAGAAGAGTGTCCGGGTTTATCATTATGTTAAAAACCTTGAATATGAATTAGGTATTATTTGTCACTCATGTGGTGTAGAAGAACCTAGGGAGTTAACGCGCCATCATGTTCGGAGCGTTACACAAAATGGTACATCGGTTTCATTAGCTGAGATTTATCCTTACAAAGAAAAGGTACATTAATCATGGAGACTTTTTGGCAAATATTGGCATTAGTTGGCGCAGGATTACTCATTTGGTACATGATTCGTACCATTCGTTCTCAACCAGAAGTATTTTCTAAACAAATGTTTAGCAAAAGCTTCTATACTATGGGAATCTTGGCGGTTATTTTAATTGCGTTTATCGCCCTTTGTATTTTTATTCTTCGCTCATCATGAGGTGTTAATATGACTGTTTCATTGCCTTCTTTACCTAAATTCCAACATTTAGATGTTGAACATATTCCTCAACAATTGGCCACTATGTTTTTACAACATAAAGCACAATTAGATGAATTATTAAATGAAGCCAATGGGCATTACACATGGGAAAACTTGATTTTTCCATTGGAAATCATGGGTGATGAATGGCATAAAGTGATTGGTCCCTTGGCACATTTAAATGGCGTGGCTAATACTAAAAAAGTACGCGAAGCCTATCAAAAATGTTTACCTATCTTAACAGAATATGCGTTAACATTTGCGCATCATCAAGGATTTTATAAGGCGGTGCAGCAATTGAGCGAATCGCCTATTTTTAATCACTTAAATACGACGAAACAAAAAATTATTCGTGATCAATTAATTGATTTTAAATTGGCGGGTATTACGCTGAGTGAAAAAGATAAAGAGCGTTTCAAAGAAATCCAACAGCAATTATCAATTTTATGTAATCAATTTGAAAACCATTTATTAGATGCGACACAAGCATGGAAAAAGCATGTTCAAGAAGATAATAAACTTTTTGGAATTCCGGCACATATTCTTCAAGAAGCTGCAACATTAGCAAAAAAAGAAAAACAAACGGGTTGGCTCTTTTCATTAGAACCACCTGTTTATCAAGCCATCATGATGTATGCAGAGGATCGAGAATTACGTGAAACTTTTTATCATGCATACGTTACACGCGCTTCTCAATTAAGCCCGAGTGGCCCTCAATGGGATAATACCCAAATTATGCATGATATTTTGGCTTTGCGTCATGAGGAAGCTGTATTATTAGGGTATGCTAATTATGCAGAGCTTTCATTAGCCAAAAAAATGGCAGAAACGCCCAAACACGTGTTTGATTTTATCGATACGCTTATTCAAAAAGTAAAACCCCAAGCAGAACGAGAATTTCAGCAATTAGAAAATTTTGCCCGTGAACAATTCTCCTTGGAAAAATTAGAGCCTTGGGATGTGGCATACGTCAGTGAAAAATTACGCGAAGCGGAATATGCCGTATCACAAAATGAATTTCGTCCTTACCTTCCTCATCGCGCAGTATTAGAAGGTTTATTTAAAATAGCCGGTAAATTATACGGCATGCGTTTTGAGCATATAGAAAAAGTGGAAACGTGGCATCCCGATGTCTTATTCTTTGCAGTCCATGATGAAATGGAACAAGCGCGAGGTTTTGTTTATGTCGATCTTTTTGCCCGCTCAGAAAAGCGAGGGGGGGCATGGATGGATGATTGCCTAAGTCGACAACATTTAGCTGATGGTTCATTACAACTTCCAGTTGCTTATCTAACCTGTAATTTTACCAAACCCATGGAGCCACAAAAAGATGCGTTATTGTCGCATGAAGAAGTCGTGACCTTATTTCATGAATTTGGCCACACATTGCATCACATTTTAACACTAGTAGATGAAGCGTCTGCTTCAGGTATTGGTGATGTTGAATGGGATGCTGTAGAATTACCAAGCCAATTTTTTGAACACTGGTGTTGGCAAAAAGAAGCCATTGCGCTTTTCTCAAAACACATAGAAACGGGATTGCCTATTCCTGATGATAAAGTTGAACAATTATTAAAAGCAAAAAACTTTCAATCTGCTATGTGGTTGACCCGTCAATTAGAATTTACCTTATTTGATTTTCGTATTCATGCTGAGTTTGAACCTACCACGGGCAATCGAATTCAAGAGATTTTAGATGAAGTAAGAGCTCGAGTAACCGTAGTGCCTATTGCACCTTACAATCAATTCCAACATGGTTTTGCGCATATTTTTTCTGGTGGATATTCAGCCGGATATTATAGTTATTTATGGGCAGAAGTGCTATCAAGTGATGCGTTTGTTGAGTTTGAAAAGCATGGTATATTTGATAAAGCAACAGGCAGAAAATTCTTACATACTGTTTTGGAAGTAGGTAGTTCTCGCCCAATCCTTGAATCTTTTGTTGCTTTCCGAGGACAACCTCCTTCAATCGAGGCATTATTAAGACATTTGGGAATAGAATAAAGTTGATGATGAATTTTCAGCGACAATGCAAAGAAGTTGGGTATTAACAAGCTAAAAATATTTTATTTTTTCCTTGTATTTATCAGAGAGTTGATTAAGCTTATATATAAGAGCAGTCCAAAATATTGCGAATTTCCAACTCTTCATTATGTTTCTCTAAACTGTAGCTTTTAGAGAATACTCTACAAGTCCGCTAAAAATAACTATTACATTAAAATTATTTTAGCAGTTTTAATCTATTTTTTATCTCTATATATTTATTGATATAGAGTAGGAGGATAAAATCATGGCTGGTACATCAGAAGGCGGAAAAAAAGCCGCAGAAACAAGACGTCAAAATCCTGATGATCATGAAACTCGTGTAAGGGCAGGTGAAAAAGCTGCTGAAACACGTGGTTATGAAAGTCTAAGTGAAGCAGGAAGAAAAGGTGGTGAGCATTCTCACGGTGGTAGTAGCCAAAGTGGCCATGGCCAAAGCGGCAGTAACCAAAGTAGTCGAGGCCGAAGTAATAAAGATGATTAATTCTTATTACTAGAAACCACCAACTTTTCGAAGTTGCTTTAACCGCCAGCTATTACTTTTATAATAGCTGGCTTTTTTATTCCTTCAAAGATATTCAATATAACCACCCTCGCCTCTCATTCTTTACTTCTAAATAATAATCTCTATTAGCCCTTCTTAAGATAAATTTGACATTTACTAAAAAAATAGGTTAGGATCCAGCCCATTTTAATAGTAACAATATAGAGAAAAAGGTTTTTTATGAAACGTACTTTTCAACCAAGTAATTTAAAGAAGAAGCGTGATCATGGTTTTCGTGCACGTATGGCAACTCGTGGCGGGCGCTTAGTTTTAAGCCGTCGCAGACAAAAAGGACGTAAGCGCTTAGCTGTTTAGTTATCCGTTCTTGAGCATGGATTATGCTTTTCCAAAAGCTAAACGGCTTTTGAAAAAAGAAGAATATGAGCGGGTTTTTAAAAAAACAAAAGAAACAAAAAAAATTGATACGGATGTTTTTTTTGTGTTGACCGCTCCTAACGATAAAGAGACTGCCCGGCTGGGATTTGCACTTTCTAAAAAGGTTTTGCCAAAAGCGTGCATGCGAAACCGGGTTAAACGTCTCTTTAGAGAAGATTTTAGAGTGAACTCTCTAACGCTTAAGTCTATGGATATTATTGTGCTGGCTAAGTCAGGCTTAAAAGACTCGACTAATCCAGAAATCAGAAATAATCTTTCCTTGTTATGGCGAAAACTAAAGCAATGAACATATACCCTAAGCAATGGAGCTTTCGACGAAGTGAAAATCATAACGAGAACTTGAGTTTACAACAAGTAAATAAGGGTTCGACTAAGGTTTTCAAAGATTATAAAAACTTCCTTGGACATATTATTCGCTTTTTAATTCTGCTTCCTATTTATGGATACCGTTACTTAATAAGCCCATTTTTGCCAATGGCATGCCGTTTTGAGCCGACGTGTTCCGCTTATGCCATCGAGGCAATTCAAACATGCGGTGTTTTTAAAGGAATGACGAAAGCCATTTTCCGTTTACTAAGATGCCATCCATGGTGTATGGGTGGATATGATCCTGTTTCACCTAATAAGAGATATAAAAAAGATGATAGATATTAAACGTGCAGCCTTATATGGTGTATTGCTGTTAATTGTTTACACCCTTTGGATGGATTGGCAAAAAGATTATGCACCTACTCCTTCTATAGCAGCAACAACGCTCTATGGCTCGAGTGGTTCCAGTAGTGTGGCACAATCTACAGCGAATTCAGAAAATACTGTCACCGATAGTACTGTCGTTAAACAGCCGTTAAAGTTCGTTGAAACGGATGTTTTGAAAGTGGGATTTAACGTTAATACGGGTGATTTAGTTAGTGCTAATTTAATGAACTATAAAGAAAGTTTAGAAAATCCTAAACCTTTTACAGTTTTGACGGATAAAATATCAAAACAATATGTTACCTCGATGCGGCTTCTCGCGTCTAAAAATGGAGAATTAAGTAACCAAGCTGTTCAATTTTCACCCGAAAGCTTTCAGGTCCAGCAAGAAAATGATCAATGGATTGTTAGCATGGCAGGCACAGGGCAAGATGGCCTGCAAGTCAAAAAAGAATTTCTTCTTAAAAAAGGGGAGTATTTAATTCGGGTACGTTATATCCTTGAGAATGCTACCGAACAACCATGGAAAGGTGCTGTCAGCACTTCTTTTTCACAGAATAATCCTCATGAAGATAAATCCAGTTTATTTCATTTAGGTTCTTATTCTGGGGGAGCTATTTCAATTCCAGGTGATAAGTTATATAAAAAAATTAGCTATGGTGACATGGCTAAAGAAAATTTAGAACAAAAAGTAAAAGACGGCTGGATTGCAATGCAGCAGCATTACTTTTTAACAGCGTGGATTCCTTCCACTGGCTCTACTAATACGTTTTATACTCAAACTGTTAAAAATGCCAATGGTGAGCTCTATAATATTGGTATGCTAAGCGAACCAATTCAGATAGAGCCAAAACAGACTTATGAAGTGTCTGCTGGATTATATATTGGTCCCGAGTTAACGAATGTGCTTGAAACTATTGCCCCTGGATTGGATTTAACGATCGATTATGGATGGCTTAGTGCTATTTCTGTCTTTATTTTCTTTATTTTAGAGAATATTCAGAAAGTGATTGGTAACTGGGGTTGGTCAATTATTCTTGTTACGTTATTAATCAAGTTAGTTTTCTATCGTTTGTCAGAAAAGAGCTATACTTCCATGGCTAACATGCGAAAATTACAACCTCAATTAGAATCGTTAAGACATCGTTTTGGCGATGATAAAGCGGCGATGAGTAAAGCAACCATGGAGTTATATCGTAAGGAGAAGGTGAATCCTTTAGGTGGTTGTTTACCTACTATAGTCCAGATTCCAGTGTTTATCGGCCTTTATTGGGTAATCTTAGAAAGTGTTCAATTACGGCAAGCACCTTTTATTTTCTGGATTCATGATTTGTCCGTTCCTGATCCTTATTATATTTTGCCAATCATTATGGGATTAACCATGTTAATGCAGCAAAAGTTAAACCCACCTCCACCGGATCCAACACAAGCTAAAATGATGATGATTCTACCTATTGTGTTTACGGGGTTATTTCTACATTTTCCAGCAGGTTTGGTACTTTACTGGACAGTGAACAATGCCTTATCCATTGCCCAACAATGGGTTATTACACGACGCGTTAGTAATAATATTATCAAAAAACGCTTTAGTCATAAGAAATTGACTAAAAAGAAAAATGACGCATGATATGCAACGCGACACTATCGCGGCCATTGCTACCCCAGCTGGCCGCGGTGGTATTGGTATTGTGCGGGTGTCTGGCTCACAGGCATTAGCTCTAGGAGAGGCAATAACTCGCAAAAGGTTATCCGTAAGAAAAGCAACCTACGCTGAATTTCAGGATGATAAAGGAAATATAATCGATCAAGGTGTTGTGATTTACTTTGCAACGCCCCATTCTTTCACTGGCGAAGAGGTCATTGAGTTTCAGGGACATGGTAGTCCAGTGGTTCTCAATCTTTTATTAAGGCAATTACTTGTTTTAGGTGCAAGACCCGCGCGTCCTGGAGAATTCTCAGAGCGTGCTTTTTTAAATGATAAACTCGATCTTGTACAAGCTGAAGCAATTAGCGACCTGATTGAAGCCTCATCCGAGAAGGCCTCACGTCTGGCTATGCGAAATTTAAAAGGGGCTTTTTCTAAAAAAATTGCCGATTTTCAAGAAGAATTAACCTTATTACGTGTTTATGTTGAGGCCGCGATTGATTTTCCTGAAGAAGAAATTGATTTCTTAGCTGATACAAGAATTAACCAAAATCTTTCAGAGCGTATTACAGAGTTAACGCTATTATTGCAGCAAGCAAAACAAGGTGTTGTCCTTAAAGAAGGCTTTACCGTAGTTTTAGCTGGTCATCCTAATGCAGGTAAATCAACTTTACTCAATTGCTTGTCTGGAAAAGAATCGGCCATCGTGACTGACATTCCCGGCACAACACGTGATGTCATGCGTGAAGAGATTTTAATTGACGGAATGCCGGTTCATATTATCGACACGGCGGGTTTGCGCGAAAGCGAAGATCCTATCGAACAAGAAGGTATTCGGCGGGCATGGAAAGAAATTCAAGAAGCTGATCATGTATTATTATTAGTAGACGTTGAGCATTTAGACGATTTAGAACAAATCAAAACAAATATTTTATCCAAAATTACTAAAAAAATTTCGTATAGTGTTATTGTCAATAAAATCGATAAAACCCCATTATTTGAACCACCTGCACCCAATGTTATTTATATTTCTGCTAAATATGAGCAAGGTATTGATGCCCTTCGTAATCATTTAACTCATGTTGCAGGTATGGATAATTTTTCTGAAGAGAATTTTTTTATGGCCCGACAACGGCATTTAGATGCGCTTGAACGAGCATTAGACTGCTTAAAAACGGGAGAAGCACAATTAGTGCAACATAAAGCAGGCGAGTTATTAGCCGAAGATCTTCGGCAAGCTCAAAAAAATCTTTCAGAAATTACCGGAGAATTCTCTTCCGATGACTTATTAGGAAAAATTTTTTCGAGCTTTTGTATTGGAAAGTAAAAGTTTTATATCAATAGGCTTCTTGCATAACCTTCCTTCTACGGAGAGCTTGTTCTAAGAGTTAATTCACTTTGATGGGTGACTTTCTCTTCTTTAAATTCTTGCGCATTGAAAATAATTTTATTATTACTATTTAAATTGAAATATTAAAACTTTTTTAGCATAATCTAAACTTATGTTGGCACTTTCTATTAAAAACCTTAAAAAAATGTATGCGACGGGGCTTATCGCTTTGAAAGGTATTAGCTTGGATGTAAAAGAAAAGGATTTTTTTGCCTTGCTCGGCCCGAATGGCGCGGGTAAATCCACCACTATTAGTATTATTTGTTCATTGGTTCGCAAAGACAGTGGCACAGTGCATATCTTTGGGGATTCTTTGGATGAATACCCTAATCGAGTGAAATCGCATATTGGTGTCGTGCCCCAAGAGTTTAACTTTAATCCTTTTAATGCCGTTGAGGATATTATTTATTATCAAGCCTGTTATTATGGATTACCGCGAAAAAAAGCCAACGAACGTGTAGAAAAAGTATTAAAAGACGTCGAATTATGGGACAAACGACGAACACCGGCTAACTCCCTTTCAGGTGGTATGAAAAGACGGCTTATGATTGCAAGGGCTTTGGTGCATGAGCCTCGTTTATTGGTTTTGGATGAACCTACGGCAGGAGTCGATATTGAGCTGCGTCGCTCAATGTGGAGTTTTTTGCAAGAGCTCAACCAAAAGGGTACTACCATTATTTTAACCACCCATTATCTTGAAGAAGCCGAGCAATTATGTAATCGTATAGCCATTATTAATAATGGCAATATTGTGGAAAATACGGATAAAAAAGCATTGTTAACCAAATTGCACCAAGAAACGCTTATCTTAGATCTTAAAGAGCCGCAACTTGCAGCACCGCAATTAGAAAATTTTACTGTTCGTCTTTTAGATCCATTAACACTCGAAGTGGATGTCCAACATACACAAACATTAAATAATTTATTTCAACTGCTGTCACAACATAATATTCATGCTTCAAGTTTACGTAATAAAACTAATCGCCTAGAAGAAATTTTTGTACACACTATTAGGCAGAAAGATGATGCATAGTTATTTAATCGCATTAAAAGGAATTGTTATTTACGAACTTACACGCATTCTTCGCATCTGGCGGCAAACGCTTATTCCGCCTCTGATGAATATCAGCTTATATTTTTTGATTTTTGGTCATTTCATTGGTTCAAAAATGCCTATGATGGCTGGTACCCATAGTTACATGTCTTTTATAACTCCCGGATTGACCATGATGGCTATTATTATGGAATCCTATAATGCGTCGGTTTTTCCTTTCTTCATGAGTAAATTTCATCGTAATATTGAAGAAATTCTGGTGGCACCTGTTCCTAATACCGTTATTTTATTAGGTTTTACTTTAAGTGGCATGATTCGAGGTTTAACGATAGGCATACTCGTAGCTTGCGTTGCGTATTTATTTAACCCTATCGTTCCTGCTCATATTATTATTCTACTCATAGCAGCCCTTTTTGCTTCCTGCCTCTTTTCGCTCTTAGGGTTTGCCAATGCTTTTTTTGCAAAAAGTTTTGAAGACATTTCTATTGTACCTACTTTTATTCTTACCCCACTTGTTTATTTGGGGGGTGTTTTTTATTCTATTGATCAATTATCACCTTTTTGGAAAGGATTATCGCTCTTTAACCCAATTGTATACATCGTGGAAATCTTTCGTCATGGCTTTCTTGATTTAGACAGTAGACATCTCATAATTGGCCTGCTTATATTACTCATGTTAATTATTACATTATTTTGTTTAAATATTTACTGGCTGAATCGTGGAATTCGCCTTAAAACTTAGGAGATATATACCCATGATGTCCCCGGATGTTGTTACACAGGCTTATCATCGAATTAAACCCTATACTACTAAAACCCCCTTACTTCAGAGCCATCTCCTCAATAAATTGCTTTCTGCAAATATCTATTTTAAATGTGAAGGCATGCAAAAAATAGGCGCTTTTAAATTACGAGGTGCACTCAATACTTTATTACACTTAAAAGAGCAAAATAAACTTCCTGCTGAAGTTGTGGCTTTTAGTTCTGGCAATCATGCTCAAGCGGTTGCTTGGTCTGCACGATTACTCGGTATAAAAGCAACTATTATTATGCCTGCCAACGTCTCCCCTGTTAAAGTGGCCGCTACAAAAGGTTATGGAGCTGAGGTAATTCTCAAAGAAAATCGTCAAATTGCTGAAGCGTTTGCCCAAGAAAAAGCAAAGTCTTGTTTCTTTTTACCACCCTATGATCACGATGATGTTATTGCTGGACAAGGGACTGCTGCTTTGGAAGCCTGGATGGAAGAAGGTGGGTTTGATGCAGTTTTTGCACCTTGTGGTGGTGGAGGGCTTATTTCGGGAACCTATCTAGCATCGCGTTTATTTTCTGCCGCTGCCAAAATATATGCCACCGAGCCAGAAAATGGCAATGACGCCGCAGAATCTTATCGAACAGGAAAAATACATAAATTTCTGAATTCCCCTGATACCATCGCTGATGGCGTAAAAACTTTAAGTCTTTCAGAAAGAACATTCCAATATGCCAAAAATCTCAATGGTTTCTATGAAATTTCAGAAGAAAATATCATTTATTGGACCCAATGGTTAACACACTTACTAAAAATTAATGTTGAACCTACCTCTGCATTAGGCATGGCAGGTGCTTATCAATGGCTCAAAGAAGGTAATTTGAATAAGAAACTTTTAATTATTCTCTCAGGTGCTAATATAGATCCCACTACTTATAAAAAAATATGGGAAAAAGATCATTTAACTCTTTTACCTAGCTAGAATTCGTAGTTAAAACTCAGTAGAATTGGCTCTATTTTAAAAATTAAGCAAATAAATGTTTGAAAAAAATCCACATATACTTATCAGCCAGCTTAAGAATGTTGGCGATGTGGTGCTGGCTCTTCCTGTGGCCGCACTCATCCGGGCTCACTACCCGGACGCAATCATAAGCTTTTTGGCATCACGCTATACTGAACCTGTTATTTCTATTTGTCCTGATATTGATAATTTTTTTGATTGGGATGCCTTACAAACACTATCAGATAATGAAGCGATTCAGCAATTAAAAGCCTTAAAAATTACGGCTATTGTGCATTTATGTGATAACGATCGTCTTGCTAAACTTACTAAAAAAGCGAATATTCCCTATCGGATTGGCACCATTCAACGTCTTCCTCATTGGATTTACTGTAACCGTTGGGTTAATCAAGCCCGTCGTCATTCTCATTTGCATGAAGTTGAACTCAATGTTCGCATGCTAAAGCCATTGGGTATTCCAAATTGTTCGTTAAATTTTTCAGAATTAGTGCCTTATATTCATTTGAACCCCAAAATTGAGCTTCCTGCTCGTCTTGAAAGTCACTTATCATCCAATCGCTTTAATTTAATTGTTCATCCTGGCTCTCATGGTCATGGACGAGAATGGCCAAGCCACTTCTTTCAACAACTTATTGCTACCTTACCCGAAGATCGTTTTCAAATTTTTATTACTGGCAGTCGAAGGGAGCAAGAACGTTTTGCATCATTGATTGAGCAATCACCCAAGGCTATTAATTTAATGGGGACTATGACTCTTGAAGAATTAATCGTTTTTATTCAACATGCTGATGGATTGATTGCCTCGGGTACAGGCCCATTACATTTAGCTGCAGGGCTAGGCATTAAAGCATTAGGGTTATTTCCGCCTCGACAAGGTATTAGTCCACGTCGTTGGCGGCCTGTAGGAAAACAAGCATCCGCTTTAGTATATGATAGACCAGCTTTTAAATGCTGTATTTCTTGTCGCGGTAAATCAGAATGTTTTTGCATGACTCAAATTTCTGTGCAAAAAGTGTTCGATGTTATTCAAAAGTGGGATAAAAATTGAATGCTTTACGAAAAACAACGCCACTGATTATCAGTTTATTTTTAGCGGCGATGATTTTCACCTCTCGTTTATCCCTTTCGATCCGCTCAATTTCTTTAGTAGCCAGCCTAGTGCTAATCCTTTTAACTGTGTCTCCTAAAGAGCTTCTTAATACATACTGTCATCATCCAGTTGCACGTGCTGCTGGCTTACTTTTTGGTTGTTTTGTTATTGGTATGTTTTATGGCAACGTCAGCACCCATGATCGTGTTCATTTATTAAAACTTTATTCTCCTTTGCTCTGGATTGGATTTTTAATTACTTTTTTTCAAGCAAACTTTCCACAATTATCTTCCCGATTTACCACTCAAAAAACCCAAACGTACACGGCTATTTTTGTACATGGTGCCGTAGTCGTCACTTTGTTAGGCTGTCTAAATGCATGGAATATTATTGATGTAAGAAATCTAGTGCATGGCTCTTTAACCAATGATCCCATTGAATACCCCTTTGGAACATTCTCTTTTTCACTCAGTTTTGCCGCTTATCTCAGCATTCAAAAAATGAAATATGCCAGTAATATAAAAATGCGGATGCTTTACCTCATTTATTTCATTTTTCTTACTTTTTTTATTTTTTTCGTCAACCATGAGCGTACTGCTTACATACTTTATGCGGTATTAATCACTTTTTTTGGCTACCAGCACTTTGGCATAAAAGGTATTATTGCACTGCTGATATGGGGCGCTTGCGTCTTCTTTGCAGCTATGTACACCTCTAATACTTTCCATAACCGATCCACATTAGTGGTTCAAGAGGTTCAGGAATATCATAAAGGAAATCCATTGTCTTCAACCGGTTTACGACTGTTTTTTATAAAATCCAGCCTCAACTTATGGAAAGAAAAACCGCTATTTGGCTACGGAACAGGTAGCTTTAAAAGCACCTACTTAACGATTGATGGTTGGAATATGGATGCCGTAAAAAACACATCTGAAAAAGCGCTTGATCAACCGCATAATGAATATGCACACATCCTTGTTCAATTAGGTCTCTTTGGCTTTGCTTTCTTTTTGTGGTTATTATTCGAGCAAACTCGCCAAAGCTTTAAACTACCACGTTTCGAAAAACAATGTGCTCAAGCATTTACTTTATGTGTCGCTGTAACAGCACTTGATACCTGTCTCTTCTTTTATGCCACAAGCATGACAGATTACTTCTTCTTTACAGCATTGTTTTTTGCACCTTTATTCAAGAAAAAAACTTAATCCCTTTCTTAGCTGCTAAGCTCCAAGCGTCCTAAAAAGTATCTTTAAAAACAAAAAAGACTGAATTGCCCTGTTTTTTATCAAATTTTGTGCTAAAATTACCCCCAATTTTAGCAAAAATATAACAAAAAATGACCCATATTTTATCAAGAAAAATTTTAAATGATTTAATCTCGTGGGCTAAACGAGATAACCGAAAACCTCTTGTTTTACGTGGCGCAAGACAAGTAGGAAAATCAACCCTGGTAACTATTTTAGCAAAAGAGTTAAACCTTGAATTAATTACACTTAATTTTGAACGTTCCCCAGCTCTAGCTCAATTATTTATCAGTAATGATCCCCAAACAATTATTCAACTTATTGCTTTACAGATAGGAAAGTCAATCAAACCGCACCATAGTCTTTTATTCTTAGATGAGATTCAAGTCGCACCGCATATTTTAGAGACTCTACGATATTTTTATGAAGAGATTCCACAGCTACATGTAATTTGCGCAGGTTCTTTACTAGAATTTGCATTGGAGGAACCTTCATTTTCCATGCCAGTTGGTCGCATTGAATATATGCACGTAGGACCCCTGACATTTGAAGAATTTTTAGTTGCTCTAGATGAATCATTATTATGTAATTTTTTACAGCAATATTCATTGGGGCAAGAATATCCGACCTTAATCCATGATAAATTAATACGACTATTAAAAATGTATATGATTATTGGTGGCATGCCAGAAGCTGTAAGAAATTACATCACTAATCCTGATTTTATTGAGGTTGAGCGTGTAAAAAGCACTATTCTATCTACTTATCAAGATGATTTTTCAAAATACACCAAAACAAACGAAGAACTCCGATTACGGGAAGTATTTGAGAAAATTTCCCGTAATATAGCCTGTAAAGTCCAATACAGTAAAATTAATCCAGATGTGAGGAGTGTCCTTGTAGCCAATGCATTAAAAAAATTAGCATTAGCTCGAGTTATTTATTTGGTTAAATATACCGCCTGTAATGGAGTTCCTTTAGGCGCAGAAGTCAATGAGAAAATATTTAAACCATTATTTCTAGATATTGGCTTATTGTCCACTAAACTTCAATTAAATTTACTTGATTTAAATAATATAGAAGAGTTTACTTTGGTGAATCAAGGTGCAATGGCTGAACAATTTATCGGGCAACATTTGCTTTATGATCATAAAAGTTATGAAACTCCTTATTTATACTATTGGCAACGGGAAAAAGCTTCTTCTCAAGCCGAGGTTGATTATGTCATTTCAGCAGGGCAACAAATTATTCCCATAGAGGTAAAAGCTGGTAAAACAGGTATACTCCGTTCATTACATCTCTTTTTAAAAGAAAAGCAATTACCTGTAGGGGTAAGATTTTGTTCTCAACAACCAGAAAATTTTTTTTTAGATAACTATCAAATTCTATCATTACCTTTATATATGGTTGGACAAGTTCGGCGATTATTGATTTCCTTGAGTTAAAATGCTTGTAAAAACCTATATTTGGTTTTATGATTTTGGATCACATCACAAATAAGAGACACCTTATAATGATTTTATTAGCTAGTATTTCTTTTATTGCTTTTCTCGCATTAATAAGTGGGCTTTTTATTGTCAATCAACAAGAAGCTGCTGTTATTGAGAGACTCGGAAAATATAAGCGAGTTGCCCATGCTGGCCTTAATTTTAAAATTCCTTTTATTGATTGGATTGCTGGCAAAGTTTCTCTTAGGGTTCAACAGCTAGATGTACAAATTGAAACCAAAACACAAGATAACGTTATTGTACAAATTCAAGTTTCCGTTCAATATCGTATTAAAGATGATGGGATTTACGATGCTTTTTATAAGCTAAAGGATCATTATCAACAGATTACGGCTTATGTCTTAGATTTAGTTCGTTCGGAAATACCGACGATGATATTAGATGATGTGTTTGAGAAAAAAGATAGCGTTGCCGGTGCCGTCAGTAAAGATTTGACTAAAACAATGCATGAGTATGGTTATGAAATTGTAAAAGCGCTTGTCACTAATATTGAGTTAGAAGAAAAAGTAAAAAATGCCATGAATGAAATTAACGAGCAACAACGGTTACAAGTAGCTGCCCAAGCTAAAGGTGAGGCCGAAAAAATATTAATTGTAAAAAGAGCGGAAGCCGAAGCAGAGAGTAAAAAATTACAAGGTGAGGGTACAGCTAATCAGCGAAAAGCGATTGTTGATGGATTACGACAATCCGTTGATGAATTTCAAAAAGCCGTATCTGGTGTAACCGCGGCTGATATCATGAATTTAGTATTAGTGACACAATATTTTGATACCCTTAAAGACATTGGCGCTAACAATAAATCAAGCACTATTTTATTACCTCATTCACCCGTCGGTTTTAAAGATATAGCATCCCAAATGCAAGAAAGCATTCTTACAGGCAATTTGGCTAGTCAAGCGAGTAGTGGCAATCTTCCATAACGCCAAATGAATACCTTAGGAGAAAGTAACTGGCAGTCTTATTTTCAAGCGCTTTCCGGTAAGGCGCAGACCGACATGAGCACCGGGGTGTACAAGTAGTACAGAGTATATTTATCCATGATAAGTGTACTTGCAGTTGTTAATAGGTTAGGTGATTTCATTAATAAAACTATAAAAATCGCAGATCCTATCCTTCATACCTCGTACGGGGGCCAATAGGTTTTGCGTGGTTTTGCATGTGTTCAATAATCATGGTAGCGATGTCTTTACCAGTAGCAGCTTCAATTCCTTCTAATCCGGGAGAAGAATTGATTTCGATAACCAATGGACCGCGGGATGAACGCAACAAATCAACACCTGCCAATTCTAAACCCATAATTTTAGCAGCAGATACGGCTAATTCCCGTTCTGCTTTGGTGATTTTTACTTCTTGCGCGCTGCCTCCTCGATGAACATTCGAGCGAAAATCACCTGGTTTGGCTTGGCGTTTCATAGCTGCGACAACACGATCACCAATCACAAAACAACGTATATCTGAGCCAGATGCTTCCTGAATATATTCTTGCACAATCAAATTGCCGCGTAATTCTAACATTGCTTGCAATACGCTTTCCGCTGTTTTTTCTGTTTCTACAAGAACCACACCGATTCCTTGAGTGCCTTCAATTAATTTAATAATAAACGGAGGGCCACCTACAATAGCCATTAAATCATGAATATTACCATGCGCATGGGCAAAGCCTGTGGTTGGCAAAGCAATACCTTTACGGGCTAATAATTGCAAAGAACGCAATTTATCGCGAGAACGTGTAATGGCAATGGAACGGTTAATGGTATAAATCCCCATGGTTTCAAACTGGCGTAGAATAGCCGTACCATAAAATGTTCGTTTAGCACCAATACGTGGGATTATCGCATCCGGTGCATCCAAAATACTTCCTTTATAGTGAACCGGAGAAAATTTTTCTCGCACATTCATATAACATTGCAAATAATCCACAATATGGACAGAGTGTCCAAGAGCTAACGCCGCTTCCTTGAGACGTCGAGTGGAATAAAGGTTTTCATTGCGCGACAAAATCGCTATTTTTAAGAACTTTTTTTTCATCTCTCTACTTATGGTTGTGGACAATGAGAATATACTCACAGCAATTAGTTTCAGTATGTCGCAGCTTACATGAGGACTAGCGTGTACAGTAAGTGGTACATAAAATATGCGAATAAAGGCTACAACAAAACCGAATACTCAAGAGCGATGAGTATAATCGAAGTCTCTTAAAATTGGTACCACTTTTTCTGTCTTTCCAAGTCAGCTTTACACCCATTTAGCTGACGCTGGTAAGTAATCGCACGATTTTGTACCTTATGTGCTACTGACATTAACCACGGCTTACTTCGATATGTTTGACGCTTATATCCAGTCCAACCTTCATGATAAGCCAAGTACAACGAATAGGCATCATATTTTGAAATACCGGCATAACGATGTGCTTGCTCTGAATACCAACCAACAAAATCGGTCGCATCACCAAAACTATTACGTTTCACAAAGTAGCTATGGGTGGATTTCTTATATTCTTCCCATGTCGCATCCAACGCTTGCGAATAACCATAGGCAGTCGTAATATGTTTCCAAGGAATAATCCATAGAAGTTTCGTTCTAGGTGGACGAGCTTCTGCATCGAAAGAAGACTCTTGATAAAGAATTGACATTTGAACTGCCGCAGGAATTCCCCATTTGCGTGCCGATTTCTGTGTATCCGTATACCAGGAAGGATACTCTTTAAAAATAGAACAAATATTTTCTACGTTTTTAGGTCGAGGGGTGGACATACAACCTGATAATAATAATACTGCTAATAAAGAAAAAAATCCTTTCCAATAAAAATGTTTAAAACCCTTCAACAAACTTCCTCCATTCGATAAAATAGCGGCTATTATAACTAAAAAAGATTAACCTATTATGAACATTTTTGTTTTTGACATTGAAACCATTCCCGATTGCGCTTCTGGGCGCAAAATCCGCCAGTTAGGCGATCTTTCTGATGCTGAAACAGCCTCCGCGCTTCAAGCTTTACAAAAAGAAAAAACAGGGAGCGACTTTTTGCCTCATTTCCTACAAAAAGTGGTCACTATATCGGTCGTTTTTCGTCAAAATGATCAACTGCGTGTTTGGTCCTTGGGCGACGAAACAGCAGACGAAGCCGACATTTTAACACGCTTCTTTAAAGGTGTCGAGAAATACACGCCAACCCTAGTCTCTTGGAATGGTTCGGGCTTTGATTTACCCGTATTACATTACCGGGCACTAGTCAATAATGTTGAAGCACCTCGTTATTGGGAGATTGGCCATATGGATCCGCAATTTCGATGGAATAACTATCTTAGTCGATATCACTATCGCCATATGGATCTGATGGATATTCTAGCTGGCTATACAGGACGAGCTAATGCACCGTTGGATGATTTGGCGGTTATGTTAGGGTTTCCGGGTAAAATGGGGGTTAGCGGATGCCAGGTATGGGAACTCTATCAAAATAACCAAATTAAGCAAATTCGTGATTATTGTGAAACCGATGTTTTAAATACGTATCTAGTCTATTTGCGCTTTGAAAGAATGCGCGGTATGCTGTCTGCGGAACAATATGACTATGAGTGTCAATTTCTTAAAGACTATTTGACTCAAGAAAATAAACCTCATTTTAGTGAATTTTTAACTGCTTGGAACAGGAATAGCACACCATGATTGAGATGATTATTAGTCTTCTTACCTTACTTTTTCTAGAAATTGTGTTGGGTATTGATAACTTGGTATTTGTATCTATTGCTGCTTCTCGTCTTCCTGCAAAACAACAACCTACGGCCCGCAATTTTGGATTAATCTTAGCACTGGTTACCCGACTTATCCTGCTTGCTTCCATTAGTTGGATTGCCAGCTTTACCTACCCACTATTTTCTATTTCCGATTTTGCTGTTTCAGGTCGCGATTTATTGCTAGGGTTGGGAGGGTTGTTCCTTATGATAAAAGGAACCATTGAAATTCACGAAGAATTTGAGATACATGATTCCCCCAAAAAAAGACGGCTCGCCCAAACATTTGTTAAAGTCATTGTACAAATTGCCTTTTTGGATATTGTTTTCTCCTTGGATAGCGTGATTACCGCTGTAGGGATGACCCAAGAATATTGGATCATGGCTACTGCAATTATCTTAGCCATTATTTTTATGTTATACGCCAATCATCCCTTAAGTAGATTTATTGAAAAAAACCCATCCATTAAAATGTTGGCTATGAGTTTTATCTTAATGATTGGTATGGTATTAATTGCTGATAGCCTTCATTATCACGTCCCACGCGGTTATATTTATTTTTCTATTGGGTTTTCTTTATTTGTTGAGACACTCAATATTACCTTACGAAAACGTAAAGGTTAATGGCGTATTTAGTAAAAAAAATCTATACTTACAGTACAAATAAACACATTGAAATCATTTCATGTGTCTGTGTAATAAGAGGCACAATCGTGAATACTTATATTAAACAATTTGTAAAAATTGGTCTTATTTTTGCACTACTCCTTCTTCCTTTTAACACTGTTTCTGCTGAAGAGATTGCGGGCGTGGCAACTTCTCATGGAGGTGCCAATTTTTGGGTAGTGCACAGTTTAGTAGGCGGTATTATTTTTTGTTTAATGCTAGCCATTTTTCCACGTCTTACTTTAGCCTTTATGGCATTAACAGGTGGTATTGGTATTACCATTGTAGGCTTAATTTTATGGCTGTTAGCACCACACTTATTAGTTGCTGTTATTGCCACTACGCTTTATTGGCATACTAATCCCATTTTAGTCATACTGGCGTGGTTTATAGCTTTTGGTGGGGAAGCGACCGAAAAAGTGTACCTTCGTCGCAGGTTTTAATAATTTATTTTCTTTCAATACCGAAGTTTTTGCGAATCGAACTTAAAGATTCTCCGATATTTTTAGTTTGTAATTTTGAAACGCCCGTCTCACTTGCAAATTTATTCCATAGCATCATATTCAAAAAAGATTCGCCTATTTTTAAGCAACAATCTACCCATGAGCTGTCTTTCAGTTGAAGCCTGATAATATACATAAACAAGGTTTTGAGAGGTCATGCTTATTTTCTGCCTCTTTTTCTTTTTTCATCTTCTATTAGTTCATCAAGTGACAGTATTTTTTTAGTGCTTTTTGGTGCAAATAAGACTTTAAAATCATCAATACATCCAAGAACTATAGCCAACTTGAGCAATGATGCTAAAGAAATTTGACCCGTTTGCTCAAACTTTTTTAAAGATCCATAGCTTACCCCTGATTTTTCTGATAAGGTCTGTTGGCTTAAATTAAATTCAAGCCGTAAGCTACGCAGCTGGTCAGCTATTACCTTTTGCATTTCTTGAGGTGTCATCATATTAATTGATATCATAATATCCCTTATAATTATAACGCTACTATAATAGATATTATAGTAGCCACTAAATAAAAATAAAAGGCTAAAGATTATCTTTTAACAGACTCATTCTCTCTAAAGAGTGCCTCTCTATCTCCTTCAATCTCTTGCGTACAAGCAGGGTTATGCAAGAAGGCTAGTATCAAAAGACCGATAACATTCATCTAATTGTTTTAAGCATTCTAATAATGATTTCATTTGATGAAGAGGCCAAGCATTGGGTCCATCGCTTAATGCTTTTTCAGGATTAGGGTGCGTTTCCATAAAAATTCCTGCAATACCTGCGGCAACCGCCGCACGTGCTAAGACAGGAACAAACTCACGTTGGCCACCTGATTTACCATCACTCGCTCCTGGCAATTGGACTGAATGGGTGGCATCAAACACAACCGGACAACCTGTTTCACGCATAATGGCTAGTGATCGCATATCAGAAACTAAATTGTTGTAGCCAAAAGAGGCGCCTCTTTCACATACCATAATGTGTTGATTCCCGCTTGAGTGTGCCTTTTCAGCAACATGTTTCATTTCCCAAGGAGATAGAAATTGGCCTTTTTTGATGTTTACCGGTTTATTCTGTGATGCTACTTTCACAATAAAATTGGTTTGCCGACATAAAAAAGCTGGGGTTTGCAGCACATCCACGACAGAAGCAACTTCTTCTAATGGAGTATCTTCATGCACATCAGTGAGCACAGGAAGCTGAAACTCATCTTTTACTTTCTGTAAAATTTTTAAGCCGCTTTCAAGGCCTGTGCCCCGAAAACTATGAATAGAAGAGCGATTGGCCTTATCAAATGATGCTTTGAAAATAAAAGGCATTCCTAAGCTTTGTGTGATTTCCTTCAAAGTTCCAGCTATATCCATAACCAGCTCTTCACTTTCAATTACACATGGACCCGCAATTAAAAATAAAGGTTGATTGAGCCCTACCTCAAAATTACATAATTTCATTCTTTTTCTCCATATTACTGTTTTTGTGAGTTATTGCCGCTTGAACAAAGCTTTCAAAAAGTGGGTGTCCATCGCGAGGGGTTGATGTAAATTCGGGATGAAATTGAAAGGCAACGAACCAAGGATGATCTTGACGCTCCATTATTTCAACTAGTCCTTCTTTTTCTGAATAACCTGACATAATAAGTCCTGATCTTTCCAAAGATTCTAAATAATGCTGATTTACTTCATAACGATGTCGATGTCTTTCTTTGACCTTAGTATCGCCATAAATATTTTCCGCATGAGTTCCCGGTACTAATTGAGCTACTTGCGCACCCAATCGCATCGTACCGCCTAAATCACTATTGGCGTGTCTTACTTCATGGCCACCTTCAGAAGTTTGCCATTCAGTTACAAGAGCAATCACAGGGCAGGATGTGCTTTTATCAAACTCAGTGCTATTAGCCTCGGGTAAGCCTACCTGATTTCTCGCACATTCAATTACGGCCACTTGAAGCCCCAAACAAATACCCATATAAGGAACAGCATTAACCCGCGCATAAGTTACTGCTGCAATCATTCCTTCGACACCTCGCTCACCAAAACCACCTGGAACCAAAATAGCATCAGCACCTTTAAGCATAGCTGAACCTTCACGTTCCAAAATCTCGGCATCCACATAGTTAATCTTTACGTGTGTGCCTTGATGAATACCCGCATGAATCAATGCTTCATTGACCGATTTATACGCATCACTTAAATGTGTATATTTGCCCACCATTGCAATATTTACTTGCTGTGTCGCTTGCTGTTGTTGCTCAATGACTTGGTACCATTCTTTTAAATCTGCCGGCTTGGCAGAAATACCCAGTTTTGACACAATGCGTTCATCCAAACCTTGACCATGTAAACGCATGGGAATTTTATAAATGCTGTCCACATCTTCAAGTGAAATGACACTGGATTTATCTACGTTAGTAAACAAGGCGATTTTAGATCGTTCATTATCCGGTAATACGCGATGAGAACGACAAATCAAAATATCCGGTTGAATCCCAATGGAACGCAATTCTTTGACCGAATGTTGGGTTGGTTTAGTTTTAATTTCTCCCGAGGTTTCAATAAAGGGAACCAATGTTAAATGAATAAATAAAGCATTTTCTGATCCCACTTCTAAACGAAGTTGACGAATGGCTTCTAAAAAAGGCAAGGATTCAATATCACCCACCGTACCGCCGATTTCAACCATGATGACATCAAATCCTTCTGCTGCTTCACGAACGTGCCGTTTAATTTCATCGGTAATATGAGGAATGACTTGAACAGTATCACCTAAATAATCACCATGGCGTTCTTTTCGAATAACATTGGCATAAATTTTACCGGTTGTGACATTATTCTTGCGAGTCATTGGAGTTCGAACAAAACGTTCATAATGACCTAAATCGAGGTCTGTTTCGCCTCCATCTTCTGTAACATAGACTTCACCATGTTGAAAAGGGCTCATCGTGCCAGGATCCACGTTAATATAGGGATCTAATTTAATAAAGGTGACGGTTAAGCCACGTGCTTCAAGAATAGCGCCCAAAGAAGCAGAGGCAATCCCTTTTCCCAGCGAAGAAACCACGCCGCCTGTAATAAAAATATATTTTGTTGACATAGGAAATCCTCGGAAAGAGACCATTATAATAAATCAGGCTTGAAAATGCACGTTCTCTGTAAGCCATGCGCTTTAGTCCAAATGAATGTTATCCATAATGATGACAGGCTGGAAGTTTAAATACGTGATGTACCGAAACCAGATTTTTCAGGATTTAAATATTTCTCGAATACCTGAGCCCGTGAGCCTATTTTGTCTTTTCGGCTTCGAAATGCAAAAAATCCTGTTGATTTGCAACACATTTTAATCGCTTTTTTATCCGCTTCACATAAAGCTTGTGAACTAGTTTTTTCTGGTCGGTTATTATCTTGAGTTTGTTGCATGCGCTCAATTTTAGAAGGTGCTAATAATTGTTTTACCATCTTGTGGACAGCTTGCTTGCCATGGTTTCCCGCTCTAGGTGAATCTAAGTACCGGATTGCTGTTAAAATAACTGCCTTTTTAAATATATCAAGTTGTTCATATTCCGCGTTAAATGCAGGAAAATAAGTGACAAATTTGAGCTTATATATGTCGCCGCCAACCTGCTCAACGTCCTGTGTAAATAAATGCCGACGCGTTTTGGCTCCCTTTCCTGATTTACAATGCTTATTATCAACGATTGTCGAAATGGCTGTTTCTATGCTGATTGAATCATTATCAAAGAATTTTTTTACTGTATCTTTAACGACTTTTTGTCCTGCTTTCTTGGTAAATTTATATCTTAAGTATTGTTGGGATGACAAAACAAACACTGTTTCTTTGGGATTATTTACTATTCTTTCCCAATTCTTTTGTGTACATTGGTCAGGAAAATGCCGAAATAAACAACCAATGGCATCTAAATAGAAATCAGAAATGTGTTGTTTATTGTCTTTATAAAAATCCAACAATGCTTTAATTTTTTCTATTGCTGTTATTTTATTAGTATGAGCATAATAATGGGCTAAGTTTTTCGCTAATATCGGCGACTGTTTTAAGATTGAAAACCATTGTAATGCTTGTTCAGTTGATAGATTCTGATCAATTTCTTTCGTTGCCAGAAGAGAGGATAAAAAGGATAAACTGTTCAAACTCTTCGATAGTTTTTTTGTAGCAATCATACTGTTAATAGTAACACCTAATGCATAAATATCGGAACTTTTGCTTGGTGGCTCGTAAAGGCCGCTTTCTAATTTTCGACAAAATAATTGAGTGATTATCCGAATATTATCATCAGCTATCGCTTCCTTTTGTGAAATAGCATCGTAATCGATGAGATGGACTTTTCCCGATTTCACCAAGAGATTATCTGGTTTAAAGTCATTGATAAAAAACCCCTGTTGATGATATTCGTCCATAATCTGGCAACATTGTTCAGCAAAATCCAAAACGTCCATTGGAGAAGGATGTTTTTTGATGTGCTTTAATAAAGGAGTGCCACTAAATTTTTGATGTTGCACTAATTTAACAGGTGCATCATCGTTGTTATTGTTTAACGCTTTATCTCTAATACCGTACCAAAGTAGCAAAGAAGCTAATCCCTTTGCTTTCAATTGATCGAATGTTGCCATAATTTGACGTGCTTTTTTTTGAGTCGTCGTTGTTGTTTTGTAAATAGAGCTTTGCTGTTGCTCATCAATAAGAAACTTAACCCTTATTTCTCTAGTTGATTGTCCTATTTTCTCGACGTAAATGTATTTAGGATAATATCGTTTGTTTTTTTCCCGTTGAATCAAGTAGGGGATAACTTTGTTGTCATTCGCCCTATCTGGTAGAAAAATAAAACGCGGGTAAGAATTTTTTTTTATTGTTTTTTCTCCTTCTACACCATTTTGATTTTTCGCATTTACCCAAAGATCATCCCAATCCTTGATAGTATATATTCGTCCATTAGCCAGTTTAATTTTTTTCCGTTTCATTTTTTAAACCATATCTTCGGGTGTATAAGTATATGAGGATGAGCCCTTTTGTCTGTAGACCAAAAATACTAGAATAAATCCTAAAAATGAGCTAATTATCTAATTATAATGAATTACTGAATAAAATGACAGGTTCTTTATTGTAGTAAATACTATTGGTTAATCCAGGAAAATTTCTCCTGCACCTGCCTTGGTCAAAGGAAAATGAAAGATTTCACTTATGAATCGTCAATTTTTCAGTCTTATTACGAAGCTCCGTTATTGCTTCACCATATTTGGCATGGCAATGACGGAGTTTGAGAAAGCTTTAAATGACCTGAAAAATCAATAAGTTATTAAAAGACAAACGATATTTTCAAGATTTTCAACTTACATGTCATCAGCAAGACAACAGGGTAAACGCGTCTAAATTTCTGTAAAATAAGGGTTTTTAGCGCGTAGGACATTAAAAAACTTTGTTCAAATTACCCAAGAAACCAGAAAACGTAGGGGTAGGTCTTGTACCTACCCGTCAATATTGATAAACAATGTAAATTTTCGGGCGGGTACAAGACCCGCCCCTACAAAAAAACATCTAAAAGCTTTGAATTTATTGGTATTTTGAGGCGTTCGCCCTGGCAAGACAATAAATTCTTATTATTTTAATGTTTAATTAAGAAATAATATATATACTCAATGAATAGAGTTTAATAGTAGGCACACACGAAGTATATGATAAATGAAAGAATATTAAGCGATTTTGTGAATAGCAAGACAACGTTTCAACTTGGTTTTTCTCCGATTAGTCTCAAGTCTACAGCAGATGATCGTAATGCATTACAGATATTGAGGTTTCTCAAGGATAATTCTGTTTTAAACGAAAAAAACAAACGGTATACTGAAAGGTTTTTTTGTTTATTGTTGTGGTTAACATGGAAATATCCAATTTTTTGTCAAGGATATCAGAAAGACCTCCACAATCTTTTTCAAAGTGTTTACATTCATATTCCAAATTTAAATGCTACTACTTATCGTTTAACCTCAGGTATAAAAAATACTGTTGATGAATTTATTAAAGAAGGGAAAGCTTCTTCGAATAATTTATTCTCGAACGGAGCAACAATGCTTCAGGTATGGGGAAGAACATTTCTACCCACCGATTCTAATTCCAGTTATATTGATCTTAAAAAATTGTTTGAAGCTAAATCAGTAATTTCCGTTGAACAAGAAAAAATAACTGCTTATCTTTTTGGTGCTTTACAAGAAATTACGGAAGAACCTGCTTTAACTACGGAAGCATCTACCTTAATTACGAAAGAGCCTGCTTTAACTTTTAATGATATTTTATCTGTATGGAAGGGTTTGAAATATGCTAATACATGTCTGCAGCAATTTACCGCTTTAAGGTTTATAAGGCTTTCTTTATCCATTGATGCAGAAAATTTTATAATCTGGTTGAATGAAGGTAAGAATAAGGATGACTTTAACTTTCTAGCTTCTTATTTCTCGGAAGGAAGTTTGGTTGATTTAAAAGATATTGAAGAGATTCGACTCCTAGAGCAAGTCTCTCAATTGCCCAAAGATAATCCTTTTTATAAAGCGTTGCATCATCCTGTCACAAGATTGTCTCCAGCATCCTCTTCTGCATTAGAAGCTGTTACCAATGTTATAGATGAGGGTGTGGACGCAGCTAATGATGTACTAGAAAATTTCCGTAATAAAATAATTTCATTTTTACCAAATTCAAGTGTTGACTCTGAACGACCTGATCAGGTATTGCAAGTAGCCAACGAAAATTTAACAAACCGCTTAACTTCTTTAGTCGAGTCACTTGATCTTTCACAACTACCTGGTTTAACACAGACTTTAGAAGAATTAAAAGCTAGCAATTTGCTAGTTCCTTCCAGCACACTTGCGCCCCAAGCCCAAACACTACAAACAGCTAAAAACAGCGCATGGAACCAATTTTCAAATGAATCATTTGCTACTTTAGACGATTTTAATCAAAAGTTGAAGACTTTTTATCGAGAAACTGCTCGTCTTGAAATTACGCATTACAATCAAGAGGTATCCTCCTGTTTAACAGCATTAAAAAAGACCGCTTGCTTAGAAGACAGCCATGTTTCAATAAATGATACTTCTTCGCTTTTTACAGTTATTGCCAATAAATTTTCTCAGCAAGTTTCTTTTGAAAGCCTGAAAGAATTAAATGAGAAATTAAGTTCTGTTAAAGATGACTTGAAGAAGCTTTTTGAGCAAGATCTTACGCTCGAACAGTTTTTTAAAGAGCTAAATGAAATAGAGTCTACTGAAACGACCGTGTACCCCAAAGAAATTCACAATCTCTTTGCCCATTTTGAAAGTGAAATTTTACGTTATTCCCCTAAAAAGGATGAAAATGGTAATGAAGTTAAACAAGACCATCATAATGAAAAAAGAGTGGCTCAGTTGAAATTAATAAAGAAAGATTGTTTGCACCAGGTGGGGCTATATTATGCATCTTCAACTGTTGAACAAAATAATAACCCCCTCCAACGCCGTTTAGCCAAAATACTCGAAAATTACTCAAAAAACCCTAATGTATTTCAATGCAAACCCGGCACGGTAAAAAGCATGTTGTTTTGTTGCTTCAATTCCACTACGGCTAATCGATTAAACGACCAAAAAGTGAAACTAACGAGTAGTTTAACTCCTAAGGGAATTACCTTAAGAAATTGACGTTATGACAACGTTTCTGTGAAGTTAATTTTTAAACATTTTTTTAATATTTTAATTTTTTGTTAAGAAAAGAATGTTAACATTCTTTTAAACAGGATTGGAAATAAGATGATAAAAGGGATAGACAAATAAATCTTTATCATCTTTATTTAAGAGGCTGTGTAGATTAATAGAACAATCTTATATTCTTCACACTCGAGTTTTTAGTTTTGTTGTAAGCTGCATTTAATTTTTTCGTTCTGTACGTTAGTACTTACGGTATTTTTTTCTCTTTTGCTTACATCTTCACTCTCAAAACTCGTTATGGAGTATCTCAAAAATATTGTTTGTTCTTTACTATGATTTTAAATACTTGAAATGAAGGTGAATATTATGCCAAGCGATGTATTATTAGACGAAAGAGATGCTTATTTCAATGCAGACACACTAATTAGTGGCCAAGCTGAGCTAAATAAATTAAATGCAATGCAGGAAAAGTATTCCGCTTGGAAAAATACTATTTTAAGAGAAGGCCTTCGTCAATCAGTAGCTGATTTCATAGAATTTGGTATTAAGCGTATTGCTCATCGTGAAACACGATATGCTTTCATTGATTATTTAACAAAATTAAATGCAGAAAAAATTACTAAGCTTTTAAATATGTTATTAGGTATTGATTTGGCAACATTATCTGATAGTCAAGCCAAAGAAATATTTCTTGTTCCTAGAAGAGCCTCAACAACACTTGAAAATCTTGCTCCTACAGCAGCCCCTGGTTATGGTGCATCTCTTGAAGCAGTCTTTGTAATGCCTGAAATATTTCGCCCATTATCAGAAAATCTAGAGAAAAAAAATCCAGGTTCAAACACAGCACCTCTTTCTCCTGCTATGGAACTCTTCACCTCTTATCAAGAGTGGGCAATGAATAATGATAATAAGAAAGCGGTAGAAGAATTAGATAAAAAATTAGAACCCGGTGTTGTCTTTGACTCTGATTTGCGAAGATCTGCTCCTATTCAACAGCTAGTACCAGCACATAATTCTTCCTTCCCACGCACACCCAGCAGCAGCGCATCTGTCGCAAATCCGCTGAGCAGCCTAGTAGGTGATAATTTAGAAGAAGGCTCATCTGTTCCCTATGCGAGAATGTCAGGCGATAGCAATACCTTCCGACGTTCGTCAACAAATGCTCATCATCATATGGCTGATCTCAACCTAAATACCATTCGAGATTTTTATACCTATGAAAAAGTTCAAAATATGCCTCTTTCTAAAGCAAAACAAGCAGAGTTCCTGTTGTGGTGTGATGAAAGAATGCAACGCATATTTGATTACTATGAAAGTATTTTAAGCACCGAAGAAGATGCAAAAAACGATAAACAAAGCAGTGACCAACTTATATTTCAAAATTGGCGCTTCTACGAATATGCAAAAGCATTTGAGACAGCTAAAGCTAATTTAACAGACAGTACAACGAGAGAATTTCTTATCAGCTTAAACTCATACATAACTATTGTTAATGCACAATTGCCAGCAGCCTATGAGCGATTATCTGATCGAACAGAACAAGGCCATTATTTCTATAAAAATTTTAGGGATACTGCGCAGGATCTTTATACACAGTATCTCAAATTGGAGCACTGGAAACTACAACAAGCAATGTTGGCGTCACCAGACAACCAATATCTTGACGTTATGTTTTCTATACTATCATCACCAAAAGATGAAGTAACACAACGTAGCTGGTTCCAATTTGCATGGGATATGACCCAAATTCCAACAATGATGGGTGCTGTGAGAGTGCTGGCCGAGTTTGTTGTGGGTAAACCAGATGCAGAAGCTAGGGAAGTGCCTCACCCACAAACGCCTGATGAGCTATTAAATAAAAAAACATTAGTTCGTTATGATTTTTATCAACCTGGTTCTTATTCTTTGTCACCAATAAAAACAGTATTTTTAAACTGCACGCCCACGGAAGATACTTTTGAGAATTTGAAACAGAAACTTGATGGTACAATTATCCTGGAAGGTGACTCACTCGATGAGATGTCAGCAACATTAAAAGGTAAACCACTAACTGTTAAGAAAACAACTGATGTTCCAAGACGGGCTGCTTTATCAGAGGCTGAACAAGAGTTATTTAATATCTGTTTAACACGCAATGACAATGCATTAAATAATTTTATTCAGAAACATGGTGCACTTACCACGCTATCTTATTTCTTGACGTCTTTTGCTTATTTTGGTGAAGTTGCTTACATTGCTACAGACTATCTATTACGGGCAAAAGCCTTAAAACCTTTACTAACTGCTTTTGGCATTAACAATATTTTAGATATTTCAGGGGTAGAAGCTTTATATAATAGTATTTCAACCATAGCGGTTACGATTGCTAATATTACTTTTGATCCCAAATCAACAGCAGAAGGACTCTTGAAAGAGTTTTTTCTCAATCCTGAAAATTCACTCAAAACAGTAGGGAATTCTGAATTAAGGAATAACCTTTCTACATTGTTAGGATATTGGAATGTGCTCGTAGGAAAGAAAATTTGGGAAAAACCCTTGTTAAGCTTAGCCTTTGCGGGTATGGCAATTGGGGGAGCTTCTGCCGAGACATTAGCATTACAAGCTCTCAAAGAATTGCTTGGCATGTCTGACGCACAATTTGACGCGTTTTTCCCACCAGGTGCAAGTGCATTAATCTTTTCTGGTCTTGCCTATTACTTTTTCTTCAACTACAAAGGCATTTTTAATAATACTGGCAAAGGTATTGAAAAAATGAAGGAAATTTTGTTTAAAGCCTTTAATGAAGACTCTCCTCGTGATCGCTGGGCCGCAGGAACTGTCTCCACCCTTTTATTGTTGGCGATAGGAGAACGCTGTTTCCGAATGGCATACGGTCCTTATATCACCTCTATGGCGCTGGGATCTTCACAAACTGAAGCCATGATGTGGGCAACTATTGTTGGAGCGTCTACATTGGTAACAACCCCTGTAACACGTGTTTTAAACGCTGCTAGTTTAGTTTACGCAGATTTATCTCCTGAACAATGGAATTTAGGTCTTAAAAGTTATATGAGTTTATCGGCATGGCAAAAATGGAGCCCAGGTTTAAGTGATGCATCCATGGTATTGGTGGGTACCTGCGCTTATAGTCTTGCAAAACTTGTATCACTATCTTTCTCAGGTGAAAACTTAGCAGCAAACTTACTATCTACTACTGTGGGTCTCTTTACGGCTTATAAATTTTTACAAATCTTTCAAGCATCTGTTCGCCAAAAAACAATAACTGGCTTAGCACAAGGTTCTACCTTTAGTTTTGGTCAAACGGCTGCCTGGATAGCAGGTATTGCGGTTGCTTTAGACCAACTCTCACGTGCGGTAGGTGGTGTGACTTCTTTGTCAACATTATTAAGTTTTTTAAATAATGATACTCCTGGTAACTCCTTGTTATTAATTGTTGCTTTTGGCGCGATGGCTTATATTCAAAAAACAGTGTTTGATTTACAGTTTCCTGATGTGGGCGCAACCATGCAAGGATACCTCAATGCTGTTTCAGAAACTTCAGTAGGCCGTGGTTTTAATGAGGCCGTAAGAAATACGACTCAACTGGGTACAACATTGACAGGCTATAGCACGTACACGGTGTTTGGTAGTACAGCAAAAGCTAGGCCGGATAGATCAACAGCAGATTACTCAGCAGTCAGAGCTGTGCAGCAAGAAAGAAATCATGAAAGAGGGGTAGAACTTACTGCTTCTGCTCCTGCTCTGGGCTTTAGTAGTTCAGTTTAGTAGCATAGAGAGCTTCCTATGTTTCCCCTTTACAACCTTAGTAAAGGGGAATATAGTCTAAAAGGAATGTTATTGCGCAGCGGTAGCGAAGCAATAAAAACGACGCGGCAATCCAGACATCGATATTCATTTGAATTATTGTTGCTGGATTGCTTCGCCATATTTGCATTAAACCCTTCGCTACGCTGGGTTTAATGCAAAATACTCCTCGCAATGACGGGGTTGTATTTAAGTACAAAGGGTTACTTAAAATGATAGCACTATGAAAAAACGTATTGGATGGTTCCCATTTAGCCTGCGGCGTCAAAAATTCACTTTTCGCAGTAGAACACATCTCTTTCCTTCAGAAGTAGGACAAGATGCTGTCGCTATTCTCAATCATTGGTCATATATTAAAGAGCAATACGAGAAAAAGTATCCAAATTCTGAAACTATTTTTCCAACTTCACCTCCTTATTTAACTAAAATTTCATATTCGCGCAAAGTGGGAGTTGAACCTGGAAAACAATTAGTCACGATCGAAATACCGCGAATTGGTGTACAATCGCCGTTTACTTATGGCTTTACTCTCGACGATCATCGTCCAATTATTCAAGCAAAACATTTAGAGCGATCTATTGTCATTGGTCCTCCTGAAAAGGAAATAACGAGAGGCCTTGTTTTTCCTGAAGAAACCTCCAATAAACCAGAATCCTTTGCACTCTATGCTATTCCACATGATGAGATAAACAAAAAAAATTATCTCTGTAATAAAGAGCAAATAATAAGAAACGCGAAGAGGCGTCTCACTGGTACAAAAAACTGCATTCTCATTGGTCATTACTCTCCGGAAAATAAAACCTGGAATGCGTTAGAAAAACCAACCTTATCAAACGTTCTTTATCAAAGACAACTATTTGACCATGACTTACACAATACACTTGAAGTTAAACTAGGTATTTCTGAAAAAACAGTCAAAAGAAGCATGAATCATCGACCAACAGAAACATTGTCGACGTTAATGCTCGATTTAGGTACAGCGTTAAGAACTTATGTTGCAACAAAGAAACCTTATTCCCGAAAAATGATAGAAATTGCACAAGGGTATTGCAAACAAGTACAAGATATTCATAATAAGGGTTTTTTGATAAATGATATAAATCTTGGTAATGTAGTTTACGATCCAGAGAAAAAAGGCATAGATGCTGTTTCAATCATTGATCCAGAAGCTATCGCCAATAAAGACAAACATGTTAAAAAATGTACGCCTGATTTTTCCCATTTTATAGACGATGATTGTTTAGAGCCAGAGCCTTCCAGCATTGCGCGTGATCTGTATGGAGTAGGAAAAGTATTTCAAATTTTATATGAAAAAAATCCACGTAAAACAAAAAATGAGCATTTACATTTTCTTGGCTCATTAATGGCAACAGAAGATCCAGATCGCCGCCTGCCTATTGAAAAAGCGTTATTCTGGCTTGAATTGGCAGATCAATGTGAACCCTTAGTCAATGCAATGGCTAATTATGTTAGCAATAATAAAGACTCTATAAATAAAGCAAACGCAGAAAATGAAGTACGTCAACTGCTTGATTTTCTATTTGATAAAATAAAAAATCAAAAAGAAGAAGTCGATATCTTTCAATTAGAAGCCCTTGCTTGCCTTTTTCATCTTCCAGCATCCATACCAGCTAAAGAAAATTTTTTAAGCTGTGCCCAAAAAATATTTACTACCGAACCAGGCTCGACGCTAAGCTGTATATTAACGGGAATAAGGCGTCATGTGATAACAAGCAAAAAAGATATACATGATGCAACCAATCTTGCCTACAATGCACTTCAACAAAATACGGCAAAAGAGCTAGAAAATCTTTTTACAAGCAATACTTCATCAAAGCCAGGGTTAAAAAAGCGACTAGAAAATCTTTTTACACGCAATATCTCATCAGAGCCAAGGTTAAAAAAGCAAATTGAAAAATTTTATACTACCTCTACTATCCCCTCACCTAAGTTTGAGTCAATAGCACATAAAAAACTCTTTGCTAAACTGCGCACTTATCCCGAATACAAAGCTATTGCAGAAAAAATGTATCAATTTTCTCCTACTGTAGCCAGTATTATTTTCACTTCGTTTCAATATTTAGAAGAACATAAAGGTAAACTTACGCGTAAAATGGGAAGAAGAGCGGTACGAAACCTTATCGACAAACTCTCTTCCAATCAATCTCTGGATGTCAATGAAGCGCTGAAAAACTGTTGCAATCACGGTGCGTTACTCTTTAAATCTAGTGAAAAGGAAGGATCGCGAGCCGATGCTTTCAAAAAATTCATGACACCTACACTGACAAGAACCTAAAATTATTTAAACATAAGAATTGTCATGCTAGTGGCAGGTACAAGACCTTACTCTAGAGCAAAATTATAAACAATAAAATGTATCTGATTAAAAAATTAATTAGACACATACTTTCTTTTTAGATTCAGAAAAAGTATGCTTATTATAATTACTAAGGGGATACTATATGTCGATACGTTTAAATACTTTTGTGAAGAATGCGGATTCCTCGGGCTTTTCATTGGAAAATTTACCGTATGGTGTATTTAAGACCTCTCATTTGTCTAAAGCCCATATTGGCGTCGCTATTGGTCATGAGGTGCTTGATCTCACGATATTAGAGCAAAAAGGTCTTTTAAATGTGGGGCAAAAAAAACCTTGGTTTTCACATACCACGCTTAATTATTTTGCTAAACAAGGACGTGGAGCAGCAAAAAAAATACGACAGCGATTACAGGCCCTATTAGACATCCATAATCCTGAATTACAAAGTAATCATGCTTTGTTAAATGAAGTACTTATTCCTCAATCGAAAATCACGTTGCAAAAACCTTTTCATATTGGTGGTTTTACCGATTTTTACGCATCAGAGCAGCATGCAACCAATGTAGGAAGTTTGTTTCGAAGCCGAGAAAATGCTTTAATGCCTAACTGGAAACGCTTGCCTGTGGCATATAATGGGCGGGCAAGTACCATATACCTTTCTGGGCATCCAGTTCCTCGTCCTAATGGCCAAATTTTATTACCTGATCAAGAAGCCCCTATTTATACCGCTTGTCGCAAACTAGATTTTGAATTGGAAATGGGATGGTTTATTGGCAAAGGAAACACTGATGCCCAACCAGTTTCAGTTGCTGATGCTTCTGAACATGTTTTCGGTTTAGTAATGCTCAACGATTGGAGCGCACGTGATATTCAAGCATTTGAATATCAGCCTTTAGGTCCTTTTTTATCAAAAAGCTTTGCCACTTCTATTTCTCCCTGGGTAGTAACATTCGATGCGTTAGAACCTTTTATGACGAACATTCCCGATCCAGAAGTGCCGGTTGTGTCCTATTTACAAGAATCTAATCGTCGTCAACCAGATGTTCGTCTTAAAGTTGAAATACAACCAAAAAATTCTTCTACTCTAACAACTATCACCGAAACTTCTTATAGTGCTTTATATTGGACTGTGGAGCAGATGATTGCCCATCATACGGTGAATCATTGCATTCTTCAAACAGGTGATTTATTGGGCACTGGTACCATTAGCGGGCAAGAACGACAAAATTTTGGTAGCCTTTTAGAAATCACGGAAAATGGTAAAACTCCACTTATTTTAGCCGATGGTCAAGAACGTAAATTTTTGGAAGATGGCGATAAAGTTATTTTTACCGCTTATTGTGAAAATGAGCAGTATCGAATTAATTTTGGTGAAGTTTCTGGTGAGATTTGTCCAGCTAAAGATATTATAAAATAATATGTTAGACTGGAAAAATTTTTTCTTTATTAAGATTTGAATCCCAACTGCCGCCACGCTTCATAAACAATTACAGCAACGGCATTAGAAAGATTTAAGCTACGGTTATTTGGCTGCATAGGAATTTTAATAGCTGTGCATCGAGCTGTATCGTTAATAATGGATAAAGGAAGTCCTTTGGATTCTGGGCCAAATAAAAAGAAATCATCGGGGTCATAAGTCATTTCTGAGTAATAAGTGCTAGCTTTCGTAGTACAAGCATATAACTTTCCACGTTGGCGGATTTCTTCAGTTTGGCTTAAAAAATCTTCATAATTGGCGTATTCTTTTATAGAAGAAAATTCATGGTAATCTAGCCCGGCACGCCTCATTCTTTTATCGTCTAAGGGAAAACCAAGTGGATGAATAAGGTGGAGATTACAACCTGTGTTGGCACATAACCGAATAATATTACCTGTGTTAGGCGGGATTTCGGGGTTATAAAGAACAACATTCATTGAGGATTAATTCCCTTTAAAATGACTTCGACTAAATACTACGCGTTCATGAGCCGACACTTTAGGATTTTTTTCTACCTGTGCCTCAACTTTTTTACAGCGTTCAACTAAACCTTCTCGGTTGGCAATTTGAATGCTTAAACCAGGACGAGCATTCAGTTCTAAAATTAATGGGCCCAGTGTTTTATCTAAAACGATATCTACACCAATATACCCTAAGCCGGATAATTCATACGCTTGCGCGGCTAAGTGCAAGATTTTATCCCAATAGGGCACATCCAATCCAACAATTGAATTTAATGTATCAGGATGATGATCAATAGTTTCATTGCGCCATACACCACCTAACGTTTTACCTGTACTTAAATCAATGCCAGCACCAATAGCTCCTTGATGTAAATTCGCCTTACCATCAGAGCTGCGTGTTGGTAAACGCACCATTGACATAACAGGATATCCAAATAACGTGATAACACGAATATCAGGAACTCCTTCATAACTAATCGCTTCAAAGATAGGATCAATTTGAACACGACGTTCTACTAAGACAGTATCCGGATGACCACCTAAACTATAAGCACCGGAAAGGGTGCATGAGAGATGATAGGCTAAATCATCTTCAGAAAGAAGTGAACCATTGGCTTTTCGAAAGCGGTTTTTTAACTTACCGGTAACAACAACAATGCCATCCCCGCCTGAACCATGGGCGGGTTTTAACACAAACTCCTCATAAGGGGCCAAAATAGTACCGATCTCCCGCAATTGGTGTTCTGTATTAATAACCGCATATAATTCTGGCACGGCAATACCAGCGGCAATAGCTAATTGTTTAGTTTTTAATTTATCATCAACAATGGGATAAAGCTTACGGCTATTATATTTTAAAACAAGATCGGCATTCCGTTGATTCATGCTCAGAATACCTGCTTTCTTGAGTTGCCGGTAAGTTTTAATTAGATTAAATTTCATAAATAGCGTTTGCAGTTTAACTTAATGCTTTAAAACGCATTAATTCAAATAAACGATAGCCTCGATATTGGCCTGCTAATAATATTAATGCGATTAAAATAAATAATAATTCAGGGAATGCAAAAAAGAGATACTCTATTTCTGCCTGGCGCATTACTTCATAAGCCACAATTGCCGCAATTAAACTGCCCACTCCGGATTTTATTGCCTCAAAGGCGCCGCGCTCATCCCATGCGATACACATCCGCTCAATAGTCATGGTGAGAATGACCATAGGGAAAAGTGCAACAGATAAACCGTTTTCCAGCCCTAGGTGCACGCAGAAAATACTAATAATCACCATTAATAGGATTACGACGGTCAGAATGACAGCTAAACGTGGTACGAGCAATAATCGTAAATGATCGAGATAAAACCGAATTAATAACCCAAAAAAGACAATGGTCACAAATAAGAAAATTCCCCACACAATATGAGTTTCACGAAATGCCAGTGCAATTAATACGGGCATAAAGGTACCAAATGTCACTAAACCGACGAAATTCCGCAATAATAAGATAATAAATGCGCCAACAGGGATAGTGAGTAGGATTTGATAGGTTTGTTGCACATGGATAGGCAATTGTAACAATGAAAATTTAAGTAATTGAGAGTCTGTTTGTGTGCCTCGAATTTTAGCAACACTCAGTGCGCTCACTGGAGTTGGCGAAACTGCAATATGAAATTGTGGGTGTGTACCACCTTTCAACGTCACTAAAGAATCATTACCATCTTGCCATGCCCACAAGAGAAAGTTATCAGGTAAACCGATAGAACCAGTCACTGGGTTAATAAAAATCCATTCTTTGTCATTAAAAACTGCTAAATAGGTACTAAAAGAAGCATTGTTTTGTAGCCCTAACTGTACACCTTGTACAATCATAGCATGTATATTGGCTTGGCCTAATACTAGAACGGCAGCAGCGGCAACTCGTTGAGCCAATGGATTAAGCATTGGTGGTGAAGATTTGTCATTTTCTGACTTAACTAAACCTTCCATCAGTACTTTCGTATTACCACCCGTGTGATTCAATATTTTTACGGTTTCTTGAGCAAATGTTTGGATATCAGCTGAACTGCTTCGAACGGTAGTAATAATGGTGTTAACTGCCGATGCTTGCGCTTCTGTAAGGGTAGGTTTAAATAAGCGGCCTGGTTTATCTAATGGCATGTCTTCCATGCTTGTTTTTCGATAAATTCCTCGATAATACAAGGATTGCAATCCATTAGCACGCCGAATAGACCACGTTGTTTCACGATTAAGACCTTTTTTACTGGTCGTTACACCATAATGGTGAGTAACAAAATATTCATCTAATATCGCATAAGAGGGCGGCATATTTGGAACAAGAAATCCGGCCTTAATAGGTACTCCATGCGCATTGAATTTTAAGTTTGCTTCAATAGTCCAGCTATCAACCACTTCTGTTGGCTGAAGGGGAACGCCTAAATAGAAATGGCGGCAAATGAAAATAGAAATACCTGCCGCAAAAAGAAAAATAATTAAAAGGGTTAAATGTTGTTTTGGCGAGCGCATGAGTTATTTCCTATACTCTGGGAACATCAGTTTTGTTCCATTTTAGGTTTTTTTTGAACTGTCTTTTGTGTGTAATGCTGCGCAGGATCGATAACGCCTCCTAATTGCGTAATAGCATCACGGCCTAACAAAAATGTATAAACGAAATTTTGGCGATTAGCTAAGTTTACTGAAACTAATGACTGACGATCACCCAGCCGAATTTCCATTAATACTACAGGACGAGAAACATAGTCTTTCGAAGAAAGGCCAGCATCTTGCTCGGATTGGCGTATTTTAATTTTCGTATATCCTTCTAATTTTCTTTTAAAATGGACTTTGCCTTCTTTTTTAATATTGACCGCAAAATATACCCATTTATGATGATCTTCTGTAACGATTTTCATATCCGTTACGCCTAAAGAAGATGTCTTGGCTCCCGTATCCAATTTAGCTGATACTTTTACATTTTCTGGTAAAAAAAGGACTTTTTCAACAACCCCAAAAACCATCTTCTTTTCGGCCTCCGCAACCTTATTAAAACCTACTGTCAGTAGTAAAAAAAAACTTAATAGCCAGAATACAACAAAGCCCCTTTGAAAGGGGCTGCAAGAAAAATATTTATCTTTCATCATGAATTATTTATCAGTTTGAATCTTCTTCTTGCCTTCTTAAGAAGGCTGGAATATCAAGATAATCCACATCAGGAACGGCATGCATAGATCCTTTTGGGTTACCTTGGTTCAAGGTAGAGGATAGGGTACTGCTTGTTCCATTAGATCCTACATTAGTTCCATGAGTGCTAGCATGGTGGTTATGTGATTGTTTTCTCATTACGGCGGGACGTTCAAGCTGTTGGTAATTTAATGTACCATCTTTTCGAGTAGACTCCATTAATCGTGCACGTGAAGCATGCCCAATTCCATTCCCATTTAAGCCATGAACACTAGCTGGATGACTCCCTACACCACGAGGTGCGCGTGCGGCATAACGATCTTCTTGACCAAGGCCGGTTACAATAACCGTTACTTTCATTTCTTCCATCATATCAGGATCTATTACAGCACCAACCACAACCGTTGCATCATCAGAAACAAAATTCTTGATTACATCACCAACATCTTCAAATTCACCAATAGACATGTCTAAACCAGCAGTAATATTTACCAATATGCCTTGTGCGCCTGACAAATTCACATCTTCCAATAATGGGCTGGCAATTGCTGTTTCAGCAGCGATACGGGCACGTTCTTCTCCTCGTGCCAATCCTGTACCCATCACGGCCATTCCCATTTCAGACATTACAGTACGTACGTCAGCAAAGTCCACGTTAATCAAACCTGGACGGGTAATTAAATCAGCGATACCTTGAACAGCACCTAAAAGCACATTGTTGGCCGCTTTAAATGCATTTAATAAAGAAATATTTTTACCTAAAACAGTTAATAATTTATTGTTAGGAATAGTAATAAGTGAATCAACATGTTGCGACAAACGTGCAATACCTTCTTCCGCAACTAAAGAACGTTGACGTCCTTCAAATAAAAATGGTTTTGTTACAACAGCAACGGTAAGAATGCCTAATTCTTTGGCTATTTCTGCTACAACTGGCGCCGCACCCGTTCCTGTGCCTCCTCCCATACCAGCAGTAACAAACACCATATCAGAGCCAGCTAAAATAGATTTAATTTTTTCTTTATCTTCTTCAGCGGCTTGGCGGCCTACTTCAGGATTGGCACCTGCACCAAGGCCTTTAGTTAATTCATCGCCAAGTTGAATATGAACAGCGGCATGTGAATTTTTTAATGCTTGTGCATCAGTATTAGCACAAATGAATTCAACTCCATTAACCCCTTCTGCCACCATGTGTTCAACAGCGTTTCCACCACCGCCGCCAACACCAATGACCTTAATAACAGCTTCTGGACGGCTTGCCATTGATTCAAACATGATTTTCTTCCTCCAATTTTATTTTTTCCAATTCTCTATGTTTTTTTTGTAATTAAAAATTACCTTGAAACCATACTCTCATCTGCTGCCACAGTCCTTTAACACCACCATTAGCAACAACTTTTCCATTATAACCTGATTCATACTGCTGTTGGTAGCCATATAATAATAATCCAACCGCAGTGGAATAAACAGGATTAGCGATAACCTCTGTTAATCCCTCAACATTATTTTGAGAGGTACCTAATCTCACCGGCATTTTGAAAACATGCTCGGCTAGCTCTATGGCTCCTTTGACCTTTGAAGCACCACCTGTAACAACAATACCTGAGGCCATCAAGTTTTCAAAACCGCTACGTCTAATCTCATTTTTAACCAATGTAAATAATTCATCATAACGTGCGGAAATAACATCGGCCAAAACTTTTGCCGAAATTTTTCGTCCTGGACGTTCATTAATGCTTGGCACTTCAATCATTTGATTAGCGTCGGCCATTTCGGTTAATGCACACCCATATTTTAATTTTATTTCTTCTGCCGCTTGTGTTGGTGTACGCAATGCAACCGCAATGTCATTAGTTACTTGATCGCCTGCGATAGGAATAACCGCTGTGTGCCGAATTGCCCCATCTGAAAAAATAGCAATATCAGTGGTACCGCCACCAATATCAATTAAGCATACACCTAACTCTTTTTCATCTTCAGTAAGAACTGCATGACTCGAAGCCAATTGTTCTAAAATAATTTCACCCACATCTAAACCACAACGACGAACACATTTTACGATATTTTGTGCAGCACTTACTGCGCCTGTAACCATATGGACTTTGGCTTCAAGACGAACACCGGACATACCAATAGGTTCTTTAATGCTATCTTGATTATCAATAAGGAATTCTTGAGGCAAAACATGAAGAATTTTTTGATCCGCTGGAATAGCGACTGCTTTAGCCGCTTCAATCACTCGCTCAACGTCTGCTTGAGTTACTTCATAATCTCGAATAGCCACAATACCATGTGAATTTAAACTGCGAACATGACTTCCTGCAATACCAGTAAAGGCTGAACGAATTTCACAACCTGCCATTAGCTCCGCTTCTTCAACAGCCCGTTGAATAGATTGGACGGTTGCTTCGATATTCACCACAACACCGCGTTTTAAACCACGGGATGGATGAGAACCAAAACCAACAATTTCAATATTATCTGCAGGATTAATTTCCCCAACTAAAGCAACAACTTTTGAAGTTCCTACATCCAAACTCACAATGAGATTACGTTCTATTTTTTTTGCCATATTTCTTATTTATCTTCGCTACTAACTTTACTTTCGTTCACCGGTTCAATGCCCCATGCAATCGCCATTCCATGAGGATATCTCAAATCAATCCGACGCGCAAAGCGAATTTGCCCATCTTCTGGTTTAATGTCTAAAAAAATGCTGTTATATGCATGTAAAAAACGTTTTAGTCTTTCTAAAGGGACGTCTCGCCCTAAAAGCAGCATTGTCCCATTTGTTAAACGAATAGTCCATGCCCCGCTTCTACTCATGTAAAGCATTTTTATGGACATGTCTTTAGTACTTAACATTTTCTCCATGGTATTGTATTGCTGGACCACATTTTTTACTTGTTCAGGCGGTCCATATAAAATAGGCAACTGCTCAGAAGCGTTAGGCACATTTTTTTTATTATCCGGATAAAAAATTTCTTCTTGCTCACTAAGCAAACCATCTTTTCCCCATCGTGCCATTGCTTTTTTTTCATTGACTCGAATTTTTAATGTTTCGGGCCAGATTTTTTTTATATCGACGGATTGCACCCACGTAATCGCTTGAAGGCGTGATCTTAATGAGCGAACATCTACTGTCCAAAAACTAGCAGGCAAATCATTAGAAATGGTTTGTTGTAATTCTTCTTGGGATAAATGGGTATAATCTGCTTCTACCTTAACCACAGAAATAGGAAAAATTCCACCACTTTGTAAGTAATTCCATCCAAACTTAACGCTTGCAACCAGTAAAATTAGAATGGCGAGCTGTACACTTCGTTTAAGAACCATCATTTTTTAATCACCGGGCAAAAAAATACTTAAAACAGACCAAAACATGCTAACTGGCCAATGATAACGGATTTAAAAAAAAACACAAGTTGTTAGTCGAAATGATTTTCTTGGCAGGGGAGGCGAACTTATACCCGCCTCTACTACATAATGACACAATTATTTGCTTCTGTTTTCCTTAACGCCGCATCATCTGGAACCCTTGAGCCTGTAAGCATTGAATATGCCCATGTTAAACGTTTGGCTGCCAGTTCATGACCCTTATCTGCAGCAATCTGATAATAGCGCTTTGCCTTAGGCCAATCTTTAACGCCATTCAATCCCGATTCATAGATATATCCAATACGATAATGTGCATCAGGAAATATTGTGCTGGCTGATTGATAAAATTGCAGGGCACGTGGAATGTCCCTTACAACTCCTTTTCCTTCATGCAATATTTTTCCTAATAAATAGTTAATTTGAGGTGAATGAGTGGTTATATTTCGCATCATAAAAGTAGAATTGTTTTCAGGATGGCGTGCTATAGATAATCTTTCTAAATCTTGTTCGATGGAATAAGAATCCGGCAGTTTTTTTCCATAATGGGCATCGTAAAACCCTAAAAGCGTTAACGCCGTTTTTTGATCGTCTGTTAACGCAGATTGCGTACGTTGAGAGAAAAATGCAGCAGGTATTCTTTCTCGCGCAGCTTTTTCTTCAAGCTTAGGCGAAGCCGCTTCTCTTATTTCCGAGGCAGTACTTTCTTTTTCTACCAATAAACAAGCCAATCTTAGCTTTACGCTTAAATATTTTTCCTGACAAGCCTCATAATGCTGACGTGCCAACGTTAAATTTTGCACGACGCCAATTCCTTCTTCTAGCATAATGCCGCAATGATAGTGAGCTAAATGCTCTTCATTATTATTCGCTAATAATGAATAATAATGAAAGGCTTGCGTTTTATCCTGAGGGACTTCAATACCTTTATCATAGTATGTTGCCAACAAAAGCCTAGCCTCTCGCACCTCACTATCAGCAGCTTTTTTACAATATAAAATACCTGCATTAACATTTTTTTTGATAATTTCGCCAACAATATAATGCTTTCCTAAAGCATATTGAGCAAGTGGAAAATCCTGTCTTGCAGACTTATCTAACCAGGCAATGCCTAATTGGTTGTCTTTTTTAACGAGTATGCCTGAAAGATAAATTTGACTAACTCGATATTGAGCTTCTGGATGATTATTTTCCGCCGCACGTCTAAACCATAAAAATGCTTTTCTTGGATCTGAATCTTCAAAGGTTTTGGCGTAGTCAAATTGATGATGTGGATTCCCATCCCACGCTAAATCTTCCTGACTCAGGGGTGTCCTAGATGGATTCCTTTCTTGCACAACACCCGTTCTTAAAATATTATCAAGCGCTTTTTGTGAATACAGCACGTTTCGGCGTCTAGCATTATTCATCATCTCTCCAATATCATTGGATAAAAGGGTAGGGGCGCCTAGTATAATTAAGCATGCTTTAGGACGGGTAATAGCGACATTAAGTCGACGAAATTCTTTCAAAAATTCAGATACGTGAGTACGGGTAAATGAAATAATAATAATGTCCCGCTCATCTCCTTGAAATCCATCAACCGTATTGACGTCCACCAGTGCTTGCAAAAGTTTTTTTTGGGATAATTTCTCACAGATTAAACGTTTTTGTGCCGCATAAGGGGTAATCACTCCTATCGATTGTGACGCGTTTTGTTGTCGAATATGTTCAATTATTCGAATGACGTACTGCGCTTCTTGAGGATTGCACATACTTTGTGAACCATCACGGTTTTCTGTGTGACCTGTTACATGGTAAATAGCAAAGGGTCTGCTCGTTAAGCTAGTATTGCTTAAGGGGGGCATAGGCAAAATACTGGGAGAAGTAATTAATCTGTCTTCATAATATTGGGTGGAAGGCCATTGACAAATCTGAGGATGCATTCGATGTTGAATCGTCAACATTATGTTAGGCTGCTTCAATTCTTCAATCAAACGCCACATCATTGACCATTTATAATTTTTAGAAGGATAATGCCTATTAGAATCATCCAACGTTCTTGAAATTACGGTTGCGGGAAGTTGTTTAGTATCTCCTACTAATAAGACATTATCAGGTTCCAAACGCATAGGGATGAGCGTCGCTGCTTCTGTCGATTGCGCTGCTTCATCTACCAGAAGATAATTAATCCGTGCCATGTTTAACATACTTTTTCGGCCCGCGGAAATGAGTGTCGAAAAAACAATGCTGGCATGATTCAATAAATGGCTTTCCAATTTGTCTTTTCGTATACGTTCCCACTTAGCGATTAAACGATTAAGGACTACTAATAATGTTTCCCATCGTTCTAGATTCTGTGGTTGTTGTTTTAAAGAATCAATATGTGTCTGAAAATTTTGAAAATCACTGACAGTAAATGGATCGTTACTTAATAAAAATAGCTTTTGCTTACTTGCCAAGGGTGATTGAGGATAATCCAGCAATGAAAACTTATTGAGTGCTTGCTGAACAAAGTCGTAATTTCCTAAAATTTTAGCTAATATTTGAGTAACTTGATGAGATGACCCATTAAATTTTCCTTCAGTCAAAAGTTCTACTTTGTCGTAATATGTTAATAAATGAGATTTAATGAGATCATGCCATCCATTTAAAAATATGGGTTTTAATTTTTCAGGTAATTTACTTGCTACCCCAATAACAATCATCGGGACATTCAGCATTTCATCGACAGATCTTAAAGCTAGTACCTGAACACCTTTATTTGAATGGGCACACACCAGCGTTCTTTTGTTTTGAGAAGCCACTTGTTTTAATAGACTCACGAGTGTTGTGGTTTTACCGGTTCCAGGAGGGCCTTGTAGTAATACAGTTGTTCCTTTCGGGGCATTAAGAAAAGCAAAAATGGATTCTCTTTGTGATAAATTTAAATGATTAATATTAATCGACACGGAGGGAATTCTTGTAACATTGGGGGTAGGAATTCGGCCACGTGCAATTTGTTGGATACAGGGATTATTGGTTGCTGTTAAACAAGCATCATACATACGTTGTTCACTGATAACAGACCCTAAATAATGCGCCTGCCATTCTCTATCTTGAGAAAAACATTCTTGATAAGCACAATAATCAGAAGAAGGGATCACAATTTTAACAAATAATTCTGACGAATCTGCATTTTCAGAGGCTAAAGCAATAAATTGCTTTTCAAGAGAGATATTTTTTGTTCTTAGCAATAATACATTCATTGACTTTCCATGTTCAATCTTATCAGGAATAGTTCCTGTAAATGTCATTGACAAAGGATTGCCTTCATTATAGGGGTAATTCGCTTGTTTTTTTAAAACCAGTTTAAAAGGTTTTGCCTCACTCAAATGGGACGTTTTTTTTCCTTTCCTGGATGCTTGAACCATATACTCATTCACCTGGGTTAATCCATTTGCAATAATCGCCCTTGTTTCTTCTAAAATGAGTGGAATAAAATTATTGTAATAATGTTCAACAATGGGTTCACTATTTGGAAGAGGGGGTTGTTGCATCGCTATTTCAAGCGGTGATTTTAATGTTTCAAACGACCAGCTTAATACTGTTTTTGAAAAATCCCTGGAGTAAAATGAATGAGGAGGCATAATATATACTTAAATTTAGATTAATGATTAGCCAATTTTATCATAATATGGGCATGCGAGTAATTGCTTATTTTTTAACGCCGATTGGCTTTGCAAAAAAAAATCACAAATGCTATTCTATTATAGTTTTAATTTTAATAATTTATCTTATGGCTCATACATCATATATTGAAGACGTTGATAAAGCTTATGTAAGTGAATACGATCATTTCTTACGGGCTTTTGACAAAGAACATCCTATAAAATCTTCGTCCCAACAAGCAGAAATTAATAAGCATCGACGTATTGCTGAAAAACGTGATAACCCTTTGTCTTCTTGTGATAGCGAACCTCTGATATAACCTGATTTTTTCAATATGGGTAAAATAGATGAGCAACGAAAAACAGCAAGGGAATTACTGCGTGCTCTAGATTCCACTATTGAGAAAGGCCCATGGGATAAAAGTATTTTCTTAGGTACTATAGGAAAAAAACTTAAGGAAATTCGTTTTAATTTTAAAAATCGCCTCCGCTTTCTTGATCCTGGATTTGAAGAAGCGCCCGAATCAGTGGTGCCTGTCTCATCTGTTACTACTAATAATGTTGCTGCAGCGATACCTCAACCTGCTGAAGGTCAGATTGAAGCTTATGTTTCGTTATATAATGTCGATGGTGGGAATATGACGAAATGGGAAAAAATTCTCATTAGTTTAGACAAGCAAATTGTAACACGTCCTATTTATGCCACAGAACAAGCGGCACGTGCTTCTATCCGTGCTAAAACAGTGCGAAAAAATGATGCATATGCAGCTTTTTACCTATCAAAAGCTGATATTATTGTACCCAAAGATGGAAAACCACCTTTGGATCGATTAGGTAACCCGATGTTGATATTAAAAGATACTGCCTTAAAGCTAACTAATATTACCCGTTTTTGTCATGAATCTGGGGTTTATCTTTTTAGAAATAATAGCTTATCCCATATTGGTGATATGAATTTTCTAGATTAGAAATAACGAGCAAAAGGAAAAAGGCGAGCACCGCTCACCCCTGCAATCATTCTTTATTTTCTTCTAATTGAGCAATGCGCTTGTTTAAATCACGAACTTTTTTAATAAGCTCTGGTAACTGTTGTTGTGCCACTACTTGTGCGATCATTTTTTCTTGAGGTCGGGCTGGGTTTCCTAACCAGACCGTATCTTTTCTTAATATTTTTTTAGGGGCAACACCGGTACGCGCACCTAACACAACATTATCTTCAATAACTACATGATCACTCACACCGACATTAGCAGCTAATGTTACATAATCACCTGTTTTAGAACTGCCTGCTACACCCGTCATCGAACAAATAATGTTATGGCGGCCAATTTTTACTGAATGGGCAATTTGGACCAAATTATCAATTTTTGTCCCTTCACCGATACGTGTTACACCCAAAGAAGCACGATCAATAACGGTATTAGCACCAATTTCTACGTTATCGCCAATAACAACTTTGCCTACATGAGGAACTTTATGCTGAACACCTTCGTATAATCGGTAACCAAATCCGTCTGAACCAATAACACTACCTGCATGAATAACGGTATATTTTCCAATAATGGAATTATCATAAATAACCACATTAGGGTATAAACGAGAATTGTTTCCTAATGTAACATTACAGCCCAAAGTGCATCCGGCTAAGATAACGGCATGTTCACCAATATCACACCCTTCACCAATGACCACATTGGGGCCAATATACGCAGTTGGATGTACCTTTGCATCAGTAGCTATGACTGCGGAAGAATGAACTTCACCTGGGTATTTTTTGTCTTGAAAAAAGTGTTTAAGCAAAAGCATGAAAGTTAGCATAGGCATGTCAACTTGAATCAATGCCTTATTTCCTAATGCTTGAATGCTATGAGGAACAATAACTGCTGCTGCCGGTGATTGAATGGCTTGTTCAATATATTGTTCAGAGTCAATAAAAATTAAGCTATCTTTTTCGACATCATCAATTCCTGAAAATCCTTTGATATGAGTATCAGGGTTGCCAATAAGTTTCCCAGATGTCATCGAGTGAATGTGGGATAAAAGTAAGTTCATGCTGTATAACGCCTTAAAATTAATGCTGTATTAGCTCCACCAAAAGCAAAATGATTAGACAATGCCGTTTCGATTGAAAGCTCACGAGCCTGATTAGGAATATAATCAAGATCACAGTCAGGATCAAAATTATTTAAATTAATAGTTGGGTGCAATCGGCCTTCTTGTAAACTCAGGGTTGTTGCAATGATCTCAAGTGCGCCTGCTGCACCAATAGTATGGCCAGTCATGGATTTTAAAGAGGAAATGGGAATATCTCCCGCTTTATTTCCGAAAACCTTTTTAATTGTTTGGGTTTCAGTCAGATCGTTTAAAATAGTACCTGTACCATGAGCACTAATATAATCAATTTGCTGTGGATCAACTCCTGCGTCTTGTAAAGCTAAGTGAATAGCGCGTGCTTGTCCTTCTACTGAAGGAGCTGTAATGTGAGAAGCATCACATGCCGATGCTGTTCCAATAATTTCTCCATAAATGGTGGCGCCTCTTGCTTTAGCGTGTTCGAGCTCTTCAAGCATAAGAAGACCTGCTCCTTCTGCCATAATCATCCCGTCTCTGGTTTTATCAAAAGGCCTTGATGCTTTTTCAGGTGTTTCATTCGAAGTTGACATTACACGTAAACGACACCAAGCTGCCATGGTGGTTTCAAAAATCATGGCTTCCGTCCCGCCGGTTAATGCGATAGGAAGACGCCCATTTCGAATTTGGTTAAATGCATAAGCAATTGCTTCCGCGGAAGAATTACAAGCATTAGAAAAAGTGACATTCTGTCCGCCTAAACCCAATTCAATAGCAACATTATTAGCAGGAGAATTAGACATGGCGCGGATAACTGTCAAAACAGGAATTTTTTTCCAACTTCCGTTGTAAAAACTTTCATATGCATCTTCAATTTCAGGCGCTCCTCCTTGTCCTGTTCCCATAAAAGTACCCATGGAAAGCAATTCAGGTGACTTAATTGAAAAACCCGATTTTTCGATTAATTTTCTTGCACAAAATAAGGCGAATTGAGAGGTTCGAGGATAACGGCTCGTTTTTTTATATTCAGGATATTCATCCACAGGGAAATTGAGTACTTCACCCGCAATTTGAGTAGAATAAGGAGATGCATCGTAAGCTGAAATACGTCGAACACCGCTAGTGCCAGCCAATGCCGCCGACCAAAAATTTTCTAAGCCTGTACCAATAGCCGTCGTTACTTCCATTCCGGTGATGACAACTCGTTTTGTCATAATTAATTTTCACCCGCTTCTACCTTATTAAAAAAGGAATCATAGCCTCGACCGGAAATGCTGTCAAGGCATTGCTGGTCTTTTTTGAGCATGCTATACTTCAATTTTTCTAACATTATTTATGAAGGAGTTCTTGAGTATGAGCTCACCAGCGTTACAGCCAAAACGTCCGGTTAATCTGGATTTATTGACAATAAAGCAGCCATCGCCCGCTATTGCATCTATCTTACATCGAATATCAGGAATTTTAATTTTCCTTTTGATGCCTTTTATGCTTTATGCCCTTCATCAATCGTTGATGTCATCTGAAAATTTTTTAAAGATGCAAGAATGTGGTGTCCTAAAGTTTTTTACGTGGGTTTTTCTCTCTGCTTTACTTTACCATACTTTAGCTGGTATCCGTCATCTATTAATGGATTTAGGCCTCGGCGAAGGCCCTATTACGGGTCGTAAAACTGCTTGGTTTGTTCTTATATTAGCATCTATTGGCATTATCGGATTAGGAGTCTATTTATGGTAAGCAATGTTACTAGTTTAACTGGCAGAGGTCTTCGTGACTGGTTAATTCAGCGTTTAACCGCTGTAATTCTTGGTGTATATGTGATCATAATGGCAGTCTTCTGGTTCAGCCATCCTCACATGGATTATGATACTTGGCATAATTTTTATGCGTGTCCTTGGGTTAAAGTTTTAAATATAGTCGTATGGCTTTCGTTAGTATTACATGCTTGGATAGGGTTATGGACAATCACAACAGACTATCTTAAATGTCTTCGATTAAGACTAACAATACAAGCCCTCATTTTTTTAACTCTGCTCGGATTATTTTTCTGGGGCGTTTTAGTTTTTTTTGGAGTATAAACAATGGCAATTGCAAGAACTCAATGGGATGCAATCATTATTGGTGCTGGTGGAGCCGGCATGCGAGCAGCGTTAGCCCTATCTAATGCTGGATTAAAAGTTGCTTTATTATCCAAAGTTTTTCCTACTCGTTCTCATACTGTTTCAGCTCAAGGCGGTATTACGGTTGCTTTAGGTAATGCAGAAGAAGATGATTGGCGTTGGCACATGTATGATACTGTGAAAGGTTCTGATTACATTGGTGATCAAGATTGTATCGAATATCTATGTAAAACAGGTCCAGATGCCGTTTATGAATTAGAACATATGGGTTTACCTTTTTCTCGAATGGAAAATGGCCGTATTTATCAACGGCCTTTTGGCGGGCAATCTAAAAATTATGGCCAAGGCCAGGCTCGAAGAACTGCAGCGGCGGCTGATAGAACAGGGCATGCATTATTACATACACTCTATCAACAAAATATAAAAGCGAAAACTAATGTGTTTAGCGAGTGGTATGCTTTAGATTTAGTTAAAGATGATGCAGGAAAAGCTGTTGGTGTAATGGCTCTTTGCATTGAGACAGGCGAAATCGTATTTTTTCAATCCAGAATCTGTATTCTGGCAACAGGTGGCGCAGGACGTATTTATCAATCTACAACCAATGCGCTTATTAATACAGGTGATGGTTTTGGTATGGCACTTCGTGCAGGTTTACCATTACAAGACATGGAAATGTGGCAATTTCACCCAACCGGTATTGCTGGAGCAGGTGTCCTGGTAACTGAAGGTTGCCGAGGAGAGGGTGGTTACCTTATTAATAAAGATGGTGAACGTTTTATGGAACGTTATGCACCTCATGTAAAAGATTTAGCATGCCGAGACGTTGTTGCACGCTCAATGGTATTAGAGCTTCGTGCAGGCAAAGGATTTAAAGCCGATGGTTATGATTATGTAAAATTAAAACTCGATCATTTGGGTGCTGATTTAATTAAATCCCGCTTACCTGGTATTCGTGAACTTTCCTTAACGTTTGCAGGCGTAGATCCTATTGTAGAGCCCATTCCTGTAGTACCAACATGTCATTATATAATGGGTGGAATACCAACCAATCGACATAGCCAAGTGTTAACTCAAGATGCTCAAGGCAATGATCAAGTCGTGGAAGGATTATACGCTGTAGGTGAATGTTCTTGTGTGTCTGTTCATGGTGCTAATCGATTGGGTGGAAATTCCTTACTTGATTTAATTGTTTTTGGTCGTGCTGCTGGCCTTCATGTAGAAGAAATGGCGCGCTCTGGAAATTTACCTCCGTTAGGAAATGTGACTGAAGAACAAATTGATAAAGCATTATCACGCTATCAGCGTTGGGAAGGCTCAACAGAAACCGATAACAGTGTTGATCCCAATGCTATTTATCATCAAATGCAGCATATTATGCAAATGGACTTTGGTGTGTTCAGAACGGGTGAAGTCATGGAAGAGGGTTTGAAAAAATTACATGCCCTACGTGAACAATTGCCACATGCTGTACTAAAAGATAAAAGTAAAATATTTAACACTAATCGCATCAGCGTCTTAGAATTAGACAACCTTATGGACACTGCTTGTGCTACTGCACTTGCTGCCATTGAGCGTAAAGAAAGCCGCGGTGCTCATAGCCGAGAAGATTATCCAGAAAGAGATGACGTAAATTGGAGAAAACATACTTTATACTATATGGAAGTAGAACGCATGTCTTCTCGAGCTGTAAACAACAAACCGTTATTTGTTCCACCCTTTGAACCAATAGAACGGGTTTATTAATTAAGGAGAAATAAAATGCCAGAAATGCAAGATACAAAAAATATTATTGTCTCCATTTATCGTTTTAATCCCGAAGTGGATAAAAAACCTTATATGCATGATTACACTATAGCAGTCTCAACTAAAGCAGACGTTATGCTATTAACACTTTTAGAACGAATAAAGGCTGAACAAGATCCTTCTCTAACTTTTCGTCGTTCTTGTCGTGAAGGTGTTTGTGGTTCAGATGGAATGAATATTAATGGAAAAAATGGTTTATCTTGTGTTACCTCTTTTTTTCATTTAAACACCGATAAAGTCATATTACGTCCTTTACCTGGCTTTCCTATTATTCGAGATTTAGTTGTCGATATGACACAATTCTACAAACAATATGAAAAGATTGAACCGTATCTTCAAAATGATGAGCCAGTACCTGCAAAAGAACATTTACAATCTCCTGAAGATCGAAAAAAATTAGATGGGCTGTATGAATGTATTTTATGTGCTTGTTGCTCAAGTTCTTGCCCTTCTTACTGGTGGAACCCAGATAAATTTGTGGGGCCAGCAGGGTTATTACAAGCCCAACGCTTTTTAGCTGATAGTCGTGATACTGCTAAAGAAAAGCGTCTTGAAAAGTTAGAAGATCCTTTCAGTGTTTTCCGATGCCGTACTATTATGAATTGCAGCCAAGTATGTCCTAAAGGATTAAATCCAACAAAAGCTATTGGTGAAATTCGCAAAGAAATGTTGGACAAAGAGACTTAAAATTAGAGAAAAAAATGAATCAAGCAAAGAATAATTCCGAACCTAAAACATCCAATACATCAATGGAATCTCAACGTGAAAGTAGCTATCTTTCTGGTGGTAGCATGACATATGTTGATAGTCTTTATGAAGATTATCTCAATAATCCTTCCTCTGTCAGTGATGAGTGGAGAGAGTGTTTTGACCACTTACCTAAAGTCGGTGATGGTCAAGAAATTTCTCACCAAGCTATTACTGCATATTTTACTGCATTAGCGCAAAAGCGCCGTGGCGGTAGTACTACGCCAAGCGTTTCAGATTCAGCTGCTCAAAAAAATATGCTTATCCAAGAGCTTACACGCGCTTTTAGAACTTATGGTCATAAAGAGGCAAAACTTGATCCATTAAATCTTCAAAAGAGAACACCTTCTCTTATGTTGCAACCTGAGTCACATGGTCTTGATGCAAAAGAAGCCGCAGCAGTTGTTCAAAAATTCAGACATATTTATTGCAATACATTAGGGGCTGAATACAAATACTTACCCGAGCCGGCTATGATTGAATGGATTCAAGATCGCATTGAATCACCTGATTTCCAAAAAGAATTTTCTTCAGAAGATAAGAAAGCTCTATTAAAGTCCCTAACAGCAGCAGAAGGGTTAGAAAAATATTTAGGTTCTCGATATGTGGGCCAAAAACGTTTTTCTTTGGAAGGTGGTGACGCCTTACTTCCGATGCTTCAAGCACTAGTTGAACGGGCAGGTGAAACCTCCGTTCATGAAGTTGTTATTGGTATGGCGCACCGTGGACGTTTAAATGTATTAGTCAACTTACTTGGAAAAGCGCCTGAAAATCTTTTTGGCGAATTTGAAGGTAAACATGCCGAAGGTATTACAGGTGACGTTAAATACCATGCGGGATATTCTAGCCATGTAAAAACCAAAAATGGCAATATTATTCATCTTGCCATGGGATTTAACCCTTCACATCTTGAAATTATTGGCCCTGTCGTTGAAGGATCTGCTCGTGCAAGACAACATCGACGAAAAGATACTGAAAGAACACAAGTTGTTCCTGTATTAATCCACGGCGATGCTGCGTTTGCTGGCCAAGGTGTGATTATGGAAATGCTAAACTTTTCTCAAACACCTGGGTATACAACTGGGGGTACTGTTCGTATTGTAGTGAACAATCAAATTGGTTTTACTACAAGTAACCCATCGGATGCACGTTCTTCCCATTATTGTACGGATATTGCCAAAATGATTGATTGTCCTGTATTTCATGTGAATGCAGATGATCCAGAAATGGCCGTGCGTGTTATTAAATTAGCCTTTGATTTTCGTATGCGCTTCAAGCGTGATGTGTTTGTTGATTTGGTTTGCTATCGACGACACGGCCACAATGAAGCAGATGAACCAGCAATCACTCAACCGTTAATGTATGACATTATTCGCAATAAGCCTACCATTCGACAAATGTATGCCGATCAATTGGTACAAAAAAATGTTATGACAACAGCAGAAGTGGATGCTTTAGCTCTTGCATATCGCGATATGTTAGACAGAAAAGATTCACCTGTGACCTTATATAAAGAAGACTACGAAGGAAAACGTTCGGTTAGCTGGAAACAATATCGTGAAACCTCTTGGACTACATCTGCTGATACGCATGTTGCACCTGAAAAATTAACGGAATTGGCTAAAATTCTATTTGTTCCACCTGAAGATTTTACGTTGCATCCTGTTATTAAGAAATTGTTTGGCGATTATGAAAAAATGCGTGAAGGCGAAATGCTCGTTAATTGGGGATATGCAGAAAATTTAGCATACGCAACGCTTCTTCGTGAAGGTTACACAGTTCGTTTTTCAGGTGAAGATTGCGAGCGCGGCACATTTTCTCATCGTCACGCCGTATTACATGATTTTAAAAATGGACATCTTTACACGCCACTTAAAACAGTAGGCGAATCTCCTAACTCTTTTATTATCATTAACTCTTTATTGTCCGAAGAAGCAGTGTTGGGATTTGAATATGGTTATTCCTCTACAGAACCTGAGTCATTAGTTATTTGGGAAGCTCAATTCGGAGATTTTGCGAATGGTGCTCAAATGGTCATTGATCAATTTTTGAGTTCAGGTGAGCAAAAATGGGGACAATTATCCGGTCTCGTGATGTTGTTACCTCATGGACAAGAAGGACAAGGCCCAGAACATTCTTCAGCACGTTTAGAGCGTTATTTACAACTTTGTGCTCAAGAAAATATGCAAGTGTGTGTGCCAACAACACCTGCTCAAATTTTCCATTTATTGCGTCGACAAATGATTCGACCTTTCAGAAAACCACTTATTGTAATGACACCCAAAAGCTTATTACGTCATAAATTGGCGGTTTCTTCATTAACTGAGCTGTCTTCTGGCCAATTCCAGTTGGTTATTCCAGAAGTGGATGGCATTGAACCTAAATCCGTGACTAAAGTGATTCTATGTGCCGGAAAAGTATATTACGATCTTCTTCAAAAGCGTCGTGATATGGATAAAAAAGATGTTGCCATTATTCGTATTGAACAACTTTATCCTTTCCCAGAGGACGCATTAGCAGAGGTACTTGCTGTTTATTCCAATGCTGAAAAAATTGTATGGTGCCAAGAAGAACCTCAAAATCAAGGCTCATGGTTAACCATCAAAGACTCCTTGTTAGAACAAATGCAACATGCCCAAGTACTAACTTATGCTGGTCGACCCTCTATGGCAGCACCTGCAGTTGGAAGTGCTAAAATGTGGGCTCAACAACAAGAAGCGCTTGTTAATGAAGCGTTGGCTTAAAGTATGTCGTTGTCATCCGAAACTCGTTTAGAGATTCGTTCAGCGCTTTCACTGTCCAGCATTTTTGGTTTAAGAATGCTGGCAGTTTTCATGCTTGTTCCGATATTTACTGCTTATACTCAGACATTACAAGGTGCCACTCCCTTATTAATGGGGGTAGCCATGGGGATATATGGTCTTACCCAAGCCATATTTCAAATTCCTTTAGGTACATGGTCCGATAAATTAGGCAGAAAACCCATTGCAATGGCAGGCTTACTTATTTTTGCTTTAGGAAGTTTATTAGGTGCCTTTGCTCATAACATCACCTTGATGATTTTAGCAAGAGCTCTACAAGGTGTAGGCGCAATTGGCAGTACTTTAATGGCCTTACTCGCTGATTTAACCTCCGAAAAAAATCGCACTAAAGCGATGGCTGCTGTAGGAATTTCCATTGGACTATTTTCAGCACTAGCTATTGGCATTGGTCCCCTTATTGCCAGCTATTTTGGCTTATCAGGTGTATTTGTGACATCCACACTTTTAACCGGCGGAAGTCTACTTATATTATGCTTTCTTGTTCCCTCAAGCTCTGTCAAAAACTCTACCTCTTTACCAAAATCCTTTGCGGAATTACTTCAAATCGCCTTAACAAACCCAACCCTATTAAAATTAAATTTAGGCATTTTTCTTTTGCACACTATCTTTACTGCCACTTTTTATGCCTGCCCTTTGATCTTAAAATCCTTATTACCTGATACAGGCTCCTTTTATTTACTTATCCTAGGTGGTTCATTCATCCTCCTCTTTCCACTCATTTCATATACGGAAAAAAACAAAAAAACTTCTACAGCCTTTTCAGCAAGCGTCGCGCTACTTCTCATCTCTCAAGTCATTTTAACCTTCTTTTCCACCTCACTATATTTTATAGCGATAGCACTCTTTCTTTTCTTCCTCGGTTTCAATTTTCTTGAATCAATTTTACCATCCCTTGTTTCTAAATCCGCCACAACATCAGCCAAAGGAACCGCTATGGGCATTTATTCTTGCTCACAATTTCTTGGCATTTTCATTGGTGGTCTTTTAGCAGGTTCTCTCTTCAAGTGGAGTGGCTCCCAAGGAATTTTCATTTTTACCAGTGTCTTATCATTGCTTTGGCTCATTATTACTCTAAAAAAATCACCAACATAATAACTCACTCCTTTATCCCTTTTGAGACACCTATATTATTTTAATAAAAGACACCCACAAATCCAACTCGCCCCCCTTGCACCTAGAAATATTTAACGTATAATAACTTTTTCATCCAACAATTCGAGGTTCCAACCATGCCAACTGCACGCGCCAAACAAGTCGATTATGCTACTACCCCTTATTACCACTGCTACGTCCGTTGTGTACGAAAAGGTTATCTTTTTGGAAAAAAC
>CABHON010000018.1 GCA_902168255.1 uncultured Legionella sp.
TTGTACCCGCCCGTCCGGAGCAACGGGCGGGTACAAGACCCGCCCCTACGAAAGAAATCATCTTAAAATTTAAAAAAACCAACCCGAATTTAATATTTATTTAAGAGTAAACAGGTACAATGTACCCGCTTAAAAATTAAAAACTTACAATAATAGAACTATTTATTATAATAATATCGAGCGATTGCTCTCAACAGAGTAAAGTTCGAAAGCATTACTTAACTTTAAAAAGGAAATCTTATGTTATTTGTAAAAACCGACACGACAACGGAAGAGCATGTTTTAATTCCCTTAGATGAGTTGAGTGACAATGATTTAACCAATTTAGCTCCTGTTGAACTATATGCAACAGATGTAAATATAAATGAGCCTATTATAAAGGTAGGAGTTGATTACTTAACTGTTATTGAGTGGTTGGTACAACAATATTTAGAGTCTATAAACTATAAAAATGAGTATTATGATATTTTATCTAATTTAAATCATGACTTAGTTTCACCTGAAATATGGCATCGCATTAAAAATCAAATAGAATTATATGCTTTAATCTTTGGAGGGTCAGAATATACTAAGCCTTTATTAGATATGGTTCCTTTGGAATTACTTGTACGTGAAACTAGTAAAACGGAAAAAGAAAATAATAGCGTTATTTCTCAAAAAACTTTAGGCGAACATATAAAAAAAATGCCTCCACCGCCTCTCTTGCGCAGGGAAAGGACCATTATTTCAAGTAAAAGTGCAGATTGGGAAACAAAGGAGGATGAAGAATCACTACAAACTTTTACGGATGGTTACCGTGCTCCCTCTACGGAGACCTATCGAGGCAATAAAGCTCTTGTTTTTTCTTTTGGTAGTGGTGAAGACGACAATGAATATGGAAGCAGAATAGAAACCACTCGAGCAGGAGAAAATATTATAGTTGAAACCTGGCGTGGTTTGGCGAGACAGTAATGAAACCAAAAAATTATAAAGATAATTAAGAGGAAATATGAAATTTATACTCAGAGTAGAAAATTCTGAAAATAAAAATAAAATAGCATCCAATTTATGTAAGGCACTTCGCAATTTGGACAAGTTGAGCAAAGTGACTCGAGAAGCTAAACATTATAATGAAATATATCATTTATTATTGAAGGGGAATGTATATTTCAGCAATTTTGCTGAAAAATTTTCTGTAGAAGAGAATGATGGCCATCAAAAATTGTATTATGATTCAGAACTTATCGCCATAACACCTAAAGAAGGAACAACGATTATTCTGAAACCGGAATTATGGTGTTTTAAAGAAGCGCCACCCAAGCAATCTCAGGAATCTAAAAAAATGAAAAGAAGGAATCCTGAAGAGAGAAAGCTAGCGGTACAAAAGAGAGAGTACAACAGTGGATATGCTACTTATCCTTTTACGCACTTTATAAGACCTGCGCAAAAACCTGCGCATATACCCTCGCCTTCACAACCGAACACAAATGGGCAAGGTTGGACAAATAATGGAATTTGACGAGCAGATATTTTTTTGTTTTGCTTATTACTCACCTGCTTCAATCACCATCAGTTCGTCACCTTCGGCCACCTGGTTACCCACTGGGAAATAAATTTCTTTGATAATCCCTGCATAAGGTGCTGACAAGGTATGCTCCATTTTCATGGCTTCTAAGACAACCAGGTGTTGACCTGCTTTGACAGTATCACCTACTTTTACATGCAATGCGACAACAACGCCTGGCATAGGTGCATTTAATTGTTGCTGACCATGATCTTCTTTTTCAAATGCGGCCTCTGGGACATAGTTTACAAAGGTAAATATGCCGTGTTTAGTTAAAAGATGCAGTTGATGCGATTGTTTAAAAATACCTGCCTCATAATGCGCATTATTAATTTTCGCTCGAATATAATCTGGGCCTCGTTGATAATGTGAAACTGTATCTGTTTTAGCAGCATAACATGCTTCAATATGGGTAGGATGATATTCCAGTTGTGTAGAATACACTCTATTATTTGTGACGAACGTAAACTTTTGTTTTCTGGGTAAATTCATTTGCCAACTATCTGTTCGATCCCAGGGATCAAGTGAGAGTGTTGGTTCAGCTGCTTTATAAAGGGCGGCTAAGGTTAAATAAACTGCAAAATGCGCTGATTCATCAACATCAGCTGCCATAGTCGTCAAGGAGTTTTGATGTTTCTCTATAAAACGCGTTGATAAACGCCCCTCTTTAAAGTCAACCAATTGAACGATTTGTTTAAGAAACGCAATATTATTTTTGACACCAATAACATAGTATTGTTCTAATGCTTGTTGTAAACGTCGAATAGCAGATTCTCGGGTTTCTCCAAAAACGATTAATTTTGCCATCATGGGATCATAATAGGGTGTGATGGTGTCATTTTGAACGACACCCGTATCCACACGAACGTAATCATTTTCGAGAGGAGGCTGAAGATAAATCAATTTTCCAATAGATGGTAAAAACTGGTTTTCCGTATCTTCAGCATAAATTCGTACTTCAATTGCATGTCCATGAATTTTTAATTCTTCTTGTTTTAAAGGAAGTGGTTCTTTGCAAGCTACCCTTAATTGCCATTCAACCAAATCTTGTTTGGTAATCATTTCAGTAACAGGGTGTTCAACTTGTAAACGTGTATTCATTTCCATGAAATAAAATTTTCCATCTTGATCCAGGAGAAATTCAATGGTACCAGCGCCAACATAACCAATACTTTTTGCTGCTTGAACGGCAGCTTTTCCCATTGCCTCACGTAATGATTCTTTAAAATGAGGGGCAGGTGCTTCTTCAATAATTTTTTGATGACGACGTTGAATCGAACAATCTCGCTCAAAAAGATAAACGGCATTGTCGTGATGATCGCAAAATATTTGAATTTCCACATGCCGGGGTTCAATTAAATATTTTTCAATTAACATTTCCTCATCACCGAAACTGGCCAAGGCTTCCCTTTTTGCACCGGCCAATGCATCGAGGAATTCTTGTTCGGCAAAAACAGCGCGCATTCCTTTACCACCACCACCAGCGGTTGCTTTAATTAATACAGGAAAACCAATGCGACGCGCTTCAGAAAGCAATACATCAGGATGTTGATCTTTTCCATGATAACCCGGTGTTACAGGGACGTTTGAATTTTCAACAATGTGCTTAGCCGCACTTTTTGAACCCATGGCTTCGATGGCAGAGGGAGGAGGTCCAATAAATATGATGCCTGCTGCTTCACAGGTTTTAGCAAATTCAGCATTTTCAGATAAAAAACCATAACCAGGATGAATGGCTTGAGCACCCGTTTGAATGGCTATGTTAAGAATTTTATCACCATTGAGGTAACTTTCTGAACTGGGGGCTGCACCAATATAATAAGCTTCATCGGCCATTTGAACTGCTTGTGAATGTTGGTCAGCGTCTGAATACACAATAATTGAAGTAATACCCAATTTTCGTGCTGTTTTGATAATACGGCAAGCAATTTCGCCTCGATTTGCGATTAAAATTTTTTCAAACATTCTCAAACCTTTCTTAACTTAATATTAGTTACTCACAGCAATAAAGCTTTCAGCAAAGTGGAAAGCTTTATTGCTGTGAGTAAAAAATTGTATCAAATAAATGTACTGTTTCCTAACTTAATGCTAAAATTTAACAATATTTTTTATGCGTGAGGCTGTATGAGTAAGCAACCATTAATTCCAGTGATCTTATCAGGTGGTGCAGGAACCCGTTTGTGGCCTGTATCGAGAGAAGCTAACCCAAAGCCGTTTATTCAATTACCAGATGGTGAAAGTTTACTGCATAAGACATTTTTACGTGTCATTGATATCCCTCAAATTGCGGAAATAATGACAGTTACCAATCGCGAATATTATTTTCGCACGAAAGATGAATACAGTCATATTACCCATCCAAATGTTGAACAAATTAAATTATCGTACATATTGGAGCCGGAAGGCCGAAATACGGCTCCTGCTATAGGAATTGCTGCTTTATCGTTGAAAGAACGTTATGGAAATGATGCTGTAATGCTTGTTATGCCGGCGGATCATTTAGTGAGTGATCAGGATGCATTTTTAAAAGCATTAGACACAGCTATTACCGCAGCATCAGAAGGAAAAATGGTGACATTTGGCATTCGTCCCCAAGCACCTGATACGGGATATGGTTATATTGAAACAGATGGTACGGCATTAAATGTGGCTACAAACGTTATTCGGTTTGTGGAAAAGCCAGATTTTGAAACGGCTAAAAAATATGTTGAAGGTGGACATCATGTATGGAATTCAGGAATGTTCTGTTTTACGGTAGGAACGTTTCTAGAGCAACTATTTCATTGTGAACCAGAGCTTTCTAAACAAGTCTCCAATTGTTGGGAAATATCCCAAGCCAACAATAAAAGCATACCTTTTGCAGTAGAACTTGATAAAACTACTTTCGCCACAGTTCCTGCTATTTCTGTGGATTATGCCGTGATGGAAAAAGCTGCTATGTTAAGTGTGGTTCCTTGTGATATTGGATGGAGCGATGTCGGATCGTGGGATGCTATTAGTTCATTGGTGAATAAGGATGAAGCAGGTAACCGTATTAGTGGGCCTGCCATGTTGCACGATGTGAATAATACGTATGTTCAATCAGAAGGTCGTTTAGTGGCGGCATTAGGTGTCAATGATTTAATGATTATTGATACCGATGATGCAGTCTTAGTGGCACATCGTGATCGTGTGCAAGATGTACGGCAGATTGTGAAACAGTTAAAAGACGAGGGACATGAATCACATAAATATCATCGTACTGTACATCGGCCTTGGGGAACCTTTACTGTTTTAGAAGAGGGCAGTAATTTTAAAATTAAGCGTATAGTGGTAAAACCTGGCCAACAACTTTCACTGCAAATGCATCATCATCGCAGTGAACATTGGGTGGTGGTAAGAGGCATGGCTAAAATTGTGAATGGCGATAAAACGCTGATGGTGAATACCAATGAATCAACCTATATCCCTGCGGGTCATCAGCACCGCTTAGAAAATCCTGGTGTAATTGATTTAGTACTTATTGAAGTGCAAAGCGGTGATTATTTAGGCGAAGATGATATTGTGCGATTGGAAGATAGATACGGCCGGTCATCTTAAAATGTAGTTGGTTTTCCCGCATATTCGCGGGAAGGCGCCCATGAGTCTTTTAGGCGCCACTTCTAAACGTTTTTGGTTTTCGTTGCAAATAATATTTAAGTAATTAAAGGTTATTTTATATTACTTTTTTTTTGGACAAATAGGACACCCAATAAAATCATTACCATGCCAAATAAATCATATAAATGAAAGGGAAGGTGAAGAAAAGTTATATCCCATACCACGGAAAAAACTGGAACAATATATAAAACACTCACAGCACGAACAGCGCCCCATTCCGCAATTAAATAAGAATACATAAGAAAAGCTAATGCAGTAGAAAAAATACCTAAATAAAGCAAAGCCAATATTGCTTCTATCGGAACATCACTCATTGAATCAATGTGTGGCCAAGTATTCGTTAAAAGCGCCACAATAACGGTAAAAATAAGACTGCCAATATGTTGATGCCAAACGCTTGCTTTAAAGGCCACTTGAGTTTTAGCAAGTATTTTTTGATAAAAAATTGCCCCGGTAGCATAAGAAATTGCCATCGCACATATAGCTAAAGCCCCTATGATAATAAGATCATCCGAAACATCAGGATTATCAGAAAGCATAGGACCAAAAATAGTAATAATACCCAGAAAACCTAAAAAAAGCCCCGTGGTTTTTCGGAGGGTAAAAGTGCCTTGTTCTCGTAAAATTAATCCATTAATCAGAAGTACCCATAAAGGAACAGTAGCATTTAGAATGCTTGCTAAACCAGGTGTAATATATTGCTCACCCCAAAAAAGAAATAGAAAAGGTAGGGCTTGACCAATGATACCTTGAAACCAAAGCAACAATCTTGTTTTTGAGGGTAGGTTAAGTGGTGTTTTAGTGCAAACAAACCATAATGAAAGCGTAATAAATGCTATAGCAATACGTAGGAGAGTACTAAATACAGGATGAAAAAAATAAATGCTAATTCGAATGGATAAAAAAGATAAGCTCCAGAATAATGCTAAAGCAATAAAGAGCACATAAGTAACAAATAAAGGTTTTTTCATAACAATTTAGATAGTATCGTATCCAAGGGAGAGCTTATTTTAACAGAAAGTACTATTTCAGTCTTTTAATTACCAATAAATCGGAAAAATATCGTTATCCAGGAAAATACGTGTAGTGTATCACCCCAGCATTTTAAGCTTTTCGACTGTTCCCACATCATGCCATTCACCATCAAAAACAGTGGCTGAGATTTTACCTTCATCGGCAAATTGTCGCCATAAAGGGGTTACAGAAAATTTACCAGCCTTTAAGCCCTCAAAAAATTTTGGATTATATAAAGTAATTCCTGCTACGGTATAAGGACGCGGAGATTCATTGCTTACTAATGCTGTCCCAGGTATTAAGGAAAAATCACCTTCAGGTCGATTGTTAGTATGAGAAACTAGCAGTAAGTGGGCGAGAATAGAAGGAGGTAATGCCATTGTTGAGAAAACGGCTAAATCAAAATCAATTAAAATATCAGCATTAATCGTCATAAATGGTTTATTGCCTAAGAGGGGAAGTGCGTTCAAAATGCCCCCGCCTGTTTCTAAACCAATATCACCTTCAGAAGAATAGGTAATATTTAAGCCCCATTCTTTTCCATCTTTGAGTAAGTCTTGGATTTTATTGCCCAAATGAGCAAGATTTATAACAATTTCTTTAAAACCAGCTGCTGCAAGTTTCTCACAATGATGGATAATTAATGGCTTACCTCTTACGGGTACCATGGGTTTTGGTATGCTGTCTGTAAGAGGTCTAAGACGTTCGCCGCGTCCCGCGGCTAAAAGCATGACTTTCATACAAACACTGATGCTGTCGTTGTATTGGATAAGGACGCAACAGTAGTACGGGGCGTCATTTCATGATGAAATGACGATTTTGGCGAATGAAATTTTGGCAAAATAACGGTATTAATTAACCATTGTAAGGCTTCAAATTCTTCATAACGACTTGTTGCCTCAAGAAGATAACGCATAACACGTGGAATGTCATTAAGGTATGCTGACTTATTATCACGTAAATGTAAACGTGAAAAAATCCCGATGACCTTGAAATGTCTTTGCATTCCCATGAGATCAAAGGCATGGGCAAATTGCGTTTCTGTCATCTGATTATCAATATACCCGGCTTGTTTCGCTTGATTAAAATAACTGTCCATCCAAACGTTTTGTAAATGGTCTGGCCAGGTAAGATAGCAATCTTTTAATAATGAAACCAAATCATAAGTAATTGGCCCAATCATGGCATCTTGAAAATCTAAGACACCCACAGAATTTTGATTAATAAACATTAAATTTCGTGAATGATAATCACGATGAATAAGACGTTGTGACTGGGAGAGTGCAGATTGTATTAAACGTTCATATGCTTCATTTAATATTTGTTGTTCAGAACGATTAAGAGATAACTCAAGTAATTGGTTTAAAAACCAATTGTCAAATCGTTCAAGCTCTGTCAGCATAAAGTCTGCATCGAAAAGCGGAATATCATAATTGGGTACTTCATGACAACCTTGTAAATCGATCAAAGTTTGAATAGCTTGATTGTATAACTGATGAGGATTTTCTGTTTTGAACGCTTGATAATACGTTGTATCACCAAAATCGTCTAACAGTAAAAAGCCTTGTTCTAGATCGCTGTGAAGAACAGAAGGAGTATTTACTTTATGCGCTTTTAATGCCTTTGCGATTAACATGAATGATTCGCAATCATTTTCTTTTTCAGGAGGCGCGTCCATAATGATATACGTACCTTCTGGATGATAGCATCGAAAATAACGTCGAAAACTCGCATCACCTGCTAGAGGCTGTAAGGATAAAGTTTTTTTAGGAAAAAGACTTGAAAGCCAATTGCTTAAAAGGGTTTCTCTTGAATACATTATGGTGTCCCCTCACTAATAATAACATGAGTGCCAAGCTGACCGCCGGGTTGAGGTAGGGTAACAAAATGTTGATTAAGCCATTTAGCATCTTGAGTAAACATTCGTACACAACCATGGCTATCAGGGTAGCCAGGAACAAAATTTGAACCATGCAAAGCGTATCCGCCCCAAAAATGCATGCAATAAGGCATTGGAGCACCACCTTTAGTGCCATCTTTATTTTTTAGGGGAAATTGGGATGAAACACAGGTAATACTGCCTTTTCTTTGTACGTAATAAGAACCATCTGGCGTTGAGCAACCTTTACGCACATCTGAACAATAAGCCTTTCCTGGTGAAATAGGACCCCACCATACTAAATTTCCCTGAGGATCATAAGCTCCCCATGCCAACTCTTTTTGGCTCACATAAATTGTCCTTACTCCAGGAGCTGCAATATAACGAGGAAAAGGAGATACATCGTAAATAGTCATGTCTGTCATATCAACAGGCATAGCAATATAAGTTCCAGGATAAGGGTTTATATTCATTCGATTAAGGCGTTGAAGAAGATCTCGTTGTCTCAAATCTGGTGCTATTCTTTCCCAAGTATCACCTGGTTTGACTCTATAACAGGTAAAGCCAGCGGTGTGGCATAAAGCTGCCCCATAAGATGCTGCCATACTTTGGGGGCTGAAGGCAACACTCAAAAACATCATTGTAAGCGTGGTTGCTAATAATTGTATTTTCTTTTGCATAGTTTTATCTACATATCGTCTAACATCTAAGTGCGAAAGTTTACTGTATTTTTAGTGTTTTTTAAATCCCTTGACCTTGACTTCTCTTTAAAAGATGCACAAAATGGGTGCCAAATTTCTGATAAAAATCCTCTAACTTATTTTTTAACTCGAGAAATATAAATAAAAATGACTATTGATACAATTAACATTAATAATTTTTTAGATTACGCCGATACGCATGCGTTTGGTGATATCCATTTTAAAGTCGATCCTAAAACAGGATTACATGCTATTGTGGCAATCCACAATACAAAATTAGGCCCTTCCTTAGGGGGGTGTCGTTTTTTGGAATACCCTGATACCGGTGCAGCCCTCTATGACGTCATGCGCCTTGCACGTGGAATGAGTTATAAGTCAGCTTGTGCAGGCCTGCCGCTTGGTGGTGGAAAATCAGTTATTATTAAACCAAAATTTATTACTGATAAAGAAGCCTTTTTTGAAAGCTTTGGTGAGTTTGTCGAAAATCTAGGTGGTCGTTATATTACGGCAGATGATAGTGGCACGGGCGTTGAGGAAATGGATATTATTACTCGACGGACTTCGTATGTTGCTTCAGGTACACGTTTTGAAGGCGAGCCTTCACCTTATACCGCTTTTGGTGTTAAACATGGTATAGATGCTGCTGTTTTATTTAAATTAGGAAAGCCTTCTCTAGAAGGTATTCACGTGGCTATTCAAGGTGTAGGAAAAGTTGGTTATTTCTTGGCTGAGCGTTTAGTGAAAGCAGGTGCACATCTTACGGTTGCTGACGTTAATATTGAATCATGTGAAAGGGCAAAGAAAAATTTAGGTGCTAAAGTTGTTTCGGTTCAAGAGATTCATCAAGTAGAATGTGATGTCTATTCTCCCTGTGCGCTAGGTGCCTCACTGAATGATTATACTATTCCTCAAATTAAAGCGTCTATTGTTGCTGGTGGGGCTAATAATCAATTAGCTCATCATGAACATGGAGAAAAATTATTTGAACGGGGCATTTTATATGCGCCAGATTATATTATTAATGCGGGTGGTGTCATTCATTGTGCCTATCAATATGATAAAACCATGGTGCAAAATCGTGAGCAACAAATTGCGCGAATTTATGATACCTTGTTAACTATTTTTGAACGTTCTAACAGTGAAGCAAAACCTACTAACCAAGTAGCAGATTGCATGGCAGAGGAGATATTGTATAAATGAGCGCTTTCTTTACGATTACCCCAGTAGTTCATCAGTATTTGATGGAACATTCTTCGCGAGAACTGCCTATATTTAAAGCATTAAGAGAAGAAATTGCACCTAGAAATTTGCCTGATATGTGCTTAGCACCTGAAGCAGCGCAATTATTAGGGTTGTTAGTCTCGTTAATTTCAGCCCGTAACATCCTTGAAATTGGTACTTTTATTGGCTACAGTACTTTGTCAATGGCGCTTGCATTACCCAAAGGCGAAGGTAAAATTATTGCCTGTGATTCATCCAAACCTTGGACTGACTTAGCTCAAGAATATTGGAAAAAAGCAGGTGTTGAAGATAAAATCGAACTAAGATTAGGATTAGCTTTAGATACATTATCCGCATTGTTAGAAGATAAAAACCAAGTGCCTTTTGATTTAATTTTTATTGATGCAGATAAGCTTAATTACCTAGAGTATTATGAAAAAGCATTAACTCTTCTACGTCCAGGCGGTTTAATTGTCATTGATAATGTTTTAAGACAAGGTACGGTTGCTGATCCGTTAGTCACCGATCGTGGGACAGAAGTAACTCGGCAATTAAATAAGCATATATTTGAAGATGAACGAGTTCTAATCAGTCTTGTACCTATTGCTGATGGTTTATTTTTAGCGCAAAAAAAAGCGTAATATGTGCTTCCCCTTTGCAAAAAGGGGAGCCATTCTGAAAGATTTAATAGAAACCGGAGAAAACATCATGAAAATAACACTCACAGAACATACCCATCATGAACAACATGAGAATCCGGCGGGATTAGATGGTTTTCATTTTCTTGAGTTTTCTTCACCTGATGTCGCAGCACTTGACACTTATTTTAAACATATGGGTTTCACAGCAGTTGCAAAACATCGCTTCAGAAATATTACCTTGTATCAACAAGGAAAAATTCAATTTTGGCTTAATCAAGAGCCTAATACGCAAGCAGCGGAACATGCAAAAATCCATGGAGCAGGGGCATGTGCGATGGGCTTTCATACCCATAATGCACGGCATGCCTATGAACATGCGATAAAAAATGGGGCTGAACCATTTGAGTATGTTTCTGCGGAGGGGGAAATACACTTACCTGCAATCAAAGCGATTGGTGGTAGTGTAATTTACTTCGTTGATAAAGCAATGGAAGTAGAAAAGCATAATTTTGAATCACTCCCTCAAAATCACGATCTCAGTGGTGCTGGTTTGGTATTCATTGATCATTTAACCCACAATGTGTATCGCGGCGATATGGATAAATGGGCTGATTTTTATAAAAGGCTTTTTAATTTTTTCCAAATTCGTTATTTTGATATTCGCGGAAAACAAACTGGCTTAATTAGTCGGGCTTTATCAAGCCCTTGCGGCAAAATTAAAATTCCTTTGAATGAAGGAACAGAAGAAAAATCCCAAATAGAAGAATTTTTGCGTGAATATCATGGTGAAGGTATTCAGCACATGGCACTTACCACAGAAAATATTTATGAAACAGTAGAAATATTAAAAGAACAAAATATTCCTTTTTTAGATGTGCCTGACACGTATTATGAAATGCTGCCAGAACGTATTAATTGGCATCATGAAGATACAATGCGTTTGCAGAAAAATAAAATCTTGTTGGATGGTGGTGAAACACCAGAAGGTGGATTGTTATTGCAAATTTTCACAGAAAACGCCCTTGGTCCAGCTTTTTTTGAAATTATTCAGCGTAAGGGCAATGATGGATTTGGTGAAGGAAACTTTAAAGCATTATTTGAAGCGATCGAACGCGATCAAATACGTCGTGGAGTGTTATAGTTTTTAGTATAGGCAAATGCCTGACATGCTTTTGCAAATTCAAACAAATTAAATTTGGAAATATTTTATGTTATATGAATATATTGAACAAACAGAAGAAGAAATTAACCAAGCACTAACTTACCTGAATCCACAAAAAGGAAATGGAGGTTTTTTGGGCGAGAAGGAGAGTGAATTAAATAAGACTTTTACAGAAAATATTGCTGGACAGGACATCCCTCTTCTTGAGAAAGATGAAATTAATAGTGTAAAAGACGTTTCTGAAGAACAAAAACAAGCTTATATCTATTTAAAAAATATAAAATGGGCAATGGACAAATTATTTCACGATTCTAGAAAAGTTGAAACTGCAGAAGATCTTAGAAGACTTTTAGAAACTGTGATAGTTGCAACCCAAGAACAAGCGCAAGCTAAGGCATTGCTTAATGCATACTTAGAGAAATTTCACTCAGAATCCAAAAAAGATGTTATAACAGAAGAGGGAGATGCAACGGCGGCTCCTAAATCAATTATCGAAGAGGCTCCTCTTACAATAGAAGAGGTTTCAGATCAATCTATTTCAGAGAAATCTACAGAGCCTGCTGAATTAAATGACATAACTAAATTTAAACGAATGTGGGAAGAACATTTAAATAATTCCGAGTTAGCTAAAAAACTTCAAATTGAATGTAAGGAAACGCCTTTAAAAGGATTTTCTGTTACTTTTATGAACCCCGGAAGTAAAAAAAAAAAGAACTCGTTAATTTTGATGAAAAAGGACGCGGTACATTAAAAATTTGTGATGATAATGATATCTCAGAACAAGAACAAATAAAAATCCTTGTAGCAAGTTATAAGACTCGTTTTCCTGATAAAAATAGATCTATAATGATTTCAGGGGGCGATGATCCTAAATCACAACGAATGAAAAAGCAAATACAGGAAATATTAGAGATGGATGAGTATAAAGATGTTAAGATTAAACCCAGTAAACCGACTTCCGAAGCTGCATTGCCGCCAGCACTTCCAGATAGTAGCGAACCAGAACCTGAACAACGCCCACATCTATAGATAAATATCTATGGCTACCATCTCGCTATTCTGCTAACATTCCTCTTTGTTATATTGTTTCTTTTTGGAGAATTTTATGAGTACCGCTGCTTTTTTAAACCATTTATCATCAGAAATTGAGCAATTAAAGGCTTCTGGATTATACAAATCTGAACGTTCTATTTCCTCACCGCAGCAGGCAATAATTGAAGTAAACCAAAAAGAAGTCATCAATTTTTGTGCAAATAACTATTTAGGACTAGCCAACCATCCTGCGTTAGTCAAAGCGGCTGAGGAAGCAATCGAAAAATATGGTTATGGAATGGCATCCGTTCGATTTATTTGTGGAACACAAACCATTCATAAAGAACTTGAAAAAAAGATCAGTGAATTTTTGAAAACAGAAGACACTATTCTTTATTCATCCTGTTTTGATGCTAATGGCGGATTATTTGAAACATTACTGGGTGAAGAAGATGCCATTATCAGCGATGCATTAAACCATGCAAGCATCATTGACGGTATTCGCCTATGTAAAGCCCAACGTTTTCGTTATGCCAATAATGATATGCAAGATTTAGAAGAGAAGTTAAAAGAAGCCAAAAATGCACGGTTTCGCTTGATTGCTACGGATGGGGTTTTCTCAATGGATGGTATTATTGCTAATTTACCCGCTATTTGTGAATTAGCAGAAAAATATGATGCGATGGTGATGGTGGATGATTCGCATGCGGTTGGTTTTATGGGCGAGCAGGGTCGAGGAACTCCAGAATATTGTGGTGTATTAGATAAAATCGATATTATTACAGGTACATTGGGAAAAGCATTAGGCGGTGCTTCCGGTGGATATACCAGTGGAAAGAAAGAAATTGTAGAATGGTTAAGACAACGTTCCCGTCCTTATTTGTTTTCCAATACATTAGCACCCGTAATTGCTGCCACATCAGTTGAAGTTCTTGATTTATTAGAACGTAGTGGTGAACTTCGTGACAAACTCCATGCTAACAGCCGATATTTTCGTAAAGGAATGGAAGAAGTCGGATTTGAACTTGTTCCCGGTGAACATGCTATTATTCCTGTTATGTTGGGTGATGCAAAACTAGCTTCACAAATGGCTGACTTATTATTAAAAGAAGGCATTTATGTTATTGGTTTTTCTTATCCTGTGGTTCCACAAGGGAAAGCGCGTATTCGTACACAAATGTCAGCGGGTCATGATCGACAGCATTTAGATAAGGCTATTGCTGCTTTTGCTAAAGTAGGTCGAGAATTAAAAGTTATATAAAATATAATATACTCTTCGCTAATGAGTTCTCGGTTTTGTTGCGAGTTGTATCGACTTCGGTCATGTACTACTTGTACACTCCCTCGTCTGCTTCGCTCGCGCCTCATCGAAAAATCATTAGTTGTGAGTATATGAATAGAGGAACAATTACCCTTTATTTTCTATTAGGAGAAATAAGTAAAAGATGAAAGCATTAGTAAAAGCAAAAAAAGAAGTGGGTTTATGGATGATGGAGGTACCTAAACCGACTATTGGACCAAAGGATGTTTTGATCAAAATTAAAAAAACAGCTATCTGTGGTACCGATTTGCATATTTATAATTGGGATGCATGGGCGCAAAAAACTATAAAAGTACCTATGCATGTAGGTCATGAATTTGTCGGTGAAATTGTTGAATTGGGCAGTGATGTAAAGGAACTTAAAATAGGGGATCGTGTTTCAGGAGAAGGTCATATTACCTGTGGGCATTGCCGTAATTGTCGTGCGGGTAAATGTCATTTATGCCGTCATATCGTGAACTTAGCCTGTGACCGAGAAGGAGCTTTCGCTGAGTATTTATCTTTTCCAGCCGTTAATGTCATTAAAATCCCAGATAGCATCAATGATGATATCGCTTCAATGATGGATGCTTTAGGTAACGCGGTATTTACTACACTAACATTTGATTTAGTGGGAGAAGATGTGTTGATTACAGGAGCTGGTCCTATCGGTTGTATGGCCGTAGCTATTGCTAAACATGTTGGTGCACGAAACGTAGTTATTACCGATGTGAATGAATATCGTTTAGCATTAGCACGTAAAATGGGGGCTACTTTGGCCGTAAACCCACAAGAAACTTCACTGAGTGAAGTAATGACTCAATTAGGCATGACGGAAGGTTTTGACGTTGGATTAGAAATGTCTGGCAATGCAATTGCTGTTCGTTCCATGCTTGAATATATGAACAATGGTGGAAAAATTGCTTTTCTTGGTATTCCACCGGAAGATTTTTCAGTTAATTGGCATCATGTGATATTTAAATGCTTAACCATTAAAGGCGTATATGGGCGGGAAATGTTTGAAACATGGTACAAAATGATCAAATTATTAGAAGGTGGTTTAGACATAAGCCAAGTAATCACCCATCACTATACAGCTGATGATTATGAAAAGGCTTTCCAGGCTATTGCTTCAGGTCATTCAGGAAAAGTAGTATTATCTTGGTAATTACCAATTGATCCTGAAATTATTAGCAGTGCTCCTGCTGTCTACCAGAGCAGAGGAGCTACTCTTCTAACGGGGGTTATACGGCGATTTATTTTTCAACAGCTAATTTTTGTTTTGCTTTATAATGCTTACGGCATACCGATATATATAAATCATTGCCACCAATCGCTATTTGGTCACCTGAAGTAACGGCATTACCTTTTTCATCTATCCGTAATACATGCGTTGCTTTGCGGCCACAATGACAAATAGTTTTGATCTCAGAAAGAGATTCAGCCCATGCCATTAAATATTGACTGCCTTCGAAAGGGTTACCTAAAAAATCGGTACGTAACCCATAAGCTAAAACAGGTATATCCAAATAATCAACAATATCGGTTAATTGTTCAACTTGTTTTTTCGTTAAAAATTGTGCTTCATCAATCAATACACAATTAATAAGCTGCGTGTGACGTTTTTGTTCTACTTGAGTAAATAAATTGGTATCAACATTAAAAGCTTCTGCGTCTGCTTCTAAGCCAATTCGAGAAGTAATTTTTCCAACACCATAGCGATCGTCAATTTGAGGTGTAAATAACAGGGTGGACATCCCACGTTCCAGATAGTTGTAATTGGATTGTAATAAAGTAGTTGTTTTTCCGGCATTCATTGCTGAGTAATAAAAATGTAATTTTGCCATGTGAATTCCTATGAATGTTTATGAGATTTTTTTAATAACTCTTCTACGATTTTAGGATCTGCTAAAGTAGAGATATCCCCAAAATCCTTGGTTTCACCTGCGGCAATTTTTCGTAAAATACGGCGCATAATTTTGCCTGAGCGCGTTTTAGGTAGTGCTTGTGTAAAGTGAACAATGTCAGGTTTGGCAATTGATCCAATTACTTTAGAAACTCGATTAATTAAATCTTTTTTTAAGTCCTCTGTTAGCGTTACCTCTGCTTTGGGTGTAACAAAAGCATAGACACCTTCACCTTTAATATCATGCGGATAACCAACAACTGCAGCTTCAGCAATATGATGATGGCCAACCAAAGCGCTTTCAATTTCTGCAGTACTTAAACGGTGACCTGAGGTATTAATAACATCATCAATTCGACCGGTAATATAGTAATTTCCATTTTTATCGCATTTAGCACCATCACCAGTAAAATAAGCATTTTTTACGGGGGAAAGATAAGATTTAATAAATCGCGTTTGATCTTTATAAACCGTTCGCATTAATGCAGGCCAAGGGGCAGTGATAATTAAATTACCTTTATCTTTTTCTGTTAGGCTGGGTTGAATACCCCAAAATGGTTTAGTAGCTGAGCCGGGCTTTAATGGAGTAATACCGGCAACAGGGGTAATTAAAAATCCACCAGTTTCAGTTTGCCACCACGTGTCAATGATAGGACATTTGGCATTACCGACAACATTAAAATACCATTCCCATACACTTGGATTAATAGGTTCGCCCACAGTTCCTAGTATTCGTAGGCTGTCGCGTTTACTTTTTTGTATCCATTCATCGCCTTCTCGCATAAGTGCACGAATAGCCGTAGGTGCTGTATAAAAAATATTAACTTGATGTTGATCAATAACTTGCCAAAATCTTCCCGCGTCAGGGTAAGTAGGAATCCCTTCATAAATAAGAACAGTTGCCCGATTGGCCAAAGGTCCATATACTGAATAGGAGTGACCGGTAATCCATCCAACGTCTGCTGTGCACCAATAGACATCGCCGGGTTGATAATCAAAAACAGTTTTGAAGGTGAGGGCTGTATACAATAAATAGCCCGCAGTAGTATGTAAAATACCTTTAGGTTTTCCTGTGGAACCTGATGTATATAAAATAAACAATGGATCTTCTGATTCTACTTCGACGTAATCACAGTGCGCATCGACCATCCGTTCAGCTTTATCATAAAATACGTCTCGAGGTCTTTTTAACGGTATTTGATTTCCTGTTCGTCGAACTATGATAACGTGTTTAACTTGTGGAGAATTTTCTAATGCTTCATCCACTTGCTTTTTTAAATGAATAAATTTTCCGCCTCTTATTCCTTGATCGGCAGTAATGACTAATTGGCAGTTGGTTTCGTTTAAACGTCTTGATAAGGCTTCAGCAGAGAAACCTGCAAATATAACGCAATGAATGGCGCCAATACGTGCACAAGCAAGCATACTAATAATGGCTTCAGGAATCATTGGAAGATAAATTCCCACCACATCACCAGGTTTAACACCGTATTTTTTTAAAATATTGGCACACCGGTTTACTTTTTGATGCAATGTTTTATAACTGATCTTCAATGTTTCGTCGGTATTTTCTCCTTGCCAAATAAGGGCAATGTCATCGCCATGAGATTCAATATGTCGATCGACACAGTTATAGCAAGCATTTAATCGGCCTTTATCAAACCATTTTGCTTTTCCTTTCGTCCAATCACCGCTAAAAACACTTTTCCACGGCGAAAAGAAATCGATTAAACTAGCTTGTTTTTCCCAAAATTTTTCAGGATTTTGAATCGACTCTTGATATAAAGCAGCATATTTTCTAGCCGTTAAACCATCACGGCGTTTATATATATTGGCAGGAATATTTTTGGTCATAAGGATACCTGTAACGAGGAATATTTAGTCAAGGTGCATTGCATATTATTCTAGAGGAAGATCCTCTTTTGAAGAGAATCAATAAGCGTTTCATGCTCTGCATAGAGAGCATGAAAAAGAGGTGGAGCATGATTATTCCAAAACATTTGGACTAATATACCATTAGACCTCTTCGGAAACTGACTCTTTTGTATTATTTCTTCGTCATTCATCTTTTTCGAATCCTCATTTACGTCTTGTAAACTCCGGTTTTCAAGAGATTCATTCCTCGAACTAATGGCAAAATTGTCAAGTTTCCGAAGAGGTCTATTATATAAACTAATAGTGGGCATGAATGATGTTTATCTATCTAGTCAATGAAGCATTCAACATCCAAGCAGTTTTATCATGTTCTCGGATACGATCTTCAAGAAAGGCTGCTGTACCTATATCAGAGGAGTCATCAGCCAGAGAATGGACTTTTTTTGCTTGTTCACTTAAATAGGTATGATCATCAGCTAATGCTTGAACCATTTCCTCTTCACTAGCATTTATATCACCTTCTTTAATGGTTGTTGTTTTTTGATAAATGCTAAAAGCAGCAGGTGTTTTTTCTCCAATAGCACGGATACGTTCTGCTATTGTATCAATAGCTGCAGCTAATTCTTCATATTGTGATTCAAATAATTTATGTAATGCAGGAAAATTAGGACCTTCAACATTCCAATGAAAATTTTGTGTTTTTAGATAAAGTGCATAAGTATCCGCTAAAAATTCACATAAAGCATTTGCAACAGAATGATTTTTATTCATAATTTATACCTCAGTTAAAACATTTATCTCAGTATAAACTTTACAGAAACAATTGCAAGAGGCAGGGCTTATTTAAACAATGGCGGCTTGATCACCATATGCTTCTAGCCAACTCTTTCTGTCGCCAGCTCGCTTTTTTGCTAACAGCATATCAATCAATTCATCTGTTTTCTCTTCTGAATCTAAAGTTAACTGAATCAAACGACGAGTTTCTGGTGCCATCGTGGTTTCCCGCAATTGCAAAGGATTCATTTCACCCAAGCCTTTAAAACGTTGAATATGTACAGAGCGATTTTTATTTTCAGCTTCAAGCTTATCTAAAATTCCTTGTTTTTCCTCTTCATCCAGAGCATAAAAAACTTCTTTACCCGCATCAATGCGAAAAAGAGGGGGCATGGCAACAAAAACGTGACCCGCTGCCACCAGTGGACGGAAGTGCTTTAAAAAGAGCGCACAAAGTAATGTGGCAATATGTGCTCCATCGGAATCAGCGTCGGCAAGAATACAAATTTTTCCATATCGTAATTCAGATAAATCACTGGCTTTGTTACCAGGATCCACACCAATAGCCACTGCAATATCATGAATTTCTTGAGAGGCTAATACATGATTTGATGCGACTTCCCACGTATTTAAAATCTTACCGCGTAAAGGCATAATGGCCTGGAATTCTTTACTACGAGCTTGCTTTGCTGAGCCACCAGCTGAATCTCCTTCAACAAGGAATAATTCGCTTTCTGCTGTATTTTGGCTTAAACAGTCGACTAACTTTCCTGGCAAAGCAGGTCCTTGAGTAATACGTTTTCGTTCAACTTGTTTTGCTTTGCTTAAACGTTTCTGAGCACGCTCAATTGCCAGCATTGCAATTTGTTCACCTTGCTGAACATTTTGGTTGAGCCATAAACTAAAGGCATCTTTGACTACTCCTAATACAAAAGTAGCACATTGACGAGAGTTTAAACGCTCTTTTGTTTGCCCTGCAAACTGAGGGTCCTGCATTTTTACCGATAAAATATAACTGACATTATCCAAGGCATCTTCAGCAGTGAGTTGAACATTCCTCGGTAATAAATTATGAAAAGTACAGAATTCACGCAAGGCTTCTAATATACCTTGGCGCAATCCATTCACATGTGTACCACCTTGAATTGTCGGAATTAAGTTGACATAGCTTTCAGCAATTAATTCACCGCCCTCAGGTTGCCAAGCTAAAGCCCAAGAAGCGGTTTCATGACTAGCTTCAAAGTGACCATGAAAGGGAGGCGTTGGAAGCGATACTTTGCCATTCAAGTTCTGCAGCAAGTAATCCATCATGCCATCTTCATAATACCATTCATCTTGTGTATTATTTTGGTGATCAATAAAAATAATACGTAATTTTGAACATAATACCGCCTTCGCTTTTAAGGTATGTTTTAATTTTGAAACTAAAAATTTTTCGGAGTCAAAAAAAGAACTATCAGGCCAGAAGCGAATCGTTGTGCCAGAATCATTTTTTTTGGCTGTTCCAATAGTTTGAAGGGGTTGTGTTTTTTCACCATGTTCAAATTGAATAAAGTAAGCACTGCCACCGCGTTTAATATTAACGTCTACGCGTTTAGAAAGGGCATTAACAACCGATACCCCTACACCATGTAAACCACCTGAAAAAGTATAATTTTTATTGGAAAACTTACCGCCTGCATGTAGCTTAGTCATAATAACTTCTACACCTGAGATTTTTTCTTCAGGATGGATATCAACCGGCATTCCTCGCCCGTTGTCAGAGACTTCTAAGGAGCCATCGGCATGTAGCGTGACAATGACTCGATTGGCATATCCGGACAATGCCTCATCGACGCTATTATCAATGACTTCTTGCGCCAAGTGGTTTGGACGACTGGTGTCGGTGTACATTCCTGGTCTGCGTCGAACAGGGTCTAAACCACTGAGTACCTCAATGGATTCGGCTGTATATTGATGATCTATCATGGTCGAGGAGTCTATGAATCTTAAGAGCAGATGTCAAGCAAAAAAATCTAAGACACCCAAATATATAAGTTAAATAATTTGTGGGTGTCTATTATAAGAATACTTATTATCGAAAAGCTCGAATATCTTTTAAAATGACAAAAAATAATTATATTTTTTGCTACAAATCAATTTTTTTTGTGAATAAACGTAAAACCACATGTTTAAGACGAACAGATTTCCTACTCAAAAAGAATAGTAGAGTGTATGTTAAGATAAGTAATTTTTAAGAAGGTGTTAGATAAAGTAGTCGAGCGAGTGTCTGTCCTTTTAGCCAGGTTTGTTCAATTTTAGTAGCCCATTCTCGTATTTTGGATAATGGTCCTATAATGGCGGGTCCACGTTTTCTGCGGGTGGTAGCGTTTTTCATCCAGTGAGAGGGATTAAGCCCCATTTCTTTGACTAAGGATGGAACATCAGGTGAAATATACCCTGCTTTATTGTCTCTTATCTGTCGCCCTGTCCAATCCACTAGTGCTATATATTCTTCTTGAGAAAAGGGAAGATACGGTTGATTAGGCTTTTTCTCTGCTGATTTAAATGTCATTAAGGATTCCGCTTTATAATCACGTATTCTATCTTGGATAGACGTATTATCAGAATTTTCTAGTGTCGTGGCCATTTTGGCGCGAATAGGATTTAAATCCACATAAGCCATACAGGCTAATAAAGCACCCTCTTCAAGCAGGGCTTGGCTTTTAAATCGACCTTCCCAAAATCGACCCGTGACATCATCTTCTATATTGGCTTTTCGAGCTACGTATTCATTCATAAACCGCATGAACCAACTTAAATTGGACAGGTTATCGCGCCATCGGCTGATTTGTTCCGGTTGAGGGTTGGGTTTGGGGCTGGTAACTTTTTCCCAGCGGGCAACAACTTCTTCGTCGCTCCAGGATTTCGCTTGTTCTACATCAACGTGAACCACCACGTGATAGTGATTGGTCATGACAGCGTAAGCACAAATTTGAATGGCAAAGCTTTGGGATAAATGTTTAAGGCGCTCCACAACCCATTCTTTTCGATGGCTCACGTCTTTATTGTCGTCGTTTTTTCCAAAAAGATAACCTTTTCGTACACAACGGACGTAGCAGTGGTAATAAGGGGTAGCAGCATAATCGACTTGTTTGGCGCGTGCAGTTGGCATGGTTGGAACCTCGAATTGTTGGATGAAAGGTTTATTATACGTTAAATATTTCTAGGTGCAATAGCCTTTGAATGAGTTTATGGGTGTCTTTGTTACTAGTTAAGAGTATGCTTAAAATGACTAACGCGTTTTAAGCATACTATGCATATAGAAATGATTATTTAAAAGAGCTGATGCCTAAATCTTTTAGTTGTTCTTTATCAACTGGTGCTGGAGCATCGGTTAATAAACACGTAGCTGCTTGGGTTTTAGGAAAAGCAATAACATCGCGAATAGAAGTAGAACCTGAAAGCAACATGGCTAAGCGATCTAGTCCAAACGCAATGCCTCCATGTGGAGGACAACCATATTTTAAAGCTTCTAAGAAAAAGCCAAATTTTTGGTACGCTTCTTCCTTGTTCAATCCTAATACTTTAAATACTGCTTCCTGCATATCCATGCGATAAGTACGTAAAGATCCACCACCAATTTCGCAACCATTGAGCACTAAATCATATGCATGTGCTTGGATGTCTGCAGGATTCATGGTAAGCAATTTTTCTGGGTCAGTTTCACAGGGCGCTGTAAAAGGATGATGTGCGGCTTGCCATCGTCCTGTATCATTTTGTTCGAACATTGGCCAATCAACTACCCATAAGAACTTCCATACATTTTCTTCGATAAAGCCATGTTCCTGCCCTAAACGTAAACGCAGCGCGCCCATGGAAGCATTAACCACTGTGGCTGAACCAGCTCCAAAGAAAATAATATCATCCGTTTGCGCTGCTGTTTTTTCAACAATAGCTAAAGCAATTTCTGGTGCTAAAAACTTTAAAATAGGGGATTGTAATCCTTCAATACCCTGAGCTTTATCTACTACTTTAATATAAGCTAACCCTTTGGCGCCATAGATAGTCAACCATTGTGTATAATCATCAAGTGTTTTACGGCTTAACCTAGCACCACCCGGTAATCTTAATGCAACAACTCTTCCTTGAGAATCATTAGCCGCATCAGCAAATACTTTAAATCCAGAGTCTTTCACTAATTCATCTATATCAACCCATTCCAAAGAAATGCGTAAGTCGGGTTTATCTGAACCAAAACGACGCATGGCTTCTTCGTAGGTCATAATTGGAAAAGTTTCTGGTAAAGAAATATCCGATGCTTCTTTGAATATGAAACGAATCATATCGGTCATTAACGCCATAATATCATCTTTTCCGAGGAAGGACGTTTCAATATCAAGCTGAGTAAATTCAGGCTGGCGATCGGCTCTTAAATCTTCGTCACGAAAGCAGCGAACAATTTGATAATAACGATCAAACCCGGACATCATCAATAACTGTTTGAATAACTGTGGAGATTGCGGTAAAGCAAAAAATGATCCTTGGTGGGTTCGGCTTGGTACTAAATAGTCGCGAGCCCCTTCAGGAGTTGCCCGAGTTAACATGGGTGTCTCTAAATCTAAGAAACCATGGGTGTCTAACCAGGTTCGCATTGCTTGAGTTAACTGTGCTCTTAAAATTAATTTTTTTTGTAATTCTGGTCGACGTAAATCAATATAGCGATAGCGATAACGTAGATCGTCATTCACATTTTGCTGTTCGTCAGGTAAAAAAGGAGGAATTTCTGCTGTATTTAAAATTTCTAAAGTTGTTCCTGTAATTTCAATTTTACCTGTTGTCATTTGAGGGTTGATCATCTCTTCGGGACGAAGGCGTACAACCCCTGAAATACGGACAACATATTCAGATCGGACTTGCAGTGCTTGCTCAAAGCCAGCAACATTTTCCGGTTCGAATACAACTTGTACTAACCCCGTTCGATCTCTCACGGTTAGAAAAGCTAACCCTCCCAAATCACGTCGTCGATGGATCCAACCACAAACAACGACAGATTGATTGGCAAATGTTTCATTGACATGGCCACAATAATGGGTGCGTCCTTGCATTGACGCATGGGCATTAGACATCATTTTACTCACTAAAAATATATATTATAAAAATTTATTCGACAAACAAATCTTCCGCAGAAATACCGTACTTTTTCAGGATTTTCCTTAGCACTTTCAATCCTTCTACTTGAATCTGTCTCACTCGCTCGCGGGTTAAACCAATAGCTTCACCTACTTCTTCCAAAGTAGATCTATCATATCCGGCTAATCCATACCGCCGCATAATAACTTCTCGTTGATTATTCGGCAACTCTGCTAACCATGCATCCAAATGAATTTTTAAATTCTCATTTGTTAAAATCTCAGCAGGATCTGGACTATTATCATCTGCCAAAGTACTCAACAATGATTTATTCTCATCATAATTTGAAACAGAATCAACCGATACGGTTTTTTCATTGAGCTCTAACATCTTCTCTACATTGCCTACCGATGTATGCATTTCCTCTGCAATTTCTTGCGAGGTAGCCTCATGGTCTGAAACTTGTGTTATTTTTCTTGCTACTCTTAAATATCCATTGAGCTCTTTAACAATATGAATAGGTAAACGAATAGTACGCGTTTGATTCATAATGGCACGTTCAATAGTTTGGCGAATCCACCAAGTAGCGTAAGTCGAAAATCGAAATCCACGTTCAGGATCAAATTTTTCTACCGCTCGCATTAAACCTAAATTACCTTCTTCAATGAGATCTAACAAAGATAAACCTCGGTTCAAATATCGCCGGGCAATTTTAACCACCAAACGTAAATTAGCTTCAATCATTTTTCTGCGTGCTTTTTTGTCTCCTTTTTGGACAAGCCGGGCATAATGAACTTCTTCATCTGCTGTTAGCAACGGAGTAAATCCGATTTCATTCAAATAAATATGTGTCGCATCCGTAGTGCTACTATGCATAGTATGAAAAAGAGAAGTTAAATGTGCATCTTCTTCTAGAAACTCTTCATGTTCCTCTTCATCCACATCATCTAATTCATCTTCATCTATTTCTACGTCATCGAAATCCGGTTCTACAATAATATCCTCATCAATGTTATCAGTTTTTTTTGTAGTCATCGTCTTTTCACTTATTTAGGGTTGAAAGAATAGAGCCAACTTGAGGATAACACACAAATATCGTACAATAAATACATTATGAATATATCTAAACAACAAAAAGAATTGGTTTTTACCGATAGTGCTGCAAATAAAGTAGCTGAATTGATTGCAGAAGAAAACAACCCAGCTTTAAAACTTCGTGTATCCATTCATGGAGGTGGCTGTTCAGGGTTTCAATACGATTTCAGTTTTGACGAAGCAATGAATGATGATGACTTTGTTTTTGAAAAAAATAATGTTCAATTACTGATTGACGCGATGAGTTATCAATATCTTTCAGGTGCTGAAATTGATTATCGCGATGATCTTGACGGCGCTCGTTTTATTATCCGCAATCCTAATGCCAAAACAACCTGTGGTTGTGGTTCATCTTTTTCAATTGCTGATAACGAAGAAGAGAAGGAATAGGAAAGAAAATAATTGTGTGTTTAAGGGTGGGTCATATACCTGCCCTCAAATTTCTACATTTACTGCTTCATTTCTTCACAAATAATGCCCTACTTTTCAAAGGCCCTTGCTTTTCCAACAATGCTGCTATCGTTATTCTGATTAAGCGCTTTGCTTCCTGCAATGTTTTTTGTTTACCAAAATCATTCGCTGCAATTGCAATAATTGATTCACCCTCAAACACGGGTAATGTTGAAGATGAAAGTATTGAGTTTACGGCTGTGAAGCCAACACCAGGACGATAATAATAATATTTTTCCCTGATAATCGGCTGGGACGTTTCTGCTTCTCTTTCTAAAGGAATTTCATATCCCGTCTCTTTTAGCAAAGTAATTTCAAACCGACGTAGCGCTTCTTCACAAGATGCTTCTTGCGATAATTTTAGTAGGGTTTGTTGATACAATAAAAAAATATCAGGATAAGGATCATGATGTCCCAATAATTTTATAAGCAACTCGTTGATATATAAACCACAATACAATCTCGTACCAATTAATGGGTTAGGGCGTGGTTCTACTAATTCCCATTGATATAATGTTGCTAAATTTTGACGATGTCCATATTCAATCCAAAAAGGATAAAAACATTCTAAAGCCAAAGAGTGTTTACTTTTTCTAATACCTCGGCAAACAGCCGTTACCACGCCATGATGTTGTGTAAAAAAGTCGACAAGAAAACTAGTTTCTTGATACGGTCTACGGTGAAGCACATAGGCTATGTCTTGAATTTTCATACAACCTATTCTATCGTTGATAGATTATTTTTGCATTATAGCTTTGACTCCGTTTTATCTCTATGAAATAATGAATATTATGAAACTTTTTAATGTCCCCCTAAATATTCCCAATTTTCTGACGCTTCTGCGTATACTTCTTATCCCTATCTTTGTTTTAACATTTTACTTACCATGGAATTGGAGTCATGTTACTGCTGCTATTGTCTTTGCGGTAGCTTGTGTGACAGACTGGCTGGATGGCTACTTAGCTCGTTTATTAAATCAAACGTCGTTATTTGGTGCTTTTTTAGATCCTATTGCAGATAAACTAGCAGTAGCAATTGCACTGGTATTATTAGTTGGAGAAGATCATTATTCCTACATTACCCTCCCAGCCGCTATTATTGTTGGACGTGAAATTATTGTTTCAGGATTAAGAGAATGGATGGCTGAATTAGGCAAACGCGCAAGTCTTGCGGTTAATACGATTAGTAAAGTGAAAACAGCTATTCAAATGATTGCCGTTATTATATTAATTGCCATTAAACCCGATACTTGGATTGGTATGATAGGTTATATTTTATTGTATATTGCTGCAATTTTAACATTATGGACAATGTTTGCTTACTTAAAATTAGCATGGCCTCAATTAAATAATGAAAAAACTCTTGACATTGAAAAATAAGTCGTTAAAATAGGCATCTCTTTTGCGGGAATAGCTCAGTTGGTAGAGCACAACCTTGCCAAGGTTGGGGTCGCGAGTTCGAGTCTCGTTTCCCGCTCCAAATTTAAAATACACATATTTTTCTTTTTATATGCTATGTTTATAGCATGATGCAAAAAGAATCTCTTTTTAAAGCACTTTTTCATTCTTCTTATCAGCCCATCATAATAATGGATGAAAGTGGCATTATTATTCAATTCAATACTGCTTCAGAAAAACTATTTCTTTTACCTTCTTCAGAAGCCATTGGCCAACATATTCATGTTCTCCTTGATGGACCACCTCCAGCCGAACACCAACATTTCATTCATTATCTTACTACCTACCTAAACCCTCATATTATTGGTAAAGGCTGTGAAATTACTGCCCATCAAAAAAATGGGACTGCAGTAACTATTTTCATCTCAATAAGTAAAGTTAAAATAGAACATCATACTTATTTTTTTGCACTTATTACCGATGTAGCATCAATTCTTGCTGAGGATAATACACTACTAAACCTGGCTACATGGGATGCTCTTACGAAGACTTATTCACGCAATTATTTTGAAACGCATGCACATGATTGGTTTATGGACTATCAACATAAACATGAACCTTTTTCTTTATTAATGCTAGATTTAAACAACTTCAAAGGCATTAATGATGAATTAGGCCATACTATTGGCGACAAACTATTAATTGCTTTTTCAAAACGCATACAAAGCTGCCTTACGCCACGTGACTATCTGGTACGATTGGGTGGCGATGAATTTCTTGTGGTGCAACAAGGTGATCAAGAACAAGTAGACTATTTAGCCAAACGATTGCTAGCCACCTGTGAAGAAATATATGAACTAGATGGCAATCATATTTCCATTCTGCCAAGCATTGGAGTTTATGCACAAGTTGAAATTACTGATCTTTCTCGTCTCTTACAACGAACTGATTTTGCTTTATATGCCGCAAAAAAATCAATACATCCCATTCAATTTTTTACGCCGGATTTAGAAGAGCAATTTTATCAACAACGTCATTTAGAACATTTGATTCGAGAAGCTATCTCCAAAGAGGAAATTTTTTATCTTATGTTTCAACCTCAAATTGATATTCGACTGAATCGAATTGTTGGATTTGAAGCATTGCTCCGTTTAAATAATGAAGGAGAAGAAATCGCTCCCGAAATTTTTATACCCTTTATTGAAACGTTAGGATTAGGAGAAAAGCTCAATGAAATTTTATTAAATAAACTATTAAACCTTCTTTCCAAATTTCAATGGAGTGCCCTTAAAGAAAAAATTAAAATATCTTTTAATTTATCTCCCCAAGTGTATCATTTTAAATCTCATCTCAAGCATTTACTTCAGAAAATTGAATTATTCTCAAATACCCATCCTCAAATTTATTTTGAAATTGAACTAACAGAATCAAAGTTGATTGCCACTGATATGAAATATCTTCATCAGTGGACGCAAATTGGTAAGCTATTAAAAAAACATAACATTCAATTAGCCATTGACGATTTTGCTCGAGAATACTCTTCCATCCATCGGCTTATTGAATATCCTGTCAGCACACTCAAAGTCGATAGAGTGTTTATCGAACAATTAGGAAATAGCCAAGATGTTTTGATGAAACAGATACTGAAAACATTTATTCGTCTAGGTAAAGCATTAAATATGACCATGATGGTGGAAGGGGTTGAAACACGTCAGCAAGTAACTATACTTAAAAGACTAGGGTATACGTTAGTACAAGGCTATTATTTTTATCATCCTTTACATCCTAAAGATGCCTTTAGTATAGCGAATGTCGATGCGATTGAAGGAGAAAATATATGAAATTTGCTTCTTTAGGCACATTGCCTGCGCATGTGTTTGACGCCCATTCTATACAAAATTATGCTGATGAAACTACTTTATTAGAAAGTTCCGATTCCATTAACTCCATTGACGCCCTCATCTTGGCTCCACCTTTTGATAATGATGAGAATATTCTTCACACTCTTCGTCAACATCCTGAGCATTATTTAATTCCCATTTTCACACTATCTTCCAGTCCATTCACCGAATTATGTGACGGAAGTTGTGAGAATGAAAATCAGGTTATTAAGACAATAGAACGATTATCGCAACGGACACAGTTAATTAAACAGCATCCTCTCGATGCTAGAAATCGATTTTTAGCTTACTGTTATGTACGTGCACCTTTACATCTCAAGCCTCATAAAGATTGGCATAATGCTTCTTATTATATTTATCCCCTTATTTCTCTTTTTTTGCCTGAAACAGTGAATTTATCCCAATGGTTAGAAGAGTGCACACAAAAGAATCTATTTACACAAGAAAAATTTATGGGTGGCCAATTTGTTTGTAATGCCTGCCAAAATGCTTATTTAAGTTTCACGGAACGTTGTCCTAATTGCCATGATGAACAAATTGTATCTTTATTGTTTTTACATTGTTTTGCTTGTGGATTAATTGCACCTGAAAATGATTTTATACGAGAGGGACGTTTTCAATGCCCGAAATGCCATAGTGTCTTGCGCCATATTGGAAATGATTATGATCGCCCATTAGAAAGTGGCCAATGCCTTCATTGCCAAACTTACTACCAAGAATCAGAACTCTGGGTGCGGTGTATGATATGTAATAAAGAATACTCCCCTGACAAACTTGGAAAAAACACTTATTACCTCTATACAGTATCGGAAGAAAATGCAGAAAATATTTTAAATCGCTATTTCACGCAAAATTTACAAATATTTGATGACATCCATTATATGGAGCCTTCTTTTTTTATGGCTTTGCTGGATTGGCTGTTAGCATTAAATCGCCGTTATCCTGAAGAAGAATTTAGTCTCATTGGTTTGTGGCTACCCCTATCGACAGAAATTACTCCTTTTCTACAACCCTTTGCTGAGCATCTTAAAACTATTTTACGGCAAACCGATATACTTACGCGTTTAATGGAGAATGAAATTTGGCTTTTACTTCCTAAAACAAACCAGGAAGGATTAGACACCCTATTATCGCGGCTTCCAGAAATAAAATCTCATTTTCCAGAAACCTCTTCTTTAACCTGGAAACAAGCCAGCCTTAACTCTGCCAATATTCCCCCTAATATTAAAATGGAAACTATTCTTATAGAATTAAGGACGCAATTTTCATGAAACGCTATCTCATTACTGGTGGTGGAGGTTTCATTGGTTCCCATTTGGTCAATGCTTTAACAACGCGCGGTGATTTTGTTCGGGTGCTCGATAACTTTTCGGGAGGCCGAAGAGTGAATTTAAAAAATGTTGATGCAGAGATTATCGAAGGCGATATACGTGATTCCCGGCTTCTTAGCCAAGCGATGCATAATATAGATATTGTTTTTCATACAGCCGCGCTTGTTTCAGTCCCTGAATCACTTCAAAATCCAACATTATATTTTGATGTAAACATTACTGGCACTGAACATGTACTTGAAGCCGCACGGCAACATGACATTCAGCGAGTTATTTTATCATCAAGTGCAGCAGTCTATGGTAATCAACAACAATTGCCTTTAAAAGAAAATTACCCTGCCCTACCTTTATCACCTTATGCCCTTTCAAAAAATATTAATGAAACCTATGCAATTTCTTATAATAAAATTTTTGGTGTGGGTGTCGTCATTTTACGTTACTTCAATGTGTATGGCCCCAGACAACTCGCTGATAAAACCCATGCGGCTGTTATTCCTTTATTTCTACAAGCTTTATTAGCTACTCAAGCTCCTACTATTTCAGGTAATGGAGAACAAACGCGAGATTTTATTTTTGTTGACGATGTCATTGCAGCCAATCTTATTGCAGCAGAACATCCCGCAGCAGAAGGTCAAATTTTTAATATATGCACTGGCCAAGAAACAACTCTCTTATCATTAGCAGAAGAAAGCTTTAAATTTTTCCCAAATGCCCCACAACCACTATTTACTAACCCGCGTAATGGTGATATTTCCCGTTCTATTGGATGTCCAAAAAAAGCTTTCGATTTATTAGGCTTTAAAGCACAAGTACCCCTTTCTGAAGGATTAGAAAAAACCATTCAGTATCATCAAATAATAAAAGGACATAAAAAATGAATATCGAATTATGGGGTATCGTTTTATATTTTTTTTCCTCGCAATTATTTACACATGATGTCTTAGTTTTATTCTTTCTTATTCCTCTTATCATTGAATTGCCACTTTATATCATCATTTTAATTAATGTCTTTCATAGCGGTATGAGACATACCTTTAAACAACGAAACCCACGACCTCATTTTCCCTTAATTACGTGTGTTGTTTCTGCCTATAATGAAGGTCCTGCCATTCACCGACTTCTCTTATCATTATATGAACAACGTTATGTTGGTCCAATGGAAATTTTTATCATTTTAGATGATCCAAACCCTCAAAACCCTATTCGGCAAACAGTTCTGACATTTATAAAAAATCATCCAAATACGCCACAACGCCACATGACATTAATTGATAAAAAACGAAGTGGGCATGCGTCCAATTTCAATTTAGGACTACAAATGGCAAAAGGAGAATATCTTTTACTACTTGATGGAGATAATTCTTGCGATAATGATGTACTTTCTGTCTTTAGTGAACATTTTGGCGATAAAAATGTGGTTGGCTTATCAGGCACCTTACGAGTAGGAAATATAAATACAAGCATAATCACACGTTTACAAGCCATTGAATATGCTATTGGCATTGGGTTGTCTCGTGCGGGTCTTAGTGCGTTAAATACACTTAATAATATTTCTGGGGCATTTGGATTATACCGCCGGGAATTTTTACTTAAAATTGGTGGCTGGAAAAATGGATCTGCTGAAGATTTAGATTTAGTACTGCGTATACAAGCCCGTTTTCGTGATCATCCCGAGTTGAGACTCTTGCATGATTCACGCGCTATTGTCCATACTGATGTTCCCACTACATGGATGTCTCTATTTAAACAACGTTTTCGTTGGGAAGGGGATTTATTTTTTATTTATTGTCGTCGACATTGGCATACGTTTCGTCCTAAATTTCTAGGATGGCGTCTTTTTTTGCTTTTAGCCTGGTATGGACTATTGCTACAAATGGTTGTTCCCATAACTTTATTACTGTATCTTTCTTATTTCATTTTTATGGGCCAACTCATCACCCTCTCTTTTATTTTGATGATAGGGTATTTATACTATTTCCTAATAACAAGCTTACTCTTTTTTTGTTATATTGTGTTGATCTCGGAGCGAAAATCTTCCGATGCCCGGTTAATTCCTTTAATATTATTTATGCCGATTTATCAATTTATACTTCGCATATGGGCAGCAATAGCCCTACTGTTTGAAATATGCTTTAAAACACATTTAGACTCTTCTATGGCGCCTTATCCAATAACGCGTCATGCTGATAAGGATTAATAATGGCTTTTAAATTTTACCGTCGTCCTGCCTCCTCTTCTTCTGCATCTAATGAGGTTTATGCCCCCACTAAACGCTCTCTTCCTAAGTGGCAGTGGTATTTCTTAACCCTTGTTATTATTAGCCCTCTTCTCTACTTATTAGGTGGGTGGCTAATTAGCGTCATTTTAATTACTGCGCCAGGGGCAGTCGTAATGGATTCTATAGCAATACGATCACCTTATGATGCTTACGTTAAATCTTTACATGTTCATCTTGCAGATAAAGTAAAAGTTGGCGACGATCTTATTACACTTGAGTCGCCCATTTTAAATGCTCAAATTGCCGGTTTGCAAGCACACATGGCTTTACTGAAACATCAACAAATGGCCTATTATAATCAAAACCGTCAAAGACATGAGACTTTAACAGAGTTAAAAACCACCGCAGAAAAACACGTTTCTTCGTCCTTAGCCTACTATAAAGAAATACATGCGAGTTATAAAAAAGGATTCACTACCATTGATCAAGTAAGTATTGCAGAGGAACGATATAACCAAGCACTTATTAATTTAAAACAAGTTCAAGCAGAGATTGCCAGAAATAATTCGGATTATTCTATTGAGTCTCAACGAAATTATGATCAAATCCTCGCTCCTGAATCACTGCAACTTATTGCCTTACAAACCATTCAAAAACATCTAGATATTAAAGCAAGTCGAGCCGGAATTATTGATCGTGTATATGCACAGAATTTTGAATTTGTTCGGCAAGGAATGCCGCTTTTAACGCTTGGCACAAAAGAGCATTTACATATTACTGCATATTTTTCGGCTAAAGATATTCCTCATATTCATCCGGGTCAACGTGTCTTTTTATTTTTACCTGATTTTAAAGTTCTTACGGGACATATTACTCACCATCCCAGCACAACCCGTCGTGAAGTAAATGCTTTTGTTACACTTCAAAATCCAGAAAAAAAACTCGTCACCTTCATCGCGCTTGATTCCTCACTTCCTGAAAATTATCAAGTGAATGGCATGCCGCTAACCGTTATTTTATTCTAATCAGGTTAAGTATGAATATAGGCGTAAGCGCTTTCACCTATATTTAAAGGAAAATGAACCGGATCATAATCAGTGATTTTAATTTGAACTGGAATTCGTTGCGGCAGTAAAAACCAGTTGTTCGCGTTATTATGCACAATTTGCTCTTGTGTCCGAGTATCGGTAACTTGCCGGCTCGCCGCCCAGTTAGTGGATAGAATTACACCATGATAGGTTTTTTTGCCGAAATATATTCGAGGGATGATTGTCACTTTATTACCAGGTTTTACATTCGTTAACTCAGTTTCATTTAAATTAGCTTGAAAGGAAATGCTATCTGTTTCGATAAAGGAAAAAATGGGTGTCCGTTTTTTAATGGGTGTACCTAAGGCAAGAAACATATTTTGCACAATCCCATCATTTTGCGCATACACAATTGTTTCATCAAAATTTACTTTGGCATTTTTCATCACTGCTTCCAATGATTTAATCTGGTGTTTTAAAACAATAACATTTTGCTTTTCAAAGGCAAGTTCGCTACCAAGTGCACGGAACTCAGCTAATGCGATTTTTTGATCCCTAAGTATATTATTTAATTTAATGGTAGAAATCGCTTTATCTCGCCATCCTAGCCTAAATCGATTGTAATCAAATTGGACTTTTTCATAAATTTCTTTCTTCACATCCATTAAATGCTCTGTTTTAATCACTTGTTTTTCTTGCGCCACTAATTTTGCTTTAGCTAAAGCTACATCAGCCACTGCCTTTTGATATGCCAGTTCATATGGCTTTCTAAACACGGTAAATAATGGCTGTCCTTTTTTCACATATTCCTCATTTTTAACATAAATATGCGTAATATATCCAGATACGTTAGCAGCTACGGGCCTCACATTTGCTACAACAAACGCATTGTTAGTAAACGGTAGAAGATACGTAAAATAATACAAAAGGAAAATGGCAAGAAGAATGCAAAGATAGGTAATAATTCTCTTATGTTGTTGAATATATATGAAAAAATTTTTAAGTGACATATAGTGCCTTATACATGGATATCATTAATTTTTCTATAACGATGTAAACGAATTGCAGAAATTTTTTCACACGAAATTTTTAGCTCAGCAAATTCTTTGTCAATATCTTCCAATAATGCTCGTAGAATAGGAAGCTTTTGCCCACTCACTATAGGATCATTTTCAATGGGAGCAAGCAACATTTTTTTTTCTGTAGGATTCTGTAACAGAGATTGAAGCATTGTTAAATATTCGATCATCTTTTGAAGAACTTGTATTACCGGTGGAGTAAAACGATTTTTTTCAAGACTCATGTAATAAAAAAAAGTATTAATCAAATAGTAAATATGCTTTAAAGATCGCATAGCTTTTTTATGTTCAATAATGACTACCGGAGTATTTTTTACTTCCATTGCAGCCTCAGAAATGTAGCGATTAAAGTCGGTTATACTCGCCAAAAAATCTTTTTCATAAGAACGATAGCTCATTTTAATTTCCTCTAAAGAGGATATTTTACTAAGCAAATTGTTTAAAATATGGATAAGCTCTGAAAAAACATTAACTTGAATATCAATAACTTTATCTCGGGCATATTGAGGAAAAATAAAATAAAACGTGAGTAGGCAAACCCCTTCACCAATTAAGACATTAAATGTTCGTAAAATGGCAGCACTTAAATGATGATAATTAACAAGTGTAATCGTTAAGGTAATACATCCTAACATACTCGTATAACTTTTAGTGGTATCCAAGAAAAGATAAGCATTGATAAAAATACCAATAATCAAGGCAATTAAATTTACTATTGGATTATTTCCAAAGCAATAAACTACAACCAGCGCAGCCATTGAATTACAAATAGTTCCAAAAAAACGAAGCGAACTTTTAGCGACAACTCCACCAAAAGTCGTATATTCAAAAAGCACCACACAACAAGTAATAAGTGCCCATATCCCTTCAGGCACTTCACAATACCAGGTGATAAAAAACGTTACAAGAAGCGCCGACGAAAGACGGATGGCACGAACTGTTTTTGACCACTCAATGTGTAGCATAACCTTTTATCAAGAAGAAGTTCTTCCCCCCATTTCCAAAAGTCCGATGACTTCATCAATAGGTCTTTCAGGCAAAAACTGTAAAGATTGATTTTCAGGTCCAACAATACTCAATAATCCCACTAAGCTATTCAAACCATGGCAAACCGCATCAGTTCTAACAGATTTTTGCGCAAAATTGCGTATTACTCCACCTTCTGCTGCGGCAGGATTTTTAATCGCAAACATATTTTGATTTGTATAAACATTTTGCACCAACCAGCGGCTAGAATGAATAATGAAGCGCTTATAATCCCCACAACCTGACATTTTTTGGTCTCTACAAAATGGATATAAAATTGTCATCACTTCGTTCACCCAACCATTACCACTACTGGTAATAATATCCATTAAACGTCCTTCATTAAAGGCATCCCATGGTGCATCAATTTGATGTTGTACCAGTGCTTGAGCGGAACGCGTAATTATTTTACGGTATCGAGGTTCTGGATTAATTTTTGCATAATCCAACAGTCCCATTACGACCCAACTGGTTGTGACAGAATTAGGTGCACGATAAGCGTCGCCAACAAAAGCCCCTTTCTTTTCTACTGTTTTTGCCATACGGTTGGCAATATGAGTGGCTGTTTCATAATAAGCAGGATCATTACTCACCGCATAAAGGCGAGATAATGCAGACAATACTTGGCCTGAATACAAGAAAGATTGCTTGGTTTCTTGTACTTTTTTGCCATTTACATTTGAAACAACGGGATTCACATGTCCTTGTGCATCAACTTTTTTGATTAACCAATTGGCAGCTTCTTTTGCTGAATTCAGGTATTGCTCATCATGAGTACGTTCATAAAGTAAAATCAACGTAAAAATAGTTTTAGAGGCAGTACCCACAACAAATCGGCTATCTTTTTGCTTTGTTTGCTTATTATAAGAATAATGAAAAGCTCCCGCCTCTTCGCCGGAATGTTCTTGCATCATTAGCAAAAATTTAGCAATGGGCACAATTTGTTTTTCAATTGCAGGATCTTTCATAACGCTATTTACTTTTAATAATGTAAATAAACTTGATGCAGTGTAAATAGTGCGTAATTTTTTTTCTTTTTTATCTTGCTTTGAATCATAACGTTTAAAAAAAGCATGTAAATCCGGATCCATGATGCGCAATAAATACGCTTTCTCTGACTGAATTCGATTTCTTAGCAATTCTGTATCCATTTGTCGCACAGGAATAATATTCCCAATTAATTCTAATGCCCAATTAGGATTATCCTTGTCGCTGATCATTGTGTATTGGCGATCATCTGGGGGATAATAGAAGGTTACTTTTATACGTGCATTTTTTAATTGGGTGGCTTGTAAGTGGGCAGCATGGCAAGCAACCTGGGTCGCTTGGCTCAATGTTTTTGAAAGCGACTGGTTTTGACCTTTTCCTGAACCAACTTCGCGTCCATTGGAATAAATACTCACTTTTGCAGACCAGCGAATTAAATAAAAAGTAGGACTGCCACCATTAAACCAACGCTTATCCAACGCTTTTGCCAATTGACCATCGGAATGATGATACAAAACATCATTTTGTGCTTCTTTTTTTACATACTGCATCACATCCCAGCGGAAAGCATCGTTTTGCTGTAACGTAATCGTTTGAAATGTTCCTGCGTTTAGCAAAACAGGAACAAACAAACAGAGTAAAACAATGGTAAATCTTCTTTTTACATTCATGCTGCTGGTACCGCGCATGTCTCAGGTAAACGACCTATGCCAAGAAGACCTAACACCTCATCCAATGACATTTCAGGCAATACCATGTAAGTCTTATTTTGTGGTCCAACCATTTCATATAAGCCCACAAGACTATTTCCACCATGACAAACAGCATCCGTACGTACTGTTACACCTAAGAAATTAGGAATGGTTCCTCCATTCGCCACGTCAGGATTTTTAATCGCAAAACTATTCGCTTTGGTGTACACATTTTGCATTAACCATCGGCTAGAGTTAAGAATAAAATGACGATAGGCACCACAATGGCTCATATGGGATTGTTGACAGAATGGGTATAGTACAGTCATCACTTCGTTTACCCAACCATTGCCACTGGCACTGATTAAATCCACCACTCGGCCATCATTAAATACATCATTGGGATCATTTGCCTGGCGCGCTAATAATTCAGCTGCACAACGTGTAATGGTATCACGATACACAGGATCGGGATTAATTTTTGCATAATCCACCAAAGACATTACCATCCAACTGGTTGAAACTGAATTTGGTGTACGGAAATCATCACCAACAAACGGCCCATTTTCTTTAACATGTTCGACAAACCGGTTAGCAATTAAGGTTGCTTTATCATAATATGCTTGATCTTGCGTTACATGATATAAACGGGATAATGCTGATAATACTTGACCAGAATATAAGAAAGATTGCTTGGTAATTTGATTCCATTTTTTCTTATGGTAAGTCAAAACAGGGTTTACACGACCTTCATCATCCACTTTGGTCATTAACCAATTACCTGCTTCTTTTGCTGCTTTCAAATATTTCGGGTCATGCGTGCGATCATTCAATATTAATAAAGTGAAAATCGTTTTTGAAGCCGTTCCCACAACAAATCGATTATCTTTTTCATGGGTCTTTTTGTTATAAGAATAATGGAATGCACCGGCATTTTTTCCAGAGTGTTCTTGCATGCTTAAAATATAATCCGCCATTGGCACAATTTCTTTTTCAATAACTGGATCAGGAAATGCGCTGTTAATTCTTAATAAAGTAAATAAAGTAGAAGAGGTATAAATGGTCCGTAATCGTGTTTCTTTTTTATCTTTTTTAGAATCATAACGCTTAAAAAACGCATGCAAATCTGGATCCATCATGCGTAATAAGTAGGCTTTTTCAGCTAAAATTCTACTTTTAACCAAATCGGTGTCCATAATGCGAACGGGCACAACATTACCGACTAATTCTGCCGCATTTTTTCCATCATCAACAAAACTGTATTGTCGTGAATCTGGCGGGTAATAAAAACTTACTTTAAAACGCGCGCTTTTTAATGAAGTATCATCCAGGTTTGCTTGTTTAAATGCTGCATTAGACGCTTTAATCAATCCCTCAGATAAAGAAGTCGCATTGGTTTGCGCACGTCCGGCTAAATCACCTTGTTCGTAAATGCTTACTTCCATCGCCCAATTAATGACAGGGTGGCCGCCATTAAACCAATGGTCGTCCATTGTCTTGCTCGATTTAGTGTCTTTATGTGCCACATAATTAGATGCCGCCTCTTTCACAAAACTCATCACGTCATTGCGAAAAGCATTATTTTGTTGAATACTTTCAGGAATTTCTGTTGCCGCAGCATAAGAAGCGCACGCACTTCCCAATAAAGCCGCCGTTAACAAGCCCTTTAATAAGTATTTTACTGACATTAATTGCATGGATTTTCTCATTTAAACTTAAAACTTTGCATTTTACTCATCGGACTCAAAAAGCGCAACTGTCTTGTATTCAAAAAGCATATCCCTTATACTTTATTCATAACAAGAGTCCAAACTAGCGAGAATTAACGATGACAACTATGATTTACTTTGACACTTATCACTACATAACCACTCTAAAAGAAGCTGGAATGCCTGAAAAACAAGCTGAAGCTTTATCTAAAGCCCAACAAACTTCTTTGTCAGAATGTTTAGATACCACATTAGCGTCTAAACAAGATGTCAGAGAACTAAAGTTGGAGTTAAAACAGGTGAAATCGGAGTTAAAAGAGGAAATTATGGAACTCCGGTCAGAATTAAAAGAGGAAATAGCCGAGCTTAGGCTAGATACAAAAGTTGAAATAAAAAACTTAGAATCTAAGGTAAATCTTCATAGTTACATGTTAGGCATTATTATTGCTGGAATAGGTACACTGATATTAAAGGCATTTTTTTAAGATCCTATGAATATCACTCCTCAAGATTTAACTCGACATTTAACACAAGAACCAAGAAATATTTTTCTGTATCTTGTTACAGGTGATGAAATTCTATTAGTGGAAGAAAGTATTTATACCATTTCAACGAAAGCAAAAATAGAAGGGTATGAAGAACGTCACGTTATTGAAAGTGATGAAGCAGATGCTTTTGATCAGTTTTTAAGCCATACTCAAAATCTTTCCTTTTTCAGTTTAAAAAAAATAATCGAAATTCGCTTTCATCAGAAAGTAACGGCTGCTTGGTCAAAATTATTTGTTGAAATAGCTGCAAAGCCTGATGCTAATCAAATTATTATTATACGCACACCCAAATTATCCCGGGCTGAAACGCAAGAAAAATGGTACAAAGCATCGGATCAATTTGGATGTATCGTTACTATTTGGCCTTTAAAACAAGAGCCGCTTCTTCGTTGGATTCAAAATCGCATTGAATCCGTTGGCTTACAAGTTCAAAAAGAAAGTATTTCACTGATTGCCGCCAATACAGAAGGTAATCTTTTAGCTGCTTCACAAGCAATTGAAAAATTAAAGTTAATGGTAGATCCTGCTACCAAGAGGATTTCACCTGAAACGGTTCATGACATGCTATCCGATCAAACGCATTATACTGTTTTTGATTTATCCGATGCAGCCTTAGCCCAAAATCCTGCTCAATGTTTAAAAATTTTAGCAACGCTCAAATCTCAAGGCATGGAACCACCGATTATTTTATGGGCTATCCTGCAAGATACTAGACATTTAGCAGCACTTTCTACCGTGCCACCAAGCATGCGCAGTAGTATGTATCCTAAAAGAGGTATATGGGGACCTCGACAAGCGCTGTTTCAAAAAGCTCTTTCTAGTGCCACTTCATCTTTATTTCCAAAATTGATTCAGCAGGCAAAAAATATCGATGAAATTATTAAAGGCTTACAACCGGGAAATGTTTGGGTTGAATTAGAGAGTTTATGTTTAGTCCTGTCTGGAGTTAGGCAATGAATAGTATTGCTGTCTTAGGAGGTACCTTTGATCCAATTCATCTAGGTCATCTGGAATTAGCACATACCTTAACCAACTCTTTTCATTTTGAAAAAATTTTCTTTATTCCTTGCAAGCAAAATCTTCTCAAAGAGCATTCACCTGCAACCGCGCAAGAACGTATTGCAATGATTAAATTGGCAATAAATCCTTATCCAAATTATTATTGTGATACTCGAGAAATAGATCGGGACACGCCGTCTTATACCATTGAAACGCTCAAATCACTTCGCATGCAATACCCTAACCACACTATTACTTTTACAATGGGCGTCGATTCTTTTAATACGCTGGAACAATGGCATTATTTTGAGGATTTTCTGAAGTATACTCATCTTTTTGTTTTTCCACGGCCAGGCTATACGCTAGAAATAAAACCCTCAGTTCAAACTTTATTGGATCAATCTAGAACGACTCAAATTAAAGACTTACATATAAATAAGCATGGATATATTTATTTATCCAATTACCCTGAAAATCCCATCTCATCCACTGGAGTTAGGGCTTTTTTAAAGAATAATGCCTCTTCTCATCTTGAGAATTATCTACCTGAGTCTGTGCTACATTACATACAAAGTAGACAATTATATCTATGACATCAAACCAGTAAGTCACCAATTGTACGACATACTGGTTGATTTTTAAAATCGATGTTTTTTTATATGAATCATCAGCAATGAAACAGCAGCTGGGGTTACACCAGAAATACGAGATGCTTGACCAATATTAGCAGGTCTGATTTTAGTGAGTTTTTGAATAACTTCTGCAGATAAACCTGAAACTTTTTCATAATCCAAACGTTCTGGCAAAACTAGCGCTTCATTTTGCCGCAATCGTTCAATATCCAAATGTTGGCGATCAATATAGCCGGCGTATTTGGTTTCAACTTCTAATAAAGCGGCTTCTTGAGAAACTAATGCTGGTAAATCCCAATACTCGTTCATTTCTTGCAAAGCAACGTAATTCACTTCTGGCCTTTTTAGTAAATCAAGTAAGTGAGTTTCCCGGTTAATGGCTGTATCAAAACGTTCATTAACCGCTACCGCTGCGGGCGTTTCAGGATGTACCCATTGTTTTTTTAATGCCTCTCTCCCTGCAGCAATAGCCTCCTGTTTTCGGTTAAACGCTTCCCAACGAACATCATCGACCAATCCCAACTCACGTCCTTTTTTAGTCAAACGTAAATCCGCATTATCTTCACGCAATACCAAGCGATATTCCGCGCGACTCGTAAACATGCGATAAGGCTCACTTGTTCCTAATGTTACTAAATCATCAATTAATACTCCGATATATGCTTCATCCCGCTGAATTATCCATGGTTCTTTGGATTGTGCATGTAACGCGGCATTCGCTCCTGCAACCAAACCTTGGGCGGCAGCCTCTTCGTAACCGGTCGTCCCATTAATTTGTCCGGCAAAAAACAAACCTTTTATGGCTTTTGTTTCCAACGAGGAAGTTAAATCCCGGGGATCAAAATAATCATATTCGATGGCATATCCTGGTCGCGTAATATGGGCATTTTCAAAACCAATAATAGAACGTACAAATTGTTCTTGCACATCATAAGGTAAGCTAGTTGAAATTCCATTTGGATAAATTTCATTAGAGGTTAATCCTTCTGGCTCAACAAAAATTTGATGTGATAACTTATCCGCAAAACGCACGATTTTGTCTTCAATAGAAGGACAATACCGCGGCCCTGTTCCTTCAATCACTCCCGAATACATGGGTGACTTATCCAAATTATTTCGAATAATAACATGGGTTTTTTCAGTAGTATGGGTGATATGGCAAGGCAATTGTGTTGGGTGCTGCGAGGCATCACCTAAATAAGAAAAAACAGGAACAGGTAAATCACCGTCTTGGCGTTGCATCTTGCTAAAATCGATGGTACGGCAATCAATTCGAGGTGGTGTCCCCGTTTTCAAACGTCCAACACTCAGGCCTAAATCACGTAATTTTTCAGACAACGTCACCGATGCCGCATCTCCTGCCCGGCCTCCCGATGTATTTGTTAAGCCTACATGAATCTTGCCACCCAAGAAAGTCCCTGCCGTTAACACTACTGTTTTAGCATGAAATTTCAAACCTATCTGTGTTTCCACTCCACAAACACGATCATTTTCAAGGAGGATATCAGCTACCATTTGCTGAAAAATATCTAGGTTAGGCTGTGATTCCAATGTTTGACGTACGGCTTGTCGATATAACACACGATCCGCTTGCGCACGGGTCGCGCGAACCGCCGGTCCTTTGCTGGCATTTAAAATGCGAAATTGTATGCCTGCTTTATCTGTAGCTTGAGCCATAATGCCACCCAAAGCGTCGATTTCTTTAACTAAATGTCCTTTTCCAATACCCCCGATGGCAGGATTGCAAGACATTTGTCCTAATGTATCAATGCTTTGCGTTAGTAATAATGTTAAAGCCCCCATGCGAGCTGAGGCCAAGGCAGCTTCCGTTCCTGCGTGACCGCCGCCAATTACAATCACGTCATATACTTTATTTGTCATATTTTCATTTTATATTAAAATTATTGTACTTATTATACTACTTCTTGCGCGAGAAGGGCAGATAGGCTTACTACCCAAACATAGTGAGTAGTTAAATTATCAAAAATACTAGAAAAAGATCCCCTTTGATTTGCCTTCACTCGCTTTTCATGTATAATTTTTTCTCATATTCATTTACACATGATAAGTTCGTGAAACAATTTTTTTCGCTAACGGCCGAGAATCTTCCTGAGCCAAACATACAAACGAATACAACAACGCATTATCGTTCTAAGTTGTATACCTCAAAAACAGGGGTTAATCCACTTGTTACTGCCGCTCACCCTCTTTTTTCTATTTTAGAACGAATTAACTTAAGTGAAAATCCACCTGAATTAAATTTACTTCAAGCTAATTTAGCCCATGAACTTCAAGCATTTATGACCAATGCAACCACCACTGATCATATGAAAGAAGTCATTTTTGTCGCCCGTTATTTGTTATGCGCCACAATTGATGAAGTGATTGAAAAGGCTTACTTTAAAAAGAAAGAACCTACCACTTTTAAAAAACTTACTGCCCTACAAGAAGTACCAGGCTCAACAGAACTTGCGTCCCCCGATGTATATTTTTTTCAGATTCTTGATAATGCACTCAATAAACCAGACTTTTATTTAGATGTTATTGAACTCATTTACTTTTGCCTCATCACCGGCTTTGAAGGAAAATATCGCCAAGATCCTAATGGTAAACAAACATTAGAAAATATACTTGATCGACTCTATCAAGTCATTCAAGAGCAAAAACCATCGTCTGTAGAAAAATTATTTATTTCAATGACGCCAACGCGACGTTTTGCACTAACAAAATCTTTTCCTTGGCGCTGGCTAACTGCTGCGCTTGTGGGCGTTTTGATTACGGGCTATATTATTGCTACCTATCAAGTTAACCAGCATGCCTCTCATATGCTTTCTTCTTCGCTTATGGATAAAAATGGTACACAACGAACCTATTGAACAATTTCATTATCATCTGAATCAAATTAAATCCTTGTTGAAATCATCAACTAGAGGTAAATCTTGGACGCGTCCATTATCTAAAAATTACCTCTATGAACAACCGTGGACATTAGTCATTGGAACGGCTCATTCAGGTAAAACTGCTTTTTTGCAACAAGCTGAATTAAATATGATTCAAGGCTCTTCTGAGGATAATTCGAGTTGTAATACGTGGTTTAGCCAAGAAGGCATTTTTATTGAACTACCCTCTATCTCTCTCAGTAGTAATGAATCAATCGAGTCAGAAGACGCAGAAAATAATTATCTTATCCAACATTTTCTTCAAACGATAAAAACCCACCGCCATAAAAAGCCTTTCGATAATGTATTATTGACCATCAATATGGTCGCCTTTATTCATGAGCATGATCGGTACATGGAGTATCTTGAAACGCTAAAAAAACAATTACAAAAAATTTTAACTCCTTATTTATCAAGTGAAACAGGCCTATATATTGTTTTCACCCACATGGATAGAATTGCTGGCTTTTGTGATTTTTTCTCTGAATTTTCCACGCAACAACAAACTCAGACGCTTGGCTATTTGTTAGAAGATTATTCATCAAAGAAAAAACTCATCGAACAACATGAAAAAAAATATGATCGATTATTAAGTCGATTACACGAAAACTTAGTGATGCTATTGCATAAAACACGGAATAACCTCACACGTTATTTGATTCGCGAATTTCCTCAGCAGTTAGAAAGCTTAAGAAATATGGTGCGTTCCAGTTTATCGTTAAGTGCAGATATTAAAGAATCCACACTCAAAGTTAAAGGTATCTTTTTCACCAGTGCCTGCCAAAATGGATTATGCATTGATCGCATTACCCTACCTATTTCACAAGCATACCAATTAACTTTACCGACACATTTTCCTCAGGCTCATAAGGCTCAGCCTTATTTTATAAAAGGCACTACCAAAATGATTGTAGCGGATACTATGCCGCGCGACACTCGATTTGCACGTTATCAACAAGAACATAAGTTGATTGCTTATCTAGGCAGTGCTGCTGTTGTGCTGGGATTATTTTTCACGGGCTATGCTTATTATTCATCTATCAACGAGATGGATCATGCCGCTTCCAATCTAAAGCAGTATCAAACCTTTACACAAAAATTTTCGCAAGATAATACGATTCAAACTTTTATTCCAGAGTTGGAATATTTAGCTAACGCACGCCAATCACTCAATGCTGTTCATTCGTGGTTTATCCCCTTAAAAGCATTTAATAAAACAAAACATTGGATTAATTCGCAATATAATAAAACGCTTTCACAACAGTTTTTGCCGCAATTAGCACATCAACTAGAAGAACAATTGCTTCATGAAACCAATCCCGCATTGCAATATGCTACACTCAAAGCCTATCTAATGTTGGGTGAACCTCAATTTCTCGATCTTCCTTACTTAAAAGATTGGCTTTATCGCAGCTTTCATCTTTCATCAGAAAAAGCCCTCGAAACAGCTTTATTACAACCGTTTCCGGGTGTTGCACTTAATACCCAAATTATTGATCAGGTAAGAACTAACCTAAATATATTACCGACTGACTATTTGGTTTACATGATTATAAAAAATAATCCACCAGAATATATTCCTTTCAGTAATGATGCCTTCACTTACCCTCTTTCATCTAAAAAAGGCATTCCAAGTTTTTATACACGTATTGGATTTGAAAAAACCTATACTCAAACTATTCCGAATATTACTCAGTCCATTGTAAAAAATAATTGGATATTAAAGAACCCTCTCTTTTCATCACAAAATTTAAACAGCCTAACCGAGCAAATTCAACGTTTATATGTAGCAGACTATTTAAATTGGTGGCAATTATTTATTTATCATATTCAGCCAAAAGCATTTAATACGTTAGCAGAAGCATCGGATTACTTTAAAATTTTGGCTCAAACACAACCTTCACCTTTTACAAATATGTTAGCGTTTATTCAATCCAATACACGCACATTTGTTTCAGCGAAATCTGCTGCTTTACAGGTATTTAACACACAAATTGCAGAACAGTTAAAAGCGATTAATGGCGTTTCTTCCCAAAGTATCGATATGGTTTCGCCAACATTTAATACACTAAGTCACTATTTTTCCATTATTTCCACATCGAGTGACAGGCAAACCTTAATTTTAAATACCGCAAAGCAACGTTTTTTAAATCCTGCACAAAATGGCGCACTCACTCAATTACGTTCAGCCGCGCGTAGCATGCCTACACCTCTTAATCAATGGCTTGATCAGATGGCAACAAATACCTGGTATTTAATTCTGTTTGAAGCGCGAAATGCTATTAATGAGCAATGGAAAAAACAAGTTCTCCCTCAATATACGCAAAATATAATAAATCGTTTTCCTTTAAATACTTTTTCTGAACAAGAAATTACTTTAGAAAATTTCAGCCATTTTTTCAATCGTCGAGGAACCCTACAACTTTTCTTTGATGACTATGTAAAACCTTTTTTAGATACTTCTCAAGCAAAATGGGTAGCAAAGAAAATGGATGGTTTATCCGTCCCCTTTCAACCGCAGGCAATAGCTGCATTTGAACGCGCTAACATTATCCGCGAAATGTTTTTTCCACAAAACACAGAAACACCTTCCGTATCTTTCACGCTCCAAAGCACTGAACTTCAACCTATTGTAAAACGCATTATCTTTGATATTAATGGCCAAACGCTTATTGCCTCTCAAGCAAATAAAGCTTCTCAGGCCTTTACGTGGCCAGGCGATTATACCAATGCCCCTGTTACCTTAACTATTCAAAGCATCTCGGGTGAAAATTTCCAAGCAACTGAATATGGCGCATGGGGGTTATTCCGCTTACTTTCTCATGCCAATGCTTTTCCCCTTAGCCAAGATACCCGTAAGCTTGAACTGGTTCTTGATGTCAATGGCAATGCCGCACAATATTTGCTGCAGGCAAACAACCCTGTTAATCCCTTTATTCCGAATATTTTACAAGGGTTTGAATTATCGAGCAATTTGTTTTAAATGAGTATCTACAATGTCTAGTTTCAAAATTTTTTGTGATGAAAGCAACCATCTTGAAAATGATTCCTCAGACTTAATGCTCTTGGGGGCAATACACTGTCCAGAAGAGATCATCAAAAAAATAAATATTTCCATAAAAAAGTTACGTTATAAATATTCATATACAAAAGAAATAAAATGGACAAAATTATCCATAAACCAAATTGATTTTTACAATGAGTTAATTGAGTTATTTTTCCAGACACCATCATTACGTTTTAAAGGAACCTTGGTTCTTAAAAAGCATAGACTTAATCATCAAGCCTATTCATCAAGCCATGATGAATTTTATTATAAAATGTATTATTACACTCTCAAAGATTTTTTAGTAAGTAAATCATCTTATAAAATATACATGGATTTTAAGGACACTCATGGAGGAAAACGCGTAAAAAAACTATCAGAGATTTTACTAAAAAAACATCGAGGAAATCTTACTTCTGATTTCACCATTATTCATTCACATGAATCTCAAATAATGCAAATGTGTGATCTATTAGTTGGTGCAATTAGTTATAAAAATAGAAATGACATTCCTCATCTTAGCAAAATTAAGAATCTCATTATTAATAAACTGGAAACATTATCTGGTATAGATCTAAAAGATAATACACCCCCTTGGGAACAAAAGTTCAATATTTTTAGATTTGTGCCTCGGAGTTAACTGTGTTTTCTGCCGCATTAATAATCAATTTAGAAAAATCTCTAATAGACATATATGAGGAGCTATATTCTATTTTTCATGATCACTTCATCAAATCAAGAGTATATCTAGCTAAAAGCATTTATGTTAATCCTGGTTATCATGGAAAGAAAAATGGTAAAGAAAATATTTTCTGGCACATTGTAACTCGAACTAATAATAAAACAAAAGAAAGAGAATTTGATACTCAACGAGCATCACGAATTCATTGGATAAAACCAATTATAGAAAACTATAATAACCATGAAATTAAACTTTTTTATGCAGACTATAATAAGAAAATACGATTATTTTTATGGGCAGAAGACTATGATTTTGTTGTGATATTACAGAAATTGGGAAACAATTATTCATCTTATCTTGTGACTAGCTTTTACATTGAAGAATGGAAGAAGAAAAAATTTCAAAAAATGTACGAAAACTATATAAACGGTTTAGATAAGCTATTAAAAAATTGTGAATGGTTTTGAAAATTGGCCGCCTGTAAGGTCAGACGGAAACCACCTCTTATTACCATCGGTAACTGAGCATCCTTATTTTAGAAGAAAAAAACAAAAATAACAAGAAGCTGATCCAGATCGGAAACATCTTGGCATATCACCAATATGCTTAATAAGAAAATCTCATATTTTCAATAATAATCTATCTTTTAAATTAAAAGACTTTTAAACAAGTGTTGAACAAATTGATCACGTTTTGCTTGATGGCCATCTTCTAAAGCATATTCAAAATGCACGCCACTTAGGCATACACGACCTTTTCCATATTGGCAGAGAATGATAGCAGTAGGCTGCTTATCGATATCCTCATAGTGAGCAATGTTTGTTACTAAACCATTTTCTAAGTGAGAATGAAACCAACAACCGCCGTTAAAATACGTTGGAAAAGCAATATCCTCAGCTACAATATTAGCCACTCGCGCACCTTCTTCACTATGATAACGAAATACTCCTAGGCCATAGGCAGGTCCTTCCGCTATTCCTGAATAAAGACCTAGGGCTTTATTCGTTATGATTTCATACTCGTGGTTACCTTTTTCAAAAAAAATTTGAGAAGCGCCATAGTAGCCTCCAGCACAAATCCCGAGATAACGGCCACCCGCGGAAATAAAATTTAAAATTTTCTCACAACCTTTTGGATATAAAGCATCATGATAAGGATTAGCCCGTCCACCCGGAATTACTAATAGAATAACATTTTTTTCCCAAGATTCGTGGGTGAGAAAAGCAGCATTAACAATAGAAATCATGTAGTTAAAACGCTTAAATAATGCAACCGTTTCTTGCAAACTTTCAGGCGAAACGCCTTCATCATTATAAACAAGGATTTGGTTCATACCTACTATCCAGCAACTACAGCTAAATGCATAGAAAATCTCGTTTGTAGGGGCAGGTCTTGTACCTGCCCGTCAACGGACGAGTACAAGGCTCGTCCCCTACGAAAAACCGAAAACTCATGTACGAAGTGTATATATTTATTAGAAAGACAAATTACGGTGCTAACGTCAAAATTTCTTCCCATTGTTCTGAAGTTACAGGAGTTACGGATAATCGATTTCCTTTACGTAAGATCCATAAATCAGTTAAACGTGGATCATTTCGTAAAGCTGAAAGAGGAATTAAAGAAGAAAAAACTTTTACTAATTTAACGTCAACCAAATACCAGCGAGGATTATCGGGAGTACTCACCGGATCAAAGTAACGATGTTCGGGATTCCAGGCAGTAAAATCTGGATACCCGTCTTTAGTTATTTCCATAATTCCTGCAATGCCTGGTACTTTAGCATTGGAATAATAAAAAAATGCTAAATCCCCTTTTTTAATTTCATCACGCAGCATGTTCCTAGCTTGATAGTTTCTTACCCCTTCCCATGTGGTTGTTTGATTTGGTTCGTTTCTCAAGTCTTCAATATTGTAAACACTTGGTTCGCATTTCATCATCCAATACCGCATTTATTTTCCCCTTAAGGTTTAACATAAAGCAGCGGGTTTACAGATTTACCCGCTTCTCTGATTTCAAAATGTAATTCAACTCTTTTCGCTTCTGTACTGCCCATGGTGGCAATTTTTTGACCTGCTTTCACCTCATCACCCTCGTGAACAAGCAACGTGTCATTATGCGCATAGGCACTCAAAAATTCTTCGTTATGTTTAATAATAATTAAATTTCCGTACCCACGCAATCCGTTGCCAGCATAGGCAACTTTACCCGTAGCAGCAGCAAGAATTGGTTGACCTTTTTGTCCGGCAATATCGATACCTTTTTGACCTACTGAAGGTGAATAATGTGCAACAATACGTCCTTTGGTAGGCCAAACCCAACGAATAGGTAAATCTGTCATTAGTGTTGTTGATGTAATAACAGGTTTCTTAGTCTTTATATAGGTTACAGTGGTTTTTGGTTTAGGAGAAACAATGACTTTTCTCACAGGTTCTGGACGATAAACGACGGGCTTAACCGAGAGTATTTGCCCAGTTCTTACAACATAAGGGAGGGGCAAATGATTTTCTTCTGCTAAGGCTCGATAATCTAAATTATATCGCCATGCAATAGCGTATAATGTATCGCCGGGCTGAACTGTATACGTTCCAGGTTTATCTTCGCTAATAGACCAAGCAGTGCCAACAGGTGCATAGTTTCCAACATGTTCCCCACAAGATACTAAAAAAAAGAGGATAGCAATTGAAAAGAGCCGTTTAATTAAAAAGCTCATAAATTCCGTACACAATCAAAGGAATGGCCAAAAGTGCTAAACCAATTTTATCTATATACCGGTTTAAAACTACTGCCACTTTTTCCCCATATAAAAACATAGAGCCGGATACTAAAAAGAAGCGCGTTCCTCTTCCAATAACAGCGGCTAAAACGAAAGAATAAAATGGCATTTCTACAGCACCCGCTGATATGGACAAAATTTTAAAGGGAATAGGCATAAAACTTGCGCCAATGATAGTCCATGCACCCCACACTTTAAACCAATCATGAACCGTGAGATAAGTAGATTCATAACCCATGCTTTGTATATACGGATGCACCAAATCAAAACAAAACATTCCGACGAGATATCCTAGCATACCGCCCACAATGGAACATATCATTGTCACACCAGCATAGAACCAGGCTCGATGAGGCTTCACTAATCCCATACTTACTAGCATCACATCAGGGGGAATAGGAAAAATCAATGCTTCACTAAATGCCACCAAAGCTAAATAATACACTGCATGCTGATGGTTTGACCAAACTAATATTTTGTTATAAAGCTTTGAAAAAATAGCCATATTTATATTTTACTCTGTGAGATCAAAATCAAGCACGCCTTGGTCAACCCAGTTGGATAAGTGCTTAAATACATGATAATTAGTAAAATCGATTTTCAGCGGCGTGATTGACGTATAATTGCGTTCAATTGCATAAAAATCTGTTTCAGGGCCAGCATCTTCTGCTAGTCCAGGTGGTCCTATCCAATAGATAGGGCGCCCTCGTGGATCCATTTGTTTAATCGTTGGTTCAGCAAGGTGGCGTGTTCCTAAGCGGGTAATTTCATATCCCTTTAGTTCACTTAAGGGAACATCAGGCACATTTACATTCAAAATTGTTTGGGACGGTAAGGGATCAGCTTTTAAACGCATGACAATTTGCTTGGTAATGGCCGCTGCTGTCGCATAATGTGCAGTTAGGCTATTTCGTGGCGTGCATAAAGAAACGGCCACCGCCGATAACCCTAAATGCCGGCCTTCCAACGCTGCAGCAACAGTACCTGAATAAAGAATATCATCTCCTAAATTGGCGCCTTCATTTATACCTGAAACGACAATATTAGGTTCCCAATCTTCTAACATGCCCGTTAACGCTAAATGCACACAGTCCGTTGGTGTTCCTTCTACACTCATAAAGCCATTTTCGAGTGTTTTACATCTCAAGGGTCGCGTTAATGTCAGGGAGTTACTTGCACCACTACGGTTACGATCCGGCGCTACTACTCTCACTTCACCAATATGAGACAATGTTTCCGCTAATGCTTTTAATCCTGGCGCCAAAACACCATCATCGTTGGATAAAAGAATCTTCATCGTTTCTCTCTAAATTATAATGTTTTCAATGCCCTGGAATTAGGATACGACGCTTTGAGTACTTTTAATGCATCATCGGCTGCTTGATCTAAATGTAAAGCACGATCGGATTTAATTAATATAACCAATGCCCTTTCAGTTTGCGGTGCTTGAGGATAATTTTCAATCAAGTAACTCGCACGGTTTGCTGAAGCAACATACATTTTTCGTTGTAAATAGAATTCTGCAACATTTAATTCGGATTGCGCAAACATGTTACGTAAGTACAACATACGTTGGCGAGCATCCGGTGTATAACGGCTATTTGGATAACGTGTTACTAGTATTGAAAAATCATTATAGGCTTGTAATTGTGTACCCGCATCACGATAGGAAGCATCAAGAGGCAATACTTTAGCTAGTGTTCCTCGTGGTTGATCAAAATCTGCCAATCCTTTCATATAATAAGCATAATCGACATTCGCACTACGTGGGTATAAGTGAATGTAACGATCAGCAGTTGCCGCTGCTAATGCTGTATCATCATTTTCATAATAAGCATAAATAGAATCAAGTAATCCTTGTTGAGAGTATTCACTGAATGGGTACATGGCATCTAATGCTTCATAATACCGAATCGCTTTGGTGTAATCTTCGTCCACCAGAGCTTCTTCAGCTTCGTCAAAAATTTGCTTTGCACTCATGTCTTTAAAGACACTGTCGTCATCCGTTGAAGAACATCCTGTTGTCATGACAAGCATTGCTAACATAATAAACAATAAAAATAAGGCCTGAGGTTGTTTCAAATAGTCTCTCATATCTCTCTCAATCTTCTTTTCTGGGCGTATTTTCTTCATCCAGGAAATCATATACATACTTTTGCATAATGGCATTTGCCACATGCCCATCCTGTATTTTTTTCAATCCAGCATCAAAATCTGCATCTAACTGCTTAGCGTTGTGAACTTTCTTTGAAAAAATAATATATAATCCTACTTTAGCTAATACAGGACCAACTGGTTTCAGTTCCTGATGATAGTTTTCAGGTAGCTCATGCGCAAGAATATACTGGGCATTCAATTTATCAATTAAGATAAAATCGACATCACCATTATATAATTGCTCTAAATTTTCTTTATCTGATTTAACTTTCTTTTTAATCAACTGCTCATTATTATCAAATGCAGGAACATTGGTATATCCCTCTACAACACCAAAGCGATAGTTTTTAAGCTGTTTGAAAAAATCTGCTTCATTATTGGTCGATGGCAGCACAATCTTGCTGTCGGCTTTTGCATATAATACTAGCGGTCCAACGAGAAAAGGATCGGAGTACATAAAATGATTCAGGTTTTCTGTAGATTCATATTCTGGAAAAATTCCATCTATTTTTCCGGCAATAGCCATTTCACGGGCTTTATCCCACAACATGGTTTTAACATGAACTTTATAACCCGCCGCTTCAAAGGCTTTGGTCACTACATCATAAGCATAACCACGGTTCGGAGATTTCTCATCCATGACATACGGGGGCCAAACACAAGTGCCAAGTGTTACTTCTTTTGTATTCGCATATAAAATTGTTGACATTGTCAACGCCAGTACACTGGCTAAGACCGCGCGATATAACCGCATAACTCAACCCCCTCTCAAAAAAAATTAAAGTGCAAAGAGTATATACTCACCCTAGCGGCTATTCAAGCACCATTATGCCATCAACTTCAACCGTGACTCCTTTTGGCAAAGCCGAAACTTGAATTGCCGCACGTGCAGGGTATGGTGTTGAAAATAGCTCCGACATGACATGGTTTACCACTTGAAAATGGGATAAATCAGTCAGGTATACGTTTAATTTAACCACATGATTTAAAGATCCGCCAGCTGCTTCACAAACTGCAGCAAGATTTTTAAAAACTTGCCGAATATGAACTTGGATATCTCCCTCTACAATCTGCATGGTTACTGGGTCTAAAGGAATTTGTCCTGACAGATAAACAGTTTGCCCTGTCACCACTGCCTGGGAATAAACCCCAATGGCTTCAGGCGCATGAGAGGTTTGAATTATTTTTTTATGGTTTGTCATTGAGCTACCTTAGTATTATTAATGATAATGAGGAATCGAGCGTGAGTCCTGACTGTCTTGAGTACCTGAAGCAACACCTGAATTTTGTGGAACACTAGCCTGAGTAGCTGCCGTTTGTCCAAAAGAATTAGCGGCAGGAGTGTTATTTCGAACTTCTGTAGGTGAATCACTATACTGAGTAGCCTCCATTTGTACAACAGATTGTCCAATGCCAATACGTTCCAAAATCTCCTTGGTGTCAGCATCTAGTGGAACATCCCTACGATCAATACTGTAGCTATCTCTCAAAGGTTCGTACTCGCTTTCTCTCGGATCATTTTTAAAAGAATTAAAATAAGAGGTTACTTTCTCAGTAAGAGGCTTGGCAAAAACCACACATGCTGATAAAACAGCACCTGTAATAGCTCCCGCAACCACATTAGTTGCTGCCGCTCCTCCTATAGAGCTACCAACCCAAAGAATTCCTTTTCCTATACTATTCAATCCTACACCAATAGAAGAAAGTATACTGTTTCCTATCGTACTTCCTGCCGCTGTATTACTTAAAGCCGACGCAAGTTTTGCTATCGCTGGAGGAAATAAAATACAGGCAGCAACAAGAAGACCCGCCGTTGTCGCTCTTGCAGCTCTTCCAAGCCACGGATTAATATCATCAGCCTCTTTCCACATCTTTTCAGGAGAGGTCATTAATCTGCACGCTGTAGCTGCTATCTTTGTAATAGTATGCACAACGCCAATAGCGACAATAGGCACTGTAAGTAATGTACCCACAAGCCCTCGCATAAAAGGAGTAAATTTTTTATTTTCTAACAATGGTCGAAGAACATCCTCCATAAGATGTCCAAAAGCTTTCTCAACAAAATAATCAATTAATGTAAGGGGGAATTCAGTAACAAGTTTGATAGTATTTCCCAAAAACCTTGCGACATTCGTTAAAAAGCCAATAACAGTACTATCCTTATAATCTGCTGAACGGATGCCTAAGAAAACTCGCCAATAAGTACCTTCTTTGCTAAATGCTTGTAGATTTTCCGGTTTGTAAGAAGAAGACGATGAGTTTGCAGAGTCAGAGATTAAGAGTGCATCGTCAATGTTTCTTAGTTGTGATCCTAAATTCACATTTCCACTATTCAGAAAAGTATCATAGAATGCCATTCTAACCACATGGAGAACAGAAGTTAACAAGGACTCATCTGCTCTTTTACTTTGTTCATTTTGTCCACTTTGTTCATTTCTCTCGTATTGATATCCTATCAATGCCCTATAAGTTGCATTATAAGGATCATATAAACCTACTCCTTTTGCCATTTTCACTTACCTCAAATTTGTGTTACGTACATAACTAATGTTTAATACTTTACATACTTACATTGTAACATAATTATCCATGCTATGGTGTTACAAAAACCCTTGTGTCATTGGATAACGCCAATCCTTGCCAAAAGCGCATGGACTTATTTTAACCCCTGGGGCTGATTGGCGACGCTTATATTCATTTCGATGAATCAAACGCACCACTTTTTTTACAATAGCCGCATCTATGCCAGAAGCAATAATGGTTTCAGGGCTTATTCCTTTTTCGACATACTGTTCAATAATTTTATCTAATACATCATAAGGCGGAAGGCTATCCTGATCTTTTTGATCAAAGGCAAGCTCTGCTGAAGGGGCACGTGTTAATACCCTTTCAGGAATAACAGGTGAAATTGAATTACGATATTCTGCCAAACGGTATACCCATGTTTTTAATACGTCTTTCAATACTGCAAATCCGCCATTCATGTCACCATACAACGTACAATAACCGACGGCTAATTCGCTTTTATTGCCAGTCGTTAACAACAATTTTCCTGTTTCATTAGATAACGCCATTAACAATACACCTCGACATCGTGCCTGCAAATTTTGCTGTGTTATACTCTTCGCACTTGAGTTTTCGGTTTTGTTGCAGCCCTCATTCGCATCCTCATGTACTACTTGTACACTCCGGTGCTCATGTCGGTCTGCGCCGCACCGAAAACTCAATTGCTTTGAGTATATATTGTTTAGGGAGGGGGCTAAACTGGATAAAAAAGATTCAAATGCAGGCTCAATTGAAATTTCACGTGAAGCAACATTAAGTGCTTCAATTTCAGCTTTGGCATCTTCCAAACTCATTGCAGCCGTATAACGAGAAGGCAACATAACTGCTTCAACAGCATCGGCACCAAGTGCATCTACTGCAATGGCCAATGTTAATGCTGAATCAATGCCTCCAGACAATCCTAATAAAGCACCTTTGAATCCATTTTTATGTATATAATCTCGTGTTCCCAGAACCAATGCCTGGTAAATAAGCGCTTCCTCTGATATAGGGGCGAGCGACGCTCGCCCTACCTCCCGAGGCTGACCGCTCGCCTCTACGATGGGATTTTTCATTCCATCGGGAAAAGAAAAAATATACTCATCCGACTCAAAAGCTTTAGCACGCCAACAAACTTCTCCCTTAGCATTCATTGCAAATGATTGGCCATCAAATAATAATTCATCTTGGCCACCAATACTTTGCACGTAAATCAAAGGTATAGCCCCTTCCCTACGTTGGCGCTCTTCAATAATTGCTTCGCGACGTTCGCGTTTGTGACGATCAAAAGGTGATGCATTAGGAGATATAATTAATTTAGCCCCTGCATCAACCATCTTTTGCCAGGGACCATTTCCCCATAAATCCTCACAAATCAACAAACCTATTTTTTCTTTTTTTACTTCAAAAACACACGGCGTATTTCCCGGCGTGAAATAACGCTTTTCATCGAAAATACCATCATTAGGCAAGCGTTGTTTATAATATTGCGCCACTATTTTTCCCTGCTGTAATACGCTAGCAGCATTAAAACATTTACCTACTTGAAATACAGGATGTCCAACAATAACATAGACCTCTTTTGTAGCAGCTTGTATCTTATGAAAAGCATTTTCTACACGTTGTTGAAATTCTTTTCGAAACAACCAATCTTCTGGCGGATAACCGGTTAACGACAATTCAGAAAAAATAATCACATCCACAGTTTTTTGTGATTCATAGCGCTGAATTACTTCAATCATTTGTTGAGCATTATCTTCTATTGCACCAACAGTAAAATTTTGTTGAGAAATAAGAAAACGAAGTGCCATTATGTCTGAGCCTCTTGCCAAAGTGTGATAAATAAAACCATCACAATAGGACCAATAAATAATCCTAGGAACCCGAGTGTTTCAAGACCACCTAAAATTCCAAAAAGAACAGCTAAGAATGGCATACGCACTGCCCCGCCTATCAATAAGGGTTTTATCAAATGGTCGGCTAGAAAAATAACTAATGAACCCCATATTAAAATAGCAACGGCGCTAATAAACGCAGACTTCATTAAAAAAATAAATACTACCACACCCACCACAAAGGGAGAAAAAAATGGAACCATCGCAGCTAATCCTGTAACAAAACCCATTAATACTGGTGCGGGAAAATGTAATATCCAATATCCTAACCCTAATAAAGCACCCACGCCCATGCCAACAACGATGGTACCGTTTACAATGGAACGCAATGCTTGGGGTAATCGTCGAGAAAATCGGCGCCAACGATGTGCCAAACAATATTCCCCTACCACATTAATTTGGCGTGATAACGTTTGTCCATCCCGATAGAAGAAAAACAAACTTACTAAAGAGAAACCTAACTGTACACTGCGATGCGCAAGGGAAACCCCAATTTGCTTGACATAATACCCAGCGGGTGTAATAAATGAGTCATCCCAATGCGACAAAATATCTTTTAATCCACCCGGTTTTCCAATATTATCATTCCAAAAATTCAAAAACTCTTTTTTCAACCAAGGTAAATTATTCATCCATAACGGAGCTTCATCACCATGTAAATTGAGATGGATTAAATAGGTCACAAATAAATGGAATTCTTTTACCAAAATAGTAATAAGCCAACAAATAGGCAAAATAATCAAGCAGCTTAATATAACAGTAAATAAAAAGGCCGAAATATTCTTATATCCATTAAAATGCTTTTCAAACCGTTGATACAAAGGAAACGTTGCAATCGCAATAACAGCGGCCCAGAGCATAGGGCCAATAAAACGATGCACAATGAAAAGACTCACCCCAACAATCGTCAAAGTGAGTAACATGCTTATAAATTCGCGGTGATTTTGAGTCATAGAAATATCTGATAAACTTGAAAAATTATGCACACAAATAAACCCGCCAACACATCGTCCAACATCATGCCAAAACCACTTTTAACATGCTGATCTACCCAACGAATTGGCCAAGGTTTCATAATATCAAAGAGTCGAAATAAGATAAATCCCATAATGACGCTAATCCAATGTTTAGGGGCTCCTATCATGGCAACGCAATAACCCACCACTTCATCCCATACAACGCTAGCGTGATCATAAAGGTTCATTTGCTTGGCTACTTTCTCACAAAGCCAACATCCAAATATAAAAGCTACAGTAACGATAACGAGATAAATAGAAAAAGAAAAGGGCAATAAAAGAAGATAAAGGATAACGCCTGCTAGCGTTCCCCAGGTACCAGGCGCTTTGGGTAAAAGTCCTAAACCAAAGCCAACAGCGATAAAATGTTCAATCTTTTGGCGAGTTTTCATAAGGAGATCATCCTGTACATTACACCATTTTTCGCGAAGCCCGTCATTGCGAGGAGCATATTGCGTAGCGCAGCGAAGCAATAAAGCGACGCGGCAATCCAGACATTGAAGTTTATTTTATTACTGGATTGCCGCGTCATGTTTTGCACTGCCGCGCTGCGCTTGCAATGCCAAAACATCCCTCGCAATGACGGAGTCTCGTTGTTATTTCTCATGCTCAACTATAATTTTTGTTAACTGTTGAGCACTTCCCTTCCATGTTAAATATGGCATATTAGCCGTAGAAATAAGTTTTTTTGCCCTCCAACTCTCCAACCATTTTTCTATTGCTTTTTCTATATGTGAAGGTTCATTTCCTGAAAAGTACATGGCGTAATCCCCCGCTACTTCTCTGAAAACTGCAATATCTCTTACTAATAAAGGTTGGTTATATTGTGCCGCCTCAATTAAAGGCAAGCCAAACCCTTCTGCTTCAGAGGCAATAAGACACCCATGAACTTTGCTATATAAAGTTCTCAATACTTTATCAGACGTCTGTTCAAACCAAAAAAGCCGATTGTCTAATTCGGGATGCTTATGCAATGATTGCACTAAGCTCTTTACTTCCCATCCAGTTCGTCCAACAATGACCCAATTTACTTCTATACCTTTTTTCCATAGATTGTTAAAAGCTTCTAGTGTTTGCTGATGCCCCTTCCTAGGTTCTATTGTACCGACTGTTAAAAGAGTTGGGTGCTGCAACATTTTTTCTAATAATATTGAAAAATTTTTCTCTTCCTCTGAGTCACATTCCCTCGTTATTCTTTTAGGTAAATCTGCTCCAAGATGGAGCCAATAAACCGCCGGTACTTTATTAGCAAGATTCGCTTGCATCCATATTTTCAATTCTTCTGACACTGTTTTAGAAATACAAATAAGGCCAGCACCAACGGAAGTGACCATATTTAGCCAATTGGTAAAAAGTATTTCCGCTCCTTCAGGAAAAAACTCTGGACGCAACACACAAAGCAAATCATAAACCATAAAAAATAAAGAAACACCTTGATTTTTCCACTGCTGGTACGTTTTTTTGCGTTGCTCTGTTCCTGAAGTGATCAGATCAATACTAAGGAAGGTATCCCCAGGAAATACCTCCACTTTTTCATCCACTAAATTAGCCTGTGGACAATCTAAAAAGTTTACAGTAAACGCACGGGCGTAATAATATTGCCCTTTTTCATCATCGCCATAGACAGGCTCTACGCGGTAGCCTTTAGGAGGATTCTCTAATAATTCCCTTAAATAGCCTTTTACTGCTCGCTGAATACCTGAACCTGCATCGCGCCTCACTAATTCGGATACATCATACAATAATTGCTTTTGGCGATAGGATGGTTCATTTTCAACCAGCGTTTGAGCAATTTCTAATAACTCATGTTTTTTTGGTGAATATTTTTCTTGATGCGCCGCATATACAACTGACTGCATTAATTTAATTTGTCGTTGTGGTTGGTTATGCCTGTCTTGGACAAAATACTCAATACTTTCAGCATATTGCTGGGCTATTTTTCTTGGGTTATGCTGTTCTTTAATATATTTCCTTGCTTTTTTTCCTAAATCTTCTCGAATCTCTTTATGTTGCCGCAAATAATTTAAGGCATCGCGTAATTCTTCATCAGAAAAACAATCTGGCAAGAAATAAACACACTCTGTAGGAATATCTGTCATTGTCCCATGAGCATTGATAATCAGAGGTAAACCATGTCCCATGCCATCCAAAACAGCACCAGATGTTTCTCCTAAAGAATTCATCCGAAGTTGCACAGCCATATCTGCGGCTATTAAATATTGCTGGTACATTTCAGAGGAAGCAAAACCAGTAATTTTAATAGGGCAAGCCGTTTTAGCTGTTTCTATTTGATCCGCCAACCACATACCAAATGCATCGCCACCATTTTCCCCTACATAAATCAAACGGCATTGATCGTCTTGGGCTAAAGAAGAGTCGAGCCAAGCTTTTAGCAAACGATCATTGAGCTTCAATTTACCCGTTAACCCAAAAGAACAAACAATAAAGTCATCTGCATTTAAACCTAGCTTAGCACGTGCCTCTTTCTTCATTTGAGCAGTCACTACTCTCGGTAATAATCGTAAATGAGGAATATGAGACCACTGAATATTTTTAATGCTTTCACCGTACCACTGACGCGCTAACTCATAAGAATAAAGAGAATGGGTAATAATAGCAGACGCTTGTTGCAACACTGGAAAATTGCAAGGATACGTAAAGATAATTTTTTCGAGGTTTGCATCCTTTTGATAGCGTTCAACGACAGGTTGATAACCATGAGACTCGTATAGGGCCTTTGTCCACACTCCAGGCATGGTTTGGCGAAGTTCCAAATGGCTTAAAATACCACTTACAAAAAAATCATGTAAAACGACGATACCAGGGAATTCTTCCAACAGTTGAAACATATGCTGATGAAATTCAGAATTTCCCATATGGTATAAAATCCGTCCCTCATATTCATGAGCATGTTTCCGAAACCAAGAAACAGAGCGAACATGGCAATGGGTATTAATCCATGAATCACTCACTTTTGATTGGTTAACAATGACATCAATTTCATAATGTTGCGTCAATTCAAATAATAATTCCGCACTATAATTTGATATTCCTGTTTTTTCTGGACGTAATGGAGAAATATAAGCAAGACGATGATTATTACGAAGAGAGGTATTTTTGTAGGGGAGAGCGGCGCTCGCTCGCTCGCTTTCTGTGGGTGACCGCCGCTCGTCTCTATAAGCAATCATTGAAGATTTTACCAATCTCTCCAATTCTTCCAATACCTTTTCTGCACTTTGGTGCCAAGAAAATTTTTGTGCTTGTTCAAGCGCGTGTTTTTTAAGACTATTTCGAAAATCCGCGTTAATTAGCACCTCTTCTAATTTAGATGCAATGGATTGAATGTCTAAAGGATTAAACAATGCTGCTTCATTACCAATTACTTCTGGCACGCTAGAAGTATTAGAACCAATTACCGCCGTTCCGCATGCCATGGCCTCTAACGCAGGCAACCCAAACCCCTCATATAAGGATGGAAAAACAAACACAGTACATAAATTATAAAATGTAACAAGGTCATCATCCGAGACAAACCCTGTCATCACAACCCTTTCTTTTTTAATGCCTAACTGCCTCATTTGTTCATGCAAAGTGGAAATAGCTTCTTCATCAGCTTGGCACACGATAGCTAATTGATAATCATTTTGAACAGCTTCTGGTAAGGATGCATAAGCTTTAAACAATCCTTCTATATTTTTTCGATAATCAATACCTGCCGTATACAAAATAAAGGGTTTTTGTAGATAAAATTGTTGAAAAAAAGCCTGTTTATCATCTTCTGAAATTATTTTAGGCTGAAACAAAGAAGAAGCAGCGCATGAAGTATTAATCACTCTTTCTTCTGGTAAACTTAACTGCTGAATGGCATCCTGCCGAGACGCTTCAGAAATAGCCAACCATAAATCAGCGCGTTTTAATTCATTTAGTCGACGTTCATACCATTTACGCATTTTTACGTTTTCAAGATAAGGTTTAGGGTATAACCATGGAATGAGATCATATACGGTAACCGCCGTTAAAATAGACTGCCCATACGCATTAACACTCACTACAGCATCATCAACTAAACCTTCAAAAACACTGGGAACATACACAATATCCGGTTGACGGGAAGCAATAAAAGATTCGCGAATACGTTCGGCCGCTTCCATACGCCACGCATGATCATGCCTTAATTCGGCAATATTGTTGAGCCCTTTCCACGTAATGATGTTAGCAGCAGGTAGCACATCAGAAAAAAAATCACGTAAAGGTTCAAGAGATTCTGGAAAAGATTGGCTTAGCATAATTTCTATCTCATGATGAGAAGCCAATTTAACCAATTCATAGGTTATTGCTAGCGTATAACGCCCAATGCCGCGATGTCGGTTAGTCGCTTGTGCTGCTTGTAAATCAATTAAAATTTTCATTCGTTTATTATCTTTAAAACCCAAGGAACTCCAATAATTCCCCAAAAAAAGATTGCTTGAATAGCTGCAACAAATACAATGGCAGAACCTATATCTTTTGCCTTGCCAGAATCAGGATGATATTCAAGACTAATACGATTAATAATTGTTTCAATAGCTGTATTCACCAACTCCATTAGCAACACAAAAAGCCAACTTCCGAGTAATAATATTCGTTCAAAGAGAGATTGCCCAATATAAAATGCCAATGGAATAACAATAATACTCAAAAAAATTTCTATGCGAAACGCACGTTCACTTAAAAAAGCGGCGCGCAATCCATAATAAGAATGACGTGCAGCTTGAATAATATGTCTTATACTATCCATTATGAGCTTCATCAGATATCATCTGACTTTGCCACGTTAAATTTAATTCACGTGCTGCTTTCACATCGTCTAATCGTTTAACCGGAAGAGTATAAGGGGCATTTTGCACTAATGTAGGATCTGATTTCATTTCTTCACGAATACGGATTAATGCCTCTACAAACCCATCCAGTGTTTCTTTTGCTTCTGTTTCTGTTGGTTCAACCAACAAGCATTCTGGTACACATAAAGGAAAATACGTTGTTGGGGCATGAAAACCATAATCGAGTAAGCGTTTGCCCACATCTTTTGCAGTAACATTATAAGCTTTTTTCTCAGGACTCAAGGTAATAATAAATTCATGTGTAGCCCTGCGCTCCGGAAATGCTAAAGTAAATCCGGCTTGCTCCAGTTTAGCCATTAAATAATTAGCATTCAAAACAGCTAATTCAGCCACACGATGTAACCCATCCCGCCCTAATTGGCGAATGTAAAAATATGCACGCAATAAAATCCCTGCATTACCCATAAAAGCGGAAAGCCTACCAATAGAATGGGGCAAATCTTTCTCAGTAGCAAAGCGATAACCTTCTTTTTCATGAAGGACAGTAGGTAAAGGTAAATAAGGTTTTAATCGCTCAGAAACAGCAACAGGCCCAGAACCAGGGCCACCACCCCCGTGTGGAGTAGCAAAAGTTTTATGAAGATTAAGATGCATCACATCAAACCCCATATCACCCGGACGTGTTTTTCCTAAGATGGCATTCAGGTTGGCCCCATCATAGTAAAGCAAACCGCCTGCTGCATGAATAATTTGCGCAATCTCAGCAATCGAACGCTCAAAAACACCCAATGTGCTGGGGTTAGTCAACATAATTCCTGCAGTTTGAGGCCCAACCATTTTTTTCAACGCATCCAGATCAATATCACCATTACTTAATGATGGAATTTCTTTAATAGTGAAACCACACATTACGGCTGACGCGGGATTAGTGCCATGTGCAGCCTCAGGAATAAGCATTTCTGTACGCATTTTATCACCACGGGCAGCATGATAGGCATGAATCATTGCTACACCAGCAAACTCACCTTGAGAACCTGCCATTGGTGTCAACGAAATACCTTTCATTCCCGTAATTTCTAAGAGATACTCTTGTAACTCATATAAACACTGTAAAAATCCTTGGCTGATATCGGGACTGCTTAAGGGATGGTGATTTAAAAAAGTGCCTTGTGATGCCGCTTTATGCACACCTCTAGGGTTATATTTCATTGTGCAGGAACCCAACGGGTAAAACTGTGTATCAATAGAAAAATTTCGCTGAGATAAGCGTGTATAATGCCGAACGACCTGCAATTCAGACACTTCAGGCCATAGGGGAGATTTTTTTCGTAATAATGTTTCAGGAATATCTGTTACAGAAGATACCTGTTGGGGATGCTGTGCCGCTGCCTGGCGACCAGGTTGGGAATGTTCAAAAATGAGCGCTGATGTCAACATAATGAAAAATCTCTATAAACTATAAAATTAAAGGGGCAATTTCTGTTCGGTGTTTCACAGGAGTAAACTCCGTAATCGTGTAACGAGCTAAATTTCTCTGATAAAAAGGATCGTCTTTTATCATCGCTTCGACTACATGAAGATCAGAACCTAAGGCAATCACAATTCCCCCTTCCCGTGGATTTTTTGGGCCAGAAGCAAGAAGTAAACCCTCTTGATAACGGGAATCTAAAAAATCACGATGCAACTTAAGGTGCGCATCAATTTCTTCCAGGGAAACTATATACTCAATATCGATGATAAACATAATGAATCACCTTACTTAAAGCTCAATTCTATCATGTAAAAAGCCTCTAAACAATTGAAATATTGGGCATTTTTCTATATACTAAAGGTTTTGTGCGAAGAAATAGACTTCTTACATAGCCTGCTTGTGCGTGAGAGATTTTGAGGAGATTTGGAACGCAGAACCGGAATGTACACGCAAGTGCATGAGGATTCGAGCATCGACTCGACAAACAAGTTCTCCGCAGAAGTAGGGTTATGCTAGAAGTCTAATGCGGAAATTTATTATTGAGGTTTAAATATGCGGTTAAAAAATGGTAGCTGGTCAAAAAAAGGATTACTAATATTAAGTGGGATGCTTATAGGAATAAGCCTCATCTTTACATCTTTCGCTCACGCTGACACGCCTAATCAAATTTCTCCTATAGGCATTTGGGAAAAGATAGACCCCGAAACAAAACAGCCTGCAGCCCTTATTCAAATCAGCATGGCCACTGATAATACTTTAGAAGGGAAAGTCACTAAAGTGTTTAATCCTGAACAAAATAAAACCACTTGTACTGACTGTCCTGAATCATTTAAAAATCAGCCAATTGTGGGCATGGAAGTGCTTTGGGGATTAAAACAAGCATCTGATTACACTTGGAACGATGGCCATCTATTAAGTCCTAAAAGAGGTAAAGTATTTTCTTGTAACTTAACACTCAGTCAAGATGGACAAACTTTAACGGTACGTGTTTATTCAGTCTCGGCCTTGTTAGGCCATACGGAAACATGGTATCGCAGTTAATGCGTATAGCATTAGGTACAACCTTACTACAACGCGATTTAAACCGCACAGGTTTAGATGGCATTGGCGTTTATACGCAAGCATTATTGCACCACTTAAAAAGCTACCCCGACCTCTCTCTTCAGGAATCAGCTTTTTCTGAAACTGCGGGTAGTTTATTTAATGGTTTCCGAGCAGAAATTATGTGCAGTACCTTCACCGGGCTGCCCTTTTATAGCCTGCGTAATACCGAAAAGAAAATTGATCTATTTCATGCAACCGACCATTATATTCCTAAACTATCAAAAACACCGGTTGTTGCTACCTTGATGGATCCAATTCCTTTAATGCGTCCTGATTGGGCTAATACCAGAGGAAGAAAACTGAAGAATTATTTCTTTCGTTCTTCTGCACAATGGGCTTCCCACTACATTACCATTAGTGAATCCGTAGTCCCCGATTTAGTCCAATATTTTGGTATCAAAGAAGAAAAAATCACCCCCATTCACTTAGGGGTTAATATGGAAGATTTTGCCCCTGTCAGCGAAGATGCCAAAACAACGGTATTGAATAAATTAGGACTTAATATCAATGCAAATAGACGTGGCTATTTTCTTTTTGTAGGTACATTACAACCACGCAAAAACGTCGATCGTATTATTGATGCTTTTTCTCTTCTACCTCTAGAAATACAACAGGCTTATCCTTTAGTCATTGCGGGCAGAGAAGGATGGTCATCAGAAAAAACCGTTGAAAAATTAAAAAAATTAATTCATGCTGGAGTGGCACAGTGGCTAGGTTACATTTCATTTGCTGATAAAGTAGTTTTATTGCAAACTGCTACGGCACTTATATTTCCTTCGCTTTATGAAGGATTTGGTTTGCCCGTAATAGAAGCGTTTGCTTCACGTCTGCCAGTGATTACTTCCAATATCTCCTCACTCCCCGAAACTGCTGGAGATGCCGCTTATTTAATTGACCCCTTCGACATTGAAGCATTAGCAGAAGCCATGAAAAAAATTGTCTATCATCCGGAGTATTTTCAGCCATTAATAGAAAAAGGCTATTTAAGGGCAACCCAAATGACTTGGGCAAATTGTGCACAAAAAACATTGGATGTTTATAAAGCAATAATTTTATAGGAGTAAGTAAAGAAAAAATGCTGTTGTTTTCTCATAAAATCCTGATTATTGGGTATGGTTCTGTATCTAAATGTGTATTGCCTCTATTATTTCGTCACATCAACATTCCATATTCTTCAGTCACAATTATTGATGCTATAGATATGACGCATGACTTCCAACTAAATGAATGGCAGAAAAAAGGTGTTCATTATGTTCACCAGCTTATTCAGCCAGATAATATGCATGAAGTATTATCCCAACATGTCGACAACGGTGGAATTATCCTCGATCTTGCTTGGAATATTGACACACTAACGATGCTGCAATGGTGTAATGAGCATTCGGTTCTTTATTTAAATACCTCAGTGGAAGTATGGGATCCCTATCATAATGCTCACAACAAACCTATTGAAGAAAAAACACTATATTGGCGACAAATGCAGCTTCGAAAAGCCATTGCTTCATGGAAAGAAAACTCACCAACAGCTATTGTTGATCATGGTGCAAATCCTGGGCTTATTTCACATTTTACAAAACAAGGCTTAATTGATATTGCCTATAATGCTTTAAAAGACAATCTCATTCAGCCCCCAAATATTGCTCACATTGAAACCGCATTAAGTGAACAAAATTTTGCTCACCTAGCCATGCATCTAGGTGTAAAAGTCATTCACTGCAGCGAACTCGATAAACAAATAGTTACTACTCCAAAGCAAGACAATGAATTCGTGAATACCTGGAGCGTGGAAGGGCTTATTGAAGAAGGAATGGCGCCTGCTGAACTTGGTTGGGGTACACATGAAAAAACATTACCCACTCAAGCACATATCCCTGAAAATGGCCCTAAAAACCAGATCTTTTTAGCTCAAATGGGCATGAATACTTGGGTACGTTCGTGGATCCCTTCCCAAGAAATATTAGGCCTTCTGATTCGCCACGGAGAAGCTTTTGGCCTATCTGATTATTTAACCGTATGGTCAGATAAAGATTCAGCAAAAGCTCTTTATAGGCCAACAGTTCATTATGCCTATACGCCCTCCAATGAAACTTTACTTTCATTGCACGAACTGAGGGCAAATAATTATGAACGTCATCAATGCTCCAGAATTTTGAATGAAGGCATCGTTCAAGGCGAAGATATTTTAGGTGCGCTTATTATGGGACATCCTTATAATTCATGGTGGACAGGCAGCATTTTATCTATTGAAGAATCTCGACAATTATTACCTAATCAAAATGCGACTACAACCCAAGTTGCTATTGGTGTTATTGCAGCCTTAATGTGGATGATTGAAAATCCACAACAAGGGTTTTGTTTGCCCGATGATTTACCTCATGAAACTATTTTATCCGTAGCAAAACCCTATTTAGGGCGTTTTGTGTCAGAATCTTCTGATTGGACGCCTCAAAAAAATATTACTCGCCATTTTAAAGAAGCAGCATCAACAGTTTCCTTATCTCAAGAGGATAAAGATAATATCTGGTGCTTTGAAAATTTTTGTTTTACCCCATAGAGGCTATTCATGAGTACATTGAAAAAAATTCCTATTACTGTTGAAAGTGGACAAAAATACACAACCCCTCAAGGCACCGTTGCCATTAAAGATGGCATAAAAATATCTGAAAACAATGCGACGATGTTACGAAAACCCTCTTGGTTGCGTATTAGTGCTAAAACTTCGCCCAAATATCAAGCTTTACAAAAAAAAGTACACGATTATAAACTCAGCACAGTGTGTGAAGAAGCCAAATGCCCTAATATCAGCGAATGCTGGTCTCATGGTACCGCGACTATTATGTTAATGGGGTCTGTGTGTACACGCGCCTGCCGTTTTTGTTCCGTGGATACAGGGAATCCCAAAGGATGGTTAGACACTCATGAACCCCAACACACCGCCGAAACAGTCCAGCATATGGGATTAGATTATGTTGTATTAACCTCAGTCAATCGCGATGATTTACCTGATGGCGGAGCTGCCCATTATGCCAGTGCCATCGTCGCTATTAAACAACTTTGTCCTAATACTAAAGTTGAAGCACTTACTCCAGATTTTCAAGGCGATAAAAAAGCCATTGAAGTACTATTAGACAGCCAAGTGGATGTGTTTGCCCAAAATGTAGAAACAGTAGAACGCTTAACCCATCCCGTACGCGACCCACGTGCCGGTTATTGGCAAACCATTGAAGTGCTTCGCTATGCAAAAACTTATCGAAAAGATATTATAACCAAAACCAGCTTGATGTTAGGCCTAGGTGAAACAGAAGAAGAAGTATTAAAAACCATGGATGATTTGCGTGCAGCAAATGTGGATGTCTTAACCTTAGGGCAATATTTGCAACCTACCCCCAATCATTTGCCTATTCATGAGTTTGTAACACCTGAAAGCTTTGCCCGCTATCGCACAATTGGTTTAGAAAAAGGCTTCTTTGAAGTCGCCTCCGGCCCACTTGTACGCTCAAGCTACCGCGCTGATCGCATATTTAATCGTGATAATTTAGGAATGGATAATTAAAAAGAAATTTTCTAAGGGCGAGCACCGTTCGCCCCACGGGTACTACTCTTCCGTATTTAAATGTCGTTTAATTTTTTTATAAAAATTCTCATGTTCACCTAATGCAACTAAATACAAGATATTGGTTTGCGAATTAAAAGCATATGCAAGTAAATATAAATGATTCTGGCATTTAAATTTATGAACTCGTATTCCATACAAATCGCCTTTCTTAGATGAACCTATTTCTGGATTGTCGATAATTGCCTTTATATTATCATTAACTATAGTAAGAATATTTTTAGAAAGTTTTTTATAAACTTGCTTGAAAAGGTTGGATTGGATAAGTTTCACCGATTACTCCTCCCTAAACTCAAAAGGCTCTGCCTCCGATGCCAAACTCTTTGCAATAAGAATATCTTTAATAAATTCAATAGGCAAATCTGGATTTTCAAGTGCGGCTTTTCCTAATTTAGCCCAATATCCAATTTGGGAAGATATTGTTCGATGTTCCGCTTCTGCATGACGTTTTGCCAATACATAAAAAGCTTCATCAACTTTAACGGAATGAAACATTTTTTGTCCCTCTTTAAAAAACCTCGAATAGTAAAAATACCATATACATATAAAAATATCAAAAAAATATTTTTATGCCACAATTTTTTGCACTTATATTATATATAAACGCCATTCTCAACTTTTTTAATACAAAAGCCATTCGCAATGAGGGGAGACATCCACTCAATAGGCAAGCTCCCTGCAAAAGAAGGAAATGTTAATAAATTTTTGGTTATAATAAGAAAAAGTAATAAAATTTGAGGTTACCGTGACACCCAATGAAGCCAGAAAATTTCGCAGTGTGGTGGCCATCGTTTTTGCCAATCAAGATTATTTTAGACAAAACGAGGATTCTTCTTTGTTTGAACAAGGAATGCGACCACAAGAGGTTTTGAACCAGCGACTATGAAAATACACTACTAATCTTGGTCAAACAAATGCTACACATAAAAAAGCCAATTTTTCCTGTGTAGGGGCGGGTCTTGTACCCGCCCGTTGTTGCAGGTAGATACAAGATCCCCCTATGCTTAGGACTTAACGATTTGTGGGCCAATCATATGTTCAGGGACAACCCATTCATCAAATTGAGCTTCTGTTAAATACCCTAATGCAACACCGGCTTGTTTTAATGTTAAATCTTCAACATGTGCTTTGTGGGCAATAGCCGCCGATTTATCATAACCAATATGAGGATTTAATGCTGTTACCAACATTAATGAATCTGCCACATGCTTCGCTATGACTTTTTCATTGGCCTTTAATCCATCGATACAAAATTCAGTAAAACGAAGGCAGCTGTCAGAAATTAAATTCACTGAGTGAATAAAGTTGTAAATAATCACTGGTTTGTAAACGTTAATTTCAAAGTTACCTTGAGATCCAGCTACGGTGATTGCCACATCATTACCCATTACTTGTGCGGCCACCATGGTCATTGCTTCACACTGGGTAGGATTTACTTTACCGGGCATAATAGATGAACCAGGTTCATTCTCAGGAAGAATCAATTCACCTAAGCCACAGCGTGGACCTGACCCTAACCAACGCACGTCATTGGCAATTTTCATTAATGCGCAGGCTAAGGTTTTCAATACACCCGACGCCATAACTAATGGATCATGACACGCCAAGGCAACAAATTTATTTTCTGCACTTTTGAAAGGTTGACCAGTAATGTCAGCAATTTCGGCAGCAACAGTGGTCGCCCATTGTGGATGAGTATTTATCCCAGTGCCAACTGCGGTCCCGCCAATTGCTAATTCATACAGTTTAGGAAGAATGTCATGAATATAATGCATCGCTGCATCTAATTGGCCTACATAGCCTGAAAATTCTTGACCCAGTGTTAGAGGTACGGCATCTTGTAAATGGGTACGACCGATTTTAACAATGGACGCAAATTCCTTACTTTTGTGATCTAACGCATCACGCAATGTTTGCAAAGCCGGTAATAATTTTTTTACTAGAATGGTTGCAGCCGCAATGTGCATAGCCGTAGGAAAAGTATCGTTTGACGATTGAGACATATTCACATGATCATTTGGATGAATAGGGCTTTTAGAACCTAATGCCGTTCCTGCTTTTTCATTCGCTAGGTTAGAAATAACTTCATTCACGTTCATGTTAGATTGTGTACCACTTCCGGTTTGCCATACACGCAAGGGAAATTGGTTGTCCCATTTTCCTTCATAAATCTCTTCTGCGACAGGTACAATTAAGTCGGCTTTTTCTTTTGGCAACTTTCCTAATTTCATATTGGCCAATGCAGCCGCTTTTTTTAATATCCCAAACGCATGGATTACTTCGATAGGAATCAGATCATGGCTAATATCAAAATGGTGTAAAGAACGTTCGGTTTGTGCTCCCCAATATACATTCGAAGGCACCTTCATTTCTCCCATACTATCAGTTTCTATACGATAGGTGGTTGTATTTTTTTCTGTCGTCATGATTTCTCTCATTGATTAAATTATGGGTATTGTTTTAACATACGTAGATTTATTTGTCTATGAAGTGAGATTGCATTTGAAAAAACTCTTTATTAGTTTTTGTATTATTACTCTTGCTTTTTTATCCTCTCCGTTATTAGCGGACTCATCACGTTATACTAGACTACGCTCGCAAGAATCTTCAATAGGTTCCACCGGCTTTATTGATTTTGGTGAAGATCCTTTTGACAATACTCAAGAAATGACCTTCAAAGGATTATTTGGCACAAAAGAAAACAAACTTGAATTATACAGCAATGAAGCTGAGTTATCTGATGAAGGTGTTCAATATGCTGATCTGGATATTTTTTATTGGCACCTACTAAGCCCCCATTGGGCAGTTAAAGGAGGTGCTAATTATTTTTATCGACCTACGGGAAGCACGCCTTATTGGCAGCCTGGCGTTGGGCTTGAAGGAACTACACCTATTTTCCCCATCGATACGAATTTCCGTACATATCTTCATGATGATAGCGTCAAACTTGATGCAGAGTTTATCCACGACTTTAAAATTACCAATAAAATTTTGGTCAAAGGGAGTATTCGAAGTATTTTAGCTACCTCCACTGTAGAAGATGCCCAAATTGGAAATGGATTAAATCAAATGCGTTATTTTATCCGCCCTTTTTATCGTCTTACCCCTGAACTAAACCTTTTTATTGAATATGAGTATATACAAGATTATGGTTCAACTGCTGATATGCGTAATGAAGCAGATGAGGAAGCTAAAGAGAGTTTAGTGTTTTTCGGAGTGTCTGTAGATTTTTAGACTCTCTCTTCTAGAAAGCGCATCAATTTAAATGGGTGCTTCGTAGAAATATTTCACAACAATCTTGAGTTAATTCACCTTCAACGAATCAACTTTTTGAAACCCGCGTGGTAACAATTTACCGCGTTGCGCACGTGAGCCTTCATATTCTGCCCGTTCTTTAGGTCCTAACGTCATAGAACGTTGGCCTGAGAAAATACGAAGGGTGTCTTCTGCTTTAATCGGTAAAATCAAACGAATGGATTCTGAACCTTTTAGGTTTATAATTTTATTACCTTTTCCTTTTGACAAAATAGGTAACTCTGCGGCGGCAAAGACTAATAATCGTCCTTCACTCGATACAATAGCTAGTTGTTCTTGTTCCACGGATTGAAGCATACAAGGAGGTAGCAACTCTCCTTTTTCCCCAAGATTAATTACCGCTTTACCCGCTCTATTTTTGGAATATAGTTCGTTGAGCGTCGTAATAAATCCATACCCTTGATGTGAGGCCAATAGTAGCGACTGCGCAGGGTCACCAGCCAAGACGACCACAAAATTAGCATTGGAAGCCGGTGTAAACCTGCCTGTTAGCGGCTCACCTAATCCTCTCGCCGAAGGTAAGGTATGGGCAATTAAACTATAAGAACGACCGGTGGAATCAAAAAATACTACGGTTTGATGGCTGCGTGTAGCCACATGCATTAAGTAGGAATCTCCTGATTTATACGCTAATTCTTCAGGTCGAATATCATGTCCCTTTGCAGCACGCACCCACCCTTTTTCCGAAACCACAATAGTCATTGGCTCATCGGGTTGCAAATCTTCTTCTTTCATCGATTGTGCTTCTTGGCGTTCCACACATTTTGAACGCCGCGCATCACCAAATTTCGTTGCATCATTGGTAATTTCTTCACGGATTAAGCGATTCAAGCGTGTTGCAGAACCCAAAATTTTCTCGCACATTTCGCGTTCTTTGGATAATTCATCTTGCTCACCACGAATTTGCATTTCTTCCAGTTTGGCTAAATGACGTAATTTCATATCCAAAATGGCTTCTGCTTGAATGTCGCTTAATCCAAACCGATTAATCAATTCGGTTTTTGGATTCTCTTCTTCACGGATAATCCTAATGACTTCATCAATATTTAAGTAAGCAATTAATAAGCCTTCTAATAAATGCAAACGTTTCAAGATTTTATCTAATCGAAACTCTACGCGTTTTCGCACAACTTGGCGTCTGAAAGTGAGCCATTCTGTCAAAAGTTCCACTAAACCTTTAACTTGAGGACGTCCATTTAGCCCAATCACGTTTATATTAACACGGTAATTACGTTCTAAATCAGTTGTCGCAAATAAATGAGACATTAAGCCTTCAATATCAACACGGTTTGAACGGACAGTAATCACGAGTCGAGTTGGGGTTTCATGATCCGATTCATCACGCAAATCCACTACCATGGGTAATTTTTTTGCCTGCATTTGCGCCGCAATTTGTTCTAATATTTTGCTCCCCGATACTTGATAAGGTAGCTCTGTAATGACGATATCTTGCTCTTCGTGTTGATAAACAGCCCTTACTTTAACTGAACCACTGCCTGTGGCATACATAGCTCGTAAATCGGCTTTTGACGTGATTATTTCTGCACCAGTACAATAGTCTGGTGCCTGTACATATTGAAACACATCATCTAAGGTTGCATGGGGATTATCTAACAACAATATACATGCATCAGCAATTTCTTTGAGGTTATGCGGGGGAACATCGGTCGCCATTCCTACGGCAATACCCATTGTACCATTCAGTAACAATGATGGTAAACGAGCAGGTAAAAAAGCGGGCTCTTCAAGCGTTCCATCAAAATTAGGGTTCCAATCCACCGTACCTTGACCCAATTCTTGCAATAAAAGTTCCGCGTAAGGGGATAACTTCGATTCGGTATAACGCATCGCTGCAAAAGATTTTGGATCATCCGGCGAACCAAAATTCCCTTGCCCATCAATCCAAGGATAACGATAAGAGAAATTTTGTGCCATTAATACCATGGCTTCATAACAAGCTGAATCACCATGCGGGTGGAACTTACCTAATACATCCCCTACAGTTCGAGCAGATTTTTTATATTTCGCACTCGCTTTTAAGCCTAACTCTGACATCGCATAAATAATACGGCGCTGTACTGGCTTTAAGCCATCACCAATAAATGGTAATGCACGATCCAAAATAACGTACATGGAATAATCCAAATAGGCTTTTTCGGCAAATTCGCGTAAAGGTTTTTGTTCCAATCCATAGGTGGATAAAATGGTCATAATCAGGTGTTATTCCTCAGAATTTTCTTCAATTTTCTCTTTAAACCCACATTCTTTTTGCGGACAAGCTTTTTCTTTACCCCAACGCTTGGTCTCTTTTAACGTTAATAACGGCCAATGGCATTTAGGGCAAGGCTCGTTAATCGGTGGATTCCAAATCGCATACTGACAATCAGGATATCGGCTACAAGCGTAAAAAATTTTACCGTAACGCCGGGATTTTTTCTGAATCAAGTTGGCTTGAAGGCATTGAGGACATTTAACCCCTGTGTCTTCTGGTTTATCCAATGATTCAATGTATTTACATTTAGGATATTGGCTGCAACCAATAAATTTGCCATATCGCCCTTGTCGAAGAAATAATTTACTGCCACAAGTTGGGCAGGAACGATCGGGCACTTCTTCAGGAACAAATGCTTCAACAGGCTCGTCGCCTCCTTCCACATTGGCGGTATAATCGCATTCGGGGTAACCGGTGCATCCCAAAAAGCGTCCTTTTTTGCCTAATCGAATAATGAGGGGTTTGCCACATTTAGGACAGACTTGATCGGTTGTCTCTGACGTGACATCTTTGCGTTGAACGGTGGTTTCAATCGTACCAACTTGGTTGATAAAAGGCTTCCAAAAGTCTTCCATTAAAGGAACCCATGCCTTTTCACCGCGTGAAACCGCATCTAATTCATCTTCTAAATGAGCGGTAAATTCATAGTCTACATACTGCGTAAAGTGTTCTGTTAGGAAACGATTCACAATACGGCCAACATCTGTTGGCGTAAACCGTTTATTGGTTAAGGTTGCGTACTCACGTTTCTGCAACGTTTGAATAATAGCCGCATAAGTAGAAGGACGGCCAATGCCAAATTCTTCTAACGCTTTAACTAAAGTTGCTTCTGAGAAACGTGGTGGTGGCTCTGTAAAATGTTGTTCAGATAAGAGCGTTTTTAATGGAATGGCGTCGCCTACAACCAATTCTGGTAAACGATTTTCTTCGTCATCATCTCCTTTTCCATCATCCTTTCCTTCCAAATAAACGGCCATAAATCCTGGACGGGCAATCGTAGAACCATTCGCCCTAAACAGATTGGAAGTATCTTCACCGCAAGCAAAATCAACCGCAACAGTATCCACTAGGGCATGCTCCATTTGGGATGCCAATGCGCGCTTCCAAATCAAATCATACAACTTAAATTGTTCTGGTGTTAAATGCTGCTTTAATAAGTTTGGTGTTTGAAAAATAGCCGTTGGTCGAATCGCTTCATGCGCTTCTTGCGCGTTTTTAGATTTAGTCTTGTAGGCTCTTGCTGTTTCAGGCAAGAAATCGGCACCATATTCTTTATCAATGTACTTACGAATATCCCCAATAGCATCACTTGATAAATTCAATGAGTCAGTACGCATGTAGGTAATTAACCCGGCTGTACCACTACCAATATCAATACCTTCATATAATTTTTGGGCAACCATCATGGTTTTGCTCGCAGAGAATCCTAATTTACGCGCAGCTTCTTGTTGTAAGGTTGAAGTAGTAAAAGGTGGCGCAGGTTGACGTTTACGTTGTTTTTTCTCAACTTTAATAACATTTAAAATACCATTGGCTAATTCCGCCAAATATTTTTCTGCTGCTTTCGTGGTCGCTTCATCAGTAAAGCTAAATTGTTCTAATTTAGTTCCCTTATAATGCGTCAATCGCGCAGTAAAGGATTGTTTTTTCGCTTGTAAATACGCCGTAATTGACCAATATTCTTGCGTTTTGAATCGTTCGATTTCTTCTTCACGTTCAACAATTAACCGCAATGCCGGACTTTGAACACGTCCAGCAGAAAGCCCGCGACGAATTTTTTTCCATAATAAGGGGGATAGGTTGAAACCTACTAAATAATCAAGGGCACGTCTCGCTTGTTGGGCATTCACTAAATCCATGGATAATTCGCGTGGATTTTCTACCGCTGCTTTTACCGCTTTTTGTGTGATTTCATGAAAAGCGACGCGATGTACTGGTTTATTCTTTAGTAGTTTTTTCTCCGCCATTAACTCACGGATATGCCAAGAAATTGCTTCCCCTTCGCGGTCAGGGTCAGTTGCCAGATACAGTGCATCTGCTTTTTTGAGAGCGGTAGCAATTTCGGTGATATGACGGGAATTTTTTTCTACCACATCATATTTCATTGCAAAACCAGCATCGGGGTTCACCGATCCTTTCTTAGGCAATAAATCGCGTACATGGCCATAAGATGCTAAAACATCAAAATCAGGCCCTAAATATTTTTTAATTGTCTTGGCTTTGGCCGGCGACTCAACAATAACTAGATTTTTCATACGCGCCACTTTAACTCAAAAAGGTAGTAGGATTCAACCTATTGCCTTATTTTGACCTAAATGAATTATTAGTGATGCTATTTTAGTCCAGGAGTAAAATAATTGCGGGAATCTATTTCTTCACTTCTGTCTGCCACTTTCCTTCGGAAGCCCTCTCTATCATCACTCATGCCCTCAAACCGTTTTCTTTTTCCAAGTGCAGGCAATTCCTCTTCACTTTCGCTAAAATCTAAGGAGAAAGAAGAATCTAGGGCTCTTATCGAACTATTTGAGAAATTATCTAGGCTCGTTTCTTCGCCATTGCTTTCATTGCCTAGATTTACTAAATCATTCCCTGGTGTTTCAGCTGTAGTTACTGTGTCAGGTGAAAGCTGCTGTTTTCCTAGTAAACTTGCTGGTGATAAAATTGCGTTTAATATATTGCCAAATGAGGAAAAAGACAGTGTCCTTCCATGAAGTGAACTGATAGAATAAGTAGCATTCACATGTCCATTTCTTGATGCTAGCATCTTTTCAAAATTTGTACTTTCTCGCTCTTGCTTGGTGTCATCAGGGTCAAAAGTGGTTATACTAGTAAATGCCGTAGTTAACTCATCTAAATCATCTAACTCTCCAACGAAATAATCAGTTTCCTCCTTTCTTCCTACTTTTATATTGTTTTGATCTCTCAAATAACGTCTGAACATGTAATCCTCATTATCTTTTATTAAACATTAAATATAGTACAAAATTTTACCACAATATTCTTAGGTAAAAATTAAATTTGTATTTTTTGATTTAAAATTTATCATGTGATATAAAAATTTTAAAATAGCATGTCTCAAGAAAGAAACAAGAATTGGATTAAAAATTACGATCATTTATACAGCAAAACAAAGCGTAAATTTCTTTCCTGAAGCATCAACTGTATATTAAGACGAGAATGGTATTTGTATGCTGTTTTATAGGAATGTCCATTTAACTTGTGGCAACTTCGGTTATACACTTCACACATGATGTGGTTTTGCGTAGGGGCAGGTCTTGTACCTGTCCGTTGTTCTGGGCAGGTACAAGACCTGCCCCTACAACCGATATTTCATTAGAATTAGATATACTACTAAATTTTATTTATGATTGTTACTTTTGCAGCTTGCTTTCCAGTGATATTGAGACTCGTTTTTGTACCATCAGATTTTTGATGACCAAACAGTCCTTCTGCATTCAAGCCTTTAAATGCATCACGAGCCTCCTCCACTAACTGTTTAGATTTTGTCTTTACTAATCTAAACTTACTCAATACATTGCATAAGCTAGCCCACATTTCACTGAACCACCTTTGATCTTCAGCGCGGAAATTTTTTACAGCAGGCTTTACCGTCTGATATGCCTCTTGTATTTTGCCATAGAGGATATTATTAGCATTAGCCAATGTTTTCTTTGAGGTAGACTCTTGATTTGAATTTTGTCTGACTACATTTAAATAAATATTAATTGCCTCAGCACAGGTTACTCCAAAATCTGCTAATTTCGCCGCATTGCTTTTAAAGCCTCGTTGATTAAGATTTTTTGCTTTACCTTTTATCGCCTTTAACACGGATAGCATTTCAGCATTAACATTCTCTTTCCCTAAACTCGATAATAATGTATCTAACTTCTGTAATGAAGAATGTAAACGTTTTTCTGCTATAACTGAACAAGATACTGCACTATAAGAGGTAATATAATGATTTTCAGGAACATTTGTGGTCTTTCGGATGACTGACTCTTGATACATAGGTTGAATACAAGCATCTAATTTCCAACCATTATCTAACTTATCCCAAAAATTATTCCACAACTCTTTACTGATAATATTCTCACTGTATTTTCCACAGTCATTATCGAGAACTATTCTATTATGTTTTTCTAAGGTTTGTCGTTTTGTTTTGTCTGCTTGTCCTATGTGTCCATTTATTCCTATTGGTTGAATTCCTTCAACTATTGCCCAACCATGTTCTTCAGCATTTCCATAATTCCAAAATAAACATAAAAAAGGGGCTGTTTCCATAGCTGTAATTGTCATTCCTTCCGCGAGCCCTTGGCGCGCCTCTGGAAACTTTTCCAAGTCATGGTTTTCTTGGATCAATATACGTGCCAATTCTTTTTTTCCTTCTGGACTTTCAAGAAGTTTTTGGTATATCCCATTCACTTTATCAATTGTTTCTATGAGCTCTAAATAAGTATCTGCTTTGTAATCAATATCCTTAAAGATTTTAGGATATTTAGAAAGTATCGCCTTCAGACAATCAGTTCCCGCAATGGCGTGGGTACCCATACCTAACCCAATTATTTCTTCCTTCTCATTGTACTGGGCTGCATAAGAAAATAATTTAGCATGCTTTTTATGTTCATTTTCAACAAGTGCTACTTCTTTTTCATCAATAAGGCCGTATTTTTTTAACAACAAAAGGTTATTATAAGAACGTTGATCTCCCTCGCCAACCACGGCAGGCATACTATTTCTACGATCAGGTTCTAATATATCAATAAATTCTTGTACCTCGTGATCTCCCTCAAGAACTTCATAATCAAAACCCGCTGCACTCAAAAAATATTGAGTAAAAAACTGATTGGCTCCTCTATCTCGAGTGGCTGCATCACCTTTAAACGAAATGAATAGAGATTTATCCTCGGAAAAATTCAATAACTCAACTGTTTTTTTAAAATCGTTAAGATTGGTAGTAATAAGAGTTTTAAGGTTGCCAAGACGAATATTCCAAATTTCTTTATTTTCTTCTGAAAGAGTTTTTTTCTTATCCCCAAGTTTCTCATTCACTTCTTTAAGTGCGGCTAACAAGACAATATGTTCTTTTTCAATATAAGCAAGCTGTGAATATACATCTTCAAGGTTGGAGTCATTATTAACCCCTTCTATAAGACCAGTTTCCGCAAATGTATAGGCAATCTTCAGAAAATTGTCATGCTGATCACCTAATTGCAACAGCCTTTTTAAATCATCACTTTTATTCTTTGCCCACAGATTCTGTCTCACCACAGGATACTGATGAATGTCAGGGTTAGGCACAATTGTTATGGTAATATCGTCTTTATTGGGCATGATAAATTGCTCTTATGATAAAAGTAACTTTTTTGAATTAATTGCTTAAAAATTACACAATAATTATACAGCAATAAGGAGATTATTGAAAAGAAGGCTAAACAATAGTCATTTAGGTTTGTAATCTATCCTGGCCATTACCATTGGGCTCAACCGGCACTCTTGATAAATCTAACTCTAACTCACTTGCTACAATGAGTTTATAAGTACGTTCAGAAATAATGCCTGCATCCAATTTTTGTTTAGCGTCAACACGCATTGGTTGTCCTTTGGTTTCTACCAATTTACGGGTTTCCTGGGTAAGTTGCTCAGTAGGCGCTGATAATAATGTATCTCGGGTTTTTTCATCAAAAATAAGATATTCACGTATCGCCACGCGTTTTCCATCAACAGTCGGAACCAATCGCTGACAAATACATAGTCGAATAGTCTCGAGTATATCAATACTACGTCCAATGCGTTCTTCAGCAGGAAAGGCTGTCACTAAACGACGAATCGTTTCAGCAACACCCGACGTATGTAAAGTAGTATAAACAGGATGGCCTGTTAAAGCGGCTTCTAATGCAGCCGAAATAGTTTCTGGATCACGACACTCTCCCACCAAAATCAAACGAGGATGGCGACGTAAAGCATTTCGGACACCAGCAGCGAAACTAGGTAAATGACGGGGAATCTCAGACTGACTCACCACAGCCGAGGAGGCTTCAATTTCATCATACACAAATTCAATTGGTGCCTCATACGTCAATACTTTTCGATTACTGTCTTTTTGCTCCACTAATTCTCGAACAATAGAGGCTAATAAAGTAGACTTTCCCGCACCGGTTGCTCCTGTCACAAACACAATACCTTCTGGCGGCGCCAATGCATTTAACACTGGTTCAGGTAAATTTAATGTGGATAACAAAGGAGGAGTCGTAGGAATAGTCCTTAATGTAATTTGTATACCATCATGGCCTTCTACTAAGCAAGAGGTTGCATTCACCCGATAACGGAAACGTTGATTACGATTGGGGCGAAACTCATAGTGCGTATCAATATCTCTTCCTGAAAGTAATTGCGTCACCGCATTAGGGCCATAAATGGCGTTAATTAAATCACCTACTTCTGTATTCGATAACTTACGATTGGTGATATGCAATAATCGTCCGTATACTTCCGCAATAATAGGCTCGCCTGTTTGAATTGTAATGTCTGATGCATCTAACGACATCGTATATTCCAGCATCTTTTCCATAGTTGCTGGTCCAAAACGAGTCGGCTCATTGGGAAGTAAATATTCTGAATCACTCATTATTTGACATATTCGAAATAACTGGCTGCCAGCTCGATTGGGCAGGCCGCTCAGTAGGAGATAATGTTGATTCTGGAATTATAGCATGTTGCGCAGCTAATTTGCCCATTTTGTTGTATTTCGCCACTTCTTCCTGACTTTCAGCAACAATTGCCCGCCACGCACTACTATCGGGATTAAGCTGTGGAAGAGCTGCAATACGAAGCACTTGATCATCAATATTAATTTCAGATTGATCACCCGTCACACCCAGATCTGTCTGAGCAACATAAGGTGGGCTAACCATGTTTTGTGCCAGCAACTTACGATACAAAATCATACCGTTAAAGTCTTCTTTTAATTGAGCAACATTGGTCGCAAAAATATTATTGGCTTGCTTGATTCCTTCATACCATCCAATCAAAATGTAATAATCCCAAATTTGCTGCTCATAAGCATCTTGAGGCAATAGGGTTCGCATAGGACGATCCGGCTTCATGTAATCCATCCATAGATATTGGTGCCAATCAGGTGCCGTTGTAACAAAACGAGCTTGATGGAGAATCTTATAACGTCTATCCGCAACACGAATGGTATTTGAATCGGCTAAATTGAGGATATTACGTCCCTCAATAAGTACGGGGGGTAAAATATTATGATCTAATATGAGGGCATTAAAATTATAAATTTTGTCTAATATTGCCGTTTGTCCTTGCAATTGCTTGTCGATATTTTTAGCTTGCCATGAAAGCCCTGATTGAGCACCTAAACTTAATGCAATTTCTTGTAATGCTTGATGGCGAATTTTTTTCTTGCTGGCTTCATTTTCTTTTGATGCATCAAGAGGAACAGGTTCCCCCATCTCTTGCAACCCTTGAAGTGTTTCAGTATTTCCTGGTGGTGGTGCAGGTTTAGGCGACGAGCACCCAACCACTGTCCCTAATGCAAAAATTGCAGCCAACGTCCGCAGTTTTTTTCGACCAAGAAAATTACATTTTTGCATAGCGAAGTTCAATAATTCTGCTGTTTGAATATACTAATACATCCGCTTTACTACCCGCTTGAAGCGCTGCATCCCGAAGCATTTGGGCTAAAGTAATATTCTTAGCCGATAGGCTTACTAAAACAGGAATAGGAGGTTCTTTTCCTAAGACTCGCAGCTGAAAATCACTCATTCTTGCGATGCGTTCAAGCAATGGTTCAATAGGGCCTGACCAATCGACGGAAGCTTTGGATTGTAAAGCATAACTTTCAGACTCGGGCAATGGCTTTCCTAATTCAGCCCGGGGCGTAGAAGCGGCCTCTATTTGCGCTAATTCATTTAATGAATTACTCACAGAACTGGCAGCTTCAACCAAGCGAACACTCGCATCATCACTAGGTGCATTCATCGGTGGCTTCTTTGTCGTTGGCGGAGGAGCCTTTTGGCATCCTACTGCTAAAGCTGCTAGAAGAATTAACAGGCTGCTTTTTTTCATTATTAATTAACTTACTTCTAAATTTTGATCGAATAGTGCTGATTGAACCAAGAAGCCCATGAATTGTCAAGGATTACTTAAGATTTTCCCCTAAAAGCCCGTGCTTTTTCCCTTGACCACTCACGCTCTTTCTCAGAAGCACGCTTATCATACAATTTTTTTCCTTTTGCTATGGCAATTTCTAATTTCACCCGGCTTTTTTTCCAATACATGGATAAGGGAATGATGGTATACCCTTCTCGTTCGACACTGCCAATGAGTCTTTTTAATTCTGAGTAATTTAAAAGTAATTTCCGGGTACGTGTTGGATCTGCTTGGACATGTGTAGAAGCAGCTGACAACGGTTGAATTTGAGCGCCAATTAGCCAAGCTTCTTGGCGTCTAATTAAAATATGACTGTCATTGATTTGAATACGTCCTGCACGAATACTTTTTACTTCCCAACCTTCAAGCACTAAACCTGCTTCAAGTTTTTGTTCAATAAAATATTCGTGGGTTGCTTTTTTGTTGACACTAATCGTTGTTGAGTTATTTGCTTTCATTCTTATATTTTAACTGATGCTGAATTAGGAAGATAGTCAGAATAATTTGTTACAGGAATCATTGTTTTAGATGAAGATAAAGACATAATAATTTCCTAACATTTACATAGCTTCATTGTACCGCAGAATACTTATAGTTTCATTAAACTTTTTAGTCGGTGACAATAAACAAATATACGGTTAAAATATCATTTCTAGATGATTAATGGTAAGCATTATGCAACAACAGGAAAAACGGTTATTTGTTCTTGATACCAATGTGCTAATGGCTGATCCCAGCGCAATTTTTCGCTTTCAAGAACATGATGTCTATCTGCCCATGGTAGTCCTTGAAGAGTTGGATGCCCATAAAACGGGACCATCTGACTTAGCACGTAATGTTCGACAAACCAATCGAATGTTAGTAGACCTAATGGGAAAATTTACCCATGCAGATATTGTTGCTGGCTTACCCATTCCGAATTCATACGAAACATCTACTACTAAACCCTCTTCAGGACGCTTATTTTTTCAGACACAAGAATTTTCCAACCCTATTCCCACTGCATTGCCTGGAAATAAAGCGGATAATTCCATTCTTGCAACCTGTGTGGGTTTAAAATCCCATTTTAAACACCATGCCTTAATTTTAGTATCTAAAGACATTAACTTGCGCATTAAGGCCAGTATTTTAGGCATAACTGCTGAAGATTATTACAGTGATCATGTTCTCGATGACCGGGAATTGTTGCATTCAGGATTTCATGTTCTTCCTTCAGACTTCTGGGAAAAGCATGGTAAAAACATGCAAGTTTGGAAAGAAGACGGTAAAAGCTACTATCGTTTGTCTGGCCCACTCACTGCCGGATGGGTTGCCAATGACTTTCTACAAATGCCTGAAGAAAGCGAACATTTTCAGGCAAGAGTAATATCTATTCAAAAAGATGAAGCCTTAATTGCCCTCACTACCGATTACACACATAAAAAGAATTCTGTTTGGGGTATTACCGCTCGAAATATTGAACAAAATTTTGCATTAAATGCCTTAATGGATCCCGAAATTGATTTTGTTTCACTTCAAGGTATTGCAGGAACAGGTAAAACCTTGTTAGCCTTAGCAGCAGGGCTTCATCAAGTACTAGAAGACCGACGATATCGCGAAGTGGTTTTCACACGTATTACTGTGCCTGTTGGAGAAGATATTGGTTTTCTTCCTGGTACGGAAGAGGAAAAGATGGCTCCTTGGATGGGGGCTTTGATGGATAACTTGGAAATTCTTCATGGAAATTATGAAGGAGGAGGAGGTAACTGGGCAACCGCGGCGACTCAAGAATGGTTAAAAGATCGTATCAAAGTATGTTCCATGAATTTTATGCGCGGACGCACGTTTGTGAATCGATTTGTCATTATTGATGAAGCACAAAACCTTACTCCGAAACAAATGAAAACCCTCGTTACCCGTTCTGGGCCTGGAACTAAATTTGTGTGTCTGGGTGATGTCAAACAAATTGACACACCTTACATTACTGAAATGACTTCTGGCCTTGCTTATGTTGCTGTTCGCTTTAGAGGATGGGAGCATGGTGCTCACGTCACGCTAATGAAAGGCGAACGTTCCCGTTTAACTGATTTTGCTGCAGAGAATTTATAATGATGAGCCGACAAGCTATTACATTTGATGATGTTTTATTAGTCCCCGCCTACAATAACCACGAATCCCGTCGTTTAGTAGAAACCGCGGTAACCGATAAATTGGGGAAACTTACCCTTTCTTTACCTTTATTTAGTTCCAATATGGACACAGTAACAGGGTATGAAATGGCTAACTTTATGGGTAACCATGGTGGCATGGGTGTCTTGCATCGCTTTTTGAGTATTGAAGATAATGTAGCTGAATTTAAAAAATGTACTTCCCCTTCTTTTGTTTCCGTCGGTTGCAATAAACAAGAATTAGAACGAGCAGCTGCATTGCGCGACGTCGGCGCTCAGTATTTTTGTGTGGATGTAGCACATGCTCATGCAAAATATGTTGGGCAAACTATTAAAGAATTAAGAAACTTATTAAAAGACGCCTGCATCATGGCGGGTAACGTGGCAACTTATGCGGGTGCTGATTATTTGGCCTCTTGCGGTGCTGATATCATTAAAGCGGGTATTGGCGGCGGTTCAGTATGTAGTACACGAATTAAAACAGGCTATGGTATTCCTATGCTAACCTGTATTCAAGATTGTTCACGAGTGGATCGCTCTATTGTTGCAGATGGTGGATTACGTACTCCTGGAGATATCGTTAAAGCATTGGCGTTTGGTGCGGATTTTGTGATGTTAGGTGGTATGTTTGCCGGGACACGCCCTACTCCAGGGAAAGTGATAACCAATAGCAATGGACAAAAAGTAAAACAATATCGTGGTATGGCCAGCCGAGAAGCGCAAGAAGATTTTATGGGTACCATGAATGAATGGAAAACAGCAGAAGGTGTCGCAACTGAAGTCCCTTATCGTGAAGATGAAGAACATATTTTAGCTGACATTGTTGGTGGTTTACGCTCAGGTTTGACTTATTCTGGCTCCAGTACTATTAGAGAGTTACAACGAAAATTAGATTACGTTGTTGTTACTCAAGCAGGCCGTATTGAAAGCCTACCACACAAATTAATGGAACAACGATAAGAGGCAATAAATGAAAAACATTCAAACTGCTGAATTAATTTATAAGCAAAACCATTCACATAATCATAACAATAATGTTCCGCTTCATGGGTTTTACGCTTATGACGAAGCAATTTCAGGGAAACGTCCCGTAGTTCTCATTGCGCATGATTGGAGCGGACAAAACGATTTCGCACGTCAAAAAGCGCAGATGCTCGCGGAAATGGGGTATGTGGGTTTTGCCATTGATATGTATGGCCAGGGCAAAGAAGGAAAAACAAAAGAAGAAAAAGTAGCCTTAATGCACCCTGTTATGGAAGACAGGACCTTATTAGCATCACGAATGCTAGCAGCCGTTCGTGCTATTGAATCCATTCCTCAAGCAGATCCCAACAAAATTGCTGCTATTGGGTTTTGCTTCGGTGGGTTATGCGTTTTAGATTTAGCAAGAACAGGCGAAAATATACGTGGTGTTGTAAGTTTTCATGGTTTACTAGGATCCCCGCCTTTGCATTTACCTATGCCAATAAAGGCTAAAGTATTAGCTTTACATGGTCAGGATGATCCAATGGTACCTCCTGAAGATGTGCAACGTTTTGCCGAAGAAATGACAACGGCTCATGCCGATTGGCAATTTCATATTTATGGCAATACTAAACATGCTTTTATGAATCCTCAAGCCAATGATCCTGAGTTAGGGTTGCTTTACAATGAAAAAACGTGTGAACGTGCTTGGCAGCTAGCCAGTGAGTTTTTAAAAGAGGTTTTTGAGAAGTAAACTCAGCATGGCATTCGATCAAGACAAAATTTCCAATGTAGGGGCAGGTCTTGTGCCTGCCCGAAAATTCAATAGCCTGGAAATAACGGGCGGGTTGTAGCCACTTATTTAAAGCAGTGGCTTGCAAAAAAGATTGAGGGTGTTAAAATCAAAACCTAAACCAGTCTTGCAGCCTACTATAAGCAAACTACAACGGAACAACCTATAATTAAAAGAGTCATCATGGGAATTACATACACTATGTTAACATTAGTCAATCCACTCAAACCTAATTTATCGCCAGTAAAGGTAAAAGCGTTAGCTGACACAGGAGCCTTACATCTTTGTATTCCTGAGCATGTGGCTATTCAACTCGACTTACAAGAACATGAAAAACGAGAAGTAACACTAGCAGATGGTTCAAAAAAAATGGTTTCTTATGTTGGACCTGTTGAAGTGCATTTCGAAAACCGTCGATGTTTTGGAGGAGCAATGGTATTAGGTGATGAAGTTCTTTTGGGCGCTATTCCGATGGAGGACATGGATCTCATTGTTCGTCCCTTTTCTAGAGAGGTTTTAGTTAATCCAATGAGTCCAAATATTCCTTCATCTCTGGCCAAATAAATATTGGCTTAGCCTGCATTCTGAAATAATGCTTCCAATGTAACAATAACGTCAATAATTTGAGAAGAATATTGATTTTTTTGTATGCCATTCGCAGAAATTAGCATCAAAAAAATTTGCTTATTGGTTTTCGTTGTTTTCTTAAAAACCTCTATTTTATTTTTTAACACATCAAAATACGATTTTGTAATAGAAAATGGTTTTTCTGTATACTTAATTTCGCAAAGCATTACTGCGTCGTCGCTTCTTTCAATGAGTAAGTCGATTTGAGTACCTGACAGATCCGACGTTTTTGTGCTTCTCCAACTGGAAATAGCTTCTGCCGTCACCAGATGAAGTGCTTTAATAATACTATGTATGTGTTTATAGCAAACGGCTTCAAAAGCATACCCAGCCCAAACATGATATAAAGGTTTTTGAATTTGCCGCATCCAAAAATCTTCTACTAAACGTTTAGACTTTGAACCTTGTAACCAGTATAAATAAAATAAACAGAATTCATCAATTACTTTGTAATACTCTCCTCGTTCCTTTTCCCATGGAATATAGGACTTAATAAAATGTGTCTGTTCCAATTGTTTCAATCGATCGGTTAATCGCCCACCTCCTAAAGAAAGCTTTGCCTCAGTTTCTAGTGTTTTTCGGCTAACACCTTCTTTTTTACTAGCAATAAGTTTCATGAGTTCACGATAAGCAGGGGCGTTAGTAAAAAGCGATTCAAATAATTTTGCATATTCATCTTTTAAAGGTGCTTTTTCATCACAGAGAATGGCCTGAATATTTTGATGAGCCACCAATCCCCTTTGAACATAAGTTAAGTAATAGGGAACCCCGCCTAACGCTAAATAGAGATCCAAAATATGATTATCCGTTAAGCGAATATTACGGCTCTGTAAAAATTCCTTTGTCTCTGTTAACGTGAAAGGTAACAATTGTATCTCCGCTGTACAACGATTATGTAATCCACCCTTATTATAAATAATATTCTTAATAAGCCATGATGCACTGGAACCACATACAATAAGAATAACTTGGTTATTTTGACTCCAATGATGGTTCCAATAATAATCCAGGGCTTCCAAAACTCCTGCACGAGGAGTAGCAAGCCATGGCAATTCATCAAAGAATAAAACAATTTTTTCAGGGGTATTTATGTTTGCTATTAACTGAGTAAGAGTGCGAAATGCTTCTTCCCACGATTTAGGTTGCTGTAAAGAAACATTTTGCATAAAAGTTTGAGAAAGAGAATCCGCAAAATGTGCTAACTGTTTTTTCATTGCGCCTTTTTGCAAGCCGGTAACTTGTAAGAAGGTACAAGGTTTTGATTGAAAAAATTGGCGTATAAGGTAGGTTTTACCAATTCGACGCCGTCCATACACCACCAAAAACTCTGCTACTTGAGAAGAATAAAGCTTTTCTAAATGCTGTACTTCTCGTGTTCTTCCAATAATCATACAATCAATCTCAAATAACGGACAAATATACAGTAATTATAAGTGTCCGTTATTTTTTTATCAATCTTATTAGAAAAAAGGTTATAAAAAAAACAAGGTCAAATAACGGACAAATATAAACAACCTATAAGTGTCCGTTATTTAGAAAGGTATAAGATCCTTGTTTTATACCTTATCTATACGTATTGAAGATTGCAGTTGATAGCTTATCCTTTCTTAAACCCTAATCCGTTACCATCTAACACAACTTGAATGGTTTCTCCTGGCATAAAGGTTCCTTCCAAAATTTCGGTTGCTAAAGGATTTTCAAGATATTGCTGAATAGCACGTTTGAGTGGCCGCGCACCATATACAGGATCGTAGCCAGTTTTAGCTAAAAAGCTTAGAGCCTCTTCACTAACCACTAGCTGTAAATCCCGTGTAGCCAATCGTTTCTTCAAATCTTCAATTTGAATATGAGCAATGGCTTGAATTTGTTCACTTCCTAACGGATGGAAAACGACCGTTTCATCTATACGATTAATAAACTCAGGACGAAAATGTTGTGCAACTACTTCCATAACAGCTGCTTTCATTTTTATGTAATCATTTTCAGTCGCCATTTCTTGAATAAGAGAAGAGCCTAAATTGGATGTCATCACAATAACCGTATTACGAAAATCGACTGTACGTCCTTGACCATCAGTTAAACGACCATCATCTAAAACTTGTAATAAAATATTAAATACATCATGATGCGCTTTTTCCACTTCATCCAATAAAATCACGGAATACGGTTTACGACGGACAGTTTCTGTTAAATATCCACCTTCTTCGTATCCAACATAACCTGGAGGCGCACCAATAAGTCGAGCCACGGAATGTTTTTCCATAAACTCAGACATATCGATACGAACCATTGCTTCCTCTGTATCAAATAAAAACATCGCCAATGCTTTGCATAATTCTGTTTTCCCTACCCCAGTTGGGCCTAAGAATAAAAAGGAACCAGTTGGACGACGTGGATCAGAAAGTCCTGCTCGCGCACGACGAATGGCATTCGAAATTACTTTAACTGCTTCCGCTTGTCCGATCACGCGTTTTTGTAAAGCTGATTCCATCGCTAACAATTTTTCACGTTCACCTTCTAACATTTTAGAAACAGGAATCCCGGTCCATTTAGACACTACTTCAGCAATTTCTTCATCGGTAACTTTATTTCTTACCAACGTAGGTTCATTTTGTTTTGCCTCACCAGAAGTAGCTGCTGCCAGTTGTTTTTCTAACTCTGGAATTCGGCCATATTGTATTTCTGACATACGAGTTAAATCACTTGCACGTCGCGCTTTTTCAAGCTCTAATTTAGCGGTTTCTAATGCTTCTTTGATTTGTGCGGAACCTTGTAACTCTGCTTTTTCAGCCTTCCAAATATCTGCCAAGTCGGCATATTCTTTTTCAGCTTTACTAATACTTTTTTCTAAATCTGCCAATCGCTTTTTAGAGGCTTCATCAGATTCTTTTTTTAAGGCTTCTCGCTCAATTTTTAATTGAATTAAACGTCGGTCTAATTTATCTAATGCTTCTGGCTTCGAATCAATTTCCATTCGAATTAAGCTGGCTGCTTCATCAATTAAGTCGATGGCTTTATCCGGTAACTGCCGATCGGTAATATAGCGATGAGATAAGGTTGCTGCTGCTACAATAGCGGGATCGGTGATTTCAACGCCATGATGTACTTCATAACGTTCTTTTAAACCACGGAGAATTGCAATACTGTCTTCAACAGAAGGCTCATCAACTAATACTTTCTGAAAACGGCGTTCAAGGGCAGCATCTTTTTCGATATATTGACGATACTCATCTAAAGTTGTCGCACCAATACAATGCAACTCACCACGCGCTAAAGCAGGCTTTAACATATTACCTGCATCCATCGCGCCTTCTGCTTTACCAGCGCCTACCATAGTATGCAATTCATCAATAAATAAAATAATTTGGCCTTCTTGCTTCGCTAAATCTTTTAAAACTGCTTTTAAACGTTCTTCAAATTCCCCTCTGAATTTAGCTCCAGCAATTAATGCACCCATATCGAGTGATAATACTCGTTTGTTTTTCAAACCCTCAGGTACTTCACCATTAATAATCCGTAAAGCTAATCCTTCCACAATCGCTGTTTTTCCCACACCTGGCTCACCAATTAAAACAGGATTGTTTTTAGTACGACGCTGTAGAACTTGAACAACGCGACGGATTTCATCATCTCGGCCAATAACCGGATCCAACTTACCTCGTTCGGCACGTTCCGTTAAATCAATGGTATATTTTTCCAAAGCTTGTCGCTGTGTTTCAACATTAGGATCATTTACGGATTCGCCTCCCCGCATTTTATCGATTGCTCCCGATAGGTTTTTTTCTTTTACACCTGATTGACGCAATAAATTACCTAATGCGCCTTGATCTTCAGCTGCGGCTAGAAGAAATAATTCACTTGAAATATATTGATCCTTTCGCTGTTGGGCTAATTTATCCGTGACGTTTAATAAGCGATTAAGCTCATTAGAAATGTGAATCTCTCCCGCTGTCCCGGTGACTTTTGGCAATTTATCTAATGCTTCATCGAGGTTGGTCCTAAAGTGAGATGCGCTGGTTCCTGCCTGGACAAGTAAAGGTTTTGCTGTTCCTCCTTCTTGTTCCCAAAGCGCTTTCATTAAATGAAGTGCTTCAATAAATCCATGATCTTGTCCTAAGGCAATAGATTGGGCATCAGCCAATGCTTCTTGAAATTTGGATGTTAATTTATCCATGCGCATAATTCACCTCTTTTGTTAATCTATATGACTAAATATGGTGACGAAAAGCGAAAAAGCAAGAAGTTTATACCAATTTCTAATGAAATTTCGGTTGTAGGGGCAGGTCTTGTACCTGCCCGGCGACAGGCGGCTACAAGAGCCGCCCCTACGAAAAACCGAAAACTCATGGGCGAAGAGTATATATGCTTTTCTACAACCAATACACAAAAATAAATAAGAATAACCAAACAACGTCAACAAAGTGCCAATACCAAGCAACCGCTTCAAAGGCAAAATGACGTTCAGGTGTAAAATGGCCTACCAAACAACGGCCTAAAATAACGATTAGCATGATAGTACCAATGGTCACATGCAATCCATGAAAACCGGTTAACATAAAGAATGTTGTGCCATAAATACCTGAATCAAGGGTTAAACCCATGTCGGTATAAGCATCATAATATTCATGTGCTTGGCAAACAAGGAAGGAAATCCCTAATGCTACGGTTAACACCATACCAATAATTAATTGTTTCCGTTTGTTTAATTTCAATGCCCAATGTGCCCAAGTAACCGTTACACCACTGGTTAATAAGATAAGTGTATTAATAGCAGCTAATCCCCAAGCGCCCATTCCTTTTTCAGCACCAAGAAAAACAGCACTATCAGGATTTTTTAATAAAGGCCAAACACCAGAAAAACCAGGCCATAACAGTTTATGGGTCATTTCATCTTGTTGTACTAATCCTGCTAATGTAGGCACAATTTGGAGTCGAGTATAAAACAATGCACCAAAAAAACCACCAAAGAAACAGACTTCGGAGATGATAAACCACACCATAGCCCAGCGGAATGAACGATCCACTTGCTCGTCATAAAAACCTTTTTGGTTTTCATAAATAACCGTGCCGAACCAGCCAAACATCATAAAAATCAGTACACAAAAGCCAAATGTGAGCAAGTACGGACCATACCAGTCATAATGCAACCAAGAGGCAGTACCAAATGCCATACAAAATATCGCAATTGAACCAAAAATAGGCCAATGCGTAGGAGTGGGTAAATAGTAATGACTGTGTTCGTCGTGCTTTTCTGCCATTTTAGTTCTTTTCTCCAGTTGAGGCTTTTACGCGATTAGTAACATCAAACAGCGTATAAGCTAAAGTCAGTGTATGAATATCTTCAGGTAATCGAGGATCTAAATGAAATAAAATGGATAAATCCATTTTTTCATGAGCCTTTAATGTTTGTTGAGTAAAACAAAAGCATTCAGTTTTTTTGAAATATTTTGCTGCTATCCCAGGTGTTATGCTAGGAATTGCTTGTATCACCATCGTATGATCACTATTATTCTCTGCATAATACACAATTCGTGCACTTTCACCTGGATGAACGGTCATTTTTTGCACCTTAGGATAAAATATCCAAGGCAAACCTTTATTTTCTGACGTCACAAATTCAACATTCACTGAGCGATCATATTGAATTGACGATGCTGGTAATTCCGGCGTTAAGTTAGGTTTACCGTTAATGCCAAATGCTTGGCAAAGGCTGTTATAAATGGGTACTAATGCATAGGCAAATGCACACATACCCAATACAACGCCAGCCAGTATAAGAACCAATTTTTTATTATTTGGTTTTTGCCGCTGCACAGTCATATAACGTTTACTTTTCCTCAATTAATTGAGGGGGAATAGCAAAACTATGGTAAGGAGGAGGTGACGTTAATGTCCACTCTAAACCATGCGCCCCTTCCCATACTTGAGAAGTCGTCGGTTTTCCTTTACGAACGGTCATAATAAAGTTATACAACATAATTAATTGTGAGAATCCTAATATAAAGGCGCCCACGGTTGCTACTTGGTTAAAATCAGTGAATTGCAATGCATAATCTGGCACACGACGTGGCATTCCTGCTAACCCAAGAAAATGCATAGGGAAGAAAGTAATATTCACAGAAATAGCTGTCAACCAGAAATGCCATTTACCTAATGTTTCGTTATACATCCGTCCTGACCATTTAGGTAACCAATAATAAGCACCCGACATGATAGCAAAAAGTGCGCCAGGAACAAGAACATAATGGAAATGGGCAACCACAAAATAGGTATCTTGATACTGGTAATCCGCCGGCACTAATGCCAACATAATTCCTGTAAAGCCTCCCATCGTAAACAAGAACACAAAAGCAATTGCAAAAAGCATTGGTGTCTCGAATGTCATGGAGCCTCTAAACATAGTTGAAACCCAGTTGAATACCTTAACGCCTGTTGGGACAGCAATCAACATGGTAGCGTACATGAAAAACAAAGAGGCCCCATAAATCAACCCTGTGGTAAACATATGATGCGCCCACACCAGTAAAGATAAGAAGGCAATAGATACAGTTGCATAAACCATAAACTCATAACCAAATAATCTTTTGCGGCTGAACGTAGGAATAACCTCGGAAATAACGCCAAACGCAGGTAATATCAAAATATATACCTCAGGGTGTCCAAAAAACCAGAATACATGTTGGTAAAGTACTGGGTCGCCACCACCTGCTGCTTCGAAAAAGCTTGTACCAAAATTTCTATCTGTAAGCATCATTGTAACTGCACCAGCTAGAACAGGCATAACTAATATTAATAAGAAGGCAGTAATTAACCATGTCCATACGAAAACAGGCATTTTCATTAAGGTCATGCCAGGGGCACGCATGTTCAAAATAGTAGCAATAATGTTAATTGCCCCTAAAATGGAAGAAATCCCTAACATATGAATAGAGAAAATCATGAAGTCAGTACTTGGAGGTCCATAAGTTGTTGACAATGGAGCATACAGTGTCCAACCAAAGTTAGGACCACCACCACGCATAAACAAAGTACTTGCTAAAAGCGTGAAAGCAAAAGGTAATAACCAAAAACTCCAGTTATTTAAACGAGGCAATGCCATATCAGGTGCACCGATCATCATAGGAATTTGCCAGTTTGCCATTCCCACAAAAATTGGCATAATCACACCAAATACCATAATTAAGCCATGTAACGTCGTCATGGTATTAAAGAAATTTGGATCAACAAAGCGCATGCCAGGTTCAAATAACTCAGCACGAATAACCAATGCCATGGCACCACCCACAAAAAACATGGCAAACCCTAGCCATAAGTATAATGTACCAATATCTTTGTGGTTAGTTGTAAAAACCCAACGGGCTAAATGACCGGAAAAACCGCGACGATGAGGATAGCCTAATCCAGCATGTACGTCCGTGTATCCTTGATTGGTTTGAGTTGATTCACTCATCATTATTTCACCTCATTGGTTTGTTGGTTAGTCGTTTGGTGCATAATAGGTGCTTTTACACCATCTTTACGAACAGCCGCAACATCCGCAGGTTGCACCACATCACCGGTATTATTTTCCCATGCGTTACGTTCATAAGTAACAATAGCAGCCAATTCTTCATCGGTTAGCTGATCAGCGAAAGGTTGCATAGCTGTTCCAGGAACGCCTTTCAACACCAATTCTATATGACGTGCTACAGAACCGCCTACCGCCACAGAACTGCCTTTCAATGCAGGAAATAAAGGTGGCATTCCCGTTCCATTTAATTGGTGACACACTGAGCAATATTTGCCATATTGTTCTTTTCCTTCTGCCATTAATTCACTAAATGTTTTCACAGGCAATGGGGGCTCGATTACTGCTTGTCCCTCAGGAACAGACGTGGAAACACCTTCTTCTGCAGATGGAGTAGGCAAAGATCGATCTTGGACGGAAAGTTTAGGTTGTTGTGCAACCCATTGTTTAAACTCATCCTGTGTTACCGCTTTAACAACAATCGGCATAAACCCGTGGTTCACTCCACATAATTCAGCACATTGGCCACGATAAACACCCGGCTTATCTATTTTTGCCCAAGATTCATGAATAAACCCAGGAATAGCGTCTCTTTTCACGCCTAACTGCGGAACCCACCAAGAATGTACCACGTCATTAGCAGTTACCAAGAAGCGAATCTTTTGATTTACCGGTACAACAAGTGGTTTATCCACTTCTAATAAATACCAAGGATCTTTTGCTTTATCGCCATAAATTTCATCGATGGGCGTAGACATATTACTAAAGAAACGAATACCATCTTCAAGATACTCATATTGCCATTTCCACTGATATCCCGTCACTTTGATGGTTAAATCAGCATTTTTGGTATCTTCCATGCGAGTTAATACTTGAGTCGCTGGTATAGCAAGAATAATTAAAAGAATAAAAGGAATAACTGTCCAAATAACTTCTAAGGTAGTATTTTCATGAAAATGAGCTGCTTTTACCCCTTTTGATTTACGGTGGTGAAATAAACTATAAATCATCACACCATAAACAACGACAGCAATACCCACACATACCCAGACCGCGAACATGTGTAAATCAAATACTTGATGACTAATCGGTGTCACCCCAGGCGACATATTTACTTCCATTTCTGCATGCGCATTTACAGCAAACATGGACACCAGCAACGTTAAGAAAAATGATAACATTGTCCGATTTTGGCGTTTATTTTTCATTCGGCACAGCCCCTTCTTGTCTTAAATTATGCCACTGTGTCCGGTTCAGTGACTCACTCAATAAATAATCTACAGCATCTTCAATATCTTGTCGCGAACAATTCACACAAGCACCTTTTGGCGGCATGCTGTTAAAACCATCAAACGCATGAACGTACAATGTTTCAATGCCACGCTCTTTTGTACGAGAATACCAATTATGAGATGCCCCTATTATCGGCGCTTCCATCTCACCTTTTTGATGGCAGGTTACACACGCAGTGCGATACACCTGTTTACCGCGTTCCCATGATGTTTGATTTTTCTCTCTTGGCGGAACACTCAGTGGATCTTCTGTTTCAACTGTTTTTAGATACGTTGCAATAGCAATATGATCTTCCCGTGTTAAATAGCGTAAACTATCGTGGTTTACTTCAGCCATTGGGCCTTCAACTGGTCCTGCATTATTAATAAGCAGGTCTTTCGCAAACACGTCTGCCACTTCATCAACACTTGCGGATTCTAAGCCTTCTTTAGTAATGTTTGGTGCCCAATAACCATCAATAAAACCACCCGTTAAATAATAATCATTTTTTGGTGCCCCTAATGGATTTAAGGGAGTATGGCACATACTGCAATGCCCTAAACCTTGAACTAAATAAGCCCCGCGATTCCATTGTTCTGTCTGAGTTGAGTCGTATTGATATGGACCATCATCATTAGGATAGAAGAAAAGCACATTCCAACCAACCAAGCCATAGCGTGCACCAGGTACGTTGAAAGGAAATGGCAATGCTTTATTTTTTTGATTTATTTTAGGAACATTTTTCAAATATGTGTACAACGCATGAATGTCTTCATCCGTGATTTTAGCAAAATAAATATAAGGGAAAACAGGAAAATAAAACCCACCCATTGGGCGTTTGCCTTTACGCATCGCGTCAGCAAATTCTTCTTCAGTCCATCCGCCAATTCCTTCTTCTTCATCAAAAGTAATATTGGGGGTATAAAACGTACCAAAAGGCGTATTAATAGCTAAACCGCCGGCAAAAGCTTTTCCACCATTGGGACTGTCAGTATGGCAGGCCAGACAGTCACCTGCCTGTGCTAAATACTCACCTTTCTTGATAAGCTCGGCTTCTTCACCAGTACCATAATTCATTTTGGGATACATTGGATATGCTTCCGCATCTCGCGAATCCACTATAGGATTTTGGTTTTCCGATGCAGGAGAAGCTTCCCCCCATGCATCAGCAGCCCCTAAAAATAAAGCCACGGCAATGCTCACAACCCCAGCCAGTTCTTTCGTTTTTGTTGTGAAACCCGTTGAAAAACGTTTCATACTACACGCCTTACAAATCTAAAAAAATAACCGCATTTTATGTCTTTTCATTAGAAACAGCAAGAGGTGCAAATTAATTCTTGACATTTCCTTAATATTTTTATTAGGATCATCGCCTACAAGTTCAAACGTCCACCGGAGAAAAACAATGGCAACAGGTACAATCAAGTGGTTTAATAATACTAAAGGATGGGGATTCATTTTCCCCGATGAAGGGAAAGAAGAAGTTTTCGTTCATTATTCTGCAATTCTTGACACAGGTTATAAAACCCTCTTTGACAAACAACGAGTAAAATACACATTGAAAACAAGAAAAAACGGACTCTATGCTAGTGAAGTAATTCCCCTTTCTCGAAAATTCACTTCCAAAAAAGTTAATTAGTTTTTTTATTACCCTAATCGCTGTGATATAATAATGGAGAAGCCTATGTTGAGAAATTTCATGTCTCGTTATCTTGACCCCAAAAGTGATATTGTCTTTAAAAAGATCTTTGGAAAACACCCTGAGTTATTAAAAAGCTTTTTAAATGCACTTCTTCCTTTGCCAAATGATTCTGTTATTGAATCCTTAGAATATTTAAATCCTGAAAATGTTCCCGATATTCCACCCTTAAAACGCACTATTGTTGATGTACGATGCACCGATCAGCATAAGCGGCAGTTTATTGTGGAAATGCAAATAGAATGGGTACCTGCTTTTATTCAGCGTGTTTTGTTTAACACCAGCTCTATTTATGTCAAACAATTAACCAAAGGACAGGACTATCAAACTTTAAAACATGTCTATGGGTTAGCCTTGCTTGCACATAATTTTAGACCAGACGATCCTAGCTGGATTCATCATTATAAAATGACGCATCAACAATCTTCCGAATCGTTAGAAGACATGCAACTCGTTTTTGTCGAACTCCCTAAATTTAAACCCGAAACAACTTCAGCCAAACGTTTAACTATTTTATGGTTACGCTTTATGTCTGAAATTGGCGAAAACACCAAGACAGTCGATCCTGAATTATTAAGCATACCAGAAATTCAAACCGCTCTTTCACTAACAGAAGAAGCGGCATATACACCCGCAGAGTTAGATGCTTATCATAGCTATTGGGATAGCGTCAGCACAGAAAAAACATTGTTAAGTGGCAAATTTGAACTCGGTAGGGAAAAAGGTCGCGAAGAAGGACGAGAAGAAGGTAAAAACGAAGAAAAATTCAATATTGCCAAAAAATTATTGGCAAAAAATATACCTCTAGAAGACATTGCTTTTTTAACCGATCTCACACTCGAGGAAATTAAAAAAATCAAATGATGAAAAAATATCTCTTTCTCATGAGTTTAATGCTAAGCGCTTCATTTAATGTTGTTGCGGAAACAATTCCCAATTACTCAATGAACGTTTATGATCAAACAATAGAAAAAATTTATCAAAATCCGCATCTAAAAACCCAAAATATATCTCAACGAGTAGAGATCATCAGCGGATTTTTTTTAGGGCAACCCTACATTCTTGATGCATTAGGCGAGGGAAAAAATGCCCGCTTTGATCAACACCCCCTTTACCGCACAGATGGATTTGATTGCCTAACATATGTGAGCACAGTATTAGCCTTGGTGGAATCATCCAATTTATCTGAATTTAAAAAGAATATTCTAAAAACACAATATTTTAATGCAAGCCCTACATTTGTGAATCGCTTACATTTTACAGATGCTGATTGGAACAAGGTCAACGCTCAAAACGGCTACATCCAAGACATTACGGCTTCTTTTAAGGACGCTCAAGGAAAATTCATCGCTAAAACCGTGGACACACTTATTAATAAACCCGCTTGGTACAATAAATTACCTTCCAATCGCTTAAATTTCATTCAACCACTTTCACCAGCGGAAGAAAAAAAGCGACTTAATGAGCTTCATCAATTAGCTCAGCAAGTAAAAGCTGAAAATATTACAGTAGACTATATTCCGCTTACTGCACTTTTTAATCAAAATGGCGACCCAAATACATTTATTTTCAATCAAATTCCCTCTGGCAGCATTATTGAAATCGTGCGTCCCAATTGGAAGGTTGAACATCTTATAGGTACCCATTTAAATATTTCACACTTAGGTTTTGCCATCCGAACACCTCAAGGTCTCATGTTTCGGGAAGCTTCCAGCCTTGAACATCGCGTTGTAGATGTTCCTCTAGCAAATTATCTAAAAAATTATCTTGCAAGTGATTCGATTAAAGGTATCAATATTCAAAAAATAAAGGCTGCTTAAAAAGCAGCCATAGCTATCTTTGAGTTATTCATTATTTTTTCTATGAATCTTTGTACGAATCTCCATAAGATCAAATTCTTTTTTTGGATTGCTGAGAAGCTGTCTTAAATTCTTTATCGTTGTTGATCCATCTTGACCAAGACTTTTCCATAGAGAAAACTGGTTTCTATGTGTTCTATAATCATCGACAAGAAGCGTGCGTACACAGCCTATCTCCCTCATTACAATCTTCTGTTATTCTACAACCTTCTGTTGAGCTAAAGTTTTCTTGTAAATGTTGTAGTATTTCATTAATTACTACGCTGCTATCTACGTGCGGATATAATCGTTTAAGTTCATTAATAATATTACTAGTTTGAACATCATAATCATGAACATTTTGTACAATTGTTTCCATATTTATGCCCTCTTAAATCTAATGGTAAAAATTTTCATAATACGCTTCATGGTTCGAGATAAGACATTTTGTGGCTTGTTCATGTGAGTTCATTTTTATTTCTAGTTTTTTAAAGCAGTATACCAGAAAATAACCATAACAATCCCTAAACAATGTTAGATTTTAAGAATATGGTTATTATCCAGAAAATGACAAATCTGACTCATATCCCTCATTTTCCGTATCGCTCTCTCCACCATAAACAGCTTTTAGATCTTGATGTGCCTGCTCTCTTGTTAATACACATTCAGGTGTACCCCCTTCTTTCAGTGTTCCTTTGAAAAATGTTAAATATTGAGATGCATACTTAGTTTTAAGATACGCTGTATACATTTCTTCAATATGTTCACATGCATCTTTTACTCTTTCAGGATGATCTAAAAGTTCCTTTTGGGAATACACACCAAAAAACACCTCATTTTTAAAAACCTCTTTCAAAGAAAGATACCCCTCTTTAATGAGAATTAAAGCTCGTGCCTGAGCAACGGTCATTCCTAGCAGGTATTCAGGCTCAACAGCAGAATGCCATTGCATTTGCTCTTTTTCCATAATTAGAAAACAAATATGGTTAAAACTATTCACGTGAGCTTGCGTAGCTTTTGGATAAATAGTTTGCAACTCCGCAATTGAGACTGACTCATGATTTTTTCCATATCGAATCATCCATGTAGCCAATTGTTTTTCTTTATCAAGGTCTTGATTACATAATTTATTCAGAAAAGGATAAATATCGTTTGAATAAGAGCCAAATTGTCTGAGATAGCTATCACCTAATCTATTTCTTTTAGGACTAGTTCTATGTTCAGACTCTGTCACAGAAGCACCGACTTGGTATCTCTCCTTAGGACCATATCCGGTTGTTCCTCTACCAAAGCTCCATGGTTTTTCATTGATTCTTGGAATACCTAAATAGGGTGAATAATTTCCACTTAGAGCAATCACTGCCTCTTGATAAAGTCGTTCCGCTGTTATGAATAATCGACTACTTTTATTGATCAAATTAAGGGGGGCAGAGGCAGAATTAGCTTGTATTTGATATCGTTTTTCTATAATACGGTAAGTGAGATCCATAAGTTCTTGCTGTTTTTTAGAACGCTGCGGGTTAAAAAAATTACGTTCAGCTAGATATCTTCGGTGTGTTTTTCTATTTTCTGGTAGATGTTCCTCTCTACTTTGATTGATATTTTCCTCAATTGAATAAATTTTACTGTCCAGCATCGAATTTTCTTCATCTTCAATTTCTTTTCGTTTTTTTTCAATTTTTGCTAATCGCTGTTGGTATTTTTTTTCAATTGTTGCCCTATTCATGGAATCAAACCAAGTTGATTCGTGGCGACAAGCTCCCATTAATTTCACGGGAGTAGAAAGCTCTTCTAACTCCTCTGAGTCAGCATCCTCATCATTCGGTCCTAATTGTTCAACCGCCGGCAGGGGGACTAATAACGATTGAACTTTATCTTTTAATAATTTAATTTTAGCCGCTGCTGTTGCTGCACCCAGAGATGAAGTTTTATCAGTCACTTTACAATATGAAAACCAAGCCTCTTCTGCGTCACTTAGTTTTTCTGCATACTGACCTTTTAAGAAATATAACTCCTCTCTTAATGCATTAAAATTTGCATGATTTTTCTTTAAATGTGCCAATTTTTCAGTTAAAGATATTAGTTGTTTAATAGCTTGTATCTCAGGAACATCGATATTATTTTCCTCATTAATCACAAACCCATCTAGCTCAATTTTTAAGTCATTAATACACTGTCGATATTTTTTTTCAGCATCCGGTAATGAGAGAGATTCGACATAAGCTATTAGCACATCAGATGAATTATCATACTGCTTATTGGCAATTAACAGTTTCCATAAGGTAAATTTATGTTTATGTTTTTTAGTTGCTGAAGTTGCTGTTAACTCCACAGCTTTTTTGGCAAAAGGCAAAGCTTCAGCATATTTTTTTTCACGCAACAAACATTTGGCATAGTTCTCATTCCCATCACTGCTACCACGTTCAGCTGCTATCTGATAAAACTTTACTTTGATAGCCGGGTTCTTTTTTCCAATAAATACACCAAACCGATAAATAATTTCAGGGTTTAAAACAAAAATTTTTTTCCCTTCTTCTTCTTCACTATAATACTCAGTATAATCAAGCACATCTTCTGCCGTTATTCTGCTTGAGTTTATTTGTTGTTTTAGATAAGCCATTGTACTTTCATCATCCTTATCGAGTATTTCATCCAAAATTGCTTTACTTTCGTCGCTCACTGACATAGTTTATTCTCCAATTTTTACTTTGTTGCTCTTATTTTATCAGATACGTGCAGCAAAGTCTGACTAATACTGACATAAAATGCGCCAAAATACTCTTTTGCAATAATTCATCATCTATTCTATATTTTTCTTTGATTCACTCAGATAAAATTTATCGGGGTGTCTAAAAAATGTTTGGTATTTGAGGAAAATAACATGAAAACATACATTAGTTGGCAGAAGTTAGCAGTCGCCGCTTTCTTAAGCGCGTCTATTTCAGCATGTACAACAACAGTCAAATCACCACCCGTCGTCGTTACTCCGACTACACCTGTTGTAGCCACTACAACAACACCCGTCGTAACTACTTCAACACCCGCCGTGGTTGTATCTGATTCATAAGAATAAGGACTATAATGTTAGTGCTTGCAAACAGAATTAAGCCTGCTTGAAGGCACTAACACTTACCAACCTACTTTCAATACTTGGCCTGTTTGATTTCCCATAACACTTTTTGCGCTACGGTTTCTAAAGTTTTATTTAATTCTTATCATTATGTGACAAAACTCACATTTTTTACACTTTTTAATTTACAAGGAGTATGTTACGAATCATAGCCAAATGATAATAAAAAATACCTTTTTTGGTATAAAAATTTATTTTTAATCCTAAAAAGGTATATTTTGCTGGAAATTAGTTATATTATGAATTAAAATCATTGTATGAAAAATAAGCAATATATCTCTGACTTTGCGTCAATAGGTTTATATAACGACATTCGGCAGTTTATTCGTAAAGAAAGAAAATTAAAGGGACTGACTCAAGGAGCTTTAGGAAATAAGGTTGGCATGATGCAACGACATATTTCAGAAATAGAGCAAGGTAAAATCATTCCGAGATTGAATACCTTACTTGAAATTTTACGTGCATTGAATGGTGAACTTGTTTTAGTACCTAAAAATTTACTCCCTCTTGTCCAAGCTTTTTTGCATGATCACCAACATCCCAATTCACAAACAGCGGCAAGTGAGCGATCGCTTTATGCAGTTGACGATGATGAAGAAGACAATGAATAAACTACCTTCTGAATTAAATGTATGGCTTCACGATGAGTTGATTGGCACGCTCTTTCGTGCCGCTGGCGATAAACATTTTTTTCTCTGGGATAAGGAATATGTAAATAATGATGGTCGGAATACGTTGAGCTTATCTTTTAAAGATGCAGAAGGAAAATTATTTAATAACATAAAACCTATTCAAAACCGCCTTCCTCCTTTTTTTTCAAACTTATTACCAGAAGGTGAATTACGAAATTATTTAGCGAAACAATTAGGTATTTCAACAAAGCGTGAATTTTTTTTGTTGAATGAATTAGGAGCGGATTTACCTGGGGCTATCCGAATAACCTCTTCAGAGATAAAGTCGGCTCATTTTATAGAAGAAGAAAATTCTCAATCAAAAAATTTACATGATGCGCTTCTTTTACATTTTTCCTTAGCCGGCGTGCAACTTAAATTCTCTGCCATTGCGGAAAAAAATGATAAATTAACTATCCCAGTCAATGGAATCGGTGGATCGTGGATTGTTAAATTACCATCCTTGCGTTTTCCTTATATTCCTGAAAATGAATTTGTAATGCTTTCTCTAGCGCGTGCTATTGGTATTCCTGTGCCAACAATTCGTTTAGTACCAGTAAAAGAGATTCAAGGCCTTCCTTCAGAAATTAGTATCCTCGAAGGTAATGCATTAGTTATTGAACGCTTTGATCGAGGAGCCAATAATACACGGATTCATATGGAAGATTTTGCACAAGTTTTTGGGCTTTTTCCGGAAAGAAAATATGAAAAGCGTCACTACGCTAATATTGCTCAGGTTTTATCAGCAGAAACAAGTGAAAAAGATGTGACCGATTTTATTCGGCGATTAATATTTTCTGTTTTGATTGGTAATGGTGATATGCACTTGAAAAATTGGTCATTACTTTACCGAGATGGTATCAGGCCCGAATTATCTCCCGCTTATGATTTTGTTTCTACTATTCCTTATTTGCCGAAAGATCAACTTGCTTTAAATTTTGGCGACAGTAAAGACTTAACAAAACTTACGGCAGATCAAATTCGTCGCTTTTCATTAAAAGCCCAATTGCCGACTCACTTTGTTCAACAGTTGGCAAAAGAAACCATAGAAATGACGCTGGAAGCATGGCAACAATCTTCTGAAAAATCTATTCTCTCTTCTCAAATACAAGAAGCAATTGATACACAATTAAATAAAGTGGCTTTATTCTCAACTCACGATCGTTCCATCGGCAGCATTTAATATATACAATCCCTGGGTTATACCAATGCCACTATCCTCAACACTTACCTCGCCATTGCCAATAAATTGATCATTGATTGTATTAAGGTTAAATGTTCCTGAGCTTTGATTAATAACCGTCATACCCGCCGCCATACCCATACCGCTTTCATCACCATGAATGATGCCATTGTTATCAAATTCAGAATTTTTGGCTGAAATATTAAAAGTTCCGTCACCATTATTGACACTGTCTAGTCCCGCTGCTTTTCCCATGCCACTGCCATCACCATTGATGGCACCATTTGAATTAAATTCGGAATTAACGGTTGTAATAGTCAAAGTACCACCTGCATTATTATTTGCTTCAATTCCTGCCGCTATATCCATGCCATTTTGATTGCCATTCATCACTCCATTACCGTTAAATTGTGAATTGACGGCATGAATGGTATAAGTGCCTTCATTCTTGTTTAGGGCATTAATACCTGCAGCGGTAGACACGCCTGTATGAGCTGAATTTAATACGCCATTGCCGTTAAATTGCGAGTCAAGGGTCTTGATCGTAAAGGTACCTCGACCATTATTTTCAGCATCCATTCCAGAAATTTTACCACCTGCTCCACTTCGACGCCCGTTAAAAACCCCATTTCCATTAAATTGCGAATTTTTAGCTAAAATGGCCAATGTTCCTGTATCATTGTTATCAGCTTCAAGACCAGAAATATTTTTATTGGTTCCATTATTGAATGCGTTTACCACCCCATTTCCATTAAATTGGGAATGGATGGCATTAATGACCAAATCACCTGAACTATTATTTTCTGCATACATACCGGCAATATTACTATCGAGCTCATTTCTAGCATCGTTCATAACGCCATTATCATTAAATTGTGAGTTAAATGCATTAATAGTGAAATTAGCTATGTTATTATTTTTTGCATAGACACCATACCTATCCATTCCGATAATATTCGTATTAATAATATTTAACGTTAAATCTTCTTCCGTATTATTGGTTGCAGTAATGCCACTTGTCGGGTAAATACCATGCGATGAAGAATATTCTGTAATGGTTAAATCTGAAAACGTATGTTCGCCGCCTCCTTGAATCACAAAACCATTGTAATTATTGGCAGCATCTACTTCAATATGGGGTAGTTCATTACTGGAAGCAGGAGCGGTATAATCGGTTGAACGTCCATAAAAACTTTGATTTGCATAAACCATTAAGCCATTGGATGGTGTTGAATAGGCAGTAGCTTGCGGTATAGCAGCCGAAGCCGTATCCTTATTCACATAATAAATACTATTTTCCCCTCCTTGGAGATACAAACGGGCACCATCAACGCTTTCAATATTAGCTTCATCTAATGTTGATTGAGTTAATGAAGCTGAACTGCCATAGGTGCCATCCCCTGTTCCATCAGTAGCAATAAAGTATACATTATCATATTCTAATGCCGTACCATTATTTTCTAAATATTGCTGATCATACGTTCCAGCACCTGTACCAATAATACCTACATGACGTTGAATAGGATCAAATAATCGATCGCGTACATTGTTCGTGAATAGGTTGCTTTTTCCCCCAAATGTTACCAGTAAACTAATGCCAACATTATAATGACTTAGGCCATCGTAACTATTACGGACAGCAATAGTCATATTATTGGAAACCGATTGCTCAAATCCAACGGTAAAGCCAGTAATATTTTCCATATCTTCATAATTGGGTGGCTGATAATAATACATACCCATATACACACGGGAACGTAAATTATCTTTGCTTGAAAAACTATACCCTAATTCAGCATCAGCACCATCACCAATCACTGCATAAGGTGTCACTTGCTCGTCATATTGATTATGTGTTCCCGATTGAAAATATAAGTGGCTTGAATCACCCAATATATTTAAAAATTCTTGTGAGCCAGATTGTTGCTTAGTTGTCGTAGGAAAATAACCATTTACATGAACATCCCAACGCGTAGTAATCCATTCTACTCCTGGGCTTAAAACCCAAAAATGTGTACCTATATTTGTTTTTTCATAATCCCCAAAAAAATAGCCTCCAATAATATGATTACTAACTACTTTACGAAAACCACCGCCCGGGCTTATAAGGAAAGTTTCATTGGTACCGTAATCACCCATCATGTCACCAAACAAAAATCCTTCTTTATTGCCATAAATTGGCAGCATCTCCTCGCCTCCAAAAATTCCTATACTACTACTCCCAGTGGCAAAAAAAAGTTCTCGAGAAGAAGAAGGAAAGAGTGTGGTTTGTGAAGTAGCCCATGCTATTTCACACATTAAAAGACATAAAGGAATCAGATAGTTTTTTTTAAACATCATATGCTCACTAATTCGGACGCCACCTTCCTTAAAAGATAATGGTCTTTCTATAAGTGGAATTAAGTGTAGCAATGGATTTAAAAAGTTAAAGAAACGATGAATGGAGGTATAAAATTTATCTTGACTTTTATAGAGGCGAGAAACCTTAAGCACTTTCTAAATTTTTCCACAGTTTTTGTGGATAAGTTAGTTTTCTTTTGCTTCATCCGTTGTCTCAGATGGTTTTTTATAAACGCGTGCTTGTTTTATTTTAGCACCATCAATTTTTTCAACAATAATATAAAACCCTGGAAAATCCACGCGTTCATTTACTACGGGAATATGATCTAATACTTGAAGGACAAGCCCGCTTAAGGTGGTTTCTTTACAATCTGATAAATCTAAATCAAGCGCACTTTCTAAGGTGTAAATAGAAATAAGCCCACTCAAGCGAAATCCACCATCTTTTAGCGCTTGGCTGTCTTCTTTGGCACGATGAAATTCATCATTGATTCTACCTAAAATAATCTGGAGTAAATTATCTAGGGTTAAAAATCCTACTAAACGATCGTGGCGATAAACTAAAGCCAAGTGCGTTGTTCCTTGTTTAAATTGCTCTAACAATTTCAGTGTTGAACAGGTAGGCTTAATTTTAATAGGAGGACGCATAATTTCTGTGAGAGAAAAAAGCGGCTCGTCTTTTGCTTGTATCCGTAGATAATCTTTCGCATGCACAATACCTAAAACATTATCCAAATTATGATGATATACAGGATAACGACTATAATTATGGGACAATAGTTGCTCAATATTTTTTTCTAATGGTTGGCTATCATCTAATGCAATTAATTCATCACGGGGACGCATAATATCGCTAACCTGCAAATCAGCAAAGTCTAATGTATGTTCAATAATAGATGCCTCTGTCTTTTCAAGTTCGCCATGTAAATGGCTGGATTTCAAGATTAATTTAATTTCATCCGAAGAATAGGCTTGATCAGCCGTATTCACGGTGTCAAGCCGAAAGAGTTTTAATAATAAATTCGCACTGAAATTTAACAGATAAATAGCGGGATACATGATCCAATAAAAGCTATATAAAGGAATGGATGTCCACAATGATATTTTTTCTGCTTGTCGAATCGCCATGGATTTTGGCATCAATTCACCTGCTACAATATGCAAGAAAGAGATAAGTGAAAAGGCTAACGCAAACGCTATCCATGCAATAACTTTTGATGAAGTTATACCAACCCATGCCAGTAATGGCTCAAAAGCATGGGCGAAAGCAGGCTCCCCAACCCATCCAAGACCAAGGGAAGCTAGCGTAATGCCTAATTGACACGCTGATAAATAAATATCTAAATTTTGATGGACTTTGGATAAAATAACCCCTCGCCAGCCAGCGGTTTCACGCAGTAATTCAACCCGCGTATGACGTAGTTTAACCATCGCAAATTCAGCCGCAACAAAAAAACCGTTTAAGAAAACGAAACCTAACGCCAGTAATATAAATCCAATATGTATCATCGTAAAAAATGCATGTTAACGTGCGGTGAGTATATAGTTGCCCGTCGAGTAATGCAAAAAGTAAGGTTTTGTTTTAGAATGGTTTTTTTATTGAGACTTATGAGGTATTCAGCATGACAAAACCATTAACAACCGCCAGTGGTTATCCCGTTGCAGATAATCAAAACTCAGTTTCAGCTGGCGCTCATGGGCCACTCTTGCTGCAAGATTTTCATTTATTGGAAAAATTAGCGCATTTTAATCGCGAGCGTATTCCTGAACGTGTGGTACATGCGAAAGGTTCGGGTGCTTATGGTACGTTAACCGTAACGCATGATATTTCTTCTTATACCAAAGCAAAAATCTTTGCGTCAATTGGCAAGCAAACGCCGATGTTTATTCGTTTTTCGACCGTAGGTGGTGAGAAGGGTTCAGCGGATACAGTACGAGATCCTCGTGGCTTTGCGGTAAAATTTTATACTGAGGAAGGTATTTGGGATTTAGTCGGAAACAATACACCCGTGTTTTTCTTACGGGATCCTTCCAAATTTCCCGATTTTATTCACACTCAAAAACGTGATCCCCACACGAATTTAAAATCTGCACAAATGGTATGGGATTTTGCGTCGCTTTCTCCTGAATCACTTCATCAATTTACTATTTTATTTTCTGATCGCGGGTTACCCGATGGTTATCGACATATGGATGGATTTAGCAGTCATACGTATAGTTTAATTAACCATAAAAATGAGCGTTTTTGGTGTAAATGGCATTTTAAAACCCAACAAGGCATTAAAAACCTTGCCAATGTAGATGCCAATCGTTTGGCAGGAGAAAATCCAGATTACGCGCAACAAGATTTATTTAATGCCATTGAGCAAGGTGATTATCCTAAATGGACACTCTTTGTGCAAATTATGCCGGAAAAAGAGGCTGAGAATTACCATATTAACCCGTTTGATCTCACGAAAGTGTGGCCACATGCTGATTATCCGCTTATCGAAGTAGCCACCATGGAGTTAAACCGTAATCCAGAAAATTATTTTGCCGAAGTGGAGCAAGCCGCTTTTGCACCGAGTCAAATTATTCCTGGATTAGGCTTTTCTCCTGATAAAATGCTGCAAGGCCGGCTCTTTGCATACGCCGATGCGCATCGTTATCGTTTGGGCATTAATCATCATCAAATTCCCGTGAATAAACCCACTTGCCCTTTTCATATGAATCATCGAGATGGGGCGATGCGCACCGATGAAAATGGCGGTCGTGCACCCAATTATGAACCTACTTCTTCTACCCAAGGTTTAGCCCAGAATCCTGCTTACAAAGAGCCAGCTTTGAATCTGGGTGATAATGTTTGGGCAGATCGTTTCAATCATCGGGTAGATGAAGATTACTATACGCAGCCGGGTAATCTTTTTCGATTAATGTCTTCCGAGCAGCAACAATTGTTAATCAATAACATAGTAGACTCATTAAAACTAGCTGATGTTTCTGTCCAACAACGCCAAATAGCCCACTTTCTTAAAGCAGACCCTGCCTATGGAAAAGGAGTTGAGGAAGGATTGAAAAAATCCCAATAACCTCTAATCTTGCGTAGGGCGACTGGCGGTCGCCCTTTTTCATGAGTATAAAAATGAGAGCATGCTCGTCCTCCGCAAAGACGCAAAAGTTACTTCCCATTTTATAGGCCTGCATCAACCAATCCCTGAAAAAAATCTGTTATAATTGTAATAAAATTAATATCCTTAAGGAATAAAATGTCTAATTTGATTGAAAAAATCACACAATGGTTGAAAAACTCTCGAGAAAAATTGCCTTTTGGCTCAGAAGAAAACAAGACATTAGTTAACACGTTACTTACACGTTTAAAAAAAAGACCCCTAGAGCCTTCTATTATTAACCACGATGAGCTGACTTCTTTACAAGCAACCTATGCTGCTTGTGAAGCAAACATCCTTCAGCAAGTTGAAAATAATGCTTCCTTGTCAACGGAGCAAAAGGAGTTAATCACGGTAGCTACTCAAGACTCTTCCTATCCACAAATAACGAATGATCTTCATAAGGCATTAAATGCCATGCAAGGGTTATATGAACAATTTGAAGCCTTATGGGATTTAAAAAATAGTATTCTAAATTTACAAAATATTAAAAAACTTGATGATAATGTAAAAGAAATAAACGATATTATTGCGTCTGATCAACAAACAATGAATAAAAATACTCTTCTCGCTATTGTTGATACAATTCACCATGAATTAAAAGAAAATAACATTTTGCAAGTACTCGAAAGTTTTTATGATTTAGAGCAATATCTTACACAAACATTAGGCATCAGGTTATTAGAGCGAAAAGGAAAAAATTGCAACATACAAGAATATTGTGAAGCTGTTTTTAATGCCTGCAATACTTGGATTTCTACAGACATAACCATTACTGATCGTGAGCAATGGGCTGCTTTTGGAGAAGTATTAGCCACTGCTTACCAAGCTGGTGCTTCTGTTGTAGATAATTACTATGAAGTAGACAAAGATCTAGAAGCCTATCAAATATTAGAATCCAAACAAGCGAAAATTGTACACATGCTCAATGGTTTTAAATTGTATCAATCCATGCTAGATAATCGCGGAGAAGAAAAGCAGATTAATTATAATTCCCAAAGTTTTATAGAAAAAGAAAAAAGTGTTTCTTCAAATTTAACCTGGTGGCTTCATTTTAATACTGATAGCAATGATTATATTAAAAAATTTTGTCAACAAAGAAAGATTGCAACAACAACAAAATCCGCATTAATAACTGATTTATTGAAAAACACTCCTTTACTGAATTTAAATAAAGAAATATTTACTTTATTTGAAAACGCCTCTGTTAATGACCAAAAGGATTGTTCTCTATTACGTCATCAATTTCAACAGGATGTTTTTGATTATCAGATTAGAAATGTGTCGCAAGTAATTACATGGCAAAAAAATTTACAAGATGAAAAAACCGACACAGCACAAATTCTTGCTGCCCAAAAAGCCTTTGTTCATCAAATTCAGGAGCTGATTCGGGACACAAAATGGAAAATTAATCTATTAGGCGGAGAGCGTATAAATGTGGGCCATACAACAAAAGTTCTTCCTCATCATGTAGCAACCATCTTTAAGAAATGCCAAGAACTTAATAGTAAAAACGATCTTACCGAAGAGAGTTGGCAAAAGGCGTTTGCAGAAATTGCCACGATCGGAAAGCAAGCAGCCTCCCAAAATACGAAATATCATTTCTTAGGATTCACCTGGGAAAAAAGAAACAAAAATACTCAATCATTCTATGAAAAATTCGAGAATTATCAAAAATTCCCTAGTAATAGAATGTAGATCACATCACCAAATATTGTTGGAAATAACCTAATCTCAGTAAAATCAAAGATACATATTAAAAAGATGATTTTCTTTGCGGGCAGGTACAAGGCCTGCCCCTACAAAGAACAACTCATATTTTAACCCAACAACTTTAATTTTTCTTGAAGTTGTTGAATCGCTGACGTTAATTGCTGACTCGTTTCCTTCTCTTTTGCCACTAATGTTTCAGGGGCCTTAGCAATAAAATCTGGGTTATCCAAACGACTTTGTGCGTGGTGCAATGATTTTTCCATCTTCATTATTTCACGTACAAGACGTTCTTTTTCTTCTGTTTGATCCACAGCACCTTCCATGGACACCAGAATTTCAAGTTCACCCACTAAAGCCGTTGCAGGCATCACAGGTTTCTCTTCTTTTAACCAATGCAGATGCTCAAGCTTAGCCAAATGAATTAAGCTTTTGCGATATTTTTTAATATTCGCTTTATCTTGCTCCGAGCCATGATGCACAAAAACCGTCAATTTTTTACTAGGTGCAATATTTCGTTCACCACGAATATTACGAATAGCTAATGTCACTTCTTTGACCCATTTGATTTCCTCTTCAATAGCAGGATCAATCTGTTCAGGATGAACAATTGGATAACGCTGAAGCATAATCGTTTCACCGGATTTACCTGCCATTGGACCCAATTTTTGCCAAATTTCCTCAGTAATAAAAGGAATAAGTGGGTGTAACAAGCGTAAAATGGTTTCAAGTACTTGAATCAATGTTTTTCGTGTACCACGTTTTAAGGCATCTAAGGCATTCTCACTGTTAAGAACAATCTTTGAAAACTCGACGTACCAATCACAATATTCATGCCAAGTAAATTCGTATAACGTTTGTGCCAATAAATCAAAACGGTATTGCTGAAAATAACGATGTGCTTCTTCAATTGTGCGTTGTAATCGCGATAAAATAAAACGATCGGCGGGACTATATTCAAACGCCCCATCGCCCCAATCTTCATCATCACCTGATTGTTCGGTATTCATCATCACGAAACGTGCTGCATTCCATAATTTATTGCAGAAATTACGGTAGCCTTCAACACGATTTAAATCAAAGTTAATGCTTCGTGTAGGAGAAGCCATGGCACAAAAAGTAAAGCGCAAAGCATCGGTTCCAAATCCTGGAATACCTTTAGGAAATGTCTTCTTGGTATTTTCAATAATTTTGTCTTTTTGTGATCCTAACAGCAAATGAGCAGTACGTTTTTCGAGTAAATCTTCTAAAGAAATACCATCAATAATATCAATAGGATCCAACACATTTCCTTTCGATTTAGACATTTTTTGCCCATCTGAATCGCGAATCAACCCAGTAATATATACTTCATGAAAAGGAATTTTTCCGGTGAATTTCAATCCCATCATAATCATGCGTGCAACCCAGAAAAAGATAATATCAAACCCGGTTACCAAGACATTTGTTGGGTAGAATTTTTTTAGTTCAGGTGTGGTTTCTGGCCAGCCTAACGTTGAAAAAGGCCATAAAGCAGAAGAGAACCAAGTGTCTAACACATCCTCGTCCTGACGCAATGCAACATCTGCACCCAACTTATGCTTAAAGCGAACATCTTCTTCGCTATATCCTACATAAATATTATGTTTTTCATCATACCATGCAGGAATACGATGTCCCCACCATAGTTGACGGCTAATACACCAATCCTCTATGTTTTCCATCCATTGGAAATAGGTTTTGTTCCAACCTTCAGGAATCAGTTTTATTTTTCCCGAGCGAACCGCTTCAATGGCAGGTTCTGCTAGAGGCGTCATTGAAACATACCATTGTTCCGTTAAATAAGGTTCAATAACCGCTTCTGATTTTTCACCTCGAGGAATTTTTAGCGTATGGGGCTCTTCTTTTTCTAACAACCCTGATGCTTTTAATTCTACAATTAACTGTTTGCGTGCCACAAAACGATCTAATCCCTGATATTTTTCAGGCACTTCTTGGTTAAGGGTGGCATCTTTATTTAAAATATTAATGCGGTTTAATTGATGGCGTTTACCAATTTCATAATCATTGAAATCATGCGCAGGCGTAATTTTCACACAACCGGTACCAAATGTTTCATCAATGGTTTCATCCGCAATAATAGGAATCTTTCGATCGGTTAAAGGCAATTTAACCATTTTTCCAATTAAAGATTTGTACCGGGCATCCTTTGGATTTACGGCAATCGCTGTATCCCCAAATAACGTTTCTGGACGTGTCGTAGCAATGACAATAAATTGAGTTTCATCAGCAGGCTCATCCGCCAAATGATAACGAATATGCCATAACGTACCCTTTTCTTCAGTTGAAATCACTTCCAAATCCGATACAGCCGTGCCTAATTTAGGATCCCAGTTTACTAAACGTTGACCACGATAAATAAGTCCCTCATGATAGAGTTGAATAAACACTTTCTGAACAGCGGTAGATAAACCTTCATCCAAGGTAAAGCGTTCACGCTCCCAATCCAATGAAGACCCCATACGTCGCAATTGGCGACTAATATTTCCACCCGAAATCTCTTTCCATTCCCAAATTTTTTCAACAAAAGCTTCGCGGGAAAATTCTTGGCGTGATTGTCCTTTTGCGTTTAATCCTCTTTCAACCACCATTTGGGTGGAAATACCCGCATGATCCGTGCCTGGCTGCCATAAGGCGCTTTCCCCTAACATGCGATGATAACGCACTAGTGCATCCATTAAAGTATGCTGAAACCCATGTCCCATATGTAAACTGCCGGTTACATTAGGTGGAGGAAGCATAATGCAATAAGGCGCACCGTCTCCTTGAGGAGAGAAATACCCTTCTTCCTCCCACTGCTCATAACATGTTTGTTCAATATTTTTAGGAGAATACGTTTTATCCATCATGATACCAATTTTAAGGGAATTAAAGAGGCGTAATTATAGCGAGGAGGGGCTAAAAAGTGAAGAAAAAATACCGCTCCATCAAAATTTTGTCGCTTTTAATATTTTTGCCTATATTGAATAATATTTTATGTAATTAGGAGGAAAAAAATGTCAAATACTTCCCATAAACCAGCACAACATCAAGAACACCAACCAGGCGTAGCAAGTAAAATGCACCCTAAACCTAAATTAGAAGCAGAGAATTATCAAGCTAGCGACAAATTAAAAGGGAAAGTTGCCTTAATTACAGGCGGCGACAGTGGCATTGGCGCTGCTACTGCCATTATGTTCGCTAAAGAAGGAGCTGATATTGCCATTGTCTATTTAGAAGAAGATTCTGATGCAGAAAAAATTAAACAGCGTATCGAATCATTAGGCTGCCAATGTTTGTTGATTAAGGGCGATATTCAACAAGAAGATTTTTGCCAAGAAGCCATTCAGCAAACCGTTTCTCAGTTTGGAAATATAAATATTTTAATCAATAATGCAGCGGAACAACATGTAGCGCAAGATATTACTGAAATTTCCGCTGAACAATTGCAAAAAACCTTTGCGACCAATATTTTTTCCATGTTTTATTTAACAAAAGCGGCTTTGCCTCATTTGCATAAAGGCGATTGCATTATAAATACCGCCTCTGTGGTTGCTTATCGTGGCAGTGAGCATCTTCTTGATTATGCAGCAACCAAAGGTGCTGTAGTCAGCTTTACCCGCTCTTTATCTAGCTCGCTTATATCCAAAGGGATTCGGGTTAATGCGGTAGCCCCAGGTCCAATTTGGACACCTCTAATTCCTTCTTCTTTTTCAGAAGAAAAAGTAGAAAAATTTGGCACTAACACACCTATTGAGCGTCCTGGTGAACCCTATGAAGTTGCCCCTTGCTATTTATTTTTAGCGTCTCAAGATTCCAGTTATATGTCAGGGCAAGTATTGCATCCCAATGGTGGTGAGATGGTTGGGGGTTAAACACTTCATGAAATGTCACAAATATAATGTTTATTTGTGACAAATGGATTCATGCTCGTTATTACTTTTCAGGAAATTTATAATAACCCAATTGAATGATTACTTTCTGGAATTTGATAAATTTCGGGATACTCAGCATTCACAAAATATAACCCATACGGAGGAGCAGTTTCGGCGCCTAATCGTCGATCTTTTGCCTCTAATACTTCCTGTACCCAGCTGGGACGGCGTTTGCCCGTTCCTACTGCCATTAATACACCCGCAATATTCCTTACCATATGGTGCAAAAACGCATTAGCGGTAATTTCAATTTGTACATATCGTTGATAACGAGTAACCGAAACCGCTTTGACGAAACGCATAGGACTCAAAGACTGGCAATCACTTGCCCTAAAAGAGGTAAAATCATGTTCACCAATTAAATACTTCACACCTTCTGCCATATGCTCATGATTAAGCTTTCGATAAATCCAAGTAACATTACGGCGAAATAATGCCGGTCGAATAGATTCATCACATATTATATAACGATACGTTCGAGATTGAGCTGAATATCGAGCATGAAAATCTTCCGGCACCTCTTTTGCCCAACGAACACAGACATCTTTGGATAAAAAGGTATTGGTTCCATGAATCCAGCTATGGAGGTTGCGTTTTACTGTTGTATCAAAATGCAAAACTTGTCCTACGGCATGAACACCCGTATCGGTTCGACCAGCGCATACAACTTCAATGGGTTGTTGCGCTACTTGCTGAATTGCGCTTTCTATTGAGCCTTGAACAGTATGCAAGCCTGGCTGTTTTTGCCAACCATGGTATTGGCTTCCATCGTATTCAATACCTAAGGCAATACGCATTTATTCCATCCAGTATCGCACACCGACACCTGCGGCTGTTGACCCCACTGTTCCAGGACAATAAAGCCCAAATACGCCTGAACGGTGATGTAACCGATAAAGAACCTGCCACTCGGGATGAGTTGGCAAAGAAAAGGTTAATTCAGCCATTACATAGTTCAAAAATTGTCTTGCATCACCAGGTTCATTTTGAGAATCAATTTCTTGCTGCGGGTTATGTGAAGCAAAAGACACACCTTCTCCAATACCAAATGTTGTCAACAATTTGTTATTCCATGGGAAATCTCGCCATCGAAAGACAAAGTATGGGTTAAACTCAACTAATGGGCCTGATGGATCGGTTTCATAAGTGAAGTTGGCAGCCAATTCAATTGTTGAAGCAAACAAGAGAGGAGCAATATATTTTCTAGCCCAGTTGTCTTTAGGTAATTGTCTATCTACTTCAATGACATATAATGAACCATTTCCTAAATGTCCATAATCAAAGTACATATCATGATACATTTCTTTGGTAGTCATCCAACCTAAATACCCCATCACACCCCAATCATATTTATCATAGACATCCCCAGAATGTTTCCAAGAATCATACCATGAGGGGCTGGTAGACGTAGTAACTGCCTCAGTATTTTCAGAAGCTGAAGATGAAGTTGTTTCAGAGGTTGACGCTGCTGATGTTGTTGTAGGCGTAGTGGTTGGGTTAACTGCTGTGTTCTCCATGCTCTTATCTCTAGGAATATACATAGCAGCCTCTGCCACAATTGACATTCCTACTACTAAACAAAGCGTTAATATCTTAAAAATACTTTTCATCTTCTTACTAAATGCTTCTTTAAAAAATAAGCCAGGCAGTATATCATTCCTTCATTGAAATATAAATGCTTTAATTCAGGAACGTCATTGCGAGGAATGTTTTGCATGCAAGCAAAGCGCGGCGATGCAAAACAAGACGAAGCAATCCAGAAAATAAATATCGATGACTGGATTGCCACGTCGCTTTATTGCTTCGCTAACGCTACGCAATGTCGCTCCTCGCAATGACGCTCTCCGATGGTTAATTTTAATAACACCCATACATGTAAACAATGACAAAAAAAATCTCTCTTACTGGCATTATTCCTGATTCTTTTGCACAGTATCGTGCCGATCAAGCCCTGGCTAAATTATTTCCGGAATATTCCCGTGCACGCCTCAGTCAATGGCTGAAAAATAAACACGTAACGATTAATGGGCATATTCTGCGACCTAAAGATAAAGTGGAAGGCAATGAACAAGTTATTATTGAAGCCTTGTTAGAAGAAGAATCCTGGGAAGCTGAATCCATTCCCTTGAATGTGATTTATGAAGATGACACTTTGCTTGTTATTAATAAACCAGCAGGTCTTGTGGTTCATCCCGCTCATGGCAATTTTCAACATACGTTAGTTAATGCCTTACTCAATCATTGTCCTGAACTAACGCATATGCCCCGCGCTGGTTTAATCCATCGATTAGACAAAGATACAACCGGTCTTCTCGTCATTGCAAAAACATTGGAAGCTCACCATACACTGGTAAAAGCGATGCAAGACCGACATATTCAACGCATTTACCAAGCGATAATCTATGTTAAAAACTTAAGACAACCACCTCCCTTAGAATGCACTATTCAAACAGCGATGGGTCGTCATCCACATCAACGATTAAAAATGGCGGTGACCACGCAGGGAAAACCAGCCATTACCCATACAAAGCGCTTAAGTTATAATCCACCATTTGCTCATTTAGAAGTAGCATTAGAAACCGGTCGAACCCATCAGATTCGGGTTCATTTAGCCCATATTAATTTGCCGATTGTGGGCGATCCTTTGTATGGCATTTCTGGACCACAATTGGCTCGTTATACTGCTGTTCCACCAGCCATCGGAGAATATTTAAACCACTTTTCAAGACAAGCATTGCATGCTTTTCGTTTAAGTTTAACTCACCCTAAAACTCACGAACGAATGACCTGGGAAGCACCGCTTCCTGATGATATGCAACAATTATTAATCCTTATTTCTGATAACGAGCATAATCATGTCTAAATCCTCATTGCTTACCCCTCATTGGCCTGCACCTTCCCACATTAAAGCATATACCACTTTACGTTCACCTGGATATAGCGAAGGAATATATGCAAGCTTTAATTTAGGAATTCATGTTGGTGATAATGAGGAAGATGTTCGGGCAAATCGCGAAGAATTACAGCAAAGAGCTAATCTTCCTTCTGAACCAAAATGGATTAATCAAGTTCATAGCACTATTGCTGTACCAGCTGAAACCATTTCAGACAACCAAGTGGTAACAGCCGATGCTAGCTACACACAAAAATCAAAAACTATTTGTGTTGTACTAACCGCCGATTGTTTACCTATTTTAGTCACAAATAAAGAAGGTACTGAAGTAGCCGCCATTCACGCAGGCTGGCGTGGGCTCGCCGATGGTGTTATCGAAAATACAATTAACGCTTTACACTCATCGCCTAAAAATTTACTCGTCTGGATAGGCCCTTCTATATCCAAACCGCATTATGAAGTGGGTGAAGATTTTTATGAAACCTTTGCTGCTTTTCATACAGAAAATGAATGTCACGAAGCATTTCAAAAAAAACCTATAAAGGAAACAAAAAAATGGCTGGCTGACGTTCCTCTATTAGCCTATCAACGCTTGATAAAGCTTGGTATTCAACCGCAACATATTTATTTATCGAATGAATGCACTTATACGCATGATGATCGATATTTTTCTTATCGACGCGATGGAGTAACTGGCCGAATAGCGAGCATGATATTTATTGAATAAAACCTAAATTTTTTATAATTTAATCATTAGTTAAGCTTCTAATTGATATAATAAAGCTTTGGTTATTCGAGGTATAAAATTATGTATGGTACTCAGGTTAGATACAGCTCTTTAAGACATGCTTTCAATCAACAAGGCGCTCTGCCCCAGCGAGCTCCAGCAACATCACCCAATCCAAATGCTCCTTCGTGGCGTGCAAGCTTGAAAAGCTGGGTTAGTTTTTTTACGGGTTCTGCACAGCAAAATCATCCTCTTCCTCCTCCTTCTGCTGCTGTCTCGCCTTCCAATTCATTGGAAGAAGCTTTCCTCTGTCCAATCACGCTTCGGATTATGGTTGATCCCGTTATAGTTAATGAAACTGGTCATACTTTTGAACGGGCTAGCATTGAGAAATGGTTGAGGCGTTCATTAACAAACCCTATGACCAATGATAGATTATCTAATCCGGAGTTGATACCTAATAGAGCATTAGCAAATGCTATTGAAGCTTACATTTTATCTCGTTACACCAGCGTTTTGAGAATTGCACCTAATAGCCCCTTACCCCAAATTCGTGATGAAAAACATATTATCATTCAACAAACCAATACCCAACTAACCGCTTATTGGTTAAATAATAATCAAAGAGTCACGTGGACTTCTTTACCACTTTTACCTCTTTCACAGCAAGTAAAAGACAAAATTCCAGAAGTGGGTCATTTCTCTAATGATAGGTGCTTAATTCATCATATTGTTTCTGAGTTTGGTTGTCTTCTTGAAAAACCTCACCCTTTATCTGAAACTGAACGAAAAAACCGTATCACTGAAGAGGCAAATCTTCTTGTTAACCACATTGATAGCACTATCCGTAGACTTTCTTCCCCTCAAAATTTCAATAACAATGCAGCCAAATCCTATGCAGCAACCACTTTTACCCATATTCGAAAAACTCAATTGGGTTTATTAAATAACCCTGATATTTGTGGTATCCCACTAAATATAGCACAAGAAGTCTTGAAATTTGTACTCGCAAATCCAATACTATTGTCCGCACATGAATTACCACAATTTTGCAAAGAAATTGAAGTTCGATTAAACCGTGAGGCAAATCAAGATAATCATGATACCCCCGAAATTACATCACCCACACCCACTCCAAACAGATGAAATTTTAGATAAAAAATGCTGCCATCAAGCTCTGCTTATGTAACGCAAGAAGACGGCCAAGAAGTATATCCTGAAGTCTTCACTCCTTTTGTAACCTATGAAGGAGCCGCTTTTGAGTTAGGGGTATACGAAGGGCTTTCTCGGCCTGATGGCGGCAGTAGTCCTGGCATCCAATTTTTTAGAGAAATCAGTACGCAAGCATTGTGGGTGGGCAAATTGCCTGTTTTCCCCAATCCTTATAACCCCGGCCTTGTCTCAATTTATCTTGAAATTATTGCTGCAAAAATTTACGCTTACTACGGTGTTCGCATTCCTTATTTAGCAATTGGGAATAACTTTTCAATGGATGATGCATCCTCTCAATGTCTTTCTTTACTATCCCCCTGGCTGGATCGATTTATCACTTATTTTTTACCCATTGATGAAGCACCCTCCCAACGTCCTTATTTACTATCGCGATGGCTCGATCGCTTTATCACTTATGGAAAACTAAACAATCCATGTGTTATCAAAACTCATACCAATGCTTCACAGTTTACTTTAATTATTAAAAACCAAATCATTCCTGAACGGGGGTTAGGAAAAATACTCGCTATTGCACAATGGATAAAAGATAATGATGTGATGGGTGGAAGTGGTGGAAATATTGGTTATGAATTTCAGGTCGATAAACAAGGAGAGTTATACGCGCACAGTTGTAAAATTGATACAGGCGAAGCTTTTTTTAATTTTGCAGAAAATTCTCCCATTAATGTTGAACTAATTATTATTGATCGACATCGCCCAGAAAACAACCTACTTTTATCTCAACTACCAGCAAGTACCCAACAAGAATTTTTAGCCACGCTTCGGCAGATTACCAATACGCCCGACTCGATCATCGAGCAATTTTTTGCACCTTATAAATACCTTTTTGAAGCAGACGAACACGCCCAATCCCTGCAGGATACCATTGGTTCCATTGACAATGCTATTCAGCAATTAATATCGCGTCGCGAAAAATTGCGGATGCAATACCAAGATAGAATGCAACATTATGAAACTACCTTAGCAATCAATGAGCACGCTTTCCATGAAATTGGTGATGCTATTCGACGCATGCGCCAAAAAGCACTCTCGGATCCACCTCACCCCTTATATGTTGCCCGGGATAGTATTCTCCATTCTTTTCAACAATTGAAAGTGCCAACTGCTGAGACAATTTCCTCCTTTCTTACCGATTCAAAAGAAAAAGTATTATTACTTTTAGGTGAGTCAGGTATCGGAAAATCAGAAGAGCTCAAAAAAATCCGTCAGGATTTGTGGCAAAATTACCAAGAAAATCCGAGACCCACTGCTTATATACCCCTTTTAATTGAACTTAGAAAGTTTACGCATGAAACCGTCGCACAGTGCATTATTCGCACCTTACAAGAAGAATATCATTTAGATAATGATCAAATAGAATATTATAAAACCCATTTTTCTTTTTTATTTTTATTAGATGGGTATGACGAAATTGGTGGCCATCCATTAATTAATTTATATCAAAGTCATGCATTGGATACATGGTACAATGCTAAAGTAATTATCACCGCTCGAAACACATACACGGCTACCTCCAGTTTAGCTTTATTTTCACCCTACCCCACTCATTACGAAGGATTAAAAACTTTTTCCCTTGCACCATTTTCACCAGCACAAATTGAAGATTACCTCAATCAACAACCTATTGAAACACAAATACAATTTGCTGAATTTCGGCAAGCTAATCCAAGTATTTTTTCTCTCATTGAAAATCCTTTTATTCTTTCATTAGTAATGCAAACACTTCCTTTTTTACAAAGGACAACAGGGCAAAAAATAACGCGATATCATTTGTATAAAACCTTTATAGCCTATTGGTTTGACCGACAACAAACACGATTAACCACTTTTTTAGGCCATTTACCCCCTCAACATATAAAAGAACTATGTGAACAATTTTCAGAAAATTTAAGCTTTAGCATGCTAGCGGCAAACAGCCTGTATGTGAAAAAACACACGACCACACATTCTCTGTGGGAACAATTTTTTTCTATTAATATTGGCGAATCTTTTTTTGCACGTTTAGCTTGCCCTCTCACGACAAATAATAACGCCTATAGCTTTATACATAAATCGCTTTTTGATTATTTTGTGGCTCGTTATTTATACAAAGCATTATCAGAAGATTTTACGACCTTACTAAATGTGTGGAATACTCAATTTTTAACTAAGGAAAGAGGGATTCTTGAATTCTTAGTGGAATGCTTGGAAAATGTCCCTAAAAACATCTATGAAGATAAACTATTAAACTGTATTTTTGCCAGCAAAAAAAACAGGGGCTATGCTAAAGCCGCATCCAATGCTATTACCGTACTCAATAAACTACATTTTAATTTTAGCCGATTACCGCCTGGTAGCCTTAGAAATATCTGTATACCTCATCACGATCTGAGTGGTGCTTTTATGCCCAATGTAGATTTATCGGGAAGTATTCTTCCAGATGGAACACTGGTTAATGCTTTTTTGCTTCAAGCCAAATTATGCAACACCCAACTAAAAAATGTAAGGTTTACAACGAGTGAGCGTATGATTTGTAATGTAATAAAAGGTATACAAGTCGCCATGGCATGCCATCCAACGAATGAAGATATTGTTGCCTACACACTAGAAAATCATATTATCATCGCTTCTCTTTCTGAAGAAATGGAAATACAACGCCTAACAGAGCCTCAAGGAAAACTCACTTGTTTAGCATGGTCTGCAGAGGGCGTACTGATGGGAGCAAGTGGGGATGAGTATTTATATTTTTGGGAAACTACTCCTTTCAGTATAAATTATAAAGGTAGAATGCCTTATCCAAAAGACATGAAAATTTATAGCATTGCCTGGTCGGTCAATGGAAAATTTGCCTTAGGCATGCATAATGGCCTGGTTGCTATTATGCATTTTGATGTTGTACAAACTAAAATAGAGTTTCTCACTATTTTTGATACATCACACGGCCTGGTTTGCAGCCTGGCTTGGGCTCCTAATCACACGCTTCTTGCCGCGGGTAGCTTGGATAAAGGAGTGCAAGTGTGGGATACAGAGACAATTAACCATTGTATTGCCACCTTAGAAATTCCTGAAAAAAGAATTAATTGCATAGCCTGGTCTCCTTTAGGAAAATTAGCTGTGGGAAGTGGTAGTATCCCAATAGACTTCTCAGCCTCTTCCTTATATTGTGGTTCCTTATGCGTATGGGACGTCTCTTTGGAATCAAAACGTGTGCAGGGTTGCATACAAAATATTCAACGACTAGCAATGGTTTTAGGCGTTGCCTGGTCATCAAATGAATCACTGGCAATAAGTGAAGGCCATATATACAATGCTAATCTCAATAAGGTGTCAATATGGAATATAGCACTTTCTCCGGAAAACGCTTGCCTTTCTGAGTTTTTAGGCCATAGGCAAATGGTATACTGTGTTGCCTGGTCCAGCGCAGGTAATATTGTCTCCAGAGATACCTATAGTACAATACGTGAATGGAAACCCACGCAGCATAATATTTCCTTATCCTCAACAGTGGAAACCAGCATCATTCTTGAGCTCACACATTGCGATCCTTATCTCATTTCCGGGCATTTTAGTGGTGCTATCCAGGTATGGCAACCCAATCAGTTAAGCACCTTAAAGATTTTAAGAGAACATCACACCCCAATTCAAGCTCTTGCATGCTCGTCCTCACATCATCTTGCCTCGATTTCCTCTCGAGATCAATTCATCGCTATTTGGGATCTTAATCTTTCCGCAGAAGAAGCCTGTATTCAAAGACTTGAACACAATCAACGCCTCACTTCCCTTGCATGGTCACCTAATGGTGAATTACTTGCTGCCGGAAGTACAAACGGTTTACTATTCATTTGGCGACCCTTTCAGCAATCCACTTCTATCATAACGTTGGCGCATCCTAAGTCTAAAATAAACCAACTTGCATGGGAACCTAACGGACAATATCTGGCATCCGGCGACAATGAGGGTAAAATATATATATGGAATATATACACTTCTCATGAACCCATTTTACGCCTACATAGTCATACTAGTGAAATTAGGAGTCTCAGTTGGGCATCTCATGCCCGAATACTAGCATCGGGTAGTGCAAACAAAACACTCAAACTTTGGAATATTGATTCAGCTAGCCAAGTACCAATAAATATCTTACAAACACATGAAGAAGCAGTAACCAACATTCTCTGGAGCACGGATGGAAGTCAACTTATTTGCGGCAATGGGAAAGAAATTTTTTGCTGGAATACTAATAATTGGGAAAATCCATCTTGTCATTTATTGTTTGGAGGAGAAAGTTTAGTCATTCATGAGAACTGTTTAATAATCCCTAGCGGGTACGGAGTATACAGCTTAGATATTCACAACCTTTCAAGTAGAAAGTGGAATACAACCGGCATACCTTGTGATTTATGGTTAAACAATTGTAACTTCTTTGGAGCATCAGGCTTAAAACCTAGCACCAAGCATTTTCTTAAAAATGAAGGCGCGGATTTTACTCCTTCCTCCGAATTATCCAGTCAATCCACAACTCAATGGGATTTCTGGAGGAATATTCTGCCTTCATCGCAAATTCAAACAGCCCAAAATGCTACTTCACCTGGCCGCTCTTTCAAATAATAGAAAAGTATTATATAATTGGCCTTTTTATCAATAAAACTCGGAGTGAGAGATTATGGTAGTGATTCGTTTGGCACGAGGTGGTGCCAATAAGCGTCCTTTCTATCGGCTAGTTGTTGCCGACAGACGTTGTCGTCGAGATGGTCGCAATATTGAACAAATTGGTTATTTCAATCCAATTGCTTCAGAAAAAGACACAAAATTTTCAGTTCAAATGGACCGCTTGGAACATTGGATTTCTGTAGGTGCGCAAATGTCTGATCGTGTTAGCGCATTAGTAAAAGCCCATCGCAAGGCTTCTACCACAACTGATGCAGCAGCCTAATTCTCACGAAGAACAACTTGTTGTGGTTGGCCAAATAGGCCGCCCACAAGGCATTCATGGAGGAATGCGGCTTAATTCTTACACACAGCCGATTGATAATATCCTTAATTATCAGCCTTGGTTTGTTCAGAAGAAAAATTCTCCGGTTTGGGAAAAAGTTGAATATAGTAAAGTCGAGCATCATTCGAAAGGATTAGTTGTTTTTTTAAAAGGTATTTCCGATCGAAATACTATTTCCCTTTATACTCAAGCTAACATTGCTGTTCTACGCGAACAATTACCAATTTTATCTGAAAATGAATATTATTGGAGTGATCTAGAAGGCCTGCGTGTTGAAACCCAAACAGGTATACTACTTGGGCATGTGGATCATTTATTTGAAACAGGCAGTAATGACGTGTTAGTTGTCAAAGGTGAAAAAGAACATTGTATTCCCTATTTAATGGGAAATACCATTCTTAATATTGATCTTGAGAATCAGATCATCACGGTTGATTGGGATCCCGACTTTTAATTTTTAGCTATGTTACATATTGGAGTTGTTACTCTTTTCCCTGAAATGTTCGAGGCATTGCAATGGGGTGTTTGCGGCAAAGCATTAGCCAATTCGCTTGCTACGCTCGACTATTTTCATGTAAGGGATTATAGCGATAATGCCCATCGCACTGTCGATGATAGGCCCTATGGAGGGGGTCCAGGCATGGTGATGATGGCTCCCCCACTACGAAAAGCCATTCATGCAGCTAAAGAAAAATTAGGCTCAGACACCCTAACGGTTTATCTTTCACCTCAAGGCGAGCGTGTTACTCAAAAAAAGATAACACATTTTCTTGAAACCAATAAACCACTTTTGTTGGTTTCCGGTCGTTATGAAGGCATTGATGAACGCGTCATTCAGCTGGATATTGATGAAGAATGGTCACTAGGCGATATCGTTCTCAGTGGCGGTGAAATCCCCGCAATGGCAGTGATTGATGCCTTAATTCGCCTTATTCCAGGCGCTTTAGGGGATGAAAATTCAGCCCAACAAGATACATTCACCAATGGCTTGCTCGAATATCCACAATATACGAGACCCCAAACAGTTGAAAACATTACCGTACCTGGTGTATTATTGGGCGGCAATCATAGCACCATAGCCCGATGGCGAGAAAAACAAGCCCTCGGAAGAACTTGGCTTAAACGGCCAGATTTATTTGAACAATTAACATTATCTTCTGAGCAATGGCAATTGCTGGAAGAATTTAAACGTGAATATCACATTGAGGAGCAATAACGATGGCAAACATCATTGAACAATTGGAAACGGAACAAGTCGCCCAACTAGGCAAAGAGATTCCTGAATTTAGAGCAGGTGACACAGTAATTGTTAACATTAAGGTAGTTGAAGGGGAACGTGAACGTCTTCAGGCTTTTGAAGGTATCGTTATTGCTAAACGTAACCGCGGTTTAAATTCTGCTTTTACCGTTCGTAAGATTTCTCATGGCGAAGGTGTTGAGCGTGTTTTCCAAACTTACAGTCCTTCTATTTCTAGTATTACTGTAAAACGTCGTGGTGATGTTCGCAAAGCGAAGATTTATTATCTCCGTGAACGTTCTGGTCGTTCTGCACGTATTCGTGAAAAATTACCTACCAACAAAAAACAACAACAAGCTGCTGCAGCTCAACCTGTTGAAAATTCAGCTGAATCAGCTAATTAATATATCAATTAGCCTGATATCATTAAAAAATTCGTAGCTCGTCCAACGAGCTACGATAATACTTCTAAAGATTATCTTATCTTCCAATTAAAAGAGTGATCAACCTATATAAGGTGGGTCATATGACAATTCATCAGGAATTTTTCTTATTTATTTGTTTTTCTACTGCGTCATTCGCGTGTAAGCGAGGTGGGGGATTTTATTATGAAAATTTCCCTAAATATGTCTAAGGCTACCATACAACACACCAACTTCTTGCTGCACAGTCTTCTGTTGGCAATCAGCCACCAATTGCTGTGCATAGTCGGAAACACCTTGTTGAGTTTTGAAGTAGTGCTTTTTATTATCTTGAATGTCATGTAGGCGTTTAAAAAAGTGGGTTACTTGCTCATGTAAACTTTCCCATTCTTTTAGTTGTGGACTGTTTGGTTTCATTCTCTTTAACCATGTCATGATGGAAAATTTCGTAGCTTCTAGATAAGCTTTAACCATCAAGTGTAAGTGAGCCTTTAGTTCTTTCTGAGAGATAGGCATATTCAAGTGCTGATAATCACTTGCGGTCATTTTTGCATAATGATTTGCCGCTTGCCATTGTCGGTTTTCTTCTAACTTGGTTTGGAGTTTTTCTGGAAAGCTCGCTTCGTTATCACGATGTAGCGTAATGTGCGTAATATGAGGGTTGAACATTATTACATTTTCTAAAAAAGCATTAAAAGCATTCAGTGACTCTTCTGGAATCTTAATATGTTCAAAATTTAGGGCAGTAATTGAAGGAGAAACTAACAAATACAATAGGAAGTATTTTTCATCCATCCACATGGCTTCACGTTGCTGTAAAGCAACCTCTCCAATAACCGATTGCGATTGAAAATAAGGCATTAAGGAACCGAGGTGGGCATTCAGCTTCTCCATTGACTGTGCTTTTTTTTGGCGATGCAATTTAACCCGATTTTCTGCAAATTGGTACGCACATAATGATAATGAAACTAAAGAAGTATCTTTGTTTTTTAAAAGCGCCAAAGTATCCCACAACAATGTTTGGCAAGAAAACTCGGAATAGCCTTTTAACAATACCGAGGCAATCTCATCCTTAGTTAACTTTTCTTGTGGTGGTTTTTCAGAAAAAACTAACGAAAGGGGGGAATAACCAAAACCGAAAATACCGAGCCCTGGACGATTTGTTCGAAAAGCCCTTCCTGAAATTTTAGCCATTTCTGTGTCTAGCTCCGCTCGTGTCCATCCTTTGGCTTGCATAAACAAAGCTCTAACTTCTTCTAATTCAGCTTGTTGTCTTATCCCCCAATCTTCCATATCCTCGCGGAAAGCGCCTATTTTATTGTCTATCTCCGCTTGACCTTCTGCTATCTTCGCTTGACCTTCTTCTATCTTTGCCTGACCTTCTTCTATCTTCGCCTGACCTTCTGCTATCTTCGTTTGTCTTTCTCTTTGTTTGACATTGCTCTCACTGAGAGCATGCAATCGTACATCGTGATTGGCATCCCATTCTTCTAACCAATTTAAATCAGCGCGTGTTTTTAACTTGGTTGGAATTACCCGATGCGTACCACTTTCAACGGATATATTATTTAAAATATGGTAGGCATCACTATAAATGGTTAGCATCTCAGAATCAGCCTGTTTATTTGCTAACACTTCGGGTGAAAATGTTCTTATTTTTTTCCGCAATTGTGAAGCCAATGATGTCTCTAAAGTACCACTGGGTTCTGTTTCCATAGAAAGTTGAATAATCTCTCGGGCAGCCAATTCAGCGGCTTTCTTGGCTTCTTCTTGTACTCTTTCATTAGACTTTTTGTTGGAGGTTTTACTCATTAGATGTGAGAAAATGGGAAAACGAGAAGTTGGTGCTTCTTTCTGTAAAGCTTCAGCACGTTTATTTACTGTTAAATCTAAATTCCATTGGACATATCGATTAATAATCTTTTCTGCTAAGGCTTTTTTGGCTGCCAGGACTTCACTTATCGTGGGCTTAACAATGGGTTCTTCTTGTGTGGGGACGAGAGGTATGTCCGCAATCTGAAGCAGAGTTTGTTCTTGTTCAACATTATCCTCTTTTTGCCCTTGCACCACCTTAACGGCGCTTTCTTCTACTTCTCGCTCATTCTCTTCTGCTTCGTCACTCCCAATAATCGAGTGAGAAGCCGCCAATAACCCCCAAGAAGTGGATAACTCATCGCTAGGGATTTGGGCTACATCTACTTCTTGCGTCCACGTCTCGGGTGGTAACATGGCATGCAGGTTCTCTGATGAAGAAGAAGGTATTGCATGCTTTGAGAACGATGCCCTACTGTTTAAAACTCGTTGAATCACCCCGTCAACAAAACCCCGGACTTGTTGCCAAAGAGACTGTGTACATACAGTTGAATGCTTTTGCTGGACACAATAATATACCGCTTGCGCTATCTTGTGGGGTTCCATAAGGGTATCAACGAGCGTGCATGTATCCGCTAAATCACTATCCTTAGGGTGAAAAGTCACGTGGGTAATAGAAGGATTGGATAACAATAACTGTCTTAAGAGGGGCTGAAAACGTTGGATAACTTCTCCCTTGCCTTGAAAAGAAACGGAAGAAAAATCAAGGTGGCGAATTTCAGGGTGTTTTTCCCATAAATGACGGCTTAAGTCTTGCATATTACCCTCAGCATGCGCCAGCTCTTTCTCATCGGGTGATAATAGCGTGCACAATGCATTATTCGCCTTATTCTCCAAACGACCCCGTTTACTGTGGTCGGGTTTGTAAAAACGCGAATAGCGCACAGATAAGGTACTCGCCTTATCTTGCATCTTTAACCATGCTTGACACTCTTCTGTCGCGTAAAGTTCAAGTAAGGTTGTTTTTATAGATTCTGGCAGCATAGTAAACTCTTCCGATAGTAATTCTAATTCAGTGGGATTACCCTCAATAACCACGTCACTCTCATGGCTCGATTGGGCTAAATTAAGTGTCTCTTCTTCTTCGGACAATATTTCTGTAACGTCATCCGGGGCTGCTTTTGTGGACGGTTTCGAAAACAGCCCGCGAAAAGAAGAAAACAAGTGACTAAAAAATTTATCAACACGCGGCAAAATACCTATCCTTTCCAATAGTACACCCACACCAATAATGGCTAGCAATGGCCATGTCCACGTAACAACACTTACCGTCACACAGACGGCAACTATCAACCAGAAAGAGATGCTTTGAAAGCGTTCTCTCCAACTTCTACGTTTATATGACCAACTGAATAGTGCCATTGTTTTTATTGTCTCATAAATGGATTCATTACTTGGGGCCTCGCGTAAACGCCGCTCCATGTGAAGATTGTTTTTGTTCAATAGTCAATCTTGCCATGGCTTTTAGTTCGTCTATTTGTTTTTTGAAAAACTCCTCCTTCTCAAGAAGTTGTTTTTCTAGATCTTTAATTATACTCCCTTGTGCAGCATTTTTACCTACTAACACTGCATTTCTACTTTCTAATGTAGCATTTCTACTTTCTAATGTAGCATTTCTACTTTCTAATGTAGTATTTCTACTTTCTAATGCTGCATTCTCCGCAGTTAATCTTCCTATTGTAGCATCTTTATCCGACATTTTATTCACAATGGTTAACACACCACCAGATAAATCAGAATAATAGGCGGTTCGCGGATCATTGACCCAAGGTACCACTGCTTCGACGGGTTGCCTCTTAACTAAACTCCACTGGCGGTGAACTTTTAATTCCGCCGTATACAGGGCAATCAACTGATACATCTTATCATGTAACTCACTTCCACCCTTGTAAAAATAATTTTCCAGTCTTTTGCCTTTAACCGCAATTTCATTCATGGTATTAAGATGTTTATCAATATTGACCATATCATAACGCAATTGATACAAACATTCCCTGTAACGTTCTAAACTCTCCTTTCTATCTCGTCGTAATGCTTCATTTCTTAATATAACGCCTAATAGCGTATTTTCAGAGGCGGAGAACATTGTCTGATAATGATCCAAATGCGCTTTTAATTTTATCAAGCAAGCCGATAGCTTATTTTTTCCCTCATTCTCTTCAAAGTAATGACGAACATTCAAGAACATACCCGTAATATTTTTTAGAAATGGCGTAGGGTATTGTTCACTTAATGTGGCCGCGTATACTAATACACTTTGTTTTTGGGGGTTCACCACACGAGTGGAGGCACCACAGTTTAAACAATGCGCAATCATTGCTTGCAATTGGGTCAATACGCGTGGGGAATCCAGGTTTTTCATCCCACCATCTATCAGGAAAAATAATAAAGCGGTTTTATTCATACTCACATCAGGATGCAAGCCTAAACAAATAAAGTTTTCAAGAAACTCAACCGTGGGTTTGGGATAATGGCGGTTCAATTCATCGGACACTAAAGCTATTCTTCCCTCCCGCATGAGGGTTCGCCAGGACTCTATTTGTTTGGTCTCCCGCTCATTATGAGGACGATGATAAGTAGTACGGGCTGTCACTAGCCATTCAAACGATTCGACGTGGGCTTCTTTAACAATCTTCCTAGCATCTGAAAGTAAAGTAGGCACGAGGTATTGCAGGGCAGCATCGATGGTATTGTTCGCTAAACCTTTAATAATGTGCTCATGTTTTTCGGCTGTGCAATTTCTCCAAAAAGATTCAAATCCCGTTTCTCTTGCGGCTAATGCTTCCATATACCCCTTTAGCCTAAAATAAACATGATTCGCCACATAATTATTGAAAGAAAATTGTTTGATTACCCACTCTACTGCCGACCAGTAATGGCCATTTTGAATGCTCTTCTTGAAAAGATTCCTTTCTTCTGCTGAACAATGGTGTTCATACGCCACTTGGGTAAGGGGCGTGCTCATCACCAAACACTCAAAACGTTTCCATGCATAAGGAATGACCCCTGCCCATTCTGGCACTGCCGCTACTTCTTCTTCAATCAGGGGCATGCCATAAATATTATCTAACGCCGTACTTTCATCTTCCTCCGTTCGCCACTGAATTTCACGCCCCAATGCGCCATGGCGAAAGCCAAAAGAATCCGTTAAGCGCGTTTTATGTTGTATTCTCGCTTGTTCAATTGCTCTTTTTTCTGCTTCAATAAAAGTAGCCAATGCTTTTAACAAATTAAGCTTTTCCCCTTCTGAGACAACAATAGATACTGCTTTGTCCAACAGATCGTTTAAAACCGCACTCATGTTTTTGCCGATTATCCTTTTTGTTTTTAAACGCCTCATTTCTTCTTTTAATTTGGATGAATACTCCTCCCAATGCCTCGTAATATACGCTTCGGTGATGTCATGCCATTTTTCATCCTTCTTTAACCGTTTTTTCTGTTGTAACCAATAATTTTTAAAATCATTTTCTACTGTCTGTAACCAAGCATTGTCTTCCATCTCCAGGCGGCTCAAGAAACTCACCTCCTTCATGCTCGTCGTTGAAATAATTGCCGGGGTTCTCTGCCCCTCTTCAGTCGGATTGGATAACGCCTCCCATATATCTACTTGTTGGCGTGGTGCTGCTGAAGGGGCATGACTGCTTGAAGACGCTTGGCTATGCCTTGACAGTGCACGTGGGGGAACAACCGATCCAGTATCGGGGGAAGAAAGGTTGCTTATATCAACATTATTAAGAATGTGGGCAAAGTTCTCCCAACTAGTACATCTTGAAAGGGATTGGCGGTCAAAAATATTCCCCATTCCTTGGGCAATTTCGAGTGCATAGGCTAAAAGACGCTCTACATACTGGCTTCTATCGTCAAAAAGCCGTTCATTTTCTACCCATCGATTGCTTTCCTTTGCGTTGGTGTAAGTATGCGGCTCGATACGATTAGGCATAAGCGTATAAATAATCGACGTGTTGTCCTGGATGCTTTTATAGAATGCTTTTAATACGTTTTCTAACAATGTTTGTTCTGAAGGAGCAAGGGTGCGTTTAACTGCCACCTCTGGCCTCAACAGTTCTTTCAAATTTTCTGTCAATGGGGATTCTAATGAAACACTGTTTCTAAGAGTAGGTTCATTATCACTGAATACACTTGCCGTTGTATCGGGGGTAGGAGTTGAACACAATGATAAACGGGGATTACCTAACTGCACGGCCAGGGTTCTCTCAGCAGACAACCGCTGCCTTTCTTCTTTTTCATCGTGGGCACGTCGTTCACAATACTGCGTAAATGAAGCAGAAAAAATAAGGTAACGTTGCCCTTGTTTTTCTATTGCCGATACAATAGGCACAGAAGAGAGGGGTGATGCCAGCATAACGGAAAGTAACGCTTCAAATGACGCAAAAAATGATTCTGAAACGGTGGGGTAAGGAATGCACAGGGTTTGTTGACAAGATTCTTGAACCCAAACATGAAACAGTGACTTGGTGGTGAATAATTCAACTTGGTACGAGGTGAGTTGAATATAGTGCTCTATTAAAAAAGTATATAGTTTATCTAACGAGGTTGGCCAATCTTTTGTCTCGGTTCCCAATAAAGCCGGTAAAATATCGCTGATAAACGCTACTTTTTCAGGTGAAAAAGCAACAGTGGATACGTCTTCACTTTCAACAGGCAACCCACTCGCTGATGCTAACTGGTGTAATGATGCATTTTTCGCAAAACTTGCAACATACGGTGTATCCGGATCGTGTTTCTCCCGCAAGTGTAAATAATGGTTCAGCATGTCAGCGGACCACAGGGCAATAGTAATCGCTGAATGGGTGGAGGCCTCGGTCCTTTGCTCAAGGTTATTCTTTCGGATAGTAAAAAATAGCTTACTGTTAGGCCAGCCTTCAAGTATTTGGGCAGAAACAATGGCGTGTACTAAAGAAGACGCAACATTATCCCACCCATCAAAAAAGAAAACCCACTTTTCATTATTAAATTGCGCTATTTGTTCAGGCGTATACCCATAGTGTGCTTCAAAATATTTTTCAAGAAGCGTTTTGGGATCGCTGATAATATTGGCATATAATGACGGCGTTATAGAATTAAAATTAATCATTTCTGGCAGGCTATCAGTGAGGCCTTTTCTTTTAGCCCAAAAAGCAGTGGTCAATTGATTGACGGCGACTGATTTTCCCGAACCACTGTCTCCTGCGATAAAACAACACCGTGCACATTCTTGTACCGCTTGTTCGACGGCTTGGAAAAGATTTTCACCTAACAACGTCTTATGTGCTATCCAACAGGCTTGTTGCGCAGCCTCTGTTTTTTGTCGTTCTTGAAAGGCTTCAAAAACAGTGGCCAATACCGGAGAAAGGAAGGTTTTTTCTGTCATCCATCTCAAATATTGCTGAATTCGTTGCAATTCTGTACGTGTTGCCTCTGAATCCGCTTTTGCTTCTTGAATATTAACCACTATTTTTTGCAAAACATTTTCAAAATGAGTGGTAATTTTATCCAATTCTTTATTGAGATCTTCTTGCGTACTTGAATGTATGGCTCCTTTCTCACTTTCAGCAGGAAGCGAGGGGTTATCCGTACCCTCTGGCGATGAATTATCGGATACCTCGAGTGGATCAAAATCTTCCCTAAAAAAGGCATCGGCGTGTTCTGGCAAGAAAGTATAGTGATTAAAATTCGACCATGTTTTAGCCTCGTCTTTATGCAGTACCATGAATCCATATTTAGACGTATAGGAATCATATTGTTTAAAGAGATTACTTTTTTTAGGAGGGGCAAAAAATTGCCATCCCTGTTCATTTCGAAAGGCAATACCCGAACGTTGATAAACTCCTTCTGCGGTATAAGGAGATGAAGAGGGTGTTGCTATCTCAATATACGTATTGGTTAACGATTGTACCCATCGTCCCGATAACCCATGAACCAATCCTTCTAAAAAAGTAGCACACTCCCAAGAGCGGCGCTGGCCGTTTTTATCTTTGCGGGTTGTATATTCCATGATACGGTCAACACCACAAATAGCCAATTTATAGACACCACTTGGGGTGCACGTTTCAATAAATTGGCCATAACGAAGCGCTATTGTACACGCGGCTTGATGTATCTGCTGTGATAACAGTTCACTGCCGCTGAAATGTTCACGGCCTACTGCATTGTCGAGCCTTGCTTCATCTAAACGATTAAAAGTTTGCTCCGCTATCTTCTCACCTACAGTGGCAATAGCACTGCCAATATCACCACCTGCACTAGAAAGAAGGGATAAAACACCTCCCATGCCCTGCTCAATAAATCCCTTACGGCGTGTAGAACGTCCACGTTTGCAATCCTTCATAAAGGCTATTTCAGCTTTGAAATCGTCACAGAATGTACTGATAAAATCCTTCTGTTTTTGCGTGTATTCAACGGGCATTTTTTCGTCCTCATTTTTGGATGAGGCTATTGTACCATAAAAAAACTGAAAAATTTCACAATGTTTGTTAAATTCTTATTAAATCTTGATAATAAAGGTAAGTTCAGCGGATGGTGCATCTACCACTATTATTAGCTACAGGGGTCTCCTTTAAAGGTACAGATGTATAGCCATAGCCTACAGGAGATTGCTCACGCAAATATTTTAGAGAATCTGCAACGCTTCTACCTAGAGTGGCTGCACTGGGCGAATCAGGACGATTAAAACTAAAACTACCCGTCTTCGAAGACACTCGAGAAAGGGGAATACCTGCCAACTCAAAATCACTGCTTAAGGAATTTTCGATTCCTATTGTTCCATTGCTAGTGTTATTAAAAGAATCCAGCTGTCCTAATAATACCTCTTGAATCTTTGTGCATTTGCTAGATTTTTCTATATGATTATTAAGGGCATAAAGAATCTCGTTTATTTGCTGGATTTTCTGAAGGTTTAAATGTTTGGAGTTTACTCTTTTTAGTTTAATAGCCGCCGCTATTAAATCTTTTAATTGCTGTCTAGCAGCTGTAATATTAGCAGGTAAATTAATATCATTTTGAACTGAAGTAGTATCTATCCATTTATTAAGAGCGGTTAAACCTGATGCTTTAAAGAAACCCCTGAAACCCTGTGGCTTTAAAAACTCTAACGCATTATCAAATCGTTCCTCTTCATATCGAGTATCCACACGTTCACCCCTATTTTCGTAACGTGCTAACAAATCTACAAAACCCAAATCCACTTGCAAGTTAATAATTCTCTTTTCCAATTCTTGATCGTTACATTCACCCGCAGAAGTTTTAAATATAAAATCACTGTCGTTATTATTATATTGTGATTGACCAGGAACTACAGCTGACACTCCATAACATGAAGAAACTCCTTTTGACACTTTCTTAAACGTATTCCATAGCCATTGCAATCCACTCCAAGAGGTATAACGCGCAGCTCGAGCTTTATAGTCCGGATTATTTCTCTCAAAATTATGATCATCAAAATTATTTCTAATCCATTTTTTCTGAGATTCTGGAATAGAAGCTATTAATGAGGACTTATCAAAAGTATTACTCGTTAGCCAACCTACTTTCTGATTGTGAGCATCATACCGAGCGGTAATTCCATCTCGTCGTCTTTCCCGTTCTCTTTTTATCTTCTCAGGCCCCGTTTCTTGTTTTACCCAATCATATATTTCCAGCTCTTTTACAGTAAAATACCACTGGTTCACTCGTTCTGGTTGAGATAATATTTTCAGACATCCAGCTGGGTTAGCCATAAACAATGCTTGCAGCATTTTTTTAATTAATGCTTTTTCATCTGCAGATACCCTATTTCCAACATACAAGTCATGCAGTTTGGCAAAAAATTCCTCATCCTCTATAAAAACTTCAAATGCTGCCTTTGTGTTTTGACCTCCCATATTGAGAGCAAAGCATAAGGTATTGTATACATTTGTAATGGCAGTGCGTACTTCCGGTACATTATCCATTGCCTTAAACTGATTTTTAAAGTTTACGAGAATGTCTTTAAATGAATTTATATCCCTTTTTGCTGCCCATAAATCAGATTCTATTGCAGCAGCCATTATCCATTTACAGGGTGAACCATATCCAACAACCCTGAAGGCTTTCGCTTCCTCAAAGGAACTAACATTTTCAACAGCTTTATAAGAATTAATTGTTTCCTTTACTTCATTTAATTGCGCAGAACTTTCTCTATCTACCTGTAAAAGTTCGGGCATTTGGTGTAATGCCTTTGATAAATCAAAGAACTTACTGTTAATGGCTTCATCCTGAGAAATAACTTGCCATAATGCTTTATTCTCATTACATGATGTCAATCTTAATTTGAACCATAATTTGATAAAAGAAACCAAGGCTTCTTTATCAGCAACACGTTCAAGATCAGTTTTAATCGCTTGATACTCTTCAATAAAGCCTTTGATATCTTCAAGAGAAAATATCTCTACGCAATTAATTCCTGTATCTGCTATTCCAGCACCGAAAACTTTTGCCTTTATTCCAGAATGTTTTAAAGTCTTAATAAGTTTTTGTTTAATGCTTTCTTTATTTTCTCCATTCCTTAATCGAGATGGATTATCTATTTCTTTCTTTAACAGCTGCCATAGACAGGGAATATCAATCACATCGCATAATTTTTTGAAATTTTCTACTTTTATCCCCGCAGTTTCTGGATAGTCTGGGATATAAGAAGGAAGAGAATCATTGCCTGCTAATGCTTGCTTAAACCATGCACGAATGAAAACCTGTAAAAGATTTTTTTTCTTTTCCTCACGAGTAAGACAATAATTATCAATTAATTGTTGTTGTAGGTAATCTGCAGAAAAAAATTGCGAGCAGTCACTTTCCACAGCACTAGGAGTAAGTATTTTTTCTATTAGGTTTATATCATTCAAAATTGCATCAATAAATGTGCTTTTTTGAGCAGAGTTTCCTGCAACATTATATTCTGCTAACAACTTAGCCCATAAATTTTTTACCCCCACTATTTGATAGATGTCTATCAAACTATTTTTTTTATGATCCATTAGAAACTCATGTCCACACTTCGCTGTAAAATAGTTTATGCAAGCATTCAAAATTGTAAAATGATTGCTTGTAGAATCGGATAAAATCTTCTTCCAGTTTGAATCCTCAGGGGGAAAATATTCAAAAATAGCCTCTATTGTAATGTTACCACTATTAATGGCATCAATAAGTGCTAAAAAAAATGGTTTGTTTGCGTTTAAGTTCTTTTCCTCATTAATTTTTTTGGTAATTCTTTGACGTCTATCAACGATAGTAATAAACTCTGTAGCTAATGTTAGATAAGCTTCATTATTTAATAAAGAACTTCTTTTCAACGCATCACGATGTTCCGCTATTAAAGTCAAAAAATGATCTTCTTTTTCATAAAAATGTTCTTCTTTTTCATTATGTGCTCTGTCATTCTTGTCTTTTTCAATTACATTATAAGCAGCCTCAAACCCACCTGGAAAAGCCTCAAATAATTCCACAATCACATCAAGTGAAAATTCTTCCTTCGCATTTCTATTTTTCAGGAAATTTTCCACCCATTTGACTAACAATTGTTTATCTTCTTCAGTCGCTTCAACAGGTTTGTTAGGAAACAGTAACTCCTTGGAATGGCTCTTTTTTCCTAAAAAGGTTGTTGATTTAGTGGGTGTAGTGTTTACGGATATATTCCTAGGAGAAGAGGAGGATGTATTTATCCAAGAATCTCCAGGAGAAGCAACCATATCCTCAAAACTCAATGGTTCACCTTTACCGGATGCATTTGGTGAACTTGAAAAGATAAATGTTTCCATTTCGCTTGGAGAATAAAATCGAGAATCCCATAATTGTTTTAATTTTTCTATAGATAATGGAGTATCCCATTCAATAGCATATTTAATTACTCTATGATTACGTTCAATAGAAGAGGATGCCTCGATAACCTCAAGAATATTAAATAAACTGGACGGATTCTTTTCTTCTGTTATTAAACGTTTTCCAAATGCATCAATCAGTTCCCAAACATACTCATCTTTAGGGAATTTTGCCAGTCCAAAAGCATGTCTTATAATATGAATTGAATCATTTGTGTTGAAATTAGAATCTTGATTCTGCAGCCATTCACTAATTTTCTCCAACATTTTGTCTGACTTAAGTGTGTCCACCCACACTTTAAATCCTTTTTTCCAATTCTTGAGTTGATTATACTCACTTAATATAGAGGGAATGTCTATTATTGATGTAATAGCACGTAATCTTTTTACAAAGTTTGCGTTAAGGACTGCCTCCTTTACTTCTGAAGTCAGTTGTTTTTTATCGAGTAATTGAACCGAATCACTCAACGAAAGTGATTCTTTAACATAATGCTCGAAGAACCAACGAAACTCTTTATTAACACCCACTTCCTCGAATGCGACTAAAACTATAGTAATATCATTTTCATTGCCATTATTAATAATATTAAATGCCGCTTGTTGCGCAAATGTCTCCATTCTTCCCGAATCCATTTCTTTCAAGGCTTGCTCTAGCACATATAAAAAACGATTTTTTCTAGAAGCCTGTTGGCTTCCTTTCAATACTACGTGAGAACATAGCTTTGGCAATAAAAAAGGTGTACGTATTAATTCCTGGGTAAGCTCATTGCGCTCACTCACCAAGTTTTTGAAGAGTTCTCTTAAATCAATGCTTTCACCATCTTTCGTAGTTTTAAGTTTCTTAGTTTCTCTTAATCTCTCAAGCACCTCTGGAGGAAGTAAAGAAATTTTTCCTATATTTTTTTTAATCAGTTTATCTAAGGATGAGTTTATAGCAACAGCAACTATAATTGATAATGTTTCGGGTCTTTCTAAATCTCCTACTAAAATATCTAAAGTACTATTAGATATGCGCTCTAAAGGCTCAAGGTAGAATCTAATTACGGCTTCTAACTCAAGTTTTTCATATACTGAAGGATTGTAATATTTAGATGGATAAGATTCGGAAGGAAACTCTTTTCGAAGTAATTTAAGTCGTATGCCTAAATTTTCATCCACACTTTCAGTTGGCATTAGAAAATGTCGAATGCTTTCTTCTTTGGTTTCTCTTTCGCCCTCTTTATCTTTAATTTTTTTTATTTCACTGACAGCAGTAATAATAGGGCGTACCCCTATAAAAGCACCCGGCTGTTTTACTTTCACATATTCATTCAATAAAGCTTGTTGCAGGGAAGAGCTAGCCAACACTTTTTCTAATAAAGCATTATCACCATTTTTTAATAAATTTAGATCTCTGGCTATTTCTTTTACCCAAACAGAATTTTCTTTGAGAGATACAATTAAGGGCTTTTTTTCTTCTTCTGCAAACTCTAGTAACTCTTCGTTACTCATTTTATATACCCAAGAAGCAAAGGCAATCATTCTTGCGTCATCAGTATTACTTGCTTCTACGCAATTATTTACTATTTCTGATACTAAAATACCAATATTTTTTTTCACTTCAGGTGTATATTCTTCACCACTCAAAAGTTCTTTTACATCAAGCTGTTGAATGATGGCAAAATTTTCACTATTTTTTATCCATTGACGAAAAAGAAATGCATTATTGGAATTTTTTTCTGGATTAACAATAAAATATTTCAGTAGTTTATTAGCAAGAGCAAGCTTCTCTTCTCTTGAAGAGTTAGGAATAAAAATCTTTTCTAGACTGCAAGAAATAAGGATCTCTAAATTATTTGGATCGGATAACCAGCTTTTTAATTGTTCAAAATTAGAGGAACAGGCACGAAATGCCTCCAGTCTTTTAATATATTTTTGGGCATAGCGAATAAGGACTGAAGACTTATGACATTTTGAGGAAGATAATGTTCTTTGCTGTCCTTCAGATAAGGATAAAAACCAAGCGCCAAAGTCATCTTGCGTCATCTGAAGAAGAACATTTTGGTGAGTTAAATTTTGTTGGCTTAAAAAGTCGATGCTATTAATATATTCTGGAGGAATTTCATTGGTTGTCTCTAGCCATCCATTAAACCCGTCAAGATTTAACTCCAAGTGTCCAGTAACTCGTGCTAAAAAGACTTTTTTCCACTCTTCTCCTGGCATACCCACCTCTCAACAGCTTAAATACTGTATTATTATGTAGAAAGACTAACACACCTACCTTAATATTAAATTAAGCGTTATACTTATTGACCATCTTACCTTCGTAGGGGACAATCTTTAAAAAATTTACAGACAATCTAGAAATTCCAAAGTTTTCAGAGGCTTTTCTTTGCCACGACATCATTCCTGCGAAGGCGGGAATGATGTCGTAAAATTGTCCCCTACGAAGCCATCTACCCAGAATATACCACAGTAGAAAACCCATTTACAAAAAAATTTTATTGTGTGCTAATATGCGAGATTAAAAGGTATGTTTCCAACGACGGTGAGTCCAGAGCCATTGCTCTGGGTGTTCAAGAATGAGTTGCTCGATTGCTTGATTATACCGTAAGGTATTTTGATAGATTTCAGCGTGATGGCCTTCCGTACATTCTTCCCACGGTATAGGATCATAGAATTTTAACACATGCTGGCCATCTGCTTTGCGATAAGATGCTGCTGGAATAACGGGTAGTTGGGTATAACGAGCAAGGGTAGCTAAACTCCGGTAAGTGCCGGTTTTTATTCCAAAAAACTCAGCAGCAATGCCATCTTTAGGTAAATGCGCATATTGATCCATCACAAATACTACCGCATTATTTTTTTCTAACACATCACATACTTGGGAGATTGAGTTTTTTTTAGGGATAACATTTAAACCAGATGAATAATAACGTTTGAAAAGCTTTCTTTCGAGCCACTTTGGTTTTAATGTTTTTCGAATAAAATAAAAATTGCCTTTAAATTGGTTAAAATTTAGAATACCGGCAATAGGCGCAAACTCCCAATTTCCAAAATGGCCGGTTAAGACTAAAATGCCCTCATGTTTTTTGGCTGTCTCTAATACCGACTCATACCCAATCACTTCCGCTTTTTGGGCTATTTCTTCTTGAGACATAAAACGCATAGAAAGATTCTCTTTGATTGAGGTGGCAACATGAGAATAAAAACACTGCATTAAATGTTGTATTTCTTTAGGCGATAAGGTTTGCCCAAATACTCGCCGCATATTGTGTAAAATGACTCTTTTTCTATAGGGAAAAAAATAATAAAAAAACTTTCCTGCCAAGGTTGGCCGTATGGTTTTTAAATATTCACTTACATTAGATATTTTCATATGCTTTTAAGAGAAGTCCACTATCAATGCCGCCGAAACCCCTGTTTAATACCATCGCTACAGAAGAATTTAACGGACGCGCTTTAGAGGAAACAGATATACCTTCACAATCACTACCTAATTGGTCAAAAGTAGCAATACCGGGAATAAGTTTTTCTTTTAAAGATTTTATCGTTAATACGGTGTCTAAAGCACCGGCCGCACATAAGGTATGGCCTATTCCCCATTTAAACCCAGTAACAGGTGTTTGGTTCATTCCGAATACAGTTGAAATAGCTAAAGCTTCTGTTGCATCTGATTGTCGATTGCCGTTGGCATGAGCGGTAATCATTCCAACATCAGAAGGTTTTAGTTGCTGTTTTTCCAAAATAGAATGCATTAATCGCGTCAATGGTTCTGCCGTATCATCTAATCCAAACAGTCCTTTTGCTTCTGAAACAGAGGTTCCACCTAAAACTTCTGCGTAACAGGTTGCACCTCGTTCACGGGCTGCTGCTTCACTTTCTAAAACAAGGGCAGCCGCACCTTCACCTAATATAGTGCCATCTCTCTTTGAATCGAAAGATTTGACAACACCAGAAGGGCTAAGTGTACCTAATTTCTCATAATATGATACACTTTGTGGCTCAGTAGCTGCATCATAGGCTACCACAACCGCGCGATCCGTTTGCCCTAGGGCAATTGCCCAATACGCTTCAATAATAGCTTGTAAACCGCTACCTGCATGATTGGCAATATTTTGATTAGGTCCTTTGAATCCATGTTGTATACCTGTATAGGCCAGCACATTATTGGGTAAAATCTTTAAGAGCCACATAGGGTGCACAGTATCAAATAAATGGGTTCCAAAGTTGGTTGTCTTTCCTTCTGATTGGGCAAACAACGGCATAAAATCATATTGCTGAAAAAATTTGTTCCCGGCAGAACCTACATAAACGCCGGTTCCATTGTTGAAAGCTTCTTGCGCTGGTTCATCCAATGAATCACGATAAGCAATAAAACCTGCGTGATCAATGGATTGAAAAGCTGCATTTAAACCAATAACATCTTGGCGCGAAATCAATTTTAACCACTTTGGATCTGGAACCATGCGGCGGGGTTGATAATCTTTTAAAGCCGCCCCAATAAAGCTGCCTTCCACTTGCTCTTCCCAATGAGAAACTGAGCGGATACCTGTTTCCCCATTTAACAACGCTTGCCACGTTGTCTCAAGATCCATTCCGATAGAACTAACCGTACTTAGGCCTGTAACAACTACTTTATTCATTTTTTCCCTCATATTCAGGATGCTTAAATAACAAACAGCTGTTAGAGCCGCCAAAACCAAAAGAATTGGACAATACAGCATTAATAGTCTGCGTTCTTACCCCTTCTGTTACATAATCTAAATCACAATCTGGATCAGGCGTAGTCAAATTAGCTGTCATGGGAACTTTACCATGATGAATACATAGTGCAGAAATTGCCCCTTCTAAAGCACCCGCTCCTGCAATAAGATGGCCAACAATACTTTTTGTTGAGCTTACAGGAATTTTTTTAGCATGCTCGCCAAACACGGCTTTAATTGCATTGGTTTCGCTTAAGTCATTCATTTTTGTAGAAGTGCCATGAGCATTAATATAATCTACATCGGGCACCGATAAACCACCACTTCGAAGCGCACCTTCTATTGCTTGAATGGCACCATCTCCTGAAGGATGAGAGTCAGTAATACGGTAAGAGCTTAATGAATTGCCTTCACCTGCTAACTCAGCATAAATTTTAGCGCCGCGCGCTTTTGCTTTTTCATAATCTTCTAAAATAAGAAAAGCGGCACCTTCACCTAGCACAAATCCAGCGCGAGTATAATCAAACGGTCGGCTAGCGGTTGTTGGTGTATCATTATAAGTAGATAATGCCCCTAATAAACAGAAGCTTGATAAACCTACTGGATTAATCATCGAATCAAATCCACCTACTAACACATAGTCTGCTTCTTCTCGACGAAGCCATTCAAGGCCTAATCCTAATGCTTGGCCGCCTGAAGCGCAAGCGGTATGAACGGACGTTGCAGGACCTTTGATTTGAAACTGTTGTAGTAATAAACCCAAACCACTATTAGGCAATGTTTTGCCCATATCAGTAACATTGTAGAAATCGACATCTTTTTTAAAGTAAATGTCGCCTTCTGGGTTGTTAGCAAAAGTTTGCTGGAAATTTGTCCAATAATCCCATTCCGTCGTCATCATGCCACTTCCAGCAACTAACCCCCAACGAGCACTCGTGGACGCGGTGGGCATAATGCCAGCATCATCAAATGCTTCTTGGGCAGCTGTCAAAGCAAACTGGGTAAAAGGAACCGTATATTTCAATAACTTCCCAAACTGTTTTACGGAAGGTGTATAGTTTTTAACTTCAGCCGCAATATGACAAGGAAAATTCGATGCATCAAATTGGGCAATAGTGTCAATACCACTTTTAGCGGCTAATAAATTAGACCAAAAAGTAGATACGTCATTGCCTATAGGAGAAACAATTCCTATACCGGTAATAACTGCTTTTCTCATATGTGTGTTTCTCATAATATTATATCTTTACACTCCAAAAAATCCTCTGTACATTAGACTTCTTGCATTCGAAGAACATCTTTAAAGAGAAATTGCGCGGGCTTTAGCGAAGCAATAAGCGACACAGCAACACCCTCCTCGCAATGACGGGCTGCGCGGGTGAGCCGTTATCTCTTTCTAAATAATGCTTCAGCCATACATACCCGCTTACCTTCGAGTTCAGTACGATAGGTAACAACGAGTTCATTATCTGTCTTTTCTTTTAATTGCACAGTGGTATAGACCGTATCACCAGGTTGTACAAAACCACTCATTTTAATTTTACGTATAGTGACAGGTTTAAATTCATGACCATCTTCAAAAGAATCCGTTAAAAACGAAGAAGCTAATTGTAACTTGGCCTGAAGAAGAATGGTTAAAGGTAATACTGGTTTGCGCGGAAAATGATCGCTTAAATAGGGCGCACTTAAACTTAAACTCTTTTGAGCTACCACACGTTCACCTGATAGGAAATCAAGAATCCGATCAAACCCTATATGGGGAATGTTACTTCGTATAGTCTCAAAATTAGGTAAGCAATGATCTTTAGCCGCAGAAATATTTTCAGGTACAACCCAAGTCCCAGGACGGAAGATTTTTTCAAATTGTCTTTTAGCCTCTGTTGGATCTATAAAATCTTCCATGGGAAGCATTGGACCTAATGCACTTTCGATAGAAAAAATAGGCTTATTATTTACTGTTGCAATACTGTGATATTCTAATGCGGTCTCATCCAATACATCAACCATTGTTTCAAGCAAGACAGTATCACCAACTTTAGCCTCTCCATGAATGTGAACGGCAGAAACTACGCCAGCAACAGGGCGTAATGTAAAATTATATGCCTGCATTGCACACCATGCGCCTAACTGGCCCAGTGTTTCTCCCATAACTGAAGACATTAACGCGAATGTGCCATCATTATCCAAGGAAGGCAATAAATAAGCATCGGAAAGGGTCACTTGCTTAACGCCTTGAATAAAGCGCCCTTCCTCCATCCGCAAAATCCTATCAACAAACAGGAAACTCACACAAGCCTCTAAGCTTCGGCAGCTTTTTCTGACACAGCACTAACAACTAATTTGCAAAAAGTTTCTACTGTGAACAATAAAGGGATTTCACTGGTTTTCATTTTTTTAGAAAATGACTCCGCAGGCACTTCGCTCAAGAATGCTTGTAATGCTTGAATACCTTTTTCAGTGATCACACCACCTTCTTCAAATTCATTTTCGGCTAAACTGCCCCGTGCTTTCTTTTCCAATTGGCCACGGGGGATTTTAATTTTGAATTCTTTTTCTAATTGAAAAATGAAATCAAGAAAATCAATAGATTCAGCACCTAAATCGCCAATCAAACGGCTATTCAAATGAATATCCTCTTCCTCAATTGCCAAAACATCCGCTACAATAGTGCGCACTTTTGGAAATACTGTTTCAACCGTCATTTGCATATTCTTTATGTCTCTAAAATATTAATTATTTAAAATTTTCAATTATACTCTATTTTTTTTGAATGTTCTACAGTATCATAGACTCTATTTTGAGATTATTCTTGGAGAAATTCCATGTTCAGCGGCAGCATTGTAGCACTTGTTACCCCCATGCAACATGATCAAGTAGATGTTGAACGCTTACGTTTTTTAGTTGACTATCATATTCAACAAGGAACACAAGCTATTGTGGCGGCTGGTACGACAGGCGAATCAGGCACCTTATCTGATGAAGAAAAAAAATTAGTCATTCAACATGTTATTGAAGAAGCCCAGGAGCGAATTCCTGTTATTGCGGGGACTTCCTCTCAGTCAACTAAACATACCCTTGAATTAACCAAAATGGCCATGGATTTAGGAGCTGATGCAGCTCTGATTATGACTCCAGCCTATATTAAACCCACTCAAGAAGGTTTGTATTTGCATTATAGCCAGATTGCAAAAGATGCCCCTCTTCCACTTATTTTATATAATGTCCCTTCCCGTACTGCTTGTGATTTATTAGCCGAAACGGTAGGGCGCTTAGCTGCTTATGCTAATATTATTGGTATAAAAGAAGCCACAGGTGACCTTACCCGTGTGGAATCCATCCAAAAAGCAGTAAGTGAGTATTCGACAGGCAAATTTGATTTATTCAGCGGCGACGATGAAACAGCCCGGGATTTTATACATCAAGGAGGCGATGGTGTCATTTCTGTTACAGCCAATATCGTACCCGCATTAATGTCCGCGTTATGCAAAGCAAGTTTAGCTCATGAGGAAGAATCGGCAGATGCCCTTCAAGCAAAATTATTGCCATTGCATCGTGCACTCTTTTTAGAAACCAACCCTATTCCTGTTAAATGGGCATTAGCCAAAATGGGATTAATATCCGAAGAAATTCGTTTACCTTTAACCGAATTAAGCCATAAGCATCAAGCTACTTTAAGTGCAGCTATGAAAGCTGTTGGCTGTCTAACACAATGAGGAAATAACTACATGTCTTTCAAAAAGGTTCCGTTACTTATATTACTATTAGGTTTGTCTAGTTGTTCTTTGTTTGGTGAAGAAAGTTATTACCACGAACAACAAGTTGCCTATTCTAAAGCAAAAGATGGTCCTGGCTTAGTTGTACCGCCACCATTAACTTCTAGCAAGTTAAGTGATACGTATGTAATTCCCCCTGCACCTAAGAATCCTCCATCCATTGAAGCCCCTCCTCCTCCAGGAAGTGCTTTAGATAAAGAGAAACAAGCAGAGGTAAATACTAGCACTACTACTAATTAGGAGAGGTACCGAAGCGGTCATAACGGCGCCGGCTCGAAATCGGATGGGAGCCCCAAAGCTCCACGTGGGTTCGAATCCCACCTTCTCCGCCAATATTATTACAGAGTAGCGATACAAGAAGGTTCTACCCGTAGGGGAAGGTCTTTGTACCTGCCCGGGCACAGACCGGCATAAACGACAAGGACACACGTAGTACATGAGGATGCAAAGGAACAAAATTAACATTAAGGTGAGCATATGACATTATTATTTACTGCCTATCTATTAACAGGCATTATTTCAAGTTTTCTGTCAGGCCTACTTGGTATTGGTGGTGGGTTAATTATCGTTCCAGCCCTCACTTTTATTTTTTCTTATTTCCATGTAATCCCACAACACTCACTCATGCACCTTGTTATTGCCACTTCTATGGCTAGCGCCATTACAAACCTGGCATTTTCGTTGTCTTCTCATTATCGGCAAAATAATATTGATTGGCCTGTTGTTAAAAATTTCTCGCCTGGCATCATTACCGGATCGCTTTTCATTGGTCCTGTGATCATGTTATTTCTTTCTAGTTCACATCTTAAAGTTATATTTGGGGTTTCCTGCCTTTATTTTGGGATACAAATGTTTTTTAGCGGAAAAAAAGCCAATGCTGAAGAAAACCTCCCGTCTCGCCCGCTATTATTATCTTTAGGGTTAGGTGCAGGGGTACTTTCTACTTTAGTTGGTATTTCGGGAGGCACTATCATCGGTACCATTTTAAATTATTATCATATGAATATGCGGAAAGTTATTGGGACAACCACCGCTATTGCTTTTCTGTTAGCCATTACTGGAACCATTGGTCTTTTAGTGGTAGGGTATCAACATCCTATTACCATACCCTGGTGTACCGGTTTTGTTTACTGGCCAGCAGTACTGGGCATCGCATTACCCAGCCCATTATTTGCCCCACTTGGCGCAAAATTAACTCATCGATTACCAACCGATATTTTAAGGAAGCTTTTTGCGTTCTTGCTTCTTATTGTTGGTATTAAAATGATGTTTTAAAGCCTAGCGATCTCTTTCATCTTTTGCTACGCTTATGCAAAAACCTATAAATAGGGGAAAACAGTGGAATTTCAGAGTAAATACGTATCAAAAAAACCTGATGCCAACGGCTACATTCAGTATACCGCTGAAGAAAATTTGGTTTGGAAAACATTATATGAACGACAAATTGCCGTGGTTCAAGGACGCGCGTGTGACGAATATTTAATAGGGCTTGAAAAATTAGCGCTAGATAATAAAGCTATTCCCCAACTTCCTGAAGTTAACCAACGCTTACATCAATTAACCGGCTGGTCTATCGAACCCGTGGCAGCACTTATTTCTGCGGAAGATTTTTTTACCTTATTGGCTAATCGCCGTTTTCCTGCTGCTACCTTTATCCGCTTTATGGAAGAACTTAATTATGTCAAAGAGCCTGATATTTTTCATGAGCTATTTGGACATTGTCCTATGCTCACAGAACCCGTATTTGCCGACTTTACCCAAGAATATGCCAAATTTGTTTTAAAATGCGATAAAAAAGACTGGCCATTACTCCAAAGAATGTTTTGGTTTACCGTTGAATTTGGGCTAATTTTAACGCCTAAAGGTTTACGGATATATGGCGGTGGTATTCTCTCTTCTATTGGCGAAACAACCTATTCAGTTGAAAGCAATTTACCGCAACGACAATTATTTAATCCACTCGTTGCCCTTCGAACCCCTTATCGTATTGATGAAATGCAATCGGTTTATTTTGTGATTCAAAACTACCAAGAGTTATATCATTTCACTACGTCGAATCTTGCAGCATTATTACAAGAAGCCCATCAACTAGGTGAGTTTCCTCCCCTTTTTAAAGAAGAACCCGGGAATCCTAATATTCATATTCATATGTGTTAACATGCTTTAACAAACTCGGGGATACGATCAATCCAATAAAGTGGCAATGTTAAAATATTTGAAGTGCTGTTAAATGAAAGAGGCGCTTGAGAAATTTGAATACCTAAACGACTTTTCTTTTCTTGCATGAAAATTTGTAGTGATTTCAATCTTCCGCTTGAACCTGCTTTAACTTCAATTGGAATAATATGTTGATCAACGATTGTAAGATAATCTACTTCTGCTTGACTACTTTTTTGCTCTCGCACCCAAAAATAAAGGGCTGGTGGCTCGTTTCTTTGACCATATGCAAGTAATTCTTGTCCGACCCATTGCTCCGCTAAGATTCCTTGGTTTAAAAGAAAAAGGTCTTCTTGTAATAATAACTCCGCATCTAGCCGGCAGGCTCTTTTTAATAACCCTATATCTAAAAATAAAAGTTTAAATTTTTTTTCATTTTGAGTATTTATTAATGGAATTCCAGAAGCAGTAGTCGCATATATAGGATAAAAAAGACCCGCATTATATAACAATCCTAATGCTTGTCTTATATCTTCAGGTTTAATATCCGCGCTAACCTTAACATATTTAAACCACTGAGCCACTAATCCAGGAGCTTTTTCGAAAAGAAATTGTAAGTTCTTAAAGGCTGTTTTCGCAGCATACTTTCCAAAGTCATTTCGATAGGTATTAAGCAAGTTTGCCTGAATTTCTTGGCAAACCATCAAATTTTTTTGAGTTATGTAAGCCGACACAACTGCCGGCATTCCTCCTACTAAACTATATTCTTTTACTTTTTTTAATAAGTGTTGATGAATAGCATTCGGTAAAGGCTTTTGAAGGTTAAACTCTTTCCAATACTCCAAAAGCGGCCCTTCTTCTGCCGCCTCCAAAAATTCTTTGAATGATAGCGGGCCCAAATATAAAAACTCTACTCTTCCCACTGGCATACGAAATTTTTCATCAAATAACGTAAACTCTAGTAAAGAACCCGCGCCAATAAGATGAAGCTCTGGCATTTTCTCTTTAAAATAACGCATTGCCATAATTGCTCTCGGGCACTCTTGAATTTCATCTAAAAATAAGAGAGTTTTTCCAGGAATAATGCGTTGTTGTAAAAGGATTTCTAGCATCATCACAATGTTAGAAGGTTCGAGGGATTCAAAACAGGTATTTAATTCTGGTTGTAGTTCAAAATTTATTGAAACCACGTTGTCAAAGTACTTCGCTCCAAAATTTTCAACCACATACGTTTTACCAACCTGGCGAGCACCACGCAATAATAACGGCAATCGATGTGCTTTATGCTGCCAATATTTAAGATCTTCTTCTATTTTTCTTTTCATGCCTGTAGTTTATGCAAAAAAAGTAAATTTTACAAACATGTTTTTTACTTTTTTAGTAAATTTTACAAACATTAAATGTTTCGGCGGCGTAATTTATCCAAGGTAATTACTGTTTCGCCCGTCTTAGCATTATAGGATGAAGAACTACTTTCTCCTCGCCACGCATGCCCATAGAGCACTTCATACGTTAAAGCAATTTTGCCCTGTTTTTTTTGCTGTTCGAGTTGGTATAAAAGATAATCAAGTGCATCGACACCCATTAATCCTTTTCGCCTAATTGGATGGATATTATAACTCCCCTGTTCTTTGAGATCTTTAAGTAAACGAGAAGGATCTTTATAATGAACGATCATTTCTTCCCGATCCACAACAGGCTGCACAAATTGTTGTGACATTAATGCATCACCCAGCACATGTAAATCTTTCCATTCGCTGATATGCCCATAAGTATCAACACATGCCCATGCCGCTTTCAATTCTTTCAATGTATCCGGACCTAAAGTCGCAAATAATAAAATACCACCCGGTTTTAATACACGGTGAAAAGTGCGAAATAAAGCCGTTACATCATCAACGTCTTGAATGGATTGATTAGCAAAAATCATATCAACAGACTCCGAAGGTAAGGGCAAATCAACCATATCAGCCAGCATCCACTCAATAGGTAATTCTATTAGGCCTTGCTTCTTTTGCCGCTCTTGCCCCATTCGCAACATTTCTTCTGCAAAATCTACCGCAATGATAGAGGCATAAGGAAAACGCTGGGCTAATTGCACTGAAAAATCCCCGGCGCCACATCCTGCGTCAAGAATGACTTGTGGTTCACAACGCATGTAATCTAAACGTGATAAAAGTCGTTCGCCGGTAGCCCGATAGAGAAAGGCTGCTTCAGCATATGTATGTGCAGCTTTGTTAAAAGCTAATTGGATATCTTTATTCATCATGTTATGATCATACCATGAAATTACTTGTCCAATCCCGTTTTTGCGCTCTTTGTGGCCAAATTCATCAAGAAAAAACATTGTGTAATGCATGTCAAATGTTCTTACCTTTTACAGAAATCATTTGTCAGATGTGTGGCATACCCTTACCATTTGCCGAAAACTCGTGTGAACAAAGTATAGCGCGATGCGGCCGATGTCTCACGAAAACTTTCCCTTTTCGACAAATTATACCGTGTTGTTGGTATCAAGATCCTATACAGACATTGATTCACGACTATAAATTCAAAGAAAAACTTTTCTTAGCCCCTATTTTAGCGCGCCTGATGATTCAAAAAATTGAAACGCATTATACTATCCATTCACAACCTGAATGCCTTATTCCCTTACCTCTTCACGCAAAACGTCTTCGTGAACGAGGTTATCATCAAGTCCATGAACTGACTAAAATATTAGCCAAACATTTTTCAATTCCTATTGAATTAAATATATGCCAGCGAATTAAACATTCACTTCCTCAATCGCTTGTGCCCTTTAAATCGCGAAAAGAAAATGTCAAAAAGGTTTTTAGCGCAAAGAAAATTTCTTATCAACATGTAGCGATTATTGATGACGTTGTCACAACTGGCGAAACCGTTACATCGCTTTGTCGAGTATTAAAAAAAGCCAATCCAGCGTTAATAATCGATGTGTGGTGTTTGGCAAGAACAAAGCCAAGAAAATAATTAGGGCGTGTATCAAAGTAGCCCTAATTTTTCAAAGTACTCAGCTCAATATCCCCTAAATTATCATCGATTGGATTTAAAGGTAAATCCTGCTCCCAGTATCGCATCGTTTTTGTTGTAAGCATCGATTCAATTAGTTTTTCCCGAATTGCACTGGGCAAACTTTCATTTGTACTGTTTAAAAACAACGCAATACATTGATCTTCAGCACTTTTAATTTGTGCATCAAGCTTAGCAAAGAGATAATGAAGTTTAACTCCAGGTGGTACAATTGAGCCTGCTACTTGAGCCTTATATTGGTTAGCCGTAAATTGTCCCAAAGGTGTTCGCAAATCTCGGGCATTTTGTAAATATTGAGTACGTAAGCTTGGGTTATCAGTGCTATTAATAGCATCAAATATGGATTTCTCAAATGCTTTAGCAGTAAAACTTTCTTCAAATCCCCAATTACCATCGTTCCATCCCGTTTTAGGATGATATTTAGAAACTTTTTTAACTATGTCATTTTCCTCTGTTATGCTTATTGCTTCCATACTCTGATAAAGGGTCTCTGCTATTTCCTCTATCCTACTTTGACGTTGTCTAGAAGGATAACGATATGAATACACACTAAGCGGCAAATAAAAAAAGTTCATCAATAGATAAGCAGCGCCGAAGCCATAAGTCGCTAACGCAAGCAAAGGGGTAACCCCAACTGTAGATACAACCCTAGCCCCACCACTGGTCCAATGGTAGTGCAATAAATTTTTTCTTAACTGCTCTTTAAAATGTTCTTTAACATAGGTTATTTCTGCCCGTTGAACAACAGAACAATGCCATATCGCTAATTGTCTATAGAATTGGATACCTAGCTGTTTATTTTTATTGAAGAAACTATATAATACATCGCTTTGAATTATATCCATTAAATATTTCAATTGATCGGGTTTATTTTGAATTGGAAAGAGTATAAGTTTTCTCAATTCTCTTATAAATTCTCTTACAAATGTAGGTTCTGGAAAGTTATCAAAATTACCTTCTAAAAATTTTTTTAAATCTTCCGATATCATTTTATTTCCCAGCTTTAGTTAAAGATTTATATTATAATTAGTTTTCTATTAAGTCAAAGTTAAGGAAAAATATGTGCTGGCATTTCTAATTTAAAAGGACTTTAATCAATACATTATCTTTATATATTAATGGCACATGCTGACGCTCCCAAGGAGGAACTTGCCATTCTTGAAAAAGTTTTTTTAACTCCCGGGTTTGGCCTTTCCAACGTATTTTTTCACCCCCTTGGCGATATCTCACTTCAAAAAGAGCATCAGGAGATTCTTTTTTCAACATTAGCATTTCTTTTTCAATTATTTCTGTATCAAAGAAAATACCTTGAGGAGAAAGAGCATATAACTTATTTTGATAACGCCGCACTGTACCTTCCTTCCAAGAAATTATGGGACACGCATCTTCTTTAGCTAATATAAGTTCATTCAAAATCCGTAATATTTTATCTTGTGAAGGTTTTTTAAAATGCTGCTGCGTTAACCATTCGCGCAATAAAAAACACTGTGTTTCCCGAGGATAAGCTAATAACTTTGTAATAGACAAACGGTATTTTTCATCCACCATGTCTTTTAAAACTTTCTCTATTTCAATATGAATAAATTGCTTAGCGGAAGCACAATGTTGAGCGCTTCGACAAAGATTGTGAATTAAGCCAGGCCAGCGTTTTTGAAGTTCTGGAAGAATCTGGTGCCTTAGAAAATTCCTGTTGAAATGCACATTCTGGTTACTTTCATCATCTATCCATAACAAGTGATTAGCTGTTGCATAATTTTCTAACGTTTGACGAGAATAATGGAGTAAAGGACGATATAATTTTCCCTTTCCTAAATTACGCCACTCGGGCATGCTCGCTAAACCATCAATGCCAGCCCCTCTGAATAAATGCAATAACAATGTTTCTGCTTGATCATTTTGATGATGAGCAAGAACTAATACGTCATTTTCATTTAATAAAGCAGTGAAAACGTGATATCGCGCGTCACGCGCTGCTTCTTCAATATTTCCATTTTTATTGAAAGAAACCGAAAATTTTTTAAAAGAAACATTAAGCGAATGGGCTGTTTTTTCAGCAAATGCCGCCCATTCTTCTGCATAAGGACTTAATCCATGATTCACATGTACGGCAATAAGTTTTGAATGAAGAGAGAATTCTTGGGAAAGTTTATGCAGTAAAGCGCAAGAATCCAATCCACCACTAAAACCAACATAAACTTTTTCAAAAGAAGCAAGGCTTTGCCTTAGCTTCTCGTCAAGGCCATCCACTTCTGATACCGATTATTAATCAATACGTCTGTTGGCAAATGCACTAGCTCAGATAACATATCAGTCCAACGTTGTTTTAATGACTCCATGACTGCCTTAGTATCGCGATGGGCACCACCGAGAGGCTCTTTTACAATGCCATCAATTAATCCTAGTGAAGATAACCGATCGGCGGTAATCCCCATTGCTTCAGCGGCATCTTCTGCTTTTTCAGCATTTTTCCATAAAATAGACGCGCAGCCTTCCGGTGAAATTACGGAGTAAATACTGTATTCTAACATTACTACCCTGTCACCAACGCCAATAGCTAAAGCACCACCGGAACCACCTTCACCAATGACGGTACAGATAATAGGTGTTTTTAATTGCGCCATTTCTAACAAGTTACGTGCAATGGCTTCACTTTGATTATGCTCCTCAGCATTAATCCCAGGATAAGCACCTGCGGTATCAATTAATGTAAAAATAGGTAAATGAAACTTTTCCGCCATTTTCATTAAACGCAAAGCTTTTCGATAATCTTCCGGAGAAGCCATACCAAAATTACGATACACTTTTTCTTTGGTTTTTCGACCTTTTTGGTGACCAATTACCATCACTGGCTGGTTATTCAATCGAGCAATACCACCTATAATTACCGGCCCTTCAGAGGATTGTCTATCGCCATGCAATTCATCAAAATCGGTGAAAATACCTTCAATATAATCCATGGTTTGCGGGCGTAAAGGATGACGCGCTAATTGAGCTACTTGCCAGGGCGTTAAATTACGAAAGATACTGTGCGTTAAATCCACGCATTTACGTTCTAAACGAGTGACTTCTTCATGAAGGTTAATCTCGCTCTCACCATCCATCATTCGTAATTCTTCAATTTTAGCTTCAAGTTCCGCAATGGGTTGCTCGAAACCTAAAAAATATCTTGTCATTGACGTCTCTATATATAAAGTAAATTTTATTTATTCAGCTTTGTATTCACACGCTTAATTGCTGGCTATGTGAAAGACCGAATAGTTACAGTAAATCTTTCCATTATACCATATCCTCCCAATTCAACACTACCTTTCCAAAATTACTATTTGCTTCCATGTAGCGATGGGCATCTTGCACCATATTTATAGGAAAAATAGAATCAATAATAGGCTTAAGTTGCCCTTTTTCCAAAGCAGGCATCCAACGTTCAGCAAAACGTTTTACCATCGCTCTTTTTTCTACCAGCGATCGCTTACGTAAAATAAATCCTTTAATCTGGAGATATCTATCAAGAAGCATTCGCAAGTCTAATTCTGCGCGGGCGCCACGCATAACCCCTACCTGAACCAATGTACCGCCCGGTTTTAATATCGCCAAGTTTTTCTCAAAATACCCGGCTCCAATAAAATCCTCGACCACATCCACACCTTTCCCGTGTGTTTGATCCAATACAATCGCTTCAAAATCATGAATTTTATAATTAATTCCTTCTTTAGCCCCTAACTCCATGGCTTTTTGAAGTTTCTTTTCCGAACCAGCGGTTGTCCAAATTTCAGCACCAATTAAATTGGCCATTTGAATTCCTGCCGTTCCAACCCCACTACCACCAGCATGAATCATAATCCGTTGACCTGCTGATAATTTTCCTAATTCAAAAATCGTTTCATTGGCAGTCACAAATGCTTCAATAATAGCCGCTGCTTCCACATACGTCCAGGTAGAAGGAATTTTTAAAGCCAAACCCTGATCAATGACACAATATTCAGCATATCCTCCGCCACTCACCAATCCAAAAACACGGTCACCTGGTTTAAAATCAGTAACGTTCTCTCCACAAGCCACTACCTCACCTGCAATTTCAATGCCTAGAATATCAGAAGCACCATCCGGTGGCGGGTATTTTCCACGTCGTTGCAATAAATCCGCACGATTCATCGCTGACACTCGCACTTCAATTAATAATTCTTCTGATTTAGGCGTAGGTTTTTCTCGCTCAGTAATATGTAAAACTTCAGGATCACCAAATTGAGTCAATGCAATTGCTTTCATGTTTATCTCCCCTCTTGTGAAACTTAATATTACTATATCTCTATCGAGAATAAAATTATATTAAATTGACATACATGTCAAATTGACATATTATGTTACTATAGTGTTCAACATAAGCGGCAGGAGTCTAACTTGCGAATTATTTCTAAGAAAAAATTACGTGACTATTATGAAAATAATACACAAGCTGAAATTCCATTAACTGAATGGTATTTTAAAATGAAGGCGTTTAATGCAATGAATATTAATGAATTAAGAAAAGTTTTTAATAGTGTCGATTCTGTTCATGGCTACACTATTTTTAATATAGGGGGCAATAACTATCGGCTTATAACGGCTATTCATTACAATACACAATATTGCTATATTCGAGCCATATGGACACATGCAGAATACAACAAGCGCAATAATCAAGCAATGCTTAAAGGAGGTACATTATGAGTAGGCAAGCACTAGCTATTGACTATACTGATCACGTTACAAAACATCGTTTTCATTTGCCCCTTTCTGTTTTCAAAAAGCCAGAAAGTCATAAAGAATATTTAAAACTTGAAGAACTTCTCGATAAATTAATAGATGAGGTACGCGATAATGAGAAACACCCCCTTGCTCTTGTTATGCAAATTATCGGCGAAAATTTAGAACGATATGATGATGAACATTATCCTTGTATTGGTGCTAATGTAACTGCTATTGACATGGTAAAATATCTCATGACCACACATAATCTTCATCAAAAAGACTTAGCAGATATTTTTGGTAGTCAGGCAAATGTATCAAAATTCTTGAATGGGGAAAGATCATTAGGAAAAAAAGCAATTTCCGGATTGAAAAGAAAATTTGGCCTCAGTGCTGATTTTTTTATATAACCGATTTATGGAGGTATTACCAACAGTTTATCAACTATGTTAAAAAATGCCTGGCCCGCATTCTAAATAGGTATTCTTTGTTAAGGGAACACAACCAGTAAAAGCATTTTTCTTATGCTTAAGAAACGTATTAAAGAAATCTAACAGATACAGATTAAGTGCTTCCGTTATTTTCCATCCATTTCCATAACCTAAGAAATTTCCATAACGTGAATGATACGCATGAATAATTTTTTTGATCAATATACGATCTGATTCCTTTATTTGGGTTTGCGGTAAATTATTAAGGGCTATTTGAAGACTTGGAATATTTTCAAGATTAATAATGGTAGATTTCTTTCCAGGCTCATAATAAAAAACTTGCCACATATTTTTCTTTTTGGTGATATAATAAAGTGGTTTGTTAATTGTTGTTAAGTTCAAGTTCTCACCATCACCCCTTATTATTACCTCTTCTTTTATAGATAATTTTGAATGTTCATATGCTTTAGAAGCTTCATAAGCTGGCATGTATTGTAATGTTGAAAGATCAGTGAAATTCATATGATAACTGTAATGTATATTATTTTTTAAGGGTGATAATGTAACCAAATATCCCTTTTTATTGAGAGGATAACGAAGATTTTGCCAATCAAACGCTGTTCGCCAATAAGCAGAAATAATATGCATAAAAGGTAGCATGAGACTTTTAGGCTCAAAAGAGCCCATATGAACTTCCATATCAAGGGTAGCTATTGCTTGGAACCATTTTTCATGCTGGTTGGCAACCTCTGCTATTGCCCTCCCGCCAAAAGAATGCCCTACAGCGCCAATGTGTTTCAAATCCATTGATTGAAACACGTCATCTTGTGTCTTTTTTTTAATTTTCCTGTAAACAAAAGCAATATCTTTTTCTAATCCTGGCATCGTTATGTTAGATACAACTTCCCAATTTCCTACATCTGCCATACTTACTACTTGTTTATTGGGTAAAATAATATCTCCATGAATAAACATCGAGTTAATTCCAACCACAATATAACCATGGCTGACAAGTTGGGTAATGATATTTTCATACATTTGGGCAAGTCCTCCCGAACCAGAAATAAAAAGTATCACAGGAAATTGTCTATGTTGAACAACGGGGGCATTTTCTATTGTGTGACTTTTTAACTGTTGTAATGTTTTAATATCATTTAGTTTGACGGTAGGTATTGTTTGCAATACTTTTTTTTCTGCCCTGATGATAGATTGATAATAGGGCGTGCCATCACCAGCTTTGAATTGCGTAGGATAATAAATCCTTACGCTCAATTCATGGCAATATTTCTTATTATGAGAATCAAAAATTCCCTGGTTTTTTGTCGAAAAATTTGGATCAGGGCACACAGTATTATTAATCCAATGAAGATCTTTAAAGGCTACACTGTATTTTCCTGTAGACTGAAACAAGTAATCTGTTGTGGGTTGACTAGCCATAATGATAGGACTAAATATCACACAGCTTATCAAAAGAGTATTTAATATTAACTTTATCATAAAGGCATATTATGCCTTATTAATTAGCTATATCAAGAGTTAAACTAGCCTCGATCATTTTTCAAGTTAAGTAGGTATTATTTTTTATCTGGCCTATAATTATTCTCATGCTTGAGAATGAATTGCAAACATTACCCCATGATGAAGAAGCGAAATATCCTCCTTCCAATTTGGATGATTTACTCAAACAATGGAAAACGTTAACCAATATCGAACATCAGCGGGAAAGGACTATTGAAGAACATTGCCAATTGGGCGATGTTTTAATTGCTCTATTGAAGCATCACATTCATGATGAATCCCCTCAGAATCTTCCTATAGATAACCACGATAAAAGAATTCTTCGCAACACTTTTTGGTTGGTAGCAAGCCTGGAATGGATAGATGAAATCGCTTACGGTTTCTTCCAGTTTCAAATGAGTTACAATGGATTAATCCGCTTTAATGTCGATGCAAGGGCAGTCGCCATTATTTCAGGAATCTTGGCAACCGGTGATTTTCTCAGTAATGTCACGAATTTTAGCCCTGCGAATGATGCCGATGAATGGTTGTTTAACACTCATAAGCCATTAAAACATTCGTGGCTACGAAAAGTGGCAACAACCATCAATTTTATTTCTATTATCGGTAGTTACATTCCTGGTTCGACGCCGGGTTGTACCGCATTACTCGATTATCTACCTACTAACATGTCTAAAGACGCTTTTGCCCTTACAGCAGCAGCAATGAGTCTACTGGCCATTCCACCTGGCACTGCCTATTACCTTGGGTTTCATAATGGCAGTATGCATAAAACATTTCAAGCATTGGAAGATTATATTGAATCGTCCAAAAAAGACTTTGATCCTTTTCGTTTTATTGAAATGATTAAAAAGGTTACAGGGATTGTTGCCTATCGCGCTTTATGTTTTGCTTTTTTTACACTGGCTTATTTGCAATCGCTTAAAGTTCAACCGAATCATGTTAGCTTTGCCTTATCAGGATTTACCTTTATTGCCACTATATTAAACGTGATTTTTTCTCGGCTTTTACCCACACTTTCAGAGACGTGGAATAACGATTTCGCCTATATAACACGACAAGAATTTAATCAAGCCAAAGGTCAATTTACTTGGCTTACACTTGATAGAATAGGAATGATTGGGATTAACACCCTTATTGCGATTGGATATGGTCTGATATTACATACCTCTACTCAAGACAACCACATTATTGAAAAATATTTGCTTTCTACGAGTATAGCAACAACAATATTAGGTATTAGTTTATACTCACAACGACAAATGGCTATTTATACGAAAGCATTGGCAGATCTAGACATTGGCGTGTTGGCTCAGCGAAAGCAAAAAATAAACCAGCTTCCATTACACAGTCCCAAGGATGAACGCCTTAATATTGTCCGTGCAAATTTTTCGTGGTTGGCTCAAACTTACAAAACACCTACGCTAGTAAATACAGCAAACTTACTGAGTGTGATTGGCCGAATGGCAAGAATTTTCAGTTTTTATTATTTTGTTTATAAATTAGACAAAGCACTTGCTTTAAACCTTAATAAACAAATACTCTTAGGTGTCTGTTGTGCATTTGCGCCAGATAATATTAAAAACGAATGGGCAATTTTTATGAGTGGTACCATACAAACTGTAACTCAAAAAATGGCAGAGGCCCATGTTTTTCATCATCATGCACCTGTCAAGGAATATCTTGGTTATATTCGCGATGTCTTTACCATTTATAATAAAGCCTTTTTATCATACGACCTAAAGGTAGAATTATTACCCGCCATGGAAAAACGTGTGGCATGGTTAAAAAACCTTGAAAATCATCCTCCTAAAAAAATTTTTTCATTCAAAGAATGCTTTTTTGGAAATAATGAAATTTCTTTGCGCAGGCCGCTCATTTCACTAAACAATCCTAAGCCAATAATTTAATGATAGAACTAATTAATGTTACAAAAGCTTATTCTAATGAAACAGGTCCTGTTTTGGAGAATGTTTCTTTAAAAATTGGGGATGGTGAAATTTTAGTATTATTTGGCCCTTCTGGCTCGGGAAAAAGCACCCTGTTAAATTTATTAAATGGCTCCATTCATCCTTCTAATGGAGAAATTTATCTTAATCAACAGAATATTAAACAGATCAATCCTATTGAATTACGTCGTTCCATGGGGTACGTTTTTCAACAAAATTGTTTAATGCCTCATTGGAATATAGAAGAAAATGTGGCCACCGTATTACGTCTTATTGGTATGCCTAAAAACCAACGATTAAAACGAGCACATGAATTATTGGGTTTGGTACAATTAGATCCACAAATCTATGCCCAACGTTTCCCTGCGCAACTTTCTGGCGGGCAACAACAACGTGTCAATGTAGCACGCGCATTAGCGAATGATCCGCAATATATTCTCATGGATGAACCTTTTTCAGCATTAGATTCTGTCAATCGGGTAAATTTGCAAGAAGAAATATTACGTTTAAAAAAACAATTGAATAAAACCATTATTTTTGTTACGCATGATAATGCAGAAGCGTATCGTCTTGCTGATAGATTAGTGATTCTCAAGAAAGGGAAAATCGCAAAAATTGGCACTTCCCAAGAAATTAACTTAGGCCATTTTGAATGAATTTTTTAGCAATTTATTGGCCTGAATTAGGCATTAAATTATGGGAACAAATCACGTTGGTTGGTTTATCAACGCTGTTTGCGATTCTTATTGGTGTAACAACTGGAAGTATTTTTTTTAAACGCCCCAAAATAAGTCATATTATTATTAATATTACGGCTATTATTCAAACCATACCCAGTTTAGCTTTATTAACTTTTTTATTACCGCTCTTTGGTATTGGCATTAAACCTGCCTTAATAGCATTAGTACTGTATGCGTTATTACCGATTGTCTGTAACACGCTCACTGGTTTGCAAAACGTCTCTCCTGAGCTCAAGCGAGCCGCAGAAAATTTAGGGTTTACCCCTTGGCAACAATTGCGTTGGGTCGAATTTCCCCTTGCCTTACCCATTATTCTTACGGGAATTAAAACTGCCCTAATTATCAATGTTGGTGTCGCAACTTTAGCGGCTTTTATTGGTGCAGGTGGTTTAGGTGATTTTATTAATCGAGGACTAGCCCTTAGCAATAATCAATTGGTTTTATTAGGCGCCATTCCTGCCGCATTATTAGCATTGATTCTAAATGGATTATTTTCCGCATTAGTTAACACACTCACTTCTCATGAATTACCACGAAAAAATCGAGGGATAAAATTATTGGGTATTATTTTTATTTTCAGCGGTTTACTTTTTTCTGCGTGGCGATGGAGCCTCGAAGAAAGTAAAAATTCCACATTTAATCCAAAAAATATCGTTCGTTTAGCCACTAAAAATTTTAGTGAATCCATTCTTTTAGGGGAAATTATTGCGCAAACTATTGAAGCAAAAACTTCTTTACAGGTAAAAAAATATTTTAATTTAGGCAGTACGGAAATATGTCAACAAGCCTTATTAAAAAATAAAATTGATCTATATCCAGAATATACTGGAACCTCTTATCTTATAGTATTACATGGCAAAAAAGCACTGCCGAAAAAGGAGCTTTTTGATTATCTCAATAACTATTACCAAAAGCATTTTAATTTAACCTGGATTATTCCTTTTGGATTTAATAACACCCAAGCGTTAGCCATTCAAAATAACTTTGCACAAAAAAATAATTTAACAAAAATCAGTGATCTTGTGTCACTAGAAAAACAATTAGTTGCTGGTGTTCTTTCTGAATTTCTTGGACGTCCCGATGGTATTCCAGGATTAAAACGTATCTATGGTTTAGAGTTTGGCCAAGTTCATGAAATGGCTCCCTCACTGATGTATCCAGCCATTGAACAAAACCAAGTGGATGTTATCAGTGCTTTTTCTACTGATGGCCATCTTCAACATGCACGTTTAACATTACTTGATGATGACAAACATTTATTTCCTCCTTACGATGCCGCCATTGTCATTCGCGAAGATATATTGAAACAGCGTCCAGAAATACGCACAGCATTAGAACCATTGGCTGGCCTCATCCATAATAAAGAAATGCAAGAATTAAACTATCAAGTGGATATACAAAAAATTCCTCCTAAAAAAGTTGCCTCAGCGTTTTTAAAAAAAGTTGGAGTTATTTCATAATTTTTATTATCTGATTTCAAAAGAAACTTGCATTTTTAATTCACAAATAGTACCCTTAAATTAAGTACAACCAACCGGACATTTGATGTGAATATTAATGAAGTATCCATCTCAAAGAATGCTTTGCGAGCATTAAGAACAATTCCCAATCATGTAGTTTTTAAATTACAAGCTTGGATTCATGGAGTAAAGACTCAAGGATGGCATACTATGCGCCAAGTACCTGGGTTTCATGATGAAGCTTTGAAAGGACAGCGTAAATTGCAGCGTTCTATTCGATTAAGTAAAGCCTACCGAGCTATATATGTCTTTCATCATATAAAAGAAAGCAGTTGGATTGAGATTACTGAGGTAAACAAACATGAGTATTAAAAAGAATGTAAATATGAGCAAAAAAAGCCTTAAACTTCTTGAACATATTTCAAATAAAGAAATGAATTTGGGCAATTTTTTATGGTCTATCCGGGAAGGGGAAGAGATGAGTCAAGTAGAAATGGCAAAGCGCTTAAATATATCACGCCAATATTTATGTGATATAGAACATCAACGACGACGTGTAAGCCTAAAAATGGCCGTAGAATTTGCAGATTGTCTTGGTTACTCATCTGAACAATTTGTTCAATTAGCATTACAAGAAGAAGTAGCGCGCTCAGGCTTACCTTTCATTGTTCAACTAAAACGAATTATTGGTTCAACTGACAACTACTCAGAGTGCTTTGCTTAACAAAGGTCTTTTGCAGCGAAAGCATCCCACTGAAGCACGCTTAATTTATCTTTAAGCATGCTCACGCGTATCCCAGAAAATAATATCGGGATAACGTTCTTGGGTAAGTCTAAGATTAACTTTCGTTGGCGCTAAATATACTAATTGTTCAGCACCATCCACCGCCAAGGAATCTTCTACTTTTGTTTTAAATTTTTCTAAACTTTTACTGTCTTCCGCTGTTACCCATCGCGCCACGGCAACATTGGTTGTCTCGTAGGTACAATCCACATTGTATTCATGCTTTAGACGAAAGGCGACCACGTCAAACTGCAACATACCCACCGCGCCTAAAATAATATCTTGGCTATAAAGCGGGCGAAACATTTGTGTTGCACCTTCTTCAGATAACTGAGTCAGGCCTTTAATTAAGGCTTTGCTTTTTAACGGGTCTTTGAGTCGAACTAAACGAAAAAGTTCAGGGGCAAAATAAGGGATACCGGTAAATTTCAAATTTTCGCCTTGCGTAAATGTATCACCAATCTGAATCGTGCCATGGTTGTGCAAACCAATAATATCGCCAGGCCAAGCTTCTTGCGTATTTTCTCGATCACCCGCCATAAAGGTTAAGGCTTGATTGATTTGTACCGTTTTTCCTGTTCGTAAATGCGCTAATTTCATGTTTTTTTCATATTTACCTGAACATACACGCATAAAAGCAATCCGATCGCGATGATTTGGATCCATATTCGCTTGAATTTTAAACACAAACCCCGAAAATTTTTCTTCCGAAGGCTCTACTTTTCTTGTTTTATCGGCTACTTCGCTCATTCGCGGTTGAGGCGCTGGGGCATAAGCCGCAAAATCATCCAATAATTCTTTAATGCCAAAATGATGAATTGCAGTACCAAAATATACGGGTGTCTGTTTTCCTTTTAAATACGCTGCTTTATCCCAATCATGTGAAGCACCTTTTACCAATTCAATTTCTTCGCGAAATTCGGCTGCAATATCATCCCCAATGGCTTTATCTAATAAAGGATTATTTAAACCTTCAATAATTTCATCGGATTTATATAAATAAATGCGATCTTGATGGAGATGGTAAATTCCTTTTAAACGTTGCCCCATACCAATTGGCCATGTCATTGGGGTACATTGAATTTTCAATACATCTTCAATTTCATCCAATAACTCAATAGGTTCCTTTCCTTCGCGGTCTAGTTTATTAATGAAGGTCATAATAGGGGTATCACGTAAGCGGCAAATATTCATTAACTTAATGGTTCGCTCTTCTACCCCTTTGGCCACGTCAATCACCATTAAAGCCGAATCAACAGCAGTTAAAGTGCGGTAAGTATCCTCCGAAAAGTCGGCGTGCCCAGGTGTGTCTAATAAATTCAAAATACAATCATTATGTAAAAACTGCATTACGGAAGTAGTCACGGAAATACCCCGTTGTTTTTCCATTTCCATCCAGTCAGACGTTGCATAATGAGAAGATTTTCTGGCTTTCACTGTGCCAGCCATTTGAATAGCACCACTTAACCAAAGCAACTTTTCAGTTAAGGTTGTTTTCCCCGCATCCGGGTGTGAAATAATGGCAAACGTGCGCCGTTTTTGTACTTGTTCTAAGAGTTCAGACATAATATTTTACATTCGTTTTTGTAGATGGCCATCTTGGGAAAGTAAGATAGCAATACCGCGTGTTTTTTTGAAGTGGGTCAAAATAATCATCATTGTTACTGTAATCGGTACAGATAAAAACATTCCAATCACGCCCCATAAAGATCCCCATATTCCTAACGCAATCCAAATTACCAATGGGCTTAAATTCAGTGAATATCCCATCAAACGAGGCTCTAAAAAATTTCCTACTATAAATTGGATTGTACTTAAACCCAACGCAATCACAAAGAAAGGAGGCCAATCTGAAAACTGAAGTAACGCTAGTAATGCAGGAAAGATGGTAGCCATAATGGCGCCAATACTCGGAATAAAATTCAAAAAGAAGATTAAGAGCGCCCAAAATTCTGAAAAGTCCAATCCCATCCAACTCATGATTCCCCAACTTAGCAGCGCCGTGAGAAAACTCGTGACGGTTTTGATTCCCATATAAATTTGCGTATCTTTTACAATATAATGAACGATATTCATCGTGACATGCCGATGATGTTCATTAGAAAAAAAGGCGTCTAATTTAGCAGGTAATATTTTTTGTTCGACAAAGAAAAAAAGTACATACAATGAAATAATGACGGCATTGCTTGCAATGGTTGTAAACACAGCGGAGACGCCGAGAAATATTGCCTGCAGATCGAGTTGTTCTCTCCAATTAGAAGCAACAGAAGCTGAATCAATATGCAAAAATTGCTCAAACTGGGTCACTAATTGCAACAATTTATCCTGGTAACGAGGAACTGCATTTACTACGGAAGCAACGTTATCGCTGACAATTGAAACAATTCCCCAGCCAAACAATCCCCAAAATACTAATGATAATAAGATACATAATCCCCATGGCAATATATTACCCATGACAGGAATTCTTTGAATCGCATTACCGACAGTATTTATCAACAACCAAATAAGCAATGCAATTATAAAAGGAATAATCAGGTTTTTTCCGATAACAAGAATTGTCCCAACCATAATTGTCGAGAAAAGCGTTGCCGTAAAAATAAGATATTTATTAGTAGATTTGTTGACGACCATAATTGCCTCTAGCCTATCATAACCATCACTATTTTTCAAAATTCTTAAAGTGCTGTATAATTCTTTACTTTCATCATGAGTAGGAAAATACAATGACAAACAATACTTTCAACCATATTAAAGTACCTCAAGAAGGTCAAACGATTACGGTTAACGCTGATGCTTCTTTAAATGTCCCTTCCTGTCCTATTATCCCTTTTATTGAAGGTGACGGTATTGGTGTGGATATTACTCCTGTCATGAAACATGTTGTCGATGAAGCCGTAAAAATCGCTTACAACGGTGATCGTAAAATTGCATGGATGGAAGTATATGCCGGTGAGAAAGCCGTTAAAGTATACGGTGATAATCAATGGCTTCCCAGCGAAACCTTAGAAGCATTAAAAGAGTACAGCGTTTCTATTAAAGGTCCTTTAACAACACCCGTGGGCGGCGGCATTCGTTCTTTAAACGTCGCTATTCGACAAGAATTAGATCTTTACACTTGTTTACGCCCTGTCCGTTATTACACAGGCACACCTAGTCCTTTAAGAGAACCTTGGAAAACCAACATGGTTATTTTCCGTGAAAATTCTGAAGATATTTATGCCGGTATTGAATGGCAGGCAGATAGCGTTGAAGCGAAACGTGTCATTCAATTTTTACAAAGCGAAATGAATGTCAAGAAAATTCGTTTTCCAGAACATTGTGGTATTGGTATTAAGCCCGTTTCTAAAGCCGGTACTACCCGTCTGGTTACCAGCGCCATTCAATATGCAATAGACAATGATCGTGATTCCGTAACCCTGGTTCACAAAGGTAACATTATGAAGTTTACCGAAGGTGCGTTTAAAAATTGGGGTTATCAAGTAGCGCGCGAACAATTCGGTGCAGAATTGATTGATGCTGGTCCATGGTGTTCTTTCAAAAACCCTAAAACAGGCCGCACAATTATTATTAAAGACGTTATTGCTGACGCGTTTTTACAACAAATTTTATTACGTCCTGAAGATTATAGCGTTATTGCGACCCTAAATTTAAATGGTGACTATATTTCTGATGCCTTAGCCGCGCAAGTAGGTGGAATTGGTATTGCCCCTGGCGCTAATTTAAGTGATTCCATTGCAGTATTCGAAGCAACTCACGGAACAGCGCCAAAATATGCCGGCCAAGATAAGGTTAATCCTGGTTCTATTATTTTATCCGCTGAGATGATGTTACGTCATTTAGGTTGGAAAGAAGCAGCCGATCTCATCGTTCAAGGTGTTTCTAACGCTATTGAAGCAAAAACCGTTACTTATGATTTAGAACGCTTAATGGAAGGTGCAACATTAGTCAGCTGTTCTGGTTTTGGGGATGCAGTTGTAAAAGGCATGAAAGCGTAATAACACGCTATGCGTAAAATCCTCTTGTTCGGCTATGATTACGCCGATAATTTCGCTGCCCTTTCTAAAGGGGCAGCGGATTTATGCCATGGACTTTGCCAACATCCCTCCAACTTTGCCATTGGTTTAGAAAAGCTTCTCTTTAATGTTGATCTAGAAACACAAATCCGTATCATTGAAGAAAAATCCTATCAAATAAAAACGCTCGCCCAGAAAACATTTCATCTTTCCTGGGAACAATTAATTGCATTGCCCCTCGAAAACATTGCCATAAAAGCAGCAAAACCTTTAGTTTCTAGAGCAAAAACCTTGCATTTTCAACAGGTTATTTTAAATGTGCTTCACCACCATCCCACTTCCTCATGCTTGGGACTAGAGGATAAATTTGATGCCGCAAGCATCCTTGACTATCTTTCTTATCATGATCTTGGCTGGGCAGCTTTGTTTTGCAATGATCTTTTTGAGATAAAAAAAGCCTTCAAATCTTCCAAAGTTGCTGTAGAAGCTTTTTTTCTTTTTTCACCTCATTTTGCACTTTCTGAAGAAACAACAGTCCTGCTCAAAGAAGCGCATATTCACCCCATTAATATTACTAAGTTCTTTCTTCCTGCATCAACCAATACTTTCATTGAAAATGCATGTAAATCTTTAGATGAGAAAAAACGTTTATCGATATCGATGAGAGCGTTAGGAAAAAGACACGCGCCAAGACAATCCCCGATGAGTATTTCGCATGGTAATACTTCATCTGAATCTTCAAACCCTTCATCCTCTCTTGACGATAAGATGAAAAGCACACTAAAAGACTTTAGAGGAATATTTAGTGATGGTGATGGCAGTAGCACACCTACTACTACGATTGTGGGTAACCGTCATTATAATAATGATGAAGATGATTAATTAACATAATGTTCAACTTTTAGCGAATATTAAAGGACACAATATTTCCTTTAACTTTCATTTCTCTCAAATTGCTTCTTATACATAAGAAAAAAGATTTTTACATCACTTGAATTTTGCATATGAGCATGATATTGATGTAATTTTTCCAGATAAATTCTTAAATAAATATTATGAAAAATCTGTCTTATTCAGAACTTCAAAACATACCTCCTAACAGTGCTAGACTATGGGGCGATTATGTCGTTCACTCAAATAATTCATTTTATTGCGTAAATAATAGCTCCGTTATTCACGATGATCCTACTGCCGTTCCTATGTTTGGATGGAAGTTTCACATTGGAATTGATGATAGGCCCGATACTGACGGAAAGAAAAACAATTTAGAAAAAGGATGGAATATTGTTTCTGATATATTAATTGCTCATGGTGTAAAAGAATTTAAGATCGTTCGTGCAGATCAGGATTTTTATCAAGTCAAAGAAATGGATGGCGAAATAATCGATCAAAGAGGCAAACAACTTACCATTTATAGCTATTTAGATCCACGGGATCAAGATACTTTTTTTTGGAAAAAAGTATTGCAAGACATTGAAACAGCATTGCGTTTAAATAATATTACCCCTAATATGCCAGATAATACACACGAATTTTCAGTAGCGGGTAGCGAATATATTCGATATCGAAATGATGCCCGGTATCATGGTGGAGAAGAAGGTGATGATGAGTATTATGAATTAGTAGAAAATAGAACCACAAATCCTAATCCAAGCAATCTACTTAATCCTTATGAAAATATCCGTCTACATCCTCCCGGCTTGGAAGACCATGTCATCCATTATTTAACTCCTTGTATCAACTCAATTGCATCAGCTTGCGTCTCTTGTTGGGCTATTTTGCCAACACAGTTTTTCCAATCTAATACAGGGATGAGCGAGCATTTACTAAGCGCCAATCATTCAGGCAGTGCCAATCTCTCATCTCATGGACGAGAAAATCATTTACCAGAAGGTAACGGCTCTGCTATTCCTTCCATAAATGCTGGAAGGAATGCTTTTTCAAGTGCCAGTTTATTAAATGCGACTCGTCACCACATTTCTCAAGATCACACACATCACTCCATGAGTGATCACTCTTTTATGCAAACAAGCTCGTCACATGAGAAGGAAAGACAGCTTTCACCTTCAACTGATTTAATGCAAAGAGAAACAAAACCAGACAGCGATCAGCTACATCTGTAGTTTTATACAGGAGAAAAAGGCTTTGTATGAGACTCAAGCTCTTCTTTTAATCTTACTGAAGTACGGGAATCAATAATTTCACAGTCATTAAGAAAGGTTAGCGCATCCTCTAAATGCCCTGTTATTGAAATACTACAGGTTGGAGATGAATAACGATGCTGATAAGTAGGAGGTGCGTTTCTTTCACGCTTTAAGTGTTCAAGAGTCGTATTCAAAATACGATGAATTCTTTCAGCGTCTTCTTTATTTCTAATAGCCAGTGTTATTTCTGCACGCTCTAAAACTACTCTAGAAACTGATTCGTGTAAGGGTGTTTTAGCACGCTGCCTATGTTGCTCAACAAGGAACCTTCTTTGAAATAACTTCATATAATACAATAGCCCTACTTCTAACTTTTCCTATTATAGAGGATTATTTGATATCGTCAACTGCACAAACAGATTAGCATTATCAGAAAACCAATGATTACACTAATCAATTAGAGAGATTCAACTTCCTTGGCAGAAAGATATTTTTGGAATAGAAGCTAACCGCCATCGAGCAATAGTTGGAATCATTTGAACCTACGTTTTTAGCCCGGATCTCTTTAATTTCTTCTGGCGTATATTTAGGCACAAATAGCCATATCTATTTTTTCCCAAGTGAACATCTGATTTTATTCAGCCGATCTTTGCTGAACGAGAGTTATAGTGAAATTCAATGTAACATTTTGTCCTTTTGTTGATTAGCGCCCAATTTAATCTGACACTTGCTGGAAAAATGTAAGTGTCAGATTAAGTTGGAACGACTACAACTTAGCATCTGTAAATTTGTCAGATACATCGTTGTCCAGTTTTACCTGCATAGGATTAAGAGTTCGTACAGGGGAGCCGGGGCTAACATTAAATTTATCCAAATGAACACTTATCTGATTACCACTTTTTCCATCAATCAGGTACAGCACACGATTTTTCTGGTCGGTAAGAGTAGCCCACTGTGTCGGCCACGTATCACCTGCATTAGGATCACCGGAAACTAGTCCGCAATGTTTATCGTAGTCAGCATAATAGGGTACAAATACTCCGCTTATTGCACTAAACATATATTCCACAGCATCAAGATTGCTATTTACTTTTTTAGGTAAATTGCTGCTGTAAAAATAGGCGCGGACAAATCGGTTTGCGGAATTTGCGCCACCGGGCAAATAGTCTTTGCTGTAATTGCTAGTTTTCTGCACTTTTGCCAGATTGGCTAGTTGCTTGTCATAGCTTGGCTCATTTGTCATTGTTCCATATTTTTTACTATGAAACACTTTCATTTCACCGTTCAAAAACTCAATGATCGCATTATCGCCCGTTGCATCTTCGATAGAAAAGTGCATTGGTAGTATCAGGTCGTTGCCAGCAATTTTAACTGGTTCAATAACTAGCTGATATTGTTTTAAACTGGCTAATACTTCATCTACAGTAGCATAGTTATCCATGACATACTTAGCCCATACATACATGCTGATACCGGGTTTATTGATGTCCCTTTTCTCGTATTGAGTTCCACCTAAATAAAGCAGATTCACTCCCAGACCTTTTTCATTTACACCTTCGATGTTAGCTAATAATGGTGGTTCATTTTCTCTTACCATAATGCTGGCATATTTACTCGTCCATTCCAGTTGTTTTCCTTTACTAACTTGACCGGTATCTTTCATTCCTTGAGGGTAAATTGCTACATCATACGCTAAGTCAATACATAAATCCGTTGTTCTGGCTGTATACACTCCAGTATCGCCAAAATTATTAGTTATTTTGCTACAGGCAAAACTGGTGCCGGCATAAGCAAGCATAGTAGAAATAATAAGCAGTTTAAATCGCATACATTGCCCCTTTTTAATTAAGATTCTAAAATAATTGTGTTGCAATTAGCAAATTATAGATGATTGCACTTACAAAGCAAGGAATAATGAGTCGATGGAATCTTATTATCACAAAATAAAGCAGCATAATTTAATGCATGAAGCTGGCTGTTTTGATGGTAACAAAGCTCGCCGACTTCAAATAAATCAACATGCTTTAGCAAATTAAACCAATTGAGCAATTAAATAACTATTCATTATTTGTACCAAAAATTTACAGTTTTATAGTACCGCCCTGCTCTATTCAGAATTAGTACTGTAACCTACCGAATTATTTTGCGCATTTCCAGCCACCTTATTTTTCACCAATGAGCAGGCAACTTCTGGCTGCTTGGGCTCTCCACTTAATCGATTAATTACTCTCCTCTATAAATTTAGAACTCTTAATTTTGGCACTTTTTGATGCCGTTTATAAGAGGATGAGTCCCATTTCATTACAACATCGCTCTCCTTGGCTCGCAGCGGCCGTTTTTTTATCTAAAAAGCCTATGTCTTGACACTTTTTCAGGCGATCTTTAGTTCCAGGCCTAGTTCGCTTTTGCCCCCTCTCTGTCATTTAACCCGTGTTTAGCTTAGTGAAATGGCGGTTTGAATTTCCTTAGAGATACTTTTCCTTCCGTTGCTTGTCAGACCACAATAGCAACTCAGTTGTTTTTTTATTATTTTTTTCCTGGTGGAGAGCTTGCTGGTGAAGAATCTTCGGATTTATGAGGAGTTTCATCTTTTTTATTTTGTGCAAATACAGAAAAATGACTTACACTGTTCGCAAAGCTCGCGCTCATTCCCGAGCCATCAAGATCTTTTTTTATTCGTTCATATTCTGCAAAGGTAGTACGTGCTTCTGAAAATTCCCCAAGCTTATTATGTAAATATGAAAGCCGGTGATAGGTTAAAGCCACTTGGAGATGTTTGTTTGTATAATGGGCTATTTTAATTTTTAATATTTCTTTGTACGACTCTTTCATTTCTTGATACCGTTCTTGCCGTATCCAAACCTCAGCTAAATCTTCCTTTGTTTGTGCGATATGAATATTTGGAGTATTATGATAAATATGTTCTTGTGCTTTTAGAACTTGCAGGAAAATACCTTCAGCTTCTTTAAGTTTGCCCATCTGCATTAAGATTTTAGCATAAAGTTTTTGAGTCTCAGTGACAATAAAACTATTTTCTGAATAACATGGGATTTGTGTCGCTAATGCCCTTTTACAAAATTTTTTTGCCTGTTCTAACTGATTTAAATACATACAAGCGGTAGCCAATCCTCGCTGCATCATTGCGGTATCATTTTTAGAGCCATTATTATCATTTTGTATACGCAACGCCTCTTCATAGAGATCTTTTGCTTCTTGGTAACGCTCTTGATGCAAAAGACATTGAGCTAAGTTATATTCAGTTCTAGCAACGCTTATATGGTTTTCTCCATAATGTCTTATTTTGTAACTTAGTACGTGGCGATAGATAGCTTCTGCCTCAGCGGGCAATTCTTTTTGTTCTAAGAAAAAACTGGCGCGATTTTCTTGATAAACCACATAATTCCCATTGTCAGGTGATATATTTTCTAAGAAGGTAGACGATTTATCAAATGCAATCATTGCTTTTTTGTTCTCTCCCATTTCCTGAAAAAGTTGAAATAATTCGTATTCAATTGCCGCTATTTTAAAATGCTCAATCCCATAAATTTTTTCTGTAATGTTTTTTGCTTGATTATAACATGCTTGCGCTTCCGTATATTTACCTTGTTTTTGCAGAATATTACCTAACAAAATGTTTATATCTGCAATTCCATTTTGTTTATCCTTTTCTAAAAGTTTATGAGGTAACTCGAATTTTTCTAATACTTCATTGCAATGTTTTTTAGCACCCTCATAATCTCCGATTATTTTAAGTAAATTCGCTATATTCATCTGTGTTTCTATGACGGATAAGCTTTCTGGACCATAGTATTCTGACATTTCTGATAATAATTTTTGTGCATATAATAATGCAGAATTTGTGTCACCTAATAAATAATTTGCCCAACTAAGCTGTCTTATTTGCCTAAAATAAAGAGGCTCTTTTGTGTTTTTGGGGTAACTGCTCCAAATTGCTTCTAAATGTGGATAATATTCTTTGATTTCATTCCAGTGATTTCTTTCTAAAGCTTTCGTAAAAACCGTTAAAGTTGCACGTGCAATCATTTGGGGTAAGGAGAGCAAGGGAAGTTTAAAATAAAGATTAATCCACACTTGATAAGGTGAAAGAATAGGCCAATAATTATCAAGAATGACTTTTTTTACAGCCCCATGCATAACCAGCATATATTCATTATCTATCACAGAACGTGTATTTTCAGGCGTTAAAAGAGAGTATTTTTTTGCGGTTTTGAGTAGGGTTCGATAGTTAGCATCAGCACTGTCAGCATCTTTGGAAAATTGATTGACATAACTTTTGAGTAAAGAAGGAGGAATGCTGTTATTGGCTAAAAAACCACAAAAACAAAAAAACAACCAAGATAACAGCTGATTATTTTTTGGCGAGTTGTTTCCTAAAATTTTTTGTAATGACAAATAAACAGCAGCTTCTTGTGTCATTTTTGGCACATCTGCTTTACCAGCAAAAACATTTTTATGTTTTTCAATTAAAAGTGTGTAATTATTTTTTAGTATGTCAGAATATTTTGCATACGTAAAATTTGGGAGTTGACCATTTTCTAATTGTTCTATATTTTCACATAAAATATAACAAGCGGCTTGCTCAAGTGCCAATGGTAAGCACCCTAACGTTTGGCTTAACCGATTTTGTTCTTGTTGAGTACCGGGAATAATTTTTTGTTCTTTATAGGACGCGAAAATTTTTTCCCACATGTCCTGGCTTTCTTGAATGGAAAGCCCCGCATCTAAATATAAAAAGCATTTTTTATCTGGAAAAGGAGAGCGATGTTGTGTTGTAATCAGACAAACACCTTCACCTACACCAAATATGTCGCGAATCGTATCAATGTGTACAGCTGTTTCTTCCCAATTATCCACCACTATGTTCCAAGGCGCTTTAATCAGATAGCTTTTAATGGCCTGAATCACAGCGCTCATTTCTGTATAAGACTCATTATCTATGTTTTTTGCTAAGGCGCGTAATGATGCTTCCCAAGCATGAGGAGATTGAGCATCTAAAACAACACTTAAGTTTTTAATATTTTCTTGCTGTGCACTTTTTAAAAAATGCCGAGCAAGGGTTGATTTTCCACTGCCAGTAATACCGCAGATTGCAAGGTATTTTACAGATTCCACTTGAGCGGATAATTGTTGTGCTAATGTGTTTTCGTAATGTGTTGAAACATAATGCTTGGGAAGGGTTAAAAAACTATTAATTTTCTTACTAAAATGAGCGTTTTTTTTCCATTGTTCTAAGGCTTGAAGGCGTTCTTTATTCTGGGCTTCATTTTCTTTGAGTTCATCTACTTGGTCGGTTATTTCATCTACCTGTTTGTGCATAAAATCTCGTAATTGGAAAGCAAGTAACCCTTTTTCTTTTTCTAATTGTAAAAGTAACTCTCTTAAATCAAAAATATTTTTTTGAAAAGTTGAAGGTAACGTCACATAATCATCTTTGACGATGACTTGTAATAAAATATTGGTTTCTTCTTTAGAAAATGAGTGTTCTTCAAAAAATTTTCTAAGCAACAATGGCATGTTCTTAAAAAAAATTAAATCTTTTAAAAAATTCCTCGATGAGTTATTAAAATGGCAGAGTCTTAACGTATATCGATAATCTACGGGCAAAAAGATGCGTCGACTTTGTAATGTGCTTCGAAAATCATTGTGGGACGTTTCTAATCCTTGGTGCATTGTTTGCCAAGCAGCATGCTGAAACTCAGCGCCTCCCCATAATTTTCCCCATGCACTGATCTCTTTTTTCTCGTGTGAGGTTAGTTGTTGAAACAGTGAATTTGCACATGAAGCTAAGAATTTTATTCTTCCTATGGATGTTGTCAATTCCTCTAAATCTTTTAAGTCAACTAATGGCCAATCGGTAGCAATACGGCAATATTCGGGAAAAGGATAGCCAGTTTTTTCATCAAATGCACAAAGAAAATTATCTAAGGTATGTGTGAGCTTTAAGTAGCCGGCAGGATTATTTTTTTTTTCTTGTATGGCTGAATTAATACTGGGAGAAAGTAGCGCATATATCGTGCCACCAGGATGAGGGCGAAAAGCATTAATATAATTTGGATAAGAGAGAAAATGCGAAATATTTAAATTCGCAATTCCCTCTGTTTTTATTCCTGTATTATTAATAGCATGAGGCTCTGATTTTATCATAAAATCTTGACTTCCTGCGGAATCAAAAACGACTGCTTTAGCATGCGGAAAGTGATATTTTAAATCGGATCGTTGACAAAAATACAGTGATAATGCCGCTAAAAAACCACCCAAAGAATGACCGGTAAAAGTTAATTGATAATGATTTTTAAGTAATGATTGTACTGATTCTTTGAGGGTATTATCTAAAGCATCTGTAACTTGAGGATGAATTTCTTGCTGAACAACCGCTCTCCAATCTGCTTCAACAGTTTGGAAACGCTCAAGAGATGTACCTGCATGCGCGATCACAATTTCTTTTCGTTGCTCGTGTACATAAATACCTCCTTGGTATCCACTTTCTTGATATATATTTTTTTTAAATTGTCCTTCAATAAAATATTCTAATCTCCAACCTCGTTGAAGCAATTTTTGATGATGTGCGTGTGTTGCAGCAATATTCGATTGAGTCAGTGTTTTATAAACAGCACTTGACATCCAAGCATATTCTAAAGGAGGAGTAAGAAGTTTTATTAAAGGTTTCATAAAAATATACCAATTTACTATGTGAGTTTTATTAAAAAGTGACGGCTGCCAGATGTGCTATGGGATACGGGTTATTCTCAATATTCCAGATAATGCTTTGCTTTCATGTAAAAAAGACAAAAAAAGTTGTGTTGCATCATTTTAATTTTCCAAGATGAAAGGTGATATTAGGCATCATTTATGCTCTCAAATTTCTCTTATTAATATAAGTATTTAACGCCAGATGGCTATTATACCCCAAATGATTAGCAATTTTCTTAACAGACAAACCCAACGCTAACAACTCTTTTATTCGCTCTACATCTTTATCGAATTTACTTTTCTGAATAGTCCCCTTTGGCTTTCCGAGCTTAATCCCCTGCCCTTTCTTACTGGCTAAAGCTTCTTTAGTTCGTAAGCTTATTAAGTCACGTTCTAATTCGGCAAATAATGAAAACAGCGTTGTAATAATTTTGGAATTCATATCATACTGTTTAATATCCAAGTTTTGCTTGATGGCAATAACTCGAACATTCTTTTTGATCAGTTCATTCACTAAACCGATAATTTCAGTCGTACTCCGACCTAATCGACTCAGTTCTGTGACAATCAATGTATTGGCACCATTTAATACCGATATCATCTCATCAATTCGACGATCTTTGCTCGTTTTTCTGCTTGATATGGAAATTTGAATAAAATCATCAACATTAAGTTTGTGAGATCGTGAATATTCTAAAATTTCTAACTTTTAGTTATTTAGGTCTTGTTTATCGGTCGATGTGCGCAAATAAGCGACTATTTTTGTCATATTTTCACTTAATTTGGATTAACCTATTTTTTTATAAAAACGTATGTTTTAAATATTGTATATAATGTGTTACGCGTTCACAATATTAACTATATTTAACGGTCGTTATTATATAACTAAATTATATATGATTTTATTTTTGTGTATACATTAAAACCAAAACTTGCTTTTAACTCTAATCACGACTCTATATTGCTAACTCATAAATCATGAGTTACAATAAATGAGTCATTAATAATGAGTCAATAAAAATGAATGATTATAATTTTCCTTTAGGGATTGCTGCTGACGAATACTTTTGCAATAGAGTCAACGAAACGGAACTACTCATTAAAAATATTCAGTGCAGTATGCACACGGTTATTGTATCACCAAGACGATACGGAAAAACCAGTCTTGCTTATCGAGCAATCAAACAATGTGGTTTTCCTTATGCAAAAATTGATCTTTATATGGCCACCGATCATAAGGATATTCAAAATGCTGTTATCAAAGGTGTTAACGCCATTATTGCTCAAGTCACCGGTGTGACTGAAAAAATTCTCTCCGGTATTAAGCAATATATTAAAGCGATTAAACCAACTTTAGAAATGGGAACAGATGGCATAAAACTCGTTCTTGAGGCTGCTGCCAATACTAACCCAACAGAAAATATTTGCGAAGCTTTACAAGTTTTAGATGCGGTACTCGAAAAAAAAGAACAAAAAGCTGTTTTGCTCATTGACGAATTCCAAGAAGTAGAGCGCGTCGCCAAAGATCAAGGTATTGAGGGTGCTATTCGGCATGTTGCACAGGAAACTCAACATTTTTCCATTATTTTTTCAGGCAGCAAAAGACATTTGTTAAAGTCTATGTTTAATGATAGAAACAAGCCATTATATAGACTCTGCGATGAAATTGTCTTATCAAGAATAAGTGGTGTACATTACATTGACTTTATTCAAGCCTTTGCTGTTAAAAGATGGCATCATAAAATACCTTCTGATGCTTTTCATGAAATTATGCTCATTACTGAAAAGCATCCCTATTATATCAATGCCTTGTTACGATTACTTTTCTCTCTGGGTTCTGCACCCTCTCAAGAAGAAGTACGGGAAGAATGGAATAATTTAGCTGAACGAAAAAAAGATGATCTCTTTCATGAAACCGATCATCTTTCCATTACACAAAGAAAATTACTCATTTCTATTGCCAATGGCATTGATCAAGAACTAACAAGCAAAGAGTTTTTAAGCGCGCATAAACTGGCCAGCTCCACGGTGACTAAAAGCCTTAAGGAACTGCTTGAAGAAGATTTTATTGAAAAATTGAATGATCGCTACTGCTTGGTCGATCCTTTATTAAAAACAGTTATAAAAATCACATGGCCATTAAAATGACCAGCGGTTTTATGACGTAAAAATAAAAACATTTTTTAAAATGGATAAAATACTTTGAAGAGCCTTTCCCTCATTAAAAAAGCTAATATGAGGTTTAAATCTCAATTGGTGACGACTGATAATAAGGCAATTTGATTTTACTACTATAGCCATCTACTAAATCCAGTTTGAAGACTTACTGTCTATTATAATGGAAAAAACGATATAATAGGCATCGCTTCCTTACTGTATGCTCATGTCTCTCAATTTATAATTTATGAGACATGGAATAACATATTTCAAGAAATACAAAATCGAACACAATTTGATCATGATAAAGACAAAAACAGCTCACAAAGTTTAAACAACTACAGTTGATGGGTTTTTATTTCGATATTCTGAGAACGATAAAACTGGAAATGTTCACGCAAAGTTTCCTTTGTACCTGGTTCAGCATCGACAATTTCAATAATGCGTGAAAATTGTTGGTAAAAACCTGGAACCTGAGGCAACACAGATAAAAAAATTAATACATCTTGAAAAGAAGATGGCGGTGGATTAACCCCTATTTGAATAGGGCAATCTTCAAGCGAGTATTCACCACTTAAGCAATGAGGTATAAAACTCTCTTCTTTATAAGTCCACAACAAATCATTAAATTTTGAGACATCATGCGCTTGCTGGCAATGAACATAGACTTTATGGCCATGCGCATATAATTTTTCAATCAAGGCACAACAGAAAAGAAAACGCCCGTCATTACGGGCGTTTGGCAGAATATAGAAATTACAAGTTTTCTGCATGTTCTGATAAATAATCTGCTACACCAGTTGGATTAGCGCTCATGCCTTTTTGGCCTTTTTGCCATCCAGCAGGACATACCATACCATGTTCTTCATGGAATTGAATCGCATCAACTAAACGTATTAATTCATCCACATTACGGCCAATAGGTAAATCATTCACAACCTGTGCTTGAACAACACCTTGCTTGTTAATAACAAAAGCACCACGTAAAGCCACACCTGCTTCGTGTTCAATACCATATGCTTTACAAATGGCATGATTTACGTCGGAAGCCATTGTATATTTTACTGGTCCGATACCACCTTGATTAACCGGTGTATTACGATATGCATGGTGGGTAAATTGTGAATCTACTGACACAGAAATAACTTCCACTTGACGTTTTTGAAACTCTTCAAATCGATGGTCTAACGCAATCAACTCTGAAGGGCACACAAATGTGAAATCTAATGGGTAAAAGAAAACTAAACCATACTTGCCTTCAATTGCTTTAGCTAAATTAAAAGAGTTAACAATTTCCCCATTGCCTAATACAGCAGGAACCGTAAAATCAGGCGCCTTGTGACCAACTAAAACACTCATGAATGCCTCCTATAAAAAATATTAAAATTAAGTACCTAAGTATAGCACTCTTTTGCGCTTTCATAGAAATAAAATCATAAATTTCATTGCAAGGAGATTTTGGCAAAGCTATTTTGAAATGGTATAGTAAGTTAAAATTTAAACCACTATAACAGTCTTTATAGTTGATTGATTGCGCTCTTTCTATGGTAAAATAACTGTATGACTGAAATTGAAAAAAAATCTTACGCTGTTTTTGCAGAAATATCCAAGCTTGTGCAAAATAAAATTGTGAATGCAGCTTTAGGCACTCCTATTCATAACGCATTAACTTCTGAAGAAGCAATGGAAGAGTATCTAAAAAGACTACGTAAAAATGATTATGATTTAAAAAAGATTGCAGTAAAAAACTGGTTTCCCATTATGCTTGCAATGTGCGCCACACTTCACTATGCGACGAACGAAAAAGCAAATTATTCCGGATTAGCTGCCACTCTTCTTATTTGCTTCATGATTATCAGTTCTTACAAAATATTTGGCCAGGCTCCTTTGGAAGCTTTTGGAAAAAATTTTTTAAAGGAGAAAGAGGCTTATCAACTAGATTTAGAATTTAAACAGCAGAAGGTTCTTTTGCAAAGAAAACGCGCAGGACTATTAGGATATTTCAGCTTTTTCTCAGATCTTAATGAGCTATTTTACGAAAGTGGCTTGAATCCAATGGAACATGAAAGCATAGTCAGCGCTTTGTTTGCAGTTAAAAATGGTTCATTTGATTGTGTAGCTATTTCAGCTATCGCTATTTTAAAATTAGCTGAATGTGGAATATCTAACATTGAACGTGTTTACAAAATAGGATCGAACATTCAGGATCCTCATAGTTATGTTGTCGTAAATAGGACTCAAGGAGCAATAAATAATATTATCACGTGGAATGATGATTCCATTATTTTTGATCCTTGGTATGGAGTATTCATCACAGCAAAAGCACTAAAAGAAAATCCTCAATTTTTTATTCAATATCCCTTATTAGAGCCCACAAAAAAAGTGTTTGCTAAAATACCCAGTCAATTTTATTCCAGCCAATATATGACCCGTATGTTACATAAATTTAATGGGTTGGTTGCTCAGTCTCTTATGGAACCTAAGCGCAAAAAGACATGGAGTGAGGGACTAGGGCTAGATCTTTTATTTCCTCGCATTTCTTTGTCGAACACAACGAATGGAGAATTGTCTGATATTCAAGATGCTCATTTAAAAAAAGTTTAAAATGTCATTAACCGATCCGATTCACATCCTTCGCCATTGGGATCACTATCACCTCCATTATTTACCCAACCCACCAGGTGCAACACGTTCAGACACATGTTTGAGATCTTTTGGATAACCATGGCCGGTAGCAATCATGTTTTTTAGGTTATTAATAAAACGTTCGCCCCATATACGCGGGTCAAAGTTGATAATATTAACGTTGGCTTCCAGATCCATCGCTAAGGCAAAGGCTTTACGCTTTCCTAATTCATGGCCAAACAACGCAATTTTGATTTCTTCTTGAGGATTAAAAGCGCCTTCTCCCCCAACGCTGTCTATTACGCGTTTGACTACTAGCTGAATTATTTTTTGAATCGTATTAAAAAGTTTCCCCATTGCGGTGGTTCCCAACATGGATTCTTCGCCACGGGAAGTGCTGAATGCATAGCCATGATCAAAAATCATATATACATTTTCATATTGCTGTGTTTTTTGATCATACTCAGGCTTTATAATGACAGGAGGGGAAATAGTTTCAATAAAAGGGGCGACAATCATCACTTGAAAGTTGGCGTAAATCATCCATAAGTAATCCACAAAGGAAGACAAAGAAACGCCCTCCTCGCGGCTCCATAAAGAAATTTCGTACTCTCGACGAGCCATTTCCTCATCAAATACACCTGATTCAAGAATTTTTTTATTATCGTTATCGTCAGCCACTTTCTTTCACCCATTCAAACCATTCTATTGTCGAAGGACGACATTGCATACATTTTACACCGCAATGCGGTTCTTTGGAACATTTTCGCACTTTTCCTTTCGCTATCCATATGTCTATCATAGATGACATAACATCAGGAGGTACTTGAAAATGTTGCGTTAACGCATGCATCGAAGCCTTCGGATGGAGGAGTAAATAATTTTTAATATCGTGAAGCATGACGTGCCGTTCCTACCTTTCTCATTTGCATAAAGGTGAATAAGAAAAATAATAGTATGCCCACAAGCCAGGCAATAGAGGAATTAGGGTGATTCACCAAGGTCATTCCCTGATAATAAAAAACTGCTACTGCATAAGCCAATAGCGTTGACCAACAAATGGAGAAAATCATCCAACCGGTATTTAGTTCTTTTCGAATAGCCGCCATTGTGGAGGCACAAGGAACGTATAGTAAGACAAACAAGAGATAAGCTAATGCCGCATGCGTGCTCACAAAACGGGTAACCATTTCGCCATACACTCCTGTTGTTACTTCGCTATTAGGCACACTGGCCAAAAGAGGATGCCTAATAGCATCTGGTAACGCTTGGATATGTTCGGGAATGCTCATTACCGCCTCTTTTAATCCGCCCCAAAAATCAAATGCACCAGCGGTTTGATCTACAACAGTGGCTAAATGACCTGCTTGAACATATAACGTATTCAAAGTAGCCACCACGACTTCTTTCGCTGCCGCTCCCGTCAATAACCCTACTGTAGCTGGCCAATTATCAGGATTTAAACCCATTGGCTCAAAAATGGGTGTTAGAAAACGGCCTATCTCTGACAATATCGAATTGGCATCGGCATCCCCTAAGGTAACTTCGCCGTGTAACGTTAAGGCATTTAACATTCCTAAAACCATACATACGGGAATAATGACTTTACCGGCTCTTAATAAGAAATTTTTTGTCCGCAAAACAGTCGGGAGAATAAGGGCTTTCCACGATGGAAAATGATACGCTGGTAATTCCATAATCCACGGGGAAGGTTTCCCCTGAATCAAGGTTTTTCTTAAAATACTGCCGGTAAAAATCGCCATCACCATACCTAAAAGGTATAACATGAAAACGACATTTTGTCCGCCCGTAGGGAAAAAAGCTGCCACAAAAACAGAATAAACGGCTAATCGGGCGCTACAAGACATAAAAGGACTCATCATTACCGTTAAAATACGATCACGCGGATCGCTCAACGTACGTGCACCCATAATAGCCGGCACATTACAACCAAACCCTACAATCATGGGGACTAATGCCTTGCCGGGCAAACCCAGTGATTGCATCAATTTATCCATAACAAATGCTGCTCGGGCCATATAACCTGAGGCTTCTAAAAAGGATAAACAAAAAAACATGGCGGCCAAGACTGGCGTAAACGATATGGTTGTATTTAACCCTTTTCCCACTCCTGCCGCTAAAATAGCGATTAACCAATCCGGTGCAGATAAGGATTTCAAGCCATACGCTGTTCCTTGTACAAAAATAACATCACTGCTGAAATCAAAAAAATCTTGAAAAATTCCACCTATATGAATGGCAAAAAGAAACATGAAATAAATCATCAACAGAAAAATAGGAATTCCCATAAAACGGTTTAATACCCATTTATCAATCAGTGAGGTGACGGTTTTACGCGAACTTTTACCTTCTCCTAATACCTCTTTGGCTATTTCATGTGCCCAAGTATAGCGGGCTGAAGCAATCATAATATCCGGATCATCTTGCCAATGTTCTTTTTTTGCTTGGGTCTCCATTTGCTGTAAAGCTTGATAACGGGAGGAGGCAGAATATAATTTTATCTCGTCTTCTATTTCAACCGAATAGAGTGGATGATTTTTTGAAACAGCCGGAGAATCAAGAATATGCGCTAACCCCATTTTTAAGTGCTCAACACCTTCTCCTTTATGGGAAATTAAAGGCACAACAGGACAGCCTAATTGTTTTGCTAGACATTTTATCTCCAATATTACGCCTTTTTTTTCTAAAACATCTATCATGTTTACTGCTATAACCATAGGCACTTGCATTTCTAGTAATTGCGCAGTCAAATAAAGATGACGTTCTAGATTCGATCCATCCAACACATTCACAAGCACATCCGCTTCGCCAGATAAGATAAAATTACGGGCTATTTCTTCATCCATTGACGATTCAGTAATATGACTAAGCGAATAGACTCCAGGTAAATCCACTACTTGAATCGTTTTATTTTTAAAAGAGAATGTGCCAGTTTTACGTTCAACCGTTACTCCTGGCCAGTTACCTACTTGCTGACGGGCACCCGTTAATTGGTTAAACAACGTTGTCTTACCGCTATTAGGATTACCAATTAACCCTATAATTCCTTCTACTTTCACTCATTCACCTTTTCAATTTCAAGTCCATTAGCTTCTTTTTTACGCAGACTTAATGAAGAACCACGAATTTCTATATGAAAAGGATCACCCAAAGGTGCCTTGCGTAATAAATGAAAAACCGAACCAATGGTTAACCCCATTGCTAATAATCGTTGCCGGTATAATTTGTCGCACGCACCAAAACCAACAATACGCGCTTGATCGCCCGGCTTTAAATCACTAAACTTAATTAAACTCATGACCTATTCCTATGGGTTATATAGTAAGTTAAAATTTAATTGACTATTGATTGAAAGAACGTCGCAAACTCGACAAAGGTAGCGCGAGGCCAAAGATGGCCGTTTCTGGAAATCAATAGTCAATTAAATTTTAAACCACTATATAAGAAGCCTGCTCTGTGTATTTCATATTTGAGTTTATTATCCGCTTTTTGTAATATTTCGTCAAGCAAATGAGAATCATTCTCATTACCATTTTGGTAAACCGATGATTTACCTTAAAAAGATTTCTACAAGGGGCAGGTCTTGTACCCGCTCGCAACAACGGGCGGGTACAAGACCCGCCCCTACATGAACGATTGAAAGCTATTGACCTCGTCCAATACCACCTCGACGATAACCAAATCCTATATTACTATCATCTAATGGAATTTTACTGAAAAAGCCATTTTTTTGAGGCAATGTTACGGGTCGTACTTGCGTAACCTTATGTTTAGATAATAATTTAAGTGTATCGAGTTTTCTATCAATAAATTCAATTAATAATGAGCTATTTCTGGGCGCATAACCGGTTGAAGAAGCAATTCGCCAAATACCTTTCTTATCTTCTTCTGTCAATTCTGTAGTTGTCGATGCAGATAAACAAGTTGCCACTTTCTTTTCAAGCTCAGTCATTAAACCTTTTGATAACCGGTTATATTCCCTAAGATTTAACTCGCCTGCCTCATTTTTTATTACTACAGTGTATTTGACAAAATCTTCATGTTTAAATAAATAAATAGTATTTTCTTGTAACTCTTCTTTATTTTCGGGTAAGTCATCTAACAATTCAATTTCGACACTTTCCCCTTGCAAAGCGCCATTTTCTAATTGTTTTTTCCATGCTAAGAACTGAAATTGAATATCTTGTTGTTCATTATATAATTCCTCTCTTTTTTGCAATGAAATGGCATCTTCTGGAAAATATTTTAATGTTTTATCTAATACAGAAACAGCAAGGTGATTCGCTATAGATCGTTTGGCCAAAAGCTGCATTTTTCCTTCTAATCCAACAACGTTTTCTTGAGACAATAATGCTTTGGTTTCATTATATTGAGTTTCTAAATGGACTTTCCAATGCGGTAGGGCTTCTAAATCTTCCTCCCATTTATAGTCTTTATTTTCTAAAACGATGCTGACATATTGAAGTTCTAGCCCAACTAGGGTGCAACCCTGTTTTGATTGAGCAATTTTTTGGATAACATCTTCTTTAGCTGCATGCTTATCAAAGGCATCGATAATTCCGCTCACTTCCATTTTTTCTTCTTGCTGTGCCTTACTACGAGGGCATATGTCAATAGTATATTTCCACTCTCCTTCTTCTTCAAAGCAATAGAAAGTATTGGTTTGCCCCATTTGTTTCGCTGCTTCTTTGTTCGCAACAAATTGAACCTCATATTTCTCTGTCGCTTCACCTAATAAAGCCAAACGTAGGGATAAAATGGCATATTCAGTTAAAGCACTAACAGAAGGTTTATGCATTCGACTAATTTCTTCAAAACAACGTTTCTTCTGCTCTTTTAGCTGAACTATTGGCATTCTTAACGAAGCAAAAGACAATAAAGAAGTGGATAAAACATCAGTTTTACATGTCCCCACCGCTTTTTCTTTCTGTTCTTCTGTTAAGTGCCAAGCTGTTAAGTCTTCCCCCGCTTTTATTTTTTTAATCAGTTCATTAATAAAAAAAACATACGGACTTTCAAATCCAGTATCCATTCTAAGCGTTTCCAGAGCGGCTATTTCTTTTGCTTTAAAGACTTCAGTCTCTTGCTCTTCCAATGAATCGCTTTTACTTACACTATTTTCAGAATGAATTTCTACTGCTTCTTCGATTTCTTCTACTTGAGCATGTGGAGTTACTTGTTTTCTTTCTAAAGCTTGGGCTACTTGTTGGCAAATTTGTCTTTGTTCAACAGTACCTTCTAACTCAAGCTCTTTCAGCATATCATTCCCTGCAATATCAACTCCTTGCATTGCCTGTGTTTCACACTCTTTTCCTTTTTTGGCAATTAATGCCAATTTGCTTTCTCGAGAACCTGCACGAGTCGCATAAGCTCTCACAAGTTCATCGGGAATGCCACAATAATCTTTTTGGTTTTTAGCTTCTATGCAAATAATTTCTGTACGCGAAGTAGTCGAGTTAATATAATTATCTTGATGAATTTGTTGAATACTTTTTTCATCTTTGAAAAAGTCCCCAGCCAAATTCTCTGCCTCTATCACGCGTCGGTTTAACTCATTAAGAGCCGGATGATTTTTGCCAGTCTTGGCTCTCAATTGTTGACACGCTTCCATATACTTTAAATACTGGATATTATCATCTTCAACAGTCGCAATGCCTTTAAAAATTTCTCGGTATTGGTTAATGGTAGGTTCTTCAGATACATTGCTAGCATCATTTATTGTACGTTGGGTAGTACTAATGATTTCTTGCAAAATGGTTTCTGATTGCATCGCAGATAACTCACCCAATAATGACGACTCAAACCGCTGCATTAATTGAAAAAGTTCACTTCTTAAGTAGCGATATACGTCTTGCTTATAAGCATTATCATAGCAATTTTGAACAAGGTTTTTAAGATAATATAATGCCACTGCCTTCCATAATTCCATACCTAATAATCTTTCTTCCTGTATTGTATTAATTTCAGCATCCAATTCACTTGCTGCTATAATACATCGCTTCTCATGGGAATATTGGATTAATTTTTCTCTTATGTCATTCAAACCTTCTGGGAAATTATATTTTTTAATTCTTTGTAAAAGGTTTTCCGCATTAATTTTTCGATCAAAATTTGATTCTTCACCTTTTTCTTTAAATTGTTGCAAATTACTTAATGCTTCTCTCAAACCTCCTACGATACGCGCATATTGTTGCCCATTTTCTGTGGGTTCAGGTACATTTTTTGCAGGAAAAGGGTTGTCAAATAAGGCAATCTTAGACGAGATGATCCCTCTATTATCCATCAATTTTTTGTGCACAACTCGAAGTAGGCCTTTTAATCGATCATCTAAAAGCTTTTTCTTTGCCCGGTTTCTCCAAGCCACATAATCTTCTGCCAACGAACCATTTGCATTAGGAAGAAAATCCCAAGAACCTTCAAGACCTTCGCGCTGATAGTTAAATTTTTCTTTTAACATTCGGCTTGGTTCTTCTGTTACCAAAGCATGAATTTCTACTAAGATGACATTGAGTTGTTGCAAATCTGCTTTTTCGGATGGCAAAATTTTACAAATATCACGCGCCAATTTTTGCATTTTAGTAATATGATTTCCTAATGCTTCAATGATATTTTCAGTGGTTGACTCCTCAAATGCCATTAAAAAATTCTTCTTATATTGTTCAAGCATATCTTTTAACTCGACAATCTTATTGGAAATGTTCCATCGAAGAGGAGTTGAAGAAACAGGTGGCATGACAATAGCTGAAGGAAGCGGTGGCAATGGCGCTATTATGTGTACCGCCTCGACTTCACCTGCCGTTTCAATTGGTGTAACAGGTGTTGCCTCAAGAGAAATAGTGGCAGGCGCTACCTTATATTTGCTGATCATTCGTCCTTCAGTGACGTGAGCATGTTTCATCCATCCGCCAAAAGTCAAATACCACCATTTCATAAAGCCAAAGCCTTTAGACGGATAATAATGTTTAAAGGCTTCTTTTCTTAAGTGAGTGAGTTGCTTTTCTTTTTCGTTTCTATCCTTATCTATGTTTTTTAATTCATCAATAGTTTTTGCTAATTTTTGCTCAAAATTTACATCGTCCATTAACATTCTTAATTCGTTAGAACGTTTCTCTGCAGGAACCTTATCATATAAAGTAAGGGCTTTATGATATAAACCTTTTTCTGCAAATATTTTAATCGTTTTAGAAATTTCAGCTAAAAATTTGTCAGAAAAATGTTCATCTTGTAAATAAGGGTAAACCCATTTTGAATTGTCTGAATCACTTAAAATCTTTTCCCAAAATATTTGTGCTTGAGAAACATCATTATTAATTTGATTTATAGTAGCGTTGACTATATCGACCTTATTTATACTCTGCGCACTTGAGTATATATCCATGGTGCCGCTAGCATAATCCATTAAAAAATTCTGCCAGTCAGGATAAAATTCGGGCGAACTATTCCATGTCCAATGATTAATTAAACACTCCTGTATTAAAGCGTCGGCTCTTCGAGGATTAAGCGCTTTGCCTGTAGGCAGATAATCATAAACACCTGTTACACTTAATTTAGTATGATGGTATAACTGTTCTTCTAAATTGTTAACTTCTTCCTGGGTTAAATATAATTTCGCTATAAATTGATTCAAGATTGATAAATGACTTTCTTCAAACTTGAAACGAGGATTATTTAATCTTGTTTTTAAGATTGTATACAATGCATTTCTTAGTTGCAGATTATCAGTACTTTCTTCTAAATACATGCGTATGCTTGTGATTAGGCTATCACTGGTAAATAAGTTAGCTAAGCTTGCTATCTGTTCTTCTGGATAAGATTGCGCAATAAAGTTACTCAAATCCCTTAAAATTATTGGATGCACTTGAAGCGTTCCGTCTTCATACTTTTTATTTAATACATTCTTGAATATATTTTTCAAATCATCATTTTCTGCATGTCTTAAACAGAACCGCAAGCCTTCCATTAAATTATCGGTGGTAAACAATTCAAGAAATTGTGCTTTATTTACAAATGCTGCTGCATGTAACTCAGGCGACTCGTAAAATATTTTCAGAAAACGATCACGGCTAGCATGTGAGCTTTCCCTAGCATTTTTATATACATTTAAAAAACCATTTAATAAAAGATCTTGTTGTTTTTGATCAAATAACTGAATACCTTTTACAAAATAAAGCCTATCTAATTGGTTTAACAGAAAGGTTTCAACAATTGCTTTTAAATGCTGGTGGTTCATACCCGCAACAACCTTATCCCATCGCTTTTCAATATCGAACAAATATTCGGGTTTTTCGAACCATTTTTCTTTTATTTTAGCAGGAAGCCCTGTTATTACTTCATCAGGAAGATTGGCAATATTCCACTGCTGCAATAATGCCATATTACTTTCTTGATCTTGTTGAACCACACGATGGGTAATAAGCAAATCGGGTATACTTTTATTGCTCTCGGGTGTAGGATAGAAAAATTCCATCCACTCCTTCGCTTCTTCATTCGTAACATTTAATTTCTTAAACCAGTTAATTAAACCTGCTTGTTTTTTGGGTTCAGAAATATAAGCACTATGTGTTTTATTTAAGAGCATCTTTTTCAGCAATGTTTTTGCTTGCTCAAGGGAAGACTCTCTATTAGCAAAATTTCCTAATAAGCTTACTAATTCTTCTGAGGTATGATGCGCTACTAAACAGGATAAATCTTGATCAGTTAGGTAAAAGTAACGAGTAGAAAGACGATTTAAAAAAGTTTGTCTTAAAAAAGTACTCGTTTCTATATTTTTGATGTTAAGTTCATTTTCATAAAAATTGGCAAGACCTCCTTCACTAATCACATCTTGAACTAACGCAGGAATAACAGCCTGTAAATGTTTTCCTTCCTCGGTTTTCACATCAAAATATTGGAGAATATCTTTACTTCGACAGAACGCATTGTCTTGTTTCCAAATAGGCTGGCCTTCCTCGGTTTCATCATAATACCCTTCATTATCCCATGCATCTAAATGGCTGATAAATAAACGTGTGCCTTTGCGAATACTGAGTTCTCCTTTTTCAATCAGTATTTTTTTTAGCTCTTCTTTAGCGAGCCTTGTATTGTTCTCAAGTTGTTCAACAGTGTCACTTTCTTTTACTGACCACTTTGCTTTATCCGAAGAAATTTCACCTAAATAATCATAATAATCTTTTAATGCATTATTCACTGCTTGTTGCTTAATTATGCGTTCATCCGTTGCAATGAAGTGATTTTTTAAACCAAGCTCACCTACTTTTACTCTTTTTCCTTGATTGTCTACTGCATAAATGGTCTGGCTTAAAAAGGCCTCTTCTTTGCTATTTTCTCTGTATATTCCAATATTTTTACCTGATTCTGAGTACAATGAAATACCTTGAGGCGTATTAAATAAAAAGAGAGGCGCTTCTGCAGTTATATTTTTCCATGCTTCTCGTAAAGCCAATAATGTATTTTTTTCTTTGATGGGTAATTCTTGTGTTTGCTTAAGGCGATCACAATGGGCTTTATACGTATTAAACTCTTGTGTTGCTTTTTGCAAAGCGAGTCGATGTTTTAAATAATCGCCAGTAAAAATTAGTTGATTATCTTCACCTAACTTACCAATTTTAATAAGTTTTCCTTCTACATTTTTAGCAAAAACATAAGAACCAATGCCTTCATTATGGTTGTCTAGTTTTCGTTGAAGTTCTCGTGACTCGAAAGAATGTTGATATTTTGATATCCATTTTAGCAATGTACTCTTTCCTTTTTGAATATCACTTTTCTTTCCGCCAATACGCTCAGCCAACATAGAAATTTTATCACGTAAAAATCCTTGACGATAATCTGCTAAACGTTTTTTCCTATACGTAGCATATATTTCCTTCGCTTTTTCAATCGTTTCTTTGTTAAGAGTGGATTCATCGTTATTAGCACACGTTTCATAAAATTGTTTTTGAAGTGCACGCACCAACACATCAGATTGCAATTGTTCTAAGTGAGCCTTTCTTCCTTTTAAAAAGGCAATACTATCCTTTTCTAATTCTAACGCTTCTTTCCATTCTTTCTCAGGTATAATTATCCCTTGAGAATTTACACGTTGAAAACATGCTTGCAATTTAGGCGTTAATAGCTGCTTTCTTTCTACTTCCGTAACAGGGTTACCTTCTAATTCAGTATTAGCTTTTTGATACTCGCCATCAATTATTAGCCTAACTATTTTTTCCTTGAAGGATAATACTTTTTCAAACTCGCTTACATCAAATAATAATTGGGAGGTAAGGAAAAGACGATAGAGTGTATTAGCACCCTCTAATTGATTGGCTGCTTGATGGATATCTTCACCCAGAGCCGCTACCATGTTAGGCTCTGATAGCGCTTCACGTAACACCGCTTGATTTTTGACATTGTCCATTAGCTCACTATGAGAATTGATTTCTTTAGACGGGTCAGTGCTTAAACTATTCAAATAGGCGGTCAATAAGGCTGATTCGCTATGTAGCAATGTATCTTTTTTCAAATATTGGACAATTAATTTACGGAAATCATCACGTTTTTTTTGGTTCTCTAGGGTATCGTTTTTATTGGGCATAGCCGCTTTAATAGCAGCTCTTAAAATAATCTCACAATTTTTAGAACGACTAAGGCAATACTCGCGTTTTTCAGGGGCATCTTCAGCATTCGGTATTAAATTGACCCCACCTACGGCCGATATAAATAATACTTTTTTAGGATCCACTTCGTACGCAGATAATTCGGACACAGGCAATATAGTAACAGTTTTTAATGCATCGAATAAAAATGGAAGTATTTCTTCTGAATATTTAGCGCTTAAAGAAATCAACACTCGCTGAAAAGCGTCTAATATTTCAGTATCATCCGCATAATAATTAAAAACCACCTCACCATAACTATTTAAAATTTGAGCTATCATTTGCTCATTCATATCAGGAAAAGTTGCCAGGTTAGCATCCAGAAACCCTAATTGATTAAGCACCATTTGCTTGTTCTTTTCTAATTCATTGTGCAAATCTACTAGCAAAAATTTTTCAAAATTTTCTTTTCGCTTTAAATCAGATTCCGATAATGATTCTTGCGCATTTATATCTTGTATTTCTTGTTTTATGTCTCTAATTCCTCTCAAAAGATCGCTTCTTTGAGCAGCTTTTTCTTTTAACAATTCAGGACATTCAAAAAGTGTTTCATGCAACTTATTGGCAGGAACAAATTTGGATTCAATTCGACGTAATTGGGAGGCCGAAATTTTCATTAATCGAAGCATTTGGGCATCTACAATAAATTTTGCAGCCCGACTTTTATCATTCTCGAAATATAAAAATGCTAACTCATCTTTTTGTTTAGAATGAGCAATCTCCTCCAAAACTTGGTTTGCCCCTTTTGTGTTCATACATTTATTTAACCAACGAGAAAAATCATAAGCACCTGCCGCATCTGCAACAATCTTCAACTTGGCGAGTGACCTATTTTCCCTTGCTAAGGCATCATTAAAAGGAACATAATCGTTTTGATTTAAATAACCAAACATTTCTTTAATTTTTTCGTATTGCTTTCGATAGCCTAACCATCTTTTATGATAATCGAGAAGCCTCTGTTGAGGTGTGTCTTCTTCACTAAGAAGTGCTAATTCATTTTTATCAAGAAAACGCGTTTCGCCTTCTTTGGTTAATATTTCTGTTAATCTTTCCCTTGACATAGCTTTTTTTAGCTTACTTAAAATTACTTTTTGCTGTGCTTGCTTTTGAGCCAGCTTTTCATATTCATGGGATAACGTAGGCATTATTTCTGCCGGTTCTTCTAATACACTCCATGTTAATTCATTGGATGTTTCAAAGAGATATTTTTTAACTATATCAGACGAAATCAATGCCAACTCGTTGGAACAAGAAGAAATCAAATGACCTAAATAATGCATTTGGTCATTTAGAATAGTGTCACTACTCATATTGTCATGAGCTTGGATTGATAACCATTGCAAAACTTCATCTTGTTCAAGATGGGTTTGATCATGGTGAGACCAAATTTTTTGAAAATCTTCCGGTGATAAAAAAGCTAAAAGCCTGGATAAAGTGTTTTCATTAGTAGCTTGCACATTTTCGGGTTCTTTGAGCCATGCTGTTAAAGCATTATATAAAAAAGAAGTCTCCTTTATTTGCAAAAAACCTACAGGAATATTAGCAATAATATCCCAATATTTAGCTCTTTCAGCGATCGTGGACGGTATGCTTAACCAGCGTTCGACTAAGCGGCTTTTATCTTCATTATCCAAAGTTGCAAAATAATCTAATGCTTTTGAGAGCCCAACTGAAGCGCACAGAGTTTCCAAATAACCTTCTTTCCTTTTCTGCGTATAGCTTTCTTTTTGTTTTAAAAGCAATGAAGCAATTTTGAGTCGTAAAAGGCTTGCTTCCTCATTTAAAGAAACTTTTTCATATAAGGCATTTAACTGCGCAAATGATATAAACGGTGTAATAACCTCTTCATCCATAATTTGCGAAAGTGTTTCAATATAACCTTTTATATTCACATGTTCATTCTGGGTTTCCAACAACAATTTGATGGCGAGACTTTTTCCTGAGTCACTTAATTGTTTTATATTTTCTAAGAGTGTTGGGAAAGCAACACTTTTAAATATTTGCTCTATAAAAGCAAAATGGGTGTTAAAAAAACTATCCGTATAGGTTTCGTCTTTTTTTAGAAAGATTAATTTTATTATCGATTGTACTTCTTCAGGCTCTCTCAAATATAATCGCATCAACGCTTCATTGGTAAGGTAAGAGCCCAATATCGGTAACAACCAAAAAATGTTACTGTTCGAAGTGTCCTGTATTAGCAAAGCCTCGGCGAGTTCTTCTCGTTTATGATAAGAAAATAATTTTAGCTCTACTAACTCTTGAAATAATGTTTCAGCAATACGCTCCAAAATATAGGGGCGTGTAAGAAATGTAAAAATTCTTTCTTCAACTTCTACCTCATCAAGTTCGTCTATTTTAAATTTTTCATACAAGATATCTTCTAAAGATTGATTGCCCCTTATTGTATCTAGGAGCTGTAACAATAAAAATCCGACGGAAAGTTTAGTTGGATTAAACAGACTATTTTGTATTAGCGTAAATGGATGCTCAATTTTGCTCTGAATGTTGCTCTCAATGTTGCTAATTGTGTCGATGAATTTTAGTTGCTTCTCTGAAAAATTGTGAGACTCTTCGCTCGTCAACAGAGGTAATGAGGGATATAGGAGTTTTTGCAAGATAGCTATTTGTTGATATTCTTTGGAGGACTCCTCAATTTCAGAAAAATCTGGGTTCGCTAATTGCAAAAACATCTCTCCCCATAACTTTGGATCTTCTGAGAGGGAAAGTAATCTACGCTGTTCTCGACGTGCTTCATCGTTCTTGTAAGCACCCTCCCGTGACTGTATAAAAGCATCGAAGAGTAAAATCTGCTCTTTTGCTGTGTTCGATGTTTTCACTAATTCTTCTTCTACTTTAAGGAGAGCTTCTTTCAAATAAGCTTCACCATCTATTACTTCACTAGGCCAAGGGTCAGGCCATTTCATCAGCAATTGGCATTTTTCTTCTATGGTTAATGATTCTTTAGTTAATATCTTTGGCTTTGAAAGTTCCCCTGGTATCTCTTTACGAAATAAATTTTGAATAAATGAAGCAATGATAGCGGCCCCATTTGGATTGCGGTAAATGAGATCAAGATTATCAAAAAATTCTTTTTTGTAATGTTCAACTAGCCAAGTTTTTAACTCTTCGAGTTCTTGTGATGAAATGTATGCTTCTCCTCCATAAGAAATCGCTTTAAAAAAGTTCGAATTGGTTCTGATATCTTCTGCATCTGAATGTAATAAAAGATCAAGCAATCTCCCTGCACCTGCTCTATTTTCCCTGATCCAAGGACAATACGTTTCTTCTTCAGCAGTTTCTGGTAAGGATGTCTGTAATATTGACTGAGAAAAACTCACGCGAAAAGAAAAGGAACCACGTTCAGCAGGCACTGATTCATCCGATTTTTTTGATTGCTTTTCTAAATAATTATAGATTTTCGCAAGTTTTTTAGCAGCTCTTTTTTTATCTTGCAAATAAAGTGCCATCGACGTTTGGAAAGGTATATCGAAACTTCCTTCCTCTCCTTTGATTTTAGATTTTTTAGTAGTCAAATGTTGAATAATGGATTTGGCTATTTCCGAAATATTGTCACTCTCTTTTATAACTGGTTGAGAATCCACGTCTAGTTGAGAAAAAAGGTTTTCTTTAAAAAAAGTCAGAATGCCGTCCCTTAATTCTAAAGTTTCATTTTTATTTTGCTCAGGAATCGTATTCCAAATTTTCTTCGAATCAAATAATGCATTTAAAATTAACTGAATTTTTTCGAGGTTTTTTTCTGAAAAACGATCTAAAAAATTCATTACCATTTGATCAATTTTCTGTTTGTTGTTGTGCTCTTCTTTAGCAGCAATGTCAAAAATTATCGGTAATATATTATATAACGTTGCATATTTTTTTAATTTTAAATTTACTTGTACTTTGGTAAATTCTGCTAAGTCATAAAGCATATCGGGATCATTCAAAATTTCCCACGCCATGGTTGGCGTTATCGTTTCTCTTATAAATTTTTCAGCCGAAAGTAAAGAATCTTCTTTTTTAATATCATGATTTATAGGTAAAGCATCTTCCTTGATTTTTTTTACTAAAAAAAGGAGAACCATTTTGTGATTCTCATAGATACCGGTTTCTGCTCCTTCTTTGCATGTAGTACTTAAAATATTTTGTAAGCAAGGTATTAAGTCCGAAACAGCTGAAAGTAACCCAAAGATCGTTGCCTGGCTTAACTGCGAAATGGTCGTGATAATTGTATTTGCCCAAATTTGTGGATCCATGTCCTTATCATCATGAAACAATACCGGCAGTTTTTCGGAAAAGTAAGCTCTTATTACTTTTTTATTCTCTTCTTCCTCCGCTGATAACAACTCAATTTCTCTAAAACAATGAACCGTTTCGTTAGCGGTTTTATTTGATTGTCTACAGTACCATAGAAGTGTGTGAACGAATTTTCTGCCATCGTTATCTATTTTTTTGGCACTAAGGTTAAATATCACTAGAAGACCAAATTGAATAATAAATTCTATTTTTTCAGCTATACTCTGCGCACTTGAATTGTCGGTTTTGTTGCAGCCCTTATTCGCATCCTCATGTACTACTTTTTCAAGTCCTACGCTACAGTAATCCTTAACAATTATTTCAGCGATGGTGATTGCTGTTTCAATAGTTGTATTTTCTTGTTCTTCTAAACATTGCGTTAAAATAGCTGGAAGAATCGTTACAATTTCGTCACTTTGCTTTTTTATAATACTTACAATATCGCTTTTCATTTTTTCAGATGGCAAGCTGATCCATTCTGAATATTTCATTTCAGCCAATTGAATTTTTAAATAATCTATCTTTGGATTCTTTTCATCACCGTCAATAAAATATTTAATAATATCAATATTTTTGTTTTTAGCGATAAATTGTTTGACTAATTGCTGCCAGATATCTGTGTTTAATTCAACTTCCCTTATAAAATTTAAAAACGCTTGTGGATCTTGAGTTAATGCTTCTGTAGCATCAACAACAAGTTGATTAAGAATAGAGACATCAAAATCAAGTTGATTCATCCATACGGCTAAATCATGTCCAAAATTGGGAATATCAATCCGTGTTTTTAACAATTCTGAAAAATAAATAGAGAAATTTTTCTCTTTAAACAAGAGATCTTCTTTTATTTTTTTCAGGATTAATAAAAATAATTCTGATTGCTTCGACAAAGACAGTGTTTTTTTTGCTACAGAAAAATAAATAAAACTAATAAGGGGTTCACTTTCAATAACTGCTTTTAAAACTTTTTCACAAGCTAATGGCCATTTTAATGATTCATCGACAATATTATATTTTTCAATTTCTTTTTTTAATTTAGTTTCATCATTTATTTTTTCAAAAAAATTTCTTGTTCCCTTTATTTCTTGAACATGCTTTTCTTGTAATTTTAAGTTAAAATACTGAGTATCTACTTTTAAATTAGTCGCAATATTCCATATTGCACTGATATTGACACCAATAAGTCTCGTTTTTTCTTCTTCAGTTAAACCTATTAAAGGATTAGGGCCGCTTAGGCAATAAACAATTTCAGCTAATCTATCTTCTTCTGGCGAATGGATAATAAAATGAAGGACTTTATTCCAAAGATTATCTTTCTCTTCTAATAAATCTTTTTCAACAGCAATATTCCATATATTTACCATATTATCCCGAGAAAAATCGTTTTTTCTGGTGATAAAGCTTCTAATTAAACCAAGCTTTTCATTTAATTTCAGTTCCTTTAAAAGAGAGGGATCACGTAAAAAGTTAATAATTTGAGCTACATGCTCTTTGGATGACATTGCCGTTAACGCCGCAACAATTCTTTTCATAAGCAATTGCCGCTGTATGAAATTTTGATTAATTGCTACGAGCATATTCCATGCAAAAACAAGATCAGAACATTGTAAAAGCTTTAATAATTCTGTTATTTTTTCTTTCTTAACAAGAGAAGAATCTAAAAAATAAATCAATAGCTTTCCGTGAAAAATTTCTCCTGAAAAGTTAGTTTTTTTTCTTAAAATAAACTCAAGATAAAGATTGATTTTGGTTGGGTGTTGTTCGATAAGCTTATAAAAAACTTCAGTGAAAATAGCATCGCGCAAACCTTTTTTGTTGTTTAAGGTGTCATCATATAAAGTAAAAATTTGGTCATAGATTTCTGTAGTATCTGCTTCCGGATCGCTATATATTTCTACCGTGGTATATGCATTAACAATGTGTGCAATAGTCTGCTCAAAAAATTGTTGAATTTCTACTTTTTTTAATAATTCACTGACATCTGCCTCTGTTGGAAAACGGTCATTTAAGCCTCTACACCAAGCATCATGGGATTCTCCTTCTTCAACAACTTCTATTAGCTCTCTAAATCCAGACCAGTTCTCTATTGATATGCTCTCAATATTTTTTGATGAAGATTCAATAGGACTAGGCGCCTCTCTCATCTCTTCGTGAGAAGATTGAATAGGCTGCTTATTGGAACTGTTTTTGTCTTTTTCAGGGATAGATAAAATATGTTTAGAATAGGAATCAGGAAAGGGAGACTTTAACCTTCTTAATAAACTTCCCGTAGGTATTTTAGTTTTATCCATTCGCCGCCCCTTCTCTCAGAATTATCAAGCTTATCGGCATGCTTTGTTAAAACATTTATACTCCTAGGAAAGAGGTATAAAGCTCAATAAAGTCAATCGTGAATTATTTGTTATACAATTTGAGTCTAACATGTGACTCTTAAAGTAATATTAAGGTAAAAGCATCTTTTTTAGTGAACCTAATTCACTAGTAGAACGTCATAGTGAGTAACTGCATCACCATAAAATCAGATACACACATTAAAAGAAGTTTTCCTTTGTAGGGGCGGGTCTTGTACCCGCCCGCAGTAATGGGCGGGTACAAGAC
>CABHON010000019.1 GCA_902168255.1 uncultured Legionella sp.
TAACAATAAAGCGCTCCCAGCACTATTTTATCTAAATTTTTAATAGATATTCAGTTAGTTCCATAAAGTCTAAATATTCATCTTGTTGTACTGAATTATTTGCGGAGTAGGGCAGCACTATAAACTTGTAGTTTTTTGGTACCAAAAGAATTCTTATCTATTGCAGGTTAACCGGAAGAATCCGTATTAATACATAGAGTAGCAATCACCATTGAAAAATCATAAAAAGGCCTCATATAAAACATACTGTTTGATTTTAACAGTAAGTTAAATGTGGAGATTCCTATGTTAACTTTGAATAAAATCGCCTTTATCATAGTTAAATGATGAAACAGACTGATGCAAACTTTCTCGGCACTAAGATCCTTGTAGTGTTATTTTAAAGAGAAAGTTTAGTATTCAGAAGTAATTTATTGAAATAGCTTTTTACTTTTTCTACATTAGCAGTAGAAGATTGGTTTTTTTAGGAGTGGCTGTTCTAGTAGGCGATCCAAGAGTGTGCGGCCAATAATATTAATTGTTGGCCGTACTTGGTATTTTTAAAATGCTCAAGAAATCTGTATGCACAATAAATACTTTGGTAAGCAATGACATACGATTAAAATGCGTTTGCTATGATTTAATCATCATAAAGTGTTATTTTTAATGAAGATAAACATATTATTTAATGAATTAACGACAGAAGAGTTTACCTCATTAGAGAAAAAACTGGTTGAAAAGCTTAATCAGATAAAAAGCTTAGAGTATGATCTTGAGCAAAATAACTGTTATGACTCATACATTTTCCAAATAAAACATGCCTTTCTGAAGTATTTTGAAGACTATTTTGGAGTTTTATACAACACCATCTTTAAAACAGATGATGAACAACTTTCATCTATAGATTTTATAGATATAAAAAGTTCTATTGAATCTGAATTAGATTCTCTTAAAAATACGATAATTGAATTGTATAAAAAAAGAATGAGTTTAGTACACAGGGAATCATTAGTTGCCAATAAAATTCAAAAAGAAGATTTTGAGCATGAGTTGAAGAATTTTCAGCGAGAATTGGATGATAAAGAGAAATGCTTTCAAATAAATTTGAACAAAGAAGTAAGCGTACATAAAAAGCATGTTGATGAAAAAGTTTTCTTAAAAAAATTGTCCGTTGACTGTGCTAAAGCTACTATAAGTAGCGCTAAATCTTCACGTGTTAGTGCAATAGCTGCATGTGTTAGTGTCATTGTGTCTTTGGCTGTAATAATAATATCATTTCATAAATAATTTTAAATACAACATCCAATAAACGCACTTATTAGCTTAATAAATATATGTAACCACTTTCTTTGATTTTTATGTATGATATAATTATCGTAACCAGTACGAATTCCTATAAGCCTGGTGGATGATGGGAGTTTCAAGAATAAAGAATACTCATACAAATAATTTTAAACAAGCATCATGAGTAAAAATAAATCGTGTTAAAACACGCACATTCAGATAATAGAAACAGATCCTTTGCTAGCCCTAGACTTAATGTATTAAAATCTGTTGAATTTAATTCTTCTGTCCAACCATCGGATACGATTGTATTTATTCATCCACCAAAAACAGGTGGAACAAATCTTTGTTATGTTACGGATGCCATTAGCAAAAAAAATAGTCATTTTAAAACAACGCGTTTTCCTGTTCCTAGAATTCCTGATCAATCGCCTGGATTAATTGCAGAACATTGGATGGGCGGATTAAAATCAGCATTAGCCACTTTGTCAGATAACCCTGACTATTGTAAAGACATCAATTTTATCAGCGGTCATTTTCCTATAGGACTCCATCTTTATCTTGAAAAACCAGTGAAATATATCGTATTAGTGCGAGATCCAATAGAACGATCCATTTCATCAACAAACTTTGATTATCAACGTGGTTATATAGATAAGGAACATGCAGGAATGCGGGAAATTTAATATGGGAATGGCGATTGCCGATTGGGTGAGGGTGCATCCTGATCTATGTTTGACGCACTGTGAGCAGTTATTAAAAGAAGCGCAAAGCAATCGACGCATTTTATTGGACGTCATGCAATCGCATGATTTTGTGAATTATCTGGAATGGTGGCATTTGTCTTACGGTGATCGTTATTGGGTCTATCATAAAAAAGTATCGGCGGCATTTTATGATCCGGTGGGGGAGATTGCATGATGAAAACAATTGGTCTTTTAGGTGGAACCGGATGGTCTTCTACTATCACCTATTATCGAATGCTCAATGAGTTGGTGAATGAGCGTTTGGGTGGTTATCACAGTGCAAAAGTTTTGCTGAAGAGTATCGATTACCATGACATAATGAGTCATTATGGCCAAGATCATCAAGCAACCGCTAATATTTTACAGCAAGAATTATCCACATTTCTGCCATTAAAACCGGATTGCTTAATTATCTGCTGCAATAGCTTGCACAAATACTATGATTATATTGCGCCGAATCTTGTCATTACTATTCCCGTGTTTCATGCGGTGCGTTTAGTGGCCGATGAAATCCAACAACGCTGTTTTGAAAAAGTCTTGTTGTTGGCCACAAAATTTACCATGGAAGATGGCTTTTTTGCCCGGATTTTGGAAGAGCAGGGGATTCAGGTGGTTATTCCTAATCTGGAGGAACGTGAGCACATTAAACAGATTCATGAGGAATTAATGCAAAATCAAATTTATAAAAAATCTCAAGATTATTTTGGGCAATTAATAGCTAAGCACAAAGATTGTAATGCTGTGGTACTTGGCTGTACTGAATATTCTCTGTTGGTAAATTTATCAACATCGGTATTACCCATTATTGATTCGGCCTGTTTACAGGTGCGTCATGCCGTGGATTATGCATTGGCTTAGTATGCGGGCGTTGCGATTGTTCGGCTGAGCATTCGTGGTAAAGCTATAAAAAATAATTAATGAGGAAATGAGAAATGAAATTTATTATTGGTTTAGTCGCATTCATGGCTATCATGATGAATGTTTCTGCTATCGCAGAAACACCATTAGTTGAACAGAAACTTGCGAGTTTAGAAGAAGCTTTTCATGTCAAAATTGGTGTCTATGCCATTAATACCAATAATGATGAAGTCATTGCGCATCATGCAGACGATTATTTTCCGGTGCAAAGTACGTCGAAGCTAATTGCAGCAGCCGCGTTATTTCAAAAAAGCACTCAAGACCCAAACTTATTGCAGGAAAAAATTCATTATACTCCTCAAGATTTGATGTCTTGGTCTCCCATTACCGGAAAATATCTTAAAACAGGCATGACGCTGGAAGCTCTATCAGACGCAGCAGTGACCTACAGTGATAATACGGCGATGAATCTTTTGATGAAACGATTGGGTGGCCCAAAAGTAATCACTGCCTTTGCACACTCCATTGGCAATAAGACCTTTAATCTTGAACACTATGAAGGTGCTTTGAATTCTAACCCCAATAATAGCGAAGATTCTTCAACACCAAAAGATATGGCGATAAGCGTACAGAAATTAACTTTGGGGAATGTACTAACATCTGCTCAACAAACAAAACTGGTTGTCTGGATGAGAAACAATACCGTGGGATATCGACGCATGAGAGCAGGTACACCGAATGGTTGGACTGTTGCGGATAAAACTGGTTCTGGGAGTTATGGAATCGCCAATGATATTGGACTTTTATGGTCACCACTGTGTAAACCCATTGTTTTGTCTATTTATACCGTGCAAAAAGATCCAAAAGCCATTAGCCGAGATGATATTGTCGCTTCCACAACAAAGATTGTGATGGATGAATTTGCTGGGAATTCATCTTGTTTTAGGTTATTTTAATATACTCGGTATATCCTGTAGGTACTGGTCGTTTTATCCATTTAGCAATATGCGATTTACTTGAAACACCAAAACAATTAATGCGATCAAGTTATACTGCCTATAGCCAGGCCAACATTCCTATCAATGAGTACAGCAAAGTATTCATGGATTTTTTATGACCAGCATGTAAGATGATTCCAGAGGTACTCTTATGACAAAACGAACAGTTTTAATCACCGGCGCAACAAAAGGCATTGGTCTTGCCATTAGTCAACGATTGGCGTCGAATTGGAAAATTGTTGGTATTGCACGTCAATCCACAGAAAATTTCCCAGGTACACTTTTTTGTACTGATTTAAGTGATAAAAAAGCAACGAAGATAGCACTAAAAGAAATTGGCGCTAATTACGCCATTGATGCTATCGTTAATAATGTGGGTATGGCAATGCCTGCCTTTCAGTTTTTAGAGACAGGTGATTTAGATGAATTATCTTGCTTGTTTGACTTAAATGTACGTACAGCAGTGCAAATAACTCAAGCGTTTATCGATAACATGAAAAAACAGCAATGGGGCAGAGTGATTAACCTTTCCAGTCGCGCAGCTTTTGGTGTTAAAGGTTTAGGTCACTATGCCGCCGCTAAAAGTGCTTTATTGGGTCTTACGAAAACGTGGGCATTAGAATTAGCGGAATTTGGTATTACCGTTAATGCTCTTTCACCTGGGGCGATAGAAACCGAGATGTTTCGTCAAAAAAGACCTATTGGTAGTGAAGCAGAAAAGAAGACATTGGCCACTATTCCGATGCGTCGTATTGGACAGCCCCAAGAAATAGCTGCTGCTGTCGATTTTCTTTTGTCAGATGAGGCAGGATTTATCACAGGCCAAACGCTGTGTGTGGATGGTGGTAGCAGTATTATGTGATGGCATGATAAAATGCAAAATTATTAACAACATGATAGAAAAAAACATGATGCCATTAGATCAAATCATTGATTGGTTAGCGAAAGAAAAAACTTTAGGTTCTGTTAATCCTGAGCGTGCTGTTTTAGCAACCGCTACTGAAAAGGCTATTCCTCATAGTCGTATTGTAGCAATAAGAGAAATTTCTCCCGAAGGCATCTTGTTTTTTACGCAACGTGGAACACGTAAAGTGGCGGAATTAGTTGCTAATCCTCATGCTTCCATGACCATATGGCTGGCACAGCAACAGCGTGAAATTGTGATGGATGGAAAAATTAAAGTGCTTTCAGAAGAAGAAAATGAACATTATTGGGAAACGATGCCTCATGAGCGTCAATTACGATTTTCTGCTTATGCGCCAACATCCGGCCAACCTATCCAATCGCTTGATGAAATTAACCAATCTTTTCTTGAATTATCACAACAATGGCATGAGAGAAAAATACCGATGAGTCCTTTTTACTGTGGATTTAGACTGTTACCCGAAACATGCTGCTTTTATACGTTAGGAGCTGAAGCGTTTTCAGAGGTTATTTTATATCAGTCTGATGATAATCAATGGACAACGCAGTATTTATCACCCTAATTGCAAACCGACAGAACAATTATCAAAAGCGTAATCCCTATGAAAAAAATGCATGAAAATGAACTAGAAATAGATGAATGTCTTGTGCTGACAGTATTAAAAAAATATAAGCAAATTTTAATATAAAAGTTTCTATTCACTAAGTTAAAAATTACCTATCAGATTTTGGTTTAGACTTTCATGCTACTTTCTTTCTGAAACAGTTGTTTGCAGAAGGTAAAAGTCTATTACTGCTCAAACGAGTATTACTATTTATTAGATCTCTTCGGAAACTGACTCTTTTGTATTATCTCTTCGTCATTCATCTTTTTCGAATCCTCATTTACGTCTTGTAAACTCCGGTTCTCAAAAGATTCACTCCTCGAACTAATGACAAAATTGTCAAGTTTCCGAAGAGGTCTATTTTTTAAGAAAATTGCTTTAACAATAAAGCGCTCCCAGCACTATTTTATCTAAATTTTTAATAGATATTCAGTTAGTTCCATAAAGTCTAAATATTCATCTTGTTGTACTGAATTATTTGCGGAGTAGGGCAGCACTATAAACTTTAAGTTTTTGGTACCGTTACATTTTCTGATTGGAAAACATAGGAACAGCCAACCGACATAAGAAATCAAAATAACGTTACTAAGCGCAAACCCCAGAAATTTTTGATTGTCTATAAACTTGATATTCAAAAAATTCAGAAGACATAGATAAAAAGATGAGTAAAAGACATAAATTGCCTTTTATAAGCTAGAAATAGGGTAGGGCAGTTTATTGTCTTTAAAACGGTCGTTTTGTAGACGCCTATATTTGATATTCAAAAGTCAAAAATAATGGTCTTTTTGAGTCTTTAAGTAATTCTAATTCTTGTGTGCATCTAATAACCTATAAATGGGTGGTGATAAAATATTATTTTTCTGAATCGATATTTTGGTTGTTCAAGTGATAGAAAAAATTTTCAAACCAATCTGAACTTGCACAACCAAAAAGCGATGCATGAATATGAAATTGATCGATGCGTTTATAAAAATCTGATTTTTCAGAGTCTAATAAATTTAAACATCTACGCCATTGCTCATCGTTGAGTTGATGCAGTTTTGTTGATAAATATTCATCTATCACTGGTATGGAACTTGATAAATTCCTTTTTTCAGCTGTTATTCTTAAATTCCAAAGGTAAAACAGCAATGAACTAATTTGATTTTCTGCAGGATCTTTTTGAGTTTGACAATAAGATACAATTATTGAGTTAATGGATAAAGAGCAAAAGCAAAAAATGTCATTTGCAATCCAATTGTTCGCGGAAGATAACTGACATGCTATAAAAACCAGTATCTCACAAGCAGTTATTGCTCTGTAAAATTCAAAGATTGATTTTCTATGAAAAACAAATGTAAAAAATTCTAAATAACATTTAATTTCGCTAATAAATTTTCCTTGATTTTCATAATTATCCTCCTCTGATTTTGTGAAAAATAAGTATATCAGCAATTCTACTATATGTTTTATACTGTACATAATATCGTGAACTATCATGTTTGAATCAAAATCATTTTCTCGAGCCATTTCATTAAAATGCCTATGTATATGGGTAGATATTTCAAAAAAATTGTAAAAGCTATCTTCTTCGTTCTTTATTTTTACAAGTGCTTGAAATAAGTGTCCAAGGGATGAGGGAGAAGTTAGATTATAAGCTTCATTCATTGCTGTTATCATTAACTTCGCTGGATGTTTATTCTCATATAAAATGGATACTGGTGTCAAAATTTTAAACTTCCTCAATGTGTATTTGAGCGTTTCATCAAGTAATTTATAATTTTTTTGAGATAAAATATGATGCAAAATTTTCATATTCATCCCTACTACTTTACTAGTAAGAGCGACAGGTTTAATGGTAAGAAGATAAAGACTTGTTTCGTAAAGCAAGTCAATCAGTGGTTCATAAATTTCTGATTGCGCATGGTTTGGCAGCTTGCAGGCAAGCTCAAGGATTTTTTGTGAGCTTTGAAAGGAGACCTCAACAAGCGATTTTTCTTGAGATTTTTCAATGATATCATTCAAATAGTTAATAGGCATATAAATTATTGAAACTGAATTTGTTGTCAAAGTAGCGATAAAGGCAATTAATTCACAATATTGCTGACAAACCAAAAGACTCATGGATTCATTATTTTTTGATAATGCATATTGTCCTATTTGCCCTAACTGTTCATAAAAAAAGGATAATAGATTGTCTTCATCGCTTTGAACATCCAACGCTAAAGTTTGAGTAATTTTAAGATTGTCTTTTCTTTTGCTCAAATAATGACAACTGATATTTTTGATTGTTTCCAATGCAGTTTTCGCCACAGATAGATTTAAGCCGTCTATACCTTTTACCGTTATGGTTGTTAGGTCATTAATTACATAACATAACCCATGCTTATGATTAGAGCTCTGCTGATAAAACATGGATTTAAAGTCTTCCTCTGAAATTTTTTTATTCTGAAAAAAATCGAATTTAATATTGTATTTGGTATATTTTTTTTCTTTTTCTGAATGATTGTCTATAGCGCGGTATATTTGTTTTTTTAGAATACTAATTCCATAGTTTGGATCTAATAATTGGCAAACGCGAGCATAATACCAACGTAAGATATCAAGAGTTACCGCTAAAAATATGACTCCAGTTATTGGAGAAAAATACTTCTGTATGGCTAGTAAAACAGAGACTATTGCTAATAATGCTACAGTTATATAGGCCAGAGAAATTTTTCTGTCGCTTTTGTAGAGATTTGCGATAATTGGTGACCAAGCTACCCCAAGTGTTTGGATGGGAATTATGGAGAGAGTAAATGTTAACGCAAGCATAGTACCAATAATAGCCGCAATAGATATTTCTATGGTCGTATTATCCGTAGCCTTTGAAAAATCATATGAGCAAGTTGTCAAAATTAAAACAGTTAAAATAATTGAAGTTATGGTAATAGATGAGTGCTTCAAGAAATTTTTAATAAACTTGAAGAGCTTGCTTTTTTTTATTTTAAAGCAGACAGTGAATACTTTAAAAGAACTTGTCCAGTACCACTTAGATAATTTTTTTTTATATTCATTAGGTTGCATTTTCAGTTCGGTATCTTCTTAAAATGGTATAATAAAGCAAAATAACATCATTGTCTTATAAATGTAGACGCGTAGACAATGCAGACGCTAATTTTCGCTTAATATGCCAAAAAAACCAAAAAACAGAACGATGGACCAATGAAATTGGGCGACTTCAGCTAAAGATAATTTCAACCGAGTATTTAGAAAATCACTGAGAAAAGGCGAGGAGCACATCAAAATTTTTGTGAGGCCGGAATTTTAAATCCAATAAATTCTATTGTTGGATGTTTGAAAATGGCTGAGCCGTGGATTCAACCAATAACTGTAACCTCTTTTTCAATTGGTAGCTACTAACAACCACTGAGCATGGCATAAAATATTATCGCAGGGCACGCTGTGTATGCTTATTTTGCTCCCAGTCTCGAAATTCTCGATAATTACCCTCTGGTAAACTTTTTTGAGTTGCACTACCGGTAAAAGTACGTTGATTATCATAAGCCACATGATCTGCCATATCTAAGGCTTTTAAATGAGGAGAAAATACTTCTTTGGTATTTTTCTGAGCCTCAAAACAAGCTTGATGGCTATGGGTTCTGAAAAATGTGCCATTAAAACCTTCTCGTACTTTAGGGTAGAACGTTGACTCGGAAGAACGCCACCATTCTTTTAGAGCTTCCCACGTCATACGTGGAATTAAAAGGGCAGAAGTAACTATCCCATAGGCAACACCCGCTAAGACTTTAAATAAATCTTTCCATTCGTTTTGAGAAAGTGTCAATGGATTAACTTTAGATTTCACGGGTTGAAGTGGAACATTATCCAACTTTTCTGCTTTGTCTCTGAGCTTTTCTGGGGTGATTTCCTCTTTGGGTAAACGCTCTAGTCGTTGTAATCGATAACGATCATCTTTTTTAAATTCAAAACCTCGTTCTGCTTTGGGTTTGGTTTGTTGGTAAATTTTTAATGGCGCTAAGAGCAAAGGAAATGCCCAGTCCACTGTTGTGCCCCAGCTCCCATGAATGCGTTCTTCACCCAATTGCACCACCACTTTCTTTAACGCACAACACTGCTGTTTAATACAACCGGATAGCACATCAACTTTCTCTTCAAGTAACGCTATTCTTTTTTGGAGTTTTTCTAACATTTGAGGAGAGAGAAGATGGGTAGAGTCTTCCATTTTATCTAATAAAACTTTCAATGCATCAAACAATCGTACCCGTTCTTCCGCGAGTGGTATAATGACCTTATCAAAGAAATCTTCTAAGTATTCTTCATAGTAACGAATTCGAAGGTATGAGGCTATCTCAAACTCTCTCTTTATGTTCATTCCCAGTGACATGTGTCTGGAAGAGTGATAGCGAGGGTCTTCTTCATCCATATCAAAGCGCGCTCTTTCTTTTGTGGTTAAAGGACGCTCTGGATTATCGAAGGTATCACTGGCTAAAAGATGAGGTAGTTTTCTTGAAACAGTACGTTCATAACGGCGCTGTCCGGTTTCTTCCGTGTGACCTTTTTGGAAGGTTGCCTTAAGAAGGTTTTTTTTACATAAGGGGTCGAGTTGGCGTAATTTACCCTCTTTAATAGCGAGGTACAATTCACCCTCTTCTTTGGCAATTTCTCCTTCCAATACCACTAACTCTTCTCCTGGTGTGAGATAGGTACGATATTTAATTTGGCCATTTTCTAAGGTGAAATAAATCACATCAGATAAAGGTCTGTCAGAGTACATTTGCTTTGTTAAGCGAAGTTCATAATCTTTAAATCGAAAGGGTGGAATGACGGGTTTTTTAGGAGGCACGTTCGCGGGTTCTTTTTTGGCAACCGGTTGCGGTTTTTTTATTATGTGATACGTCTGATTTTTAGGTGGACGATAACCTGGAACCACCGTTTTATCATCATCGTCAATATCTAATCTGGGTGGGGCTTCCATGGTGGGGGGTTCCACTGGTGGTTGAGGAGCGAGAGGAGGAACGTTAACAGCAGGCGCGTTGGCTAAAGGCTTTTCCTGGTAAGAATCCACCGTATCGTATTCTTTTACTTGGTCTAAGGAAAGTTTGCCCGTTTTTACCCAATCCATCAGAATTTCTAAGCGCTGATGCTGCGCATAGAAATAGACGCGTTGCCAACCAATAGCATTGACCAAATCAAAGAAGGTGTCCCAAAAGTGATCATCTTTATCTTTATAACGATTCACTAAAGACAGTATGTCGGAAGAAAAGTTTAAATGGCTTAAAAGCACTTTTCCCGATATTACCCCCTTCATGAGTCGCTGCATGAAGGGTTCTAAAGCCTCATTGGCTTGGGCTTTTTCTGCCTTTGTTAATCCCATTGCTTCTATGACACGAAGGAGTGTTTCCCAAAAGAGCGCATCATTATTTTCTTGGTGCGTAAACCAAAACTTTAATAGCCATTCATTTTTGTTAGGCTCTTCAGTGTATAAAAGCCAGATAAACCCGGGTACTTTTTGTATCTCATGAATATTTTCTTTTTCCAGAAAGGCATCAAATTCAGTTTGATTAAACGGTTTAGGCATGATGATAGCTCAAGTGTGGTGGGATGAACATGAATTGAAGTATAACATATTTTGAAGTGCTCAGTGATTTATTGGAAAATAAAGCATGAACAATATTCGTAAGTGGTAGGTGAAATGATGTTAATAGGTTCATGGCGTGCTTCCTCGCGAAGGAGAAAAAATTTTCTCATGTATTATTTTTGTTTCTTCAATCAGCGTTTGCCGCTCACTTAACGATTGTTGAATGAAAGAACCTGCAAAGACACCAAAAACTGCATCTCCTAACCCATGTTTTGGTGCTCGAACAGGAGTGGCACCTTTAGCCTCTTCTTTCGCTTTTTCACGACGTGCTTGATACGTTTTATCCTGCCATCGACTTTGACCTAACACAAATTTAGCGCGCACAATTTCGGTGTGTAAAGCACCTTCGCGTAAGCTGGAGTGTTTATCGAGTTTCACCCCATTGTTGTTGGTGCTGCTGGTAGGATTGAAGAATGTGGAGAATTTTTCTAATAAGTCTTTAAATGGCAGAGTTTTTACCATGTCTTCAAAATTTTTACATTGCTTCATTGAGTGTTGCCCACCATGGGCATAGAAAAACTCCACCGCTTTTTGTTCAAAGAAGTTTAAGCGTTCCCACTTTTGACGGTAATTTTGAACAGCCAGGAGGAGCGTTTGCCTTAAATGCTGCTCGTCTAAACCCCATTCTTTAGGAAGGGTAGCATCGTAAAAGTAGTGAGGTTTTGACGGATAAACCACTAGGCTCTGAGAAATATCCATCGGTATTAAGTCTTTTTCACCAATGGCTTGTCCTTTTTTCAGTTGCTTCTGGGTATGTTCCCAATCTTGCCTTAGCATAGGAAGTCTCATGAGTGTCATGCCATCAAACAAGTAAGCCATCATGTTATCCATTTGATCGAGGGTGACTTCAAAATATTTATCATCATCTTCTGGCTTCTTGTTTTTTAAGATAGGATGCGTTTCTCTATGGCCATACCCAATAAAGTTGCACAGAAGTGTGGCATCTTTTTGTGCTTGAATCTCATGATTGTCTTCAGTGAGAAGATAAGCCGCTCTATCGCCATACCGAAGAGTCACTAAAAAAGCCAGATACTGAATAAGTTTGATGACGTGGTTATCGTCATATGAGTTACCTTTTTTCGTGGCGTTATCATAAAATTCTTTCATCTGCTTTCTAAAAAGCGCATTATTCCAGGCGGTTGCTTGGTCGACCCCAAACTGAAGTGCAGTTCCCACATACGATAAAACAGGAAGTCCAGAAAGGGCGCTTGACACCATACCAGCGGCAATTTGTGCGTTATTAGGGTTTTCTGTGGTAACGTCCGTGACATTGCTGTAAGTTTTTACTAATATTCCCAGTTGCGTCCATAATTGCTTATAATAAAGGTAGGTGTAGCGTCGAAGGGCATTTTCATCCTTTTCACTACCAACAAATCTCATAATCAGCTGGTCAAATTCAGCATCATAATCCCGCTCCTCTTTTTTGCCAAACCGAAGTGTGATTTCACGTTGGGTGGTAAAGAAAAGGGTGGGTGCATCGGGAACGACATCTAGATTAGCTTGTTTTTTAAAGGCTTTAGGAATAAAGGCACGCTTTGGTACCTTTGCCTGCTCATTTGTAGAAAGAGGTGTTGTTTCATTCACTGGAGCCTGGGGTGGTGTCTCACGATGAGAAGGCGCTGATTGGTTATTTTCTTTCGCAGGTGCGAAGGATGTTGTTGGATGCAAGGGATTGGTGGCGTTCCCCTCACCCAAGGAAGTAAATGGTATCATTTCTTTGGGGTGAGTTGTCTTAAAAAAAGTTGAAAATGTGGTTTGGGGTAAATATTTGATACTTTCTTTTAAAGGGGAGAACTTATCCATTGCCCTGTAGAGAGGATAGGGTTTGACGATTAAAGCCTGGTGAGGCTTTTGCGCTAATTTTACGGCATTCAGTTTTTTAGCCATCAATGCTTTGAGCAAAAGACCATGCCTTTTTTCAGTGCCCGCTTTATTATCTAATTCAATCGTTTTTAACGACGGGCAGTAAGGGACGATGTCAATCAGCGCATTGGCATCGGCTTTACTGAAAGGAATAGCGCTTAAATCGAGCAGTGTTAATTGAGGAAGATGAGGTAAGGTGGCGACTAACACCTGCATATAGGGTGACAGAGGCGCATTCCTTCTGACATCCACGGTATTGCCTTCCGTATGAACCCTTGATAACGGCATGTTTTTTAAAGAAATTGATGTTAATTTGTCAAAACGCGTTAAACTTTGTAGGCATTTTTCAAATGCGTCTAAAGACAGTGTTTGCCCATCAAGAGCAATGGCCTGCAAAGGGATGTCGGTGGTCGAAAGCCAGGTCATTAAATCCATGATGTGCGGCTCTTCCAGGAGGCATTCTTGGGTGGTTAATGTTAAGGCATTGCCTTTGACATACACTGCCCAATCAGCAGAACCTTTTTCAGGCACGACAGAAGGATTGGCTTCTAAATCTTCTGTTTGCGTATCGTCCGGTAAGGAGTTGTCATGGTCAACGGTGACAGCAGTAGAAAAAATAATGTTTTCTGGTAAAACCGTTTCTGCTCTCATCAATTCTAAAGGTTGGGCAAGTTGTGCGTTATCATCGACCCACGGACGGGTCAGCGATGTCGTATTTAAACAGGTTTGAATACGGGCTCTTAACGTCTCACTTACACTGGAAGGCTCTCCCCATTCAATGGTGTTTAAATTACTGGGTTGTTTGGAGAGTAAGTTTAGTAAACGTTTAGCCCCCGTATCGGTGATAAGATTGTGGGATAAGTTTACCGTTTGGCAATGACCGAAGGGATAATATTTCAATAGTATATCGATACTGCTATCGGTTAACTGTGTGTTGGATAAATCCAGTGTTTCTATGGATAACGGCGCACTGAAGGTGCTTCCCGCTATCATAGAGAGTATATTTTTTAATGCCACATTATCCAGTGGGGTATCCACAAACGACAGCGTTTTAAGGTTGGCATACTGTGGCATCCAGGATAAAAGCGTTGCTATTTCTGTGTTCGATGCGCCTTGAACATAGAGCGTATGAAGGGAAATGCTTCTTAAATCCCGAACGAAGCCATAAAAATCTTTGGCAGGTAGGTTTTTGTCGAATACAATGATTTCTTTATGGGTAAGCGTTTCATTATACCAGGCTTTAAAATCACCCAACCCTTTCGAATAGTCACTTAGCCGAAAGGTGTCTTGGTTAGGTAGTGCCAGTTCTGTGCCAAAAAGAAGTGTCGGTAATACCACAAAAGAACCATACGATTGATTGCTATAATAGTGAGCACATCGTTCCACAATTTGTTGTAATTGCGGCGTGGAAAGCTTAAACCGTGAAAACTTAGCAAAGGTTAACGCATTATCAAAAAAAGAGGTATCTGAATTATCACGCGTGGCGCGAAGGGCTTCCATAATCACTAACCAGCGTTCTAGGCCATGCCCCGTTTGTGCATACGCTTCTATTGCTTGTCGAAACATCTCATCAGCAGCATCACAGGGTGTATAGAGCATTAAAATGTGGCGAAGGTCTCCCCATTCAGCGTTTTGCCCTAAGGGTAAAGTAGCCCCTCGGGTCATTAATGCCCACGCCATCTTTTCACTGGGTGTGGGTTCATCTTTCCCTTCACAAGGCTGTTCAGTTTGTTTCTCACAGGCCTTCCTCATCCATTGCTGGAGGGTTTCTTTTTCAAAAGTGGCGGGCGTTAAAAACTTTTCTTCCTCAAGCGTTAACAGTAAACAGATATTAATCTCATCAGCATTAAGCCCTTCTTTTTGTGTCGCATCAATACCAAAGGCGTTGATGACGGTATCCATATCGACAGGATACTGCGTTAAATGATGATGTACGGCTTTTAGGTAAGCGTTCTTTTCTGTCTCTACAGCAAACGCTTTCATATGCTGAAGGGAGAAATCTTCTGGCGCTTCATTTAATGCATACGCCATGAAAGCTTTCTCTTCAGGAATAGCGGAAGAGAGTGCCTGTTGATACGCTCCTTCTAAAACCTCAAGACAGCTGCCTTTAAAACACTCCGCTTTTGAAGGCAATGTAGTGTTGTGATGAGTGTCATATAGATTGCTTAAGAAAAAATATAACTGGTTTTGAAGGGCAAGCGGGATGGGTTTATCTAAGAATTCGTGAGCCACCTCAATGCCTTGAGCTTCTTTCAATTTTTCATACCCTAATTGTGCGGCACTTAAAATAGTCCAGTAAGTGTGAAGGGCCAAGATATTGCCTGGCGTATAATACCATTGCGCCGCGTGGGTTTCAGCCTCAAACGCTTTCACACCTAGCAGGATATTCAAAAGGCTGTGCGTTTGGTCAGTGATGTTATTTTTAGGAAGGCTTAAAAGGGCATGAATGGCTTCTTTTCTGACCGCCAAAAAAGGAGGCGAGGTTTCGGCGTAAGTTTTTTGCCGCAACGTGTGCTGGGTTAAGTTGACCAAACGTTCCGGATGAAAGGATTCTGTTATCGCGGCTTCATGCCAGTGATGAAGTCTTGCTTGTCGTAAGGTTTGTTCAGCTTGCCCGTTTTTTAAACCTAGCAGTGGCCATTGGGTGATTTCATAAAGATTATCATTCAATAATGAACGTCGTTGCTCTTTGGGTGGGAAAAGAATCATGTCATTGGGAAAGTAGCTTCCCCAGGTATCACTGTCGAAAAGCTCGTTTAACTGTTGAGCCAGTACCCTATCCAGGTGGGATACGGTGTTCAGTGTCTTTAATAGCGCTTTTTTTATGAAGAGATCGTCGGTACTCGACGGCCTATAATGCTGTGCTAAAGCATGTAGAAGTTTTACTTCTTCCGTGTAACGACATTGTGCTACCCACAATGGGTTTAGCGGAAAAAGCGGTGCTGAGGTATGAGAAAAAATAAGGTTTAAGCAGGCAAGGGCTTGCCCTTTCTTATCTTCTGTGGCTTTTTGGTACGTGTTCCACGCTTTTTCAAGGAAAGGTTCACCGTCGATACCGCTTTGATGAGATGGGATAATAAAAGGTTTGAGTACGTCTTCTTCATCGGGATTTTGAGTAAAGTAAGCATTAGTGGAGTCTTGATACTGTCGTTGGTAATAATCCCCCATATAAGCTTCTATCATGGCTTTATCTAAAATTTCAGGGGGATGATTTCGGCAACGCTCGGCAATATATTGCGCTTCCGGTGAGTCATTCAGGTGCCACTTATCAATGGCAGATAGAATTTCAATCCATGTGGGCAGTTGATAGACTTTCTTTTCTTCAAAACTTAAAGGACTATCCAATGATAGCGCGAGCGCTTGCAATGATTGGCTAAATACTTCTTTGTTGCGGAGGGTATCTACATGAGTGTATGGCACAACCAGCGTTTCTTTGACTTTTTCTGCCGGCAGGGAATTAATGGCGTTTCTTAACGTGTCGAGTGTAAAACGATAAAAGGCTAATCGTCGATGAACCAACGGGTCATGGAAAAGGGTCGACGCCATCACCTTAGGGTTAGTAGGCCCTAACAGAATTGTTAGTTTCTCCACATCATAAGCCGCGAGTGCTGCTTCAATCTGTGCTTCTCTTTCTAAAGATAATGAGGTAGGCAGAAGCGGTGCTTTCAAAGGCTTTGCTAGCGAGGGGAAAAGCGCTGGGTGATAAGACGTCAGTAACTGATTTAATGCTTCCTTCCGACGTCTGGCTTCCTCTTCTCGTCGAGGTCTATCGGCTTCCCATGCTCTTTGGGCTTCACGTCGTCTAATTTCTGCGATATCTTCACGATCGCGTAGCTCCGCTAGGGAAATCATGGGCATGATTGGTTCCTTAAAGACAGAGTGGTGAAGATGCCGATAATGACCAACAATCGGCTCCTGAAAGGGTTCATTTTTAATCCAACTTCATTGTTAAAATTGAATAAATTCTAACATTAATGTTTTATTTTTGTCAAATTTTTACTTAAAACACGAGAGTTAAAAAGGGCGCTTAAGCTATATTTTGCAAGGGCTAGAGAGATTGAAAATTATTATTTTTTAACTTTGCAAATTCAGCCAACGTTTGAATAAATAGTTACCTGTGTTGAAATCATACTTTCAATCCTATTTTCAGGGCGGCCTTAGTCTCATATGTATTGAACCAGAACAATTGATCCCGTTTCGGGATCTTTCTATAATAAACTCATGCGAATAATTTCAAGAAAAAAATTAAAAGATTTCTGGTTAAGCATGCAGATACAGAAGACTTCTTAAAGCATGGTTTGTAGATACAAAAAGTGCATAGTGGAATACCCCGGCTGATATTAAGAACAATTATCGCAACGCTAGCTTTAAATAAATATCGTTTAATTACGGCAATAAATTATAGTTTTAGTGTAGTGTATATCCGATTTATTGCACTCATCAGTAATATGATAAAATTAATGCGAATTAAGAGGTAAATATTATGAACATACAGCCGATTAAAACAAGTGATGATTATGAAAAAGCTTTGTTAGAAGTTGAAAATTTGTGGGAAGCAAAACCTAACACATCGTATGGAGATAAATTGGATATTTTGTTAACTTTAATAGAGGCTTATGAAGAAAAAAATTACCGAATCGATTTTCCTGATCCTGTGGCTGCCATTGAATATACAATGGAAAGTAGAGGATTGTCTCGAAAAGATCTGGAGAGCTGTATAGGTTCACGTGCAAGAGTATCTGAAATTTTAAAAATCACAAAAGGAAGTTAACTTTGGCGATGATAAGAAAGCTTTATGCAAAATTTAAAATACCTGCATCTGTACTAATTGGGGCATAGCTATCCAAGATATACGCGCGATTACCGATTATGTTATTACTTTATTGAAAACCATCTTTCAACCCGGGTTTTTATAGGTAAAATGTGGTATTATTCTGCTTTATATTGTTTCAAAGGATGATTGCCAAATAGATTTCTTTTCCGCACACTTTCCTTGTAAAAATGAGGCAGTGATGCCAGTAATGGATAAAATTAATCATACATGTGGTAAAAATACTATTCACTTACCTGCCGAAGTGATTTGAAAAGCTTTGATTCGCGAGAAGCAATAAAAATCTCCTTGTTACATGACAAATTGGAAAGAGCTACCAATAGCCGTAGCATAACAACATTTATTATTTGAAAATGGATACAACATTTCGCTGGGCATTAGTGGATATACAAACCACAGGAATTCACATTAAATACGATACTATTACCGAAATTGCGGTAGTGATTCTTACAGAAAATGGTATCGAAAAAACATGGTATCGCTTACTTGCCCCTAAATATGATATACCCTCCAAAATTCATAATGGTCAGTCTTTTGAAGATATTGCAGAAGAACTCATCGTTTTATTACAAGGCGCGATATTCGTGGCACATAATGCCCGTTTTGACTTTGGTTTTTTAAAGAATGCTTTCAAAAGCAGGGAAATTACCTACCAATCGCCTATGTTATGCACCATTAAGCTTTTCAAAGCGCTTTATCCTTTAAAAGAGGAGTTTACTTTGTCGGCGTTAGCTTTAGAATTCGGCATAAAATCAACAGAATCCCATCGCGTTTTAATTGATGTGACTACCCTCTATCAAATTATTCAACGTAGCTTTATAGAGCACTCTGTTGGTCATGTTTTGAAAGTGGCCAAACATATTTATAAGCATTCTAGCCTTCCCTCGAAGTTGAAAACGGATATTCACACCTTGCCCGAAACATCGGGCGTATATTTATTTTTTAGCAGCCAATCCAAGGTACCTTTATATATCGGCAAAAGTGTTAATTTGCGCCAGCGTATTTTTTCACATTTCCAAAATGATTATTTGACGAATAAAGAATTTATATTAAGCCAGCAAGTGGAAAGGATAGAGGTAATATCGACTACCGGAGAGCTGAGTGCTTTATTGCTGGAATCCCATTTAATTAAAGAGCATATGCCTATTTATAATCGGCGATTACGACGAAAAAAAGAGGTGGTAGGATTTAAGTTAAATAAGCAAACGTCTTATGTAACTGTTTCGATTTCACGTGAAAAAGAAGAAAACAAGCCCAATTCATCTTTATTAGGTACTTTTAGCAGCATACATGCAGCAAAGGTTGCATTGCTAGAGATTATAAAAGAATTTGAGCTGTGCCTTAAGCTTTCTGGTATGGAAACGGGAACGGCGGCTTGTTTTAACTTTCAATTAAAGCGATGCAAAGGGGCTTGCATTAGAAGAGAGCCTGCTGAAATCTATAATAAAAGAGTCGAAGAAGCTTTTCAACAATATCAAATCAAAACGTGGCCATTTAGCAAGGCCATTGCTATAAAAGAATATTGCTCCATTCAGAATCGCACACAATTTCTGATTTTTAATCAATGGCGATTTATTGGTAGTGTGGAGCAAGAAGAAGAACTTAAAAGTTGGCAATTACTTGAAGATACGAGAATAATGTATCACGACACATATAAAATTTTGTATAGTTTTTTTAATGCCAAACAACCGCCTATTATTGACCTATCCACTCCTGGGTAGTTGCTTCTAGAGGTTTTTAAAACTCTCTTTAACGTCTGAGTCAATTTCATCTAATTTTTTTAGAACTCCTCTTTTGAATGACGCTCCCTTTTATCTAAGACCTAGTGGCTAGTAGTAAAAATATTATGGGCGTCGTAAGGTAGATGGTGGAGAGAAGGTATCACCGCATAAATAATGTTGCAGGATTCAAGTAATACTGCATCTGCCTTTTTCTCTATATATTTCAATAACTTTCTGCATATCCGGTGGCAATCAGAAATACCCAACGTCACAATGCATACTTGCATCAGCTTTAATTTTTGTAAACGTTTAGAATCTGCGTTCTGAACGCTTACAATTATTTAGAGGTTTTATTAAAATGATGTAATATTCTGAAGTTCTTTATGAATGTTTTTTCTACGCTGTTTCAATATATCTAATTTTTTTTGCAGTTCATCTAGTTCTCTAACATATTCTTCTCGATAAATAGGAATATTCCGAGGGGCTTCTAATGCTAATTCAATGCCTTTATTTGTTCTCATACGATTTATTTTTATTTTGACATCCTCTAAATTACTTCCTCGTAAACAAATAACTTCGTCCAATTGCATAGTAATAATTTTCATATTATTTCTCCTGTAGCAGCATCAATTAAATTAAAAAACTTATATGTTGAGAGAGCACGTTTGAATTTTAATAATAATTCAACACAGCTAAGTTTCTCATTATTTTCAGCAGTAATAACACATTCTTGGAAAATACAGCTTGATATGCTAGGATCTTTGCCAAGAATCAGTTATTTTACTGACTGTCTCTGTTACTTGTATCAGCTTATATTTGAACGATCTAGCTGGTGCAAGTACTTTTAACTAAATTATCAAGTTATTCACTTTTATTTATTTTAGTGAGAAACAAAGCGTGATGTCAATATATTTGAATAAAATTATTCATTTTGTGTGGTAAATAGTGAAAAAAAAACTCTTAAGCTTAAATTTAGAGCATTTAGTTAAAATTCATAACTTATCTATCAATGAATTAGCGAAAAAAAGTGGAATTCCACAGCCAACATTACATAGAATGTTATCAGGAACAACAGCATCACCGAGAAGAAAATCATTAGCAATATTAGCAGAATTTTTTAATATATCTGTCTTGCAGTTAGAAGGTTTGGAATCTTTACCACTATCAATTCCTAATATTATTAAAAACAAGCACAGTATTTCTGAAATTCCTATTGTTCCTTGGGAGTTATTAAAAAGTTGGCCTTCAGATATTGAAACGAAAGATTTGAAAAAAATTATAATAGATAAAGAGGTGCCCGCCTTTTCATTTGCCTTAATCTGTCCACACTCTCAATTAGCGCCACTCTTTAATGAGGGAACAATTTTGATATTTAAGCCTTTTATGTCACCAAAAAATAGAAGTTTTTGCCTAGTATACTTTAAGGAAAATAATCAATTAGAATTTAATCGACTAATTGTAGATGACAATGATTATTATTTAAAAAGTGAAGATATAAGTGAGAATGTTATTCTAAAAAAAATAAAGAAGGAAGATAGAATAATAGGTGTCCTTATTGAATCTAGAACTACTTTTTAGCTACTCATTTCTCTAACGATAAACTAAATGGTGAAAAATTAGTATTAATATCATAATAATCTATGCCTTCAAATTTTTTTAAAAACTTAACGCATAACCAAGAAGGAAATAACATTACTAATACATAAGTCATTTTGAACATAAAGCCGCAGATCATCATCCACCCAATCTCATTTAAAGGCATTTTGCCAGTATAATTAAGTATATCCACAATTATGGTAAGCGATGCTTGGCCAAGAGCTGTAGAAACAAGGCTTCTTAACATATACAATTTTCCTTGAGTCTTAATTTTCCATTTCGTTAAAAAATAGATATTAACAAATTCTCCTACTAAAAATGCTATCATACCTGAGAAAACATATCTTAATGTGGGATCAAATACTATCTGATACGATTTAATAGAGTGAAAATATTCCGGTGCTGGTAAATGAGAAACAATAATAGTAGAAAAGGAAAAAATAAATTCTGCTAGGACTCCAAGCCAGATAAATAACCTAGGATAAGCGTATCCATAAACTTCACCCACAATATCGCAGATTGTAAAGGTTAACGGAAAAACTATCATTCCACCTGCTTGCAACATTCCATGGATTAGAAATAATCGGTTTGCCAGACAAACGGTAGATAACAATGCTGCTATATAAATAGCAAAGAAAATAAAGGGAAAGCGATATTGTCCTTTTTTATGCAAAAAAGTATTTATTGAACTAATATTTTCCATTAAAGTTCTCTTTCTCTCTTGTGAATTGCTTGCAAAGCCTGAAATTCTTTTACTGTTTTATTTATACCCGCAATATATCCAATCTGATGAGCATCTAACGAACTTAGTTTGGATAAAAATTTTCTATCTTGATAAGTTTCAGATGAAAGTTTTGCAGAAATTTTTCCATTTTTTGATTTGAACTTTAGCAAATTCTCATTGTCTTCGATTTCTTGATTCGAGAAGACAGTATATTCAGGAGTCATTTTCTCGGCAATGGCTGCACAAGCTAGCGCTCGGATGGTTTTTTTATCTAGGCCTTCAATATAGTCATCGCTTAATATTACTTCATCTAAGGAACAATGCTTGGAATATCGAGAAGAAATTTTAATAACAATTTTTTTCTTTCCTGTTTTCGCACAAGTATAATCATCCACAATTTCATATTTGGGTTTAGAGGATTCTGCAATAAATTCTTTTTTTATTTGAAAAAACCAATTAAGCCAATTATTCATCTTTATATTCATATGATTGTCTCCGTTATACTAAATTAACTCCTATAATTCCAATACTTTCTTTCCCTGATAAAGTTAATTGTTCCGGGAAAGTTCCTCGTCGATCAATGTATTCTGATTTCTCTATAGAGAATCCAACTTTTGTTAATGCAGCTATTAAGACTTGTTTATCTAATAGATGCATAAATTGAGGAAGCTTATCTTTATAGCCATCTGTTTCATATTTTGCAGAATCTTGTATTTCTCCTGGCCATAAAATTTTTTCTTGACATCGTTGTTCATATTCTGGAATAAATAATTCCCAATTTTTCAAATAGGGTGTTTCGGCCACAATGAAAAGTTTTCCCCCAGGAGTCAATAGTTTTTTTGCTATAGTTAACGCTTGGATAATTTTTTCACCTTTAAAAAAATGTAATAATCGACATATTAAGATTGCACCAATAGAACCATTTTCAATTTCTGTAAATTCTTCTGGAAATTTAGCATTAAATAAATGAAGCTTACCATTTTGAGGTTGCGTACAATTATATTTTTGATAAATAACGGATAAATTCTTGGGTTCAATATCGTTACAAAAGACTTTTGCACCATTTTTCAATGCCGATAAAGTTGCTATTCCAAATCCAGCAGCAATATCCATTACGGGAAAATTATTTTCTGCACATTGTTTTGAATAATTAACAAACATTTGAGAAAATTCATCTAAATAATTTGTAGTATAACCACCCACTAGATTATAAGTTGAAATAAAATTATTATTATCTTGGGGAAGAGGGATAGAAAAAATCGCGGCAGGATTATATAGTATTTCATTAGTATCATCTTTAATAAAGTGCTCAAAGAAATGTTGACTAAAGATCAAATCAATTTCAGGCTCTAATTTTTTTTCAAAAAATTGAGAATAACTTAAAAAAAAGTCAGTAGTTGGAACTCCAAAATTTTTTCTCCACCGTTTTGCTCTTAATGAAAAACAATGAGATTTTAAATTATTATTATCAGGAAGGTTTTGATAAATGTTTTCTATGATGATGGCTTCTGTTGTTGATTGAAGGATATCTTTTTTCAAGAAAGATGTTTCATTTAAAAACTGAATTTTTTTTGCAAAACAATCTAATAAATTAGAATACACTGTTGAACCAATTAAATAATTTAGAGTGGATAAAAATTTACCATAATTGTTAAAATTTATCAACTCCTTAACTATAATTTAATTTAAATGGTTATCCTCTTTGGCAATAGATGTTTGAGAAGGAAGCAGTTCCATCAGAAAAGAAATTTGTATGGGTGTCATTATATTACTTACCATCTAAAAAATAATAATTATACCAAAGCATTTAACATAATAAAAAAATTAGCCATTTCGTTCTTGATTTTTTTAGTGTTTTGTATAAAATGTAACCAAATACATTAATTTTGAGGTAATAATGACTCAAATCGTTCCGACTTCTTCTCCGCTTGATGAATTAAAAGAG
>CABHON010000020.1 GCA_902168255.1 uncultured Legionella sp.
ATTTGGCCATTCTTGTTGACTATTCCGCTGCCTTGATTCAATTTAATCAACCTAAAAAGGCCGAAAATATTCTAGAAGAGGGATTGGAGGAATATCCTAACAATCCTGGGCTTTTAAAAAATTTAGCCCAGGCCGAAGCGAGAAATCATGAAACAGCCCGTGCTTATTTAACCCGTGCAAAAATATTTTTGCGATATGACCAAACTCGAGAAGCAGCTATCGCCTTACACTCTGCAGAAAAAACGGTGCACAATGACCCGTTACTTTCCGCTCAAATTAAGGCAGAACTAAAAGCACTCAAAAATAGACACGCTCCTGATTAACCAGATATTTAGCTCCGATTAACTACTCATTAAAAAAATTTTCTTCTAGGTTTAGCGGTTACAGTATTGACATGCTCCTGGCTAAGCGCATCTTGTACTATCTGTAAACCATACGCCAATCGTCGAGGTAAAGAATTTTTTTGCTGCAAAAAGTTATTTTTATTAAAAAGATCGCCATTAGAACAATGTGTAAATATATTTAACGAGTTGACAATATTTCTTCGTAACACATTAAGATTATTGTTTTCTGGCAACTCAAATGATATCAAGGCTTCTTCTGCTAGATACTTATCATTTCTCTTGTGAATAAATGTATTGGATAAAAAGCTGCCTGGATGAGAATAATCTTTTAACAGTGCAATTATTATTTCTTGTGGAGTTTCTCTTTCAAAAGATTTGTACTTTCTGCAGAGGACATCGCGGTATGAAGCAATTTTTTCTAAAAATAAATCTGCTAAACGATCTTGCATCAAGCTACGAATACCTAAGGAAAAATTGAATGACTTTAATTTGCGAGATATCCATCCAATATCATCTATTTTATTCAATAAATTGTTTATTTGTGAAGGGGTTAATTCTGCAAAAAAAAGATCCATATGCTCAGTAATTATTACAGATAAAATTTTTTTCCATGCTTCTCCTGAAATCTGATTATAAACTTTGTCTCTTTTTTCCAAAGAAAATAACGAGAATGCCATACCAAGCGGGTACTTGAACTTGAAGGAATTAAAACCATAACCGGAAAAATTCTCTGAAAAAAGTATTATTTCTGAAACTATATGGTTAAGCCAGGATAGGATAGCTGGTGGGTCATTATCATCCATAGTGGATGAATTATACGCCAACATTTCCTGCAGATGAAGCCCGACTTTTTGAATGCTTGCATTGTTAAGCATTTCTGTTAACAATACTTTTCGTTTTGCTTCATCTAAAGGCGCCATAATAGCAGCACAATTAATGCTTGTTGAAATATAGGGAATTAATTTTCGAAATACACCCACTACTTCATCAGGCTTAAAAAGCCGAAATAATTTACCAATAGCCCGTGGATCAGAAATAGTGTCATTGGCCACGTATAACGAATGGATCAACGTAAAAATGCTCTCAATTTTTTCTAAAGAATTAGGGGCATTAATGGCACTTTCTAACAATTTCATAGAATTATAAGCTCCTGGGAGATAACGATAAAATGAATCATCTGATAGTATGCGGTTTCGCATTTTAGTATCGAGTGGTAGCAGTAAATCGGTATAATTATTGTATATTTCCTTATCATAACATTCACGACGTGAAGCAACTCCTAGGATAAAATCAGTATGCTCAGGAAAGTAAAGTAATATATTGGCCATTGCTGCACTTGTTTTGTTGTTTACATAAACATCCCAAGATATGCAATATGTTAATCTTTCACTCGAAGAAAGATAAGGCAAAACTGTCTCAGATAATACCTTCTCATCACGTAATACCTTCTCATCACGATGATACAGAAATTGCTTGATTTCTATGGCATCCTGCATATTTTTTATCTGTAATGCTAATTCAGCATTTTTATTCCATCCGCACGCTTCACATATCTCCGGCGATAATACTTTCTGGTATGTTTCTAAATCATCTAAAAATATATCGGATTTTAAAAGGATTTTTACATTATCTACGTTAAGAGAAGAAAGAACCCTGACACATTCGGTGATAGAAGCATTTCTGACCTCATTCAAAACTTCTTGAGCAAATTTTGAATAATAATGCGTGTATAATTGCGAAATAATTTTATCTCTGAGGAGCATTCGCCAATCCAATGTTGTGGGCAATGTTGCCGAGATATAATTTGAAATACCTTCTATCTCACCGTTTTCATCATAATTTCTTGCGACCAGTGCTTCAGCCGTTTCAATAAGTTTCTGAAGCGCTTCTGAAGAAAGGACTCTTAACCTTTCATTAAAATTGAGAGACTCAACTCCAATAGTTTGGTTTTCATTACGAATTGCAGCAACTAAATCTAAATAGTGTCGTTGACCTTGTTCAGTTAAACCACTGGCAATTAATTGTTTTACATGAGGTAATTTTCCCAGCTTGATATTTTCCATTGAGGCGGACGGCCGTGCATAAACCAAGTCTAAGGGAGCAACAGCCTGATCTCTTTCTATTTTTTCTATAGCTAATGAGAGAAGCGCTGTCATATAACGATACACATCAGCAATACTAACGTTTATATTGGTTTCTTGCGTACCATTTTTGGAATAAAAACGCCCAGGAACAAATTGTCGTTGACCGGTGGCGTCTCGTTCATATTTCTCTTTTCCGCCAAATTGATTAATAGCGTCTTCATTAAAATAAGCACGAAAAATTCTTGCTTGAGATAATAGTTCGGGTAATAATTGAGATTCATTGACTTTATTTGCTGCAACAGCGGATAAAACATTATGATAAGTTTTCCAGTTATAACATAAATCAGCTAATGTCAACCATTCGTTAAACAATATCTCTTTAACAATAGTTCGTTGAGTTCTATTCAAAGGTGATTCTGTAGTTTCATCCATGTTTTCGAAAATAGTGGTTATAAATGTATCATGATCAATGGGATTCTTTGTTGAAATACGACTTTCATCCTCCTGAATAAAAAACAATCCACCCTCTTTTCCCTGCAGGTCATACCAACGGGCAATAAAATTTTTTTCAGACTCGTCTGGTTTATAACAATGCGCTATATTAATATCTGCAAAAAAATCAGCTTTTGCAACTTTCTGGGTCTCAACCTTATTATTTTTGCTATCAATAACCGTCATAACCATAGAAGCAGGAATCCAATATTCTTTGCTCACAGGCCTGAATCCGGGAGTGAAATAATTTTTGCTCGCCAATTGTTGAAGCGTAAATTTAATGATAGGGGAATTTTCAGCCTCAACTCTCAAACAACAAGATTCCTGCTTTAAAACATCGTATACGTACCACGTTATAGGATCTGTCTCTTATACACATCTCCGAGCCCACG
>CABHON010000021.1 GCA_902168255.1 uncultured Legionella sp.
TCAACAAAGTGCCCGCACAGTTTGTCTTCCATCTTGTTAATCAGCGTCCTCATCTCAGAGGAAGCGCCATTCTACACTTTCTATTTTTTATGTCAACACCTTTTTGTAAATTATTTTGAAATATTTTGCATTTTTTTCAAACATTTGACATACAAATCAAGAAAATTTAGAAAAATCAGCGCTTTAAAAAAATAATGTTTTTCATTGTTTTTAAAATTTTTTTATATTTCACCTCTTTCGGCTAATGAAACAATATCATGCTCCCCAACAATAAAATGATCTAATACACGAACATCTATAAAAGTCAGAGCATGAGTAATTTTTTTTGTTATTTGGATATCCGCATAACTCGGGTGTGCATTTCCCGAAGGATGATTATGACAAAGTATTAATGCTGCAGCATTGTAATGCAATGTACGTTCAACAATAATACGAGGATGCACCTCAGAACTATCTATAGTGCCTTGAAATAATTCCTCATAAGCAATTACATGATGCTTAGTACTTAAGAAGAGACACGCAAATACTTCTTGTCGTCTATCTCGTAATCGACTCATCAAAAATTGACGCGTATCATTAGGGCAACTTAAAACGTCCTGCTTATCTATTTTAGACTTTAAAAAACGTTTCCCTAATTCAATTGCCGCCTGCAGTTCTATATATTTCGCCATTCCTAATCCGCGGGCTTTACAAAAAGTTTGTGGTGAGAAGTTCAATAACTGCCTCAAACTTCCTGAGTGTTGTAAAGCATCCCTAGCCAAATCTACGGCTGTTTTTCCTTTTAACCCTGTTCGAAAAAAAATAGCGAGTAATTCTGCATCACTTAATGTTCCTGGACCTTTAGTTAATAGTTTTTCCCTGGGACGTTCATGAAGTGGCCATTGAGATATAGGAAGGTTGGTCATAATTTTTCCTGTTTGTTGGTTTATATGGTATATTTACACTCTTACATTATATCACATTTAGAGAAAAAGTTATGCTCAATATTCAATTAAAGATTTTGGATCCGCGCGTAGGCCAACAATATGACTTACCTTCCTATGCCACTTCGGGTTCTGCAGGATTAGACTTACGCGCTTGTCTTGGGCAACCTTTACAACTTAGCCCAGGAGAAACAACACTTTTGCCCACAGGTATTGCTATTCATATAGGTACACCTGATGTGGCTGCGGTCATTTTACCCCGTTCAGGCCTTGGCCATAAACATGGTATTGTATTAGGTAACTTAGTGGGTTTAATTGATTCTGATTATCAAGGTGAATTAAAAATTTCTTGCTGGAATCGCAGTAATGACCATTTTACTATTCAACCGGGTGATAGAATTGCACAACTCGTCTTTATCCCGGTTCTTCAAGCATCCTTTGAAGTAGTCGACTCTTTTGAAGCCTCACATCGTGGTGAAGGCGGCTTTGGCCACTCCGGATCTAAATAATAAGAGAAAAACATGAACTTTCAAACAACAACACATATTGACCCTTCTATTTTTAGAGCATATGACATTCGAGGTAAAGTTGATTCTCAATTAACCCCCGATGCGGTTTATACTATTGCTTTGGCGATTGGCGCTGAAATGCACCAACAACATAAAAATAATATTGTCATTGGACGCGATGGCCGACTTTCCAGCCCTATTTTAATTCAAGCGTTACGTAAAGGATTAATCGATAGCGGCATTGATGTCCTAGATATTGGAGTTGTCCCAAGCCCGGTTCTTTACTTTGCCTCTCACTATATTCCTATGGATTGCGCAATTATTTTAACGGGAAGCCATAATCCTAGCCAATACAATGGATTAAAAATGATTTTAAACGGTATTACCTTGGCAGAGAATCAAATTCAATCCTTATACCAACGAATACAAAATCACTCTTTTGTTGCAGGTGAAGGAAGTTTTAGGGAAGATACCACACTAATTGAGCAATATATTGACTTTATCGCTCAACAAATAACACTTCCTCGCAAACTTAAAGTTGTAGTAGATTGTGGAAACGGGGTTGCCGGAAATGTAGCCCCACAACTATTTTCCCGTTTAGGTTGTGATGTTATTGAATTGTATTGCGAAGTAGATGGAAATTTTCCTAACCATCATCCGGATCCTTCCATTGCCGAAAATTTAGTCGATTTAATTGATGCCGTGAAAACTCATCAAGCAGATATAGGCTTAGCTTTTGATGGAGATGCAGACCGTGTGGGTGTTGTTACCTCAACAGGACAAATCATTTGGCCTGATCGCTTGATGATGTTATTTGCCAAAGATATTCTTAGCCGCCATCCCGGTGGAAAAATCGTTTTTGATGTGAAATGCAGTTATCATTTGCCGCAAGTGATTGAAAAATACCAAGGCGTACCCGTGATGTGCCCTACTGGACACTCATTAGTAAAATCTAAAATGAAAACAGAAAACGCTTTAATTGCCGGCGAATTAAGTGGCCATATCTTTTTCAAAGAAAATTGGTTCGGATTTGATGATGGCATCTATTCTGCTGCTCGTCTATTAGATATTTTGGCAAAACAATCGCTTTCACTTGATGAGTTATTTGCCGAAGTACCAGACAGTGTTAACACACCAGAATTAAAAATTCCTTTAGCTGATGATCAAAAGTTTGCTTTTATTCATCATTTAAAAACGGCCGGTCAATTTGGTGAAGCGAAAATTATTGATATTGACGGAATAAGAGTAGAATTTGTAGATGGTTGGGGCTTATTACGCGCATCAAATACTACTCCTTGTCTTGTGGCGCGTTTTGAAGCAGATACGTTAGATGCGTTGAATAAAATCCAAGCGTTATTTAAAGAGCAACTCCATGCCATTAATACAAGTTTCACCGTTCCACAAACATTGGAGATTCCTTTTTAAGATGAAAATTATTGTAGGTATGTCAGGTGGCGTCGACTCATCAGTTGCCGCTTTTCTTTTAAAACAGGAAGGTTATCAAGTTGAGGGTCTTTTCATGAAAAACTGGGAAGATCATCAAGACAGCCAATGTTCGGCTGCTCAAGATTTGGCTGATGCCCAGGCAGTATGTGATAAACTGAATATTCCCCTGCATACCGTAAATTTTTCTGCCACCTATTGGGACAATGTATTTCAATATTTTTTGGATGAATATCATGCAGGAAGAACTCCCAACCCTGATATTTTGTGCAATAAAGAAATTAAATTTAAGGCCTTTTTAGATTATGCGTTACAGCAAGGTGCTGACTATATAGCTACAGGTCATTATGCTCGTAAAAAAACAGATGAGTATGGTGCTCATCTATTAAAGGCAAAAGATCGTGAAAAAGACCAAAGCTACTTTCTTTATGCTATTGATAAAAAAGCACTTGAAAAGAGTTTATTTCCTATTGGTGATTACACAAAAGATGTCATCCGAAAAATAGCTGAAGAACAAGGATTAATCACTCATAATAAAAAAGATAGCACCGGCATTTGTTTTATTGGTGAAAGAAAGTTCAAAGCTTTTTTAAGTGAATATCTTTTATATCAACCTGGTGAAATTCATTCACCTCAAGGGGAAATACTGGGCAAACACGACGGTTTAATGTTTTATACCCTTGGCCAACGTCAAGGCTTGAATATTGGTGGTAAAAAGAATCACGATGAAGCGCCTTGGTATGTAGTGGGTAAAGACATTCCTAACAATATTCTTATCGTAGCACAAGGGAATAATCATCCCATGCTTTTTTCTCAAGGATTAGTTTGTTCTCAATTGCATTGGTTTTCGGATGAAAAACCTGAGGCCAGTTTTTCATGCACCGCTAAAATTCGTTACCGGCAAATCGATCAACATTGCATGCTTTCCCCACAAGGAGAAGGAAAATATGCGGTCTTATTTTCGGATGCGCAACGGGCAGTTACTCCTGGTCAATCCATCGTTTTTTATCAGAATACAACATGCCTTGGTGGCGCTATTATTGAAAAGCCAATTCCTATTTGTTAGAATAAAAATGGTAAGTTAGCCTAATAGAAATTCCAACAAAAATGACAACAGCAACCACATTTTTTGATACTCATGAAACAATTAAACAACTGATTTTATCAGGATTTACTGAGAAACAAGCAGAATCACAAGTAAAACTGCAACTAAAAACCTTTCTTTTAAATCAAAAAGAACAATCTACTATAAAAAAAGATTTACACTCCCTTAAGATCACCACAAATAATCTTACAACAGATATAAGTCATCTTAAAGTAGATATCGAGCATCTACAAACAGAGCAATCTCTTATAAAAGAGGATTTAAATTCTTTAAAGGCGACGACCAATCAAATTAAAATTGATGTAGATAAACTTCGCATTGACACAGAACATGAATTTATTAGACTTCTTTCGAAACTCGATAATTTTGTTTTTAGTTCGAGAAGTGAAACTTTTGAGAACCGGAGTGTACAAGTAGTACATGAGGATTCGAAAAAGGTGAACGACGAAGAAATAAAACAAAAGTATCAGTTTCGAAAGAAGTCTATTCTTTTACGGCAAGAAATAGATCAAAAATTCACGTATCTCGATACTAAATTTACTGGTAAATTTAGTTTACTTTACTGGATGGTAGGAGGCGTTTTAACCATGCTTAGCCCCTTATTAGTTAATGAAGTAACACGGCTTTATTCGTTTATTGTTCATTAAATACAAGCAATGTTATACTCTTTCCCTCTTAAATATAGACATGTTGCGAGAAATGAATGCGGCTTAAAAAGCTGAAATTAGCGGGCTTCAAATCATTTGTGGACCCGACAAACGTTTTGTTCCCGAGTAACCGCGTTGGCGTAGTTGGGCCAAATGGATGCGGCAAGTCAAATATTATTGACGCTATTCGATGGGTAATGGGTGAAGTTTCTGCTAAAACGCTTCGCGGCTCAACCATGTCTGACGTAATTTTTAATGGGTCATCCAATCGCAAACCCATTGGGCAAGCATCGGTAGAATTAGTATTTGATAATACAGAAACCCGTTTAACCGGTGAATATAGTCAATATGCTGAATTATCTATTCGGCGCGTAGTTTCACGCGATGGACAATCCAACTATTATCTAAATGGCACACGATGCCGTCGTAAAGATATTTCTGATGTATTTTCAGGCACAGGATTAGGTGCGCGAAGTTATGCCATTATTGGCCAAAACACCATTTCACAAATGATCGAGGCAAAGCCCGATGATTTACGTCTTTTCATAGAAGAAGCTGCTAATATTTCAAAGTATAAAGACAGACGTGCCGATGCACTAGGACGTATGGAAAATACACGGGATAACCTAGCACGCGTCAGTGATATTCGCGATGAACTCAGTAAACAAGTCGTTCGTTTAGAACGCCAAGCCGCGGCGGCGGCTCAATATAATGAATGGAAAAAAGAAACGCAAAAACTACACCTTGAGTGTGATGTCACCCGTTGGAAACAATGGCACCAATCACTTGAAAAACAAGAAAGCACCATTCTTAATCTACAAGCCCAACTTGAAAATTTAATAACACAGCGCCATGAACTCAGTGATAGAATTGCTCAAATTAAAGCTGAGCATCATCTCGCAGCTGAAATACACCAACAAAAACAAGCGGTTTATTATCAATTAGGTATTGAATCTGCTCGCTTGAAAGAAACCATCACCCATCAACATCAACAACATCAGCAATTAATTGCCAATCGCAATAGAGTGGAAAGTGATCTCAAATATGCGGCCGAACGCTTAACAAAAGAAGAAAGTAACTTCAAAACAGTATCGGATGAAGTAAATACATTAACACCGCTATTGTCGGAGTTATTGCAAAAAAAAGAAACCATTGAAAGAAACTTGAGTCAGTCAGAAATAGAAAAACAGCAATGGCAAAAAGAATGGGATCGTTTCACTCAGGCAGTTGCCATTTCAACTCAAAAATTTCAAGTCGTACAAACACAAATAACTCACGCGAACAAAACCATTCAGCAAGCAGAAGAGCGTTTAAAACAATTAGAAAAAGAGAAAGCATCCCTTGATAACCCTCTCGAATTAGAAGCGACGCTTATTGAGTTAGAAAAAGAAGAAAACCAGTTAAAACACAACTGGGAAACGTTAAAACAATCCATTGAAGCAATTACGCAAACTATTTTAGCGCATCGTCAACAAAATGAGCAGCGACAACGCGAGACTGATATGGCGCAGAAAAAGTTGCAACAAATGCAAGGTGATCTCACTGCCTTACACGCCTTACAAGAAGTGGCTCTTGGCAAAAAAGAAGAAACGCTCAAGCAATGGTTAAAACAACAATCTTTTGCTGACGCCCCCCGCCTTACCCAACACCTAGCAGTACTTGATGGATGGGACAAAGCGGTTGAACATATTTTAGGTAATCGCTTACAAGGTTTCTGTGTAGAAGATTTCAACCAACTGGGCGATTTAGACAAGTTAACCTCCAGCTTGTCTAAAGGGGAATGTATTTTTGTTAACTTCTCCCCCACTTCAGAAAAAGTTTCTCAACATCATGAGGCATTACAGCCCTTATTAAATAAAATTCAATTAACCGGTAATTTAGGTAGCATTCAATCCTGGTTTAAAGGTATTTATATTACTGATACGCTGGCACAGGCACAGCAACTACAACCCATATTGGAAGAAGATGAATCAATTATCACACGGGAAGGTGCATGGTTAGGAAAAAATTGGCTTCAGTGGTCACAAGGAAAACAAGTGCATCATGGGGTGATACAACGCGAACAAACGATTAAGCATTTAACCCAACAAATTGAACGACAAAAAAATGAATGGGAAAACGCCAAAAAAACTTACGAAGAAGGTCGAACAGCTACAGCTATCCAGGAAACAACCCGCGAGCAATTAAATAGCGACGTGCAATTAGCCCATCAGAAATGGATGAGCCACACCGCTCAAATGCGTATCAAAAAGAATCAACTAGAAACACTACAAGAACGTCATAAGCAATTAGAAAAAAATATCGCCGATCAACAACATTCATTTAAACAAGCCATTATACAAAAGGAAAAACTGCAACTGGAATGGGAAGCAGCCTCTGAAGAAGCTAAAAAAAATGACCAGACACGTGAAGAATGGAACCAATCACGCGAAACACTGTATAAAAAATATGATACATGCCGGTCGCTGGTTCAACGAGCACGTGATGAGTGGCATGCGTGTGAAATAAAATTAACCCGTTTGAAAACAGAACATACCGCTTTACAAAAAAATATTGCTCGTGAACAAGAAAATAAAGTTTCATTAGAAAGACGACTAGAACAAACCATTGCTCGCATACAACAAACCCAATCAACTGACAATGATTTATCCACGCAATGGGCAAGCCTTTCTCAAAAGCATGCAACAGAAGCTGCGGCGGTGGAAGAAGCTAATAAAATATTAAAAGTTCTGGACGAACAACTTAAACAAAACGATCAAACCAATAATCAATTAGAAATTCAAATAAACACTCTCCAAGGCCAACTTGAGAAAAAACGATTAGATGCGCAAACATTAAAAGTAAAATGTGAAAATATTGAAGAAGGATTAGCCCCTTTGCAGATCAATATTACGGAATGCCTTGCACAAATACCAGAAGACGTGAATATTCAAGTATGGGAAAAAAAGATAGCCGTATTGAATAACAAAATTCAGGAGCTTGGCCCCATTAATCTCGCGGCTTTAGAAGAATTTAAAACAGAATCTGAGCGTAAAAAAGAGTTAGATGAACAATATGACGATCTCGTGAGCGCATTAGCTCTTTTAGAAGATGCTATTAAAGCCATTGATGAAGAAACTCGTACACGTTTTCAAGAAACCTATCAGCAAATTAACACGGCTTTTCAAGATTTATTTCCGCGTTTATTTGGTGGTGGCCGCGCCATCATGGAATTGACCGATGCTGATTGCTTAGAAGCTGGCGTAACCATCATGGCACAACCGCCGGGTAAACGAAATAGCTCGATTCATTTATTATCAGGAGGTGAAAAAGCTATGACAGCCATCGCGCTGGTTTTCGCCATTTTCCAACTGAATCCTTCCCCATTTTGTTTACTGGATGAGGTAGACGCCCCTCTTGATGATGTAAATGTAGGCAGATTCTGTGCCATGGTGAAAGAAATGTCAGAACAGGTGCAATTTATTTTCATTACCCATAATAAAGTAACCATGGAACTGGCTACTCATTTATCGGGGATTACAATGCATGAACCAGGCGTATCTAGATTAGTGGCTGTGGACGTGGATGAAGCGGTTTCTCTCGTGTCTTAAGCCGGGACACAGAGAAAAATTTTTAGATTTAATTATTAAATGTTTATACCATCCAACCGCATACCATAAAAATCCCCTATTTGAAACCAAATTTAACCTAATTTTTTACTGTAGTTCATTTTGTCTGAACAACTATACTCAAACATTAGGATAATGTTGATCTTCCGTGAGAGTTTTCCTTGAGTTTCTTCTGTTGTGCTGGTTCAAGATAACTAAAGGCTTGAAATATTTGCATGATCATGCATTCTTTAGCATTAGCAAAACGCGAGGCTGATGTTTTATCAAAATCATTTTCAGCAAAGCCTTTTAATTCTTTTAAATTCGCATGGTTCATAAAATCTACTAAAACTTTAGACCACATTTGATGAAATAATTTATCATGTGTTATTTCACGTCCGCCACCTGAACAAAAACTTCCTTCTTTCAAGTGCGCTATTTCATCAGAGAGTGTGTGAATCAATTTTTTAACAAGTACTCCATTACTTCGCTTGAAATCAAACGCATCTTTTATAGCACCTTGCCAAGCAAAAGGATTAATATAGATAGTAGGTTCACCCTGTTTTACATAAGCAAGTGCACTTGGAGCACAAGTTGAAAACATTATTGATAGATTCCCTAATCCATGTCTGGCCGCCATTGTATTAGTAATTTCTTGGCACAAATTATAAAAATACTCCCAATGAGGAAGATTAGTAAATCCCAAAGCTACAGGATTCCACCAACAAAATTTATATTTCTGTAGATCTTTTTCATATTCATTGGTTACTGAGCTAATTTCCTTTACAAAATTGAATTGATAATATAATGCACTTTTTTGTTTCACTATTTGACTACGAATAAACGGGGGTAAAACCTCTGCATTCAACTGCGTGTTTTCTGAAAGTTTTGCGACATCAACAATGCTTATCTTACTTTGATAGTAAGAAATAAATTTAATGTGTGCTAACAATTTTAAACAAGATTCTACGCTTTGATAAAGCGCTTCATTGTAAAATAATTCACCCTGATTAATCTTTTCAGCATCTTGTATAATTGTCTCCGTAAACCATGCCGTCTTCTTGCCATTACTTAAGTAATCCAATAAATCATAAGGTAAATCTACATCAGAAATTTTTCCATTCGATAGAAGTTTGCAATAAGCGTTAAGACACAATTGAAAGAAATAGGGCTTAAAGAAAGGTTTAAATTTATCCGCAGATTCAAAATCATTGCGTTCGCGTGTTAGCTTAATAGTGCTTGGAAACTCAATAACAATACCAAGTTTTTTTAACTGCAAAGTAATAAAGCTGGGGATAGTATGCCAATAATCGTCATCAATAGCCCGTATAAACAAACCTGAACCTGTAAAAACACATTCTGCATTACTGTAAATTTTACACGTCCCTATTTCCGGTATAGTAATAGCACCTAAATATTCTAATTTCTCGTTAATTGACACATTATTTAAAGAAACGTTGATCTTGTTTGCATCAATAAATCGTCCATAGAGTCGCATACTACTTTTAAGTTTTGCGGCTTCTAACTCAATATTAGCAGCCCAACTGACACGTTCAATAAGAGTACCTTGAAAATTTTCTTCTTTTGAAAACGATCGTAGTTTCACATCTTCTATTGTATGATTAACTGAGTTACTCATCATATTAATCACTGGTTCAAATTCTAAATAGTGTGTTATTCCATCTCCTCGACTAGTTTTAATCAACAATTTCTTTGCACCATTAAAAGCACTAAAAAATCCGACACCTCTACCTCCAATAAATTGTGATTGGTTTCGTTTAGAGGAATTTCCCGGCACAATTAAATAATTTAAAATATCAGAAACACTCATACCACAACCATTATCTTCTATGCGGGTAATGAGACCATCTTCTGAACGATACAGTGTCACATTAACACGGGGCGAATCATAATCTCGAGTAGCATCTAAAGCATTTTGCAAAAACTCACGTAAGTAAATCGGAGAAGAAACATCTCCTAAATGAAAAATAGCGTGCATTAGTTGACGGTAAGGAAGATGTAAGTGGGTCGGAATGCACCCTTCGTGTAATTGCGCTATAAATTTTTCAATAGTTGGAAATTCTGTTATCTCATTTTGTTTTAATTTAACCTGGCTAATAAGTTTTAAAAGTGAGGTAGTAACACAAGCGAAATTTTCTTGAAAAGCTGAATGATACGTCATTGCAGCAAACATTGTGACATCTTTGCTAAATAAATAGTAAGAAACTTCTTTAACCTTTTGTGACAAAGGCGCCAAATAAGTATCGAGTGATTCACTAATGTTTAATACATAATATAATTCATTTTTATTTCGACTATAATGAGTGTAAAGTTCATTAATCATGCCCACCCCATATAGCCTTACCATTTCCAGTAATTTTTCACCTGGAGCATTATCTTGATTATATTGACTGCTGTAATAGACTAAATCTAACAGTCGCATACCTGACATTATAAAGCCCGCATTTTCCTCAAGAAGATACAAATAAAATGTATAATAAGTTTCGAATTGCTCTCGTGTAGGGGTAAAGGCAAAATTTGCTAAATAACCAAATAATGTCTTAAAAATTTCAGAACGACAATTGATAAAGCGCAGTAAATTAGAATAATAATCCAAGGATAGATCTTTTTGATTTAAATAGTGAAGATTTTCAAGAACATCTTCATCTAATAATAAGTGCTCTTCTATTGCCCTATAAAAACAAGGCGGTATTGTAGTTGAGGTATTAACAATTGAATAAGAAGAATCTGAACATGAATATTTATCTCTCACTTCAGGTGAATAAAAAGTATTAATCGTTATTTTTTTTAGACGAGACCCTTCATATTGATAAGACAGAGTATCTTCATGAGGATGCCAAATATAAGGATGCTCCGCCATTCCAGGCACTTTAGCTGATCGATTATATTTAAATTCAACAAGTCCATCAGTATTGATAAAAATATGATGACCATTAATATAGCCTTCTATAACCCAACTTTCAGTATTTTCAAGAAAATTTGCCCCACGTATACCACTTAAACTATCCGCCTCCCCTCCATCTGCTTTGATTAAAATAGAGCGAATATAACGTTGATGTTCATCTTCTTCTGTAACTATAAAATAAGGAGACTCTTTTTTTGCCTCAATGCTATGTATTTTATTATTGTCACTTGCCTGGTAAAGAATCAAATCCTGCTCATTTATAATACGCTGCCCTACCTGTTTTATCAAACCGAGGCTAGTTTTAAAAGTAGGTGGAATAGAGGGATTATGTATATTGGTGCCTACTGGTAATACTGTTATTTCTCCCTCTGCATTCAAATATTTTATTGAAGACTCATTATCATAAAAAAGCAAACTATTATCCCGTTTATCAGAACGTTTTCCTTCAATTTTACGAATTAAACCACCTACTTTTTTCGAGTATCCATTAGAAAATAGCCATACATAACCATTAATTGCCATGGCATTTACTCTATAAGAAGAAAACAAGTAAAAAGCCTCCGTGAGAAGCTCTAATCGTTTTTCTGTAGGATGATATATAACGGAACACGAATCCTCTGAAGCATAAATAACAATTAATTTTTTATCTTCATAATCATAACATTTAACACTGTGTCTAGACGGTAAAAAGTAATATCCTTTAGTGGTAACAGAAGATAACCCTTCAGTAAAATCTTCATTAAATAGGGTAAATCGAAGCGTTCCTCCATTATCTCCATTGGTAAAAGTCAAGCACAAATACTTATCCAGTATTTTGATTATCCTACTATCACCAGAAAAACGCGTTAATTGCGTTCCGTCAGCGCGAAAAAGTAAGCAACTTACTCCCCTGTGTGAATTTTCATAGCCATCCCGGGAATCGCTTGCAACACTTCTGATTAAGAAACAATCATTACCTTCAATAGGCTGATAGTAACTGTGAACAGGCAGATGATCTAAAAGAATTTTTCCCGTATCAAGACTAATTAATTGGCTTTCTTTCCCTTTGTTTACTACCAGTTTGTCAAGTATAGCACTTTCTCCCCCAGACAAGCATGCTCTTGCTATTGCCCTAAGCAATATGCCTTGTTCACCATTGATGGGCACAAAGTGATGGTTATAAACAAGACTATCCCATTTATTATCGTGTTTTTCTCTTATAAAATATTGTTTCTCTTTATAAGTAAAATGCCTAAACCATATGCCAGCCCAGTTGGTAGTATCTTCTGGAAAATCACCAAAAAAATTTTTAATAGGTCCTCTAAAAGGATATTTCGCTACTAACGTGGGAGACGCTAATAAAATGTCTTTTGCTTTTCGATTGTTATTAAGGTTGTCTAACGTCTCCCGTTTATAATGCGCCAAGCCTCCATGATGAATTAATAACTCTCCATAGGAAGGAAGATTATAACGACTATAATCAATTTGATGGAATGAAACCGTTGTACTGGGTGAAGTTTCAGCTACCCTCCAATGCCCCCCTTTTCCTCCCAAAAAATTTCCCAATAGATTCTCTAAGTTATCTAATACGTCTTTATCATTTTGTAACTTTTTATAAAACAATTCTGAAAAATAAAGCACATTTAAGCGCTCATCAAAGTGAAAGTGCTCTCCTGGCATCATAGGCACAATATACAACATTATTTTCGAGCTGGACCACTCTAGAGGTTGAAATCCTACTGCATTTTGCCACGTAGGGGACAACAAACAATCATGAATTGCAATGGCTCTTTCATTGTTTAGAAAATCGTATTCTTCACAGTCAGGAATAAGATACTTATTATCTCCAATGAGTAATTGCAAAACTTTCGTTAAATGATTTTTTAAATTCTGATGTTTTCCCGTAAAAGTATTTCTGCTTTGTAATTTATCAATAGTTACCGCAATGGCATTAATATATGAAACTTGTATCTGTTGGGGTAAAATCTGAACAATATTTATCAAATTAATCAGGGTATTTATTATTGCTTCGCTGTCTAATTGGATAAAATTTCTACCCTCTGTGATAGTAGTATTATTCGGCAAGTACCAGATAACATCTATCCCTCCAGCTCTTGAAGGGGTAATAAATTCTGATATTAATACCTTCGAAACAACCATTCTTAAACGAGCATATCTTCCCTTTTTAGTTTCTTTTATCCGTAAAGCAGCACCATCAATAGGATATATTTTATAATCTTCTTCTAATAACACCTGCTGACCATTTATGGTTAATATGGGAGCGGTTAAACAAGAAAAATGGTTTGTGAGGTAAGGTAGATACTCGCTTTCATTGATCTGATTCGATTGAACAATAATAGTTGTCCCTGGAGTGCGTTGAGGTAATAGACTTATTTTAAGCTGAATCATCTCATCTATACGTTTAAAACAAAGGTTAAACGCTGAGTCACTACTAGGAGATTGAGTAATCACCTGGACTTCACTTTCGTCATCAATTAAATGGGCAAGTGCAGTAAAAAAACCAACGCCAAATCGTCCGATACTCTCCGCCATTTGAAGTTTATTTGAGTTCTTAGGTGTGAGCAAATAGTAAAAAATGGCTTCAAGCGTCATTCCACAACCATTATCATCAATTTGATAGGAGCCTTCTTTTATTGTGACCCTCACCTGAGTGGCTTGAGCATCAAGCGCATTACTGGTTAACTCAACAATAGAACGCTTACTATCCGCATTTTGTTTGAAAATATCATCCGTTACTGACCCTGATAACTCAGTTTTATATTGTTTTAAACATAAAGTTTTTATTGCATCCAGCCATTGTTCTTTAACCAAAAAGCTCCGTAGTTCATTTTCTGCCAAGGTTGTTTTGCTTAATAAAGCAATCTCGAAAAAATGAACCACTATATCAATAGGTATAAAATTATGTTTTCCTTGAATAGAAGTTAATAGCTCAGAAAGATTTAACTGGGGGCTAGATGGTTTTACTTGTATATCACTTAAGGAAAGTTTTTTTTCTTCGCTAGGAAGCGTCGGTTCAATGAATAAAATTTTTCTTCTAAATCCTTGGACAGGATGTGAACGAAGGATACCCACCCTTCTTTTTTCTAGTGAATTCTTACTTGTTTCTGGTTCGTTGTCATTTTGCCAAAAAGTATTACCTTTTTTTCTAAAATGTTCCGGTTTTTCTCTATCAACTAACTGTTCACAAGAGACATAAAGTTTATCTGCGTCCATTATCGCATAGCCTCCCCATGTACTTACTATGATTTTCAACGATAAAGATTGGTCTCTGGCATAACCCACAACAATTGCCGCATGCTCCGTTTGAGTTTGATTATTGATTGGCTCTCCATTACTTCTGTCAACGTCATAAAAAACATTTGCCGCAATATTATTATCAACCGCATTAGTAAGCGCTTCTTGATAGGATTCTTGTGAGTCAAATGATTGAAAATAAGTATTAGAATAGCCATTTAGATGCGATAATGTCACTAAATCGCGAATATCATAAATTTCTCCCACAGCAGAAAAATTCATTTTTTTTGCCTGCTCTCTTAAGCTCCTTGAAGCCATATTTTCTGCAGAAAAATAGGCTTTTTTCATATGTTTTTTCGTGGGATAAGGTGGCGGAGCGCCATTACCTAGCGATATTTGATTACTCCACTGTAAACCAGCGCTCAAAGCTGACAACTTGCAATATTGGCCATATTGTTCAAAAGCAGGGGGAGTAATACTCAGTAACTTTACTTGATATCCAGTTTCTATGAGATTATTACGCAGAACTTCCAAAGAATCAAAAATCATAATTACCATTACTCATATAATGTATTGATGAAGTGTAACAAAAAATAATTAAGGAATATTTAAATTTCAGACTTACAATTCCCACGTAAGCGGGAATCTAGTATCAATGCTGATTATTGCCTGGATTCCCCCTTCACGGGAATGACGTCGTGACAGAAAAAGCCTCTGAAAACTTTGGAATTTCTAGGTTGCCTGTAAATTTTTTAAAAATTGTCCCCTTGTAGGGATAATGTGTATCCATTCAAGATTCACATACTACTGCATTACAGGAGCTTTTCTCATGATATTAAAATTATCAAGTTTTCCACCACGAAGAAGATTCAATGCTAAGGTGAACTTCACGCAAGTAAATCCTCATCTTTTTTCTTTGTATTGAATGCTGAAAATAATTGCATGGTGGCTTATATATGATTGAAGCTAATTATTAAGAGAACTGTCGTCTTGATAACCTTCTATGGCAGCGGATTGATAATCAGCTTGTTGTTCTTGCACTTCATCTGGTGTACCTGTTCCCATAGGCTGTTCATCCAGAGATTGATTTAATCTTTGATCACCCACTTGGGCTTCCTTTACTGCTTGAGTTTCGGAAGATAAGGAGCAACTTAATAAAAATAGACTTAAAGTTAAAAGAGTAAATAATTTTTTCATAATAGGGTCATTATCTATTTTTTAATATTAATTTACAAGAAATAAATAATTTTCCTTCACAACCAGCTAAAAGCTCTCACCCACTGCTATGAATCAGTAGGATAATAAATTTGAATGGGTCTTTTTCTGCGATTTACTACAGCAAAAGAAGTAAGTTTATGCTTTCGAATGGAAGTTTTACTAATTATTTCTACAACAGAGTAATGACGTACGATCTCTGCATCTGCAATAAGTGAGCGATGACATCGCCAAGGAACCGCTTCAGCACACATAATAACTACACGAGTGTTTTCCTTTATTAGTTCATTTAACTCTTTTAAACCTTGAAAAAATTCTGGCGTTTGCATGTAATCCGCAAAACCGCGAAAACTTGCATTGTGCCAGCCAGTATTTATCGAATCTGTTGTTGTTCGACGCAAACCACCCAACTTTTTTAAATGCGCATAACCAATGTTTTCTTCCTGCAGCGCTTTTTTTAATATCGCCTCATTAAACCACGGTACATGTCGGGATTTTGGTACTGTGCGAACATCCACAACATACGTAATATTATGTTGTTGCAACAATTCAAGAAATTCTTGAAAAGAATGCGTTGAATGTCCAATAGTGTAGAGTGTAGGCATTTTTTTGCTTGATCCTAGTTCAAAACTATTGAACTAATAGCATAAGCATGAATAATCTAAGAGTCAAACTTCTGAAAGATTCATAATGCCCAATCATTTTCACGAAATTATCATTGGGCAGGTCGTGTATCTGCCCAAAAATATTGAACACCTATCACTCACGGGCAGGTACAAGACCTGCCCCTACAAAAACCAATCATCTAAGTGAAATTGTTAGCGTATGAAATTCATCACAAAACTAACGTGTCGTTGTTTTTTTGCTGAAGGCACGTTTCTTTTTAGGTGCTACATTTCTTTTTCTATCATCAGTTTTTTTGAATGGCTTTTTCGTTCCTGAGGATGTTCTTTTTTTCTCACCTGAGTAAGCACTTCGCTCACCTTTATCTTCACTTCGAGTACGGCTACGACGGCGAGGCGGTCTATCATTATAGTGCCGTTCTCTTTCAGCCCGCTCTGACATAGCCAGTTCATCATGACCGGGTTGAGATAAAGCTTCACCTTCCAACATAAACGCTAAACCTGCAGCTATCTCGAAAGCATTCTTTTTACTTGCTTTTGCTATACGTTCAATTAACTCACGATAAATATCAAGATTTTCATCTTCTAGCGTTTCAATTATTTTTTCACTAAAGTTTTTTAGACGTTGCTCATGCATTTGTTTAAGGGAAGGAATTTGTACGGGCAGCAGTTTGGCATTAATCGTGCGTTCAATGGATGATAATAAGCCTCTTTCTCTAGGAGTAATCAACGTAATTGCTTTACCTGTTCGCCCTGCTCTTCCTGTCCTGCCAATACGGTGCACATAAGACTCGGCATCCATAGGAATATCATAGTTAATCACAAGATTAATACGTTCAACATCTAATCCCCTAGCTGCCACATCGGTTGCAACAACAATGTCTAATGTTTTATTTTTTAAACGCTGAATAATTTTTTCACGTACGTTTTGGCGAATATCGCCGTTCAATGCATCAACAGAATAACCTCTCGCCGATAATTTTTCCGTCAACTCCATTGTTTCCAGTTTTGTACGAGCAAAAATGATAATAGCATCAAATGTTTCTATTTCTAAAAATCGCGTGAGTGCTTCTAGCTTATTGTATTGAGTGACAAAAACACACCCTTGTTCCACTAATTCAACTGTTTTGGTTTTAGACGCAATTTGAATCTTTGTAGCATCACTAAGATAATTATTGGCCACTTTTTGAATAGCAGGAGGCATAGTCGCTGAAAAAAGTGCAATTTGTCGCTCTGCAGGAAGTTGTTCAAGGATCCATTCAATATCTTCAATGAACCCCATTTTTAACATTTCATCGGCTTCGTCTAACACTAATGTACGTAAAGCCTCTAATTTCAACGTCCCACGCCGCATATGATCCATCACACGTCCTGGTGTTCCAACAATCACATGGGTCCCCCGTTTTAACGCAGCAAGTTGTCCATGATATTCTTGGCCGCCGTAAATGGGTAGTACGTGAAAAGATGGTATGTGTTTAGCATAACTTTTTAAGGCTTCAGCAACCTGGATGGCCAACTCCCTTGTGGGCGCTAATATAAGCGCTTGCGGTTGATTTATGCTTACATCAATGCGTTCAACAATGGGTAAGGCAAAAGCAGCCGTTTTTCCTGTGCCCGTTTGTGCTTGGGCAACCAGATCACCACCCTGTAAAAAAACAGGAATCGCTTCTGCTTGAATGGGTGTAGGAGACTCATAACCGAGATGGTCAAGTGTTTTAAGAATCGCGGCACTTAAGCCAAGTCCTTCGAATGTATTCATTTTTTTAAGTACCTTGATTTTTGGGGCGTTTATTTTACCACAAAAAAAGAGTTTGGTCTCAATCGCGTTTCCAATAAGATGCCAAAAGCCCTAACTCAAAAAGCAAACACATAGGTAATGCAAGCATGACTTGCGACGCTACATCAGGTGTTAATAACATTCCAATAATAAAATTAAAAACAATAATATAACGTCTCTTTTGTTTTAAAGTGTCTACTGATACAAGGTTTGTCTTCACTGCAACAACGACTAAGATAGGAATTTCAAACGCCAAACCAAAAGCAATTAATAGACGTAATGAAAAATGTAAATAACTGCTAATATCCGGCGTAACCAACACTCCTTCCGGAGCAATATGGGTTAAAAATGCCATTACGCTAGGGAAAATGAGGTAATAGGCAAAAATAATTCCAAGATAAAAAAGTGCAGAACTGGCCACCAATAGCATTTTCACAAAAATTTTTTCGTTTTTATAAAGACCTGGCGCCACAAATCCCCACAGCTGATACAAAATAAAAGGTGCGCTAATAAAAAAAGCACAAAATAAGCAAAATTGAATGGGCCCGAAAAAAGCGCCTGTTAGGGTAATGGCAATCAATTCATGATGATGAGGCAATTGATTGAGCAATGGTAATGCAAATTGATGAAAAAGCGACGATGAAAAAGGATATAACACGATAAAAATAATTCCAACGCTCACTAAACTTTTAATTAATCGCTTTCTCAGTTCAATGAGATGTTGAATCATTCTGTTTATTTTGTTGTTGACTATCTTCTTGCGAGTCTTCTTGATGCAATGCTTTGCGGAAGCTACGCACTGCGTTTCCTAAATCTTCCCCTATATGGCGTATTCGTTTGGTTCCAAAAAGTAATATAACAATAAGCAATACCACAAATAACGAACCCAACCTAAATCCTTCCAATCCCATTTTAATCCTCTATGTGTTTCATATTATCGAAGGTAGATACAGGCTAAGTAAGCCTGATATCCGGTATTATTTTACCACATCTTTGCTATAAAAATAATATAAAATCTTCCCAAAAGAACATCCGTAAGGATCATACTTAATAAATTTCATCATCAAAAAATTGATTGTTATAAAAGTAATTGTTATATTTATGATTGTTGTAAAAATGACAATGAGAATATAATGAACCCAAGAGAATTATTCCCTTTAGGAAAAGCTAATGGCGAAGCTTTTTGCAATAGAGTAGAAGAAACAAAAAAATTAGTAGGCAATTTGGAAAATGGTAAACACACTTTTATTGTAGCGCCCAGAAGATATGGGAAGTCCAGCCTGTGCGAACATGCATTTTTATGCTCGGGTATGACGTGGAGTAAAGTTGATTTTCACCTGGCTATTACAGAAAAAGATATTGAACGTTTTTTAATCAATGCAGTAATTAAGTTACTGGGGATGACAATAGGTAAAATTGATAAATTTACAGCATTAATAAAGGATTTTGTAAAAAATCTAAAACCTAAGTTTTCCTTATCAGCAGAATATATGAGCTTAGAGCTGGAAATTTCTCATCAAAGCTCGCCGGCAGAAAATATTGCTGAAGCAATCTTACTTTTAGATCGCTTATTACAAGAAAGTAATAAGCGTGCTGCTCTATTATTAGATGAGTTTCAAGAAGTAGGGGCTATTGCTCAAGGCCGTGGTATTGAGGGAGCAATACGTAGCGCCGCTCAAGAAACAAAAAAATTAGCTATAGTTTTTTCTGGTAGCAACCCTCATTTATTGAAACGTATGTTTGAAGATGAGCGTCGCCCTCTTTATAAATTATGTCGCAAATTAGTGTTATCACGTATGTCAGAGGTTCATTATCATGCTCATTTGAATAAAGCCGCTAACCTCATGTGGGGTAATACATTACCTAATGAAGTTTTTAAAGAAATTATGACACTCACTGAGCGTCACCCTCATTATGTTAACCATCTATGTGATGTTATTTGGTCTTCGGAAACAACCGTGCCAAACATTAAGGCTGTTCAACAAGCTTGGGATGAAGTTTGCGAAGAAGAACACAGTGATTTAGTAAAAGACTTTTTAAGTCTTTCTGAAAATCAAAAAAAAGTGGTGAAATATATTGCTACCATAGGGGAAGATAATTTGTATTCAAGCACAGCAGCTAAAATAATGGACATTCCTCAAGGATCCGTGAGAGGTGCTATTGAACAATTAATAGAAAAAGATTTTTTACAAAAGCAAGAGAATGAATTTTTGCTGGTTATTCCTTTATACAAAAGGATATTGCAAGAAAATTAAAAATACTGCTTTACGAGCAGGCTTAATGATTCATAGCTATTCACTTGATTGATTTTCTGCAAAAAAAGAGTCGAATCAAAATGATTCCTTGCGTAGTATTTTCCTAATTTTCGAGATTGCAAGATAGCCATTTTCTCCCCTTCAAGTTCTATTAATCCTTGCACATGCTCTAAGAAGATGTCACCTATTTCAGATAAGCTAGGCAGCATATAATCGTTGCCTTGTAATTCTTGATAAATTTGCTCAAATAACCATGGTTGTCCAACGCTAGCACGGCTAATCATTACCGCGTCGCATCCTGTCTCGAAAAGCATTCTTTTGGCTGAAGCCGTATCTTTGATATCACCATTTCCCACTACAGGTATTTTCACTAGATCTTTAATTTGGGCAATATCTTTATAACTTACGGGAATATCGTAATCTTCGGTCCAATGACGCCCATGCACAGTAATAGCATCAGCGCCAGCACTTTCGATTGCTTGCGCTACTTCTTTGTTATAGCCATCATCACTATGATTATCGACACGGATTTTAACCAAAATTGGAACAGAAACACTTTTTTTAAGGGTATGCACCAAATCATACAGTCGCTTACTATCTTCTAATAAACGAGAGCCCAAGTATTTTTTCCGTATCTTAGGTTGCGGACATCCACAATTTAAATCGATTAAATTTGCTCCCCATTCATTTACCGCCTTTTGCGCAGCATAACTTAATTCTTCTGGTAAATCAGAAGCCAATTGCACACATAAAGTCCCTTCGTTAGGTGATTTATACGAATATCGTTTACGTTGTTGGGCACCGCTAAAAATATGTTGCGCCGAGAGCATTTCAGAATAACAAAAATCGGGTTTTCCCCAATGCGTTGCCAATGCTCTAAATGGCGCACAACTATAGCCCGCCAATGGACCTTGAATCAGTCGTTTTTTTAATATATTTATCATAATTTAAGAAAGCACTTGCTTTTTTTTTTGTTTTAACCCAAAATCAGTCAACTATTTTACTATTTTTTGAGAGTTATGGCTAAAGAAGATCATATTGAAATGACAGGAACGATTGTTGAAACGCTTCCTAATACTATGTTTCGTGTTAAATTAGAAAATGGACATCTTGTCATTGCTCATATTTCTGGCAGAATGCGCAAAAATTATATCCGTATTCTTACGGGTGATACAGTGAAAGTTGAACTTACCCCTTATGATTTAACCAAAGGTCGTATTATCTTTAGAGATAAAGATAAATAACTCCCTCTTTTGTAGGGGCGGGTCTTGTACCCGCCCGTTATTACAGGCAGGTACAAGATCAGCATCCTACAAACGATCATAAGCAAGTCAAAATAAAGATTATTCCCCTGCAATCATCATATCAGAGACTAAAATCGAACCTGTTTTGATATTTTTTCGTGTATCAACGTCTTTCGCAATAGCCTGAATATTCTTATACATATCTTTAAGATTTGAGGCAATCGTAAATTCATGCACAGGATATTGTATTTCGCCGTTTTCTACCCAAAATCCCATGGCACCTCGAGAATAATCACCCGTTAAGATGCTCACACTCGATCCCATCAAGGAGGTAACAAGTACACCTCTATCCATTTTTTTTAATAAGGCATTTCTATCTTCTAACGCATGTTTCGCCTGTGTTGACGATATAGACAAATTAAAAACACCACCCGCATTGGCTGTTGTCGTTAATCCTAAACGCCTTGCAGAATAACTGCCTAATGCATAGCTTTCTAAAATTCCCTCGTGAATAAAATGCTTTTTGCGTGTTAATACCCCTTCCGCATCGAAAGGTGCAGCGCCTACGGTATTTTTTTGATGAGGATTTTCAAGAATATCCACCCATTCAGGAAAAACTTGTTTTTCCAGGTGATTTAGTAAAAAAGTAGACTCCCGATAAAGATTTCCACCACTAATGGCTGCAATAAAGGTACCAATTAAAGACGAAGCAATTTCTGAATCAAAAATAATAGGCGTTTGTTGGGTGGTTAACTTTTGCGGATTCAATTGTTGAAGCGCTTTATGAGCGGCCGTCAAGGCCACATCTTCCATGGATTTCAAGTATTTAGGGTCGTAGGCAAATGTATAATCAGATGCACGCTGCATATCTTTTCCATCCTGAGAAACCAATGAGCAACTCATCATATGATTGGTCGTTGCTCCATGACCACAAAATCCATTTGTATTGGCATAGATTCCTTTCGACCGATGAGTTGATAATGCCACACCATCTGAATTAATTATGCGCTTATCTAAATCTAATGCTTTTTTTTCGCTTTCAATTGCCATATGTGTTGCAGTCTTGGCATCTATCCCCCACCCATGATCTTGCTCTAAATCAGGATATTCGTTTACTAAAAGCGCTTTATCTGCTAAGCCAAAACACGGATCTTCTTCAGCAAATTGCGCCATACTATGTGCTGCATGCACGGTTTTTTGCAGGGAACTTTCTGATAAATCAGTCGTACTCGCTGTTGCACATCGTTTACCTAAATAAACAGTAATGGATGCATGTTTTCCTTGATGAAATTCTACTGTTTCTAATTCACCCAATCTTATAGAGACAGATAAGCCTTCATCACTTCCCATACTCACTTCAGCTTCAGAAACCTTAAGTTTTTCTGCCATATCCAGCATTTTTTGTGCTATATCTGTTAAATTCGTTTCAATTATTGTTGACATATTAGCCTCTATAGTTAATAAGTAGCTATACACGGTGTATATTATTATAGGTATGTTATATTGCTTATAATAGCAAAATCAACTAGACTTTCAGCCACTGTGATATCTCCTATTAAAAATTTTTTTAAAACCTTTATATTTATTTGTGTTGTAATGACTTCCTTAACAGGGAATGCTACCAATGTGCATTGGAAACCTCTCACGCAAGGAATCGATTACACCAGTATAGTTAATTCTCAGCGGCCTGCGCTGGGTTATATTCATTGTTTTAAAATTAATCTAAAAAGCAATCGTTTACAGTCTGCTTTTGCAAAAGATGACATATTTCCTGCGGAAACAGTCAAATGGTTAGCCAAGCAAAATGGTGCATTACTAGCGGTAAATGGAGGATTTTTTACTTCTGCTTGGGCTCCTATTGGCCTTCGTATTCAAGATTTTAAACAACGTAGTGCATTGCAACCAACATCATGGTGGCCCATTTTTTACATTAAAAACAATACACCCTATATTATTGATGAAAAAAATTACCAAAAAGATTCTCAGATTTCTTTTGCAGTGCAAGGTGGGCCAAGATTATTACGGAATGGAGTTATTCCCCCACTAAAAGCAGGCAAGGCGGAAAGAACAGCTTTAGGCATTACTGCTAATAATGAAGTTATTATTGTTGCTACAGAACATTGGGCATTATCTACGGAAGAATTAGCCACTATTTTTAAAACCCAATTAAACTGCTCTGAAGCGATGAATTTGGATGGCGGCAGTTCAACCCAATTATATGCCAAAATTAACGACTTTCAGCTTGATATTGGTAGCATTGCATTAATTACGGATATTGTCTACGTAACCCCTAAGATATAAATAATCGTATCCAACCAGCAAAAGCAAGAAAAGGACCGAACGGAATAGGATCATTTTTTCGCCATTTACCAAAACCTATCATAAGCAAACACACTATTAATCCTGAAAAAGAAGCCTTGACCAAAATTTCCGGCAATGCTTGCCATCCAAACCAGGCTCCTAAGGCTGAAAATAACTTCCAATCTCCCTGCCCCATCCCTATTTTTCCTGTACAAAGATAAAAAGCCCGAGTAAATAAACACATTGCCATATAACCCGCTGCCGCACCTAGAACCGCTTGTTCTAAAGAAACAAAGCAAGCAGAAATGTTTAGCAATAATCCTAACCATAAAAGCGATAACGTCAGGTTATCGGGTAGCCGATGAGATTGCCAATCAATCATGCTCAAAAAAAACAGGACATTAGTGAAAATTACTGCACTAATGGTTAACTTGATTAATCCAAAATAAGTAACGGTTATTATATTTAATACGATCATTAACATCATTAGCGCGAGGTTTGGATACTTCATTAGAACAAGGCTCCTAGTTTAAAGATGGGAAGATACATTGCCACAATGAATACTCCTGCTATCGTGCCGACAATGACCATCATCATGGGTTCAATCAGTTCTGTTATCCTTTCCAATGAACAAGAAACTTTTTTTTCATAAAAGTCAGCAGTATGCAACAAGGTTTTATCCAAGGTACCTGAACGCTCCCCCACTGCTACCATTTGTTTTACTAAAGGAGAAAAACAAGAAAACTTTACCATAGTCTTGCTGAGCTCTGTACCCAAAATGACAGCTTCTTGGCATTGCATAACAATTTGCGTCAAAAAACGATTATTCATTACCTTAGCAGTCCACATTAATGCTTCTGACAAAGGAAACTCCGCCGACAATAAAATACTTAATGCTCTTGAAAAACGTGCTAATGCTATTTCATGTAAAACGTTTCCTGCTAAAGGTAAACGCAGTATCCATTTATCACAAAAAAATAATAGTTTTGGTAGTCGACAACGCATTTTCCATACAACTGCAACAACTAAACTTAGCATTATTACTATCGGTAAACCATAGTGAGAAAACAATGCTGCCAATACAATAACATAATGGGTTAATAGGGGAAGTTCAGCACCCATTTGATGAAATAGCTTTTCAAAAACAGGTAAAACCGCCAGTAATAATACAACGGCCACTAAAGTGGTAGTAATTAAAATAAATGCTGGATAAGTCAATGCTTTTTTAATCTTTTGACGTATTACATTGTTTTTTTCCTGGTACGAAATCCAATATTCTAGTAGCACATCTAGTGTGCCAGAATATTCTCCTGCAGAAACCCAACGACAAAAAAAAGCAGTGAAATAACGTGGATGTTGTTCAAATGCTTCAGCAAGCGTGTGACCTGATTGGATATAAAGGCGACAATCTTGCAACACTTCCCTTAGTATCATGCTTATAGTATGTTGGTGGCTTTCAATCACTTCAAATGCTTGTATAAGGGGAACATGGGCAGATAACAACATACTTAATTGTTGCAAAATAAAAAGGATTTCTAAATACAGCTTCTTTTTATTTTGGAATAAACATTTACTTTGTTGAAGTCGTTGCTGAAATGAATACACCGAATAAATACGAATAGAAATAATCCCTTGCTGCTTTAGAGACGTAACTATTTTTTGTGCATTTAATGCAGACATTTGTCCTTTGACAATATCACCAAATTGATTTTTCCCTTTCCAGCGAAAGGTTTTGAGGTTAGGGTTGGACATAATATTAAATTTAAAAATTAACTCACATGACCTTTCGGTACACACCGAGGCTTTTTGCCAGGATGAGAAACATTGAGCTGAGAGCCCGTTTCCTCTAACACTTCAACTCTATTTTTTGGTGACTGTGGCCTAAACAATGCATGAGTTTTATTTTGTGCTTGAATAGGACTCGGATTAAAGTTTTCGTATTGCTGGCTGATAACTGGATTATAAGCATTAAAAAGAGAAATATAAATAGGTGACGTTTTTGCAGAAGCATTATTTCTATTCAACTTGTTAATAAGGATATCAAAATTAGCAAGCATTTGAGCCAAATCATTTTCCATTTTTGAATAACTATTGGCATACTTTTTATGTATCTCAACTTGATTTAAATACCTAGACTCTAATTGATCCAATTGTTTCTTATGAGAATGCCCATGCTGAAGTTCTTTAACTTCACGGTAAGCCATTAAAGCAGCTTCTGTACGTTGACAACTTATTTGATATCTTTCTTGTGCTATTTTTTGATTCTGTTGTATCGCTAATCTTCTATCATCCAATGATTTTCTAATATAGAAGTCAATTAACTTTTCTTTTTCTTCTTTTTTACTTGCGCATGAAAATTCTGGGGTTAAACGTAATGCCGTTAAAGCTGTTTCCAAAGAAGTTGTTTTACGGGTCTCAGCTACTCCTGTTTTTATTATATCCTGCAGAGAACCTAATGAAGACAATTTAGAAAAAATATCCTTTTCCTGCTCTACACTCTTTTCCAAATTAAGTAATTCATTCACTAATTTATGTATTGCTTCGTGCTTATCTTTCTTATTTGCATGATGTTCTTTTATAACATGAGTGACCACATATTGATCAACTGCTTGTTGCTGTTCTTTCGTTTGTTCTTCTTGCTCTACAGCATATAAGTACACTTGAATTGCTTTAATGAGATTTTGTTCTTTTAAAAAAGCTTCGAGACGAATTTCTAACGCTTCTGCCAGAGCTTTTTTCCCCCCTACTGTTTTTAACAAAAAAGTTTGTTCAACAGCATTTTTTGCGCCAAATTGAGCAATCTCTTTTAATTCATCAAGCGGAGAAGAAGTCGGAACGATTTGAGTCATTATTACCTCAAAATTAATGTATTTGGTTACATTTTATACAAAACACTAAAAAAATCAAGAACGAAATGGCTAATTTTTT
>CABHON010000022.1 GCA_902168255.1 uncultured Legionella sp.
TAGCCGTAGGGGAACCTGCGGCTGGATCACCTCCTTAAAAGTGTTACTTGTTATGTGGAAATAGAGTGCCCTCACAGTTTGTCTTCTTCTTGTTCAGTGTAATTTCTTTTTTGAGTACTTATCTGTATTTTCAAATCAAACATTTATAAAATAAAAAGATTTAAATATATTTAAATTTTTATCCAATTTTTAATCTTAATTGCAACCAAAATCCATAAGTTATATTTTTACTTATATGCCACTTAGGTTAACGTGATGTTCGTCTGGGCAGGTCTTGACCTGCCCGTAATAATGGGAAGGCACAAGATCCGCTCCTACACTGAAAAACAGCTAGTTATGGATATTTTAAGCATATTAACTTCTTAATATCATATCTGCACACTTTTCACCTATCATTATTGAGGGTGCATTGGTATTGGCATTCACGATGCTTGGCATAATAGATGCATCAGCAATTCGAAGCCCTTTTATATGATAAACTTGGAGTTTATGATTAACTACTGCAGTTTCATCATTTCCCATTTTACAGGTTCCTACGGGGTGATAAATATGTGTTCCATATCCTCGAACAAAGGACTCCCACTCTTTTTTAGTCTTCACCATAGCGCCAGGTAAATATTCTTGCTTGATATATTCTTTTAATGCATTTGTATTCATCAGTTTTCTTCCAATAATAGCACCTTCTATAATCGTATCCATATCTGCTTTTGTAGAGAAAATATTCCCGTCGATATAAGGATGGACAGTTGGATCGGCGGAAACTATTTTTAAATATCCTCTACTTGTTGGATTTGCGACGGAGACAACCAATGATACACCATGCACACGCTGGTTATTAAGATTGTTTGCTTCATAAAAAGAAGGATGAAAGGCTGCGTGAAAATGATATTGAAGTTCGGGTATCTCTTCTGATAAACGAATAAATCCACCTGCTTCAGCATGATTTGAGGTTAATACACCACGATGTGTTTTTTCATAATCTTTGATTGCTTCGTCTGTCACCACACCCGCTAAAGAGATAGGTTTAGTACAATAATAGCTAAGCATTATGGATGCATGATCATGCAGGTTTTTTCCTACACCTTGCATATCTCGTATAACTTTAATCCCACACCTTTCTAAATCTTCTTTTGGCCCTAATCCTGAGAGCATCATAATTTGTGGCGTATTGAAGGTTCCAGCTGAAAGAATTACCTCTTTATTACACTTTGCTATTTTTATTTGGTTATTTTGGTAATATTCAACACCAACGCACACATTATCTTCAATAATGACTTTACTCACTAAGCAGTAAGTAGAAATAGAAAGATTTTCACGATGTTTTGCCGAATCTAAATAAGCTCTAGCTGAACTGCATCGTTGACCATCTTTAATAGTAACTTGATACAATCCAAATCCTTCTTGTTGGCCAGTATTAAAATCATTATTTAAGGGATAACCTAATTCATGACATCCATCAACAAACGCTTGACTCATTTTATTAGGAGTTTGCAAATCCGATACATTCAGAGGGCCATTAATACCATGAAATTTGTTAGCTCCGCGTTCTTGATGCTCTGACTTTAAAAAGTAAGGTAAAACATCATTCCAACTCCAGCCTGTATTTCCCTCCCGTTTCCATTGATTATAATTTTCTGGATGTCCTCTTTGATATATCATGGCATTAATTGAACTACTCCCTCCTAAAACTTTGCCTCTTGGCATGTAATCTTCTCGATTATTAGTATGGGAATTAGGTGCGTAATGATAGTTCCAGTCAACTTCTGTTTTAAAATTATCAGTAAAACGGATTGGTGTCATGATCGTCGGAATTTTATCATCACCGCCAGCTTCTAATAATAATACATGGTTATTAGGGTTTTCAGATAATCTTGCGGCAACCGCGCAACCAGCTGATCCAGCACCAATGATGATATAATCAAATTCTTTATGGTTTTGCATTCACTCTCCAAAACAATGTGGTATAAATTACCATCATTTATTTAACACAACGCTAACAACATTTACCGTAATTGTAAAGGTAGATAATTTTTTGATGGATTTTTCGTAACTTCTTTTTTAAGAAGAAGTTTCTTTTTTGGAAGTAGATTTTAAATGATGGATATGACTTTCCGGATTAGCTGGGTTATGGATGGGATCTTTCATTTGCTCGGGTAATTCCTTGACCTCCCGTTTCACAATGAAAACAGCTGTTTTATAGGGCATTATACCTTTCCCTTTTTCCAGCGCATACACCTTGGTGAATTCTGCTCCTAAATATAATATCATTGCGGAATAATAAATCCAGCTAAGAATAATAATAATAGAGGCAGCAGCTCCATAGGTGTCGAAATTAGAAGTAGAAAGGTAATAACCAATAACAAATTTACCTATTAGGAACAATACCCCTGTGAAAGAAGCGCCTATCAATGAGTCTTTCCATGATATTCGTGCATCGGGCAATACTTTATATATCACTGCGAACATAAAAGAAATAATGGCAATTAGTAACAGCGTGCTTAATCCTTTGACTAGTATCAGATTGGCATCACCTAAAAAGTTCTCCAGTCTTGGTGTAAGTGAATCCATAAGGGTATTTATAAGTAGGGATACTATCAGCAAGAACCCCATTCCTATGAGTAAAGAAAAAGAAAGAAAGCGATCAGTGATAAACTTAAGCAAGCCGTTTTTAGGTTTAGCGCGAATAGACCATATATAATTGATTGAACTTTGTATCTCAACAAAAACCCCAGTGGCAATAAAGGCCAGCATTACTGCCCCTATTATGCCAAAGAATTCTTTATTCTGGTTTTTGGAAAGATGGGCAAGCATTTCCTCTATAGTCAAGGCACCTTCTTGCCCTATCAGGTTCGCTATTTGAATATGTATCTCACTTGTTATTGTATCATGACTATAAAAAATACCAGCAAGTGATATGATAACCAGCAGGAGGGGGCCAATAGAGAAGATAGTATAATAGGCCAAAGAGGCGCTTAATTTGGTTGCATTATCTAGCGAAAATTCATTACCAGCATCTTTGAGCAAAGTAAAGTAGGTTTTAATCTTATTTCTCATCGACAGGGCATCCCCTTATAAGAACTTTTCGGTAAATAGTATAATTATTGTACTTTAATTTTGCCTAAAGTGTTAATTTGAGCGCTACAAGGCCAACCCCTAATGAACGTTCATCGGAAGATTCTGGATCCAATTGATTGGCAGGCAAAGCATCAGAAAGTTTCATTGAAACGGTTAATTGCTGTAGTACTTTTGATGTAGAGACGTTTTTCCAATCTTGCATGCTATAGGGTAGTGAAATCCATTGCTCCTTTTTTATAAACAAAGAAATGGTGGATTTTTTTCCCCAGCTGATCTTAACATGCTGACCTTTGATATCCGGATAAAGAAAAGGTTTTACTTTTATTTTTATATAGCCGTTTGGATGCTGCTTTAATACAGCTAATTGGGAGTAAAGGGTAAAACTGGCATCATTTTTGCTGCTCCATTTTCCCCAAGACTCGGAATTACTGAAGCCAGTGGTTTGAATAAAGAGAGGATCGGTATTAAATTTAATGGTTTGATTGAATTCTAACGTTGGCATGGTTAAATATAGACAACCAAGGTGGGAAAGCTTGATCACTTTATCGGGAGCAGTGCCAATACATTTGTCTGTTGTTTCTATAAATAATGGCTGCCTAGGCCCAATATGCGCCATTTTTAATGATTGCATTGGATAATAGCTGTCACTTAATAAGTGCAATTTTTTATGTGGAATAAAATACACGGGTAAAAAAGTTGAGGAATAATCAGCCATTTTTACCCAAACATCGGAGACATCCATTTGATCTATAGCATTTAATCGTTGATATTTATTTGAAAGCGTTTGAAAGGGTGGAGTAGCCTTCCAGACAATAAAAATATTTCCAATAATGGCTAAGGACACGAGCGTGACAGTAATTTTATTCCAAGAATAGGCTATATCTTTAGATTGTAATACCCGAGAAAACATTGCCCAAATACCACCAGCAAAAGGTAAGGCATAATACGATGCAAATTTCCAGGGTTGATAACGGGTTGGGCCTAAATGGTAGTAGTACAATAGATAAACCATAATGGATACTACAGAAAAAATGAAAAAGACGATGGCTGAAGTATGAAGTTCGCCGGCTTTCTTTAGTCGTAAAACGCCAGCAGTACATATTATAATAAGAATGAAAAAGGCTAATAATATAGGAATTTGGGCGTATATGGAATGAAGTGCCATTTTTGAAGGGACACCCAAAATAGCAAAAGGAGAAATTAAAGGTAGTCCCCAACCACCACCCGTCATATTTGCAAAATCAGCCAGTGTTTTAAGGAAACTAATAAAATTAGCGGGATTCGAAATAAAGACAAGAAGTAGGCAAACAAATAAAATAGCCGTACATTTTAGAAAGCTTTTTAGTGCAATTTTTGTGGTTTGTGCAGAAAAATTATTACAAGAACATACTATTTTTAATCCAATTAATCCCCATTGAATAATAAAAGTGCAAAATAGAATGACTGGATAAAAGAAGAAAATAAGTATTAAAGAGGGAAGAGTAAGACAAAAGAGAGATTTATAGCTGGAAGAATGACTGTAATCGAGTTTAATGGTTTCTGTTAAGAGATAAATTAAAGGAGCAGTAACGAACAATGTTGATAGAAAATAATTTCCTTGGATGTAATGATAAAACCCACCAAAAATAATGACAGCGGCAATAGAAATTGAAATCAACCACGAAAGTTCAAATATTCTGTGGCAATAACGGTAAATCATAAGGCCAATTAATGCCATGCAGGTAAAAAGCATTGGCATGGCTGCCGTCATTGTGTTGCCATTATAAAAAAGGGAAAAGAATGAAAAACCGTAAAATACCCCAGGAGTAGCGGCATAAGAGGCATGCTCAATATAGGAGTGGCCGACCACGTTAGAAGCGCCTAAATGGCTAAGATAATGGGTAATATTAATGTAATTTAGGATATCATTATTACCAATCCATCGGAGTAAATTAGCGTCTGAAGCGAAGGAAGGAAGCAGAGATAGGTAAGAAAGAATATAAAAAATGGTAAAAGGAACTAAAAAAGAAAAAAATAACTGTCTAAAATGAATCACCGGCTTTTTGATTTTTCTTAAAATAATCCGTCCTAAACCAAGCAACATAATGCTAAAAGTTAGATATTTAAATAATACAAATAAAGGAATATCGCTTTTTATCCCATACCAGCAGATGATACAAAAAGCTGCAGTGCCATAAAGGATATTATTTATCCCATTGCTATGAGGAAGAGAAATAGCAGAATGATGCTGACGTTGCCGCGAAGGTAATAAAACCCAGCCAATAAGATAAAAAAAACTTAAATATAAATAGCTCGATAACAAGCCATAGGCTATAGCATAACAATGGTTAATCAAGGTTAACAATTTTATCTACCTTATTTTCGTTGTATAGTAATATGAGGCTCCATCCAGTTGCAACCAGCAAAATGCGTTTTATTGATATTAGCAACATGAAATAACAGCGCGAGATCCCGCCATTCGTAGTTGTCAGTTAAATGGTTTTCGGAACCAATAAGATTAATAGAAACGGAATAACTTCCAGGACCCAAGTTAGCTGGAAAATCAATTAAATATTCAAGTTTTTCACCTGCTTTCAAATCCTGAAGCGGTAACTTTGTAAAATGCGTATTGGTTCCATACATCGTTTGTCCCACACGATCCCGGATTAAATAACCAAGAATGAGCTGTGGTATAGGTTGATGAATACGAACATTTACTTTTAATTTAACTTGCTGGCCAACTGTAATTTCTTCCACAAATTTATTGTCTTGATCCAATAAAGCAACATTTTCAATAGAGGCTTCACCCGATCCGGAAATAGTTTGGACGAATTTTTTCTCGTCTGCTTTTTCTTCCATTTGAACTTGTTGAACGTGATTATTTTTAGATTTTGCAATTAAAGCATTGTAATAATCCATGATCACATCAGGCTTGCCTTCTTGAACCATTTTCCCTTCATGTAGTAAAACAGCACGATCACAAATAGACTGAATCGCCAGAGGATCATGAGAGACAAACAATAAAGTAGTGCCAGCTTGTTGAAATTGTCGGATTCGTTGAAAACTTTTATGTTGAAAGTAGGCATCCCCGACGGATAATGCTTCATCGACAATAAGAATATCAGGGCGTTTAGCCGTGGCTACCCCAAAAGCAAGTCGCATTTGCATACCGCTTGAATAGGTACGAATGGTTTGATCCATGACATCCCCAATTTCAGCAAAAGCTTCAATAGAGGGCATATATTCTTCAATTTCTTTTGGCGTATATCCCATTAATTGGGCAGCCATTTGAACATTTTGGCGCCCGGTAAAATCAGGATGAAAACCCATGCCTAATTCTAACAGAGCAGCAACTTTTCCTTTCATCCGCACTTCGCCAGTGGTCGGCTGAGTGGTGCCGGTAATCATTTTAAGCAATGTGCTTTTTCCTGCACCATTTACACCAATAATCCCAACCGCTTCCCCTGGTTCCACAGTAAAGTTAACCTCTCGCACTGCCCATTTTTCAGTATGTCGAACGATAGGCCAGGGGGAAATCCATTCTAAAAGACGGTGCAAAGGAGAAGCGTATTGCTTGTAAACCTTACTTAAATTTGTGACACGTATTTTTCCCATTATAATTCGTCCACCATATCACCTGAATGTCGTCGAAATAAATAAAGCCCCAAAAACCAGAAAACAATGGCGCATAATACATTAGGCCATAAACCAATTAAATTTGGCCAGGAAGCGTGAACAAAGATAGTTTGATAGGCATCAATGAAGGTGGCCATGGGATTAAAGATTAAAAGCCCTCTCACCCACTCTGGCAAGGTAGTAACGGGGTAAACAATAGGGGTAACCCAGAACCAGAGTTGTAAGACAATCATCATTAATTGCCGAATATCCCGAAAAAAAACATTCAAAACACCGAGTGTCATTCCTAACCCAATGGAAAAAACGTATTGTACAAATAAAATTGGAAAGAAACTAAGAAAGGGCCATCCAGGAAAGTTACCCGATAACAGCAAAAAGACAATAAACAAACTAAAGATTAATAAGAAATCTAAAAGGGTGGATATACTCAGTACGGCTGGTAAGCAAATTTTTGGAAAATTGACCTTTTTGATGAGGTTAGCGTTTTCAATAAATAAAGTTTGGCCGCGATTAACCACATCGGCAAAAAAATTCCAGGTTAAAATACCTGCACATAAATAAATACTATAGCTGAAGGCATTGGTTTCAACACCGGATAATCGGGAATGCATGAGTTGGGAAAATACTAGGGTATAAACCAAAATCAGCGCTAATGGTTGAAGAACCAACCAAGCCCATCCGACCATGCTGGCAGAATATCGGCTTTGAAACCCGCGTTTAACCGTAGACCAGATAAACCAACGATAAGAGTAAAGGAGACGTAACATAAGCTTAATTTATAAAAAAATAGGTCTGGATTTTACACCAATGATTCTAAAGGTGAAAGCTTATTTTCTTGGTAGCTTGTTTAAAGAGGACTGCGACCGTTGGTAAAGACGATAAGTTGCTTGAGAGTATGGCATAACTTTTTGTTTTTTAGGCCAATGGGTTAAACGATGCCTTGCCCAACGATAACTGTGAAGAAGTGGTAGTAGGAGCTTGGCTGACCATGGGTAATTTTTAAGGGTCTTTTGATAAATTCTTTTTAATTGCGCTTTTGATATCATTAAACTATTGTAGCAGGGGTTAAATTTCTTGACAAATTTTGCAATCAATTTACAATCAATCCTTTTATTAATTAATATACTCGAGGTGTGGGAATGACGACAATAAAGGCAATGGTAAAGAAAAATGGCAAAAAAATTGCTTTATCTGTAGCAACATTGGGCTTATGCCTTTTGAATCAAGTTGCTTTAGCAAATGCTGCTTCAAATACAGTCAGTACTTTTTCCCCCGCACAAAAAGTAGCAATTGAAAAAATCGTTCATGATTATTTAGTGGCTCATCCTACGGTCTTAATTGAAGCGACTCAAGCCCTTCAAATTCAACAACAAAAAGATATGATGTCGAAAGCTGAGGCAGGAATTAAAGCACATGCGAGTGATTTATTTAATAATGTTCAAAGCCCTGTGATTGGAAACCCTAAAGGTACGGTTACATTGGTTGAGTTTTTTGATTACCAATGCAGCGTATGTCAACGTATGGCGCCTACTATTGGAAACTTAATAAAAAATAACCCTAATCTGCGAGTGGTATTTAAACAATGGCCAATTTTTGGAAAAGTATCGGCTGATGCTGCTAAAGCGGGACTGGCAGCAGTAAAGCAAAATAAATTTGCAGCACTTTATGAGGGGTTAATTAATAATACGGGACATTTATCTGATGAAAAAATTCTTAGTATTGCAAAAACTGCTGGCTTAGATACCGTTCAATTAGAAAAAGACATGGCGGATCCAGCCTACGATAAAGAGTTACAAAACAATTTAAAGTTGGCAGAAGCTTTACGGTTAGTAGGAACCCCGGCATTTATTATTGCTAAGACACCAGATGGTGTTTATAAAGACGGACATCCTTATTTTGTGCCTGGTGGTGCAAGTGAAGATACACTCAAGGAATTGATTGCTAAAGCCCAAGCTTAAACATGGTAAAGACATTTCAGGAGCTCATTGCTCGCTTACAAACTTATTGGGCAAAACAAGGTTGTATTATTCTACAGCCACTTGATTTGGAAGTTGGTGCAGGAACGTTCCATCCTGGAACGTTCCTTCATGCCGTAGGGCCTGAACCTTGGTATGCTGCCTATGTTCAGCCTTGTCGCCGTCCAACGGATGGCCGCTACGGGCAAAATCCTAATCGCGTGCAACATTATTATCAATTCCAAGTGGCATTAAAACCATCTCCTGATAATATTCAAACGCTTTATTTGGATTCATTGCGTGAAGTAGGGGTGGATCCTGCTGTTCATGATATTCGTTTTGTAGAAGATAATTGGGAATCTCCAACACTAGGTGCATGGGGATTAGGTTGGGAAGTTTGGCACAATGGAATGGAAGTATCCCAATATACTTATTTTCAACAAGTGGGTGGATTGCCTTGTAAACCCGTTTTAGGTGAGCTTACTTATGGTTTAGAACGCTTAGCCATGTGTTTGTTCAATAAGGATAATATTTTTGATCTTCCCTGGACTATTTGCCCTTCCGGAAAAGTGATTACTTATGGCGATGTTTTCCATCAAAATGAAGTGGAAATGTCAACTTATAATTTTGAAAAAGCAGATATTGCTGAATGTTTCCACCAATTTGCTTCTTACGAAAAACAAAGTCAAACATTGGTCAACGAGCAATTGCCTTTACCTGCCTATGAAATGTTGGCCAAAGCGTCGCATGTATTTAACTTATTAGATGCACGTCATGCTATTTCAGTGACGGAAAGACAAGATTATATTTTACGCATTCGTGCATTAGCGAGAGCAGTGGCTCAAAATTATTTAGAGAGACGTGAGGCATTAGGGTTTCCTTTGTGTGATAATTTTGTAGGGACAGGTCTTGTACCTGCCCATCAAGAGCCCGGTACAAGTCCTTCCCTTACGAGCTCAATACAAGACTTTCTTCTTGAAATCGGGACAGAAGAGCTTCCTCCTCATAGCTTATTATCATTAAGCCAAGCGTTAAATGAAAATTTTAAGGATGAACTTAAAGCAATTGTTAGCGAAGATTCATATAAATCTACTACGTTCGCAGCCCCGCGACGATTAGGTATTATAATCAAAGACCTACCTAGTCATATTACGCATATTAACGAAAGAAAAATGCCGTTGGCTGTGGCGTTAGATGCGTCAGGTAATTTGACAAAGGCGGCGACGAATTTTGCGGATTGGGAACAGCAAAAAGATGAAACAGGAAAATATATGATTTTCCGTTCAGAAAAAAAAGAAAGCATTATCGAAACATTGATTCGAGTTTCGCAAAAAGTTATTGAGAAGCTACCTATTCCTAAACCTATGCGATGGAGTGATCATGAAACAATGTTTGTTCGCCCTGTTCATTGGGTTGTTATGTTGTACGGTGATACCTTAATTCCTGCCACCATTCTAGGATGCCAAACCACTCGGGAAACTCGCGGACATCGGGTGCTGGCGGAAAATAAGGCTTTATTTTTAAATATGCCGGCTTGCTATGAAAAAGAACTTGAAAAAGCACTGGTTATTCCTCAATTTGAGCAGCGTAAAGAAAATTTATTAAACCAATTACAAAAGCAAGCAAAAGCATTTAATGCCGTACCAATTTTTTCAGAAAGCTTGCTGGAAGAAGTAACAGGATTAGTTGAATTTCCTGTAGTATTAGCGGTATCTTTTGATGAACACTTTTTATCTTTGCCAAAAGAAGTATTGATCACGGCAATGCAACAACATCAAAAAAGTTTTGCACTAGAAAAAGAGGGGCAGTTGATTCCTTATTTTCTAACTGCGGCGAATATCGAGAGTAAAGATCCTGCTAAAGTTATTGAGGGTAATAGACGTGTCATGCAAGCACGCTTGTCAGATGCTGTTTTTTTCTACGAAAAAGATAAGCAGCAGCCCCTAAGTGTGCGACGTGAATCGACCCAACAAGTTATCTTCCAGGCTAAATTAGGCACGTTATACGATAAATCCGAACGTTTAATGCAACTGGCTCATTACCTTTCACCTATATTAGAAACAGAGCTTCTTGAATCTCAACGTGCCGCAGCATTGTCTCAGTGCGATTTGATGACGGACATGGTAGGAGAGTTCCCTGAACTTCAAGGCATTATGGGATATTATTACGCCTTATCTGATGGCGAACCTAATACAATTGCCAAAGCATTAGACGAGCAATATTGGCCACGTTTTTCAGGTGATCAATTACCTGCAACGCCTTTAGGAACATTATTAGCTATTGCTGAAAGAGTAGATACGTTAATTGGCGCTTTCAGTATTAATCAAAAACCGACGGGCAACAAAGATCCCTTCAAATTACGTCGACATGCAGTAGGATTGATTCGTATTTTGTTGGAAGAACCGCAAAAACAAATCAACCTAATGGAATTATTAACCTTTGCATTTGAGCGTTCGCCGCAGCAAACATTAAATATGAATACTGTTACTGAAGTGCATGCGTTTATTTTAGAGCGACTGAAAGCATATTATAATGAACAAGAATATAATGTTGAGTTGATTCAGTCTGTTTTAGCGCGTCAATCTGATAATTTGTATGATTTTGATCAACGTATCCAAGCAGTCAAAGAATTTATGACATGGGATGAAGCACCTGCATTAGCGGCTGCTAATAAACGGGTTTATCGTATTTTAGCTACTGAGAAAAAATTAGAACATGAGCTGAAACTGAATCATGATGCTCTTTTGTTGCCTGCTGAAAAAGAGTTAGGATATTCCCTTGACGCAAAACAAAAAGAATTGAATGCATTGTTATCGACTGAAAAGAATGATGCGGACAAATATACGCAAGCATTAAAATATTTGTCTCAGTTGCGACAGCCGATTGATACTTTTTTTGATTCAGTAATGGTAAATGATCCCGATGAATCGCTCCGCCACAATCGATTGGCTTTATTAATGGAGTTGAGAAAGCTTTTCTTACAAATTGCTGACTTATCATGCCTAAATTAACATTACTACCCAATATTGACTTAAGTGAAAAACTTATCATTCTGGATCGGGATGGTGTAATCAATTACGATTCAGTGGATTACATTCGTCGTCCTGAAGAATGGCATCCTATTCCTGGTAGTTTGGAAGCAATCGCCCGCTTAAAAAAAGCAGGCTTTCGAGTAGCAGTGGCGACCAACCAATCAGGTATTCACCGGGGTTACTATACGGAAAAAACTTTGGCAGCGATTCATCAAAAAATGCAAGAAGCACTTGCCGTCTTTGGCGTTCAAATTGATGTTATTTTTTATTGTCCCCATTTACCTACGGAGAACTGCCACTGTCGCAAACCTAAACCAGGATTGTTAGAAAAAGTAGCCCATCATTTTCAATGTAATATTGATCAAGTGCCGTTTATTGGCGATAATTTATCTGACGTGCAAGCGGCAATAGCTGCTTCTGCCACACCCATTCTTATTGCTGAGACACCGCCACCGTTTTTTACTTTTCCCTGTTTTGTAAACCTCAGTAAAATTGCTGATGCCATTTTAGGTGAATAATGGATATTTACTGTGAAAGTCCTGAGCTAGCTAATAAAGCAGAAAAGTTAGCCCAGCGTTTTCATATTGATTACAAGGGAATCATGGAATACTCTGCATTAACGCAAGAGGTACTGAATTTAACATCTAATGGCTTAATGATATATGCACCAGGAACAAAACCTTGGAAAATAGATTTTCTTAGTACTGCACGTCAATATAGACGAAAGTATGGAGGAGTTGAAATGTTGGCACGTGCGTGCGGCATTAAAAAAAACCAAGAACCTTTAACTATTATTGATGCTACTGCAGGGTATGGCAAAGATGGATTTGTTTTAGCTTGTCTTGGAGCCAAAGTAATGTTAATCGAGCGGCATCCTGTAATGGCAGCTTTATTAGAGGATGCGCTTAAACGTTTTTATGAAGATCCCTTGCTTTCCCAACATATCCATTTATCGTTGCATTTTGACGACTCAATACATTTTTTAACCCATGAATTAGAAAAGCTTTTACCCCAACTACCTGATGTTATTTACTGGGATCCGATGCATCCCGAGCGTCAAAAATCAGCCCAAGTAAAAAAAGATATGGCTCTATTGCAGCAGTGGGTTAACGCTGAAACAAATCCAGAAGCATTGGTTAATTTTAGCTTGCCTTATGCCAAAAAGCGCGTGGTTTTAAAATGGCCTCAGAAAGCGCCATCCCTTATTAATCTGAAACCAAATTTTATATATGAAGGAAAGACTATTCGGTTTGAGGTTTTTAAAAAATAGATGATTTTTATGCTTATTGTTTTAAAGCAATTGAAGTAGCAGATAATTAAAATGTTTCATAATTATTGACACATCGCAAAAAAGGTGTATAATAACAATTGCGAGGTTGGACTTGCTACGTGTCAATCCACTGGGTCTGTTGAGACACGTCGACGGACCCTTTCTATTTCTTATATCCAGTGAATTTCTAAAGTTTTGTGACTTTCGATTATCAACATTTCTTAAAAACTTTAACATCACGTCCCGGTGTTTACCAAATGGAAAACACAGCAGGGGAAATTCTTTACGTTGGAAAAGCATCTAATCTAAAAAATCGGGTCAGTAGTTATTTTGTTCAACGCACAACAAGCCTTAAAACTAAAGCATTAGTCGAACAAATTGCCCATATCAATATCACCATTACGGCTGATGAAACAGAAGCATTGCTTCTTGAAAGCCAATTAATCAAAAAATTTAGACCAAAATACAATATTTTATTACGGGATGATAAAAGTTATCCTTATCTTTTTGTTTCCACAGAAGAACAATTTCCGAGAATTGAATTTTATCGGGGAAAGAAACGTAATAAAAAAGGTTATTATTTTGGGCCCTATCCTAGTGCATCTGCTGTAAGAGAAACATTAAATACGCTGCAAAAAATCTTTAAAATTCGAACCTGTAGTCCAGTTTTTTTTAGTAATCGAGGCCGTCCTTGTTTGCAATATCAAATTAAACGCTGTTCTGGTCCTTGTGTAGGACTTATTTCCCCTGAAGAGTATCAAGCATCTATTCGTAATGCTATTCAATTTTTAAATGGGAACGATAAAGTATTACTTCAGGAATTACAAAAAAAGATGGAAGAGGCGAGTTTGCTTCGTCAGTATGAAAAAGCGGCACATTATCGGGATCAAATTATTCATCTTCAGCACATTCGAACCAAGAAAAATCTTTTATCAAAAGCAGGAGATATGGATATTTTGGCAGTTTCTTTTCAGCATGGATATGCTTGCATCCATAAAATGGTCATTCGTGGAGGAGAAACGCAAGGGGGATTTAATTTCTTTCCCTCTGTTCCTAATATGCTGGAAGAGAGCCAACATATAGAAGCGGATATCTTAGAGGCGTTTATCACACAATATTATTGTGCAACAGAGCATCATGGGGATATTCCTCCTCTGATTATTTTATCGCATCCACTTTCTCAGATGGAAACATTGACAAATGTGCTTACTCAATTGCGTGCAAAAAAGTGCGAGCTTTCTTCGCGTGTGCGAGGCATTCGTGCTGAATGGATGAAAGTGGCTACGCAAAACAGCCAAATTGCATTGGAAACCAAATTGGGTGCACAAACAACGATTAAACAACGCTTTAAAGCTTTGCAAACGACGTTAGGGCTGTCGACTGTTCCCAATTATTTAGAATGTTTTGACATTAGCCATACCAGTGGAGAGGCTACGATGGCTTCCCGTGTAGTATTTGATTCGGATGGACCTAAAAAAAGCCAATACCGCTATTTTAATATTGAAGGTATTCAGCCTGGTGATGATTATGCTGCAATGCGTCAAGCACTCTTGCGTCACTATAGCCGTCTTAAAAAAGACGAAGCAATGTTGCCTGATATTTTGTTTATTGATGGTGGCAAAGGCCAGGTTACCCAAGCGAGAGAAGTATTAGAGACGCTTAGTATTACAGAAGTACGTTGTATTGGGATAGCAAAAGGCCCTTCGCGTAAAGCAGGATTAGAAACCTTAATTTTGATGGATGATAATAATCAAGAACTTAAATTAGATCCACATTCACCCGCCTTGCATTTAATTCAGCATATTCGGGATGAAGCACATCGGTTTGCGGTATTAGGTCATACCCATAAACGCGATAAAAAACGCACAGAGTCAGTATTAGAATCAATTGAAGGTATTGGTGGTAAACGCCGACAAGCTTTGTATCGCCATTTTGGTGGTCTTCAAGAAGTGAAGAAAGCTAGTGTCGAGGCTATTGCTAAAATTCCGGGAATTAGTAAAGCCCTAGCCGAAAAAATCTACGAGGCGTTACATTAGAACGTCGTGAAAAACTAGTAAGAAAAAATTTACTGTTTACAGGCGATTATAATGGGTTGGCGGGTTAGGAATAACTATGGAAGCTTGCGGTATCGTTTGCACCGATTGCTCACCAAACCAGAAAGATTTAATCACCTCATATAAACTTAGATTTATTGCGACTGGGATAGTATTCTCTTGCTCCTGAATATCTGTTGTTGATAACGGTATAACAACCGGAATAACCGCATCTTGCTCACTTAGACGTAAGTATATGTGACTAAAACTGGTTCTAAAGATAGAAACGTTTTGATTCTGTTGGGATGTTTCTATTGTGATTTGAATATTATCTTGTGATTTGAATAATCGATTAAATCCATTTATTATAAATCGTTCAACACGAGCAGTTATTTCTGAAGCTGTAATTATTGCATTAACTACAGGTACAAACACCTGATTATACAGAACAATGGGAGTATTCAATAAGGAGTAAGTTACCCCTGCAACAAATCCCATTACCGCATGAGGATACAGTAACCATGTCACGGCAGGAATAATTGCAAAAGGACCTATTACCAGGGATAAGATTAAACCAATAAACCCCGCCCCTAAGAGGCGGACAGTTATATCAAGAGGTTCTCCAATATTTCCCATTACTGCAATCATTCCATTTAACCAATGACTATAAGAAAAATATTTTAATTTATTTATCATAATGATTCCCTCTCTATGTTGATGTGCTAACTTTTTCCAAAGTTGCTAAGGGTTAAAAAGCGGCTAATATACCACTACGTTTTATTTAAGGTTATCCACAGAGGTAGATCACGTAGTTTTGCCGGTAAATTAAGCTTTTGAAGGGATGGCTAAACCAAAATGTTGGTAAGTCCTTGAAGTTGCCATTCGACCTCGAGGTGTTCTAATTAAATAACCTTCTTGAATAAGATAAGGTTCTAATACGTCCTCAATAGTACCTCGTTCTTCACCAATCGCGGCAGCTAAACTATCTAAACCGACTGGCCCACCATCAAATTTTTCAATGACGGTTAACAAAAGTTTTCTATCCATATTATCCAATCCCGAAGGATCAATGTCTAATAAATCTAAGGCTAGTTGTGCTGTGGATAAGCAAACAGTTCCATTGCCTTTAATCTCAGCAAAATCACGTACACGCCTTAATAAACGATTGGCTATTCGAGGGGTTCCTCGGGAGCGTCGGGCAATTTCAAAAGCGCCTTCTTCTGCCATATTAATACCAAGAATAGAAGCAGAACGCTGAATAATACAACCTAAATCTTTAGTATTATAAAATTCTAGACGTTGCACAATGCCAAATCGATCCCGTAAGGGAGAGGTTAATAAACCAGCTCGTGTAGTTGCTCCCACTAGAGTAAACGGAGGTAAATCTAATTTAATAGAACGAGCAGCGGGTCCCTCGCCGATCATAATATCAAGTTTATAATCTTCCATTGCTGGATATAAAATTTCCTCGATGGCTGGGCTCAAGCGATGAATTTCATCAATAAATAATACATCATGGGGAGATAAATTGGTTAAAATAGCCGCTAAATCACCTGCTTTTTCTAGTACAGGCCCAGAGGTTTGGCGAATTTGGGCATTTAATTCATAGGCAATAATATTAGCTAAGGTGGTTTTTCCTAAACCCGGGGGGCCAAAAATCAACACATGATCCAGTGCTTCCGCGCGTTTTCGAGCTGCTTGAATAAAAATTTCCATTTGTCCGCAGACAGTGGGTTGGCCAACATAATCCTGTAAACGAGTTGGACGAATAGCGCGGTCTAAAGATTCTTCTTCAAAACGTGGTTCAGGCGTGGTTAACCGATCGATCTCTATCATAAAAAATTGAAGCAAAATTAATCAAAAAATGGTATTATACCTCTTTGAGTGAAACAAGCTAGAGCCTACTAAAATTAAATAGATTATATATAAGAAGAATGGCGAATGGATAAGGCTAATGCCGATTAAATTGGCGCTATTTAATGTGGGGACAGGCACAAGACCCGCCTCTACGAATAATCTTCTAATTCAAATTAACACAGGTTTTTAAGAGGAGGTATGTTACATGAATAATGCATATAGCAAGGACATCATTTTATCTTAAGGATTGATAATTATAATAAAAGATAAGGTTAATAACCAAATCAGGAGCATGTTTGAATGAAAACTAGCACACCACAGCTTAAAACATCATTGCAAATTCTTATTGAAAAAGCATTCACAAAAATAAATGAAAATTTTGAAACAATAAAAAATAAAAAACCATTTGAGGGTAAAAGTCTCGCAGTTGTTATTTGGAAACATTTATGTGAAAAATTAGGCAATGACAATATAACTGAATTACAAAACTACGTTTCTGGAGGTCTTTTTAGAGATCTACCATTGAAAACTTCTTCGACACTAAATGATGCCAATTTTGCTCCTTTTTTAGGTGCTGTTATATGGAAATACTGGGAGAGCTTAGGTACAAGAAAAGATTTTTTGAATAGTTTCAATGCTTTGAATGATAAACAAATCGTTAAAATGGCTGAGTATATGGCTGTTGCGTTAAAGAATGAAATTTTCTTGAAAGCCGTTTCAGGAGAAAAATTTCCCATAGATCCGCGCATTCTATTTGGTAAGTTTTTATTACAAGCAGCCAAGTTTGAATTAAAAGGGACAGAAAAAGAGCCTGAACTGAAAAACCTGGAGTCGAGTGGGGGTTACACAAAACTTGAAGTTGCATTGATTTTTTTATCAGAAACTCCAAAGTTTAATAGATTTCTTGGTGGTGAAAAAGGGCTATTTTCAACAGAAATTGTTGATGCTCGAAATAAATTAGCATTGGAAGCGCAACAGGGGCATTCAACAGTAGACGAGATAGAACATCCGTTACAAAGTGAACGAGCTGATGCACCAGCGTTGCCTGATTCTCTTCTTTCTATGGAAGAGTCCTCGCCTGTAGATTCAGAAGAACCTGCTCCAGTTAAAAATCAGGTAAAAAACAGAAATCTACCTCCTATTTGGGCGCGACATACCAAAGCTTCTGAGATAAAACAACAACCTGATAAACCAACGGTTCCAACTCAATTTGAACCTGAAGAAAAACCAGCGAGTGAAGGAGTGGTTCTTGGAGCTGGAGACGTTGCGCACTCTTCTTCTAGTCAAACTAAATCAATATCTCAACAGGCTCTCGAGCAGCAAAGAAAACTGCGGCAAGAAGAGCTTTACGCTAAAAGTAGACACCTGCTCGCCCAAAGAGTGAAACAGCAACAAGAAGAAAATGCAGCGAAGCAACGAGAAAGGGAAGAGGCGGAAAGAGCGCTTAAAGCACAACAACACAATGCCGCGATTGCCAGTTTCCAACAACGTACAAAGGAAGCAAAAGAAAAAATAGCGGCTATTTGGAAGATAAAGAAAGAACAGGCTGACGATCTCAAACCTCCTGTCACTCAAGAAAATATCGTTTCTCCACCTGAGCCAGAAAGTGAAATCCAACGTCTGGATCAAGTGCTTAATATTCCAGTACCCGAATTAATCAAGTCCACTAAACTTAAAGACGCTGCAGAAAAGGCATCTCAAGTTATGGTTAATCGTCAGAAAGAAAAGCAAGAGAAGCAAAATGTAGATATTGAGCGCTTAGTTACCCAATGGAATGATTTTTGCTATGCAGTTGGGGAGCCTACGAAGTCAGTTAGATCTCAATTATCCCCTCAAAGTAATATTTTAGCACTTTGCGAACAATACAAAAATCTTTTTGATGGCCATGATCCCGAATTTCAAAAAGCCTTACAAACACTTCGTGCGGGCGTTCCTTCCTATATCAACCAGCTCACGGCTTACTTTTATGATTTTTTTGAAAATAGCGCTGTATTAACTAAGCAATTAAAAGAAAAGTATAAGCAAACGGCAACAGAACTGCGTAATAATACGTGGAATGCCAATATTCAAGTTAAGCAAAAGCAAGTGCTTAACAATGTAGCCCAATCCTGGGCGGATTTGATTCATTGGCAAATCGAGCAACTGGATGCAGGTAATAAGCGAGCATTAAATACCCAAATTTGGGAAGCTTCGTTTGTTGGTAAAGATTTAAATAATAAAGCTGAGATAGTTTTTAATTTTTTAAATATGGTCAATGATCCTTTCTGGAATAAGATGCAAACATTTGTTCATAAGAAAGATGAAATTTTAGCGGTCTGTCTAGAAAAACTTGAGCCGTTGTTAAACAAACTGGAAGAATTGGGTAATGCCGAAAACCAACAAAATGCAAAAAAACAAATCCAAGAAAAACAAGCATTACAGCAAGATCAAGTAGAAGTTTTATTGGCACAATGGCGATTTTGGGTAGTAGAAAAATATCAATTAGTATCTCATGTTGATAGTGGTAATCTTGTTGCATTATGTGCGGATTATGCTTTACATTCCCAACAACTTATCGCGAAAATGAGCAAGGAGCCATCGGAACAACACACACTTCTTTCTTTTATTAATTCAATATTTTCCGTTGCTGAATCTAAAAGCATGACAGTACTTTTACCTTTTGCTTGTCAAATGGTTTTAGGTTCTCTGATGATACAGGTTAATTTCTTACCGGAACCAGAACAAAAAGCATGGAAAGAAACGCTGCTGAAGTTAGATAATTGGCCAAGCAGGTTAAATGCATTGATGCCATTAATTGCTCAGCCGGGGCAAGAAAAAATTGCTGAAAAAGTTCAGTATATTGCCAATAATTTTGATACTAATGCAGCAGTTAGGAATAATTTTAGTGGTGTTTTACAGGAGCATTCGTGGTGGGCGTCTTGGTTGAAAAAAGAAGCACAGCCAAAAGAGATTATTCACTCTGATGCACCAGTTATTGAAAGAGTGAATAATATACCTACGCTCCAGCAAGTTTTTTCACCTGTAGTTGATGAACCTAGGGCAGGAGACTCTTTGTTAGTTTCAGATGAAGTGTTTTCTCCTCGAGTAGTTTCAAGGCCCCAAGAACAAGAAGAAGAAAAAGAAAGCATTGAACCAGAGAGTAAAATAGAGGAAATAGAGGAACTGGTTGCGCGATTTGATGCACTTGTTGAGCAAGAAGTGAGAGCCGAAGAACGTCAAAGCACGCCTAAAAATCGACGACGTAGCGTGCAATTAATAGACGACAAAGTACAACTTTTACAAACCATTGCAAATTTACAAACAAGGGCAGATAAAGACAACGAAGTTAAACTTTTATGGGATGCCTTGAAGAAAATTATAGCCGTTAGAGATAGAAGCACGCCGGAATCATTAAAAAATAGGCGCCAGTCTTGGCTAGATCGAAGAAACACACCCGAATATCATCTTATTTCAATAATGGAAATATCATTAGGCAAAACCTATGGCAAGGATAAAATAAAGAATATGTTCCATAAGGTATGGGAAGATTATAATATAAAGGAAGAGCAAATTCCTCAATTAATAAGTAATATTGTTGGCACTCCATTAAGTATAAGAGGGAACCCATCGCAACCACGACCTCCTTTAGTTCCCCATGCTGTTGATAATAAGATAGCCCCTCCACTGGTGCCTTTGGTTATGCCGCTTGTTGCTGAGAAGTCTTTCTCTCCAAATCCACCTCCGCCACCACCTCCTCCTCGATTTGCCGCACCTGCTTCAAACCCATTGGCTAAACGAACAGCACGACCTCCTCGGTTATCGACTATTCTCGAAAATAGCACTCGTGAAACGGTACTTGACATAACACATGAAACAACACCTCCCATACAAGATGACAATCAAAAAAGATGGGAAGAAGTTAAAGCGCATTTGAAACAAAATAAAATATTGAGGAATAAGTATAAGAAGCAAGGATTATCAGAAAGTGATATTGATCGTGAAGTAGATAAATACCTGGAAGATAATGTATACCTAGGGAATTTAGATACTCATATTGAAGAGTTCGGGGATGTAAACTTAAACCTTCCTAAGTTTTATCGCCAAGTGGGAGTTGAAAAATTTTCTCCAGATGAGTTAACAAGAAGATTGGAGCAAAGCGAACATATTGAAAAATTAATTAATGCTATACAAGAAGGGTGGCAAGCATGGCGAAGGAATAAGACATCGAATAATTTGGCCGTGGTTTTAAACGATCTCACCATACTTGATGCAATCAGCAAGGATTTTAATGCTGAGGTTAATCAGCCCCTCAGAAAACAAGTGACAGAATGTAAGAATACAGTAACCAAACTTAGTAATAAGCTTAATTTAGTTAAAAATTCTTTTTTTATTATACAGCTTACTGCAAATATACAAAAATTACATACGCTAATAAAAAATCAACAATTTAATACGTTTGCTGAGGAAACTGTAGTGTTTCATACAGTCCATACACCGAAGGAAGAGGAAGAAAAAGTTGCCATGTGGGAAAATCCACTACGAACTCAAGCAATCAATAAAAAGAAAGAAAAAAACATACGAATTGCTACCCTTCCACCTATTGAGGAAGAAAAGGAAGATAAAGAAGCTTCTCCGAGCAAAGAACTTTTACAAGCATTCCTAAATAGTATGGATAGTAATGTTAAAGAAATAGAGGCAAGAAAAGAAGAAAATACACAAGCGATTCATCATAATATAAGCTTAGTTGGAGAATTGAAGCGCCAGGATTTATTATTAGATGCTCTTAATGATAAAGAAAGGCATTTATTAGTATTGCAAGAAGAGCTTCATGGATATACTGATACTGCCAATGGATTGCAACAACAAGTTGAGCTTTTTAGAACAAAAGTTGCTGCCGAAAAAGGTAAAATATCTGAGGTTAACGCGCTTTTGGACGATATTCACACACTTTTGAAAAAGTTGGTTGCCCAGCGCCAAGCATTAGATAGCTTGACAAGCGATATAGAAAAAATAGGCCAAGAAATTCGACACCAACGAGAAAAAGAACGTTCCGAAGAGCTTTCTGCTATCTATGCCCCAGAACCCGAAATTCAACAGGAAAATATATTATTAAATGCTAAACACAAGCGAGGTGTTTCTCCTGTATCTGTTGATCAAACCCATTTCGAGGAGAGAAATGAGAGTCGAATTGAGGTCTTGCAAGAAAGACGAGAGGGTATTAATTTAGTAGAAGGACAAGTCGAAGAACAGCCGCTTTTGATGGTAGACAGAGTCGATGTGCCGGAACGTATACGAAGTAGAAATTGCCTTGCCATGACTTGCGCTGTAATGGCAGCCCCCTTTGCTATGGTAGGTGCTGGTTTGGTTATTACAGGCATGGCTTGTAGAAAGTTATTATCAAGAATGGCTATCCCTCAGCTAAGTTCAAGCAGGACTCCAGAAGCAGCCATTTATCCGGAGGAGGATATAATTAGTTTTAACAACCCCATGCGTTCTGGTAGGCCAAGACCAACAGTCCAAGCCAGAAGAGAGCCAAACCACGAGCAGGAAAGAATGTCAGAAGGCCTTGAGCTAGTAGAACGAAGACAACTCTCTATCGATGCTTCTGAGGATGGGGTATTACATTCTGAAATGGATGACGAGATAGTCAGCGAAACGAGTGAAATATTGTCTGAAATTGATGAAATGATGAGTGAAAATCAGGCAATACAAGAGCCCGAAATGGTTAATATAATAAATCCTGATGAGGAGGGACAACAGGTCAATTTCGTAAGTGTAGATCAATTAACCGAATTAGAAAACCTAGAATTTTCAGGGAAAGCGTTAGAACAAGGAATTTCCTTATTCGTGAATAATATTCAGAAAAGTTTATGGAAAGTATTGAAAAATAGTGATTTTTTCATGGCTATGGGTGATTTTGCTCGTCAACATGGTCCTTATCGTTCAGGCAATAAAGGAGATGAAAAGAAAATCTTTGCGATGTTGCGAGAGGTTTCAGAAATGCTCAATAAAGAATGTACTCTTGATACCTTGAAGATAGTCAACGCGTTAAAAGAGGATGTTGCTCATTTGCAGACATACATGCGTCTTAAAGAAAAAAGACTGAAGGAAGCGAAGCGCATTATTGATAATTCTAAAGAGGCGATGGCGGGCAATTCCCAACTTCAAAAAACCTATAATGCTATGTGGGAAGTAAAACAAAAGCAATATGAAAAGCTCAATGATTTTTGGGAAAAAGAGTATGGCTTTTTTAAACCAGAAGATCCGGAAGAGAATGAACCATCGAGTGAAGAGGAATTAAAAGCCCAGTATTATGTTATTGCAGAAGCAGAAGCAAAAGCCAAAATAAAACGACAACCTGCCCAAGTTATTGAAAAACTAATGATACAAATGAAGTTAGTGAGTGATTATAAACTCACGGTTGATGTCAAAGATAAAGAGTATGACAAAGACAAAACATCACGCGCTGTTATCATTAAAAAAGAAGAATGGAAAAATTTTATAGAAACGGCTTCCCAGAATTCTGATTCTGATACAGTAGTTTTAGCATGGGAAAATGCAACGGATAACGAAATAACCCGTATGGAACCTACCAGGATTTCAGAAAGTTCAGAATCACGTTTGGTGGATAGTCGCAAAGAGGTGAAAATTGAATATCAATATGGATATAACGAAAACAATACGAAAGTGATAAAATCGGTATATGGCAGCTCTCATGACGGTCTTCGAGTTGAAGGAATGTTACGGGGAAGTGAAAAGAATGAGCTGGATCGTAAAATGCATGCTCAAATGGCATTAGATATGGCTATCAAGAGCTTAAGTGAATTTATTGGCAATAATGGGTACAAATGGCCAACAAAACATAATCGCATGGTGCTTCGTGTGCCGAGCGATGCTGCTTGTATGTATGGATTTGGCGCTTTGATAGCCTTAGGTGTGGATCGTGAGGCCATTAAATTAGATCCAAGAAGCAACCTGAAAGAGTATTTAGGTAAAGAAATTCCTGTTCCGAAGAAATATAATGAACCTACAGCTTCCAAGTCCGCATTTAAAAATTCATCTAAAGATGCTGCAATAGATGTGGATCTTAGGCATAGTAGTGCTTACATGGTCAAAGAGTTTTTAAAGAATCTGATGGGAAGCGAAAGATTAGCCGAAGTAGAAAGGCTCAAAACTCCTAAAGAATTGGCAAAAATAAGGGATGCTCGCCAAAAAGTTGCTGAAGTAGTAGCTACTATGAAACGAGCAAATGAAATTGAAAAACAATCCACTGAAGGAAAAAATGAAAGAATGGATCGTTATGTTCATGTAAATGGTTTGAGAGGTCAATAGAAAATGATACAATAGCCCTCCAATTTTAACATAACGTAAGGGTAGTAAAGATATGGCAGGGCACAGTAAATGGGCCAATATTCGTTTTCGTAAGGCCGCACAAGATGCAAAACGTGGTAAGATTTTTACCAAATTTATTCGTGAAATTACTATTGCAGCCCGTATGGGTGGGCCAGATTTAGAAAGTAACCCACGTCTTCGAGATGCAGTTACTAAGGCTTTGAAGTCCAACATGAAGCGCGATACCGTTGATAATGCGATTAAACGAGGGGCAGGTGGTCTTGATGGGGATAATATGGCCGAGCTTCGTTATGAAGGTTATGGGCCTGGTGGTGTGGCAGTGTTAGTTGATTGTTTAACGGATAATAAAAATAGAACTGTATCAGAAGTACGTCACGCATTTACCAAATGTGGAGGAAATCTAGGTACGGATGGTTCTGTGGCTTATTTATTTACTAAAAAAGGTCAAATTTTATTTGATAAAAACCAAAAAGGCATGGATGAAGAAGCTATTTTTGATATTGCTTCAGAAGCAAATGCGGACGATGTGATCTCAGATGAGGAAGGCATTGAAGTAATGACTTCACCCGAAAACTTTGAGGCAGTACGTAAATCTTTAGAAGAAAAAGGTTTTAAACCGGAACAAACTGAGTGGGTAATGGAGCCCTCTATTCGGGTCTCATTAGTGCAAGAGCAAGCAGAACAATTATTAAAGCTGGTGGATATGCTGGAAGATTTAGATGACGTTCAAACTGTACACACTAATGCTGATATTTCCCAAGATATATTAGAGGCATTAGCTTGAGTATTATTTTGGGGATAGATCCTGGTTCACGCATTACAGGGTTTGGGCTTGTTGAAAAAAGCCATGGCCAAGTCCGGTATATTAGCAGTGGGTGTGTAAGAATTACGAGCACGTCATTGAGTGAAAAACTTTATACTATTTTTGATGGAATTAGCCAACTCATGCAAGAATTTTCGCCTGATGAAGTAGGCATTGAGTCCATTTTTATGCATCGTAATGCGATGTCAGCATTAAAACTAGGTCAAGCGCGTGGTGTAGCCATTGCAGCAGCAGCACATTATGCTGTGGATGTATTTGAATATTCGCCACGTGAAATAAAACAAGCCGTAGTAGGATACGGTGCAGCTGAGAAAGCCCAAGTACAGTCAATGGTTTGTCGTCTTTTATCCTTAAAATCAGCCCCTCAACCTGATGCGGCGGATGCTTTGGCTGTAGCTTTATGCCACATTCATACGCAAGAAGGAAAGGCTCGGTTGGCTGCAAGTGAAACAAGCCTTCAATCGTCGAAAAAACTATACTCACAGCAATTAGATTTTCGGCGAGAAAAAAACCAATATGAGCACCGGAGTTTTCATCTAGTAAATGAGGATGCGAATGAGGTTTTTGACGAAGCAGAAAATTTAAGTGCGAGGAGTCTAATATGATTGCATGGTTACAGGGAGAAATCTTAGAAAAAAATTCACCCCATTTAGTGGTGGCAGCAAACGGGGTTGGTTATTGCGTAGAAACTTCCATGCAAACGTTTTGCCAATTACCTGAAGAAGGGCAGAAAACAACCTTATATATTCATACAACTATTCGTGAGGATGCGCATTTATTGTATGGATTTTATGATAAAGCTGAGCGGGAAATGTTTCAGTTATTAATCAAAATCAACGGTATTGGACCAAAAGTTGCGTTGGGAATTTTATCCGGCATTGATTACAATGAGTTAGTTCAATGTATTTTGACTAAAAATATTGCTGTTTTAAATAAATTGCCAGGCGTGGGAAAGAAAACAGCGGAACGTTTAGTGATAGAAATGCAAGATAAAATTCAGCATTTAAATTATGTGACCGGGAATGTTGGGAATGAACAAGGTAGTGTTACTGCTTCATTAAATAAACGCGCCTTACCTTTTCCTCAAAATTTACCCACTGTTCAAGACGCAACCAGCGCATTAATTGCATTAGGGTATAAATTACCGCAAATATCTTTAGCAATGGAGTCATTGGAAGTGCAAGAAAAAACCAGTGAACAAATTATTCGTGAAGTGTTACGATTTTTTGCGAGGGGGAATTAAGATTATGGCAGTGGATTCAATTCTCTTTACTGGTGGTGGTTCAGCAGGCCATGTGGTACCTAATTTGGCGCTGATTGACGTCTGTTTAGACAAAAAAATATCTGTCTCTTATATGGGTTCTGAAGAGGGCATTGAGCGAACACTCGTTAAGCCTCTCAATATTCCCTATTATGCTATTGCAACAGGGAAACTTCGACGTTATTTGAGTCTTCAAAATTTACTCGACCCATTCAAAGTTTTTTTAGGCATATTCCAAGCCTGGCAACAATTAGGAAAAATAAAACCTTCCGTGGTTTTTTCTAAAGGAGGATTTGTTGCTTTTCCAGTTGTTTTTTCAGCATGGTTGCGAGGTATTCCAGTGGTAGCGCATGAGTCAGACTCAACCCCTGGATTGGCCAATCGTTTGAGTTTTCCTTTTGTTAAAAAAATTGCGATGACTTTTCCACCCCATAATTCGGTTAAGAAAGGAAAAACTGATACATCAAAAACAGTTGTAACAGGCACTCCTCTTCGCGATAGCTTATTTCAAGGGGATGCAGTAAAAGGACGACAGCTATGCGGGTTTGATAATGACAAACCATGTTTAATGGTGATAGGAGGTGGCTCAGGTGCTGCGGTTATTAATGAAACCGTCCGAAAAGCATTACCCACCTTACTCAAAACAATGAATGTGATTCATTGTTGTGGAAAAGGAAAAACATTACCTTCGATGGCATCTTCTCTTCCTGATGAAGGCAGCGGCATTTACAAGCAGTTCGATTATGTTAATGAAGAGCTTCCCCATTTATATGCATGTGCTGATCTTGTTATTTCAAGAGCTGGTGCTAATACTGTTTATGAGATTCTTGCTTTGCAAAAGCCGGCATTATTTATTCCCTTATCGCTTAAAGCTAGCCGTGGCGATCAAATTGCGAATGCCAATTTTTTATCCTCTCAAGGATTATGCCACATGTTAGATGAGTCTAACTTAAGTGCCAACACATTACTTGCATCTATTCATGTACTTTCTCAGCAATCTTTTTCAATTCAAGAAAAAATGAAAGTTTATGGAAAGGAGCATAAAATAAAAGAAGGCACCCAGGCGATTATTCAACTTATTCAAGCAGTCAGTTAAAGAGGTTATTTGTGAACAATAAAACAACACACTCCGTCAATACAACAGAAATCAGAAAGTTTGTCGATGACTTATGGGATAATAGTATCCTGACGACATTATCACATTATATTAGCATTCCTAATAAATCCCCTTTATTTGCCCCCAACTGGGAAAAAGAAGGGTATATGGATGAGGCAGTCGCCATTATGTCGGCATGGTGCCAAAGTAATGCGCCGGTTGGCATGCATTTAGAGGTTTTACGTGTGCCAGGCCGTACACCGTTAATTTATATGGAAATACCAGGTCAATCTGACGAAACTATATTGCTTTATGGCCATTGTGATAAACAACCAGAAATGACAGGATGGCATCCTGAACTAGGTCCATGGAAGCCAGTTATTCAAGGTGATAAATTATACGGTCGAGGTGGCGCAGATGATGGTTATGCTATTTTTGCTTCGTTGACGGCTATTCTTGCACTTCAAGCACAAAATATTCCACACGCGCGATGCGTGGTTCTTATCGAAGCTTCAGAAGAAAGTGGTAGTATTGATTTGCCTTTTTACTTAGAGCTATTAAGTGATCGTATTGGGAATCCTAGTTTACTCATTTGTTTAGATTCAGGGGCAGGTAACTACGAACAAATGTGGATGACCACCTCGTTGCGAGGTAATTTAGTCGGCGAATTGCATGTATCTTTATTAAAAGAAGGCATTCACTCTGGCATGGGAAGTGGTGTGGTTGCTGATAGTTTTCGGGTGGCTCGAGAAATATTAAGTCGATTAGAGGATGAAAAAACCGGTAAAATTTTATTAGAAGAATTACATGTAGAGATTCCTCCCGAAAGAATTAAAGAAGCTCAACGATGTGCCGAAGCATTAGGCGATCAAATTTATGCTGCTTTACCTTTCCAAGAAGGAACTAAACCTGTTACTAATGACCCCACAGAGTTATTGTTAAATCGTACCTGGCGTCCTGCCTTATCTATTACAGGAGCTGGCGGATTACCTTTATTAGAAAATGCAGGCAATGTCTCTCGTCCTACCACGGCGTTAAAATTATCCATGCGTTTAGCGCCCACGTGTGATCCCAAGATAGCAGAAGCCGCTATTATTAATATTTTAACCAAAAATCCCCCTTACGATGCTAAAGTGGAGTTTCGTGCCGATAGGACGGTGGGAAGTGGGTGGAATGCACCTAAAACCGCACCGTGGTTAGAATCTGCTTGCCAAGAAGCATCCCAAGCATTTTATAATAAACCAGCGGTCTATTCTGGGGAGGGTGGCTCTATTCCTTTTATTAGCATGATAGGAGAACGTTTTCCTGCTTCACAATTTGTGATTACTGGGGTTTTAGGACCTGCATCCAATGCTCATGGACCGAATGAATTTTTGCATATTCCGATGGCAAAAAAACTAACCGCTTGTATTGCAATGATTATTGCCCGGCAGTATGAAAAAAGCACATAGAAAACATCCTCCCTTTTTGCAAAAGAGGGAAATTCTACAGGAAGATGTTTCTTGTAGGGGCGGGTCTTGTACCCACCCGCAACAACGGGCGGGTACAAGACCCGCCCCTACGTCACAACAGGTCACAGAGGAAGTTTCACCTTCCCGTCCCCTTTATTTCGACTATATGGCTACAACACCCATTGACGAACGGGTGGCTAAAAAGATGTGGGACTATATGACCATCGAAGGTGAGTTTGGGAACCCCGCTTCTCGAACTCATGTCTATGGCCAACGAGCAGCACTTGCCGTAGAAGACGCGCGAGAAGCTGTGGCAGATTTAATTCATGCTGAACCGTCTGAAATTATTTGGACATCCGGTGCAACGGAAGCCAATAACCTTGCTATTAAAGGTGCTTGTCACTTTTACCAGCGAAAGGGAAAACACATTATAACCTTAACGACGGAACATAAAGCAGTTCTAGAGCCTTTTGAACAGTTGGAACGTGAAGGATTTGAGGTAGCATATTTATCGCCGTGCCCCAATGGATTATTAGCACTGGATACTTTAGAAAAAGCGATTCGAAAAGATACTATTTTTGTGAGTATCATGCAGGTTAATAATGAAATAGGTGTTATTCAAGATATTGCAGCAATTGGACAGTTATTAAGAAACAAGGGCATTATTTTTCATGTAGATGCAGCACAAAGTGTGGGTAAAGTACCCATTAATGTTCATGAAATGTCGATAAGTTTGATGTCGTTAACCGCACATAAAATTTATGGCCCGAAAGGTATTGGTGCCTTGTATGTGAGTCATCAACCCCGTATTCGCCTTGAACCTTTACTTCATGGTGGTGGGCAGGAAAAAGGCCTTCGAGCTGGCACGCTTCCTACCCATCAAATTGTGGGAATGGGAGAGGCATTTCGATTAGCCAACGCTTTATTACCAACAGAAAGCGTACAGATCTTAGCGTTGCGCCACCAGTTGTGGGATGGTTTAAAAAATATACCTGGGATACACCTAAATGGGGATGAAATCCAACGAGTTCCTGGAAATTTAAATATCAGTATTGAAGGCATTGATGGAAACGAATTAACATTGGCATTAAAAGAATTAGCGATTTCTAGTACTTCTGCTTGCACATCGGGTAGTGTTGAACCTTCTCATGTACTTAAAGCCCTCAATATTCCTCGTGATTTAGCCCAAGGCACTTTACGGCTTTCTATTGGACGTTATACTACTGAATCAGACATCCAAGTTGCGATTCAAGCTATAACGGAAAAAATCCAAAATTTAAGAAGCTAGGGCACGCCCTAGTATAAAAAACCAAAATATATTAAGGGAAGTTCTGCTTTACTGCCTATTAATATATTATCTTTAACTAGAAAAGCATTATTAAGCGAGCGTAGCAGTTTTCTTGTTTTGTTTTTTCCTCCGATTTCAAATATTTTTCCAAGCACTTGATAATCCCCTTCACGAGAATGAAAAACATCAATGCCGGCATTCTTAATGGATTGAATAAAAAACAATTCCCGTAAGGTTCCAATATCACTTGATGTAGAAGCTATTTTTTCTAAAGCATAATGCAGGTTAGTGTTATTTAAAAAAAGTTTTTCAGGTCGTCTGAGTCCAACATTTCCAGGTTCAGATGGATAGATAGTGTTCGTTAAACCTGTTTCTGATAGATAATGCAAATAATGAAGGACTGTTTTTGCATCGAGAGAGAGATTTTTAGCTAAGTTATGAATAGATATGGGCCCAGGTGGGGTAACAATGAGATAAACCAATATTTTTTTTAAACAACGAAGATTTTCGGTTCTTAAATTATAAAAATTGGCAATATCCTCGAAAATGGTTTTATCAATAACGGTCAATATTTTTTCTTCATAATGCTCAGGATCTTCATAATAAAAAGGATAAAATCCGCGTTTAAGATAATTGAGGAAATGTCCTTTAATGCCAGGAAAAACAGATAATTGCTGTGGTAATGTATTTTCATTATTTAGTAGGTCTTCAAAAGAAACCACAGAAAAGCTACTATTTGTTTCAATATTAAGATATTCGCGAAATGATAGGCCTGGCAGATGGCAAATTATAGCTCGACGTGATAAATCATAAGTGCCTTTTACTAAATCTAAACTTGAACTACCAGAAAAAATTATTTGAATGCTTGGGAAACCATCATAAATATTTTTTATTTCTTGACTCCAATTAGGATATTTGTGAATTTCATCAATGACAAATAACTGAATATTTTCTTCCAAATAACAATTTTCAATAAATTCATAGAGTTTAACTTGAGTAAAATAAATATGATCAGCAGAAAAATAAAATGTTTTTTTATCTTTTCCAATTTGATTATTTTTGAGTAACTGCAGCAATAAGGTTGTTTTTCCTACTCCGCGTGCACCGGTTAATCCAACCAAACGGCTGTTATGAGGAAATTTTTCATAAAGGGCACGATAATATTTAGTAGGTACTTCTGATAATAGGCGCCAGTAAATAAGTTGTAAAGAAGATTTCATTTCAAGACTAAACTCCTAAAAAATACTGTGTTTTTAGGAATTTATTCTTGAAATTGAGTTTTGGCAAGCAAGGTGATTAAAAAATAACCTTTTTTAATTCCAATAATTACTGTAAAATACTTATAGAAGAGTAAGCTAGGCAATCGCTCCTAAAACCTTAAAACTTTAGGGGAGGAAAGTCCGGGCTCCACTGGGTAAAGTGCCAGGTAACGCCTGGGAGGTGAAAGCCTACGGAAAGTGCAACAGAAAGATACCGCCTTAACACCTGATGTTAAGGTAAGGGTGAAATGGTGCGGTAAGAGCGCACCGCGGTTCTGGTAACAGAAACGGCATGGTAAACCCCACTCGGAGCAAGGCCAAATAGGGATCCACCGATGGTGAAATCTATCGGACGTGCTATCCTCACGGGATCCGGGTAGGCTGCTTGAGGTAGATGGTAACATCTATCCCAGATGAATGATTGTCCACGACAGAACCCGGCTTATCGGCTCACTCTTCTTTTAATCATAAATATCTTTACGATGCTTTATTGCAATAATGATCACCAAGTGATTGTTTGGATCAACTGAGTAAATGACACGATAATTACTGACCCGTAATCGACGTAATCCTTTTAAACTATATCGCAGTGGTTTACCAAAGCCTATAGGGTCTAGAGTTAACCTTTCTTCAATTGCTTTTTTTATAAGTGTTTTGGCAGAAGTTGGTAGCTTGGGAATATCTTTTTCTATTACCGAACGCTGATATTCAATGGAATAGGGATTATTTCCACGCATCTTTGTGTTGAACTCTTTTTTCCGTTGGATTGAAACGAGCATCACCTAATTTAGATAATGCTATATCTTCTCGGCGAGCCAGGGCTTCTATTGTTAACTCTCGTACTAAGCTAGAAACCGATTGATGAGCATTATTAGCTATTTCTGTTAATAATTCAACCACTGTTTTTTCAAAGGTCACATTAATCCGTGGGTTTTTTAAATTTAAACTTTCTGTGGTCATTTTTTCTTTTTGCTCCTGTAGAAATTAAACTCTTATTAAAGTGTAACATTTTTACATCATTTAAGCGATGATTTATCTTCTAATTCTTTAAAATGAAGGGGAAACAAGGTATAATATTGCTTTATTTTGGAGCACCGTTATATGAATAATCCACCAGTTTATGATTCCTCTAATATTAAGGTTTTGAAGGGGCTTGATGCTGTCCGAAAAAGACCAGGTATGTATATTGGGGACACGGATGATGGGACTGGTTTGCATCACATGGTTTTTGAAGCGGTTGATAACTCTATTGACGAGGCGCTAGCTGGTTATTGCTCTGAAATTAACGTTATTATTCATGCCGATGAGTCTATTACTGTACGTGATAATGGCCGTGGTATTCCTGTGGATATTCACCCAGAAGAGGGTCGTTCTGCGGCTGAAGTAATCATGACGGTTCTCCATGCTGGCGGTAAATTCGATGATAACTCTTATAAAGTTTCTGGTGGTCTACATGGAGTGGGTATTTCGGTGGTTAATGCTTTATCCGAAGCGATGCGTTTGCGTATTCAGCGTGATGGTCATATGCACGAACAAACATACACAATGGGTGTGCCCGATGCACCTTTAAAAGCCACGTCTCCATCCTCTGCACGTGGTACTGAAATTTGGTTTAAACCCAGTGCTGAAACTTTTTCTAATATTGAATTTCATTATGATATTTTGGCCAAGCGTTTACGCGAATTGTCTTTCTTAAATTCGGGTGTCAATATCCAATTATTAGATGAGCGTTCAGGAAAAAGCGAACGTTTTCATTATGAAGGTGGTGTACGTGCATTTGTTGAATACTTAAATACACATAAAACACCTATTATTCCCAATATTTTTTATTTTGCCGATAATCGTGACAATATTGGGGTAGAAGTGGCGATGCAATGGAATGATAGCTTCCAAGAAAATTTATTTTGTTTTACCAATAATATTCCACAACGTGATGGGGGAACCCACTTAGCTGGTTTTCGTGCCGCATTAACACGAACATTGAACACCTATATTGAAAAAGAAGGGTTAGCAAAAAAAGCTAAAATCTCTCCTACAGGTGATGATGCAAGAGAAGGTCTGACAGCGGTTTTATCGGTTAAAGTACCTGACCCTAAGTTTTCATCACAAACAAAAGATAAGCTTGTTTCTTCTGAAGTAAAGGCTGCAGTCGAATCAGCAATGGCTGAAAAGCTAAATGATTTTTTATTAGAAAATCCGGGCGTTTCAAAAATTATTGTTGGAAAAATTATTGATGCGGCACGCGCGCGTGAAGCAGCGCGAAAAGCGCGTGAAATGACCCGTCGCAAAAGCGCATTGGATATTGCAGGATTGCCTGGTAAATTAGCGGATTGCCAAGAAAGTGATCCGGCTTTATCTGAGTTATTCATAGTGGAAGGGGATTCTGCGGGTGGTTCAGCGAAACAAGGGCGTAATCGTCGTTTTCAAGCAATTCTGCCATTGAAAGGTAAGATCTTAAATGTCGAGAAATCACGTTTTGACAAGATGTTATCTTCGGCTGAAGTGGGTACATTAATTACGGCATTAGGTTGCGGCATTGGACGGGAAGAATATAATCCGGATAAATTGCGTTACCACCGAATTATTATCATGACCGACGCGGACGTAGATGGTTCTCACATTCGTACTTTGTTACTCACTTTTTTTTATCGACAAATGCCGGAATTGGTCACTCGAGGCAATATTTATATTGCACAGCCACCTTTATATAAATTGAAAAAAGGCAAGCAAGAACAATACGTAAAAGATGATGAAGCATTGATGCAATATCTGATGCAAATTGCATTAGATGACGCCTCTTTTTATCCCCGTGCAGATGTTCCCCCTATTTCTTCCATAGCATTAGAAGCGCTTGCACAAGATTACCAAAAAGCTGAAAAAACGCGTGAAAAATTGGCAAAACGATATCCTAAAGAAATATTGTGGCCATTAGCGTTTACCTATAAATTAACTGCAGATGCTTTGAAAGAAGAAAGTGTGGTAAAAAGTTGGGTAGACACGTTACAAGAAAAAATGACTTCATTAAATCGCAATGGGTGTCGTTATGAATGGGAAGTGCTGTACCATAATGAAAAAGAAGTTTTTTATCCTTGCTTACACCGCTTACAACATGGTAGTGACGAAAGTATTTTCTTTTATCCCGAATTTTTCCAGTCTCGCGATTATGAAACCATAAACGCCTTATGCGCTAAATTAGCTGAGGTTGTAGAAGAAGGCGCCTATGTCAAACGTGGTGAAAAAACTAAGAAAGTTAGTTCATTTGAAGAGGCTTTCTTGTGGTTAATTGAAGAGGGAAAAAAAGGCCAAGGCATTCAGCGCTATAAAGGTTTGGGAGAAATGAACCCCGAGCAATTATGGGAAACCACGATGGATCCTACCACTCGTCGTCTGTTACAAGTCTCTGTCGAAGATGCAATGACAGCCGATCAACTTTTTACAACGTTGATGGGGGATGAAGTAGAACCACGCCGTGCGTTTATTGAAACCAATGCCTTAGAAGTTGTTAATTTGGATGCGTAATTATGTCAATGATATTTTGTAAAAAACTGCAAAAAGAAGCAGAAGCCTTAGACTTTCAACCGATGCCAGGACCTTTAGGAGAAAAAATTCTCAACGAAATTTCTAAAGAAGCATGGCAAATGTGGGTAGGCCAACAAACCATTTTGATTAATGAATATCGTCTTGTTTTAACTGATCCAAAAGCACGGCAATTTTTACGTGAAGAAATGGAAAAATTTCTATTTGGGGATGCTTAATTTTAGAGAGAAAGTACTATGTTATCGCTAAAAAATAAAATTGTATTGGTGACTGGTGCGTCTAGCGGTATTGGAATGGCCTGCGTCAAAAGTTTTGTTGAGCTGGGTGCTAAAGTCATTATGGGTGCTCGTCGCGTAGAAAAAATGCAGCGGGCAATTCAGGAGTTTAGTTTACCTAACGAGCAAGTGCATGTGATTGAATTGGATGTCAAAAAACAGAAAAAAGTTGAAGAAACGATTCAAGCTTTGCCAGTTGAATGGAAAGATATTGATATATTAGTAAATAATGCTGGCCTCGCTTTAAGCTCAGATCTTATTCATAAAGGTAACCCTGACAATTGGGATAGAATGATTGATACCAATATTAAAGGCTTATTGTATGTCACTCGCGCTGTTTTGCCAGGTATGGTTGAAAAAAATGCGGGACATATTATCAATATTGGTTCGGTTGCAGGACGAGATTGTTATATTGGTGGTAACGTCTATGCGGCCACAAAATATGCGGTAAGGGCGATTAACCAATCATTGCGTTTAGATTTATTAGGCATGAATATTCGGGTTAGCGAAGTGGCTCCCGGAGCTGTTGAAACAGAGTTTAGCGAAGTTCGATGGAATGATAAAGAAAAAGCACGGGCTTTTTATTCCGATTTTACCCCGCTAGTGGCAGAAGACATTGCGGATGTAGTAGTCTATTGTGCAACTCGAAAGCCGCATGTAAATGTCAGTGAAATTGTTGTTACACCAATTGCCCAAGCTTCTGTGAGCCATATTCATCGTTCGTAATATTTGCTCCATTTTATATAAGGTTACCTTTTTATTAATTTTTTGCTGAAATCATTAAAATAGGTAACCTTTTTTTCCAGTAAGGGTCAGATTAGATTGGAACTATTAGACCTCAGCGATCTTTCCTAAATTCAAAATAGAACACCATTATTTACATTTACTTCGAATTCAACGAAAGATAACTTTTTACAAATCCTTTGATAATTTTTAAGTGATCTTCTTCTTGTTCTAAAGCTTTTTGAAAACTAGCCACAAGTTTTTTCTGATGATGGGATTCAGCTAACTCAATCAATAATTCCCACGCAGCAAAATCAATCAACTCAGCATTAAGTAACGCGTCTAATGTTTGAAGCATATTTGTTCTTGGATCGGTCACTACTTGCATCAACCCAAAACCTGCAACGCTGGTAAGATCTGCACAAGGTGACATTGCAGTGGGATCGCCACCCAAGCTTTCAATAGCTGTTTTAATTATTTCCATATGTTCTGCTTCTTCACCTCGAATATGTTCTAATTCCTTTAGCAATTTTCGAGGCTCACTTAATCCATGTGCTTTAGCAATTGCTGCTTCATATAACCTTACTCCTGTGCGTTCATAAGCTAAACGCTCACCCAATTTATCAATAAATAATTCAGGTTTTGTCCCAAACATTTTATTAAAAGATTGCTTTACTTTTCCTCGAATGGTCATCGGAATAGGAATAGAGCCAATAGAATTAGATTCATGAACCATATTGATTCTTTCTTCTTCCAACTTGCTTTCGTTTCCTTTAACGTCAGGCGGAAATTCTTTGCAAGCGTTTAACATCATTTGTATATTTTCAGGGGATAATGCGCCTCCTGTGGCGTTTTGTTCTGGTTTTACGTTTAACATTTTACATTTCTCCTATTTGGAGGACGAGTGATGCTCGTCCTTCTTGATTTAATCATGTGCTATAAATGAGAAAGTGCGCTAGCGCTGCTCTTCCCTATAAACTACAGGGGTAACTGTTGTTGATTCAGTTCAGTGCCAGGCATCCATTGATAGCCAGCAGAAGCTATTTCAGAAGGAATGCCTTCTGAATTCATTTGTTTTCTGTAACGACGTGTATCAGCTGTTTCTTCTGATTTTTGAACATAGTCAGGGCCATTTGCACGTATATTTGTTTCAGCATCTAATACTTCACGAACAAACTTTCGTTGGCTTTTAAATTCAACCATCTCAGGTAATTCAAAATCTAAAATTTCAGCAGGATCACGATTTTCCATTTTTTTCAGGTACTCACAGGCGAGTTGAAGATGTCCTACTTCATAATCCAAAAATCGTTCCCACATTGATTTAATTCGTGGATTGGTTTCTTGAGCTGCACAACTAAAATAGTTATATGCTTCCATTGCCTCATGAACGACCCATTTTTCAATTAAAGTTTCATGTGGATCCATTAAAGATCCATATTGTGTTACATGTTGTTCTTCAACAGAAGCAATTTCTGCATAAAGTTGTCTAGCAATTGGATCAGCAAAGGTAGGTCCAATATTCATATAATAATCATGTGTTTGATATTCAGCACCAGTAATCATTGCCGCATGTATTTTAGTAATAAGTTCAGCAGTGGTTTTATCGTAAGAATTACGAATATCATCCGCAGGCGCACGGTGATGATCTTTGGTTGGCCGGCCAGGAACAATATCGGTATAACTCTGGAGAATATTATTAGCATCTTTTCCTTCTAACCGATCGAGCATTGCTGCATAGCGATATAAATGATCAAAATCTTCTAATAAACCGAAACGATAGGTTTGGGCTTGGTAAGGATCTGGTTCGTTTTGAGCAACGGCCGCTGTGACTTCAATAGCAACTTGTTCATAAGCAATAGTGGTTTCTAAAGGAGAATGATCCGCAGAAATTAGCCAGTTAATTTGCGTCGCTTGATGTTGTTCTGAGCGACGAATTTGAGCAAGAGGGATTTGTAAGTCTTTATTGAAACGTGCCAAAAAATGCTTAGTACGCAAAGCATCAATTTCAATACCATTCATCAAAATAATACGTACACGGGTAAACGCGTCATCATCGAGTTTGCTGATAGGAGCACCCGCTATTTCTTTCCACGTAAATTTTTGTTTGTCAATTGGACAACCTTTGTTTTTAATAAATTCTAGGGCATTCATTGATACATTACCTCGCTAAAATTGGAGTTTAAGGTCAGTAAAATATAGTTCAAATAAACAAACTTTCAAATTACCGTATTTAATACGGATTTTTTTTAATCATTTTGTATATAAAATATACAAAATATTAAAAAATGAGGAAAACAACAAATGCCATTAATGACAAATCCGTTAGATGTATATTTTTCCAATAGCTCTAACCCACATAACCCTACGGGTGCTTCAGTTGCGACTGGGGTCGCTGCGGGTGTTGCGACGGTTGGTTTAATAGCAGGGGCATTCTATTTATATAGATGGCTTACTGATCGGCCTGCTTTATCTGAAGAAGATCTAGAACGTTATAATAAATTAATTACGGTTTATAAAAAAATGGGATATGATATTCCTAGTGTATGGAGATTAGAAGGAAATAAAACCACCTATTGCATGGATTATGGCTCCGTCACTCATTCGTTAGATGAAACAATTCACCAACTCTCCCACGAACATTCTGCTGCCTGTTTAGCACGTACCAATATATTAGCGTTACTTCAGCGTTACCTAGGTTCCTTACGTAAACGATATTCAACGGTAGATAAAGTGATGCAGGCTTATGATCGCCCGGATGGGATTGAAGCAATGTTTATATATGAAACTATTTTATGGTTTCAGCTTGTTGTCCCTAGTATGGGAGAACTAAATTCTCGCACCACAGAAATTTTTGAAAAAAGAATAAAATATTGCCAAGAAATTTTATCAAAAATAGCCAAAAATCATTGGCATAATTCGGAACGGGCAAATTTTAAGGAATTAGTAGAAAGATTGATTGATGATTTTAAAGCGTATCATGCCCATTTAATCCATCGCATTGAAATAGCTAATTTTAATGATTTAATTAACAAACTTGGTGATGAATTATTGAGTTTTTCGGCTCATTCTTGTAAAACGCTGCATTTACTTATTTCTGATGTTAACCAAACACACCTGAATGTTAAACAATTTAAAATACCTTACAATTCGGAAAGAAAAGTCCAAAAATTAAGGCAGAAGACATTAGGAGAATGGTTGTACAAAACATTGGAAGTGGCCGGAGTTGAAGACTCAACATTTGAAGCAAAAAATACATTGGCATTAGAGGATATTATTGGGCATCTAGAGGGAGAAATACCGGGTGATATAGGTTCTCAATTAAAGCCGGGTGATATATTAAAAGACAAATGGGGACATTGGCCATTTGTACTATCTAACTTGTCAAAAGAGGGTAAAGCCTCACAGTTTTCTTCTCAATTATTTTCTAACACGGAAACACAGAAAAATATTGGCAAAAGAGCCCATACTTATTTAAAAGAAATACGTGAATTACATCGTCTTACTTTACAGTTTTATTACGTAAGAAAAAATTTGTTGCGGGCAGCGACTGTTGCCAGCGTATTTGGAGAAATATGGATTTATGGGGATAGGGTAGGTAAAGCGGTATTAGATGAACTATTAAATAGTGTGTTTGATGTTGTCCAAGATTATAACAAAACGTTTTCTACTTTTTGGAAAGCCTATTTTGATGAACATTACAAAATATATGCAAAAGAGAAAAGAGAAGATGATTTCACTAATCTTTGCCATGAACATCTCAATAGCATTGATCAATATTTTAATAATTTAATGAGTGAGACAGCGAATCAAATTGAGGGCACAATTATTCGAATTCATGAGCAAGCATTAAGATTGCCCCGTGCCTTAGAAGAAATTAAAAAAGTTAAAATCGAATTGATGTCAGATTTATTAAGCTTCTTAAAATTGAAAAATAAAACAACATCTGAAAATTATGGCATTATTTCTCAAGCACTCGAAGACGAAAAGCAAGAAAAGATAATAATAGAGAATATGCCTTCCTTTATGGCAAGAGCAAAAGAAATTCTTATTAAGAAGATACGTGAAGAAATTGATAAGGCTTTAGCCTATGAGGAAAAAAGTCCTGCGGAAAGAGAAAAGTGGGATAAAGAGAGAGAGGAACGTATTGTGACTTTTGCAGAAGAAGCATTAAATGCTATCCCTGTTACTGGCGTTGAACAATCAGAGCCTCCACCCGAACAACCATCAGTCAATGTTGAAAAAGACCGGGAGCATCTTAGGGACGAGACTTCAGAGTTAGAAGAGAGAATTAAGTCTGCGCTTAGAACACCATCGGTATAGGAGAAAACACATGCTTTTTTTGAATAAAAGTTATTATAAATCACAATCAGCCGCGCCTTTTAGCAAGACATTGGATTCCACATCTGATCATTCTGGGTCGGATGAAGGCAATTTAAAAGAGGAACATACTTTTTTTGTATGGAAACTAAAATTAAATTTTTTTGGGAGACAGAAAAAAAATAATTCTTTATGTGAACTTGTAGGCAGATTAGAAAAAGGTGGGTTGAAAATTTCAAATAACACTCCTTCGTCAACTGAAGTGATGTTGTTGCAGTTTAAACCTGATTGGCAAGAATCAGCGTTTAATACACAGCCTAACATTAACAACAAAGAAGGGTTTTATGTTACATCGGCTGTTACACAACATGCTTTAAAATTAATGGGAAGGGAAACTGTCCCTGAAGAGTATATTTCAACGAGAGACGTTCGGGCTTTACGCAGAAAATCCTCTTTAAAAACTCACCCCGATAAAACGGGTTCTTCTTTTTATGATGAATTTATTCAAACACAAGAGGGATACCAAATGCTTCTTGAAGAAGAATACAATCCAAATGAATTAACAAAAGAACAATCTTCGCGTCGAAAAAAAATCATGAGGCGAGATATATTGCCGCAAATAAATAATGATTTGCAGGAGCTACGAAAATGTCGTCAGCAAAGAGAAAAAGAATTAGAAGAATTAGAAAAAATTAAAGCAACTATTCAACAGTCATTCCATTGGTAGAAAGGAGATTATTATGCCAACTACTTTTCCCGTGCCATACAAGGTTTCTAAACAGTATATTGATTTCTATAATCAAATAAAAGAGTTTTTAAGCGATGAATATGTGATTCCTGAAGAAAAATTACAAGGGAGTTGGCTAGAAATTCCTATATTGGGTGAAGATGATGATGAAAATTATAAAAAAATTATCAACGAAATTTTATTGCCAAATAAATACCTATCTGTCTGGGGTAAACGAATTGCCTTTTTTCATGGTTATTTTGGTAAAGAATTCGGTGATAATTACAGTTATACTTTTTTCAAAAATATGAACCAAAAACTCAATCTAGCCATGCGTTATATTTATAGTAATAGGGCTCCTCAAAATATGACGGGAAAAGAAAGGGATGGAATTAATCAGTTATTATGTGATTATTTGGAAAAGATGCTTGAAAATTCTGGCGTATTGGGGAATGCCCAAGGGGTAGTAATAGGAAGAATATTAAACAGGATGAAACGTTCTTTAAAGAGCCAAATAAAAATAGAATTAGATGAAAATGATGAGTTAGTTGTGAGCATGAATCATGTTGAGTATAACAATTTATCGGATGAATTTATTATGAAAACCCGTGAAGAAATCACTCAATTAAAAACCCAACTTGATGAACAAGGTAAACGTAATAAAAAAACGTTAGACGAGATCTATGAGCTGTTAAAAAAGCGGGGCATTGTGGTGGAAAATAGCAATACGGCTGATACTCCTGAAGAAAGGGTTGAGTCTACCTCATCTCTTAGAATTTAAGTATAGATGTCTCAAAAATATTATTTCAATAAATAATTAAAATAGGTGAATGCCCGATCCATTGTTTCTATGAATTAAGTAAGCGGTAGTAAAACCATCAAAAATAAGATATATTTTTAATATGTATTGGCCCTAGCTGTCTCCTACAAAGAGCTGTCTCAGTTTTCCTAAAATTCTTAAAGGTTAGTTAATAATTAACCTGTATAATAAATAGTTAAATATTATTTAATGACTGTTTTTATCCATGAGTTTATATCATTGTATTGACCTTATTGAAAAAGAGTTAGATATACTAGAAAAAAAAGAAAAATATGGTTACTTGCGGCGATTTGTTGCTAATTTTCTTCGTCCTAGAGTTAGAAGTTATGGTTGCTTATTTTTTTCCGAAGATAAAGAATTCCTCATTGATTTAAAAGAAAAACTCCAAACGCGTATCTCAGAGGATAATTATGAAAATTTAGGGCTTGAAATTGAGATAATTAAGAATTATTTGCGGAAAAATCTACATCTACGAGAAAATAAAGGGTTGAGTTGGATATTTTATGATTTAGACTCAATAAAAGCGAGGTATCAAAATCGTCACAATCTTAACACCGATACTTCCGATGAGATTTATGTAAAATTTCAACAAAGGCCTTATCGTATTGCTACTTTGAGACAAGATACTCTTTTTAAGATGGGAATCTCTAGAGGCGCGTGTTACGGATATACTAATGCAATGGTAGATCCAACATTATCTCCCTATTTTAAGGAGAATACAGGTGAAATAATTAAGCTTGAGCTTACAAAGAAAATTTATGATTACCAAAAAAATCAAAGTGATCGGCAAAAAGATCAAGAGTTTATCAAAAATACACGGCTTACCAGATTGTACTTTTGTCCTAATTCTGGGAAGCAAGCAGAAAAAATTTGGACGTTTTCTAAAAAGAATGAAAATAAAGATTTATGCTTAACTCGGCGTACTGGCAATATGAATGGCCATGCTACTTATGTAAGTTTTCAAACAGATGGTGTATTACGATATGCTGATTCTAATCATGGAATTTATTTGTTTAAAAATAAAAATGATTTTATCGATTTTTATGTTGCAGCAGATAGAATACAGAAAAAACAACACGGCATAGCCTTTCATTTCTATTCATTAAGTGAGAAAAAGTATTGTCCGAACAACAATACGAGCAACGATTCAAAAACATTCGCTGGAAAAATTAGAACTCTACTCACGGGGTCTAAATACAATAATTTTTTAGCGCGTCAAATGGATTGGCTAGTGGGAATGTGCATGGGAGTATTGATTGGTGGAGTCGTAGGCGCAGTAATTGGTGGACTCCTAGGCTCAGTAATCCCCATTTTTGGTACTGCTTTGGGTGTTGCTTTTGGAGGAATGATAGGGGGGTATATAGGCGGAGTCGGGATGGGTGGTTCAATGTGGTTTGCTGGAAGGAGGGGATATCATGGTTTGTTAGCCATTCCTTTTTTACTGCGGGAGACTTGGTATAATTTTGCAAAAAGAATCTCTTATCCTTTTTCTTTACAACAAAGACAACAGGTGACGAATCTTTCTTCTCAACCAGAACCAATGACTTCTTTTTTACAGGAAGAACACAGTCATTTTTCATATGCCAATATATTAAGACAGGTAGCTTCGCCAAATGTTAACATAGGTGAACTTTCTGCGCAGGTAGGAGAACCATTAATGTTGCAGCCTAAGAACAATGTTCCACCAATTTTTGAACAACGCAGGTCAACATTGAGTCTTTTTTCATATCTTTGGAATACCAATAAAAAGCCGCCAGAACAAATACAAACATTACCATCTATTCAGCATGTTCCTTGAATATTTAGGCTATTTCGTTTTATCAGGATACTCACACAAGTCAGCAATAAGGCAATTAGGGCATAGTGGTTTTCTAGCTTTACAAACATAGCGGCCATGCAATACTAACCAATGATGAGCATCATGCTGAAAAGCAGGAGGAACAACTTTAAGCAAATTTTGTTCAACCTCAAGAGGTGTTTTTCCTGGAGCAATATTGGTGCGGTTAGAGACGCGGAAAATATGGGTGTCTACCGCAATGGTTGGTTGGCCAAACGCTGTATTTAAAACAACATTGGCTGTTTTTCTGCCGACCCCTGGTAAACTTTCTAATTCTTCACGTGTTTTAGGTACGTCACCGTTATATCGTTCTACTAAAATGGCGCAAGTTTTCAGGAGATTTTTTGTTTTTGTTTTATAAAGATTTAATGTCTTAAGGTAGGGCATTAATGTTTCTTCACTGAATTGCAATAAGGCTTCAGGAGTATTCGCAATAGGAAATAAAATGCGAGTTGCTTTGTTAACACCAACATCAGTCGCCTGTGCTGCCAATAAAACAGAAACTAATAGTTCAAAAGGAGTAGAAAATAAGAGTTCAGTGGTGGGATGTGGATTAACTTGTCGAAAACGAGTGAATATTTTTTTGATAATTGCAGGTGTCATAGGTTTTTCTGTCCATCATTAAAGTGACTGAATATTGCATATAAAGGATAAGAATATATTTTTTCATAGACTGAATAATTCTGGGTGGAAAAGCGAATTCCATAGGGTGTTTGAGGGTGATCCTTTAGAAAAGCATGCATACTTCTTAAAGTACTTCCTTTTCCCGCTTTTACTTCAACAGGAATAATTTGTTGCTGTTTTATTATGAGATAATCCACTTCTGCTTGACTCGTTGGTTGATCTCGATGCCAATAATAAAGTGATGGAGCTTGTCGAGAAGGCGCATAAGCAAGTAATTCTTGCCCAACAAAAGCTTCTGCAATCATTCCTTTGTTAACAAAGGTGTTTTCGGGATTTAGTATCCATTCCGAAGAGGTTAACCCTAGCAATGCTTGTGTCAATGCTACGTCGACTAAAATAAGCTTATATTTTTCTAAATTTGCTTGTGCCCCTAAAGGTATTCCTTGTGCGGCAGAATGAAAAATGGGAGTAACAATATTTGCTTTCATCAACAAGTTTAAAGCGGGTGCTAACTCTCTTTTTCGAAATTCTCCAGGAATGCGGCTATATCGAAATACTTGTCCTGCTTGATGAGGAATATATTGAAACAAATGTTCAACGTGTTTAATCTGAGTTTGTCGAGCATATTTATGAAAATCTTGCTTAAACGCAGTTAATAAATCATGATGAATCTCAAGACATTTATTGTAATCTTTGGTTTCCAGCCAGTATGAAACTGCCTCGGGCATTCCTCCAATAGTTAGATATTCGCCTATTAATCGATTTAATTTTTCATGAATAATATCTTGCAAGGGGTTCTCAAGTGAGGCAGTTAAAATTGCCTCTATTAGTATGTTTTTTTCAGATGCCCATAGATATTCAAGAAACGACAGGGGGTACATGTATAAAAATTGTACTCGTCCTACGGGGACTCCTACTTCATCAATAGCAAAATCGAGTAAAGAGCCAGCTGCAATTAGGTGAAGCTCTGGCATTGTTTCATAGAAATAGCGTAAAGATAATAAGGCTTGTGGACAGGATTGAATCTCATCAAAAAATAATAATGTTTGGCCAGGAATAATTTTTTTTTCGGTAAGCAACTCTAAATCAAGTAACAATTGTTTAGGGTTTAGTGTTTCTTCAAAAATACTGCCCCATTTTTTATTGGCTTCAAAATTTACTTCTACAAAGTGGGAGAATGTTTTACCTAGATGGCGCACAGCCGTAGTTTTCCCTATTTGTCGGGCTCCTCGAATAATTAAGGGTTTACGATAAGAAGAGTTTTTCCACTCAATTAAATGATTATCTATTAATCTTTTCATTTGGTTGTAAATCCAATCATTTTTTTTTTAATTTGGTTGAATTTACAACCAAATTAAAAAAACTGCAATAAATAGCGTTTATTTTTTTGCATTAAGACGCGCTAAAATGCTATTCATGTTCTCAGGTTTAGGTGTGCACTGAGCTTTTTTTTCTGCGTTATATTGCCGAGTTTTTCTTGCATTGTAGCGTGCTTGTGCAGTAAGTGGGTTATAAGCAGGTTCTTCAAGGGCAATAAGATCAATACAATCTACGGGGCAGGGTTCAATACACAGTCCGCAGCCGGTACATTCTGTTGCTAAAATGACATGCATTTGTTTTGATGCACCAATAATGGCGTCTACGGGACAAGCTTGAATACATTTTGTACAACCAATACATTCTTCTTCCCGAATCACAGCAGTGGCCGGGGGGCGAGTATGTTCTTCAACCTCTTTTAAATAGGGTATAGGATCCTGCTCTAATAAAATAGCGATATTTTTTAGGGTGGGAATGCCGCCGGGGGCACAAAGGCCAATATTTCTTTCATCACTTGCTAACGCCTTTGCATAACTTTCGCAATCAGGATACCCACATTCGCGACATTGCGTTTGTGGAAGTAAATCATTAATTGTTTCGCTTAATCCCTTATTAGACTTCTTTCCTAACCCTACTTTTACGGAGAACTTGTTCGTCGATTCGGTGCTCGAATCCTCATGTACTCGCGTGTACACTCCGGTTCTACGCTCCGAGTCTCCTCCAATTTCTCGCGCATAAGTGGATTTGGAAAGAAGTCTATTCATGCTCATCACATGTTTTCAATAATGCTTGAATATCTGTGGCTTCAATTCGAGTCATTAAAGGTTGGAAAGGTTGAATAGCATGGTCACGTAAAGGTGTATCAATACTTTCCCATGTTAATGGCGGGATACTTAAAAATGCTTCGCTGTCAGCCGCGAGTTTTGGCAGGATAGGTTTTAAATAAGCGATGAGAATCCTAAATATATTTAAACATAGACTGCAAACGTCTTGAACCTGAGGGGTTGCCCCTTGCTCTTTGACAACTGCCCATGGTTTTTGGGTGTCTATATATTGGTTTGCTGTGTCGGCTAAAGCCATAATGTTTCGAATCGCTTTGGCATAATCGCGTGCTTCATAATCTTCAGCAATACTCGTTTTGGCTTCAATGAAACGTTCGTATAAAGGTAGATCTACTATTTCAGAAGATAGTTTGCCATCAAAATATTGATGAATGAATCGAGCAGAACGACTCGCAAGATTGACAACTTTTCCAACGAGATCTGCATTGACGCGTTGACGAAAATCTTCCAATTGCCAATCAACGTCTTCTACGCGATGGGTTAATTTTGCGGCGAAATAATAGCGCAAATATTCGGGATTAAAATGTTTTAAATAGTCACGTGCGGTAATAAAAGTTCCACGTGATTTTGACATTTTTTCACCTTGAACAGTAACAAAACCATGGGTAAAAATGCTAGTGGGAATGCGGAACCCACTGCCGGATAATATGGCAGGCCAAAAGAGCGCATGAAAATAAACAATATCTTTACCCACAAAATGGTAAAGCTCTGTTTCATTAGCGTGTTCTTCTTTCCAAAATTTATCAAAGCTTACGTCTGAATGAGTTTCACAGTATTTTTTAAAGCTTGCCATATATCCCATGGGTGCATCAAGCCAAACATAAAAATATTTACCTGTTTCCCCGGGAATTTCAAAACCAAAATAGGGTGCATCACGAGAAATATCCCATGCTTTTAAGCCATCTTTAAACCATTCATGGAGTTTATTGGCAATTTCTGGTTGCAAATGATTGGTTTGTTGGGTCCATTGCCGTAAAAATGGCGTGTAACGCGGTAAATCAAAAAAGAGATGCTCTGATTCTTTTTCAATAGGAGTAGAGCCACTTAATACTGAGTAAGGGTTTTTTAAGTCTTCAGGTTCGTAGGTCGCTCCGCATTTTTCACAATTATCGCCATATTGATCCGCAGCATTACAACGAGGACAATTTCCTTTTATATAGCGATCGGCCAAGAACATATTTTTGACGGGATCATATTTCTGTTTTATGACACGTCTAATTATATCTTCACGAGCTTTAAGGCGTTCATAAATAAAGGAAGAAAACTCACGGTTTTCTTCCGAATGGGTTGTATAATACTGGTCATAATGAATCAAAAAATCTTTGAATGTCTGCTCGTGATCTGCTTGGTGCATATTAACCATTTCTTCTGGTGTTAGCCCTTGCTTTTCAGCATTAATCATAATAGGGGTGCCATGGGCATCAGCGCCGCATATGCTGATACATTTATGGCCTTGCATCCGATGGAAACGTGCCCAAATATCCATTTGGATATGTTCTAGCAAATGCCCTAAATGAATGGGGCCATTGGCATAGGGTAAAGCGGAGGTTACAAGAATGGAGCGAGACTTTTTTGATGATGTAGACATAATATATTCATTGTTTGGTTAAGGGGTGTGCTCTTTGTGTTTCATTTTATGACGCAATATTAATGTATGAATAGGGCCAGAAACGGCATATCCCAAAAAAATGAAAAATGAAATGAGTGCTGGGTTAATAGCGATGGCTGCAATAATTAATACAACACCGAGAGCCGCAACGAAAGAGACCCTGCTTTTGGGTTCAATCTCTTTAAAACTATAGAAGCGGATGTTACTGACCATTAACAACGAGACACAAAAAGTCATAATCGCAAAGAAAATGCTAATGCTTTCAGGGCTAAAACTGTAATAATTTTCGATCCATACGAAGCTAACGACTAGACCTGCTGCAGAAGGGCAAGGTAATCCTTGAAAATAGCGTTTGTTTGCAACACCTATTTGGGTATTAAAACGTGCTAAGCGAAGGGCTACAGCAGCAGTATACATAAAAGCTACTAGCCAACCTACTTTCCCAAGATAATGTAAAGACCAACTATATGCAATAAGCGCAGGGGCAACGCCAGAGGTAACCATATCGGCTAAACTATCGTATTCTGCCCCAAATGCTGTTTGGGTATTGGTTAACCGAGCAACGCGGCCATCTAGGGTATCCGCTATCATTCCAATAATGACAGCAATAACTGCTGCTTCAAAATCGGTTTTCATCGCCGCGACAATGGCATAAAATGCCATAAAGAGACTTATTGTTGTAAATAAATTTGGCAACAAATAGATACCTCGAGCAGGCTGAGATTTGGTTGTTATCGGGGTATTTTCATTCTTTTCGTTCAAAACGATGCTCCACCATCTAAAAATTTCCCCCATTTTAAGAAAAACAGGGGGATAAGGCAAATTTTTATTACACTATACCAATTTCTAATGAAATTTCAGTTGTAGGGGCAGGTCTTGTACCTGCCCGGCAACGGGCGGCTACAAGAGCCGCCCCTACGAAAAACCGAAAACTCATTGGCGAAGAGTATACTTACCTAAGTTGCTGCTCAGGTCTGCACATGAACTTTTGAATTCGTCAAAGCCCACCGTTGCAAACATCATTTAAGTAAGATTTCTTCTTGTTGAAGTTACGTAGTTTTCCAGAGTTTGTGGGTGGTCAAATACTTTTTTTGCATTCTTATGTAATCCTGCTTTTTCAACAGCTGCCAGAAAGTATTCAAAAAACTTATTGGCAGATTGTTTCGCAATTTCTCGGTTACTGATGGCTGAGAGACTTATTAATGCATAAGCATCACTGGATTGCCGTGCAATTGTTACCGCCGTTCGACCTTGCTTATCTTCTACATTAATACGAGCACCATGGGCTAATAATTTTTCCATGAGTTCTTTTTCTTTATGATGGCAAGCAACATGTAATACATTCCAATAAAATTCCTTGGAAAAACATTGGTTAATTTCTTTTTTATTGATGGTTTTAAGTTGTTCATCAATTGTGCAGGATAAGATTTTTCTTTTTTCCTTATTAGCTGTGTTACAAAACTGTATACAATTATCGTATAATTTTTTTGCTTGGTTACTCTTAGGTGATTTTTCTTTTGAGAAAAAACCGGCAATATTTACCACTTGTGATAATTCATGCAAAGGGACTGATTTTATTTTTTCAAGTGTTATGTGATAATCCAATAACCCAAGATAACGTGATTTTTTTACTTCATCAGAGTTTTTATCTGCTAAGATAGCTTGTTTTAATAAGTTCAGGTTTTTTTGATGTATTTTAAAATCAACGGACTCTAAAAGCAAAGTAAAAATTTCTAGGCTAGTGTTGTGTTGATAACCCACAAATAAAGCAGTGTTTTGAATGGTTTCTTTATTAAAATTTTTGAATTCATTAGATATTAGCCTATTTTCTAGCAATATTCTTACATATTCTGCATGGTTTTTCATTACAGCAATTTGAAGGGGCAAATATCCATGTAGTTCTTTTTGACTTGGATCAGCACCGTTTTCAAGTAAAAAATTGAGTAATGCAACATTTTGTTTTTCTTGTTGGCATAGTAACTGGAGTGGTGAATGCCCATAAGAGTTAACCACATTAATTAAGCTTGCATCAAAATTAATGAATGCTTTAATGGCTGCTTCATGTCCACGGAAACATGCCAAATGTAATGGTTGATTTCCATTGCTCCACTTCCGAGGATTCGCTTTATGTTTTAATAATAATGCTATGATATTAGCGAATCCCCCAGAGGCTGCCTCAAATAGTGCCGATGGATACATTTTATGTTCGGCATTAATTTCATCCTCATTTAATTCAAGTTCATCTTTATTTGTTAAAAAATATTCAACTACCTTGGTGTGTCCCATAACAGATGCAATAACTAGGGGGGAGGGAGAATAAGATGTTGGAGTACTATAAACCTTGGCGCCTTTGCTAACTAACAATTCTATCATGGGAAGGTTTCCCATTTGGGCAGCGCAATAAACTGGCGTACTTCCATGAACCGACGCTTGATTAATATTTGCGCCACAAGCAAGCAGCTGCTTTACTTGCGGTACATCATCACCCATACAAGCAGCGTGTATTAATCCTAAGCCTTCTTGGGTTAATACTTGTGCCCTCGCCTGATTAATAACATATCCTGATAGCAAGCGTGCTTTTATATGTTCTTTATTATTGAACGAAGATGATGTTAATAAAGTCATTCGAAGAAGATGCATCTCAACAGAGGGGGCAATCTGAAGTATCTGACATACACTATTGGTTAAACCCTGCAGAATTTTCTCGGGGTTTTTGAGTTCATTTTGTAATTGATATTCAGTCCAGGTTTGATTATCAAATGAACAATGATAGCTCCATCCTTTTTGAGGATGCCGTGCAAGTTCAATTGCAGAAGTGTTGTATAGTATCGTTAACGTAAATGCTTGGTTATGTTCTAGAGAAAGAGAATGTAACGTTGATAAAAATTGCAAAAGATCCGCACGGCTAAATCCAACGCTTTGTTTGAGCACAGATTCAATGTCAGTTTGCTTTGAAATAAAATTACCAAGAGAACTAGGTAAAGAAGCAAACTCTTGATAATATCCTTGCAATGATTTTATCTGTTGTTTTTCCTCAAGAGATATAGTATCCCCTGATGCAAGAACGGTACGAATATGCCGGCAATATTCATCAATACCACCATATTCTTTTATATGTTCTTGAATCTCATATAATGGATGAGAATAAGAATTGTTTTTATTCGTTAATAACGTAGTGATCCATTTATTATTCAATTTTTGATAAAGTGGTAAAGAATATTGAGGAAAATCTTTTTCTTGTAAATCGAGTGAATGCCCCAGTACTTGCCCCAATTTTAGTAGATCAGTTAAATTTATATTGAGAGCAAGTTGTTGAAGGGGAGAATGAGTAGGGGATTTATTTTCATTTAATGGATTAGCATGCATATAAGTTTGCAGTTTTTTTAGCATTATTAGTTTTTCTGGGACTGCTTTTTTGTTTCTTAGATTTTCTGCAACAATTTCTCGCATTTCTCTTTCCAAAAACAATAAAGCACTTTTTAGTCTTGGTTGATCAACTACGTCAAGGTTAATTCGCTCAAGAAGCTCAAAAAAACTTTCCATTTTATTTTGTAAAAAAGCATCTTTTAAAATATCCTCATTAATTTCCGCACCTGCGTCAACTAAGGTTTTGATAAGTGCAGTATTTCCAGTATAAGAGACAAAATGTAAGGGAGAAAAATAAGCCCGTTTAGGATTTTTTCTATTTTCAAAATTAATATAACGCCTGAATCGCTCTTGCTTTAATAAAAACTCTAAAAGGGCTGGTGTCTTATTTTGGCAGGCAAAATAAAGCAATAAAAAATCATCCGGCAAATCACATTCAGCAGAGCGGGCTATAATATCAGAGTATAAAGGTAAGAGTTCTTTTACTAAATCGACATTTTCAGAAAAAGCGGCAGCATGAATAGGTAAGCTATCATTATTAATATTTCTTTGTTCGAGCTTAGCCCCTTTATTAATAAGGTAAAAAGTGAGGTCTTTATTTCCTGCTTGACAAGCAAGGTGTAAAGGGGATTCGCCATCGGAGTTGAGTTCATTAATGTCAATAGGTAACTGACTTTTAGAAGCATGAGTGATTAATATTTGTAATATTTCTAAATATTCTTCGATGATGGCGACATGAAAAATCTTATTTTTACCGACCCATCGATGAACATCTGCACCATATTGCAGCAAAAGTTCCACCAACGGAAGATTACCCTTACAGGTTGCAAAATAAAGAGGAGATTCTGCTCGGGCTTTTCCTCGCTCAATGTCTTTGTGGAAACCATGCTCTAATAAGATTTTTGCAGCTTCAAAATGATTGTTTTTACAAGCCAATAAGAGCGGCGATTGTATGTCAAGATTATTTTCATTAAAAATGGCACCATTTTCAAGCAATAAACGAATAACATCCGGATTGCCTTGAATGGCTGCATAATGTAGAGGGAGTGTGTTATCACCCTGAAATACCGCATTGACCTGTGCTCCTCCCTCAATTAAAGCTCTCACTTCATCCAAATCACCTGCTATACATGCTAAGTGCAACAAAGTTAAGTTGTAGGCATTAGTAACTGTTGCTTTTCTAGCAAGGTTATAGCCATCAGGGAGTAATAATTCTTTTATTTCTTGTCGAGAGGGAAAGGTCAGTTTAAGCTCATGGGTGGTACAAATAGCCACTTCAAATAAACATGGTGTAGATAGACTTTTAATGTTAAACAAATTAAAAATGTCTGTAGCAATTAATTTTGGAAAATTTTTTTCTTCTTCCAGTCTTCTATCTTCTTTTAGGCCTGTTGTCGGGGTATAAAAATTTGTATTATGAAACTGATTAGGTAGGGAATAAGACCATCCTGTTTTTTCATGATAAGAAATAAATATGCTACAAGCATTATATTTTATGACAAGAGGGCTGCTATAGGAATTTTTCCCTAGTGTTTCCTTAACTTTTGTTAAAAAGGCAGCTAATTCAGCTGCATTAAAAACGAAACCTTCTGATGGAAGCAGAAAGGCAAAAAGTGGTTCGTCCGAGGTGTTGAGAGTTGAAAAACGAGCAATTTTTTTATATATCTCCAATACATTTTTTTGCTTAGTACAATCAGGTGTTCCTTTTTTCGCTTCTATAAGCATTTGCTCAAATTTAGTGGATCCATGCAGATCTATTTGCTCTTCAATATAACCAAGCGTTGAATGATAATCTGCTTCCGTTCCATCAAGAACACTTTGAATTCGTACGTTTAGAAGTCCATTACTAAAGAATTTTTTTGTCTCGAATTGATGATTGAGTGCTACTCCCAGGGAAAGTAGATGATCTAACTCTAGTCTTTTAATGGATTTCATGTCGCCTCTGTATTAAATTAAAATTGAAAAGGAGTGTAGCAGAATTATATTAATGCAGTATTATTTCTGTTTTTTCAGAAAACCACTATAATAGGCTTTTATCTATAACTCTATAACTTAAAGGTACTGTATTATGTCAGAGCTCATTCTGTCGAAACGCGTTCAAACTATTAAACCCTCCCCTGTTTTATCCACTGCAGCATTAGCGGCTCGGCTGAAAGCAGAAGGAAGATCTATTATAAGTCTTGCCATTGGCGAACCTGATTTTGATACACCATTACATATTAAAAAAGCAGGTATGGATGCTATTGAGCAAGGTTTTACCAAGTACACCCCCGCAGATGGCATTGTTGCCCTTAAACAAGCGGTGATTGATAAATTTAAACATGAAAACCAATTGAATTATACATTGGCAGAAGTAATGGTGTCAGTTGGTGCAAAGGACTGCTTATTTAATTTAACCCAAGCGTTATTAAATCCCGGTGATGAAGTAATTATTCCTGCCCCTTATTGGGTATCATATCCAGATATCGTTTTGTTAGCTGAAGCTGTGCCTGTCACGGTATTAGCAACCTTCGAAGAAGATTATAAGTTAACTCCTGAAAAATTAGAAAAAGCGATTACACCAAGAACCCGCTTATTAGTATTAAATAGTCCCTCTAATCCAACAGGAAAAGCATATAGTGCGGCAGAATTAAAGGCTTTAGGCGAAGTGCTTGCACGTCATCCACAGGTGTTTATTGTGAGCGATGATATTTATGAATCAATCCTTTGGGAAAAAGAATTCAAAAATATTCTCAATGTTTGTCCCGAATTAGTGGATAGAACTATTGTGGTGAATAGTGTGTCAAAAACTTATGCCATGACAGGTTGGCGAATTGGGTATGCTGCAGGGCCAGCAAAGCTTATTGAAGCGATGAGTAATATTCAATCGCAGAGTATTTCAAGCCCTCCTTCAATGGCGCAACAAGCAGCATTAGCTGCATTAAAAGGGGATAAAACCTCTGTTCAAGAAATGGTTATTGCTTATAAAGAGCGGCATGCGTATCTGTATGAAGCATTAAAAAATCTACCGGGTGTAAGAATTTCCCCTGCTGATGGAACCTTCTACTTGTTTGTGGACATCCAAGAAGCTATTCGAACTAAAGGTTTAGTCGATGATATTAAATTTTCCGAAAAACTATTAGAAGAAGTAGGATTAGCCCTAATTCCTGGTACCGCTTTTGGTGCGCCTGGCCATGTTCGTTTGTCATTTGCTGCAAGCCTTGCTACTTTGAAAGAAGCGGTTGAACGATTCACACGGTTTTTAGGGTAACATATACTCTTCGCTAATGAGTTTTCGGTTTTGTTGCGAGCTGCATCGACTTCGGCCATGTACTAGATGTACACTCCCTTGTCTGCTTCGCTCGCGCCCTCACCGAAATCTCATTTGCTGTGAGTATACTTTTCTCTTAAAACGCACTTTAGAGGAAAACGAATGAAACGTATACTTTTTTTGATTGGGCTTTGGTTGTTAAGTTGTTCACTTGGGTTTGCTTTTACGTTGAGCAGTCATGAATTTAAAAACAATGGGCCTATTCCTAAATTGTATACGTGTCAAGGCGAAAATATTTCACCCTCTTTAATTTGGAGCGATCCACCGGCAGGTACGCAGTCATATCTTTTAGCTATGGTGGATCGGGACACGCAAAAAACGCATGGGTTTATTTATATTCATTGGATATTATTTGATATCCATGGGGATTATCGAGGTGTGCGAGTTAACACCACAGAAGGGGATGCTGGAAGAAACAGTAAGAATCATGCAGGATATGATGGTCCTTGCCCACCACCTGGGACAGGACCGCATCATTACATTTTTCAATTGTATGCGCTAGATGTACCTGATCTGGAATTAGCTCCTGGCGCTCCGTTGGAAGAAATTGACGAGGTATCAAAAGGCCATGTCCTTGGTACGGCCCAGTTGGTAGGAACTTACGAGCATCAGTAATGCGGTGCTTTTCTTATGCACACGTTCAGGTTTATTACATCAACTTCATCGGCAAAATCATCATTTGCTTACCTTGTAAATGCAATTTACGTTGTACGGCAAAGGCCGTTTCATTATGTAGCTGACGTGTAAACCAATTATCCGTTTCCATTACTAATTGGCTAGCAAAGAAAATACAGTTAGGAATTTCTTTTTCTAATTCTGTTGCAATACGGACGCATTCATCGACGGGATCGGTGCCATATGCACTATAAGAACGGACGGGCATATTATGGTTTTGACAAAAGTGCACAAAAAACTCAAGATTAGATTCCACCTCTCGTTGCATGCGCTCAAGGGTTTCTTCTGCACCATAACTTTTCACATCAACCAATCCCACACTAATAAAGATAAAGTTTTTAAAATAATTAGGGAATAAACGTTGTACCCATAAGAGGGTATGCATACCAGCACCTCGACTTTTGGCAACAAAGAAAATAGCGGTAGGTAATTTAGCGTTAAATGTAGGTTCTAGTCCATTTTTTGGTTTAGGCACATCATCCATAAAAAGTTTATCCGCTTCTTGCAATTTTGCATTTACATGTTTGTAATGCCGGCGAATAAAGTAACAGAAAGTGACTACCACACCGGTAATGACTAAACCTTGCATGCCACCTTCCCAAAATTCAGTGACAATAACAATACATAAAATACCAAAACAAATGATAAAACCTGCTAAAGATAAACTAAATCGTTGTAACCATGTTTTACGATGTTTTCGTCGTTCTTGCCACCAATATTTACATAAGCCAAAAATAGAAATAGCAAAGGCGAGAAAAACATTAATACTATAAAGAATAACTAGGACATCCACATGACCGCCTGTAGCATTCAACAATAAAACAGCGGCAATACCAAATAAAACGATCCCATTTTGAGAGACAAGACGGTTGGACAAGTTACGGAATTTATTGGGTACCCAATGATCTAGCGCCATGTTAGATAACACAGCAGGACCGCCTAAAAAGCCGGTATTTGCACCAACAAACAGAAGGCCAAATTCGAATATAAGCGTGATCATGACGATGGGCTCACCAAAAGTCCAATCATGCAGCAAGTTGCGAAAAGCAACGGCATTAAGAGTCTGGCCAATTTGTGGTTGCGCATCCCACAACAAGTACAGAAGAATGATACCGGCAGCAGTTAGACTGAGTGAGATGGCCATAATAAGCATGGTCCATTTACCTGTGCGGACGCGAGGTTCTGCTAAAGTATGGACGTTATTAGAAACGGCTTCAAGGCCGGTATAGGTACCACTTCCTAAAGAATAAGCGCGTAAAACAAGGGCAGCAATAAACAACATGCCTTCTTGCATTCCTAGGGCATGGGTGTCTTCAATAGCATCCTTTACGATAATAGGAAGTTTATCACCATGTCCAATAATGCCATAGATAATCATAAACGCGTGGGTAAAAACGAATCCTAAAAAAATAGGCACCAGTACCTTAATTGACTCTTTCATTCCTCGTAGGTTGAGCACCATCAACAATAAAATGAAAAAAGCTTCGACTTTAAGTTTGTAAACATGAGCGCCATAGGGAAGTAAACTAAAAAAAGCGTCTGTACCGCTGGCAATAGAAATAACGATAGTGAGCATGTAATCCACAATTAAGGCTGAGCCTGCCACAACACCCATATGCGGTCCCAATAATTGGGTAGCCATTTTATAACCACCACCACCATTGGGAAAAAGTTCAATCACTTGGTTATAAGCGAAGGAAATAATAAAAACAGTAATAGCTGTCAAAACAGCGAGGTATAAGGCTAAATGACTATGAATGCCTAGCGCAAGAAAGGCTTCTTGCGGACCATAACAAGAGGATGAGAGGCCGTCCGCGCCTAAACCCACCCATGCAAAGAATGCCGTAAGCGCAATATGGCTGCGTGTTTCTTTTTGCATGGGATCCCGTGCAGCTCCAAAAACGATTCGCTTAAGGTGAGCCATCATAATGTATTACCCCTTTTACTGTATTTATCCATGATTACTCATGGAGTATAGTTCTGTTGTGAAATTTGCCCTTAAGTAAAAACCTCGAGGCAAAGTTTTTATTTTATTACCTTCTTCATCCCAACCGACACTGAGGGAGCGCCCATCAGCGCCTTTAGGACGAATTTGCAAAAAAACGCCGTCTTTTGCTGAAATAGTTTCTAATTGCCCTAAGGCAATACGATTCGAAAATTCTTCCCAATCTTTTTGTAAAATAGTCATTTGAGAGGAATTAGGACTCCATAAAAAAGCTTGGCCAATGCGTCGTTCAGCGAGCGGAATTTCATCATCAGCTTCAACTGGAATCCATAACACCCGTTGGAGTTTGTTATAGACACGAGAGGTTGCCCAGGTTTCTGATGTAATTTGTGCTAAAGAAATAGCTGTGACAAAAGTCGATTCACGAGGACGGCCATTTTTTCCAATAGGTAGTGTCTTGAGTTCAATTTGAAGGGCAACAAAATCAGGGCTCGAGGCATTGCCTGCATCAGCCCCCAGGGCATACTCAAGCCATTGGCCAACAGCACCTTTATGAAAAGATTTACCCTCTACCATAATACTTCCTAGTGGTTGTCCGACTAGTTGATTGGTGCGATGTAATAATTCTTGTTCAGTTTGTGGAGGAGAGATGAGAGATCTCACTGCTTCTCCTTTGTTTTTGTATAGCTGTTAACATACCACGTAAAATATGCACTTCATTTTTTTCTAAGTGAATACGGTTAAATAAACGCCGTAATTTTGGCATAAGTGTGGGATTTTCTTTTTTAAGAAATGCTAATTCAGTTAGCACTGTTTCAAGATGTTGATAATATTGTTCAACTTCGTTGATAGTGGCTAATTCCTGTTTATTTGGTAGTGGCTGATTTTCTTGCTCATTAGGTTGAATATAGCTTAAAAAAGCCAGCCGAACTTCATAACATAACACTTGTACTGCTGCAGCTAAATTCAACGAGCTGTAATCTGGGTTACTAGGAATACAGACATGATAATGACAATGTAGTAATTCTTCGTTGGTTAAGCCGGCGTGTTCACGGCCAAAAACCAGTGCCACATTAGAAGAAGTAGCAGAAAGCGTATATATTAATTTTTCTGCACATGCCTTTGGTGAGAGAGGCTCCAAGGCAATATTACGTAGGCGTGCGCTCGTACCAATAGCTAAAGTGCAATTTTCTAGTGCTTCTGATAAAGTAGAAACTACCCGGGCGGATGCCAAAATATCATCAGCATTTGATGACATTTCAATCGCTTTTTGATCTGGGAAAGAACAGGGGGAGACTAAAACCAACCCTGTTAATCCCATAGTTTTCATTGCCCGGGCTGCCGAGCCAATGTTTCCTGGATGTGATGTGTTAACTAAAACAATACGTATACGTTCAAGCATTCCTTATTCTACCATAACTATGATAAGATTTGTGAAATTTATCATCATTTTAATCATATATCGAGAATCTTATGCATCCATTAGTTAATATTGCCACAAAAGCTGCCTTTGCCGCTGGCGAGGTAATTATGCGTCATATTTATAAATTAAATGACCTTCATGTTTCTGAAAAAGAAACCAATCATTTTGTCAGTGAAGTGGATATTAAAGCTGAACAAGTCATTATTGATACGATTCGTAAAGCGTATCCCGATCATAGTATTTTGACAGAAGAAAGCGGTCATCATTCAGGTGAAGATGAAGAATGTGTTTGGATTGTTGATCCTTTAGATGGAACGCATAATTATTTGCACGGCCTTCCTTATTATGCTGTTTCTATTGGTATACAAATTAAAAATCGCATCGAACATGCAGTAGTATATGACCCTCATAAAGACGAATGTTTTACAGCTACACGAGGGGGCGGTGCTCAATGTAATGAACGTCGAATCCGAGTGGCGTCCCGTCAATCATTAAAAGAATCATTGTTAACTACCTCATTTTCTTCGCAAGGAGCTCAAGCGCAAGAACAATATTTAGCAACATTCCAGTCATTTTTTGGTAAATGTTTAGGTTTGCGCCGTATGGGATCGGCAGCATTAGATTTAGCTTATGTGGCAGCAGGCCGATTTGATGGGGTATGGTCTGTCGGGCTTAAACCATGGGATATGGCAGCAGGAAGTTTATTAGTAAAAGAATCGGGTGGTTTGGTTGGCGATACCGAAGGAACAGAAGAATACTTAAAAAATGGCAGAATAGTGGCGGGTAACCCCAAAATTTTTAAAGCGATATTGCAAACAATTCAATCGGTTGTTTAATGAAAGACAGTCACGTCATTGCGAGGAGCGGAATTGCGCAGCGTAGCGGAGCAATGAAGCGACGAAGCAATCCAGATAGTAGCGTTTGTTTTAATACCATTACTGGATTGCTTCGTTGTATTTTGTATTACTTCCTCTTCGCTTCGTTTCGGGTAGGAATACAAAAAACTCCTCGCAATGACGGGAGAGCAGTGGTTAATTTTAGAAAATTTTTAATCATTGCTAGTGCCATGATTATGCTTACTTCCTGCACGCAAGCGCCTCCACCGCCTATATCTACTCCTTTAGTTGTTGTTAAGCCAAAAGAAAAAGATGCCTGGTTGTCTTCATTACAAACATGGCAGGCAGAGGGCAGTTTTGGTGCAAGAAAAGCCGATGATGCATGGTCTGGTTCTTTTGAATGGAAGCAATTCTCTAAAAACACGTACCAGATTCATTTTTATGGGCCTTTTGGTGCAGGAAATACTTATTTATTGGGAGATAGTCATCAGGTTGTTTGGAAAGATAACGATGGAGAAACAATAGCATCGACACCTGATGAACTTATCTGGCGAAAAACGGGTTTTCTCTTTCCGGTTTCTTATTTGTATGATTGGATTCTTGGTCGCCCAGCACCAGGTTCAGCGACTCATAAACAATGGGATGCGCAAGGTCATCTTATTTACTTTAACCAGGCCGGTTGGAATGTGACTTATTTAGCGTATCAACCTATTGGCTCCGGAGAATTACCATCGATTATTCGTTTAACACATGAAAATATCCAATTAAAACTGGTTATTCATCAATGGAGAGTTGGCTAATGAAATTTTCTCTTGCAACACTAAAGCACAAAGAGCATGAATATAAAAAAGTTGCTTTATTTTATGCTAAATTCATTGGATTATGTGTGCTTGCAGGATGGGGAGCTGGCTATTTTTCCGTAGCAACAGATAAAGCTTTTTTGATGTTTAGACAGTTTTATCACCATTATTCATGGGGTGTTTTGATTTTAACGCCGTTAACTTTTATGGTAACAGTTTATCTTTTAAAACATGCTTTTCCTTACGCTGGGGGAAGTGGTTTACCACAAGGATACGCTTTAGATGCTTATCAAACCTCTAATTTATATGAGACGTATTCGCTTTGGACAATGCTTGGAAAGATGTTACTCACCCTTTTAAGTATTGGATCAGGGGCAGCATTAGGAAGAGAAGGACCCACTATTCAGATTTGTGCTTCCATTTTTGGATCCATGAAAAATGTTTCACTAAGCAGAAAAAAATTGTTGATTCGAATTGGCTCAGGCATTGGTGTCGCAACCGCATTCAATGCACCTCTGGGTGGTATTATGTTTGCGTTAGAAGAATATTTAAAAGTAAGTAATACCCGCATTAATACCTTGTTACTTTTAGGTGTGGCAATCGCCGGCCATGCAGGGATTATGGTGTATGGCGATTACTCTTATTTAGGAACAATCTCGCCTGTTGTTTTAGTATGGTATTCAAAAACCATTGTTATAACAGTAGCGGCGGGAATTATTTGTGGGTTGGTAGGTGCTTTATTTACGAGCCTTATGGTATATGTTTCGGTGGATAAAGGACAATGGATTCATCGATTTCGACAAAAGCATTATGTTCTGTTAGCGGGAATATGTGGACTGGGGTTAGCTTTTGTGGGTATTTTGAGTGATGGTGCCGCTTTTGGAAATGGTGCTTTTGAAATGAGGGATGTGCTCGTTCAAGGAATAAATTTACCCTGGCATTATGGTTTATCCAAAGGAACTGGTGCGATTTTATCGGTAGCTGGTGGCGTACCAGGCGGATATTTTTCAACGGCTTTATCCATTGGTGCTGGTCTCATGCATACGCTTTACCGCTTTTTTCCTGTATTGCCATTAGAACAGTTTTATTTATTAGGTATGGCAGGATTTCTTGCCGCCATTACCAATGCACCTTTAACTGCTATGGCAATGATTGTTAGTATTGCGGTTGGCAGTCAGCACTTTGTATTACCTATTATTATCACTTCTTTGATTGCAGCACACATTGCCACCTTGTTTGGTGATAGCGTCTATCATCAACAAGTATTGATATACATAGACAGAGATAAATATTACGAGACACGTTAGCACGAAAAATAATTTTTCATTAAGAATAGTTTGGTAAAATATAACTATGTACTTGATGGAAATTGTTTATGCCAGAGAATAACTTCGACGTCCCTAAAATTTATACTACCTTTTTCTATAAAGAGAACTCTGAAAGTTTGTTTATTGTTGCTGTACATTCCGATATCGGTCAAACAAAAACAGCAATATATAGCCATTTTAGACAACGATTAACCAAGGAACAAATTGATAGTCCTCAAGCAGCAAGAAGAAAAGAAAATGCATTACAGGAAGCCAATAAAGAAGCCTATCTTGAAAAGATAGTTACCCTGTGTATGGAAGAGGCAAAAAATTATCTTCAAACAACCCCTTCAAAATCTAATCCAGAGAAAATGCTTTCTGAATGTATACAAAACGTTGTTTACTATGGTGATCTGAATTTAGGTGAAACAGGAGCTTCCAATCCCAATCGGTGGCCTGACTTTTTAAAATTAGATAGAAATACTGCATCAAGCAGGTTAGAACAAATAGTTAATGAGCAATTTCCCAATAAGGCATTTTCACAATTTTTAGTCTATGGCAACTCAGACTTTGAGAGAGAAGGGTTAGCCGCTTATTTTCCTACATCTGCCCATATTGTACTTAAAACTGCCTCAATACAAGGACAGCAAAAAATAGTCCAAGCTGTGATGGATGAAAAAGCTAAGCAGGTTCAAATTAATAAAGAGAGTGCCCAAGAAAAAAGATCACAACGATCATCACGTCGCGCTAGTCATATTACTAGTCCTGAAAATACTATGGAAAGAACATCAAATCGTGAAACGATTGTGCCCTCTATTATTAATGATGTTACTTCTAATGTGGAAGAATTCTTCAACCCTGCTCCGTTGGAGTCAAATGATGAGCTTCCACTAACACCTACGCATGTACCAGAAACTCCACCTATCACTGAAACACACCAAATTATAGAACCAACGCGTAGACGAGGAGTTAGCAGCCTTTTTTCTTGTTGGGCATGTTTCAGTAGACGACCACCTGCTTCTGCCTCTACACAGGTTCGAGCTAATGAAGAGCATAATGTGCTGCAACCAGAAAGAGATGTGTTGGATGAGAACATTAGTGTTGGTGTTAGTAGCAATCCTGGTTCACAAGCAAGTAATCAAAGTAGAGGTAGCACGGGAAGCAATCTGTTACTTAATGTTCTTAAAGGAAGAGAGGCGGCAGCTCCTGTTCAACCTGAGACGTCATTAACGGGTACATTAGAAGAAAGCCAAGAAGGTCTTAAGAAAGATCGTAGTAGGGCGGGTACAAGACCCGCCCTACACAGAAAAATTGTGTAGGTGGGCAATTGGGCGTAGGATAGTTTAATTTGTTATTGTTACTGAAAAATGTTACCATATCTCGCTGAATATTAAGGCATTTTTGAATTAATGCATGCGGTGATAAATGCCAGGAACGACATCTCAATTACTAGACTCATTTAGACGCTCTTCTCACGAGTTACTAGATGGATTGTCCGATATTAAACTTCATTTAAAGCCTTCTTCCAATACTTTTAAAGTTTATCCCCATAATTTTTCCGATGAGGAAATTACCCGTCCTGATTCACCAGATACAAGTAATACTGAAGAATCTGTTAATATGCTAGTAGAGAAAAGTCGTTCAATTAATGGCCAGTATTATGATATTTCCTCTTTTCGGTCTGTGTTGATATTAGCTGAACGGGCATTTTCTTTTATTGATAAAATGCCGGGGGCAAATAGTGACAATTATGAGGCAATGAAAAGAAATATGGTGGCTATTAGGAAAATAGCCGACAACATACATGCATTGCAACGACCTAACCATTTTATTATTGATGCTGCTTATATACAAAAAGTAACAAAATATATGATAAGTATTAATAAAAAAATGGAGGAATTTTCCCCAGAGGAAAAAGATTCCAATTTGAAGAAGATTCCGACAATCAGTGATAAGAAATCAGCGCTATTAGCAGAATTTTTATTAACTTGTTTAGAAATGCTTCGAAATACCTATCTTCTCGATGAGAACAAAAAAGATATTGAAGCAAAATGGCAATTACGCTCTATTCCAATGCGTCTCTCAGGCCAGAAAGTGTTGAATATGTCCGAAGAAAGAAAAAAAGCCAACACTTTATTCTATCTTCTTAAAGCGCGTTTTGATGATTATAAAGATCAATATAAAGAGAAATCTACGACGGCATCAAATATCATTAACGTATTAAAAATACGTGAAGTAAGATTAGTGCGTGAAAGCACTCATGATTACGATTATCTTTCTGCTATTTCGGAAGAAAATTTTATTAAATTACAAAAGGCAAGTTTAGATTATCTTCAAGAGCTTATTGATTACCCTGAAGAATATATGCCGATTTTAAATCATGAAGAGATTCAAAGATCTTTAAAAGATTTAATGGCGAATGACTATCCTGATTTATGGGTTTCGATTTCAAAAAATTCAATCAAAAGATCCGAATTATATGCAAGCTTTGCTTTTAGCGAACCCAATGTGCTGAATGCTTATATAGCTGCGCCTACTGACATTAATAAAGAACATTTAATGAAAAGAATACAAGAAGAATTGATATACTTAAACCTTCCTTCAACTCTTAACGATGAGGAGCAATCGTCGATATCGATGTTCACTGAGGATGAGTTTTTAGAAAGGAAGAATTTGCGTTCTGTCATGATGAATAGATTTACGGGTGTTCTTAATGGACTACACACTATTTTTTCTAAACCATTTGTTGAAGATGATTCAATTCTCAATGAGTCCCAACCCATAAAAATTTCCTTCCCAAATAAAAAGTGAGGTGCTATCTTGAAGAAAGTGGACTTTTTTAGGATAATGGTTAATTATTTTTAATGAGATTATTATTACCATGAGTTGGTTTTCAAAGTTATTGCCTTCACGTATTCGAACGGAGACAGGAGAGAAGAAAGGAGTTCCAGAGGGTCTTTGGACAAAATGTAAGTCATGTGGAGCGGTTTTATACCGTGCAGAATTAACACGTTCTTTAGAAGTTTGTCCTAAATGTGATTATCACCATCGCATGGAAGTGCGTGAACGTATTCGCATTTTATTGGATGAAGGGTATCAAGTAGAGATTGCTGAAGAATTAGAACCTATTGATCGATTAAAGTTCCGGGATTCAAAAAAATATAAGGAACGTATTTCATCTGCTCAAAAAAGTACCGGAGAAAATGAAGCTATTGTTGCTATGAAAGGGAGGATAGCGGGCATTCCTGTTGTATTGTGTTGCTTTAATTTTGAATTTATGGGCGGCTCCATGGGCGCTTCTGTAGGGGAAAAATTTGTTCTTGCAGCTGAGATGGCTATTCAGGAAAATAGTTCCTTTATTTGTGTGTCTGCTAGTGGTGGTGCACGTATGCAAGAAGGTTTATCTTCTTTAATGCAAATGGCCAGAACCAGTGCTGTTTTAGGAAAATTAGCGCAAGCAGGTTTACCTTTTATTTCAATTTTAACTGATCCTACAATGGGTGGGGTAACCGCAAGTTTAGCTATGTTAGGTGATATCATTATGGCGGAGCCAGGCGCATTGATTGGTTTTGCCGGACCGCGTGTAATTGAACAAACCGTAAGACAAACCTTGCCTGAAGGTTTTCAACGCAGTGAGTTTCTTTTAGAACATGGGCATATTGATATGATTGTCGATCGCCGTCAAATGCGTGCAAAACTAGCTCATATATTGTCTAAGTTGACGCATAAACCTGCAGAAAATATTGAACTCGATGAGTCAGTGGATAAGTGATTTAAATACTTTGTCCATGAAGCCATCTGCGGTGATGCAAGGATGGCTTCAAACCACCACACCTATCACGGATAAAGCGAAATCTCTTTGTCATCATGTCAGCTTAAAATTATTGAATGAACGATGGGAAAAAAGAAATGGAACCTCTCTCTTTGTGCGCGAAATTCTGATTTTGTGTGATGAAAAACCAGCTTGGTATGCTGAGACATTAATCCCTCAGACAACATATACGCATCGCGAAGCTCAATTTAATTCCCTTAATACGTGTCCTATTAATATCATTTTATTTAATGACCCGGCTATTATTCGTGAACCGTTTATTTATGCATATTTACTCCCTGAGAATAAAGAATACCAACAAGCAGTTCAACATGTTAAAAATATCAAACCTTTATCACTCTGGGCAAGAAAATCTGTATTTCGAATTGATGATGAACCTTTGTCTATTATGGAAGTATTTTTTCATGATGTATTAGAAGACATTCAGGAAAGTAAAATATGATAAAGTCAGCTTATTTACGGTTGATGCGGGTGGATAAACCAGTTGGTTTCTGGTTGTTATTATGGCCAACCTTATGGGCATTGTGGATAGCTTCAGGAGGCCAGGTTGCTATAAAACTTCTATTCATTTTTGTTGCTGGTGTTTTTGTAATGCGTTCCGCCGGATGTGTAGTGAATGATATTGCTGATAGAAAATTTGATCCACATGTGACACGAACATTTAACCGTCCTTTAGCAGCAAAAGAAATAACCCTGACAAAAGCCATTATGTTATTAGGCATTTTGCTTTTATGTGCATTAGGTCTGGTTTTATGTCTCAATGAGTTATGTTTTCAATTAGCGTGTATGGGGCTGGTCATTACTTTGGTTTATCCCCTGATGAAACGATGGATTTATGCCCCTCAACTAGTGTTAGGCTTAGCTTTTAGTTTAGGTATTCCCATGGCATTTGCTGCCGTATCAGGCAGTCTTACTCACTTTTCCTGGATATTGTGGATTATTGGAGTTTTGTGGCCGATTATTTATGACACGTTGTATGCCATGGTGGATAGAAAAGATGATTTAAAATTAGGGCTTCATTCTACGGCAATCTGGTTCGGCAAATGGGATCGAGTGGTTATTGGTCTATTGGAAATCATTTGGTTAGGCCTCTGGATTATATTTGGCCTGCAATATCATTTAGGCATCTTTTTTTATATAAGCCTAGTGATGACTGCCTTATATTTTTTCTATGAGCATTACACTATTCGGGAACGGGCACCAGAACAATGCTTTAATGCCTTTATCCATCATGCATGGATGGGGGGGATTATTTTTTTTGGGATTTTACTCAGTACGTAACCTATAAGATCCGCTCGTATCATTCTTGAAAATAAGATGAGATATCTCAAGTATTCAAAAATTAACAATACTCCGAAAATGGCGTACATTTTCGGATATGACTCCGAAAAAAAATATTGTTTTACGTCTTCTCCAATTACCCAAAGAATGTAATTTTTTTCTCTTTGGCGCGCGAAATACAGGGAAAAGTACCTTGCTAAGATTACAATTTCCCAAAGAAACCCCTTTATGGATTGATCTTTTTAAAATCCACGTTAGTTGAAATAATCTCTTACCCATGCGATTGATGAGCAATGGCTTCTTCCAACTCTGGAACGGTAACACTAGCGGCGCCCACGTGACCAACAACGATACCAGCAGCCATATTGGCAATGGCGGCAGCTTCCGGTAAATCAACTCCTTGAGCAACGGCACAAGCAAGAACTGCAACAACTGTGTCTCCCGCACCAGTGACATCATATACTTCTCGAGCCATCGCTGGTAAATGAAGGGGAGGACTATCGTGACGTAAAATCATCATGCCTTTACTTCCGAGTGTTACAATAAGCGCGCCTAAATCCAAGGCTTCGATTAAAATGTTTCCTTTCTCGGCTAATATTTCATCAGTTTCGCAATGACCGACAATTTGCTCAAATTCTTTTAAATTGGGGGTTAATAAAGAAGCACCGCGGTAACGCGTAAAATCTGTGCCTTTGGGATCAACAAAAACAGGCTTATTGACTTTGCGTGCTTTTTCAATAAGGAAATTGACAGAGCTTAATGTGCCTTTGCCATAATCAGAGAGAATAACAACATCGGCCTCAGCAAGAAGCTTTTCATATTGCTCTTCCATCACTGTTTTACAGAGTTGTGCTAAAGACTCTTCAAAATCAATTCGAATCAATTGTTGATTTTGACTGATTACTCGTAATTTAGTAATAGTAGGAATAGTAGGTTCTTCTTGGAAATAACCGTTGACACGATCAAGATGGCCTTTTAAAGAGCTTCCTGCTTCGTCAATACCAATGATTCCTAATAAATCAGCGCGAGCACCAAGGGAAACAATATTAAGTGCCACGTTTCCAGCACCTCCGGCGCATTCTTTTACTTGATTGACATGAACAATCGATACAGGTGCTTCGGGAGAAATGCGGGAGACACCGCCGTACCAATAGCGATCCAGCATAACATCTCCAACCACCAACACTTTTGCTTGGTTAAAAGCAGGTAATTTAATCATTATGTTTATTGTTCCAATATAAAATTTTATGAATTCTACCATTTTTGTGAGGAATTGACACTTAAAACTCAAATCTTCTATACTGAAGCATGGGTTCACTTTTATTTTTGAGTTGAAATAGCTTATGGGACAATTTTTTTCTATTCATCCAGATAACCCTCAGTCCCGTTTAATTCGGGAAGCTGTGAATGTGATACAGAAAGGAGGGATTATTGTGTATCCGACTGATTCTGGATATGCCTTAGGATGTGAGCTCAGTAATAAAGCGGCTTTAGAGCGAATTCGACAATTAAGGCATCTGGATAAAAATCATAATATGACGCTAGTTTGTCGTGATCTCTCCGAATTAAGTACTTATGCGCGTGTTAGCAATGTTATCTTTCGACTATTAAAAAGTTTTACACCGGGCGCCTATACATTTATTTTAAACGCCACCAGTGAAGTACCTCGACGCATGCTTCATCCCAAAAAAAGAACATTAGGACTCCGGATTCCAGATAATGCTATTTGTCTATCGTTATTAGACTGCTTGGAAGCACCTTTAATTAGTACCACATTAATTTTGCCTGATGCAGATGCGCCATTGACCGAACCAGCAGCGATTTATGATATTTTAGGTAATCAGATTGATTTAATGATTGATGGAGGCGCTTGTGGGCATGAACCAACTACCGTGGTCGATCTTACAGGAGATTATCCTGTCGTATTAAGGGTAGGAAAAGGCGATCCTAAACCTTTTTTATGATATACTCCCAACATTTATTTTCTGTTTTGCCAGAGTTCATTTGCATCTACATGTACTACTTGTACATGGGATGTTCATGTCGATTTCTCTCGCTGCCGATAAATCAAAATGGCCAATTGCTGTGAGTAAATTACAATATTTTCTTTAATTCAATAGGAGACTGAGTGTTAAATACTACATTATCTGAAAAGCATGTGGTTTCTGGAATGAGAGTGACAGGAGCTCTGCACCTGGGACATTATCATGGTGTCTTAAAAAATTGGTTAAAATTACAGCATGAATATGCTTGTTTTTTCTTTGCTGCGGATTGGCATGGATTGACAACGGGTTATGAAGATCCTGCTATCATTAAAAACTCTATTTGGGATATGATTATTGATTGGTTAGCAGTAGGAATTCACCATGGACACGCGCATGTTTTTATTCAGTCTTGGGTGCCGGAACATGCGGAGTTAAATTTATTACTTTCCATGATTACGCCGTTAGGTTGGCTAGAGCGTATTCCTTCTTATAAAGATCAAATGAATAAATTAAGCGATGTTGATCTTAATACGTTGGGTTTCTTAGGATATCCCCTATTGCAAGCGGCTGATATTCTTATGTACGGTGCACATTATGTACCTGTGGGTGAAGATCAAGTGCCACATATTGAGTTTGCCCGGGATGTGGCAAGACGGTTTAATTTCCTGTATGGCCGAGAGCCCGGTTATGAGCAATTAGCTGAAAAAGCCATTGAAAAAATGGGCAAGAAGACTGCCAAATATTATCGAGAGTTAAGGAAACGTTTTCAAGAAAAAGGAGAAGAGGCTGCATTAGAAACCGCGATGGCATTGATTCATGATCAAGCACATGTTTCATTAGGAGACAGAGAGCGGTTAGAAGGTTATTTAGAAGGTGGCGGTAAAATAATTTTAACCGAGCCTGAACCATTGTTAACTGATGTTTCTCGATTAGTAGGGGTCGATGGACAAAAAATGTCTAAGTCTTATGGTAATACCATCAGTTTACGCGAAGAGCCTGAGTCAGTGGAACGAAAAATTTTGACCATGCCTACCGATCCTGCCCGTATTAAACGAACGGATCCGGGTAATCCTGAACATTGTCCTGTTTGGTCTTTACATAAGGTCTATAGTAATGATGAGACTTGTCGCTGGGTAAAAGAAGGATGTACAACGGCTGGTATTGGATGTATTGATTGCAAACGACCCGTTATTGATGCGATTAATAAAGAATTAGCACCTATTCAAGAAGCGGTAAAAGAGTATCAATCGGATTTGGGGCGAGTAAAAAATATTGTGGCAGAAGGCAGTGAAGTTGCTTCTCAAGAAGCTCGGCATACCTTAGCGAGAGTAAAGGAAGCAATGGGGCTTGATTATTAATGAATCTTGCACATGGTAGACCCTGGGTGGTGCAAGGTGAGCCTCTCGAAAAAATTCCTGAGGATTTGTATATTCCTCCCGGTGCGCTAGAAATTGTGTTGGAAAATTTTGAAGGTCCTTTAGATTTATTATTATATCTCATAAAAAAACAGAATTTAGATATTCTTAATATTCCCATGACGTTAATTACTAAACAATATTTAGAGTATATCGCGCTTATAGAGAAAGCTCGTTTTGAGTTGGCGGCAGAATACCTTGTGATGGCTGCCATGTTAATGGAAATAAAATCTCATTTATTACTACCGCGAAATCCAGATTTGCCCGAAGAAGAGGGTGACCCTCGCATGGAATTGGCACGTCGGCTATTGGAATATGAACGTTATAAAAAAGCAGCGATAGCATTGGACGAGCTCTTAAGACAAGATCGCAATTTTTTCAGGATACAAGGAAAGGCTCCGGCTACTTTAGATGTGCCTAAGCCGTTGGCTTCAGTATCTTTACAGGATTTGTTGGCTGCTTTTCATGACATCCAAGAGCGATTGGAACAACGTAAAAGTCATCAAATACAGAAAGAGCCTTTGACAGTAAGTGATCGTATTGATCATATATTACAACATCTTCAAGTATCTCAATCTGTCCATTTTCATACCTTATTCTCCTCACATGAAGGACGAATAGGTATTATTGTAACTTTTATGGCTATTTTAGAATTAGCCCGACAATTTGTTATTGAGCTAACCCAAGGAGCGCCTTTTGAGCCTATCCACATCAGAAAATTATAAGAATAGATTAGAAGCTATTTTAATGGCCTCTGATGAACCCTTATCCTTGGACAAATTGTTGGCCATTTTATCGGTTGAGACAGTATTATCTATCGCAGAAGTGCGAAAATTAGTGGAAGAACTTCAGCAAGATTATGACGGCAGAGGAATAGAACTTAAATTATTATCCAGTGGTTATGCTTTTCAAACCAGACCAGTACACACATCGTGGGTTGCTCGGTTGTGGGAAGAAAAACCACCTAAATATTCGCGCGCTTTATTAGAAACGCTGGTGATTATTGCTTATCGTCAACCCATTACACGACCTGAAATTGAAGCGATTCGCGGGGTAGCGGTGAATACCAACATTATTAAAACGCTTTTAGAAAGAGATTGGATTCGAATTGCGGGACATAAAGAAGTGCCGGGAAAACCAGCACTTTTTGCTACAACGTCGCATTTCTTGGATTATTTCAATCTGAAAACATTAGCAGAATTACCGAAACTAGGTGAATTACCAGTTATAAACATGAGTGAAAAACATGAACAAAATTAGCAAAACAAAATCTACCGTTGAATTTTCGTCTTCAAGACAAGAAAAAACCAGCGAATCCAAACGGAAAGTTTTTAGCAAAGAAAAATTAGAAGGAAAATTTGGGTCATCTTCAAAAACAGAGAGTAATAAAGGGAAAAAGACTCCTCATATCAGAGTGCGCAGTGGTGCTTCTGGTGAAGTAATAAAGAGACGAAGTAACCCAAAATTCATATCTGAATCATCCCCCCTTCGCCCTACCAAAGCGCGCTCTGAGGTGCAAAGCGAAAAATTACAAAAAATTTTGGCAGAAGCAGGATTAGGTTCTCGACGAGAAATGGAAAAGCTAATTGAAGAAGGCCTGGTGCGTTTGAATGGTCAACTTGCCAAGTTAGGTGATCGTGCTTTACCCACTGATAGAATTTCAGTTAAAAATCGTTTATTAACTCGGACTCCTGTGCAAACACGATTGCGCGTGTTGATGTATAATAAACCAGACACCCAAGTATGTACTAGCAAAGATGAGGAAGGACGGGAAACCGTATTTCAAAACTTGCCTTTAATTCGCAATGGACGGTGGATTATGGTCGGTCGATTAGATCTGAATACATCAGGGCTGCTTCTTTTTACAAATAATGGTGAATTGGCTTATCGTTTGATGCATCCTAAACATGCTATTGAGAGAGAGTATGCCGTTCGTGTGTTAGGGAAAGTAGATGATGCAATGTTACAACGTTTGAAAACAGGGGTGATGTTGGAGGATGGAGAAGCTAAATTCGATCATATCCAATTTTCCGGTGGGGAAGGCGCTAATTCGTGGTACCATGTGATCTTACATGAAGGAAAAAATAAAGAAGTCAGGCGTCTGTGGGAGTCCCAAGGCGTAACCGTGAGTCGATTAACGCGAGTGCGTTATGGAAACCTCACATTACCACCTTATTTAAAAATGGGCCGATGGCAAGAATTAGAAGGTGAACATTTAAAAAATCTTTTGAGGCAAGTTGATCTTTAGTATATATTCCTCGTCATTTGAATTACTGTTACAAGTATAAGATATGTCATCTAATCAGCTATCTCATTTAAAATATCGCCCTGATATTGATGGCCTGCGTGCAGTAGCGGTGCTAAGTGTTGTTATTTATCATTTTTTCCCCGCTTTATTTCCCTCAGGCTTTATTGGGGTTGATATTTTTTTTGTTATTTCTGGCTACTTAATTAGTCTTATTTTATTTAAAAATTTTGAAAAAAACTCATTTGGTTACGGTGAATTTTATAAAAGACGTATTTTAAGAATTTTTCCGGCGCTTTTTTTAGTGTTGTTGAGCGTCATTATTGTAGGTTATTTATTAATATACAATAATTATTATAAAGCAATAGGACGGCATATCTTAGGAGGGGCAGGTTTTGTCGCCAATTTCTTTTTAATTACTGACTCTGGTTATTTTGATGTTTCTGGGATTACTAAACCCCTGCGGAATTTATGGTCATTAGGAGTTGAAGAACAATTTTACATTATTTGGCCTCTTTTAATCGGGATTTTTTGGAAAGTTAGACGACAGAAATTTTTTTTATGGGTAACTTTTCTTGTAGGGCTTGCCTCGTTTATTTTTAATATTTCTCTTGTGGGGCAGAAACCCAATTTTGTCTTTTATTCTCCATGGACGCGTTTTTGGGAGCTAATGATTGGTGGCGCCTTAGCTTACCTTACTTTGCACCATCCAAAAAAAATTGCTGTTTATCCGAATGTACAATCCATAATAGGTGTAATACTCCTAATAACTGGATTTTGGTACATAAATGATAAGTTAGCTTTTCCGGGGTATTGGGCTCTTCTTCCTTGTCTGGGTGCTTTCTTTATTATTGCCGCATCATCCGCTTGGATAAATCGTGTTATTTTAAGTAATAAATTATTTGTTGCTTTTGGATTAATTAGTTATCCCTTGTATTTATGGCATTGGCCAATTTTATCTATTCTTTATATTTCTCGTTGCTTTGGAAATATTAATGACTGTGTCCCATTAAAAATAAGAGGTATTGCTGTTGTCGTAAGTATTATTTTAGCGTGGGCAACGTACCAATTTGTGGAAAAACCGATTCGGTTTAATAAAAAATATGAGAAAACAAAAACAATTATTTTATGTATGTTAATGAGCATAATGGGCATTATTGGATATGTCATTTACCAAAAAGACGGGTTACCTTCTCGATTTGGTGAAGCGGGAGCTTATCTTCAATATTTTGATACGTCACCACCTAATTTTAACTATTTGAAAACTCATCATATTTATGAAAATTTTAGAAAAAAATGTAACTTTCATGATGTAAAAAGACTTTTGGAAAAAAATGAAGACGGTTATACGCGAGACTCCATTGATAAAAGTTGTTATACCAAAGATAAAAATAGCTCAAAAACAATTTTTATTTGGGGCGACTCTCATGCGGAATCTTTATATATAGGTTTGAAAAAAACCTTACCTTCTTCGGTTTCAATATTGCAAGTGGCCAGTTCTGCTTGTGGACCAGATTTGGTTTATACTGTGACCAAGCCACATGATTGGTGTCAAAAATCAAATCATTTTGCCTTATCTGTTATAAAAAAGGAAAAACCAGATATTGTTTTATTAGCCCAGTACAAAGGCCATTATATTGAACACCTTCGTCGGATTGTGGGTGAACTGAAAAAAATAGGTATAAAACGTGTTTTAGTAGTTGGGCCAGATCCAGCATGGGTTCCTGATTTGAATCAACTTATTGCAGAGAGTTGGCATAATACTCCTAAAAGAATGAAGGCTGGCTTATATACTTATGTTTTAGATGAAGAACGTAATATGAAAGCTGCTTTAAAACCAATAGAGGATTTTGAATATGTCAGCTTATTAGATTTATTTTGTAATAAAGAGGGGTGTCTTACTTATTTGAATAATGATAAGTGGGAAGGCATTACTACTTTTGATAATGGTCATCTATCAAAAGTAGCTTCAGTTTATGTAGCAAAGAAATTGCTGACACCATTAATTTTGAATCAAACTAAAATCATTCGACCGTCCTTAAATGTTAATTTTAATCAAGTGTATACCTTTAATTCATCCCTACTCTTTGCCAATATGGAAGATTTTTCACCGGATGAACCTTCTCCAGGAATATGGACACAGACAAAATCACCTCAAGTTACTCTGTATCTTTCAAAGGAACAGCTTCACGAGCATCCTAATGGGGAGATTAAGATTCAAATTCAGCCCTTTGTGTTCCAAAATTTAACAGAGCAAAGAACCATTATTAATTGGGGAAATAAACAGACGAAATCAGCAGTAATTAAGTCTGAACAATGGATTTCATTACCGTATAGGTTAAAAGATTGGGAAGAAGTAAATGATCATCCGAACCTCGAAAAAATGGTGCTTCAATTTAATTTACTGGATGCCATTTCCCCATATTCTCTTCATTTAGGAGATGATTCACGTCTATTAGGCTTACGCTTTATGAAAATAGAATTTGTAGAACGTTGATGTTATAATAAAAGCAGTAATCCAACCATTCGTGGAGTTCAAATATGATCGCAATGCCGGTGAGTAATATGTCAATAAAATATTTAGATGTTTTGGAGTTTGTAAAAGGCTCTAAAAAAATTAAAGATTCAGGTGAGTTAGCTGAGTATCAAGGTAAACAAATTGAGGCTGCTATTGAAGCAGCTGTTCAGCATGTAAGAAGTGAACACCAAAATTTAGCGGAAAAAAAGGATGTTGAGGAGTCTCAAAGGGTGTTAAAAAATGAAATTCAATCAGCACGAGGTGAATTAAAAGCTGAAATTCTATCAGTGCGGGTTGAATTAAAGGCTGACATACAGGCAGTACGCACAGAGTTAAAGGTTGAAATACAAGAAGTGCGTACAGAATTAAAAACCGAAATACAGGAAGTACGAACAGAGCTAAAAACTGAAATTCAAGAAGTGCGGACAGAGTTAAAAGCTGAAATACAAGGAGTTCGCAGTGAAGTAAAGGAGCTACGTGCTGATGTTAAACACGATATGCAAAAATTAAGGTATGATACCCTAAAATTTGTGGTTTGGACTTGGGTAAGTGCAGTAGTTACCTTAGGTGGAATGATGGCGCACGGGTTTCACTGGTTCTAACACATGTTCTTTAGGAAGAAGAGGTATCCCTGAGTAATTCATTCAAGCTGGTTTTTGCGCGGGTTTTCTCGTCCACTTGTTTGACGATTACGGCGCAGTATAAGCTATGAGAGTTATCTTTAGCAGGTAAACTACCCGCAACAACAACAGAACCTTCAGGAACACGCCCATAGGTGATTTCACCTGTAATCCGATTGTAAATTTTAGTGCTTTGGCCTAAAAAAACTCCCATGCCAATCACAGAATTTTTTTCAACAATAACGCCTTCCACGACTTCCGAACGAGCACCAATAAAGCAATTGTCTTCAATAATAGTAGGTTGGGCTTGTAAAGGTTCAAGTACCCCCCCGATACCTACCCCTCCTGAAAGATGGACGTTTTTACCAATTTGGGCGCAAGAGCCGACAGTTGCCCATGTATCCACCATTGTCCCTTGATCAACATATGCACCAATATTAATAAAACTTGGCATCAAAATCGTATGAGAAGCAACGTAAGAGCCATATCGAACGACAGTGCCTGGAACAATCCGGGCGCCTGAAGAAAGAAAATCAGGTTCCTCAAAATTTTCATATTTTAAGGGCACTTTATCATAAAAAAACTGGCATCCTGCCTGAGATGGAGTGTTTTTTTGAACTTTAAAATAAAGTAAAACAGCTTTTTTTAACCATTCATGCACTACCCATTGATGAGGGGCAACTTGCTCTGCAACACGATAAGTTCCATCGTTTAATCCATCTATTGCTGTCATTAATGCCCGATGGGCTTCATCAGGAATGTTGTCGGGGGTTAATGTTTGTCGATTTTCAAAAAGTGTATGGATAATATTTTCTAAAGAGTTCATAAGTAATTTCTACCAAATACTACTGGGTGTGATATAATTTGCTTCTTTTAAATTAATTGAGAAATAGAATTGTATCAGAAAACAAGTGTATTGTACCGCCGGTTATTAGTTCTCGTAAAACCTTTTAGTGGTATGCTCATTGTTGGCCTTTTTGCCAACTTTCTATATTCTGCGACGGATGCAGGATTTACTTACCTATTGAAACCTTTTTTAAATAGAGGCTTAGTGGCGAAAGATCTTGAGTTTGTCCGCTGGATTCCATTATTTCTATTGGTGGGGATTATTTTTAGGGGTATTGTGAGTGCCCTATCGGGTTATTGTATGACCTCTGTCGCTCGAAATGTGATTAAATCACTACGCCAGAAAATGTTTGCTCATATTATCTGTTTACCCGCACGTTATTTTGATCGTAACTCATCAGGACAATTACTCTCAAAAATTTTATACGATGTTGAGCAAGTAGCACAGGTGAGTGCTGACGTTCTTGCCACGTTTGTGCAATCACTTTTCTTGGTTATTGGTTTGTTAGTTGTCATGTTTGTCATTAGTTGGCAGTTATCTTTATTGTTTCTGACGACCATTCCTTTTGTTGGGTTAATCGTAGCGTGGAGTAATAAACGTATTCGTCGTGTTAGCCATGCTGTACAACAATCTATGGGGGCAATGACTAATATTGCCGAAGAAGTAATTGAAGGTTACAAAGTGGTTCGTATTTTTGGTGGGCAAGAATATGAAGCTCAAAAATTTCAGCAAGCAACCAATGAAGGATGGCGTCGTGATATGAAAGTTGCGGCCACCAAAGCATACAATGTGGCAGGCATTCAAGTGATGATTGCAGTGGGTATTTCCATGATCATCTTTGCTGCAATTCAACTTTCTGCTGTCATTGACACGAGTGCGGGCGGATTTGTCTCTATTGTTGCCGCGATGTTACAGTTGATTAAGCCACTTAAAACATTAGCAGATGTAAATAGTGCCATTCAACGGGGCATGGCAGGTGCTGAAAGTGTGTTTGCTTTATTAGATGAACCAGCAGAAAATGATAAAGGTGCCCTTAAACTAGCGCGCTCTAAAGGGCATATTGAATATCAAGAAGTTTCTTTTCGATATACACCTGATGCACCGAATGTTCTTGAGCAGATCAATTTGCAAATTTTACCAGGGCAGACTATTGCTTTTGTGGGACGTTCCGGTAGTGGAAAGTCCACTTTAGTCCATTTATTAGCCCATTTTTATGAAAGTTATGAAGGTAAAATACTTATTGATGGTATCGATACACGAGATTTGAGCTTATCTAATTTACGTGAACAAATTGCATTAGTTTCTCAGAATATTACTTTATTTAATGACACGTTACGAAATAACATTGCTTATGGCTTAGAAGGCAAGGTGACACCAGAAGCCATTGAACAAGCAGCAATTTCTGCCCATGCAATGGAGTTTATTCGAAACTTGCCGGAAGGTTTAGACACCTTAGTTGGTGAAAACGGTGTGTTGCTTTCTGGTGGACAACGCCAACGTATTGCTATTGCACGCGCAATTTTGAAAAATGCACCTATTTTAATTTTAGATGAAGCAACCAGTGCGTTAGATACGGAATCTGAGCGTTATATTCAAGAAGCCATGGATATCATGATGAAAGATCGGACAACATTAGTTATTGCTCACCGATTATCTACGGTAGAGAAAGCTGATCAAATCGTTGTTTTAGATCGAGGATGTATTGTGGAACAAGGAAAGCATAGTGATTTATTAGCCAAAGATGGGCATTACGCATCCTTATACCGTATGCAATTTTCTGACTTAGAACCACTAGAATCAATAGAACAAGGAGAGGTTAGCTCGGCATGAAACATTTGAGAAAATGGTTTGAATCACATATCGAATCGCTTTGGTATAATCCCGAACCTTCCTGGCGAGTGCGTTGTGTTTCTTTCTGTTTGAAAGCGCCAAGTGCTCTCTATAAAATGATTGTAGTATTAAACAAACATTTTTATGCGCGTTTTTCTCAATCACTCCATCCAAAAACACCTATTATTGTGGTAGGTAACTTAACTGTAGGTGGGACAGGTAAAACCCCAATGGTTATTGCATTGGCCGAATATTTAAAACAAGGCGGCTATCGTCCTGGTATTGTTAGCCGTGGGTATGGCGGCAAAGCAAAAGTTTATCCGATGCAAGTTATGCCTGAAAGCTCGCCACTTGAGGCGGGTGACGAAGCGGTGGTACTTGCTCGAAGAACCCAGGTTCCTGTCATTGTTGCCCCTAAAAGGGTCGAGGCCATTCGTTTTTTACTAAATCAAACTAATTGTAATATTATCTTGAGTGATGATGGGTTGCAGCATTGGGCGATGAAACGTGATATTGAAATCCTGGTAATTGATGGTAAGAGACGTTTCGGTAATGGGCAGTGTTTACCGAGGGGACCTTTGCGTGAGCCAGTTGACCGGTATAAAACCGTGGATTTTTTGATAGCAAATGGGGCTGAGGAAAAACGTAAAGAGGAATATTCTTTTGATGTCCAACCAGAATGTTTTATTCATGTGGCAACAGGGGAAGCATATTCTTTAGATTTCTTTGAGCATCAACCAGTGAATGTTGTAACGGCAATTGGACATCCGCAACGCTTTTTAGACACATTGGTAAGTCTTGGGATAAATTATGAAGCTCATATTTTACCGGATCATCATATTTTTGAGAAAAAAGATTTTTTCCGTGCAAGTACTCAGAACTTACCTATTATTATGACTGAAAAAGACGCGATTAAATGTGAAAAATTTGAGGATACCATAAAAAGTTCTTTATTTTATCTCAAAGTGGTGTCTAAGTTGGAATCGTCTTTTAAAGCAGCATTTATGAAAAAGCTTAATCAGGTCTCCAAGAGATCGCATAATGAAGGGAGCGAAAAAAAATGAAATATTTAGTGAGTATTGCTTTTTTTTGCGTTTCTTTACTGTTTGCCACGATCTTGAAAGCCCAGGAGCCCATTGTATTCCCGAAAGATCACGGTAATCATGGACAGCAAGCAAGAGATGTTTGGGTATTTACAGGTGAAGTAGAAAATGAAGAGGGAAATCAGTATGCCTATATGTATTTATTAAAACGAAATAAAGATACGTGGGGAGTTTTTGCTAATATTGTGGATTTAACAACACAAAAGGAAGTATTACGTTATAAAGATAAAAGTCCCAAACCAGAGATTTCATCTTCGGACGAATGGATGCAATGGAAGGTAGGAAAGGCTTTTATGAAGTATAATGTGATTAGTGATAGTTGGCTCTTTGGCTTGCTAGATGAAAAAAACGGTTTCAACTTTAGGTTAAAAGGTGTAAGGACTTATGTATTGAATGGTGATAATGGTTATTTGGTCCATAAAAAAGGGACGCCACATGTTGAGGCAAGTTATTCTGCCCAAAGCATGAGTATTAATGGGCATTTAACCTTAGATGGAAAAAGTAGTTTTGTGACAGGTAAAAACTCTTGGTTTGAACATCGCTGGGGTATGGTTTTATCTAGACAGAATGCAACAAAATATGCTCTAATTACGTGCCGCTTTAATGATAATACAGGCCTTATGCTCTATGAGTGGTTTGGATCAAAAGATTTTTGGCCTAATCATTTAAAAACAGGTACTTATCAAAATGCATTGGATAAAAAAGTCCTTGTTTCAACTTTTTGGTTAACCAAAACAAAAACAAATAAGTGGTTTATTTCGATTCCTGGGCTTAAGATAAATATTGCTGCGGAAGGGGACTCTATTCCCGAATATGACGTTATTCAGGTGAAAAAAAGTAATAAAGAAGGTTACTGTTTTGTCAGTGAAAAGGGGTTTAAATGAAAAAAGTTGCTGGGTATATATTTGGAGCCATAGCGGTTTTAATTCTTATTATTGCTTTAAAGATTGTGAGTGGATATCTATTTCACAAAGTGGAAACACATGGTTTAACGGAAATAGGTCCTAAAGTAGACGTGTTAGTTATTGATACACCTAATCATACACCTGAAGAATTAACACGGGATCTTCAAGAAGGTCATGCTGACTTGTTAATGTGGATTGAAGATGACCATGGGGATAAACAAGCCTATGCATTCAACACATTAGAATCACTTGTTCGTCTAGAAAAAGGTAGCCTGGGATATTTAGATAGCGATGATCCTGATTTACAAGGGCTGCATGTGGCTCACTATGATGAAACCAGAAAGATTTTGTATTATATGTCTGCCAAATCAGCTCATATTTCTGCTATCGAAATTAATCGTAATTATTTAATTGGTGAAGTTTTATCTGATCCGCAAAATTATAAAATGCAGGCAGGTGTAGTTGTTTTTTCAGACGGCACTAAAAAAGAATTACGTATGATTAAAGTACCCGAATCGCAAATAGAACAAGCTAAACTACATTTAATTACACAGGAGAAAAAATAATGAGTTTTAATACTATTCAAGGAAGTTTACAACAAAAGTTAACTGAAAATTTTCAGCCTCTTCATTTAGAAGTAATTAATGAATCGTCTCAACATCATGTACCGATGGATTCAGAAACACACTTTAAAGTAATTATTGTTTCTCAGCATTTTGCAGGATTGTCTCTTGTTAAACGCCATCAAGCGGTTTATGCACTCGTTCAAGATGAAATGGATAGAGGATTGCATGCGCTCAGTTTGCATACTTTTTCAGAAGAAGAATGGAAAACAAAGCAAGCTGATATTCCTGATACTCCTTCTTGCCGTGGCGGAAAAAAAATAGCTGAGATGAGAGATTAATGTATCGCCCTTTAGCACTGTATATTGGATTGCGCTACATTCGCGCTAAACGCACACAACATTTTATCTCCTTTATCTCGCTGACTTCTATGTTAGGCATTGCTTTAGGTGTAGCTGTCTTGATTACCGTTCTTTCAGTGATGAATGGTTTTGATGATGAAATCCATCAACATTTTTTTGGATTAACGCCTGAAATTACCGTGAGTAATTTTTCCGGTAAAATGCTCCATTGGAAAAAATGGAGTAAGGAAATTAAAGGATATGCTGATGTAAAAAATGACATAAAAGGCGTTGCCCCTTATATTGGCGGCGAAGGGTTATTAACCTATAACAATCAAACCTTACCGGCAGCGATTTTAGGAATAGATCCTAACGAAGAGACATCTATTAGCCAACTTAGCTCAAAAATAATAGCAGGACGTTTTGATTTATTAAAAAAACACCGGTTTAGCATTATATTAGGTCGCTCCCAAGCCATGAGTTTAGGTGTATGGTTGGGTGACAAAGTGACGGTGATGATCCCCCAAGTAAATGTAACATTAGCGGGTGTTATTCCTCGTTTTAAACGTTTTGATGTGGTGGGTATTTTTTCTGCTGGTCCTGGGTTTGGTTTTGATCGAGAATTAAGTTTTATCAATTTGAAAGATGCTCAAAAGCTTTTTCAAATGAAAGATAGTGTTACCGGACTTAGACTAAAAATCGTTGAACCTTATTCAGCCCCTTTCGTCGGAATGAAACTCGCGCAACACTTACCACCATCCTTTCAAGTTAATGATTGGACGGATAGTTTTGGTGCCTATTTTAAAGCCGTTAAAATGGAAAAAACCATGATGTTTTTAATTTTAACCTTAATCATTGGAGTCGCAGCGTTTAACCTTGTTTCTTCTCTGGTAATGTTAGTAAATGATAAGCAATCAGAAATTGCGATTCTTCGTACAATAGGGGCGCAACCTGCCACTATTATGCAAATTTTTATGGTTCAAGGCTCACTTATTGGTTTATTGGGTGTTGGGCTAGGATTAATAGGTGGTTTGTTGCTTTCTTATAATGCAACGGCCATTGTTAATTGGCTGCAAAATGTTTTACATGTGCAATGGCTTTCATCCAGTGTATATTTTGTTGATTTTTTACCTTCTCGTTTGGAATGGGCAGATGTGAGCAAAGTGTGTGGCATTGCTTTTCTATTAAGTTTTTTTGCTACACTATACCCTGCCTGGCAAGCGTCACGCATTCAACCTGCAGAGGCGTTGCGTTATGAGTAATGATATTTTAAAAGCGACTAACTTAAAAAAATCCTATCACGATGGCTTAAATCTCGTTAACGTATTAAGTTGCATTAACTTATCGGTTAGCGCCGGTGAACAAATAGCTATTATGGGGCCATCTGGCTCAGGAAAAAGTACACTTTTACATCTACTCGGTGGTTTAGAGAAGCCTTCATCAGGAACACTTCACATTTTAGGTGAAAATATTGAGCGATTAAGTGAAAGAAAGCGCTGTCAATGGCGTAATCGTTCATTAGGTTTTATTTATCAATTTCATCATTTATTACCTGAATTTACTGCGGTTGAAAATGTTGCCATGCCGTTGTTGTTAGCAGGGGAAAAGAAAGCAGATATTATTAAGCGAGCTGAACATTTATTAGATTGCGTTGGTTTATCTAACCGGTTTCACCATAAACCAGCCAAGCTTTCTGGAGGTGAACGGCAAAGGGTCGCTATTGCACGAGCTATGGCAATGAACCCTCGTTGTGTTTTAGCTGATGAGCCAACAGGAAATTTAGATCAGAAAACTGCGGAAACAGTGATGGAACTGCTTCTCAATTTAAACCAGACTTTTCATACTAGCCTCATTATTGTGACACATGATGAAAAGCTAGCTGCGCGTATGGATAAAACCTATTATTTATCAGAAGGGCAACTGGGGTAATATGGAAACATTATTGTCAGTTAGAAATGTCTCAAAATCTTTTAAAAAAGATGAACAACAAGATTTATTGGTTTTAGAAAAAGTTAATTTTGATCTCCACAAAGGAGAGATTGTTGCCTTATTGGGCAAATCTGGCTCCGGAAAGTCCACGTTATTACGTATTATGTCGGGATTGACAAAGCCCACTTCTGGAGAAGTGCGCTACCGAAATGAACGCGTTACGTCACCAGTAAAAGGTATTTCGATGGTTTTTCAATCCTTTGCATTAATGCCCTGGATGACCGTATTGCAAAATGTAGAATTAGGGTTAGAAGCACAAGGTGTTCGACGCGAAGAACGACGCCGTAGGGCAATTGAAGCCATTGATATTATTGGTTTGGATGGTTTCGAATCCGCTTTTCCCAAAGAGCTTTCAGGAGGAATGCAACAGCGCGTAGGATTTGCACGTGCTTTAGTCGTCAATCCAGATATTCTTGTGATGGATGAGCCTTTTTCATCATTGGACGTGTTAACCTCCGAAAACTTAAAATCAGACTTACTTGCCTTATGGAAAGAGCAGAAGACACAAACCAATGCCATCTTTTGGGTAACACATAATATCGAAGAAGCCGTCATGATGGCAGATCGCATTTTAATTTTTGGTGGTGAGCCAAGTAGCGTGTGGGCAGATCTACCTATTCATTTGGCACGCCCGAGGGACAATGATTCACGAGAATACCGCGGGATTGTCAATCATATTTATACCTTAATGACATCAGGACTAAAAGAAAAAAATCAGCGAACATTGCGTGAAAGACAGATTTCATTGGGATATCGTTTACCTGATGTAGATCCGGCAGAATTATCTGGTTTGATTGAAACGATGCTAGGGTTTGAATCACGGGTCAATCTTCCAGAGCTGGCGGACGAACTCATGATGACAATTGATGATTTATTCCCCATTATGGAAGCATTGGAGTTATTAGGTTTAGCAAAAATTGCTTCAGGGGATATTCAACTCAGTGACGAAGGACGAGAATTTGCATCAGCTAACTTACAAGCTCGTAAAAAAATCTTTGCGGAACGATTATTATCCCAAATTCCTTTAATTCGCCATATTCGTAAAGTCTTAGAAGAACGCCCAGGCGCTCGAGCTTCTGAAGAGCGTTTCTTAAGTAAATTAGAAGATTATTTAAGCGAAAAAGAAGCAGAGCGTGTGTTAGAAACAGCCATTAACTGGGCTCGTTATGCTGAATTGTTTGCTTATGATTATAATACTGGGATGTTAAGCTTGGAAAATCCTGATTAGTTATAATGCATATCTCCCTTATAGTGAGAAGAATATGACCATAGATGAACTAAAAGCACTTGTTTCAGGTGGGGAATCTGAAAACGTAGAGTTTAAAAAATCCACAGCCTTACTCAATTCTGCCATGCAAACACTGTGTGCTTTTTTAAATAATAATGGTGGAATAGTCCTAATTGGCGTAACAGATAACCTCAAAATAATTGGTCAGATGATTAATGATGGGACAAAAAAGGAAATTGCCCAGGACATAAACAGAATTGAACCAAAACCCGATATCAAAGTGGAGTACCTCAAAATTGGTGAGGAAAAATTTATTATTCTATTAGAAGTTGCAAAGGGACATAGGGCACCTTATGTATATGATGGTAGAGCATTTCACCGTCTTCAATCTGCAACGATGAGAATGACGCAAGAAGAATATGAGAAGCTTCTTTTCAATAGAAAGCCAATTACTAATTATTGGGAAGAATTAAAAGCTAATGGATTTTCATTGGAAGATTTAGACAAAAATTTAATTCGGCAGGTTGTATCCACTGCTATTAGAGAGAAAAGATTAACCGATATTGCGACGAATGATAATATAAAAGTGATACTAAAGAAGTTAAAACTAATAAATGGTGATGAGCTAAACAATGCCGCAGTTGTGCTTTTTTGCAAGAAAAATGATAAGCAATTTATGCAGTGCCATTTAAAATTAGCTCGTTTCAGAGGAATAGATAAAAGGGAATTTATTGATAATAAGAGAATTGTTGGAAACGCTTTTGAACTGTATGAGCAAGGCTTAAAATTTTTAAATAATTACTTGCCAGTCGCTGCAAAAATAGAGGTTGGAAATCCTCAACGTGTAGAAAAGCCAGCTATTCCCTATGATGTTTTAAGAGAAGCCTTGGCAAATGCTATTTGCCATCGTGATTATAGTTACACTGGGGGAGCTATAAATATTGCCATTTATGATAACCGTGTGGTTATATCAAGTATTGGTCGTTTGCCATCAGATATAAAGTTAAGCGATTTAACAAAAGAACATGAATCTCACCCAAGAAACCCCTTAATTGCTAAGGTTTTTTATCTTTGTAAATTAATTGAACAATGGGGAAGAGGTACAGAAGATATAGTTAAAATTTCAGTTGAGTTAGGTAATCCTAAACCAATTTTTGAAGAATCGACAGGCGATTTTTCTGTAATTTTTCCATTGAGAGAGCCTATAGGTGGTTATAAACAAACAGAAAAATATAGTTTTACTGAAAGACAGAAAAAAATATTGAAAATAATAGAAGAAAAATCAAGTAGTAGTTCTGAAATAAAAGAAAAAATTAACGCTAATGTAAGCCTTAGAAGTATTCAGGTTGAGTTAAATTCCTTGGAAAAAATGGGTGTTATTCAGCGTGAAGGTGCTGGTAAATACGTGGTTTGGAAGATGTTTAAGTAACAATTTTCTGCGCGCAGTTGCGCGCAGTTGCGCGCAACTGCGCGCAGAAACCAAGCATATTTTTTAAATTAATAATTTTTGCCAATTTAACCATCTAACTCTTTTGCCCGCTTTTCAGCTGCTTGGACGGCCTCAATAAAATGTTGTTTTACTGACATTTTGTCGAGGTAATGTAACGCTGCCTCAGTGGTTCCACCTTTAGACGTTACTTTTTCACGTAAAGTGCTTGGAGAATCAGAACTGGTGGCTGCAAGATGAGAGGCGCCTTCAAACGTTTGTAAAGCTAATTTTTTCGCTTGTTCCGGTGTGAGCTCAAGAGTTTCTGCTGCTTTTTGCAATGCTTCGATAAAATAAAATACATACGCGGGACCACTGCCTGACACAGCCGTGATTGCATCTAATTGTGTTTCATCTTTAACCCAAAGGACTTCACCGACAGCCTGCATTAATTGTTCAGCTTTTCGTTTATTTTCAGGTGAAATGCCGATGAAAGCAGCAAGTCCGGTGATGCCCAAATGAACTAAAGCGGCCATATTTGGCATTGCTCGAATTATGTTTGAATAATTTCCCAACCATGAACTTAATGAGGCTAAGCGTATGCCGGCAGCAATACTAATAATTAATGGATTATGGGCTAAATGCGGTTGGAGTGCTTTTGCTACTTCTTGCATCTGTTGAGGTTTTACAGCTAATAAAATTAAATCACTGGTATCTATTGTTTGCGTAATAGTTGCAGCTGTATTAACTTGCCATTGTTTTTCAATAAAAGTGCGACGTTCTTCATTAATCTCTACAACGTGGCATTGAGAGGGGTTAATGCCATTGGCAAGGCAACCTTCTAGAATTGCCCCGGCCATGTTTCCCCCACCAATGAAAGCGATTTTCATTGTAAAGCCTCCTCAACCATGCCAACTGCTTCATCAATTTGTGCAGAGGCAATCGTGAGAGGAGGGGCAAACCGTACCACAGTTTCATGGGTGTCTTTGCTTAATAGTCCTAAATGTAAAAGTCTCTCGCAGACAGTGCGAGCAGGAGTTGTATCCTGTTTCATTTCCATACCGATTAAGAGTCCTCTGCCACGCACTTCTTTAACGGAAGGATGATTGAGCTGCTGAAGTTTTTCAATAAAATAGGCGCCTTGTTTTGCAGAATTTTCAATGAGTTTTTCATCGTGTAGAATATTCAGCGCTTCTTGGGCTACACGTGCGGCCAATGGGTTTCCGCCAAAAGTACTACCATGATCACCCGGAGTGAAGACATCCATAATTTTATTATCCGCCAAGAAAGCAGAAACAGGCAATAATCCACCACCTAATGCTTTTCCTAAAATAAGTCCATCAGGGCGTACGTTTTCATGATCGCACGCGAGCATTTTTCCTGTGCGCCCAAGGCCAGTTTGAATTTCATCTGCGAGTAATAATACGTTATTTTGTTCGCAAATTTTTTTACATTTTTGCAAGTAACCAGCAGGAGGCATGACTATACCACCTTCGCCTTGAATAGGTTCTAAGAGAAAAGCAGTGGTATTTGGTGTGATTGCTTGTGCTAAAGCATCAGCATCACCATAAGGAATGGTAATGAACCCAGGTGTAAAAGGGCCAAATCCTGAACGATATTGTTCTTCCGTAGAAAAACTGATAATGCTGGTGGTACGTCCATGAAAATTGTTTTTGCAGACAATAATTTCAGCTTTATTTTCAGGAATATGCTTTACAGTGTATCCCCATTTTCGAGCGGCTTTAATTGCTGTTTCAACGGCTTCGGCACCGGTATTCATGGGAAGTGCTTTTTCGTATCCCATTGTTTCGCATAATGTTTTAAGAAAAGGACCTAAAGCACTCGAATAAAAAGCGCGAGAAGTAAGGGTTAATTCTTCTGCTTGTTGTTGTAATGTCTCGACTAAACGAGGATGACAATGACCGTGGCTTAATGCAGAATAAGCACTTAGCATGTCTAAATAAGGTTTCCCATTTTCATCCCACACATAAACACCTTCGCCACGAGTAAGCACAACAGGCAAAGGGTGGTAGTTGTGAGCGCCATATTTGTTTTCTAATGAGATTGCATCTGTAGTATTCATAAATTAGTCCTCTGCGGTAGCAATGAGTTTAAGAAGGTCAAAAATAAATTGTTCAGTTTTATGGTTTTTATCTTGGGACGGATTAAACTCCATAATTTCAAAACCAATTTGAAGCGGATCGGGGTAAAGTTTGGCAAAGGCTTGAAGCAGATCTTTGCTTCTAATCCCATTGGGTTCGGGAGTGCTTACGCCGGATATGTCCTGAGGATCCATGGAATCTAAATCGCAAGTAATACCATATCCAGCGGTATGTTTGGTTACATGATCGCGTGCTTCGCAAAGTATAGTGGATAAATCACCTCGATTTACTTCATCCATATCATATATTTTTACGTTTAAACGTTTTAACAAAGCATGTTCACCTTCCTCAAAGCTTCGCACACCAATTAAGCAAAGATTTTGAGGTAAAATTTTGGGGTTATGCGTTAATAATTGAGTTAAGCGTGGATGCCCCTGTCCTAAAAGAGCTGCTACTGGCATACCATGTATATTGCCAGTGGGAGAGGTATCAAAGGTATGAGCATCTTTGTGTGCGTCAATCCAAATGAGGCCAAGAGGTTTGTCTAACCCCACAGCGGCACCACTCCATGTACCAATAGCGGCAGAGTGATCACCACCAATGACACAAAAACGTTCTTTTTTTTCAACACATGATTTTACTTGGATGGCTAGTTTCTCAAAAAAAGGGCATAAGATATCTATTTTATTTTTATTGGGGTGATGTTCTTCTCTTAATGTGTTGAGCCAATTTAAAGCAGGGATATCTTCGATTAATGTTTTCCATAAAGGTGATTGAGCAATGGTATCTGGCGCTTCAGATGCTCGACTATCAGGGCCTCCGGCACCTACTGCAGCACCAATGACTTGTAACATAAGATATTCTCCGTTAAAAAGTGAATGACCTTATTGTAACTGATTTATTATAAAATGACAGAGGAAAGAAGTGTTAAAGTGTTTTCTTAATTTTTTGGATAATGTTGGTTGTCTTGTAGCCATCCACCATAGACAATAAATGAATTTTGCCGCCATGACTTTCTACAACTTCCCGCTCAATACAATTCTCGCCATATTCTGCACCATTGGTGTGAATATGCGGTTGAATTTTATTTAGCCAATCGCGGGGATCTAGATCGTCGAATAGAAAAACATAATCGGTGCAGCTGAGTGCTGCTAATAAATGACTCCGCATTTTTTCGTCATTAATAGGACGATCAGGGCCTTTATATGACTTAACGGAGAAATCTGAATTTACACCAACAATCAAAATATCACCTTGTTGTTTTGCTTCAAATAAACCGAGTATGTGTCCTAAATGAACAATATCATAAGAACCATTGTTCGTGACAATCGTTTTTCCTTCGGATTTCAATTGTTGTACGATGGGTAGTAACGTTTCTAATGAAACAATTTTCTTTTCTAGTTCAGGATAATTCAGCATGACGGTAACAGGATAGTAGATGATCATTAACCATGCCTGTAGCCTGCATAAAAGCATAACAAGTCGTTGAGCCAATAAAGGAAAAGCCATGTGCTTTTAATGCTTTTGCCATGCTTTTAGAAATATCGGTTTCAGCTGGAATTTGATCAAGGGTTTCTCGAAAATTTTGAATTGGTTTTCCGTCTGTAAACTGCCATATCCATTGACTAAAATCGCCATTTTTTTCCATGAAATTTAGAAAAGCACGTGCATTTTTACGTGTGCTTTCAATTTTTAAACGATTACGGATAATACCAGGGTTTTGTTGTAAAGCAGCTAATTCTTCATCAGAGACGTTGGCTAGTTTATTAGGATTGAACTGATGAAAGGCTTCTCGCATGGATTCTCGTTTTTTAAGAACCATAAGCCAATTTAAACCGGCTTGCATGCCTTCAAGAATAATGAATTCAAATAATTGTTGGTTATCGTAAAGAGGGGTTCCCCATTCTTTATCATGATAAGCAATATATAAAGGATCGCTTAGGCACCAGGAACAACGTGATGGATGAGATGACATAGCACTATAATAAATATGGTGCCCGGGGCCGGAATCGAACCGGCACGGGGAGTAAGCCCCGAGGGATTTTAAGTCCCTTGCGTCTACCTGTTTCGCCACCCGGGCATGTCTTCTGGAGGCTGGGGCCGGGATCGAACCGGCGTCTACGGCTTTGCAGGCCGCTGCATAACCACTTTGCTACCCAGCCAAGAAAGGGGGAGAGTATATCTATTTTTTAGATGGTATGCAATACTATTTGCGAAAATTCATTAGCGAAGAGTATATTCATGACTTGAAGCTTTGTGAGCTAACCGCCTTGCGTCTCAAGAAGTTTTTCGATTAACGCATTACTCTGTTCTAGGTCTTCTTGCAATTCAGTGATTTGTTTTTGTAATTTTTTATTATCTGCTTTAAGCGAAGTAATGACCGCTTCGTGGTGAGCATTAGTAGGGGCTGGTTGGTAAGCTTTAGCCGGATGTGTTGTAGATAATGCCGCTACGGTTGCTTTTGCTTCCGCTGCTTCTTTTTGGGCAATTTGTACTTGTAGCTGCGCTTCCTCTATTGTTTGTTCAACATTTTGAGATTTGCGGTGCGCTTCAAAATATTTTTGTTTTAAAATATCTACTTGCTGTTTTAAGCCTTCAATTTCTAAAGCTCGATTAAATTCGATTTGGTTTTTTCCTTTAGTTTCTGCAATAACAGCGGATTTATGTGCACTTTCTGATGCTATTTGTTCTTTTTTTGCATCGGTAAAATGCCGGATAACTTGTTCAATGGTCAGTGCTAAGATAAGCACTAATGCAGAAGGAAGCACCCATATAGGCCAAGCATCAATCATGAGAGGTAAACCAGTCCTAAAGAACCGTGAAGGTAATCCATATTGATCAAACGCACCGACAAAATGATCCCGTAAGTAATCTTCCCATAAAACGAATCCTATAGTTAGAATAATAAGAACAATGGCAAGCGCAATAATTTTTGATATATTGGTGTTAAAATAATTCATGCTTAGATCTCTACGTTACATTTGCACCACAGACCGGAATTATTTATGATCTACAAATAATTTACAAGAGAATATAAAAATTTACATGAATGAATCGGTAAGACGATATTATTTGAAGCAAATGGGCATTGATGTGTGGGAAACACGAGGAAAGAGTCCCATTTCGACTCAAAAGGAAAAAGATCAAGATTTCGCTGTGAAAGCGGAAAGTGCTGGGTGTGCATCATTCTCGGGAGATGAACATAGCTCGCCTCTACAACTGTCTGTTTCCTCATTGGGAGAACTGAAAAAACAAGCAATGGCGTGTCAAGCCTGTGTTCTTGCTAAAACCCGCACGCATGTGGTATTTGGTACAGGGAATCCACAAGCTGATTGGATGATTGTAGGTGAAGCACCAGGTTTTCATGAGGATCAACAAGGCGAGCCGTTCGTTGGAAGGGCGGGACAGTTGTTAAATGCCATGTTGGCCAGTGTAGGCAGAAAACGGGAAGAGGTTTATATTGCAAACGTCTTGAAGTGTCGGCCACCCAATAATCGGGATCCGATGCCAGATGAAGTAGACCAATGTACGCCCTTTTTAAAGGAACAGATTCGTCTTATTTCGCCTAAAGTAATTCTAGCATTAGGGCGCCATGCCGCTCGCTTTTTATTAAATACCGATGCTACCATGGTAAAACTACGGGGCAAAAGCTATGAATGGGGAGAAAACCATATTCCTGTTTTTGTGAGTTATCATCCGGCTTACCTTTTACGGAACCCCGTAGAAAAATTAAAAGCATGGATGGATTGGCTGCTTGTAAAAAAACAGTTAAAATAGCATCTATGAAGTCTCTTTTTAAAAATTATTCAGCATTTTCTGGACTGGTTTCTGATTATGTCGGTTTGTGTAAGTTGCGTGTGGTTTTGCTCATGTTACTTACTGCAATTGTTGGTATGTATCTTGCTGTGCCTCATGCACAAGATATTTCCCTGTACACTTTTTTTTGGGCCAATATTGGTATTGGATTATGTGCCTGTTCAGCTGCAGTGGTAAATCATCTTGTTGATAGGCATATTGATGCGATCATGATGAGAACGCATAAAAGGCCACTTGTACAAGGCAAAGTCACACCCTTACAAGCGATTATTTTCTCAATAGTTTTAGGTGTCCTTGGGTTTAGCATTTTATATTTCAAAATTAACGCATTAACCGCATACCTCACGCTACTTAGCCTCATCGGATATGCTGGTATTTATACAGGGTATTTAAAACGGGCAACGCCACAAAATATTGTGATTGGTGGATTAGCAGGTGCGGCACCACCTCTGTTAGGTTGGACAGCAGTTTCTGGGAATTTTGAGCCACAAAGTTTGCTATTAGTCTTAATTATTTTTGTATGGACCCCACCGCATTTTTGGGCGCTTGCTATTGCACGATACGAGGATTATGCTCAGGCTAAAATTCCTATGTTGCCTGTAACACATGGTGTACCTTTTACGAAATTACAGATTTTGTTATATACTGCGCTTTTAACGGCGGCTACTATATTGCCTTATGCTATAGGAATGAGTGGTATAATTTATTTGTTAGGGGCTGTTGGATTAAATAGTCGTTTTTGGTATTGGGTCATTAAAATGAAAAATGCCAAAGATAAAATGATTGAAAGTGCTATGGCCATGAAAACCTTTCGATTTTCGATTGTGTATCTCATGCTCTTATTTGTTTTTCTTTTAGTGGATCATTATTGGAGGTAACCAAATGACAGAAAATATGAAACAAAGCTCAGGAAAATGTTGTGCTAAAAAAGGCATTATTGGGCTAGTTATTTTACTTATTGTTATTGCAGGTCTTGTTATTTGGAATAATCAAAAAACCGAAAAATCAGCATCGGATTATTATGGTGTTTGGTATAATGCGCCAAAAGCAGTTACCCCCTTTACTTTAGAAAGTACACAAGGCGGAAACTTTACTGAGCAGAATTTCAAAGGACATTGGTCCTGGGTATTTTTCGGGTTTACTAATTGCCCGAATATGTGCCCTAACACAATGAAAGCTTTTAAAGAAGCAGTGGATAAGTTGCGTGCAGATAATATGCAGCCATTGCCTCAAGTTATTTTGGTATCCTTGGATCCTGAAAGAGATACATTACCTATTTTACAGAAATACGTGATGTCATTTGATCCAAGTTTTATTGGTTTAGCAGGAAGTATGGATCAAGTTGACTTATTAGCAAAACAAATGAATGTTTCATTCAAAAATATGGGTAATGGCATGATTCAACACAGTGGAAACGTTACTGTTGTGAATCCTCAAGGTAAAATTCAAGGTTATTTCCCTTGGGTGGATGAACCTGCCAAGGTTGCTCAAGATTATGAAGAAATTGTTAGAACTCATTCTTAGTCGCTTATGACAAGCATTGCTGACCAAATCATTCATGGCCAAGTGCCGGATTTGGAGGCATATTTGGCCCAGGGAGGGGCCATTAATGATATCGATGAATACGGATTTACCTTTCTCATTGAAGCAGCTATTGCGTCTAACTTCCCCGCTATGGAGTTACTTATTAAAGCGGGTGCCGATGTTAATAAACAAGATGTTACAGGGCGAACGCCATTACACTGGGTAATTGACAGTAATCAAATAGATCAAGCGAAATTATTGTTAAATGCGGGCGCTGATCCTAATATTCCTAACCGTGGCGGGCAATCCCCTCTTGTTTTTCCTTTATTACGTGAGCAATGGGGTATCAAACAATTATTATATGAATATGGTGCTAGTTTATCTTTTGCATTAGATTTTATTAATACCAAATTTCTTGGCCATCGCTTCGAAATAACTGGCACTGTGGACATCATTAATGCCAAAGGTGCGTTCATTGAGTTAGATTATGAAGGTTTCTACCTTGAATTTACCTTAGCAGCCATCCAGCATTCTCTTTCTCGATTCGGAAGCAATTATGCATTTCGTTCGCTGCGCGTAGCGTTTAGTGAGTTAAATGATATTATTCATGCGTTTTATCATGCTAACCAATTAATTCAATATCAAGACAGTCGATCCAGGAAGGAAAATTTTCAATCCGATATTGAAACACTTTTTGCTTCGTCTTTATTAATTTTACCAGTGGCGTATGAAGGACATGCGGTAACTTTTGTAAAATGCGGGCGTTTTTTTGCAAAATGTGATCGAGGTGAAAATTCATTAAAAGAGGGTAGTGTTAATATTTATTGGATTGGTAATATGCCTATGTGGACAACCACATTGTTGAAAACATTATTATACCAAAAGCAAAATAAAGCATTTGTTCATCAGCAAATTAATCAAATTTTAGATCTTAAGCCCATTGGAAAAATTCCACTTTCTCACCAAAAAGCAGGTAACTGTTCATGGGCGAATGTAGAAGCTACCGTGCCAACCGCCTATGTATTGCTTCAATTAGTGACATTAAAAAAATTTAATGAAGAGATATTTCAAGGAATGGTAAATGCAGGCATGCATTTATATACAGCCTGGTTGACGTGGGAAAAAGACAGGGCATTGGAAGAATGCATTCAAAGTTTTTATGAAGCAGATCCGTTAAGAAAAGCCAGTAAAGCAGCGGTTTTAGGGGCCGTCTTATTTCAAGGTTGTCGTTATTCTAGTAAGGAAGACATGCAGCGCGCTGAAAAGATTTTAAAAATTCTCACGCTGCAAGATTATAAATATGTGTTGCAAAGCTATGTGAATGTCTATTGTGAAAAACGATTAACTGTTTCAGGAAAGAATTTGCTGCAAATATTAGATGATTTTGGTATTGATAAGGATAATATCTAACCTGTTAAACCTGTTAAACCTGTTAAACCTGTTAAACCTGTTCAGGGTTTCCTGCTAATTCTACAGTCTTTCAGTTTAAATAAGTATACCATTTTGAGTATTTGTTACTGATATTTAGGTTTATAGATAGAAAATAGTAGACAGTAGAAAACATATGCCATTAAATCGTTTTTAAGCTATGTAGTAGACATTTTGTACTAATGAGTCAATAAAAACGGACATTTTGTTAGAGAGTCGTTTTTAGTAAAGTTCTATGAAACATTTTTGCAGTTTGTACGTTAGCACCTAATGATGGTCTTTACAATAACTGGAAGACCTCTCGAAGGTATAGTGACAACCCCTTTATTTTTTATTGTTGAAATGTACTTTTTTCTTAAATGAAGCTTTGTTCGCAAAAAAATCTGCGCAATAATAATTTTCATTTCATAATGAGCAAAAGCGGAACCGATGCATCGCCGAATGCCACTGCCAAATGGCAAATACGTAGAAGGAATTTTCGAACCATTCAAAAAACGTTCCGGCATAAATTTTTCTGGTTCATGCCAAACATCAGGGTCATGATGTGCAAGATAAATGCAAGGAATAATTGGCGTATTTTTGGGTAAGATATAATTGCCTAAGCGATAGGTAGCTTTTGTTAGGCGAATCACATAAGGAATAACTGGTGTGATTCTTAATGCTTCTTTGATAATGGCGTCTAAATACGTGAGTTGATCAAGATGAGAAACGAGATCTTTATGCATCACGCCTTGTAATTCTTCTTGCAGTTTTTTTAACACCATGGGATTGGATAAAATACCATAAATTGCCCAAGCAATGCCCATCGTACTAGTTTCGTGGCCTGTGATTAATAATGTCAGCATTTCATCGCGAATTTCTTGATATGTCATAAGCCTGTTACCTTTATCATCACACGCTTGTAATAAAAGGCTTAAAATATCAGTTCGACCTCTTAAATCCATGCTGTCTCTGGCTTTTATTTCTTCTAATAGACATGTAAACACTTGGCGACGCAGTTTCGCTATTTTAGCCCAAGGAGTTAATGCGCCTAAATTTCTGCGCATAGATGGTTTGAATGAGGTAATCAAGGAAAAAGGCTTCGATATTTCATGAATGAGTGTGTGTAATGAGCCTGTGAGTTTTTTAAAACGTGTATTCTCTTCATCCATACCAAAAATGGAGCTTAAAATAATACTGAACGTGATATCTCGTGCTTCATCTGTCATTGTCAAAGTGCTCTTTTCTTTCCAAGAAGCGATGCGTTTTTCAACAATGGAGGTAATGAGATCGCCATAAACTTTTACTCGTTGATTATGAAAAAAAGGCAACAGCAATTTTTTATGCTGAAGGTGCGATGAGCCATCGATGGTTAGTAAGGAATGTTCTCCCACCAGGGGATGAAAAAGCGTTGCATTGATTTCTCCAGCACGTAATTCATCGGAGCTGGCGGAGAGCACTTGCTTGAGATCGGCCACCTCACTGATAACGACGGTATCCAGGCAACCCAATAGACGTAATGTAAAGGTTTTACCATAGATATGACGACACTTATGAATAAAAGCGATGGGATAGTGCAAAAATTTTAGCATTTGCAGCCATCGACCTTCTTTGGGTCCAGGCGGTAAATTAGTACTCATTTAGCTTTGTACAAATTGTCCGCCCGTTACTTGCCAGCCAGGAGGTAATGATGCAGGTGTACCGACTAGGTTACCTGATATCATATTTGCAAAAGTTGCCTGGCCAAACTGAGTATTGGTAATATCGACATTCACGGCAAGGGGAGGATTATCGGAAACCGATAAATAACGTGCAGAATGAATAAAGGAGCAACAAAGTAGTCGAAGCATTTTTCTCTTATGAGGGTGTTTCCAATGACGGAAAAGAACATGGGTATATATTTCTGCTCGAATATATCGCCAACGTGAACACCAGCGTGATTTTTTAGTGGGTTTGAATGTCTTTGCAATTTGTGCCAACTTATCTCGATTTAAAAGCGGCGCCATCATTTGTCTATCAGAATCGGGAATGACCCCGATACAAGTCCCTGTTAAATCAGTGCCTGCAAAATTGGCTGAAGGAAAATTAGTACAGACAAAAATGGCTGATGTTAAAACATTATTGGTTATTGTTGTTTCGGAAAACAGACAGGCAGCGAAGTAAATAGCAGGAGCCAAAGTTAATTGGTTACACTGTGCATTGCTAAAATCTGCGCCGAGAAAACAGCTGGTTTTATCAGGAAAAGGAAAGGGGTTTCCTGGGTTTAGGGCACATACTACCGTGTTATAAAAATTCGCTTGATTTAAGATGGTGTGAGAAAAGCTCACCAATTGATTAGGATTCGTACTGCCATATATATAGGTACCTTCAAAAGTAGCATTAGTAAAATCTGCATAAGAGAAATCCAAATTGGCATTTCCGGCAATGGTGAGGTTATCCAAATGTGCACCATCAAAATGAGCATAAGAAAAAGAGGAAAGATTGGTGAGTGTCGTATTACCTGTTAATACCGCGTTTGAAAAATAAGCGTTGGCAAAATTTGCGCCAGTAAAATTTGTTTGGATAAGTGTAAGACCAGAAAAATTTGCCTCTGCCAGAATCGCATTGGAAAAATTTACACCGGCTAAATTAAATCCTAATGTATTAAAATTAATATTCGCTAGGATAGCACTGGTAAAGTTGGTTTGTGCTGAGACGGTCGCATTGGTTAAAACAGCGGAAGAAAGATTGGCGCTGGTAAAGTTAGTTCCTGCTAAGTTACAGTTTTGAAAAAGGGCATAGTTGAGATTTGTCCAGCCAGAAAAATTTTGCGTCGTTAAATTCATGCCAAAATAGGTGCCATCCAGTAACTGAGTAGTAAAAATTAAAGGTGCAGATTGGGTGGCAGATGAAGCATTCGTTAATAGTACCCAATTAATTTGTATCGATGTTAAAGGAATGTCTGCACCACCATTATTGATAAGATAATAAAGATAATTTGTGGATTGTAGTGAATAAGTGGAGGGAAAATTAATTTTTGTGCTACTCCAAGAGAAACCACCTAAAATAGGTGGATAGGCCAGATCGCCTGCACTATCTACTAAATAAGGCTGTAAGGGTGGTGTAGTATTGCTAGTTAAAAGCGAATTGACCGTATAAATACCGGGCGTAGTTGTTTCAAATAGCGCATAGTTTTGTGCTTCTGCAATTTGATCCGTATCCAAAGTAACCGATAACTTATAAGGACCATAAGCTTGAAACCACGCGGAAGTGTTATAAGGCGGTGGATAGTCTGATATATTAGTCATGCCGAATTCTACCTGGAGCAGATTTAACGTCGCTTCAGTTAAAGGCAAATTGGAAAAAGTAAGCAGCGTCGGGCCATTCTCCAAATTGGTTAAAGTGGCCGTCCATTGAGAATTGTTGTAGTTCCAGGAAACACCGCCACCGGTTACAACAACATTGCTGAGAATATTCTCCGGTATAACGACAGCACCTCCATTTGCATCAAAGCCGTTAATCGATATGGTAACATCAGCAGTTGCAATTGTATTTCCCGTTCGGTTTAAAAGGGTACACAGTAATGTGTTATTGACTGCAATATCGGTGGTATTACTTAAGAGCACGGCTGTTTGATTGGTTGCATAAGCAATTAGAGGTTGAGAGGGTTGTACCAAACTTAACGTTAAGTAAGTCGAGGTACTGAGTGGCGCGTTAGTACTATCAAAAACCTGCATCATTAGAGAAATTTTGGCAGTAGCATCGGCAGGAACAACAAAGGCCATGGAAAGAGATTGAGATAAATCGACGGTACTTGTTCCTAAATATTCTAAAGCTGTAATCGTACTACCTCGATAGGGAAAAATACTGACACTCCAAAGAGAAGCTTCATTAGAGCTAATGCTCCAATCTGCTGGTAAATTATAAAATCCAATTTTAGACCCTTGAGCAATAGGAAAGGTTTCGCTGGTGGGAAAAGGACTCACCGTTAACGTTCCCGCATTGGACTCTCCTGGAGTAAGGAAGCTCGTAGACCATCCTACAGTTATTCCACCAATAATCGATTCAAGCTGTAATAGTAAAAAGTTATTCATAGTATTTCCTAGGAAAAATTAAGAAGAAAAAGGTAGTGCTGTGGCCGCTCGATCCGATTGAGCAATAATCGGATTGGATTCGGTGACCAATAGTACAGATAAATCAACTGGAGACGTGTGATCGGGCACAGGTTGACCGCCTGAAATGCAATAACCAGCGGTGCAATTGAGCGTTGGGTCATTGGCACTTTGCGCCGGTGAGATACCCCAATGAGCGGAAGCCATATTAGTATTAATGGGAGTAACGACGATCGAAGACGCTGGATCAGTGCTTGCAGAGAGAAGGACGCCATTGGAATCAGTTAACACCACATCCAGTGTCGTGGTTGCTGATGCAACAGCCATGGGTAAAATACCAACAGAAACTGATGCAGGTGGTAGCGTCACTGATACTTGTCCTGTTGATGCTGTTGTAATAGGAACACTGGTTTGAATGTTAAAGCAAAATTCTGTGCCATTGACAACCCAACTGGGAGAGGCTTCTGCACCTAAGCCATCTCCAGATTGCTGCGTTAAATCTTGTTTTAAGCCATTCGTGACTTTTACAGCTAACAAGTCGCTCATTGTCGAATCATTTGCTGGTGTACCGGGCAGCATGGAACGAAAATCAGTCCAGCTCAATGCAGAGGGTGGAGAAACTGAAGGGCCAAAGTCAATATCAAACGAAATAACACTCAGATCAATATGGGCGTGTCCATGAAAGGGTGGACCTTCAATGGAAAGGCTGGCACCCAAATGGAAAGAAAAGTGAATGTGCACAAAGAGAATTTTGAGATCAAAGCTAACACCCAATGATATATTAAAATCTATTTGATAATAAAAAGGTCGCCATTGAATTAAGAAGTCGGCTTCAATATAAAGCCAAGCAGAAAAAATGCCACAATCCCAAGTTGCCTGCAACGAGCCGCCAGCCATCATAGCGATAGGGCATAAAGCACAATAAGCCTCACCTTTCACATTGGTGTGTGAGTCAATATTCCAGACAATGGCGAGACGAGGTACTGCCGGGTAGCCAAGAGAAGCGTAATCAAAATTCGGTGCATAACCGCCGTAACTGACAATAAAAGTACCATTACTTTCCAGCATGTAAAGAAATCCGCCTTGCAGATGACAATCGGGCGATAAAATAAAAGAATTTTGTGTCAGAATACCATTCACTTGCAACGATTGATTGCTGGGAACGTAGGTCGCTTCAATATCGACTTGTGCATAAGCGATCCGTTCGGAGCTCATGGGCGGCAAGGACATTTCTGATTGACCTAAAATGGCAAATTGAAAATTTTGTCCAAAAGCTGCTGTTAACAGGGCGACGGATTGAATCAGTTCAAACGATCGAAACACAATACCCACTGCAATCCAATTTTCTCCTTGTTGCGGAGAAACACTGTTTTGAATGACTTGAAATGGATTGGAGACAGGTACACCGGATGAAGCTGCTTGCACTAACGCAAAATTAGCAACTTGTGACGCATCAGTTGGGATATTCAATGCACTGTTATAACCGCCTCCCGCCGCTAAACCAGTAATATAACAATAAACGGGTCCACCCAAACAAGGATCGGTGAGTGCTGCAAAAAAGGCTAAAGACGTATATCCATTATCCGCATATTCTCCAATAGCTGATAATGACAGGGTTTCAGTTTGAACAGTTACATCACCCACAAAAGTATTATTTCCCTGCACCAGTAGTCCACCACTGATGAGTACGGGTGGTTTATCGTAACTGATATTTAAACCTTGCAGTGAAACGGAGAACTGGGAAGGATCAGAAAAGGGAACATCAATGGAAAAGCCACTCAGTGTAATGGTAACAGGCCCAACGGTGAAGGCCGCATCGCAGAGAAGATCGATACTCATTCCAGAGGAATTGCTTAGTTTTCCACCGATACGATTAATGTATACAGGCCCAGCTTGCTTTTGAACATTAAACCAAAAGCCAGGATTTGCTGAAGATCCAGGAACGCTGGGTGGCACAGGAGGTGTGGGAGTATTATTGGTGTTAGGCGGTGATAATGGCAGTGCAGTCGTCGTACCCGCAACAATTATCTCAGGAATTCCACTAATACCAGCCGGAATCGGTGTAGATAGGGGAAAAATGCCCGTAGAAATTTGCGTCAATTCAGTGACATTCCAGGCAGCATTAGCCGCAAATAGCGTAATGCTGGGTAATCCAATGGTTGGAGATCCTGTAATCATAGTAAGCAGTGAATCATTCACAGTGGCATTGAGACCAACTTGGGCACCAAACAAGATATGATGGCCGCTGGGTTGTGATACAAATGCCAAAATCGCCTTTTCTAAATTCATTTGAATATTCGTTCCCAATCCATATAAAGGATAGATTTGTAGGAGCTTTATGACAGCATCCAGTGAAATACCACCCTGACTGTCTAGAGTAAATACAGTATTTGTTGCATCAAAAGTAAACGTTAAATTTTCGAGTTGTAAAGTGACAATCGTATCTCCACTGGAAGGCTTGTTAAAATTGAATAAGAAGTTCAAAGAGGTGCCTAATCCGTCAAATACCACATTACCGCCACAGGTCATTTGCAAAGCCCATGTACCATTCGATTCAGTGAGTGTCATAGAAATGCCATTTAATTGAACACTTGGTAAAGAAGGCAAGGGGTTATTGATATTTAATTCCGTTTGAAAAAATTGCGTTAAAAAATCGGTTAGATTGAGTCCAATGGCAGGTATAGCGCCGGTAAAAGTAGTTGAAGCCGGAGCACTTTGATACGTTATTCCTCCATTGATGTTGAGGCCACCTATTGTAGCAGCCATTGCTATTGAAAAAACGTTGCTTCCGCCGCCATGTTGAAAGGCAATGCTCAAGGCAGACAGGCTAAATTTATTATTCCAGCTAATAGCGCTGAGGTTGTCGAGTACCATCAGGCAAGAGAAAGTGGGAGAATCCTCTACTGTGGCAGTGACGTTAAAAAAGGCAAGAGTTGGTGTACCAGTACTGGTAATATTCATATTTTGTTGCAAGCCATTAAAATCAGGACCGCCAGCAGCTTGCAACATGCTATCAATATTGGGACTAGCATCTTCTGATAAAGACAATGAAATACTTTGAGCAAAAAGATCAATTTCTACATCACAGTCCACACTTAAAAATGTACAGTCAGCAATTAAAACGGGGCTCCAAGTCAGAATGCCTGCACAATCAACAAAATTGAGTTCTAACCCAATACTGGTTAAGTTAAGTCCACAAACGGGTGTAGTTGAAAGATTAAGTCCTAAAGTAAAATTAAAACCAATAACGGGAACAACACCCGCTGTTGGGGTTCCAACAGATAATGCCAATTCTTGTATGGTTAAACTGTCTAATAATGAGGTAACCAAATGACCTAAAGGCGTACTTTGTAAATTATTGATTAATTGTGAAATGGGGTTGTTAGGTATCCAAGTTGCCAAAGCAGTTTCTAAAGCAGCGATATTGACGGTTGGAATAGGAGCAGGTGGAGCAGCAGGATTAATAATGTAATAATATCCTGGTTGCGTAAATGTCTGAGGCCAAGTGACACTCGGTGTAAGACCAGAAAGAGCGGCTTTGATATCAGAGTAGTTCAAAATCTATACCTCAAAAACATATTATATATCCACAAAATATCCCAACATGGCATGATCTGAAACACCCTGCGCAATATAGCCATAGCCTTTACTGGTTCGAGTGTCTTCATCAATAATGAGTCCGCCAATAATTTGAGCGGCAGGAACACATCCGCAAGCTAACCCCCAATCCAATTCTCCTCCTGAGCGTTGTGTTATTTCCCCTGTGCGCAACAAATTCCAAGTAGCAATGGTTGTTGCTGGGTAAGTCGGTTTTTTTAATGTTGAAAGTTCCGTTCTTACCTCTGCATCGAGCATACCAAGAATATCGATATTCATATCCCCTACTAGTATAATGGGTACTGCCCACTGAGCATTTAGCCAAGATGTTAAACGTTGCAAAATAACTATATTCAAGCTTCGGCACGATTTTCCGCTTGGTAAATGCACATTAGCTATTACAATATTCAGCATTTTGCTAAAGAAAGCGTACCCGACAGGGCGACTGCCTATGGTGAGCGTAGTGACTGTATCTAAATCAATGGGTGGTGCACCAAAAGTGCAAAATTCATATGTTGAGGGAGTAGCGTCTTTTTTCATGGCTTGTAAGATACCCAAAGAGCATCGAGAGGGAGTGCCACCGACTGTTTTGCTCCAACCATAGAATTCATAAATGGCGTTTATATTGGGATCACTGTCAATGGTGTTAGGATATAAGAGTGCGGCGCCGCTTGCTCCCGGTGGCGAACCGGATTCACTGAGTGTTCCTAAGAGAAAATGAGAAGGATCGAGCGTTGCTCCTCCTCTAGATATTGCATTAAAATACTTTCCTACGAGAAGATCCCAAACCGTAGCATACGATGATGCCGCGACAGAAGAGCCAGACATGGAAGATCCTCGTGCGTTCCAAGCTGCAATACTCACTCTCGTTGTCATGATTCATCTACCTTTAAATAACCGTTTTGAATAATGGCGGGTTCTGTCATGGGATGCATTTTATTGTCCATATTATTGGGTGTTACGGCAGAATTCCATGAATTGCCATTTATCGTCAGCCAACTCCATGCGTTATTCGTTTCGGCGGGTAATGGCATGCCTGTCTGATTATTGGGTATGAGTACGGGACTTACTTGCATGAGATATTCCATCTGTTTTAATGAAGCCGTATATAATGTCGCGGGAATGGAAATAGCCTTGACCGGTAAAACACCCGAAGTGATATGAATCGGTGCACGCGGGTCCATGAGAACTAATACTTGTGTGATGGGAGCAGCCGGATCACTGAGGATGGAAATCGTTGGTTCCGAGGCAATATCGGCATCGGTGCTGACGAGTGTATAGTTGGAGCTAATCGTGTTGTTCGTAATAGACCAATACGCTACTAAACCATCATCATCCATGCTGACATCGCCTAAACGAATGGGAAATTCCACTTGCGTAAAGCCACACGTTTCGCGTTCCACAAATGGTGAAGGAGCAGGGCCAGTAACCGGATTTCCCGAAACATCCAGCGTCATTGTCGCTAATGCTTCATAGCCTTGATGAGGCGCCGGTACGCCATATAATTGCAATTCAATAGAAGCACGGGCCAATGCAAGTGGTCGGCTTTCCAATACAGAACGACTCACATGCTGACGATGCGCGCGAGGTTCAATGGTCAGGAGAGCATTGGCGACATCATCATAAAACGTATTGGCTATTTCGAGCTGTGCAACCACCTGTTGTAAAAAAGGATCTTGAATATCGCTGGCGGATCGGCCGGGCAAATAAAAAATAGGACCGCCATCATCAGGTACCCAGCCAATTAATGTGCCATCTTCAGCAAAAATCATCACGGTTTCATCAACATAGTTTAATACTAGCCATCCACAAACGGGTGTGGTAGCCGGAAATTGATTGCTTTCCACATCATTACTGCCATCAGCGGCCAGCCAACGGAATAATAGACGACTAAATTGAGCAAAGCGTGGTGGCAATAAAAATGCCGGAGCAGCATCTGCTTCATGTGCTGTTTCATTGATAAAAGCTTGAGAAATAATGGTATTCAACGGACTTGATGAGTAGTTCCAAGTAGCGATTTGCCCAAAAGCATCCACTAATTTTAATGCAGATAACTCACATTTTCCGGCGCGAATGGGATTGTAAACATCGCCTTGATGAGGAGAAGTACGTGCTTGCCTTCCAATTTCATTATAGAAAGATTGAGAATAAGCATCCCAAGGCTGCGGTTGTGCTTGGACATTGTTCCAAGCTGCTGCAGAATAGTTGGCATCAAAAATATTAATCTGGGCGATGCGTTGTAGCATAAGTAAACGATCATGAAAACCATTTAATGTTTGAGATAAAGTCACTGCTGTGCTGTCATAAGCGGTATCAATTAAAGTTTTGGTTTCACCTTGTCCTAAAATTCCTGGTAGTGTCAGACCACTCGAATCAGGAGGTGGGGAAGAAACTTGTCCTGTTAAAAGTAAAATACGTTCTTTCATGGTCTGGCTTGCGTGAGGACTTAGGGTGATGCGACCTTGATACGCCTCTAAGGCAGTGCTGATAGGCACAACACCGGCTTGTGGAATCAATTCAATACCGGCTGGATCTGGCATGAATTGGCCAGTGATAAAGGTGGGTTCATAATCCACAACCGTAAATGGTGGCGTGTCAACGGCGGCAGGTTGTATGGAACCCGTGCCGGGAAAAGGATAATAATAGGCTTCCCAATATAAAAATAATGGTCGCCATGATTGTGCGCAGGTTACGTCAGTGATGGATTGCATAATGCCAGCAATAGCATTACCACTGGGAACGGCATTATTGTTATCCCAACTAGCCGGTAAGAAAGTTGGGCTGGATCCAGTTGGCGTATAAGCACTTAACGTGAGATATTGTTTATTTTGTACTGGTGTGTAAGGCAAGGAGCTTGGCGGAGACGCCTGCAAAAACGCTCCACTTTCATCCACCATCATAATAGCCGGATCATTTGGCCGCCAAAAACGCGGTGCAGGTTGTCGTTTTAAAAGATAAGCTTGATAAGCTGGCACCGTATTTAATTGCACGAGTACAGCAGCATAAGCGAGATATAAGGCCTCACTTGCTTGATAAATCAACATATTGGTTAATTGTGCTTGACCTACACTGGCTTGTTGAACGCTGGGTACCGATGTATTAATGACATTCGCAGAAACACTCACAATTTGTGATCCATTTGTATTATGCGGTGTTCCGCCATTGGGAAATACGCTTGAGCTAGGAGAAACATCAGTACCTAAATGTACCGTGCGACACCAATCAGTAAAAACCAAGTGGCGCTGTGCTTGTTGTTCTCTTTGTAGATCATCAAAAGCAAATTGTGCTTCATTGAGGGCATTGAGTAATTGAGCTAATGAATCGGGTAATGACACAGGTATATTTTTTGTTGGAGGTGAAAGGCCGGGTTGTTGCGGTGGTGGTGCATCAATGGACCATACCCAACCACCGGTCGTGGATTGAAAAGCCTGTGAATGTAAAGCGTTTTCTATAATGTCCGTGCCATCTGGCTCTAATGCTTGCGCTAAAACGCCGGCTTGTGCGGCATTTAGAATCGATTCCGGTGTGAGGCTCAAGCTGGTTTGTGTCGAATCACTAGCCAAGTAAGCCGATAAAGCTTCACCAGGTGTATTGCCAATCGATACGTTCAAAGTGTCACTCAGTGTTATATCCGATTGCACTTCACATGAACTGCCAAGTACCGTGATGCGTGCTGTATAAACACTGCCATCTATCGTATTCCAATCAGGTGAAGAAATCGTCCAACCCAAAGCAGCAGGACGATTTTCTCGGGTAACTTTGGATGCCAACGGTTCCACCGCATAGCTGGCGGATAAAGGGTCATTTTCTGGATCGGCAAACCAACCAATCACGGTATATTGATAATGGGTGTCTTGAATAGCGGTGGCATCATAAAACCCAAATACGCCTTGGCAATTAGAATAAAATGACGAAAACTCTGGGTTTCCATGACCGGCGGCGGTGAGCGGTATCAAGCGATTTAAAGAACTATCTTCGTTCCAATTTTGGGCACCACTACAAAAACCAAGAAAATTATAGGCATTTTGCAAGGTGACTGCTGACCATCCGGTGATAAACGCATCATTAAATTGACCGGGAATACTGCTGGGTCCTGCCCCGGTGGGCGCCGTTCCATCGGGATTGGGTTCAGTTAAACGATCACTTTCAATGACCCATGCAGTGGTACTGCTGTCACTCATATCTTCACGAATCACCAGCCACCGATTGGGCACTGGGGGTAACACCATTTGTGCCGCTGTTTGCACAATAATAGAGCCATACAGGGCTAAGAATATGCTATCCCATTGCAAAGATGGAACGTAGGTTTCAACGGCAATGTTCGGATCCGAAGAAATTAAATTTTTATATGTTTGGGAAGTTGTTAATAAATTAAACGCGCTCGGAGGAAGGGGAGGACTGGTTGGATTTATGAGGCTATTTAATAATTGATTGACCTGATCGAGTGTATAGTCTTGATCCAGTGTTATTGCTTGTTGTAATTGTTGTACCAGCGCACACGGAACACCTTGTTGAATAAGCTCATTGAATACGGTGTAATTAAAAATATACGTGGTTTGACCGTTGCGAAGGGCATCAGGTAATGTCCAGTGTAAATGCAGGCCGGCTGGCAATAAATAACTGCTGTTAGGTGCTACATTAACGGTATCACCCAGCCATGGCTCTGTGTTGCTAAAACCACCATCAGTGGGAACTGATTTACTCAGCTGTGAGAAATCACTCGTTGGTGGTGATAAGTTGGTTGTTCCATCAGACCAAAGGGCATCAATTCTTAGGGGAACACTAATTGGATTATTCAGCAATGTATTACTCATAGAATCTTTTCCTAACTCGTGGGAGGTAATTGAAAAATGGAAGCAGAAACGCTTTCAACCAATTCCAGTGCAAATTCTGCTGGTGAAAAAAGTGATGTGTCCGTAATACCCAGTGCGGTCATCATGGCCTTGGCGAGAAGATCAAATTGAATCACGCCAGAAACACGTTGGGGCAAGTTGGATAATGAAGTAGATGATGTCATATCACCAGAACTGGGTGGAGGTGGTGGTGCAGGAGGCGGTGTAGGGTAACATACGTTATCAATATACACATATCGCAAGGGTTTTGTAATTTGCCCTGTTTCACTAATGTTAAATCCAAAATGAATGCCTTCAGGCGGTTGCTGAATTGTTAATCGAGTGAATGATTGATCGAATAAAAGCAGTAAAGTGCTGGGACTCAAAAATTGTTCATTCAGTAGATTAGAAGCCGGTGTTGTGCTAAATTCAATGCCAGGCCAATACCCAGGAATGAGGATAGAGTTTAAGAAAGCGCCACTGATGGGCCAAATGTTTTTTCCGGGTGCAAAAGAAGGCGTGAGTGTGCCATTCATTAACTGTTGCCAGGGTTGATAGGCGGTATCAAATGCCCATTGGCTGGAGGGTTGCCTGTCTAGACTCCACGCACCGTCCAATAAACACGCTAGCCATCGTGGGTCGACATTAAAAAAACGTAATGATTCGGTGGGTAACATTTTCATGTCAGGCACAAAATAGTGAAATGGAATATTACTTAGCAACGCCAATCCGGCAAGCCAATCAACCAAGCTTTGTGGAATAAATAGGGCATTGCCGACTTGTGTGGTTAATGTGTTACCTAATACCTTTTGAATTTTTCCCGCATCGGCTAACACTTCTCGCATCATTTGCGCGTAGGCAGCTCGAGATCCACCAGCCTGTTGGTTGGTTTGCGCCAACAGCGTATTTAACGCTAAGCGGCAATCGCGTTTCCAAGAAACTTGCGCAATAGCGAAATCTTTATCCGCCAACGCAAGTAAGCGCCCCAACTGCCAGGCTGCAGCATAAGATTTATCATTGGCTGGCGTTGTCGAGACAGGCATATTTAAAGCACTGGCTGAAGTGGCTGGCAACAATCCATCACTCCAGCTATTACTGGCTGCTGGTGGTGTAATCGTCGAAGGAACGAAAGGACCACGATACCAAGACGTATTATAAGTTTGTTCTTGTTCGGCTAATACTGTGTATCCGGAATCAAAAGGAGCCGCGGGTTGTCCTGTTGGCAAGGTGCTGGGAAAATAACCTATAGGCAAACGTAGTTGGGAATCACCTAACTCATTCCATGTGGTGTTAATGCCACCATTTAAACCACATAAGATATCAGTAAACGAGGCTTCTAATGGATTAACATGAAACTTCCATGACTGCAACGACACTAATCGTATCTTATCCCAAGTTGGCGCTCTGGCAAACGTACCATCGTCTTGAGGTAATTGTTCACCAAGACCTTCCAATGAAACCAAATGAGCAATATTGTTCATACCTGGAATTGGCGGACAATTACCCACTACAACGGCATAATCTTCAGTTACCGCATCCTCTTTTATTTTTGTTCGCGCATGCGCATTCCACTGTAAATCATTCAAAGAAGGTGCCAATGCACTAAATAAATCGGGAGAAATATCAATACATACACAACTATCACTGCTTTTTTCACCATAGCTTAGAAAATAATCCGTTGCTGGGATCGCGCTGCCATAAGAATAAATATTAGTAGGTAATAAACCACCGCCGTCTGGCGCACTGGCTGGGTATAAATCAGCCAAGGTCAAATTTTGAATTGTCGGAGCCGCCGTTTCAGGAAACAATAAAATAGCGAGCCATGAAGCGGTATTATCGCCATTATTGACAAAGCGCTCCCAAGGCAATGTACGTCTTGTCAAAACAACATGAGGTAAAACATTATCGTAAGTGCCTTGTGTGTTAGCTGGCGGAAAAAGTTTGTGAATGTATTTGGGGGTTAACGAGAATCTATCTCCCGCAACCGCAAAGTTATGCGATTTAGAAAAAATATTTTGCGTTCCTTCTCCATAAGAAAGCGTTTGTGTTAATTTAAGCGAGTAAGAACCATCCTTTAGGGGCGGTATATGATTCGCAATAAATACGATTTGAGCCGTGGGTGATGATGTAATCATTGCTTAACATTATCTTGTGCAAAAAAATAAATCAATAGTAAGTTAATGATTTTTTTAACAATGCGTGCGATACTTAGTGCAAAAGGGTAAAATTAACCGTTTTTTATATAGTATTACGATAAGAAAAATGAAAAATAAAGTATTTGTCACAGGATTAAGCGCCGTTAGCGCGTTAGGTATGAATTTAGAAGCAACATGGCAAGCTTTATTAGATGGAGAGGTGGGCATTCGTCCCATATCTCATTGGCAAAATCAAGTGGAGAGTAATTTATTAGGTGCTGCTGTCAAGGAATATCAACCACAATCTATGATACTAGATCGTAAGTGGATTAAGTTGATTTCTCGCCAGGATGTAATAGGGCTTAATGCGGCATTTCAAGCCATTGACCATAGTGGATGCATTGACTATCGTGATTCATTACCAGATGACAAGACACGAGAAGCTTTCAATAATACAACAGGAATCTATGTTGGATCGGCTGGAAATAAATTTTCTCAACAGTATGATTTCATGCCACTTTTTGCCAAGTCACGGGGAGAAATAACCACTTTTGCTGAACATTTATTTGAGACAGTTCATCCTATGTGGCTTTTAAAGATTTTACCCAATAATGTTTTAGCCTATACAGGCATCCAGTATGGTTTCAAAGGACCTAATCAGAATATAACAAATCATGGCAGTAGTGGTTTGCAGGCTATTATTGAGGCTTACTGGGCTATTGCTTTAGGGCGAGCTGAACGCGCAGTCGTGGTTGCTTATGATACACCAACGGAACCTCAGAGCATCTTTTACTATGCACAACTAGGATTGATAAGCGCTAAAGGCAGTATTAAGCCATTTGATATTGAACGTGATGGAACCATTTTAGGGGAGGGCGCTGCTGCATTAATTCTGGAAAGTGAAGAGGCTGCCTTGACGCGAAAAGCAACTTGTTACGCAGAAATCTTAGGCGGCTCTTTCGTATCTAAAGCCCATGGGCTTTTTGGCATAAAAGTAACTCCTGAACCACTCATTTGTGCTATGCAATTAGCATTAGAATCTCAGCATTTAAAATCCACTGATATTGGTATGGTTGTTGCTCATGCTGATGGAAACATACAATCAGATGCCACAGAAGCCAAAGCACTTTCCACAATATTTGGAAAGCTCCGAACACCTATTACAGGATTTAAATGGGGGATAGGACATACTTTGTCTGCGGCAGGAATTATAGACACCGCTCTTGCAATTCAATCGTTGCAAGCGAAAAAAATTCCAGGGATTTCTGTATTTCAGCAGTTAGGCAATGACTGTCAAGGCATTTGTGTGTCTAGCAAGATACGTTCATTATGCCATCCTGTAGCAATGGTAATAAGTCGAGGATGTGGAGAAATTGCCAGTTGTCTTCTTTTAAAAGCATCTTAATCCTGTGCTAGCTTTTACGGTTGTCTATAGAAAAACCATCTAAGGTTACCGCTTTGCAAAAGTTGCTTACATAAAGTGTTGCTTTTTCAATATGATTTGCAACAAATAACAATCAATTATTGTTATGAAAACGCTAAAGTCGGTTGGTTGTTCCATTACTCTCAAAGCCCCTATAAAAATTCAACAGGTACTTTTGTCCAGGATGACCCCGACCAGACCTCATAAACAAATTTAATTATATAAGCTTTATTGTGCCCCGCTTGAAATATTACCTTGCCGAATATAATATTTTTTATATGGCAATAAAAACAGAAAAAAAAATTATATTGCCCCATAAAAATTTTTATGGGGCAATATAATTATGACACTTGTTGGCAGAGAGCCAGAACTTAAACAACTTGATAGTTTCTGTGCTTCAAAAAAAGCAGAGTTTCTTGCCATTTATGGGTCGGAGACGAGTTGGAAAAGCTTTCTCATTCAACAGTTTTTGTATGAAAAAACCTTATTGATTAAGCACCATATCATACCACTGATCAAGATCCAATTTTAACTTCATCAAACTCTTTGGATCAAGATAAATCATATGGCCAGCGGGATACATTTTAATCATAATATTGTTTTGTAACGATTCCGGTAAGTTTAAATGTTGAAAGGTGTAGATCGTTGCAAAATACGGCGTGGCGAAATCATAGTAGCCATTTCCTGAGAATACGCGTAGATAAGGGTTTTCTATCATTGCATTAATCAAATCAATGGATGAATTAACAATGCGTTGTTTTCCATGTCTGAAGTTCCATTTAGTGTAAATTTTAATACCAGGACGATACGGTACAGGATTCGTGTAATGCAAATCTTGGGAAAAATATTCTTCTGTGGCTGCAAGCAATGCATCACGTTGGGTTACCATCGTGGGATCAGGGGTAAGCTTTCCACTAATATCAAGTTGTCTTCCTTGGGCAAGAAAAGTAAAGCGTGCATCATATCTTCCCGCATATTGGTTTGCATCTTTTAATGAAGTAGATAAAAACTGCCCCGCGGTGAGTCGAAGATTTTTTCGCTCAATATAAGAAGCAGGAAGCCCAAGGTAATGGGCAAGCTTTTTAGCAATGTGATGAAGTTTTTCAGATGAAATTGTCGTGCCTTCTGCCAGTGCTTCAACATATTCGGTAATAGCAAAATGTTCAACTTCTCTTAGCAATGTTTCTAAGGATTGTGGATGATAATCGGTTGCATGAAAATGCCAGGCACTTGCCGCAAAAGAAGGCAGTGAGAGTACATATTGCCAATCGCCAATACCTTGATGATCGCCTATCAACCCATAATTAAGAATAGAAGAGAGTAAAACAATCCCATTAAGTTGGATACCATGATGTTGAAGATAATTAGCCAACACCGCACTTCGGGTTGTCCCATAGGATTCGCCCAGCAAAAATTTTGGAGAATTCCATCGATTATTCGATTGAATGTATTGTTTAATAAAAGCAGCAAAGGCATGAACGTCTTTGTCGACACCATAAAAATCAGCAGGTTTATTTTTTCCTAATGCACGGCCAAAGCCGGTGTTGGGCATGTCAATGAACACCAAATCAGTTTTATCGAGTAAGCAATATTCATTATCAACCAGTTTATAAGGTGCGGGGGCAGTGGGTTTATGATTATTTAAGATAACACGTTTAGGTCCAAAAGATGCCATGCGTAACAGCATCGATGATGAACCAGGACCACCATTATATAAAAAAGTAATGGGACGCTTTTGGGATGGGACATTATCTACTGTATCCGCTGTATATGAAAGGGTGGTTGTAGGATTATTCTCTTTATCATATATAGTAATCGTGCCTACTCTTGTCGTATAAGCATATTCTTTGCCATTAATTATTTGTTTGTGATGCGTAACTGAGTCGGGAGAGGTAACTTCTTTTAAACTGGTATGATGACCAGTTCTTTTAGAAGGGATGAACTTTGTTAAGATGAGTGCCACACAAAAACACATGCCAATAAAAAAAATAGCTTTCCAAAAAGCTTGACGTGAAAAAGAGGTCATCGTATTTTATTTTTCCGTTGAGTTTCAGCTAAACGCCTTCTTTTTTGCATCGGGTCAATCGTTAACGGTCGATAAATTTCGACCCGATCGCCCGGGTGTAGTAGCGTTGTTAATGTAGTTTTTTTGCCAAAAATGCCAATTGTTGGTTGAACAATGTGAATCTCAGGAAACTCAGACAGTAAAGAGCTTTTTTTTATAGCCTGTTCTACTGTTGAGCCCTCGGGAAGATCTAATATTTGCAGAGATTGCTTCTCTTTACTGGCATAAACCACTTCAATTTTCATATGGAACTATTTTTTATATAATACTTCAGCACGATCACAAAAATTTTCCATAAGTGTGTCAGCAACCTTGCTAAAAAATGGTTCCAACGCCATACGCATAAAGAGGTTTGAAAATTCAAATTCAATATCAAAGAAAATGTGGCATTGAGATAATTCATTTGATTCAATACTTTCAAAACGCCAAAAACTTTCAAGATGTTTAAGGGGGCCTTCTACGAGGCGAACTTCAATCATTTTGTCTTTTTGCATGCGGTTATGTGTCGTAATAGATTGGGTAAAGCCACCAGCAGCCATAACCAACGTTGCTTTTAATTCATCGTCCGTGCGATGATGCACCACACTTTGGGAACACCAAGATAAAAAATCTGGATACGTTTCAACGGCGTTTACAAGGTTGTACATTTCTTCCGGTGTATAAGGAACAATTTTTGTTTTACTAATGCTGTGCATGTTATAAAGTCTCACATGAAATAGGGTTAGAATGTTGCATAATGCTTCGTTGCATAGCATAACACACATCGTGCATGACATGAATATTATGGATACAGGCGAGTGTTGTATAAGCAATGGATTTTTGTTTAAGTAAATCATGCAGATGGGCGCGGGAATAATGTTGGCAGGTATAACACTTACATTCTTCCATAATGGGGCGCTCATCAGAGGCATATCGCTGTTTTTTTATGGCTACTTTTCCATCTTCCTCTGTATTTTCAAATCGAACCCAATCGTCTTCGGTAATAATTCGACCACAATATAAGGAGCCATGTCGGGCATTACGTGTCGGTGCAACACAATCATAAATATCGATGCCTCTGGCAGATACATCAATAAGATCTTGAGGATGCAAGCCAACGCCCATAGTATATCGAGTTTTATTTTCAGGAAGTAAAGGAACAATCCAATCTAAAATTTCAGCCGTTTTAATCGGATCAAATCCGATGGTTTCTCCACCAATGGCGATACCATCCAGAGGTTGTTGAAGAATAAATTCGGTACTTTGTTCACGCAAATCGCGAAAGATGCCTCCCTGGATAATACCAAACAATGCTTGAGGATAACCATAAGCAGAATTAGGATATTTAATTTGAAATTCAATAGAACGCTTTAGCCAGCGATGAGTTCGCTCCATGGCCTGAATAGCAATATTCTTATCCGTTGTATCCGGCGTGCATTGATCAAAAGCCATGATAATATCAGCCCCAATAATTTTTTGGGTATGTAAAGATGATTCAGGATTAAGATGAATGGTTTGTGTTGAATGAGGAAATTTAAAATGTGCGCCATCTTCATCAATCTGGCAAATGTCGCTATTTTTGGATAAGCTGAATACTTGAAATCCGCCACTATCCGTGAGCATAGGGCCTGACCAATTCATTAATGGATGCATGCCACCATGTTGTTGAATGCAGTCCAATCCTGGTGCTTCCAACATATGATAGGTATTGCCTCCTAAAATAATTTGACTGCCGGCCGCTTTTAATTCTTCTGGGGTCATGCAATTAACCGCCGCGCGTGTACCAACTGGCATAAATGCTGGTGTGGTTACGACACCGTGTGACGTAGTAATTTTAGTGATTCTTGCCTGGTTTTTACGATGTTTTTCCAATTGCTGGACATGAAATTTCATTGTTTTATACCATTAGCCAGGAAGATAAGAAAGTATGACAATACTAATTACTTTTAATAGTATGAAAGCAACTAAAGGTGATAAATCCATGCCAGCAACAAAAGGAATAAAACGCCGTATTCTGCTGAGTAAGGGTTCTGTTATGACATAAACAATTTCAGCTAAGAGTGCCGTATTGGCTGAATGAATCCAGCTTAAAATTACCCGAATAATGATGGCATAAAAGAATATATCAATAGTTTGAATTAATATATCGGTAATACTCATAAGAATACAAGGGATTAAACCGAGAAGAATGCCTTGCATGAGTCCTAATACCATAAATTTTATTATTTCGATAAGAAATAAAACGATAACAGAAGCCACATCAATGGAACTGACACGTGGCAAAATTTTTCGCAAGGGTAATACGACAGGATTACTCATTTTTGCGACCATTTGGCAAATAGGGTTATTCACGTTTGCTCTAAAAAATTGCAGAATAATGCGCAATAGAATGACAAAAATACATAAACTGAAAAAAATATTAACAAGAAATAACGTGACGTTATGAAGTGCAGCCATGATCGTTTTTTACCTTAAAAACCTATTTAAATGTAGGCGTATTATCTCGTAGGTTGGGCGTCAAAAGCAAGTTGTGCTTGTGTTTTAAGCAAAATCCGCTAAGCTCAGTTTTAACATCTACTAAAAGTGAGGTTAATATGAAATCATTTCGTTATATAGCAAGTATGTCATTATTATTGTCTAGTTTTGGGATAATTGATGCCCAGGCAACAGAGATTAAAATCCCTATGACAATGGTAGTGGGAGGAAACTCAATTGGGTATGTCGATGTAAAAGATACCACCAAAGGATTATTAATAACACCTCATTTGACCGATTTACCTCCAGGGGACCATGGTATGCACGTGCATCAATATCCTACTTGTGGACGAGAGGCTTTAGATGCGGGTGAACATTGGGATCCTAGTGCTACTGACTCTCATAAAGGTCCTTATAAAAAAGGACATTTAGGTGATTTACCTGTACTTAAGGTTGATAAAGAAGGAAACGCTTCAACCCCTGTTGTGGCCCCACATTTGACTGTGAAGGAGTTATATGGACACAGTTTGATTATTCATGCAGGTGGCGATGATTATTCCGATAATCCTCCTATGGGTGGCGGAGGCGCACGTATTGCCTGCGGTGTAATTTCTTAAATCTTATTTTTTCCGATGGATTAACGGTGTAGTATTAACAGTATTAATATAGCTGCTTTTTTTATTTTCTTTTGAGATAAAATCTGTATAATTGCTCATTATTTATTCAAATTAAGAGAAAAAGATGTACCCCTCTGAGAGGTATTTGAATTTGGATTATTTGTGCCTTAATAAGCATGCTGAGTTTTTATAGAGGTTACTATGAATAATCAAGAGCAACTTCTACACTTTGTTCATGATGCATATTGTTTACTGAACAGTTTGGGTAGTATAGTCTTTATTAAAGACTTAGAGTCTGCCTTTGTAGGATGTAGTGCGGGTTTTGAGTCAATGACTAAAATGCGTCGGGAAAATATTATAGGTCATTTTGACCAACATTTTCCATGGGCAAGTTTGGCTGACTTGTATCAACAACAAGATAAAGAGGTGCTGATAAAAAATAAGTCAGAAGTATTTGAGCCGATGCCAATCGATAACAATACTATTTTGACACTCAGGACAGTAAAAAGCCCAATCCAAAATGCTACAGGGGAAATTATTGGCATTTTAGGCGAAATGTATATTTTAGCGGAAGATAAGTCCATTGGTAGCGTATTGCCAGCGATTGCAGTAAAGGATAAAAAAAATTTAGCCTTATCTGGCCTTGATTCTAGAGTTTATCAAATAAGTCATTATAATCCAGCATTAAAATTTACCCCGCGGGAATCAGAATGCTTATTTCTATTGCTTCGTGGTAAAAGTGCAAAAGAAATTGCTGGTTTTCTAGAATTATCTTGCCGTACGGTTGAGGGATATATTGAACATATCAAAAATAAAATGGGTGTTTCATCTCGTTCAGAAGTAATTGCTAAAGCGATTGAAATGAATATGCTTGAAATTGTTCCTAGAGGGAATTTATTACTCAGCCTCTACAAAAATTATAAAAAATGGGAAGAATTTTTATAAATTTATCTTTTTTTATTGAACTTTGTACCGGACAAAAAATAGTTTAATTGAAACTGAGTGATCCTGAGATTTTTTGGTTAGTTACTACAAAAGCAACCATACCATAAGAGCGTCATTGCGAGGAGTGTTTTGTATGCAAGCGCAGCGCAGCAATCCAAAACAGGACGCGGCAATCCAGTAACGATATCTCCATAAATATCGATGCCTGGATTGCCACGTCGCTTTATTGCTTCGCTATCGCTACGCAATACCGCTCCTCGCAATGACGTCTCGTAGTAGTTTAATCCCTTGCTACATATGGCTTCATTCATACGGCGATTAAAAAATGTCAGAATCACTCAGTTTCAATTAAACTATTTTTTGTCCAGGGCTAAGTTTATTCAGCCAAACTTCAGTTGTTTTAATATTTCAATAATACTTTTAATGATACTATTATTATTTATCAATAACATTTGTATGAGATTATATTATTATGGGAACTAGAATAGATTCACTAACAGATAAACTTGGACAAGCTCTTATAAAGTTTGACATTTCTGTTGAGGGATTGTCTTCCATAAATAATAAGGATGCTTCAGGCAAACCTCAATGTAAGCTAACAATAAAATTTCGTAATGAAGATGTAAAAACATGTTATGTGTGGTCTGTTTTTAAAGATTTGTTAGGTGATGCTACATCAAGGATGATTGGAAAAAGTTTTTGTTTCACCTTCAACCCTGATGAAGAGAATGCCTTTTTAGAAAACTTTCCAGAAGATTTTTTTGAAACATTATATTTAAATCAAATGGTGTTGAAAACCTGTCCTGAAACGGTTCATGCAGAAACGATAAATATTGGCTTAGAAGCAGAAGAAAAATGGTTTATCCAGCCAAAAAATGAATCTTTGTTGAAAAATTATGCGAGTGTGGAGATTAATAATCTGTATGAACCTGCCGTCACCTCCTGTAGGGAAATCACCAAAACACGCACCGATGATGCGGGAAATATTATTTTTATTGATGGACTGCCCTCTCTAGTTATTGCTGATGGTGCTTATGGGAGCAATTCGGAACCCCCTCAAATCCTTTGTAATGATATTTTACCACGTATTTTACCTACTTATGTGAGCCAACTTTCTTTGGGTAAAGATCCTCAAATTGTGATGCAAGCTTTATTACAGACAGTTAATGAAAAATCAAACGAGTTGAACGTGCAGTATGGCGCTAAAGGTGGCGCCCAATTTACTTTCTCTTGTGCCATTAGTTATACAGATTATATGGATGCCGAAAAAACAAAAGTAGCTTCTATTGGGGTTGGAAGTGATATGATTATGCTTTATCGAAAACCCAAAAAGTCTGACATTGGCGGTAGTGTTCCATACTCACCTTATTTCCCTATTCGTGCGGCTGAAAATCTATGTTCACCTGATATGAAAGAAAACATTCAAAATTTCTTGGAATCAGTGCCCCATCAGAAGCAATTTTTACCAGCGTTTAATAAATCGGAAATATCTGCATTAATGCGACAAAAAGTAATCATAGTTCCTTTGGAAACGGATGATCAATTGATTGGGTTGAGTGATGGTGCGTTTGATGGATTTGATAAAGCCGAGTATATGGAGAGAATTATCTCAGGTAATGATACTGATGGTTTTTGCGTCAGTAGAGCATTCCGTGAAGATGCTCATATTTGTCCTGAGAACTTATTTGATGAGAATGCCTATATTATCCGTGAACAATCTGTTAAAGAGAACAGCAAAGGAAAAGGCGATGATGCTATTCTTATTAAAGCATTTATTCCAGATGAAACGAGACGAAATGCTATAAATAAAGCGAGTTTAAATTTTTATAAAGATCGTATTATCACTATTTTAGATAAAAATTACCTTGAAGGATGCGGATTATTTCATCACCATCGTAATCGATGCCTTCAAGTATGTAAGGCTATTGCTAAGGCAACATCGACACAGCAAGTGGCCTTAATTTTAATGAATCAAAAGAGTATGGCTAGTGTCATGGAGCAAGCTGTATTTATGCCGTTAGGTAACACGATTTTAGAAGAACGATGGTCAAAACAAGTGAAAAATAAATTTACCAAGACATCGGGTTATCAAAAAGCTATTCAATTGGCGAGAGAAGAGCTAGATAATATTACTCGAGTCTCCCCTCGTTAAAAAAGGTTATTACTATAAGAAGGTAATTATCTCACTGCGTTATTCCCGCTGATTACAATAATAACATGATTAAATGATTAAAAGTTTTATATGTGTTTACCCTATTTACGTAGTGAGCATGTGCTAGCCCATATCAATAAAGCTCTTGAAATTGTTCTTCCTTTCATTCTTGATCATTTAGGTTGTACGCGTGTACCACCACCTAACTCTTGATACAAATTAACCAGCGTTATCATTTGCATTAACTTCATTTGGTTAACATCAATAGCGGCTTCGTCGACGGCTAGTTTATCCGCTAGGGTGGCTTGATAAGAAATAATACCGCGGTCATATAAGCGTTCAGTTAATTTATATTTATCGTTAAGCGACGTATAAGATTGGTAAGATAACGCATAACGTTCATTGGCTGTATGGTGATGCGAGAGGCTATTATCGACATCTTGCAATGCTTTTTTTACGACATCAATATAGGCGTGATAAGCGGCTTTTTGCGCAGCGGTATACGAATCAATTTGACCAAAAACAGCCGGGTTGAGCACCCAATCCATATAAGCATCGCCCATATTGGCTAAATCACCAGATGGGTTGGAACCGTCTATGTCTGTTTCCCCTTCAAAAGTATCCAATTGAACGGAAGGAAGTAAAGACGTGTACGCTTTGGCTTTATTTTGCACGGCTATTTTAAACTGAAGTTCTGCTATAGAAACATCGGGACGATTTTCTAATACAGTAGCAGGTAAAGCGCCTACGTTAGGATAGGTTGCATTGAGTTTACCAAAATCCGTGGATGTCATAATTGGTCCTGGATTTTGATCCAGTAAATAATGAAGGGCATTGGCACTTCTGACTAAATTGTCTTGAATGACTTTCCGTTGGGATTGTGCGTTACGTAATTTTGAAATTAACGTATCAATTTCAATTTCAGTCGTGAGGCCATCTTTGTAACTGGCTTGTTGAATGGATAAAATTTCACTGAGATCGTTGACATAGATGTTAACCAGTTTTAATTCATTTAATTGCGAAATATACGTGTAATAACTTGTGGCAATTTGGCCAACAAGGACTAACCGTGTGGCTTCGATTGCTTTCTTTCGAAGGGCTATTTCGAGTTTGGCTGATTTTTCGAGTGCCATGTTATTAAAGATGTTAAACATCGCATATTGTGGCCAAATGCCATAAAATCCGCTTGGATTGCCTAACGCGGGGTTACTAGAATAACCGGCTAATATGGCGACGGAAGGAAGCCAACTTAATTGGACTGCTTTTAGTTGTCCCCGAGCTTGTTCTAATCGCGCATCAGCTTCTTTGAGTGTCGAATTAGCCCGTAGTCCTTCGTTCATCAAATGATTTAAAACAGGATCGTTAAAATGTTGCCACCAGGCGGTATAAGGCCAATAATTTTGATTGCTTAAAGGTACCGATTCGAAACGACTCCATTCATCTGGAACGGAAAGGTTGACCGGAGGAACGGGAGGATAAATAAGGGAGCAATTAGATAATAGTAAACTACTGGATATAATAGCATAGGCGGGGTTACATATTTTTTTTAAAATCATCGGTTAGTGCTCTCCAGAAGTACTTCAACTTGTTGGATTAATGGGGGTAATTTTGTGTTCATAGGGTCATGTCGCTGTATATAATGAATACTGACTATTTTTCTGAATAGCTGAATCATTTCTATATTAAATTGTTTATCGGCAGCACTCAACTGAAATTGGCGGTAACCTCGTTTACTTTCGTATTTTGCATCATCAACAATGACGGAAATTTTGTCAATTTGTGCATTGGCTATGTTTATCTTTTTTAATATTTTACTGTAATTGAGCGTGTTATCTTTTGTCATTTGATACAGTTCATGCAACATTCTATTAGCGGTTGCTTGAGCCTCCACATAATGTAAATACATCATGTTGCTACGTCCAAACCATAGATATTCAATAGCAACACACATCCCAAAAGCGATAATGGTACATGCCAATCTATCTTGAATGTAATACTGTAAATTGAAGTTGGCGGTATTTGGAAGCTCTACTAGGATGTCTGAAAGGAGGGTAACAATAATAATGAATTTATCATAAGGCCATAACTGAAAAAAAATGGCAGCCCAAATAATAATGACAAAATAGGATATAGCCAAACGATAATCTAAATGCAGAAAATGCCATATGATGCCAACTGCCGCAACACCGATGATGGTGCCATTTAAGCGCAGATATGCACGTTTAACTACTGTACCTGCATGAAACCCACTATAGACCATAGCCCCCGTAATAATAATCCAAATACTATGAGGAATATTAAAAAAATTTTGAACAAATACGAATAGCATAAAAGCCATCGTGATTTGTAAATAACGTTTGGTAAATAAATCTAGTTTTGTAGACATAATTTATTCCAAGTATGAATGGCTTGATTAAGATTTTTTTTAAGTCTTAAAAAATGGTCGTTGTCACTATCAATGAGGTATATAGGATAAAGGGGATAGTTATCGCTAATTGCAAGAGAAAATTGCTGACATATTCTTACAAACTCTTTAAGTTCATGAGTTTCAATGGAAATAGTCCTATTGGCTAAAGCGGCCAATGAGGTATACATTTTTGTAAGAATGAGAGCAATGCGTCGAGCAAAAAGTCCATTTTCTTTATAACTGAGACTATCCGTTAAGCTAAAAAGACGAATGGCATGAACTAATAATAATTGCTGGGGATTAATTTGGTTTAAGTTAATAGAATTAAATTTTTCGGCAAATTCCTTCATGGAATAATAAAATGCGCGTTGCCATACACGAAAGAAATATTTTTTAGGAAAAAAATAGAAAAAAATTAGCATTAGGATGGTGATTGCTGTTAAATCAAAAATAATACGTAAAATGATGTACCAATCCCCGCTATTAGGTGATTGGCATAACACAGAAGCAACCACCTGGATAAGCGCAATCATATTAAGAAAGGGAGGATAAAATTTCCGGGAAAGCGCAAAAAAAGAGGCGACGCCAATACCGGTAACTAGGACTAATAAACTAATATAATTTTTTACACAACAAAAAATAGCTGTGTAAAAAATACTGGCAAGGCAAAAGAAGAGAATGGCTTTTAAACGTGGATAATACCCAAACATGGTGCCCGTAATAACCAACGCTAGTACTGGTAAGGTAATTGATTCGCCAAATCCAGGTAAATCGTAGAAGCCATCAACAAACAACAAGCAAATAACTACTGTAACGGATTGTAAAGCGTTGACCCGCATTATTCCGTAAGGATCGTAGCTGTCTATTTTCTTTTGAATGGATTCTCTATATCTGGTGAAGGGCTTAGAGCAAAACATACCACATTACCTGTGCGTGCCTGTTCGAACATAGACGTAAGCACTGGCACCTGGGTTAAAAGGATGACGTGGATCGGGGTCTAAAATTTTAATTTGTAATGGAACACGTTGAGGTAAATTTAGCCATTCGTTCACATTAACCACTACTTGCTGCTGGCTTCTTGGGTTGGTATTTTGGCGATCAGCAGCCCAAACATGATTGACAATGACGCCGTGAAAGATTTTTTCAAAGTAATACATTCTGAGAACTATGATAACTTCATCTCCTGGACGGACATAACGTAAATCAGTTTCATTAAAATTGGCTTGAACATACCAAGAATCGCTATTAATCAAGGAAAATAAAGGTTGATGTTGAATGATAGGGGTGCCAACCGATAGAAACATATTATCCACAATACCATTTGAGCCTGCTCTCACCGTAGTGAGGTCTACGTTTACCTTTGCATTATCCAGAACCGCTTTAAGGGCATGCGCTTTTTTCTTTGCTTCAGCACTTTGTCTATCATCAATAAGCAGTTGTTGGCGAAGTGCCTGGACGTGATTCGTCAAACTTTCAACGTCATAGGCTAATTCTCGTATTTCAAGGTGGGAAATGGCTTGATTGACCGATTGATTTTTCTTTAAATCATACTCATATTGCTTTTTGTGTAAATCAGCAAGGGTCATTTTAAGCAGGGCTTCATTCTTTTTTGTTTCCTGTTGAATGACTTCAATATGAATTAATGCTTCTTCATAACTCGATTGTGCATGCGCTAAAGCCAGTTTGTAAGGCGTGTCAAAAACTTTAAATAAAGGTTGTCCTTTTTTTACATGTTGCCCATTATGGACATATATATCCGTAATATATCCCGCAACATCGGCGGCTACAGCTTGTGTATTTGTAACAATGAACGCATCGTCAGTAAAAGGGATTAAATAAGAAAAGAAATGAAAGATACCGACAATGCAGGCTAATACCAAAATGATGGTTGGAAAACTAAATTTATCACGCCAGAAGCTATAGATTTTCGGCATCAATTAACTCTTTTTCTAAATCTTTAAAATTCCAAAATTCATGAGACATTAGCTGGCTTGGTTTGATACTGCTTAATGCATGAAGTAAGTTACTTGGAATTTTAGGATTTTCTTTAGCTAAGTCGTCAATTAATCTGGCTATACGTTTTCTTGCTAAGTTTTCCTGAGAACCGCAAAGATTGCAAGGAATAATCGGAAATGCTTGTTTTTGGGCATATTTAATAATATCGCTTTCTTGGCAATAACTTAAAGGGCGAATAATAATATGGCTTTTGTCGTCGCTTAACAGTTTAGGTGGCATAGAGCGTGTATCACCATTATAAAAAAGAGACATAAGAAAAGTACGAATTAAATCATCGCGGTGATGACCTAAAGCAATTTTAGTAAATCCATTCTCTTTTGCATAACGATAAATAATTCCCCGCCTTAACCGGGAGCAAAGCGCACAATAAGTTTGGCCTTCAGGTACTTTTTCTTTCACAATACTATAAGTATCTCGAGAAAGTATTTCATAATTTATTTCTCGTTCTTCAAGCCAAGCTTTTAAGGCACGATCGTCCCAACCTGGTTGAGCTTGATCAAGCGTAAAAGCAAAAATATCAAATTTTCGTCCACTACGTTTACGTAAAATACGCAAAAGCGTTAACATAGTAAAAGAGTCTTTTCCACCTGATAAACAAACCATTACGCGATCACCGGTTTGTATCATGTTGTAATCGGCAATGGCTTTGCCGGTGTAGTGTAGTAATTTCTTTTCTAAAGTTGAACTCTTCGCCCTTGAGCTTTCAGCTGCGTTAACGACTCCATCGGCTTCAGTCATGTACTCATTGTACACTCCTTCGCCTGCTTCGTCGTTGCCTTGCTGAAAACTCAAGGGCTGTGAGTTCTTATAAGAAGAGCTTGAGCTTTCAGCTGCGTTAATGGCTCCATCGGCTTCAGTCATGTACTCATTGTACACTCCTTCGCCTGCTTCGTCGTTGCCTTGCTGAAAACTCAAGGGCTGTGAGTTCTTATAAGAAGAGCTTGAGCTTTCAGCTGCGTTAACGGCTTCATCGTCTTCAGTCATGCAAGAAGAAGTGGAGATGTTTTCCATCTTGCTACCAACAGTGTCCATTCCTTCGAGTTCTATTCGTATGTTAGCTAATTTGTTCATTATTAATTACCGCGTGTTTTGGATCTTTATCAAGCCAACTATTTAATGTTTCTAAATCGGCGACATTCAGTGTGCCTGCTGCTAATTTTAGTTGCAAAATAGCATTCATATAAGCGTATTGATCGGTAGCTTGTTGAGTTTGCGCTGAATATAATTGCTGTTGTGCAGTTAAGACATCCACCATGGTTAGTGTGCCAACTTGATATTGGGCAGTAGTACTTCTAACCGAATTTTCTGAAGAGGCCACACTCTGACGATCCGCTTTAATTTTATTAATATTAACGAGCACCGTGTTATAGGCCGTTTTGGTGCTGACCAAGGTATTTAAATAAGAAGATTGAAATTGCGCTGCCGCTGTTTCAAATTGGTATTCTGCTTGGCGAGTCCTTGAAGAAATAAGGCCACCTTGATAGAGTGGTAACGTTAAATTAAGGGCCACTCCGGTATTTTGGCCTGCTAATACGGCTGATTGTGCGGCGTCTGTGTTAGTATTGGCATAGTCCAAATCGATATCAGCTGTAGGGTAATGTCCCGCTTCTTGTGCTTTAATATTTTTTCTTGACGCTTCCATCGCGTATTTATTACTCAGAAGGGTATAATTTTGGCTAAGTGCTTTGTCGACCCACACTTGTTGATTAGTGGGAGTTGGTTTTACAAGCGGTACTGTTTCTTTACGTAAAGGGGCAATTGCATTGTACCCTTTGTTCGTTAAAGTTCTTAAATTTTCAAATTGAATATACAAACTATTTCTGTTGGAAATTTCTTGGGCAGCCATTAAGTCATATTGAGCTTGTGCTTGATAAACAGACGTCATTGTATCCAATCCTACATTATAACGTTGTTTTGCTTCATTCATTTGACGCTCAAGAGCCCGTTTTTGAGCACGGGTAAACCGTAAATTATCCTTTGCTTGAAGGACACCCAAATAGGCTTGGGCAACTCGAATAATAAGGTTTTGAGCAGCAGCATTGTAAGAAGCTTCAGCACTTTTTACGGTATCTTTTGCCTGCTTAAATTGCATCCAATATTGATAATTAAATACTTGTTGGGAAGCGGAAACAGTAAATGTATTTAAATCATAAGCTTCATCCCCTGTAACAGATACCTGATTTGAGTCTCCGGTATTAGAGTAACGTCCTACTGTATTACCAACAAAGACTTGAGGTAAAAGTACCGATCTTGCTTGAGGAACAAGTTCCTTGTTAGAAAAATAAGTACCATGGGCTGCTTGAAAGGTAGGATCATTGGATAAAGCTTGCATGTAAATAGTAAGCAAGTCAGCTGAAGCATAACTTGCATTACTCGCAATAAAAAGAAATGTACTGCAAATAATTCTTAAAAAGAAATTCTTCTTTGAGGTATTATTTTTCGATGACATTATTAAAATTGAAAAGAATCCTTTTTAAAACGATCCACCAACGGAGTAATATTCGTTTCAAAAAGTTTTACAGAATTCCACTGGCCTTTTTCATCTAAAGTTAATAAACAGGCTTCCATTGCAGATGAGTTTCCGACGATAGCGAATAATTTTCCTTCTTGGAGTAATTGAGGATGAAAGCATTTATCCAACTTTTCCACAGAGCCAGTCATTACAATGATGTCATAAGGGGCTTTATCTAAATAACCATGAATTCCATCACCTGTAATTAAAGTAACATTATTTATATGGTGATGTGCCAATTTTTTTTGTGCACTTGCCGTTAAATCAGCATAATATTCAATACTATATACATGTTTGGCTTGAGAAGCGAGAAGGGCGGTGAAATAACCGGAACCTGTTCCTACTTCCAATACTGTGTGATGTTTTTGTATATCAAGAGCTTGTAAAATGGTTGCTTCTTCTAATGGGGTCATCATAGTTTGTTGATGACGTAAAGGAATTCGATAATCAGCAAAGGCCATATCTTGATATTTTTCCGGAACAAAATGTTCACGAGGTATTTGAGATAAAAGCTCAAGCACTGATTCATCATAAATGCCGCACGTTTTGAGCTGCTGATTTTGCATGTTCGTTTTAGCTTGTTCTATAACGTTCATTTTTAAGAGCCTTTATTTAATAATTAAGAAGAGAGAAGCAGGGCCACGTAGCACTTGAACAAGCAAAGCAGTCTTTGCTGATTCAGCTTCATCCTGTAAATCATCTAAATTGTCTACATCCTTGTGATTAGCTGAGACAATCACATCTCCTGGACGAAGGCCGGCTCTCCAACCAGCACTTGCTTCAGAAACGCCAACCACTTGTATTCCAATGACATGACCATGCAAAGGTGATTCTTGATCAAAATTACGTAATGCCAAACCATATAAGAACGGATTTTTTGATTGTAATTGTTGTTGGTGTTTTTTAGCATCGATAACAATGGGATTAAGTGTCATTGTTTTACCGTTGCGGATAACTTCTAATTGAGCTTGGCTACCCACACGAAGCAGGCCAATAATATTTTTTACTTGAGCCGCATCACTGATTTTTTCGTGGTTGATGCTAATAATGATATCACCTACTTTTAAACCGGCTTTTTCTGCAGGAGAGTCCACATTTACTTGAGCGATTAAGGCACCTTTAGTACTAGTAGGCAAATCAAATGCTTTAGAAAGCTCCGGTGTTAATGGTTGAACATACACACCTACTAAACCACGATGGATAGAGCCGTATTTGATAATTTGATGCATTACATCCATGGCCATATTAACAGGAATAGCAAACCCAATACCCACATTACCTGCGTAAGGTGCTAAAATAGCCGTGCTTATTCCAATGAGTTCACCATGCATATTTAAAAGTGCGCCACCAGAATTACCTGGATTAATGGCAGCATCTGTTTGAATAAAGTTTTCAATGCCTTCGATGTTTAATTCGCTACGTTGTAAGGCACTAATAATACCAAGGGTAACGGTTTGGCTATTGCCAAAACTGTTTAATCCAAAAGGATTTCCTACGGCTGCAACAAAATCCCCTACATGTAGCTTAGAGGAATCACCAATAGGTAAATAAGGAAGGTTCTTTGCCTTGATTTGCAGAATGGCTAAATCAGAATCTTCGTCAGCGCCAAGCAATTTAGCATCAACGCGGCTGCCATCATTCAGGGTAACAGTGATTGTTTTGGCATACTGAATAACATGCGCATTGGTAATAATATAACCTTTTTGAGAGTCAACAATAACGCCAGAGCCTAAAGATTCAAATTTTCGTGAACGTTTAAATTTATGTTTTCCTTTTGCAAGAACAACCTCATCAGGCAACATACCTTGAATAGCAATATTCACGGTGGCTTGCGTGGTCTTTTCTAACATAGGGGAAAGACTAGGAAGGTTAACAGTAGGAGGTAAAGGATGGTTGGTTTCTGCGTAAGCTAATGACCCAGAAAATAACGTAACAAGTAAAAGTAGTTTTTTTATAATGCGTGTAGTCATTCGATGTGTCAAACCTGTTTTTAAAGCATAGTAGCCTTTACTAAGTGTGGCGCGCCCGAAGAGATTCGAACTCCTGACCCCTTGGTTCGTAGCCAAGTACTCTATCCAACTGAGCTACGGGCGCGTAATAACGACTTTGAAATGGCGGAGAGAGAGGGATTCGAACCCTCGATGAAGTTTTTGACCTCATACTCCCTTAGCAGGGGAGCGCCTTCAGCCGCTCGGCCATCTCTCCTAAAGCCACTTAAAATCAAGTGAGCCCAGAAGTATACCATTATTTTACAAAAGCGCAATTGTTTTTTGAAATTTTATCTTCGTACACGACAAAAGTATAATGAAAGGCTTGGAGAAATAAGGATCCACTGATAGGATTGCAAAACTTTAATTGAACCTAAGGTATGCAATGAACACTATCAGTGGATTAAAAAAAATATTATCTGGAATTTCAAAACCGACAAGCGCCGAGATTGCTTAGCAAAAATGTTGCTATCAATTATTGTGAGAGTAATGACTCTCATGAAATGCGTTGGTTGAACCAGAACGAATGCTAACGTTTATAGAATCTGCAGGATTGGAAGCTAGATTTTATCAAGAGGAGCCTTTTGCAGAAGGCGGTATTTTTTTTGAAATCAAGCGATAAAAACAAGCAAATGTTAAAACCACTATTTTCTTAATTATTATTCAAATGATGCAGTTATATCCAACTACACTACCAAGTCTTGTTTAAATCTTGTCCAAAAATTTGACAAAAAGGAAAGCTTAATGTTAGAATAAATTCCAATTATGAAAAATTTATCTTTTACAACAAGTTACAAACAAATGAAAAAATACGTAAAGACAATGATGCCATCTATCATTTTACACCGCTTTTTATTGAACTTAAGGGTAAGGAACCATGGGGCATGATGGGCCAATGTTCTCGTCATTTCGGGATACATTCGAACGAGACACTCGAAAAGCCGAAGAATACAATCGCCAACAGCAGCGTGCCCGAGAAGAAGCCGAAAGGGAACGGCGTCGACGGGCAGACCGAAACCGTATGGCTTACGATGCCCTCCCTAGCTTACTGCAACGGTATGATAGCTATCTTCATACGCGTCTTTCCCCCACCTTAAATTCGGCACTTTTCCAATGGCTTGAGGAAACACCGGAGAACTATTCCCAACACTTCATTTCTTGGTCTCAAGAAAACGATACCGCCCATCATTCACGAAGTGTTGCCATTGAAAAAGCCCTCATCCTTTTTCAACACGCCAATGAAGCATCAAAACCACGATGGTTCTTATTAATTGATTTACTCTTAGGCCCACGCTTACAGGAAGCAAAAGCAAAAGCCCATCAAGCCTTTTTTAATCCCCAACAGCATTTTTACCATACGGTATTGGCCATGGTGGTGAAGCTTATTCAGGATAAGCTAGCGCAAAACAAACAAAAAAATGCCCCTGTTTATGAAGGCTTAACCACCTGTTTTCAATCCTACCCCTTATTAGAAAAAGCCCTATCTGAGCTTGTCCACACGTATCAACATGCGTTTCCTTTCATGGCTCAACAATTTGAAACGGCCATGACACCCTGGTTTTCTTGGGGTAAATGGCAATGCTCCCTCATGGAGCTTGTAGACAACCTTCGCAAAACACTGTCATTTGGGGATATAACGCTTGAAACCTATACATTAGAACTGTTTCAAAACCAGGCATTTTTTGCGGAAAGAAAACGGTATGAAAAGGTTTTGGCCCACTATTTACAGCAACATCCGGACGATATAGCCTTCTTTTTGGAAGCCGCCCACTTAAGCCAAGATGCCAGCATAGGCAGTACGGACGAAGAAAGACATGCAGAGCTGATTCAGTATTTTAGTTTTCTCCCTGCACAAATGCCGTGGGCTTTCAGTGACCACTATATGAACCAAGGGCATGCACCAGCCGCCCTTTACGATATGTTTTTAGCCCATGGGGCCGATATTAGCCACCTAAAACCCGGTGACGCAGGCATGCCCCAAGCTTGGTCTACCCTTAAGGGCGCCTTACGCTATGCATGCTCTCAATCCCCCCTGGATGTCTTTGTCCTAGAAAAGCTTCAAACTTATTGCCAGCAGCCCCATGAAACAGCCCGATGGTTCTCCATTGTAGAAGCGTTAAGTGATACTAATACCCATACCCCGTTAGCCAAGCGTCTTCTTGACACCTGTAAAAAACACGAAAAATATCATCGCCGCTCCTCCCGGCTATTAAGTGCGGCCAAGGAAGCACAAAACTATCTTCACAAACCCCTCTTAAAACCTGTTTTATTAAGTTTTTATGCCTGCTTTGAAGAAAATGAACCTGCCATCGATGTAACATCCATCCATGCATCCATGCTAGCGGAAAATCCCTTGCCCCCAGAAATCACTACTTTAGTGGTGGAAGCTTATTGGTTTAAGAGAGATACCCCAAGTATTGCTATTCAGCGCTTAGCGGCCTCCTTTCCCCGTTTTCAACACCTGTCTTTTTCCAACATAGGATTAACCGATGAGGCCTTGCATGCCTTAATGCACGTATGGGGTTATATCGAAAACCCACGGAAAACCATTGAAACCCTGGATTTAAGCCATAACCTGCTTACCGATGATGGGTTGAAAAAAATAGCACCCCGATTATCGTGGTGGCCTGCGCTTCACACCCTCAATCTTTCAGGAAACCTTATCACCTCGGAAGGAGTAGAAGCCTTATTATCGATACTGCCCCAGACAGCGCTTACTACGATATCATTAGGTCAAACCACCGCCATAGAGGAATCCCTCCAAACCAAGCTGGCCGCGCAACTTGCCTTAAATGCCAAGCAATCACCCAAGCTTGACTTAACGCCAGAAACATCCGATAAAATCTCCCTATTGGCTTCAACCTTATCAGGAAGTACTTTATCGGAAGCAGATATCACTACCGAGCAGGTAAATGACACCTTCACTTATATGACTTCCTTGCCAGGCTTTTCACCCAATAATCCCGATGTAAACCTTGGCCTTAACGTAGACACCCCTTTCCCTGTATCTCCCGCTATACGGGCATTGCAAACCCAGTTGCAGAAAAACCAGCAGCAACATGAAGACCTGGCAGCAGTAACACACCCGTTAGATACTCCAAAAGACACGCTCATTCCACTGTCTTTAACGCCACCCCCTTTACGGACATTAAAACATACCGTTATTGCTTCATCCCATACTAAAAACTGGTATCACCTCTTACCCGTGAAAGGCAACACGGTTATCTTTGATTTTAGCCGTGAAGCGTTTCTACGCGCAGAAAGCCTGCGCCATTATTTTTTTAACACCGATACCAACCTCGTTGGCCCTTTGGTTTCAAAACCTGAAAAGCGATATCATGACCACTTTTGTGGGATGCTTTACTTTTTATTTACATTAGCTAAAGACGCCAAAGAAAATTGGTCACTCAATGGTATCTGGGCTTTTCCTTTTCAGAAAATAGCGGCTATTTTATCCCGCCTGACGTCTCACACCAATGAAGTGGGTTTTATCCTGTATGTAGCTGACTTCCTGCACCAGCATTACGTGCATACGGGCAAAGCCCAGCAATTAACAGAAAACAAAGCCCTCATTGACGTACTTTCTGTCCTGCAATGGATGCACGATAACGATACACCCGAAGCACCTCTCGTGCAGCTTCTGATTCATCAAAAACTGCAAGTGCAGCATCTATCTCTTTTATTAAAATCGTGCATGGGTGAAACCTCATTCGTCATGGCAGTACCTACTCATCAACTGGCTTCTTATCAGGCCATGATAACGGATGCACTGGCTCCAGAAGTGGTGTTCCAGAATAGCCCGCTACCGCTATTAACCATTGCTACGCCGAAACCCCTAACCGATGCCGTTGCTTTCGAAGACCAGGCATTACCTGAATGGATAATTACGTTTCCTGCCCACCTGTCAGCAGAGGAGACTTGTGAGGCTACCTGGTCACCCGTACTGCAACAGCTTTATCAACGGCGTTATCCAGAAACTGTCTTAACACTTCTAGATTTAGTGCCAACCGGTAACCTCACATTGACGCATATAGAGCATTTAGCCAAAGCCATTCCTGAGGGAGGTAAAATCCGGAAACTTGATGCCAATGGCATGCAGTTTACGCCGGAAACCTGGCAAGCCTTTTGTGGGCTTATCAGCCATTGGAACCAGTTAAAAGAACTGCATTTGGAAAAGGCGCTTAATGAAGGGGCATTGCAGGTATTAGCACCACATTTAGAAAATTTACAGGAATTAACCACGTTAAACATATCCGATAATGCTGGTCACATCACGCCAGCAGACATGGTTGTTTTCCTACCAAAACTTCCACGCTGTAAACAACTCCAATCCCTTCACATGAGCTACAATGCTTTAACCGACGAGATGCTCGATTTACTCTGGAGGAACTTACCATGTCTTAAGAGATTAGCTGAGATAAATTTATCGGCGAATCACTTAACCCTTCAGACCATTAAGCAATTTGAGCAGCAAAAAAGTGAGGTGATTTTTTTAACGCTCGAGAACAACAAAATTGAACTAACAGAAATAAATTTATTATCAGCAGAACTCGATAAAAGAAAGCTAGAGCAATGGGATAGTCGTTTGCGTGAAATGGTCAGCAAAGATGCAAAAAATTATAAATCCAGAAACAGTAAGACACCTTTTTTTATGCGGCAGTTTCATGGTGGAGTCCAATCCTTGACGCATGCGCAAGATTTAGTTGAATATGATACAAAGAAGTCTGAAAGTGATAAAAAGACATTTTATTTTTTAGAAAAATTGAGAGATTATTTTCTCGATGAGAGCATTTCCAGCATGTCAGTCCTCTCTTTAGATACGCCATTGGCATCCGATATCACATCGCTTTTTGGGCAAGCAGAATCTCCTTTATTAGAAGGATTCTATGAACAGTTACAAGCGCTTTCAACAACAGATCCGATAGTAAGAGAACGTGCCCGAAAAAACACACCTTTTTATGTTAATGCTTTGCCTAACTTGTTTGCGGAGCAATATCAACGATGTTTGGAGAGAGCCCGTTTAGGGGTAAGTATTGATAATAGATTAAAGGGAATGGATAAAGAGGCCAAAAAAACTCTCCAATCATTGCCTCGAAATAAAGAACAATGCCAAATAGGGCTAGATATCTCAACGCTTCAGAAAGCCCAGCAAGATACATATGCAACGGTAGCAGCGCAGGGCAAAAGAATTGTCACCCTAACAGAAGAGGTGACGGTCATCCAAACTGACATCCTTGCTCTCAAGCAAGCGATGAAAGAGGTGAAAGCGCAATTGGCTGCTTTAGAAAAAAAATATGAATTGTTAGATTCAGCCGTACAGATTATTCAATTGATAAAACAAGAAGCATCCAACCAAGAATCTATTTCGGATACAACCCATGAACTTATCACCCATCTTCAAGCCGAACAGGAGAGAATGCTTGAACCAGAGAAAACACTCGTGAATCATGAGAAAATTTTTCTAGTAGAAAAATTGAATATGCTTCAAGAGCAAGTTAACCGCCATGGTAGTATTCTGGAAAATTTACGGCCCTCCAGTATAGAAGCACTGTCATCTGAGAAAGCCGCTTATGTGACCCATTTTCAACAGACGGTGTTTCAGCTGTATCTTGCAGCCCTGATGGTATCGACGGGACTTTTTTCTTACCATAGCGATGGCACACTGGGCAAAGCCAGTAAAATGTTCAAATCGTTAGGCAATATTATTCCTTTTGTAGGCAGTGGCATGAAACTCTTAAGTTCTCTTTTAAAAACAACCGATAAAAAGTTACTTCAGCGCCGTATGAACCGTCTTATTGCCATGGGAGGATTTTTTGAGGTGATGGCTTTATCAGAAAGATTAGCGATGCGGCTTTTTGATATCGATTTACCGAATCCCTTAGATGAAGACGTGTTAGATAACATGCTGAGTGCAGCAGGGAGTGCCACAACAGCAGCAGAGGAAGCTACAAGCTTTATTCAAGGCATATGGCAAGTGGTAGAAACGACGGCCGGTGATTTTATCAGCAATCTTCTAGCCAAACCTAAACTGACTAAAATAGAAAAACGTGCTGAACAAGATGCGAATCTTTTTTTAGCCCGGCTTTGTAAAGAAGGGATGCCACATTGTCATGCCCTCTATTTAAGTGCTACTGCTGAAGCTTTACCTCGCCCTGAAACACTGGTCATCTACTGGATAGAGGCGAACATGTTAGGGTGTTACTTACCCGATGGACAAAATATATCCACACTGAACGAAGCCGGGTTAGGACGGTACTATGCCTCCCTCAGCTATAAAGCCCAACGGGAAAGCCAGTTAATCACGTTAGCTGAAGAGCAAGTGGTGAATGAATGCGTAGCTCAAACACAGTCGCTTCCCAAAGCATCGCGTTTTACCACCTTACTTTTTTATGCTATTCCTTTGTTTGTGGTGGCAGATGAAATCTTTAGGAAAACGTTGATGCGCTTTTGCGCACTGGATAATTTGAGCATTGATTGGGTGAAGAATAGGGATAATCCTAAACGACGAAAAGAATGGTGCGAAAATTTAACGTATACCATGAACTGTTATACGAGTCAGATACAAGAACCCTTAAGTGAACCTAAAAAGCGAGAAATCTTTGTCGAAGCAATAGCCAAGGAGTATGAGGCGGTTGAATCTTCAATACCTTCCGCCAGTGCTTTAGCTCGAAGAGGATTGTTTCACTTGAAACCGAAACATAACAAACCCGAAGACCACCCTAACCAATATGTTTCTATGCATCCTAATAGGTGCACACCAGAAGCCGCCGAAGCGGTGTTGAAAAGGGTGACGTTGAATAGACGATAAGATAATTTTTTGAAAATGATGATATAATTAGCCTATTAACGAATACGTGAGATAGGTTATCAATAAAAGCTTTTGAGCCGTCATCCCTATTGAAGATGATGGCAAGAAAAGCTTTTTTAGATAATAAAAGAGGTAAAAATAGTATGCCAGGTAGTACCGAATTAAAACAAACAGAAAAAAATCCATGTATTGAACACTGTAAGCTCTTTGGCAAAGATAAAAAACAGCGCTGGGCAAAAGAAGCTTCTCCTGAAGTTTTATCTCACTTATACGAGGCCTTAGGTGAACGCTTGAAACTGTATACTGAGCATTATCGCATGCCGGCACTCATTTCGTTTTACCAGGATTTAATGATTAAAGAAAAGAAAAAAAATCTCGAAAATCCTCACGTGGTTAAGGCGGTTATTGATGAAATTCGACGACTGGATAATCCAGAGAATGATGTTAAAAGAGCAGAGAAAATTATCGACGCTTTTAAGCAAGAAAGTGAGGATCAATGGAAACTCTTGGAAGACAAATTAAATGCTCGGCTAAGGGAAAACAACCAAGTTTTCAATATGTATGGATATATGGTTGATTCTGAAACTTACCAGGAATTGCAAGAAAAGCTTCTGCAGATTATCCGAGAAAAAGCTCGATTATTAGAAAAAAAGGAAACAGGTTTAGGTTTGCTCCGTCAAGAGGAATTGGCTCGTATACGAGAGCAACAGATTGCTTTGTCTATCAGCGAGGTAGAGTGTCAATTTAATAGGAGAGAAGAGATAGTAAGAGCGAAACAGCCCTTATCTTCTTCATTATCTAATAAACAAGAAGACGAAAAAATCCGAAAAGAGGTGGATAGCTGTAAATCTTATGATAAATATACCGCGATGGAAAGAATCCGTGATTTCTGCAGCACAGAAAATCTTTTTCAGGCGAATGATTTGATGCGAGAATTGGAGAAGTATTCGACTATTGAAGAAATAGCCGCCAGCGATTTATATGAATTGGAAAAAGAAATTAAAGATAAGCATTATGACCGTTCTACGGATTATGAGTTTTGTCTATTACCAGAAAAAGAAACCATGCCTTGTTCATTACAAGAAGCGCTCAAAGATCTATTATCAAAATTAAATGATTTACTAGATGTAGATGAACGAATGCATAATAAAGCAAAGTATGAATTATGGTTTTCTACACTTAAAGCTAATAAAATTTATATTCAAATCCATACTCAATCCAACGAACGTCAATCAGAACCCGTGATTAACTATTTCGTAAAGTCACGCGCTGGGGGGATTTTAGAAGGAACATTAACACATGAAGATGTGAATAGAATATTAGGAACCCATCCCGATGCTTCTACTTTAGTTCAATGTATGGAACAAGGTACGGAAGAAGATTTAGTCTCTGTAAACAATATTTTACAGACTCACATCACTGCATTTAAAAAAGCCATTTACGAACAACTTGAGAAACAAGCGAGAGAGCTTAGCAAGAAAAAAAATGGTACGTATGAAGAAATAAGAGAATATGAAGAATACGAAAGCTATGGAAAGCACGTGGGCATCTATAAACAAAGTGCTAAAGACCGCAATGAAATGATTCGAAAAGGATTTGAATATGTCTTTGAGCATGTGATGAGACCAATTGCTGAAGAGCGTACCCGATTATTTATAGAATGGCGCAAACTTTCCGAGGCACTTGAAAAGGATAAGGCAAGACTTGATGAGATTAGAGATAATCCTTCACTGTCTCGGCAATCATGCTTGAGTTGGTCAACCGAAAAAGACAAGTTAACGAGAAAAATTCAGAAATTAGAAAGCTCCGTTGAACTTCTCAAGCAAAAGGTGGATTACCTGTCGGGTGTATTAGAAAGGAGCACTAAAAGTATTAAAGAAGGAAAAGATATTTATAATACCCCTTTTTCTAGTATCACAAGCCTTACTAATGAATGTTCAAGTTATGCTTATCCTGATTCAAGTTATCGACAAAACAGAACAGGAATATTTGAGGAAAATCGTAGATATAGAAGTGTCCGCATTGACATACTTAACCAGGCGCGAGATTACGTCAGCAATTTTGTAAGAAAATTAGTGGGTGTGATATTAATTCCCTTAAGAGCTATTTTGGGTTCTTGTGCACCGGAGAGTTTACAAAAACAAGCTTTTTACAATACCCAAAGTGCTCATCGCTTGTTTAAAGCCAAAAGCGATTGGGCAAAATACAACGCAAAAACCGAAAAAGAGTTTGGTTTGCCGTTAAGAAATTTAGCGTTATAGTCTCAGTCAATGTAATTAATGAAACAAAAAAACTATGCTATTATTTGATGAAATCTGCCATTTAGCCAAAACAAAAGATACCGAAGCGTTAACCAGGAAGATTAACGAAGAAAAAATCTGTATTGATGTTCGAAAAGGAATTTATACGCCGGTTGCCTTACTTGCTCAACAAGGAGAAGAGGAGGCTGTAACGCTTTTGATAAGGGAATTCAATGCAAATCCAAATTGGGCAGTTTTTGGTTATGCAGCGGGCGGCCACACAGCACAGGTAGAGGCAGCTTTTGGCTATGCAGCTGGCGATTACGCAGCACAGGTGGAGACGCTGTGTGTAGAGAAACTATTAGCTCGTTATGCCAGCCAATGTTTATATTGGGCCGTCAAAGGTTATGCAGCTGGTGGCCACACAGCACAGGTGGAGGCATTGGTGGCTCATGATGCCAGCCGATGTTTATATTGGGCTGTCAAGGGTTATGCAGCTGGCAGTCATACAGCACAGGTGGATGAGTTATTAGCTCGGGGTACCCGACCACATTGGACTGTTGAGGATTATGCGGCTGGCGGCTATACAACGCAGGTGGACGCCCTGATCCATCAGGGTGCCAATGATCCCTATTGGGTCGAGGATTATGCAGCGGACAACTACATAGCACAGTACAGAGCACAGGTGTTGGAGCCATTAGGCCTGGGTGCTTATCGTGACTACGCTGTTTTGGGTTATGCCACTGGCGGCCACATAGCACAGGTGGAAGCGCTGTTGGCTCGGGGTGCCGATCAAGATATGGCCGTTAAGGGATATGCGAAAGGTGGCCATATAGCACAGGTGGAGGAGCTATTGGCTCGTAGTGCCGATCTAGACTACGCTGTCTTTGGTTATGCGGAAGGCGGCCACATAGCACAGGTGGAAGCGTTGTTAGCTCGGGGTGCTGATCGAGATATGGCCGTTAAGGGATATTGGGAAGGAGGCCATACAGAAAATTCTGAAAAATTATTACGTCTGATGACCTTAACAGATCACCAATCACTACGAAATGTTTTATATAAAAAAACATTCTATTATAATTCCACAGACTTATTGAAAAAGTCCGATGGTTTAAGGCGGTTAATGAAAAAAAATCACCTGAGTTATTCTTGGTCCCGCGTTTTTACACCAGCGTTAAATTTTTTATTTTTGCAAGGCCACTTGCTTATGCAAAAAGGTAAAATTACTTTAGGCCTGTTATTAAAGATTTCTTCTTTTATTAGCGGATTCTCCGAGGCAGAATCGTATACTTTTTTAAGCAGACATTATAAGTCAAAGAGTAACAAACTAAAAGAGGGAAGAGATACTTATCTTTTTAGACGCCAGGCGTCATTAGTTAATACAATAGCAGCCTCTGACACTTTATCTTCCTTAACAGAAAATGAGTGCATTGAACGCTGTAAACGCTTTGGCGAAAAGCATAAACAGCGCTGGGCAAAAGAACCCTCTTCTGACCTGTTGTTATCTCACTTATACGAGGCCTTAGGTGAACGCTTGAAACTGTATACTGAGCATTATCGCATGCCGGCGTTAATAGCCTTTTACCATGATTTAGCCAAAAAACATCCTGGCAATTCTCAAGCAGTTATTGATGAAATTCGACGACTGGATAATCCAGAGAATGATGTGGCAAGAGCGGAGCGATATATCGCTATTTTTCGGCAAAAAGCTGAGCATCGATGGGAAGCATTAAAACAAAATCATGGTTATTATCGAAGACATTCACAGGTAACTGGAGAACCTTCGCAGCATCAATCTTCTTCAGGTTACAAAAAACTGCAAAACAGGCTGAAAAAAATTAAAGAAAAAAAGAAAGTTTTGCTGGAAGAAAAGGAAGCGGGAAACCTAACTCCAGAAAAATTGAGAGAAATTCGAGAAAAACAAGTTGCCTTATCTATTGGTGAATTAGAATATCAATGGAGTATAATGGCCGTAGATATTGGTGAAGATTTATCTTTGAGAGTTTCTCCGCAGTTATTGTCAAACAAAAAAAGAAATATTTTTTCCAGCGCCGAGAATCTTTATATGGATACCATGGAAAGCATACGGGATTTTTGCAAACCCGAAAATGTTTTTCAGGCGAACGATTTGATGCGAGAATTGGAGAGGTATTCCACCGTTGCAGAAATAGCCGCCAGCGATTTATATGAATTAGAAAAAGCCATCAAAGATAAGTCTTATGACCATTCTACGGATTATGAGTTTTGTCTGTTACCAGAAGAAGAAAACATGCCTTGTTCATTACAAAGAGCGCTCAAGGGTATTTTTTTAGAGTCATCTGATATAAATGAACAATATTCTAACGATAGAAACTATCAATTATGGTTTTCTACGCTAAAAGCTAATAAAATTTATATTCAAATTGATAATCAACCCAACGCACAAGACCAATCACAACGAGTGATTAACTATTTTGTAAAGTCACGCGCTGGTGGGATTTTAGAAGGAACATTGACTCGTGAGGATGTTGATAGAATATTAAACACCCACTCTGATGCCGCTACTTTAGCTCAACATATGCATCAAGGTAGGGAAGAAGATTTAGTCAATATGTTACAGGCTCATATCACTGCATTTAAAAACCACATTTACAAACAACTTGAAAAACAAGAGCAAGAGCTTGGCAAGAAAAAAAATGGCACTATGGAAGAGATGAAAGAATATCATGCATATGAAAGATATCGAAAACACGTTGGCATCTATGAACAAAGTGCTGAAAAGCGCAATAAAATGATTCAAGCTGGATTTGAATATGTGTTTGACCATGTCATGCGACCGATTGCTGAAGAACGTGCCAGGTTATTGATAGAATGCCGCAAACTTTCTGAGGCACTTGAAAAGCATAAGGCGAGACTTGATGAGATTAGAGATAATCCTTCACTATCTCGTCAATCATGCTTGAGTTGGTCAACCGAAAAAGACGAACTCACAAGAAAAATTCAGAAATTAGAAAATTCAATTGAGCTTCTCAAGCAAAAGGTGGATTTGTTGTCAGGCGTATTAGAAAGCAACGCTAGTGGGATAAAGGAAGCAAAGAAAGGAAAGGGTTTTTATGGAACACCTTTTTCCAGTATAGCACTCCCTTCATATTATACCTATCTCGATTCAAGTTATCGACAAACAAGAACAGAAATATCAGAGGAAAATAATAATAGAAATAGAGAGGTCGATGTTAGTATTCTTAATCAAGCACGAGATTACGTCACCAATTTTGTAAGAAAATTAGTGGGTGTGGTATTAATCCCCTTAAGAGCTATTTTGGGTTCATGCGCTCCGGAGAGTCTACAAAAGCAAGCTTTTTACCATACTCAAAGTGCCCATCGCTTATTTAAAGCCAAAAGCGACTGGGAAAAATATAATGAGGAGCCTCAAAAAAAGTTTGGTCTTCCGTTAAGGGATTTAGCGTTATAGTTACGATAGTCGAAGGGGGTAATTGACTTTATAGATCATAAATCATCTTGAATGATCGCTACTATGCATCCCTCAGCAATATAGCCCAACGGGAAAGTCAATTAGTCACGTTAGCCGAGGAGAAGGTGCTGAATGAACAGGTAGCAAAAATCGAATGGCTTCCGAAAGCATCCCGTTTTACTACCTTACTTTTTTATGCCATTCTGCCAACGACTTAAATCCTTACAAAAATATTACAAATAAAGTATGATGGACTGATTTTTTTGGAAGGGGTAATAAGATGAGCAAAATTACGGTAAATGTTCCTGTTGCCCCTGCCATAAGCTATATAGTAAGTATTGAGCCAGGGCAGCTTGATGATGATAGCATCAAATGGTTTCCCACAAACTACCGTAATATAGTTATTGTTACTGATAATACAGTGTCTAGATATTATGGCGAATCTCTTGTAAGGCAATTAAAAAAGAAGGAATATACGGTTTTACTCTTAACTTTTCCTGCAGGTGAAAAGTCAAAAAACTCTAAAATTAAACAAAAGCTAGAAGAGAGCATTCTATCACATGCTTATGGAAGAAATGATACTCTCATACTTGCATTAGGAGGAGGGGTCGCCGGGGATTTAGCTGGTTTTATAGCCGCCACTTATATGCGGGGCATCCCTTATATCCAAATACCTACAACTTTATTAGCGATGGTGGATAGCAGTGTTGGCGGAAAAGTAGCCGTGAATACACCCCAAGGTAAAAATTTAATTGGTGCTTTTTGGCAGCCTATCGCAGTTATTGCTGATACTAATACGCTGAAAACATTAGATAAAAAGCATATTGTCGCTGGCTTAATTGAAGCTATGAAAATGTTTTCGACAAATGATGCTAACAGCTTTAACTTCTTAATTGAAAATCTACCCAAAATTTTGGATTTAGACGATAAACTGATGTCAGAACTTATCTATAGAGCCATAAAAATAAAAGCCTACGTTGTGAATAAAGATGAAAAAGAAACTGGCATGCGCATGGTATTAAATTTTGGTCATACAATTGCTCATGCGTTAGAAAAATTAACCAATTATAAAATGCTGCATGGCTATGCTGTTGGATATGGTATTTTAGTAGAAGCAAAAATTTCCCAATTAATGGGTATATTAAGTGAGCAAGATTATGCGCTTATTCAATCGAGCCTAGCCTCACTGGGTATTTATGCAAAAGCACTAAGAAAATATAATATCGATAAAATAATTGAACTTACTTATACCGATAAAAAAACAAAGGCAGGTCTTGTTCGTTATGTATTACTGGAAAAAATAGGAAGAGTACATACCTCTTATAATAACTATGTTCACCCGGTTTCTGAACCAATAGTAAAAGAGGCAATATTAGCGTTGCAATAGAGTATTTCTACAATCCACCTGCTGCATCAATAAAAGACCCGGTAACATAAGCTGCTTCGTCGGACAATAACCACATGATCGCATTGGCAATTTCTTCGGGTTGTCCACCTCGTTTTAAAGGTAAAAGAGACTTAAGGCGATCCACACGATTAGGCTCACCAGCGCTGGTATGAATATCGGTATAGATAAAACCTGGCCTGACGCAATTCACGCGAATGCCTTCATTGGCTACTTCTTTAGAAAGGCCAATGGTTAACGTATCAACAGCGCCTTTTGATGCGGCATAATCTACATACTCTCCTGCTGAACCCAGTCGCGAAGCAGCAGAAGAGACATTCACAATTGCGCCACCTGTTCCGCCATATTGAGTCGACATTCGTTTAACCGCTTCTTTAGCGCATAAAAAATATCCAATAATGTTAGTTCTTAACACACGTTCTAGTCGTGCTTTATCCATTTGATCAACACGCATTTTTTGTTCTAAGACACCCACATTATTGACAAGAGCATTAATAGAACCAAGCTGGCTATCGACTTGTTCAAACAAATAATGAACGTCCTTTTCTCGACTGACATCAGCTTTAACAGCAAGGGCGATACCATCTTTTTCTCTAATTTGCTGCACAATACTATTAGCAGCCGCTTCATTGTTTACATAATTCACACACACCGCATAACCTTGAGAAGCAGCTTTTAATGCAGTTGCTGCACCAATTCCACGACTACTACCCGTAATAATAATTACTTTTCGCATGTACTTTCTCCTTTATTCGAGAATATAAGGGCAATGATAAACACCATCATAAAATTATACTACCTACCCGTTTTTGAATAATAAAATTAAACTAATCAACGTTACTTTTTCTGCAGTGTTGTTTTTTTATAAATTGTATGAGGCTACAGCTAATAATGGAAACAATTCCAGCTATTATGCTGCCAGCAGCAACTTCAAAAGCCCGCTTAATGGCAATTATTTCAGCAGAAGCAGTGGAGTGTTGTTGCGTAGCGACAACAAGGATGATCATAGCTGTAGCTGTTGGGAGTTTCCAATCATCTCCTAAAGGAATGATGTAATGAAAAATAAGGGTAATAACAGCAATTCCAAAAAGCAAAGTACCTAAATTCGGGCTACCTATCAATAAAATACCTAAAGCAAAAATTACCCCGAGAATAGTCAGCAATGTTCGTTTTATAACGGTATTTTTGGCTCGATTCATATCAAGTTCTGTACAAATAACGCCTGAAATAAGTGCCCATGTTGGATCAGATACTTGAAAAAATTTTGCTCCATACAATATTAAACCGATAACAACCAATAAAGTAGCGGTATAATGTATGCCAACCATTGACCAGTTATATTTGAACAAAATGACTCCCCAAATATTGTCTATTTAAAATTAAACTAAACCATATTAAGTAATTTTTACTATAATTAAAAGTGAAGCAAAAAATTGCGGAGAAATATCATGCCTGACAATAATAAAAATAATAGAAATAAATATTCTTCAAAAATTTTCCATGAAAAACATGATGGATATCCAGAGGATCAAAAGGGTGCTCAAAGGGGAAACCCAGGTGGAGAACAAGGCGATCACAAAGGAATATACAGAAGAAAATAAAAAATCTTTTAAGCAGGTAAAGTAGTAACAGGTAGATGACTCAAGGATGAGTCACTCTTTGATCAAGCTTGAAACTACTATATGATGGTGTTATGCAATTCGATTTATCATTTGTACGATTATGTCATATCTTCACTAAAGCTTCACTAGATAATATAATAAAAGTACGGGTTATATCAGAGCATAAGGTATAAGATATTCACTCAGCTTACATAATAAAAATAACGAAAGAATTTCGTTGGCTTATAAATTAAAAAGGAAAAACTATTATGCAAATAAAGCCACTTATTGCGGCATTTTTAGCCTACCTGCAATTAAATAATCAGCAACAAGGTAATGTTTATGAAGAAAACTTGCTGGAAAAACAATGCAATGATTATGAAAGCACATTAAATGCAGCTTCTCAACGTGTTTCTTGGATTATAAGAGATAGAGGAAATCCAGAAGGAATGATGGCTGATTTTGTCTCTGACGTACATCGAAATTGCTCAAAAACTGCTTATTGGATTGCCAAAAATACTGTCAAAGGAAAGTTATTAAAAGACGAACCAGGAAAATTTCGTTATGAAGAGATTTTCAGTAGTCTAAAAGAAATTCCATTAATAGACAGTCATAATGAAAGAGACAGATTATTTTTAACATATGGAAAGATGCCTCAGTTCTTGGATGCACGGCTGAAGCGTATGGGTTTTGATTCTCAAAATTGGCCGATGTCAAAGAAAATCAAAAAAATGCATGGTCAAAAGGCATGGATGGCTATGAATGATGTGTTACAGATCGCTTCCTATATTTATGCGCATTTTGGCGAAAAGGAAAGTTATTATTTTCTACGTGCCTATTATAAAATATATTATCGTCAAATAGATCAAAGTGTTGACAGTAAGGCCATGTTTTTTGCAACCTATCTTGAAAAAGAAATTCAGACAATAGGAAAGCGTTTAAACATTCGCTTTAAAAAAAATGCAATTCTTACAGAAGAAGAACATATAGCTTATGGCCGAGTTTATATTATTTATCCATTGCCAAAAGACATTAAGCGTCTATTTTCAACTTATATTCAATACATGGTGTCAATAATAAATGATGAGCTGAGATGGCAAAAAGAAAAAATACCAACAATGATTGCTGATTTGGTTACAACCTACATCACCATTCATCCATTTCAGGATGCAAATTATCGTACGATCGCCATTGTAGTAAACGCACTCTTATCTTATCATGGATATGAACCAATTAATTTCCACGACGCTAATTTGAAAAAAGCATTCAATATTCCTTTCAACGAGACAAAGGCCAACCCAACAAAAATTATTGCGTTATTAGAAGAAGCATTAATTAAAGAAGAGCGTAATACCAAAATTTCTTTGGCTAAAAATAATGTATTTCAAACCTGTGAACAGCAACCAGAAAACGGTGAATCACGATGTGAAGTTGGTACATTTTTAAAGCATTAAATTTTTCGTGTACTCTCTTGGACGTATACGCAATAACACTTCTTATTTTCACCAAAAAACGAGAGGATTCAACCGTTCCATCTTAATAAAGCAGAATGGATAGAGCGAATACTATTAACACAAAAGCATTAAGGGTGAATCTTCTTGTCTATCAAGGAAAATTAAAAGGAAGGAAAGTTACGAGAAGCAATAGCAAAAGAAATCATGGTAACAATAAAAATATAGTCAAAGTCACTGGGAACATAGGGTAATAGCCACCTCATTAAGTCGAAAAAATATCACTGCTTCTGGTGTGATTAAGCTTTATTCCAAACGAATGCAAATTGAACAAAGATTAATCAAGAAATAATACACATTAATGGTTTTTGATCTGCTGCATAATCTGCATCAGAATCATCATTTTGTACCAAATTAGAGGGAGGCACAGATTGTGGTTTATTCTGATAGGTTCCAAAAGTGCTAGCCCCAACTCTAGAAGGGGATCTATTGATAACAGATTTTTCATGATTTAGGGATGAATCACTTTCTTTCTCTGCAATAGTTTGCCGATCTTTACTCAATATTTCACTTATTTTGTTAAGAATACAATACCTATTTTCAATCGCTTCAATAATTTCAACATAATTACAGGCATTAATGTGTGCTTCTCCTGTATCAGGAAATAACAGTTTCCTTACGTTGTCACTTGTGCTCATGAGAATATCTATTTTTCCTAAAATTTCTGCTTGAGGAACGCCAATATTATGTAAAACTTCAATCATTGTTACCAGTTTTTTTTCTTCTAACTGGTAATACAAAACAAGGCTTTTAAATGTATCGATATTGAATAATCCAACTTTATGTATAACATTAATAAGAGCTGCTAATGTTTCATATTTATATTGATAGCGAGAACAACCTTCTATAATTTCATCCATTTCTCCTAATTTTTGTGGATGAAAATAAGGCTTTAAATAATCCAGTATCGGTAACAACTGCAATAAATACTCTGGATAAAGTGATTTCAGAATAAGCGATACAATCTCTTCTTCCGTAAGAGAGATCGCTTTAAAAGGATTTTTTTTAAAACTTAATAATACCATAGCCATATCAAAAGGATAAGGACATTGTATGATGTCTTTTATATGAGGCTTTAGCATCTCAAATACATCTATAGCCTGACTAACCAATTTAAATTGTATTAAGAATTCTGGATATCTCAAAATATCTAAATTATTTTCTAATATCCTCAGTTCCGAATTATCATAGGTTAATAATATAGTAATTATTTTTTGAGGGGATAGAGAAAAATTTTGCATGTTCTTCACCAATGAAGCATTTTGTTGCATTTTTTGAGCTGCTTCAAATATTTCTTTGGTTTCTAATATAGGTTTGCCAAATGCCGCCAATAAATCGCATTCTTGCAAGAGTAATAATGCTGGAATAGTATTGGTTGATCCATGAAAGCGTTCAGATGTTACATAATAGTCTGATAATTTTTTTTCATGAAACGCGACCAATAATTCGGCTTTTTGATGGTGATTATTATATTGTAACATACCCTTCATGATAGTTCTTAAGCCATCAAAATTATCAACAAACAATCCTTTTTTGATCAAATCAGCCAATAATTTTACAGCAGCAGATAAATCTTCGGTAAAGTAGTCATTTATAGTAGATGCCGAATACTGTTGACAAATATAATGAAAATAATCAAGTCCTTTAGGGTGTCCAATGAGCAAAGAATTTTTATTTAGTTCAATTAAGACTTCTGCTGCAAAATTAGCATGGTTAAAAAAGAACTCCCGGCTTGGGATCATTGGTAAATTTGTAATATACGTATCATATTGTTCTGGAATCCCTGCTTTTTTTAATTTTTCGAATGGCTTATTATAATATTTGGATGCGTGATATTCTCCATAAGTATGTCCATACTTATCAAAACATTGTTTATAAGTTTTCATTTTAATAGCCTTTTGTTAAACTTCTGTATTCAGCGTAATTTATCTACTTCAGTAGATTGTAACATACTCATTATTATCCTTTTATTAAGGATCGCATTTGCCAAAAATCGTATACCTCCCCGCGCGGATTCAAGTAATAACTGCAAGCGCGTTTTTCCCATAATTACGGTGCTAAGTACTGATTGTATGTTTTTACGATCGGATTAAAATTAATACCTCGGGTATTGGTATTCTCTTTTCCAATTTTCTCATGAAGTTTTAAATTTCAGAAAATGTTAATGTCAATCAAGTAAAATAAAACTATGTCAAACTACAATTGTTTAAGAAATAATATCCCTGATTGGTTGTTTTCCTACCAAGCTACGGGAAAACACAATCCAGCTGCATTAGAAGCCGATGATATGCTCGCGCGGGAACCTGTTAAGAAAAAAATTATCCTGGATTTCAATTCGTGTTCTTTCTATACGGAACAAATAATCTCTATTCTTATGGAATTAGGGTTCGATATTTATTATTTTGATCATGAAGATAAACTGAATAAATTAAGCCTTCTTACGCAATCAGAATTGTGGGAAGAAAGTTCGATTATTTTTAACAGTACGGCTATGTGGCAAACACTTTTTAAGCATGGTTTTAATCGCAAGGATTGTGTTGCTCTCGGTGTAACCGGAAATATTTCTGCCAATGATTTTTTAAATTACTGGGAACTGTTTGTTGATATTTTTGAGGAGACAGTGCCTCCGGATGTTGCGGTTGAGCTTCTGATAGCTATTACTTCTTATGATGCTTTTATCCAGGCATTGCCACGAATTTTCGAACAAAATCCTGAGGATTTTGTTTCTATGCACGGATATTCCTACACCCGTTATCAGTACATTATCTTGCAAATGTGTGGGAGCCTAGAGACACGTTTCAGAAATATATCTTTTATGATTATTTATGGTATAAAACATCGAGTAAATATTATTGATGCTTATAAGTATATCAGCCATCACTCCATTGATGACGATCTAAAAATATTTGCTTTATTTTATTCCACGCTCTCTGCACTTGATTATCCTAATAAAAAAGAAAACTTATCAAGTCTTTTAAAGTATGCATTAACCACTATGCATAAAAGACCAGAAAACGTCATAGCACTCATTAAATTAGAACTACCCGTATTTGACAATATCTCTATATTGAAACGCAGCCAAGCGTTCTATTTTCATCTCTATGAAGCTAAGTGTTTTTCAGCAATAACATTCTTACAGGATAAAATTGCTCCTTTAAATTTAAATATTCTTCCTCTGCAAGATTTCATCGATAATGAAAACTATTCGATATGGTTTATTTTCTCTTTATTGCAAAGTAATACAGTTTCTATTAAAGAAGTGGTACTTAAATCTAAATATCTGCCTTCTAATGCACATAATTTAATTAATCAATGTGATGAGACAACGATTAATTTTCTTTTTTGTGCAAAGGAATTTTCTGAGAGCGAAGAAAACAAAGAATTTTATAAAGATAATCAGAAATGCAAAGAATTATTTCTGGAAAATTGGGTAGCTTATACTCCTGAAATCGAACAACTTGTTATCGATAATGCAATTTATGCCACTATAGTTTTGAGAACCACAAGTTTATCGAATCTAGTAGCATACAAGGAGAGTTTTGAACATTTCGTTAAAAATTTAGAAAGATTGGAAAAATTATTGGGAATTTGGGATGTTAACTTTCGTTCAATGGTAAAAAGGGCCCAATATTTAATAAATAAACAGACAGCTTTTGGAATCAATGCAAGTACACCCCAACAGCAGCGAGGTGCGATCTACGGAGGTCAACAACTTTCATCTTCTGTCATCTCTGACACAGCACCCAGAAAGGAATTATCGGCTTGTCATAACGTGCTCTATTTTGCCTGTTATCAACGAGGAGAAGAAGTCACCGTACCTAGTTGGATGCAAAATTTATCCCGAATGGCGATAACACAAGTTTTTCAATATGATGGACAGAAGTTTATTCTCCAAAACAGTCAAACTCTCACCTATTTACCTTCGCAAGAGGAATTGCCTATTGATGAAGAACACTATCAGCTTGCAGTTAAGACAGAGAATTTAAGAAAACTTCCTATTGGTAATAATGGTTATGTCATTCCTATTACTCACCCTCACATACTATTTAGTTATTACGGAGGAGAGGTTTATCAAGATAATTTAGGTCGCTATATACTCCAAACAGAGGATTTGGCTGCATGTAAAATCACCTTGTCAATTTCCAATAATCAGCCTTCCCATATTATCAGCAAAACAAACTATTCATCAAACAGGAGACTATTGGCCTCGCCTGATATAAGAGAGGCACTTGAACAATTTTTTAGTGAAGAAGAGAGTAAAAATAATTATTTTAATTGTAATAAAAACAATATCTCTTGTGGTGGCAGAGCACAGATTTTGATGAACAATAGCACTATTGCATCATCTCATTACTATGTAACTAGCACAACGCATGCCTTTTTGATGCCAAAAGATGGCGAAGAATTATTACTAATCGATCTCGGCGGAATTCCTGTTAATATTGTTTATCAATCGGAATCCTTGCCCACTGCAACTTATACAGCGCCCAAAAATGAGAAAAAAAAGGATGCTCTTATTCACCCTAAAAATGATATCAGCGATGTTGTAAGAATACCAAAATTCCAGGGAGTACGTTTGTGGTGCCAATTTTATGAAGCGTGCCTAGAAAAATATATTGAAAAACTACTAAAGACACTCCAGCCTAGTGAAGAAAAGCCTCAGGCACTTGTTTCTATCGACTCAACTACTTTTAAAAAAATTGGCATTTATTGTATTGTGGATTCCACTACTCGTTCACTGCAAACGATGCATGCCCTGGGAGATGAAGACCAATCATGGCAACTATATATGGATGCGGACATCTTTATTTCGGCTAGTGATACATTAGATCTCAATAAAACATATGTGATCAATCTAAGTCCTTGGTACATTATTGATCAAGGGAGCCGTGACAGGCTACGAGTACGGTTACATGAGTTATTAATTAAACTCTCTACTACTCATCGCATTATTTTATTAACTGACAATTCTAGTGGTTTATTTTCAGACCAATCTTTTGTCTCACGCGTATCCGGTTTTTATACCGCAGGTACATCATTGAATGTTTCACCTACGGTCAAATTAGCGCATCAATTAGATAATTTACCCTTACAGTTACCAGTTATTTTGAATGCTATTAAAGGGCAACTAGAAAACGGTGTTACTGTATTACGTCTTTCCGTGTTATATACCGTTGAAGATGAATTTCGGTGGCGTCGTTTAGAAGAAATTATTCGACAAATTGAATTGACGGGAATGATATACCTTAATGGTATAGTTTATCAAAGTCCTGTCAATAATTGCCGCTTACTACTTGAAAAAACAGAGATTAATCTAACGTCATTGCTAGAAGAAATTGTTGTAGTCCAAGATGCATCTCCAGAGGCATTCTATTTACTAAATCCCCATATAGCAAAATATGGATTACTAAAATACATAGAGCAGCATCCTTATCAAATTATCAATTGTCATCTTTTACAAGCTTTACCAAGCGCAGTGTGGTATGAGGTGCTGAGCCAAGCCAAAAAATTTGGTTGCCATTTATTTCTTACCAGTAATGAAGAAAGTTTTTTACCAGAAAATTTTGGGATGATCAGAAAATTACCATCCGCCGACACACCTATCACCATTAGTAATCATCCTCGTCATCTTGCTCAGAGAAGAGGCGCCTCAATAGAAAACTCAGTTGTTATCTCTGTAAGTGAGTTATCCAATGCGGGAGATTTATTTCTTCCTGGAAAAATTTCAACATGGCTTGCTGAAGGTAAAAATGTTGTATTGTATGCAGAGGATTGTCTCGATGAGCGAGGGGATTTGCAACAGTTATTGACACCCTTGTTACACGGAAAACTTGTTGGACGAAAGGGCGAATATCAAACCATAATTTCAGGCAGACTGGAGTTAATTATTTGTCAACATGATATTGAGACCCAACGTTACTTTTCATGGATTCCTCAGCAAATTATTGAGATAGAAGATAAGAATGTTGCTATCGATTCTGTCATTGATCTGGTCAATGTGAAAAAAGAAAATCAGCAAAGAACTGAAGAGCAAATTACTATTCCTCTTCCTAATCTGCGCAGTAAAAATTGGGCCATTTCTGAAGAAAACATTTCCCCAGAAAGAAAAAGAGCGATTACTAATTTATGGCGCTTTTTACAAACCGTCCAGCGCTCCACCAATCACTTGTCTGGCTTATTAATTGAAGGGCCTTCTGCACTAAGTAAGACAAGTTTAACCAAGCAATTCCTCAATAATATAGGTTATACTCTCGTTGAAGAAGATGATCTAAGTTGTTGTGAAAAAAACACGTGCTTTGTCTTCAAATTTAATGAGGAAAGGTTAAAAGATTATTTGGAACATGCTGCAAAATATGGACAAATAATCTTAATTGATGAGATTAACTCTTTACAACCTGAGTCGCAGCGATTGATTACGGAAATGCTTGAACATTCTGAGCAATATGCAAAAGGTTTTGCCATTATAGGCACGCTGAATCAGGGGTATTATCCCGGACGTGAGTCATGCCTTCCGGCCTTGAAAGAGCAAAGTCAATATATCCAACTCAATGCTTATAACTCAGAAGAGTGTCTTGATATTTTTAGAGAGAAATTACGAGAAACGCCTATCAATGAAACGGATGCATTACCTGAGGAGATGGTTGCAAGTATTGCTGTACAAACCGTTTCTCGTATGTCAAACAGCGATGCTATTGTTCGACTTTTTATTAAAAGTTTATCAACTCTTCGGTTAGATTTAGCCCAATTATATGCCGCTTGGTTAAAAGCTGAACTAGCCAAAACGATGGAGTATTCCGAAAGATCAATGTTTGTGGAGAATAACGGTGTAGCTGAAGTTGTTGAAATTACTGAAGAAACAGATTGGAATCGTATTAAATTAAGTCGCGACGATTTTGAACGGCTGTATGCGGCAGGAATAAGAAATTTTAGAGCAGCTGATTTAAGTCGCTTTACCTTCAGCGGTATGACTCTTTCTAACGCTGATTTTTCAGCCGCTAATTTAGCTCATGTTAACTTTAAAAGCGTTATTATTGATGGCGATATAATTTTAACCAATACGGTTTTAAATTTAAATCAAATAGCTCAATTATTTAAAGCAGGACAACGAAATTTTGATGGAGTCACTTGTTCTGACATTCTTTTTGAGCAATTAATTCGTAATGACTTCGAAACAGACTTTATTTTTTATGTTATTAACACTTTTTATTCTGGCGTCAATAGTGTCGACAGTAAGGGTGTAACACCGTTAATATTGGCTGTTAAGTTGAATAAAACAGAGTTAATTGATCGCTTAATTAAAGAGGGCGCTAATGCGAAAGCATCTGATTTTTCAGATAATCCAAGAGAATTGGCGCTATATCAAGAAAGGATATTTTTTCCCAAACTGAGAGAGGCTATTAATAATGGTAATTTCAATGCAATAAAAACCCTATGGGAAGAAAATAGGCTTATTCCAACAAAACAAACTGAAAAAAACTCTCCAGGACATTTATTTGCTTTGATTTCCGCGCTTAAGTTGCCGGCTTCAAATGAAGAGAAATTAGGCATTATTCAATATATTGTTGAAAATAAAATAGAAATTAAGTTGACTGAAGATGAAGAAAATAAAATTAAGCCTTCAGATAGTAAACGATTTGCTTGTTATATTCACCAAACTGGGAAAGCCAATGATTATTTTGAGCAAGCATTATTTCAAGCAGATAATGCGGAAATATTTTTTTACTTGGAAAATACTGGATATATTCATACCCGATATACCAAAGGGCAATTCAGTGTAACTAATCTAGATTGTTTAAGGGATACTGTTCGCTACCGGTCTAAAAATATTTTTCAAGAATGGGCAACAAGTGTTTATCAAGAATATGAAGGATCATTGTATTACCAATTATTAGAAAACATTTTCGATACTCAAGATGACTCGTATTTAGCGGATTTAATGAGTAATATTCCCTTGGAACAAAAATCAGTCTTTCAATTGCTTGGATTATCAAAAGAAAAGTTTCCTCTTCTCTATAATGTTATCCATCAACAATATCAACAACGATTAGTTGAAGCGTTTGAATTGATTTATCAAGCATTGCCATCTCACACTTTCTCACCTCATAGCTTTTTAAAAATATTAGAAGGAAAAAGTATTGCTGAAAAGTTTTCAAGTATTCAAGGCATTAAAGAAAATCCTAAATCAGGTCTCCGAAGAAAGCAAGCACTTATACTAGCTGAAAATTTTGTTAAAAATAATATAAGTAAAGAAGGCGTATTATCCGATGTTTATATGGAACATTATCTAAATTCTTCCTGGTTGTTTCGTCATTCCAGTTTTTTGAAAAAAGACAAAAATATTTTTGGTTATAGTTCCAGAATTAACCAATATAAAAAATCAGATTTTCATTTAGGAGAAAATAGATATGGATATTATGGCGAAAGAACTCTTCGAAATATCAATTCGATACGTGAAGGTTATGACAATACACGAATGGGAAAAGTACAGAAAAAATTAGGTATGTTGTAATGCAGCAAGAGGCATCGTTATCTGGTATTGCGTTAAAATTACTGAACTTAATTTAGAAAAAAGGACGGGGAGTACTCGTTCCGTAAGGCGAAATATACGGTCTGTAAAAATATTTTTTTGTGGATAGTCTTATTATTGGCAACAAAATTTATGATGGAAGATGGCTTTTTTGCACAGATAAAGTCTGCTTAGTGAAGTTTTTTTCCATTAGTTACCTGGGGATCAACCGTTACAAGACAAATATTGCCTTCATTATCTGCAAATCCCACCAGCAAAAATTGCGAGAGGAATCCTGCAATATTTTTCTCACCTAAATTAACACAACCGACAATGCTTCGGCCAATTAAAGATTCTGGGGTGTAATGATGGGTTACTTGTGCTGATGTCTGCAAAATACCTATTTCTGAGCCAAAGTCTGCCCATATTTTGTAGGAAGGTTTTTTAGCGCGAGAGAATACTTCTGCTTTCACAACGGTGCCAGAACGTAGATCTACTTTTTCAAAATCATCATAGGAAATAGTCATGATAGTGTTACTCAAGTTATTATCTTATTTTGTCTTAGCCAGAACAAAAAAACAAGCACTGATTTTATTGCCAGGGCGTCAATAATTATACAACTTATCACTCGTTTTAATGCTAACCTTATTTAGATCGGACTGATATGCTTAATCGGGAATTATATTTCTATAGCCATGATCCAGTTGTTTATGAAAAAGCGTTGAAAGAGAATGGCTTTAAAATTTTCCTCAAAGAGTCGGATCAGCCACGACATTTGGTATGGATTGTTCAACTAGAGCCTAAATGAAAAAGTTTAATAAAATCTGATAATCACCACTATATTTTTTTCTGCTAATGATATGATATATTCTAAATAAATAAGGCATTTTATGAGTTTTTTACTGTCGAAATAGCATTATCAAAATGGCGACAGAGAAGAGGTGCAATCAAATTGTTAGAAAATTCGGTATTGCTGCCTAACTGTTTATAAACATTAAATGAATACAAGATAAGAGAACATTTATGATTTTTATAAGTTATAAATCAATATCTGAGAAAAAATATGTCTGAATTACCATTAGAAGCAAGTATTATCTCTCATGAAACTTCTCCAGAGAGCATCACTCTATTATTAGATAGAAAGAAAAAAGCAATCATTGAAACGTATGGAAAAGATAACGCATTCACATACGAATGTTTAGATATACTAGAAGAGCTTATTCAGTTTGATTTTGGACGTTTTTTATTACAAAACAGGGGAATCAATGGCTATTGGACGCATCATATGCTGACGTATCCCTTTGAACAAAATCCTGTTTATAAAAATGCGTTAGAAAAATTTATATTGTCTGAATCTCCCCTTATTATGGCGACTCAAGAAAGGTTTAAAGTTTTTTTAAGGGAAAATCAAAAGTGTGTCAACAATGGAAGTCAATTAGCGTGTATTCCTTCTGGCATGATGGGTGAATTATTTTATCTTGATTTTAATCATATAGATAATATTTCTTTGGTTGGTATTGATTATGACTCTCATACCTTAGAAGATGCAAAAAAACTGGCAACGAAAAAAGAGTTACTGAAGTGGAGCCAATTTTATTGCCAGGATGCTTGGTCGATGAATATTGAAGAACAATTTGATCTTATATCAAGTAATGGATTAACCATCTACGAACCAGATGATACACACGTTACGGCATTATATGAAAAACTTTATAAGGCATTAAAAAGTGGCGGAAAACTTGTTACAAGTTTTCTAACGCTGCCACCAGGTGTATCGAAGGTTTGTGAATGGAATATGGATGAAATATCACCAGAAAACTTAAACAAACAAAAAATTATTTTCTCTGATGTTCTCCAAGTTAAGTGGCAATGTTATAGAACCACTGCACAAACAAAAGAACAACTTACTTCTGTAGGTTTTTCTGACATTCTTTTTTATCCCGATAAAGCCAATATTTTTCCCACGGTTGTTGCTTTTAAAAAATAGGTGTTAGTATTAGTGGGATATTATCCAAAAAAGTTTTTGATAATATTTCCACAAATCGTTCTAATTGTATGGTCAGTTTTTTTATATGAGCTAGTTGCGTGAAAAAATACACATTTTTCTGCAGAAAAAATTCACGAATAAGATATGTTTTTCCAACACGTCTTCGACCATATACGACAACAAATTCGAATTCATTTGACGAGAAATCTTATTAAGTTGTTGTTTGTATTCGCATACCTGTTGATAAAATTGCTTTCTTTACTGCTCTCAATATTGGAAATGGGTACTCTTAAACTGCTGTATTAAAATTTCTAATTACTTTATTTGAACAATATTGAGGGCAATGATAAATTTTACTTCTCTTATGCATGAGAGCGCGAGTTAAGAAAAAATTTACCTCCTATTTTAACGCTGATAACTAAGAAAGCAATGCCTGACTACTATCAAATTCAAAATCTTCTTCATTATCAGTGTTATTTAAATAAATCTTTGTCTCCAAGTGAGGAGGCTTTTGTTGTTATGATTAATTTGTTTTTTACAAACTACATTACCATAATCGTACATTTTTTTTCCATCGGAGAAATTGGGTTGATAATGAGGGCCAGAATAAGAAGTAACGCTATGTTCCGAATGAAATGTTAAAACTGCGATACCATTATTAATGGTTTGAATAGGTGTTCCACATAACCTACTAAAAATCACCGATTAAAAAATAAGCGTTCGACAATATTTATTTTTTCTAAGCATATTCATATTATGTCCTAATAATTTTAATTTATTAATGCAATTACCACATTTAGATATGAAGCAAATATAAGCCAAAGACAATAAGGACTTAATAATACAGCAACAATTTTTTGTGTTTTTTTCGTTTGTCTGATTAAAATGAAATTCAAACATGTTAAGACAATAAGCCAAATTGCGCTGAATGTTAACCAATGGAAGTGAAAAAATAACAGGGTCCAAGCCCAATTCATTAACATTTGTAAAGCATAAAGATACTGGATTAATTTGGATGTTTTTTGTTTTTTGGTTGATAGAATCCAAGCAATGAGAGCTAATAGAGCATATAAAATCATCCAAACAATAGAAAAAACCACTCCCGGAGGCGTAAAAGAAGATTTATTCAATTCACTATACCATGAAGGAATATTGGCCTGAGTAAGCCATCCTAATAAGAAACCTATTATTTCAAAAATGATAATCCAACAAATTAATTTAATTGATGATTTCAAATGCATAAAGTTTCTTCCTCGTATTGTTCTTTACATAGTGAGTAATCACTTATAGGACTCTCTTTTTTAATTGACTGTAATAATTAAGAGCTTTGGCACGCGTTTCAATATGGTTAATTATAGGAGGGGGATATTTAGTTGCCTTGTAAATAGCTGATGAATTGGTGTTTTCCCACGGAGCATGAATTGCATCATTTTTCAAAGAAGAAAGCTCTGGAACCCAACGACGAATGTATGTTCCATTCGGGTCGAATTTTTTACTTTGCAGCACTGGATTGAAAATTCGAAAATAAGGCGCCGCATCAACTCCAGAACCAGCCACCCATTGCCAACTGGCACTATTATTAGCTAAATCTGCATCGAGCAGGGTATCTAAAAACCAATCTGCCCCCAACCGCCAATCAATGAATAAGCCCTTGGTAAGAAAGGAAGCTACAATCATGCGCACTCTATTATGCATATATCCAGTTATCCACAGCTCTCTCATACCGGCGTCAATAAGGGGATAACCTGTCATCCCTTTTTGCCATTGTTTTAACAGAGATTCATCATTATGCCAAGGGAAAGCATCAAACTCTGGTTTAAAATTCTTTTCAAATAAAGAGGGAAAATGATAGAGTAGGTAGTAAGAGAACTCTCGCCAACCAAGCTCCGATAAAAAATGTTCGGCTGCGGCAAAATCAGTTTTTGGATCAAGCTTAGCGTATTCCACTGCCTCTAAAATAGTCCAGGGGCTAATTTCACCAAAATGTAAATGAGGTGATAAGAGAGAAGTTGCTTGTTTTTCAGGAATATCACGATTAGATTTATAACCATGAAGATGCTCATTAATAAATACTTCTAACCTCTTTTGCGCCCCTTCTTCACCTGGCATCCAAAAATTTTGAAATTGTGAAGCCCAATTTAAAGTGGGCAAAAGTTTCCATTGATTGAGGGATTCGCTCACGATATCTAAACCAGCAGGACGATGCTGTAGTACAGTGGAGGATGTGTAAAGTAGTGTTTGCCGACAAATTTTCCAGTAAGGAGTAAAAACTTTAAAAAAATCGCCATTCTTATTTTTTATTGTCCAAGGTTCGTTAAATAGGCTACCATTAAAACTGAATACGCCGATACCTTTTTCTTTAAGAGTTGTTTTGATGTTTGTATCCTGTTTGATACTCATAGGCTCATAACAACGATTCCAATAAACAGCATTTATATTCAATGAGCTCACTAGCTCCAGCATTATATCTAGGGGATTCCCTTTACGTAGAATGAGTTTCAATCCCAGTGTATTCTCTAGTGCACCTTTTAATGCCAGAAGACTATGGTGCAGCCACCAACCTTGGGCTTCACCGAGAACACTGTTTTTTCCGTCTAAAATATACAGAGGAATAACATTTTCGTGGTTATTACAAGCTTCAATCAAAGCAGGATTATTTCTTAGACGCAAATCTTTTCTAAACCAAATAATAACTGTACTCATTTCTTCTCTTCCCAAAAAGGCGCATTCGCGCGTCGTGCTACTCTACTTCTTCGCCTGCCATACGGTATATAAAAACCTGCCGTAACTCAGCAATTGTCACACTAGCAGCTCCTACATGGCCTACAACACTATCTAGAAGTGCATTTACAAACGGCTTGAAAATGCTGGAGAACTATACAGCTCAAATGCTTCTATACCGATCTATTCTTGAAGTATAAATTAAATGGAGGGCTGGAGGCCATAAGCAGAGATAATTACCCAGAATAATTGTTTTGTTAGTTTTTGTTTGTTGATGAAAGACAACCATTTTTTCGTGCAGTTTTTTGCCTAGGCTATATCAACAAGTAAAGATTTTGGACACAATTTGAATAATTTCTAATTTTTCTAAGAAATTTTGCCTGCTTTTAGGAAAGTCTGTAAAAAATTCTAGAATCAATAATTTTCGTATGTTAATAAACTCGGGAATAACTGAAGATTGTGATATACTTCTTGGCATTTACGAGAAATAGAGAAAGAGTGTATATCTATGATAACATTTTCAAAAATGCATGCATTAGGCAATGACTTTATGGTCATTGATGGCGTTAATCAACATATTCACTTATCACCTGTGATGATTCAAGCATTATCTGATCGACACAGAGGAATAGGGTTTGATCAGTTGTTGCTTATTGAAAAGTCTAAAGTGGCAGACTTTTCTTATACTATTTTTAATGCGGATGGTACCGAATCGGGCCAATGTGGTAATGGGGCTCGATGTGTTGCGCGTTTTATTCATGAAAAACAGTTAAGTCAAAAGAAAAAATTGACCCTTGAAACAAAAACAACGCAAATTGTTGTTGAGCTTCATGATGATAACTATCAACGTATCACAGCGGAATTGGGAATTCCTTCTATTGTGCCAGAAGAAAAGCTGCTTCAGTTTCATACATTTCATTCAATAGATGTGGGTAATCCGCATGCGATTATGAAAGTGGATGATATACAATTGATTCCTGTAAATGAAATTGGTTTATTTTTTAATAAAAGTACCCAGTTTCCTGAAGGCGTAAATGTTGAATGGATGCAAATTGATTCTCCTCAACAATTAAAGTTGCGTGTCTATGAAAGAGGAACGGGTGAGACCCAGGCTTGTGGAAGTGGTGCTTGCGCAGCGATGGTTTGTGCGCGAAAATTTTATGGTGCGGATTCTACCATGGAAGTGGAGCTGCCTGGTGGTATTTTATCTATTTCTTGGCAAGGCGAAGGCCAGCCTGTTTGTGTAACCGGTAATGCTGTGCATGTTTTTGATGGTATACTTTCAGAATCTATTATTTAAAAGGAAAAATATGTCATTCGATGCTTACGAAATTAATCAAATTGAAAATACGTTACAAGACTTAAAAGAGCGGTTAGATTCGCTTCGGGGGTATCTTTGACGTCGATAATAAAGCAGAACGTTTAGAAGAAGTCGAGCAAGAATTAGAAATACCTTCTGTATGGGAAAATCCTGAACGGGCCCAAGCATTGGGTAAAGAACGGGCTGAATTAGAAGCAGTTGTGCATAAAATTAAAGCATTAGCGCAACAATTAACTGATTTAAGTGATTTATGGGAAATGGCACTGGCTGAAGATGATGAGTCAACGCTAAATGCAATAAAGATCGATGTAGTAGATGCTCAGAAAGCCATTGAAGATTTAGAATTTAAACGCATGTTTAATGGTCAAATGGATAGTGCGAATTGTTATTTGGATATCCAGTCAGGATCGGGAGGAACAGAAGCTCAGGATTGGGCACAAATGATCTTGCGTATGTATCTTCGTTGGGCTGAAAAGCATGGTTTCCAGTGTGAATTGATTGATGAATCTCCTGGTGATGTGGCGGGAATAAAAGGGGCAACAATTTATATTCAAGGAGAATATGCGTATGGTTGGCTTCGTACTGAAACTGGTGTTCATCGTTTAGTGCGTAAATCACCCTTTGACTCAGGTAATCGTCGACACACTTCTTTTGCTGCTGTTTTTGTTTCACCTGAAATTGATGACGATATTGAAATTGATATTAATCCCGCAGATTTAAAAATCGATACGTATCGTGCAAGTGGGGCAGGTGGGCAGCATATTAATAAAACAGATTCTGCGGTTCGAATTACGCATATCCCCACTAATACCGTTGTTCAATGTCAAAGTGATCGTTCTCAACATAAAAATAAAGCAAATGCAATGAAACAATTGCGGGCAAGATTATATGAGATGGAGCTTCAGAAAAAACAAGCAGCCAATGCTGCTTTAGAAGCCTCTAAATCTGACATTGGGTGGGGAAGCCAAATTCGTTCCTACGTTTTGGATCAATCTCGTATTAAAGACTTGCGAACCGGTGTCGAAAATACGAATACTCAAGCAGTGCTGGATGGAGATTTAGATGCTTTTATTGAGGCAAGTTTGAAATCAGCGGTGTGAATAATTTGCACCAAAATGAAAAAATCAATTTGGTGTGAAAATATCATATGAAAGGTTGTTTTCGCTTTCTGCTTTAATCCAGTTTAAAGTTAGCGTAAACTTCTTTAGGTTGATTAACCTTTAGAGAAAAATATGATTAATGCGTATCTTTTAGAAGACGATATCCTGACTCAAGATTTATCTGATCCTTATGCAGAGTTAACTTTACAAAAAGCGGTATGGATTGATCTATTAAGCCCAACGTATGAAGATGAAAATTTAGTCGAAAAAGCGATCGGGCTTGATGTCCCGACGCGAGACGATATGCGCGAAATCGAAATCTCAAGTCGGTTGTATAAACAGAATAAAGTATTATTTATGACAGCCAGTATGCTCATGCATTCTGAATCAAGAGAGCCTATTTTAGATGCGGTGAGTTTTATCCTAACAGAAAAACAACTAGTGACCGTGCGTTATTTTGAATTACAAACCTTTTTGCTTTTTGGTTTGCGTATTAATAGGCAAGAAATTAGTGAAGAGAATGCTAATAAGGTGTTAATCCAGTTATTAGAAACTGCCATTGATCGTATTGCTGATATTTTGGAAAGGGTAGGAAGTTCGGTTGATAAGCATTCACAACTTATTTTTCGTCCGGATAAAACGCAAGAAAAACTCGACTTTCAACAGCTTTTACAAGAAATTGGCTCAAATGGAGATTTGGGAGCGAAAGCGCGGGAAAGTTTGATATCTTTTAGCCGACTCATTTCCTATTTTAGGCAAAATCGGGAACATGCTTTAGATACTAATAGTAAAGTACGTCTTGATACCCTTTCTTCAGACATCCATGCATTGAATGATCATGTGAGCTTCTTATCAAACCAAGTTAATTTCTTATTGAATGCAACCCTGGGGATGATTAATATTAATCAAAGTAATATTATTAAAATATTTTCAATTGCAGCAGTGATTTTTTTGCCACCAACTTTAGTTGCCAGTATCTATGGCATGAATTTTGAGTTTATGCCAGGGTTGCATTGGCGATTTGGTTACTTTATGGGACTTTTCTTAATTATCCTTTCTGCATTTATTCCTTATCAGTTTTTTAAATGGCGTAAGTGGTTATAAAACGACCTAAAAAACAACCCCCTCAAAGAAAATAACCATTAATGTCACGAAAAAGCCGCCAAAATAATAAAGTATAGTATTATATCGCTTGCTTTTTGTGTGAGGCTTTGTTACACTTCCTAACATTGATGCGGGGTGGAGCAGCTTGGTAGCTCGTCGGGCTCATAACCCGAAGGTCGTAGGTTCAAATCCTGCCCCCGCTACCAAATTCATTTTTTTTAAAAACCCCATATTTGGGGTTTTTTTTTAAGTGTTATACTCACAGCAATTGAGTTTTCGGTGCGACGCAAGCGAAGCAAATGAAGGAGTGTATATTATACATGACTGAAGTTGATGCCGCTTACAAAGCTGAATAATCAAGGACGTAGAGTATATTTTGCTTGGGGGTATTGTGATTCATACAGAACTCGAAACATTATTGGCGCCTGTAGTTGAAGACTTAGGTTATGAACTCTGGGCTTGCGAAATGATTTCTCAGGGCAAGTATTCATTGTTACGCATTTATATTGATAAGCCTGAGGGCATAACAATTGATGATTGTGAACGAGTAAGCCACGAAGTCAGTGTTTTATTAGAGGTACAAGCTCCAATAACAAGTCAATACACGCTCGAGGTGTCATCGCCTGGATTGGATAGACCCCTATTTAAAAAAGCGCATTTTGAGCGTTTTATAGGTTCGAATATTCAGGTCCAAGTGAGACAGCCTATAGAAAAACGCAGAAAATTTACAGGTGAATTAATAGAAGTGAGTGATGATAATAAAATTATCATTCGCGATGCAGATGTAACAAGAACAATTTCCATGATGGATATTGTTAAAGCACATTTAATATATTGAGAGGTAGGTAACGATGAGCAAAGAGATATTGTTAGTGGCTGAAGCCGTATCGAATGAAAAAGGGGTTTCACGCGATGTGGTTTTGGATGCGATCCAGTTGGCTTTAGAATCAGCTACTAAGAAAAAAACTGGCGAAGAGTCAGGAATTCGCGTTAGCCTTAACCATAAAACAGGTGATTACACCACTTTTCGTTACTGGGAAGTCGTTGAAGACGATCAAGTATTATTTCCTGAGCGTCAAATTACTGTAGCGCAAGCGTTACCTAAAGATTCCAAAATACAGGTTGGTGAACGAATTGAAACGTTAATTCCTTCTATTGAATTTGGACGAATCGCCGCCCAAGCTGCTAAACAAGTGATTGCTCAGAAAGTACGAGAAGCAGAACGTCAACTCGTCGTTGAAGAATATGAGAAAAAAGTCGGAACGTTAATCACTGGTACTGTCAAAAAAGTTATGCGGGAAGTGGTATTTATTGACTTGGGAGGCAAAGCTGAAGCAGCGCTGCCAAGAAGTGAAATGTTGCCAAATGAAATATTTCGTATGGGTGACAGAGTTCGCGCATTATTGTTTGCGGTTGATCCACAACCCCGTGGTGCTCAGTTATGTGTTAGCCGTACACGGCCCGAAATGCTTATTGAATTATTTAAAATTGAAGTGCCTGAAATCGGTGAAGGTATTATTGAAGTTAAAGCAGCGGCTCGTGATCCTGGAGCCCGTGCCAAAATTGCGGTTAAAACAAATGATGGTCGAATTGACCCAATTGGTGCTTGTGTTGGAATGCGGGGCGCTCGTGTCCAAGCGGTATCAAGTGAATTAGGTGGTGAAAGAGTTGATATCGTATTATGGGATAGTAATCCGGCCCAGCTTGTTATTAATGCAATGGCACCAGCAGAGACTCGTGCAATTGTGATGGATGAAGAAACTCATACCATGGATTTGGCAATTGATGCTGCTCAGTTATCACAAGCGATTGGCCGTAATGGGCAAAATGTCCGTTTAGCAACAGATTTAACCGGGTGGACGCTAAACGTAATGAGTGTTGAAGAGTTTAATGCCAAAAATGAAGAAGAATCAGCAAAAGTATTAGACTTATTTACACGTGTTTTAGAAATTGATGAAGAATTAGCGCGTTTGCTAGTCGAAGTTGGTTTCTCTAGTTTGGAAGAAGTGGCTTATGTTCCAAGAGAAGATTTTCTTGCTATTGAAGGCTTTGATGAAGAATTAGTTGATGAATTAAGGGCACGTGCAAACGATGCTTTATTAACACAAGCATTGACTTCTGAAGAGCAAATTGGTGGAACTGAACCTGCAAAAGATTTGCTAGAAATGGAAGGTATGGATGAAGCGTTAGCCTATAAATTGGCTGAAAAAGGTATTCGGACAATGGAAGATTTAGCAGAGCAATCTGTTGATGATATTGTTTCTATTGAAGGAATGACTGAAGAAACAGCGGCTAAATTAATTATGAAAGCCCGAGAGCCTTGGTTTCAATAATTTGAAAATGAAAACCAGAGGCAAATGAAGAAGAATATTGTCAGGAGAATAAGAAAATGGCAGATGTGACTGTTAAACAACTTGCCCAAACAATCGGTGTTTCTGCTGATCGTTTATTGGGACAGTTAAAAGATGCTGGATTAGTGTTTTCTGATGCAGAACAGATGGTTACTGAAGAACAAAAGCGTCTTCTTCTGGCTCATCTAAAACGAGCTCATGGCGAAAACTCAGAGGTAACACCTCATCGTATTACATTAAAAAGAAAAAGCATTAGCCAAGTTAAACTAGGGGGTTCAGGAGCTCACGATACTCATCGTGGAAAAACAGTTAATATTGAAGTGCGTAAAAAACGTACTTATGTAAAACAAGCACCCACTCCAGCTCCCGAAGTGGTAGAAGAGGAAGAAATAATAGCTCCTATAGTTGAAACTTTACCAGAAGAAACTATTGCTGCAACGACAATTGAGACGACTGAAAATCAATTGCCTCTTGAGCAAGAGATTATTCCAACTGAAGAAGAAGTTGTGATGGCGCCTGTAGAAGCCTCAGTTGAACCAGAAAAGGTAATATCTGAAGACTCATCTGGAAAGAAAAAAGCTAAAGTTAAAGGAAAACACCATCATGCTGCTGAAGTAGTGGGCAAGGAATCAGACTCTGACAGTTATGCAGATCGATTTAAAAAAGGTGGCGCTAAGCATGCTAATAAAAAAGGAAAAAAATACGAAAATAAAGCAAGTGATAAACGTGCTAAAGAAAAGGAAGATAAAAGAAAGCATGCGGAACAGATATTAACACAAGAATTTGAAAGACCAACTGCACCAGTAATTCGCGAAGTACTAATTCCCGAAACCATTACGGTTGCTGAATTAGCAAAAAGAATGTCAGTAAAAGCAGCCGAAGTCATCACGGTGATGATGAAATTAGGTGCAATGGCAACTATTAACCAAGTGATCGATCAAGATACTGCGGTGATTGTCGTTGAAGAAATGGGGCATAAACCTAAAGTAATCAATGAAAATGCTATGGAAGCCTCTTTGTCTCAAACAGATGGCACTGAATACAAGGCAACTAAACGTGCACCTGTGGTAACTATTATGGGTCACGTGGATCATGGTAAGACTTCTTTATTAGATTATATTCGACGTACGCGTGTTGCTTTAGCAGAAGCTGGTGGAATTACACAACATATTGGGGCTTATCACGTTTCTACGGAAAAAGGTGACATAACTTTCCTTGATACACCAGGTCACGCTGCGTTTACGGCCATGCGCGCCCGTGGAGCAAAAGTAACGGATTTAGTGGTATTAATTGTGGCAGCTGATGATGGTGTTAAACCTCAAACAATTGAAGCTATTCAACATGCGAAAGCCGCAAAGGTGCCTATTGTTGTTGCTATTAATAAGATGGATAAACCAGATGTGGATCCAGAACGTGTGAAAAGTGAGCTATCTACTCATGAAATTATTTCGGAAGAGTGGGGTGGTGATTGCATGTTTGTGGGTATTTCTGCTAAAACAGGTATGGGCATTGATGAATTATTGGATGCTATATTATTACAAGCGGAAGTATTAGAATTAACAGCCGTTTCTGAAGGCCCAGCAAAAGGTATTGTTATTGAATCAAGACTAGATAAAGGGCAAGGTCCTATTGCTACCGTATTAGTTCAAAGTGGATCTTTAAAGAAAGGTGATTTAGTTTTAGCTGGGTTCCAATATGGTAAGGTGCGCGCTTTAATTGGGGATTCAGGCGGCTTTGTACCTTCAGCAGCTCCTTCTATACCAGTGGAGGTACTGGGTCTTTCCGGTGTCCCTCATGCTGGTGATGAAGTGATGGTGGTAGAAGACGAAAGAAAAGCACGAGAAGTTGCTTTATTCCGCCAAGGGAAATTCCGTGATGTGAAATTAGCGCGACAAAAAACTTCATTAGAAAACTTATTTGAAAACTCGGGACAAACCTCGGCTAAGACGTTGAACATTGTCTTAAAAGCTGACGTACAAGGTTCGGTTGAGGCGATTAATAGCTCATTAGTTAAATTATCAACGGATGAAGTTAAAGTTGTTGTAGTGGGTAGTGGTGTTGGTGGAATCACCGAGTCCGATGTTCAATTGGCAATTGCATCTAATGCATTGTTAATTGGTTTTAACGTTCGTGCTGGCGCTTCTAGTCGCCGTTTAGCAGAACAAGAAGACGTTAAAATTTATTATTACAGTGTCATTTATGATTTAGTTGAAGAAATTACTCAAGCATTAACGGGTATGCTGGCTCCTACCTTTAAAGAGCAAATTACTGGTATTGCTGAAGTACGTGATGTATTCCGCTCACCTAAATTAGGTGCCATTGCAGGATGTATGGTGACCGAAGGTGTGATTAAACGTAACAATCCTATTCGTGTATTAAGGGATAACGTGGTAATCTACGAAGGAACGTTAGAGTCATTACGTCGCTTTAAAGATGACGTATTAGAAGTTAAACAAGGATTTGAGTGTGGTATTGGGGTGAAAAATTACAATGATGTTAAACCCAATGATTTAATTGAAGTATATGAAATGATTGAAGTAAAACGAGGTTTGTCGGATGCCAAAGAAAGCGCATAAACCTACAACGTATAGCCGTACAGAAAAAACGAGTCAACTGCTTCAAGAAGCATTAGCGAAGCTCATTCAACAAGAGATTCGCGATCCACGCATGCCTAAATTAGTGACATTATCCCATGTGGTAGTGTCACCTGATTTATCTCATGCTAAAGTATATTTCACTACTTTAGAAGGTGTTGAAGAAGGTAAACAAACCGCGAATATTCTGAATCATGCGGCAGGTTATTTACGTGCTCAATTGCCTCAAGCTATTCAATTACGTATTGTTCCTCGATTGCATTTTATTTATGATGAAGCATTGGAAGAAGCGAACCGTTTGAGTAATTTAATAGCTCAATTGCCAGAAGAGCTTGAAGATTCTGAAAAAGATGACTGAAACTAAGCAGGGCATTTCATTGAAATCTCAGCAAAGAGCAGTAAATGGAATATTACTTCTCAATAAAGATCTTAAACTCAGTTCAAATACAGCACTTCAGCAAGTTAAGCGTTTGTATAAAGCCAAAAAAGCAGGGCACACAGGCAGCCTTGATCCTTTAGCAACCGGTGTATTACCTATTTGTTTGGGAGAGGCTACCAAGTTTAGTGGTTATTTATTAGATGCGGACAAAGCATATACGGCTTGGGGCTGTTTAGGATATACAAGTCCTACGGGCGATGCAGAGGGAGAATGTACCCCTGTTCCTCAAGCACCTCTTATTACTTCTTCTCAATTTCAAGAAAATCTCAAATCATTTATTGGCAGCATTAAACAAATTCCACCTATTTATTCTGCGCTAAAAAAAGATGGCGTACCGTTATATAAGTTGGCTCGCAAAGGTCAAACTATAGACAGCCAAGCAATGGAAGAAAAAGCGCGATGGATCACTATTTTTGATATCCAGCTAAAAAGTTTTGATTATCCCAATTTTGAAATTACTGTGCGTTGTAGCAAAGGGACTTATATTCGCACTTTAGTGGAAGATATTGGAAAATCGTTGAATTCAGGTGCTTATCTATTAAATTTACGTCGTGATAAAGCAGGTTTATATACTTTAGAAAATTCCTTTACGATTGAACAATTAAAAGTGCTAAATCAGGATAGTTTAGATAGTTTATTACTTCCCATGGATACTGCTGTTATAGAATATCCTAAATACATCATTGATCTCGAGCAAGCCAAAGCGCTTCAACAAGGTAAAGTGCTTATAGTAGATACTTCCAAAATTTTAAACATTAAACTTAAATCAATAGAAAATAATTTAGTATCCCTAGTGCGGCTTTATACAACGGATAATACTTTTATCGGTTTAGGAAAAATTTCACCTGAAAATGAATTAAGTGTTCAACGATTAGTAAGTTTTTAGGTTTTTTCTATTGAATCCGCTGGCCAACCATTTTTCCTGCGTATGGATTGTAATTATACCTCTGCGTCATTCTCGCGTGGCATTGTTGCATGGGAATGACACAGAGGTATTTTAATCAAGAACGTTTAGTTGTTTTTTTCAATGCTGTTTTTAGTTTTTTTCCTGCATGAAAAGTAACAACGCGCCGAGGTGAAATAATGTGCTCTTCTTTTGTTTTAGGATTTCTGCCAATTCTCGCTTTTTTTTCTCTCACATCAAAATTTCCAAAGCCTGAAAGATGAACGGACTCACCTTGAGTAAAAGCATGAACCAGTTCATTATAGAAAAGTTTAACAAACTCCGCCGCATCTTTTTTCTCAAAATTGAGTTTAGTAATTAAAACGGCAGTTAAATCTGCTCGAGTTAGTGCATTATTCATTAAGAAGCCCGTAAATTAATGGAGAAAGTGCTTTGTAATTGGGTAATTACTTTTTCCATTAAATCGTTAACTTCAGCATCAACCAACGTCCGTTCTGGATGTTGTAAAGTTAATGCCACCGCTAAACTTTTTTGATTTTCAGGAATATTCTTTCCTTGATATTGATCAAAAATTTGCACTTCTTGTAAGAACACCTGATCTTGTTGTTTGATACAATCGATCAATGCTTGCGCAGAAATAGATCTATCTATTAAGAAAGATAAATCCCGACGAATAGAAGGGAATTTCGATAAAGATACGTATTCAGGAATAGTCGTTTCTGAAATTAAATCTACATCAAGCTCAAAGAGAAATGGCGTGTTGGTTAAATTCCAGAGTTGTACCAATTCTGGATGAAGAGCACCGATATAGCCTAAGATTTTTCCTTGAGAAGTAATTTTTGCTGATTGACCTGGATGTAATGCGGGATGTTCCACGGTTTCAAAACGACATTGTTTATTGGTGAGGGCTAGTAGAGATTCTACATCGCCTTTTATGTCGTAGAAGTCATAAGCACGAGCAGGTTCACTCCAATCGAGTGAAGCGCGTGTGCCAAAACATAATCCTGCTAACAGTTTTTTCTGTTCAACGTTTTTGCCTTCGCGAATAAATCGAGCACTTTGTTCAAATATACGTAAATCATGGATTTGTCGATTTTGGTTATAAGCTGCTGTTTCGAGTAAACCTATCCACAAACCTTTACGCATAACGGTATATTCACTGGAAATTGGATTTAGCAATCCAAGGGTTTCCCCTTCAGAATAAATACGATCTTGTTTTTCTTTATTCACGAAACTATATGAAATTATTTCATGATATCCGCGTGCAGCAAGTGTGTCGCTAAAAGTATCAGTGGTGATCTTGTCTTCAGGAATAGCATGTGCGGATAAACAAGCATTTAATGAAACACTTGGAATGCGATCATACCCATAAACACGAGCTGCTTCTTCAATGAGATCTGCTTCAATGGCTAAATCTGAACGATGAGAAGGAATCGTTACTTCCCAAGTATCTTGGTGTGAAGTAACGTTAAGTCCTAAACGATTAAAGCTAAATTCTAAACTATGGGTGTCTTCTTTGGTTAGGGCAACACCTAATAAACGTTCCACAGCGGCTAAACGTAATGTAATAGCTTGTTGTGTGAGCGATAATGAGGAAGAACCTACTTCTGGGCCAACCTCCCCACCACAAATCTGTTGAATTAAATTAACCGCACGGGTTAAGGCTTTTTGTTGGATAGAAGGATCAACACCACGTTCATAGCGATGAGCGGCATCAGTAAATAACCCATATTGACGCGCTTTGCCTGCAATGATTTTAGGGGCAAACCAGGCGCTTTCGAGAAAAATGTTTCTTGTTTTCTCGGTAACTGCTGTGCGTAATCCTCCCATAATACCCGCTAGGGCAATAGGACCTTCATCGTCGGTGATCAATAAAGTACCTGCTTTTAAAGTAATCGTGTTGCCATCTAGTAATGTAATGGATTCATTATCACGAGATAAACGTACACAAATAGTTCCTTTAATGGTGTCTAAATCAAACGCATGAAGTGGTTGGCCTAATTCATTGAGTATATAATTGGTAACATCCACCACGGGAAAGATAGCGCGTGTGCCAGAGCGCTTAACGCGTTCAGTAAGCCATAGAGGTGCTTTTACGTGAGGATTAATATTTTTGATAATGCGTCCAACATATCGACCACAACCTTCGGTGCTTTCAATCACAATTTTTTGCGTGTCTGAAATGGTTTCAACAATAGAAGTTACCTCAGGTTCATGAATAGCACATTGTGTTAATGCTGCGACTTCTCGGGCAATACCAGCAATACTTAAGCAATCGCCGCGATTTGGGGTAATGCCTAATTCAATGATTGTATCATCTAAATTTAAATACTGGCGTAAATTTTCACCCAGTGGTGCATCTTCAGGTAGTTCAATAATACCTTCAGATACATCCAATAATCCCAGTTCTTGAGCTGAACATAACATACCTTCAGAAACAACATCACGAAGTTTTGCTCGTTGAATAGACATTCCATTAGGCAATGAGGCACCAATCATGGCAACAGCGACTTTAATGCCAGCACGTGCATTCGGCGCACCACAAACAATATTTAATAGGGTAGGTGTCCCAACATCTACTTGGCATACGCGTAATCTATCGGCTTTAGGATGAGGTTCTGCCTGCTGAATTTTTCCCACAACAACATCATTAAATTGGCCGGCTACAGGGTGTAAGCCTTCGGTTTCAAGACCAGCCATAGTAAGTGTGTCAGCCAGTTCTTGATTGCTAATAGTAGGGTTTACCCATTCTCTGAGCCATTTTGCACTGAATTTCATAAGTTTTATTCTCCTGTTTCGCTGATATGTGGCGAATGTATAATGATGTTAAAATTGAGATAAAAAGCGAGCGTCATTTTCAAACAACAAGCGCAAATCATCTATTTTATATCGCAACATAGTTAAGCGATCGAGTCCCATTCCAAAAGCCCACCCTGAATAGCGGGAGGTATCCACATTCATTGCCTTCAGCACGTTAGGATGTACCATTCCGCAACCTGCTACTTCAAGCCAGCCAGTATGTTTACAAATGCGACAACCTTTGCCATGGCAATGAGTACATTGAATATCCACTTCCGCAGAGGGTTCAGTGAAAGGAAAATAAGAAGGGCGTAACCGTAAAGGTACTGACATTTCAAAAAAATGAGCAAAAAAAGCTTCTAAAGTTGATTTTAAATTAGCAAAGTTGGCGGTTTCATCGATAAATAAACCTTCTACTTGATGAAACATAGGCGTATGTGTCACATCAAAGTCGCAACGATACACACGTCCAGGGGCAATAAGCCGCACTGGTGCATTACGTTTTTCCATAGCACGAATTTGTACAGGTGACGTATGTGTCCTTAATAGTAAATGATCATCACAATAAAACGTATCATGCATCGCGCGTGCAGGATGATGCGCAGGAATATTAAGTGCTTCAAAATTATAATATTCTGATTCTACTTCAGGGCCTTCAACTACTTCAAATCCCATTTGAGTGAAAAATGCCTCAACCCGGAGGCGAGTTTTTTGAACTGGGTGTCGAGAACCTTGGGTAATATTTCGCCCAGGCAACGACACATCTATTCTGTTTTTCTCAATTTCAGCCGATAAAGCTTTTTTTTCTAAAACTGTTTTTTGTTCTGAAAGACTTTCTGTAATAGCTTGTTTAACCTCATTTACCGCTTGTCCCATCAAAGGTCGTTCTTCGGGTGGTAAATGGCCAAGCGATTTTAGCACTTCCGTTAGCTCACTTTTTTTACCTAAGTAATTAACACGAAGTTGTTCTAAATCATTCAATTCTTGTGTTGCTTGAATTGCCTCAATCGCTTGGCGTTTTTTCTCTTCCAACGCCTGTTTTAAATCATTAAAATTTTGCATAAATTGTAGAAGTCCACTGAAATTTTAGTTTCCGTGATCATATCGAATCTTTTCAGTATTATCCAGGCATTTTGCAGAGATTTTCGCGTTTAAAACGCACTATAGAATTTTAATGCGCTTTGAATGAATAAGTTTTGCATGCTTGTTCAACTAACATCGTATTAATCATGGTCATTAATGATTCGGCTAATTTTTTAGTAGGCAGCGCATCGTTTTTTGATGAAACCATTTTTACTGAATCAAAAGATTTCTTCCAATTATCATCATTATAAGTCATCAATTCAATACTGTGATCGTGATAATATAAAATGCAATAACGCTGTTTTTTCATTTCTTCTGCAGGCAATGTTTCATTTTCTGAATTAAAATGAAAGGTAATGCAACTGTTATTATCATAACGGCAACCTATGCTTTCTAAACTAATGATAAATTTCTGGGCAGAATAATCTCCTGCGGTAGAAATATGAAAATTGTTTGAGATTTCGTCCAGTTCTCCTCTAGATAAATCCACGACAGTTGGTAAATACATAGCTTGTGGTTCTTGAAGAGTTGGTTTTTTAAAAAAATCCAAGAAAGAAGGTTTCTTTTCTAGCGAAGCTTTTTTTTTCTGGGGTAAAAAGGGTTGGTTTAGCATTAGTAAATTCCTCTTAATTATAAAGACTAATAAAAATAGCCCGTATTGTAACTTCCAATTCTTAATGAAAAATGAATTTTGTAAATTTTTTTTGAAAACGTATTCAAAAAAAAGAAACTAGACAATTTATTATTTAAAAGCAATAATTTGAAACCTAATTAGCACACCTATTGGTGATTATTTTTTAATAAAGGGCTTGACGAATTATCCTGAACTGGCGTATTATCGTCAGCCCTAGGCGAACAAAAGGTTCAAATAAGGTTTTCGGGGTATAGCGCAGCCTGGTAGCGCATCTGCTTTGGGAGCAGGGTGTCGGGAGTTCGAATCTCTCTACCCCGACCATTAATTTGTTGATCGTTTAGTTAAGAGGGCGCCCGTAGCTCATTCGGATAGAGCATCGGCCTTCTAAGCCGAGGGTGGCAGGTTCGAATCCTGCCGGGCGCGCCATTAAAAAGTGCGCAAGCTCAATTATGGTGGGCGTAGCTCAGTTGGTAGAGCCCCGGGTTGTGATCCCGGTTGTCGTGGGTTCGAGTCCCATCGTTCACCCCAGTCTTCTTTTTCTTCATGGGCCGTTAGCTCAGCTGGTAGAGCAGTTGACTCTTAATCAATTGGTCATAGGTTCGATCCCTATACGGCCCACCAGTTTTATCAACGCTTCTTTATTTGAAATTTGAGAAATTACTTTTGGCGGGGCACTAGTGGGACAGTAAGCCACAACAAATAAACCAAATCCAAGATAAACATCCCACGAAGAACGTCATTGCGAGGAGCGATATTGCGCAGCGATAGCGAAGCAATAAAGCGACGCGGCAATCTAGAAAAGATCCAACCAATTATGAAAATCCAGCTGTTTACATTGTTACCAATAAAAGAAACGGAACGCTTTACACAGGCGTCACCTCAAATCTCATCAGACGAATCTACGAGCATAAAAATAAGATTAATCCAGAATGCCGAGTGGATATATTCATCCGCCTAATTTTGGCTTCTGATTCCATTATTAACACCTCAATTTTCCTCCAGATTTTAAAAATCTAGAGTTTAGTTTCTTTTCTATTTTTGAGGGTTAAAATTGAACGCTGACTTACCCTAAAATGGGTCATTTTTGCATGCTGATTAACAAAGTTTGAGATTGATTGCAAGATTTCTTCTGGATTGCCGCGTCGTGCTTTGTTATTTTTCTTCCGCTGCGCTACAGAAAATAACAAAACACTCCTCGCAATGACGGGGTAAAGGGGATGTTTGTTTTGGAAGGGGCATTAGTGGGGTACTTAAAAGACAAATAATGGGAATAGTTGGCAATAAGTGAAAATAATTAGTCGCCGATTAAATTATTGATTTTTCTGTTTTTATTGATTGTGAATTGTTGTGGTTTTTTACTTTGATGAAGACTCTTAATCAATTGGTCATAGGTTCGATCCCTATACGGCCCACCAGTTTTATCCATACTTATCGTATTTCATTGTTGTGAGGGGCGGACAGTTGTTCAATCATAACCTATACGCAATTGTTAGTAGATTTCATCAAGGGTAAACAATTGATACCTATTGCAAAACGATTTTCTTTCGTAGGGGCGGGTCTTGTACCCGCCCGCAACAATGGGCGGGTACAAGACCCGCCCCTACACAGGATCTTTGCTAACCTTTACCATGCAACTCCTATGACAAGAAGAGGTAAGACTAAAGTTCATTCGTGGATTAATTAGATGCTTAGTCCTTTAACTGTTGGAGACTCATTTTGCGAGCAATCTAAAACTAATGGATCTGAAGAGGAACGGGAACGAGAGGGGTTTGTTGTAAGGCCATCATTACTCCAATTCTGAGCAAGTAACCCACCCAAACTCAATTGTGAAGGAGCTTTTTTAAGAACACTTTCTTTGGGTTCCACTACAAAAGCCCTTGGCATAAAATCTTGTATGGATTGATACGCTTGTTTTACCACTTTAGGATCTTTGTCAACCAAAATAATGGTTCCACAGGTGGTAAGCAGATCTTCTGTTTTTTTCAATTTTTCTCCTGGCTTCGGAATATCACTGGAGAAAACGCAAGGTAAGGTTTTCAGGAAGTCTGCAAGCGGGACACTTTGAATTTCACCTTCTTGAAGACTAGCTAAATCACAATGACGAGCATGGTTTAATAATGTATCAGTTTTTCTTGTATTAGCTACTTCGTTAAATTTTTGTTCATCAGAATACGCTAAAACCGTCATATCGTAAGGATTAATACCATATACGCTATTATATAAAGGTATCTTTTTACAGCCACACACACGGGTTGCTATTTCGACCAAAACAGGTCCATCCTCTGTAAACATAATTTCTGCATGAGTGACACCATATCGAATATCTAATGCTTGTAAAACTTTTTCAACATAACTTATAAGCTTTTGTTGTATCTCGCCTTCAATTGGTAGTGCATCTTCATAATCGTAAAGTGGTCTACCTTCTTTGTTTATTCTTTTGCAATATTGCCAAATATCTGTACAAACATAGCGTCCATTGCAACTCACGCCGTTGACCATAAATTCTGTTCCCTTCAGAAACGTTTGTACTAACACTTCGGCGTTTTTCTTTTCAAATACGTTATGACTACTAAGGATGCTTTCATATGCTTTTGCAACATCCTCTGGTGTGTGGCATATAGCAACATTATCGGTTCCAGCACTATCGACCGGTTTTAATACAATAGGATATTTGTGTCCAGGTAAAGCATTGATGAAGTTATAAATAGCATCTAAGTCATTAGATTTAAAATGAGTAACGGTTTTAATGGTAGGATCAGTCTTGTTGAGCTCTTCGACCATCTCATATTTATCACGACGGGCAGCGCTTTTTTTTGTTCCATTGGATGTTGGAAGGTTAAGTTGTGTGCTGAGCTCATCTGCTAATTTTGTTCCTGCATCAATTCCACCCATAACACCGATAATAGTGTTTTCATTCGTCATATAAGGTTGAAGTTTTATGGCCAGGTCTTCTAGATTACCTTGATAGGAAATTTCTTCTGTATAATGGCTCGGATCCAGGGGAGGAAATAAACCTTTTTCATCAAAAATTTTACTTCTGACGTGGATACATTGAATTCCTTCTTTTTTATAAGTATCAAAATACTGTTCTGATACTCGATATCCATCCACAATAACTATATATTTCATATTTTTCTTTTACCTTTGCTTTTTACATAAAAAATTTACTTAATATTCTTAATAAAAGTAAGAGGGACGTCAAGCAAATATTAAAAAAAACTGAAATTAATGAGTCGAAAAGTTAGGTTTCTTTGATAAAACAGTATGGTATACTTAAGAACCCTGTCTTTGAGTAAGAAAATATGAATAATTTTGATTTTGTTATTGTAGGAATGGGTGTGGCTGGGCTATGTACTGCATTCGAGCTGGCTCGTAAGGGTCATCATATTGTGTGCATTTCCAAACATGATACGTTTTCCCGGGAGCAACGAGTACAATTAGATCTAGAAACAATAGTGTATTTATCAAGTCTTCACACTCTCAATTCTAGAACAACCTCTTTCATTCAAAATTTAAAGGCAGCTAAAAACACGGTAGCATTAAACGATCTCGAGCAATTTTTTTATGAGATAATGACGGAACATTATCCTGATTTGATCACATTTAAACGTGGTTGGCAAATAAAAGAAGTTAATACGAATGATAATACGGTAATTATTTGGGATAAGTTAGAAAATGATGAAAAACTCCATTTTCGACATCTCATTGGTGCTGATGGCGCTCATCATCCAACAGCCAATTTGCTTAGTAGCACTAAACATGAATTGCGTAACTATCATCAGAGGGTAGAGATTTATCCTAAAGCGCAAAATAATTCGTATCAGCATATTGCCGTAACATTTGAGATAGAATCAGAACAATTTACAGCTATTAAAAAGAAATTTCAACAATACAAGCAAGGTTGGCGAGTAGGTGCAATGCATGATTTAAAAAGAATGGGATGGAATTTGAGTACACGTATTCCAGAGGGTTATTTTTTTGCTGATGCGGCTCAGTCTTCGTTTTTTTTCGCTGGTGAAGTGCCTAATAAAATTGTAAATAATACTCAAGTACATGAATGGGTAAACACAGCATTTTGTTCTTTTTATAATGTTTCACCTTCAGAATTGAAGCTATCCATCAAAGGTGAACCTTCGTTTTTTAAGATGAATGCTATCTATAAAAATTGTTCTAGCGTTGCTCTTAATGAGGAGGGTGCATCCTACTTTGTTCAGGTTGGCGATGCATTAATTTCGCCTAATTACCAAATAGGAACAGGTGTTGTCGATGCTATGAATTTAGGGCGCCAGATTGCTAAGAACGTTAACAATGAACTAAATTTTGATAACACCAAATATAATGAAGTTGTAAATAAATATAGTGAAATGGTTTTTGCCCAAGTTAATAATAAGAGCTATCATAATTTAAATAAATTACTTCGTCTCAGTTCTATTAGTGAAACACAAAGTTTGTTTTATGAAAAAATAGAAAAGTGCCTTTATATAATAAAAGATGAAGTTAAACGTCTTAAGGAAGAAAACCTTCCTACTGATTCAAAAGAAAAAGCAAGTCGAGATCAAAAAGTAGCGCGGTTAACTGAAGCGATAATCGCTATTTCTAATTCTTTGAGACAATTCAAAAAGAAGGGTGGGCTCCGCAATAAGATTGCTGTAGAAAAATGGATAACAGAATCGAATGAATGGATGCCAAAACTGATTAAAGAGGCGCAACACCATCGAAGTTCAAACCTCCTGATTGCTGTATCGATTTTCCTGCAAGTGGTAACTGTTTTACCTGCAGTGGCCAAAGGAGGTCGTGCTATTTATGATGCTTATAAAGGTAGAATGCTCACTTTTAATAAAACAACGGCACAAAAATCAGTTGAAGATATACAAAATGTAGTTAAAAAGATTAACAGGGATTTACGGGAGGCAACTAAACTACCGCTCCTATCTTATTGATTATTTTATTAAAATTTGTGGAAATAAGCGTTGCTAGTATTTCACTGAATTTTGTTCTAGAATGAGCACGAAGCTTTTGAGTTTCATATTTAACTTAAATCGAAAAGAGTATTTTTTAGGAGCATTTCATGAAAAAACTACTGTTAGCTGTAGCTGCTTTAACTGTATCTAGCGCGTCTTTTGCTTTTTGCCCTGACAACGTAGATAAAATTTATGGCCGTTTACAAGCGCATGATGTAAAAGCGGTTAACTTAAGCTATTCAGCTGATAAAGCGGATTGGCAAAGTAAAATTACCAGCGGTCTTGAAGCAAAAGGAATTAAAGTGAATGTGACTAAAGCTGAAGGAACGGGCGTTTGCATGCTAAGTAAAGGAGATTAATACTTACTATTGTTGTGAGTATATATACCTAATTCCTATGAAATTTCGATTGTAGGGGCAGGTCTTGTACCTGCCCATCAACGGGCGTGTATAAGACTTGCCTCTACGAGAAATTGGAAATTCATGTGCGAAGTGTATATTGATAGTATTTAAAGAGGTGGTTCAGGCTGCCTCTTTTTGTTTTTGTATATTAATAAAGAGTATGTGTATGTTGGCTGAGCGTCGTATTCGTAGTTTTGTTCGAAGAGAAGGCCGAATGACTGATCGTCAGAAGATGGCTATAAATCAAGGAGCAGAAAAATACATTTTATCCATTCAAGAAAAATTTCAGCCTAAAATCATATTTGGGAAAAATGCGCCAATAGTTTTAGAAATTGGTTTTGGCATGGGGCAAGCGTTATTTGAATTAGCTAAATCCAATCCAAACAAACATTATGTAGGTATTGAAGTCCATCGCCCAGGAGTAGGGGCATTATTAGCAAGCATAGAGGAGGAGCAGCTTGAAAATATTCGAGTGTATTCTGATGATGCAACCATTGTGTTAAAACAATGTATTTTACCTCATAGCATTTCTGAAGTATTAATTTATTTTCCCGATCCCTGGCCAAAAAAGCGCCATCATAAAAGACGCCTGATTCAAGTTGAATTTATTCAAGAACTATTGAAAGTATTAACGCCAGAGGGAATTATTCATTGCGCGACTGATTGGGAAGATTATGCCCATCATATGATGGAAGTTCTCTCTTCAATTAAAGAATTGACCAATATTGCCGGAGAAGGAAAATTTCTAGAGCGTCAAGACGCTTATGCTCGCAGGCCTGAAACTAAATTTGAGCGGCGTGGACAACGGTTAGGGCATCAAATTTATGACTTAGTATTCTCCGTTAATGCTTCAACACAAGGTGATAAGCATGTTTGAATTTGAAGCCATTATTGTCTTTATAACATTAATTGTTTTATTTTCTTACTTAGCCGAAAATATTAATATTCCTTATCCCATTGTGCTAATGTTACTTGGTTTAGGACTAGGATATTTCCCTTATGCACCACGCTTAGCACATTTTACTATTTCGCGAGAAATTCTCTTACCACTCTTTCTGCCCCCCATTTTATTTTGGGGAGCAATGTTAACAAACTGGCATCAATTTAAACGACATTGGGTACTTATTTCTTCACTAGGTATTTTATTAGTACTAGCGACGTCATTTCTTGTAGCATTTGTAGTCAACCAATTCTATCCTGGATTAGGTTTTATTCCTGCATTATTATTGGGCTCAATTATTTCTCCATCCGATGCTGTGTGTGCAACAGCGGTTTTGTCTCGACTAGGCCTATCTTCTCGTCTTATTAGTATTTTGGAAGGAGAAAGCTTAATTAATGATGCATCAGGCATTGTGCTCTATAACTTTGCATTATCAACTTTACTTTACCACAACAGTGCATTTAATTACCCTGTATGGGGATTTTTTGTGGTAGCCATTGGGGGAATATTAGTCGGTGCGGTTATTGGGTTAATCTTTGGTTTTGTCTTCCATCATTTATCACATAATGCTAAAAGAGATGCTTCTTTACCCATTATTGTTTCGTTAGTTATTCCCTATTTTGTCTACTATGCTGGAGAGAAATTAGGCGTTTCTAGTGTCCTAGCTGTCGTATCGGCAGGAATGTTTATGCGCATATTAGGTGATCACAAAATGGATGCCCACTCACGTCTAAGAGGAGTGCCTGTGTGGGATACGCTTATTTTTATTTTGAATGGCATGATTTTTATCATGTTAGGTCTAGAATTTCCTAAAGTGATTACACGGGCGACAAGTATTATTCCTCTCAGCAGTTTGATTGAATTAACGATTATTGTGTTATTGAGCATTGTGCTTGTACGTATTGCTTGGGTATATGCATCAGCAAAATTGTTGCGTTCATCAGAAAGCTGGAAAGAAAATTTGCTTATTGCTTGGTCAGGTATGCGTGGAATTGTGTCGCTTGCATTAGCGCTGTCGATTCCCACGGTGTCACAATCAATTTCTTCGCATGGCGATCTAATCTTATTAGTAACGCGTGAAGTAATCTTATTTGTTACGGTAATGACTATTTTATTTACAGTAGTTGTCCAAGGATTATCGTTGCCGTGGTTGGTAAAGCGCTTGAAATTAGATAAACAAGATAAAAGTGGTAATGCAGAAATGCTCGAGATCTTTGAAAAGCTAACACAAAAAACCATTCATAAAATTGAGCAAACTGATATTGGCGATGCAGAATATCTCCAAGAGGCAAAAGCTTATCTGCTAAATCACTATCAAAATCGCCTACAATACCAGCAAATTAAATCTTCCCTTAAAGCAGACAAAGATGCCCAAAAAAAACAAAAACTTCAGCAAGTTATTTTTCAATACTATCGTTACGAAAGAACCCAATTGCGTCATTTGTACCGGGATGGAAAAATTGATATGGAAATTTTTTCATATTTGATGCATTATCTAGATATGGAAGAGGCGAAGCATCAATAGCTATACTTTTCGCATTTGAGCTTTGGGCTTCGTTGTAAGCTGCATCGACTTCGGTCATGTACTAATCGTACACTCCCTTGTCTGCTTCGCTTACGCCTTGCCCAAAGCTCAACTGCTGTGAGTATACTCTTTTTTGCATGTGGACTTTGGGTTTTTCGTAGGGGCGAGTCTTGTACTCGCCCGTTGAAGGGCAGGTACAAGACCTGCCCCTACACCCGACATTTCATTAAAATTAGGTGTATACTCTTCGCATGTTGACTTTCGTTTTTGTTGTACGCTGGATCCACTTCCCCCTTTAAGCGACAAGGGTAAAGAGAATGATAAAATTAAATGAATGGTTTCAAGATCCTTTAGGTCAAGCAGTAATTGAAGGCATTCAAAAGCAATGGGAAGCCTTTGAACATTTAGGACTTAAAACTTATGGTCGATTCCTGCAAGTGGGTACAAATGTTTCTATTTTACCTATAAAAAAAATAACCGTATTAACCTCTGAGTTAATAGCTGGGACTGATATTGTTGCTTCAATGGATGAATTGCCTTTTGAAGCTGAGAGTTTTTCTACTATATTTTTACCATTTGCGCTTGAAAGTACCGATAATATTCATGCTCTTTTAGATGAGGTAAAAAGAGTTTTAACACCTGATGGAATTCTATGTATTGTAGGTATTAACCCGTTTAGTTTATGGGGTGTTGCTAGAGGGTTACATTCCTCAAATATGCAGCCGTTTAATTCAAAAGGATATAGTAGCCTGCGTGTGTATGCCTCATTAAGTTCAAGAAATTTTACCATTTTTGGCATTAAAAGTTTTTTTTATCGTCCACCCCTTTCGTCCGTAAAAGGATTGCAAAAGACTCGATTTTTAGAGCCAGTAGGACAAATGTTTTGGCCGTATCCTGGCGGATTATATTTTTTATTGGCACAAAAGGTTACACCACAATTATTATCGGTTGAGCCTTTATGGAGAAGTGGAGGGTATGTCTTTGGAAAAGCATGAAACTGTTTATATTATCGATGGTGCTCGCACTCCATTTCTGAAGGCGAAGCTTATACCTGGTCCATTTTCTGCGGGAGATTTGGCTGTGCAGGTGGGGAAAGCATTACTCCTGCGACAAAAATTTTCATTAGAAGATATTGATGAAGTAATTTTAGGTTGTGCTTTATCCAGTCCAGAAGAGGCTAATATTGCCCGTGTAGTGGCGTTGCGCTTAGGATGTCCTATTACCACGCCTGCCTGGACCGTACAGCGAAATTGTGGCTCGGGGTTACAAGCATTGGACAGTGCTGTTCAAAGTATTCAAACCGGCCGATCAGATTTAATATTAGCGGGAGGCACAGAGGCAATGAGCCGAGCCCCGCTTTTATATAGCCAAAATTTAGTAAGCTGGTTGGGACAATGGAAAAGTGCACGCACGTGGTTAAGTCGAGTAAAAGTATTGGATAAATTTCGATTATCCTTTTTAAAACCTGAAATAGCCTTATTAAAAGGGTTAACTGATCCTATAGTTGGCTTAAATATGGGACAAACGGCCGAAGAATTGACATTTGAGTTTAAAATAACCCGTGAGCAAATGGATGCCTATGCTTTAGAAAGTCATCAAAAGTTAGCCTTAGCCTATGATGAAAAAAAATTTCAAGAAGAAATAAGCTTCCTTGTAGATCCTTTATCAGGTCAAATTTATAAAGAGGATGAGGGCTTACGTCGTGATAGCTCCCTGGAGAGTTTAGCTAAACTATCGCCATTTTTTGATAAGATATATGGTAATGTAACAGCAGGAAATAGTTCGCAAGTTACGGATGGTGCTTGTTTATTATTACTGGCCAGTGAAAAAGCAGTCAAACAACATGATTTGCCTATTCTAGGACGTATCAGTAATGTGGAATGGGTAGGATTATCACCTGCTCGAATGGGACTTGGTCCTGTCTATGCATTATCACAATTATTACATAAACATTCGATAACATTAGATAGTATAAATGCCTATGAAATTAATGAAGCATTTGCTGCCCAAATATTAGCGTGTATAGCCTGTTGGAGAAAAGAATATTCATCGACGTTAGGAATGCTCGATTTAAAAAAATTAAATCGAGAGGGTGGGGCAATTAGTTTAGGGCACCCTGTAGGGGCGAGTGGTGCGCGTATTGTGCTCCATTTACTCCAAATGTTAAAACAACAAAACGAAAAAAGAGGAGTTGCAACACTTTGTATTGGTGGAGGTCAGGGTGGCGCGGTATTGCTGGAGAGGTAGTAATGTCGGTATACTCCCCTATATCAAAAATATTATAGGCGTGGTAAGAACATGAAAAACTTTTTTAAAATTTCTTTTTTGTTAGGAATTCTAGGTATTATTTCGCCTGCTTATGCTGATACCATTATTAACTATATGACCATTGCCAATAATATACCGGTGATGGCGATGAAACCCGATGATCAATCGCAAGCTTGGGTAAGATCAGCGCAAAGAATATTAACATCCACGGATGAAACGCTTTCTCAAACTGTCGTCTCCATGAATACTGTTGCAGCAAAACAAGGACATCCTGTTTTTTGTTTTCCCCAAGGGATTTTATTTGATGCCAATACGGTTCATGATATTATTCAAAAAACCTATACTGAATTAATGAAAACGCAAGGTGCTGCTTTATCAGGAATGACAATTTCTGATGTACTAATGTTAGGAATGGTTTCCCGTTATAGTTGTTCGCCAACACCAGCAAGTTCTGCTATTGAATCAACTCAAATGATGGCAACACCTACCCCTTTACCAGCTGCTCCATCATTAGGGGCTCAACCAGCAATAACTTCCACAACAGAGGCAGCACCTGCCCCTGCAATGCCAGCAACCTCTTCTATGGGAGCTTCTTTGCCAGCTGTTTCGTCATCTACACCGACAGAACAGCCCGTTATGTCAAATCCCTATGGCACACCACCCACACAGCAGGTTGTTTCTGCAGAACTTCCACCCACATTATAAAGATCATGAAAAAAGAAACTTATATTTTTTTCTGTAATAATATTCGCGATAAAAGTATGTGTCGTCCTTTCTGTGGAGGAGAAAATACTGAGCATCTTTACGAGTATTGCCGAAAAATTGTCAAAGACAATAAACACTTATTGAATGAGAATCATTACGTGAAAGTTACAAAAACAGGATGTCTTGGAAAATGTGAGCAAGGACCTAATATAGTGGTGTTTCCTGAAAACCGCTGGTATAAGTATAGTTCAGAAGAAGAAATAGATAAGATTCTTAAAGAGAATGTTTTTTCAATTTAACTGGAGTCCATTTCAAATCAGGAACTTAAGTTCCAAAGTAATTATTCAGAATATCTTCCTAGGGAGAACGTCATTGCTGAGGCATTGTTGCGTGGATAAATAAGTAGGCTAAAAACTAAAGAGCACGCTGAGTTTGGCATTACATTAAACACCAACGAAGGGTGCTTCTCCCTTTGGGAGAAGATGCCCGACAGGGCAGATGAGGGAAATTACTGTTGTCATTTTTGCACTTTAGCTAAAATGATTTCCAATACACCGACAATATCAGTAAAAATTTCTTCATTACTCACCCCTCATACATGATAGACCAATGATTTTAAATAACGTGTTCTTTTTGCATCGTAGTGAACCTGTTCACCATTTTGATGTTGATCCCGTCTAATTCAATAACAAAAAAAGGAAATAAAATCAACGAAAAATTGTGGCCATCCATTTATTTTCCCTCATCTGCCCTGTCGGGCATCTTCTCCCAAAGGGAGAAGCACCCTTCGTTGTTGCTTCGTGATAATGCCAAGCTTAAGCGTGCTCTTTAGTTTTGGCTTACTTATTTATCCACGCAACAATGTCTTGCGAGGAGCGAAATTGCGTAGCGTTAGCGGAGCAATGAAGCAACGTGGCAATCCAGGCATCGATGTTTGTTTTTATCGTTACTGGATTGCCACGTCGTCTTTTTCCTTTTATCCCCCGCAAGGCTTTGGACAAAAGGAAAAAGACTCCTCGCAATGACGTTCTCCATGGGAACATCGCTGAATAATTACGTTCCAAAAACAGCAATTAATTCTGGTGCTCTTCCTCGATTTTGGGATTGGCAGTTGATAGGGCGAAAAACACTCAATTCACTCGTACGGGCATTTTTATAATATTCTCGTGTTTCGGGAGTATCATGATTGGAGATAATAACGGGAATGCCTTTTTTACCTAATTTTTCGGCCAGTTGGGTAAGTTCCACATGATCTTGAGTTGTAAAATTGCCGGGTACATATCGAAAAGAAGTGGTGAGAGGCACATAAGGCGGATCACAATAAACAACGTCGCCTTTTTTGGCTTTTTTTAATGTTTCACGAAAATCAGCTAACTCAAAAGTCGCTTGTTGGCTTCGTTGATGAAAGGTTTTCATACTTTCTACGGGCAATACCCGTTCTGCATATCGTCCAAAAGGAACATTGTAAAATCCTCTGTTGTTGTAACGGCATAAACCGTTATAACCATGACGATTAAGATAGACAAATAAAAGAGCACGTTCACGTTTGCACTCAGAATTATTAAGGGTCTGATTAAACCGTTCACGGAATAAACTATATTTTTCTGCAGAGTTATTTTCTGGACGAAAATATGGAAGACAATCTTGAATGAAAACATCACCTTCTTTTTGAATAAAACGAAATAGGTCAATTAAATCTGGATTTTTCTCGGCTAATAAGTAATTCTTGTATTGGCTATTTAAAAATATAGTACCTGAGCCCATAAACGGCTCGATCAGGCGATTTCCTTCTGGAAGATTAGCTAAGATATGTTGGCGAATGGCATATTTGCTGCCCGCCCATTTTAGAAAAGGGCGCATTTAAGTAGGTATCGCTAAATAAATTAAAAAGAAAGAAATAATGACCAGAAGAATAACAATCGTCTTTCCTCTTTTTAAACTAAAAGAAATGAGTGTTTTATTTTCATGTGATGAAGATACTTCATGTTTGGGTAAGTAGGGTGATTCATAATCCCAATACTTATGGGAGTTTTCATTTACTGAAATATTTAATGATAATGTTTTTTGTTGTGGTATTCGTTTGATATAACGGCCGACCCCTAGCATCAATGCAGGGAGCAATATTAAAAGAAGCACAGCAAATACGCCGGCATAATTTAACGCAGTAATAAAAATACCTGGATAAAAAAGAACAAGTATAAGGGGGGGAAAATAGGCTAACGCAACGATTAAGAGTCCAGTGGCACCCCGTTTAGGAATTTTCAAACCATCTGATAAAAAATCAAACAGACCAAGGGAGACACCAAGAAAGGCTGTTAACATACAAATAGAGGTAAAGAAGCGGAAAAAATTTCCAATCCAAGCATTTTGGGTGATCGATATTAAGGAGGTTGTTAAACCGGATGTGCTTCGTTCACTATGAAGCAAAGCCAATAATCCTTCAGGGCCATTAATAGGAATGACACCCATGATAGCTGCGTCCCAGGCAATGTAAACAATTAACGGGATGAAAGAGCCGATGAAAATTGCTTTGCGTAATTTTTTAACATCATCCTGAAAATAGGTACGTAAACTTGGAACAATATTCGCAAAACCAAAAGAGATAATTAAAATTAAAAAAGCACTACTTGCATAATGCCAATTTCCCTCGGCTAAATGAGGAAGATGGACACGTGGTAAAATGAGAAATAATAACAGGCAACATACACCTAACTTTCCAAACATCAATGCGCGGTTAGCATAATCAACTGCACGTACGCCTGAATAAACAATGCTGCCAAAAATAAGGACGAATAGAATACTACTCAATGCCGCCGGGGTGGAAAGGGACATTTGATGCAAAATGGCTTGAAAAATATCACTGCCACCTGAAATGTACGCAGATAATAGTGCGTAAAGAAGAAAAAGATAAACGAACCAAGCAATTATTTTTCCCGGTACACCTAAAGTGGCCCTTGCCATAGAAACAATGTTACTTCCTGGAGGAAACCATAAATTTACTTCTAGAATAACGTAAGCAGCAAGCAACATGATTAGCCAACTCACAATGAGTAAACCGCTTGAGTAAATAAAACCTGTGGGGGCATTCGATAAAGGAAGCGCTAACATACCGCCACCAATGGAGGTTCCAATAATAAGTAAAATACCGCCAATTAACCGTGAGTCAATAGTTTTCATGTCAGATCTTCTTTGAACGATTTTTCAATAAATTTTTTTCTTTATAAATCAATTGCAAATTCCGTGCATAAATCAACAGTCCTGATAATTGACCCAGAATGAGCACCGGATCGCGTAAATGGCAGACATACACAAAGAGCATGACGCCACCGACAAAGCTAAAATACCAAAACTGCACAGGGACAACACTCTTTTTTTCTTTTTCGCTTTTAATCCATTGAACAAGAAAACGGGCTGCAAATAAGCCTTGTCCAATAAAACCAAAAACGAGCCATAGTGTTTTATTCAATGCTGGGTTCCTCTTTAGCTTTGAGTATAGTACGAGGGTAGCACGGGCGACGCATGAGCCACATAACACCAATAATATCTGTGATACCTACCCATAACCGATTATTAAGCCCATATTTTGATGTGCCATGTAAGCGTGGCCGATGGTTAACAGGGACATTAATAATAGTAAAATGATACCGTTTGAATAAAGCAGGAAAATATCGATGCATGTGATTAAAACGTGGTAACTCGAGAAATATATCCCGCGGAAAAAGTTTCAGGCTACAACCGGTATCGGGACACTCATCCTTAAGGAGTTTTTGGCGAAAACGATTGGCAATGCGGGAAGAAATGCGTCTTAACCATGTATCCTGTCTTTTTTGTCGGTTTCCTAATACCACGGATGAATCTTTGCCCTCTTTAAGTGCTTCACATAAGAGTACAATGTCAGCAGGATCATTTTGGCCATCACCGTCTAAAGTAACAATCCATTCATATCGAGCTGTTTTTGCACCTGAAATAAGCGCAGCACTTTGGCCGTAGTTTTTTTCATGAGTGACAATGCAAACTTGTGAATAAAGAGTTTTTAAGGATTGCAATCGTTGTGGTGTATCGTCTTTACTACCATCATCTACAAAAATAATCTCATATTGATATTGGTTGGAGGGAAGGGCTTGTATAATTTCCTCTGTCAGTGTTTGTACATTACCTGATTCGTTGAAAACCGGAATAACAATAGAAAGCGAAAAGTTTTTAGAATCGTTGAGCATTATAGTTTTAATTTTATTTAAATGATTTTATGATTATATGCGTTTTGTTAAAAAATTGACACTCTAAAAACCCACTCGTTTTTATTTTAATTTAGGTGTATGCTTGTTTAACTTTGATCAACATAGAGAGGAGAACATGGTAAACACCATTGCTCATTTTGAAATTCAGTATACACAATTTCTGGATGCCGACGGTAAACTCACACAAGATTTACCTGCTTGGGCAAATGATACAGACGCATTGCTAACTTTGTATAAAAACATGGTATTGTCCCGCGTATTTGATGCGAAAGCGATCGCTTTGCAACGAACTGGGAAAATGGGTACATATGCCCCGATTCATGGTCAAGAAGCTATTGGCACGGCAATGGGCCATGCGATGAAAAAAGAAGATGTTTTAATTCCTTACTATCGTGATTATGCGGCGCAAATTCAGCGTGGCGTTAAAATGTCCGAAATTTATTTATATTGGGGCGGGGATGAACGAGGATCTTGCTTTGAAAATAACAAAGAAGATTTACCGCTTTGCGTACCCATTGCTTCACAGTGTTTGCATGCAGCGGGTGTTGGGTTTGCACTTAAATATCGCCAGCAAAAACGTGTGGCTGTCTGTGCTATTGGTGACGGTGGAACCTCGGAAGGGGATTTTTACGAAGCCATTAACGTAGCAGGGGCGTGGAATTTACCGGTTGTTTTCATTGTAAATAATAATCAATGGGCAATTTCCGTTCCTTTATCAAAACAAACGCATACGCAAACCTTAGCGCAAAAAGCTATTGCAGCAGGCTTTGAAGGAAAACAAGTCGATGGTAATGATATTATTGCCATGCGAGAAGAATTAGGAAATGCTATTGAAAAAGCAAGAACAGGTGGCGGTCCTACACTGATTGAAGCAATGACCTATCGTTTATGTGATCATACCACTGCAGATGATGCGGGTCGTTATCAACCGAAAGCAGAGGTAGAAGAAGCGAAAAAGTTTGAACCTATCGGTCGATGCAAACGTTATTTAATAAATGAAAACCTGTGGGATGATGCAAAAGAAGCTGTATTGCAAGAAGAATGTGCTCAAAAAGTCCAGCAAGCGGTGGATGAATACATGAAAGCCCCTTTGCAACCGATTGAAAGTATGTTCGATTATCATTATGAAACATTGCCTGATTATTTAATTGAACAACGGGCACAAGCTCTTGAGGAGGTTTCCCATGCCTGAAATAACCTTAGTTGAAGCCGTTACCCAAGCGTTGGCTTATGAGTTAGAACAAGATCCTAATGTTGTATTGTTGGGTGAAGACATTGGTAAAAATGGTGGTGTTTTTCGTGCCACTCAGGGTCTACAAGAAAAATTTGGTGAAGAACGGGTAATTGATAGCCCTTTAGCTGAATCAATGATTGCGGGTTTATCAGTAGGTATGTCGGTTCAAGGACTTCGTCCAGTTGCTGAATTTCAGTTTATGGGCTTTATTTTTCCAGCAATGAACCAAATAGTATGTCATGCGGCTCGTATGCGAAATCGTACCCGGGGTCGATTATCTTGTCCGATTGTATTTCGTGCCCCCTTTGGTGGTGGTATTCGGGCGCCTGAACATCATTCAGAAAGCACAGAAGCATTGTTTGCCCATATTCCTGGCTTACAAGTGGTCATTCCTTCGTCACCCAAACGTGCTTATGGATTATTGCTGGCAGCGATTCGAAACCCTGATCCTGTGATTTTCCTTGAGCCAAAAAGAATTTATCGCATGGTAAAGCAAGATGTTCCTGATAACGGTGAAGCATTGCCATTAGGAAAATGTTTTACCTTGAAGCAAGGGACAGACATTACGCTAGTGTCATGGGGTGCGTCTATGCATGAAACGATGAATGCAGCGCAAAAGTTAGCAGAGGAAGGTATTTCAGCGGAAGTCATCGATGTGGCAACTATTAAACCTCTAGATATTGATACTATTTTGGATTCTGTTAGAAAAACAGGGCGTTGTGTAATTATCCATGAAGCAGCTAAAACTTGTGCGGTGGGTTCAGAAATTTCTGCACAAATTGCTGAAGATGCTTTACTTGATCTACAGGCGCCTGTGCAACGTGTAACAGGTTATGATACCGTCATGCCATATTTTAAACTCGAAAAATATTATATCCCGAGTGAAAAACGTATTATGGACGCGGTGAAACAAACGTTGGAGTATGCATAATGAGTAAAATTTTTAATTTACCTGATTTAGGGGAAGGTTTGCCCGATGCTGAAATTCGTGAATGGCACGTAAAAGTGGGTGATACCGTTAAAACGGATCAACCCTTAGTTTCCATGGAAACAGCAAAGGCAGTTGTTGAAGTACCCTCACCCCGTGATGGTGTGATTGCAAAATTGTATGGCAATGTCAGTGATATTATTATTACTGGACATCCATTAGTTGAATTTGAAGAGGCAGAAGCTGCCGCTGATCAAGGTACCGTAGTAGGGCATATTGAAAGCAGTGGACAAACAGTGAATGAGGAATTCATTATTGGTTCCGCTTCAGGAAATCAGGCTTCAAGTTCGAGAGTAAAAGCAACTCCAGCAGTGAAAAATTTAGCACGACAGTTAGGTGTTGATTTATCCCTGGTAACGCCAACTGGTGCCCATGGAGTGGTAACAGCGGCTGATGTGCAAGGGTTTGCTTCATCTTCAAAAAATGAAGGACATTTGTCCACTGTGCAAAAGGGAGCTGATTCGCGAAGCGAATTAGGGGAGAGTTCTGGGCGTATTGAACCCATTCGAGGTGCACGCCGTGCCATGGTTCAAAGCATGATTCAAGCAAATGAAGAAGTGGTGCTTGTTTCTATTTTTGATGATGCCGATATTCATGCCTGGACTCCTGGAACAGATATTACAGTGCGTTTGATTCAAGCAATGGCTGTAGCCTGTAAAAAAGAACCTTCCTTAAATGCTTCCTATAATCATGGTCAAATGGCACGTGAATTGCATGAGCATATGAACCTAGGTTTAGCGATGGATACAGCAGAAGGTTTATTTGTACCGGTTATTCATAAAGCAGATACATTGTCAGCAGCTCAATTACGGGATGCTATTGAAACCTTAAAAATTTCTGTTAAAAACCGTGAAGTAGCACCTGAGCTTTTAAAATCAGCGACAATTTCCTTATCTAATTTTGGAAAGTTTGCTGGTCGTTATGCATGCCCAATTGTGGTGCCTCCTATGGCGGCTATTTTGGGTGTTGGCAGATTACGTGAAGAAGTGGTTGCTTATCAAGGAGCACCTGCGGTTCATAAAGTATTGCCATTGTCATTAAGCTTTGATCATCGCGCTATTACTGGAGGCGAAGCAACTCGTTTTCTCAGTATTGTGATTGAAGAATTGCAAAAAGCGTAAGTCTTTGGTTATGGGGAGGTTCTTCATTATTCAAAACGGAGAACCTCCTGAATGCAGTCAGTTAGTTTTTCATAAAATAGATTACTGAGCTTTTCAAAGTAGGGCGAATATTATTCGTCCTTACAGGTCGTTTCAATGGACGTCATTGCTGTAAAGGTTTTGTAATTCGGTGATAGATTGGAAGGTCTTTCGTAGGGGCGGGTCTTGTACCC
>CABHON010000023.1 GCA_902168255.1 uncultured Legionella sp.
GGGCTCGCTGCTCGGCTGTGTACTCGGTTGCACGCTCGGCTGGCCAGTGGGTTGATCACTCGGCTGCCCCGTTGGCTGCGCACTGGGACTACCCGTGGGTTGGCCACTGGGCTCGCTGCTCGGCTGTGTACTCGGTTGCACGCTCGGCTGGCCAGTGGGTTGATCACTCGGCTGCCCCGTTGGCTGCGCACTGGGACTACCCGTGGGTTGGCCACTGGGCTCGCTGCTCGGCTGTGTACTCGGTTGCACGCTCGGCTGGCCAGTGGGTTGATCACTCGGCTGCCCCGTTGGCTGCGCACTGGGACTACCCGTGGGTTGGCCACTGGGCTCGCTGCTCGGCTGTCCCGTGGGATGAGCACTGGGTTGTCCCGTTGGTTGAGTCGGCTGGGCACTCGGTTGCGTACTGGGTTGCCTACTTGGTTGAGAAGAAGGTTGTCCACTTGGTTGAGCTGTGGGCTGGCTCGTTGGATGTATACACGTTCCCAAAACCACGGTCGCCTGAGACAAACCAGGTTCACCGAATATCATATCAGGACAATTATCACCATTCACGTCTCCAACACCAAGATCCGTGCCACTATTACTGTTCGCTTTACCTTCAAATGACAATACTTTTCCTTGCTGTATCAATGTGGCTAATTCTTCTGTTCCCATATCTCTAGCGTCTAACACTAAGTAGGATCTTCCTGCTCCATTATTCCACCCAGGTGCACCAACCAGAAAACTATTCCCTAAACTATATCCATCGATGTTCCCCACTTCACAAAAAGAATCCCCAAACCTATCTCCAATATTTTCACCCACCATTGTTGAAAGCGTTGAGGCAGAGTAGGCATCGGCAATGGTAAGGGGTGTATTTAAATTTTCACCCGCTATTTTATAACAAGCACCCAATCCAGCATAAGAAATAGGGGCGCAAGCAATGAGACTAGAACGAGTACTATTGTATTGCCCCACTCCTCCCAGGGAATAACTAAATTCATCAGCTACTCCACCCTCTAGGTAAGTTCCCGCATTTGAGGGCAAACCGTTTAAGGTGAAACTGTTTAAAGAACCACCGTAGATAACATGGGCTTTACCAGAACCCGAAGGAGGACCAGAAGGAGTATTAGGATCATAGATTCCCACCAACAATTCGGGATAAGAATCCCCATTAATATCCCCGCCTTTGTTTACTGTCACCCTATAGTTATTATTGTTACCGACACCACTTATCTTTATTCCCTTACTTGATGGAAAACTTGATACACTAACATTGCGTCCTATATTACTATTTCCCCACAGCACATATCCCTCTTGCAAACCATAAGGAAAAATAGCAAGATCTTCTTTTCCATCGTTATTCAAATCCACAAAACGGTAGTGCCTTTTTGCCTGGCCAACAGTAGGATTGACTCCTAAAATCTCACATCCATAATCAGGATCTAAATTTGAAAGAGATATATTTTCCCAGGATCTACAACCATACAGAATATAACCCATCGGCGTATTCGCTGAATTAGAAAACTGGGCGGCAAGCAAATCCATACAGCCATCCCCATTATAATCTCCCATATCGACAAAATAACCTAAATAATTTCCTGGACTTAGACCTTGAAAACACAATCCTTCACTACTGGTTAATCCAGAGAGTGTGATGTTTGTTGGATTTAAACTTCCATATACAACACAAGCTTTTCCATATGTTCCTCCTGCATCCGGTATACCTATCGCCACATCGGCTTGGTTATCTCCCGTCATATCACCCATTCTTACCGAATAGCCTGCTCTTTCTCCGGCCGTTCCTTGGATAGAAAAGCCTTCATGAGATGCTAAAGTAGATAAATTGATACCGGAAACTTTCTCCAATAATGCCGAGAAACAGAGAAAATTAAATAACAAACGGTAAGGAGTAAATGAAGTTGATTTCGCTTTAGGGGAAGCAGTGACAGGCTCTTCAGAAAATAAAGCTTGACCAACTGTACCTAAAAATGAATAGGCATTTTGAAGATATGAAAGCATGTGCTTATCCTACTTTCGTTTAAAATTGTTGCTACTTATTATGTGGCATATGATAGCATTTTTTTATGCCTTCAGGTTATTTTGTAAAAAATTTTTTATCGTTATTATTTATTGTTACACTGAAAGCAATTGAGTTTTCGGTGCGGCGCAGACCGACATGAGCACCGGAGTGTACAAGTAGTACATGAGAATGCGAATGAGGGCTGCAACAAAACCGAAAATTCAACTGCGCAGAGTATATTTCATGTAATTTTTTTTACAGAAAGAAAAAAGTATCCAACAATCATTATAAAAAAACCAGTGATAATTAATACTAGCGGCCATCCTAACCTATCAGGAAAATATTCCGAGGTAATTTTCAAAATATACATCATAAGAAAAAAGGTACCCCATGTTAGAAATGATTTGCTTTTAAATTTCACACTTAAACACAGCGTTCCAAATACTAAGCTTGGAAACATCAACTCCCAAAATATATTCTGATTGGGCTCCCAACCACCAAGAGATAAGGCCGCACCCAGAAAAAACAGCACACCAACGTTATACAAAAAACCTGTAAGAGGCAATGGACTGCCCTTTGAAAAAACATAACCCAATAAAATATAGGTAAGGCCAGTCCCTAAAATACGATATTTAGAAAATAGCCAATGATTAATAAAAGTGGTACTTTCGATAAGAAAGTTGGTAAAACTAAAGAAAAAAAACGTCCCAAAAAAGACACAAAATAATATAAAAATATTTTTTCGAAAAATGGAATAAGACACTAGATACATGACGAGCAAGCTTCCTGACACTAAACTCTGAGAACTGGAACTCGTTGGATTAAAACCTGCATCCTCTACTAAAATGCCAAATCCAATAGGAAGAACTAAGGCAGAGATTAAATAAAATGCCCCGCTGTTTGATGCCGTACGTTTATCTTGACTTAAAACCACACCCAGAAAATAAGCAGCAATGCCAGAACCCAATGTAGCTAGAATTTTTGTAGTAAAATTAAGTAATGACCAACTTTGCCAAAGAAAAATTACAATGCCCAAAAATATAATACCCCCACCAAGATAATATAAAATATCGATCATACTCCATTTTTTAGCCTCATAAATTAAGGAGTCATTCATTCCAGCTTCAAACGCTAAATCCAGTTCCTTCTTTGTTAATATTTTTTTTTGAGCAGCTACTTTAATAGAGGCTAAAATTTCGTTTTTATTTAGCATATTAACTCTTTATATTCTGAGGAATTATCCAACCGAGGAAAAGAAAATCATAACCAAAGGATCCATTAAGTTTTTTACTGACATAATGTCCTTTAAGATACCGACGATTATAATCCGAACCAGAATAAAAGAAAATTTGTAAAACTCCCCCACTATCATTACCTGAAATCACTTCAAATCCATCAGGTGATACAACATTGGTATTTAATTTGAGTTTTTTAGCCTCCTCAAAAGAAATCGAACTGCTCTCATTTTTAATTACATCGTAGACAAACAATTTTGCTTCTGGAACCATTGGACTGTCAGGTTTATTTTTGATTAGCTTAACTTTATTTTTAATCAGTGTATTATTTTCAACACTATATATTTGTCCATTGTAATAATTGTAGTAATTATAGTTATTGCCCATAACATACAAAAAGTTAAATTTTGGTTGGACAAACCCACTTGGAATGTAAATACTTCCCGCAACAAACAAAGTCATTAGTATTGGAATAGCTATACCCAAAAGCAAAATATTATTTTTCTTGATAAATTTCATATTAAGATACTAGCTCTATTATAAAATACACACAATAGCAAAAAATAAATACTTGTATTAAGACAGGAGCAGTAAAACTCTTTAGCAAATAGTCTTTACTTTAAGATTGTAAGCCCATTAAGTACCTCTCTAAAGCTATTTAGACCAGCTTCCAGATTTTCAATAATTTCCTCAGCAATGTCATCTGGTTCAGGTAGATTATCCAAATCAGTCAGACTTTTATCTTTCAGCCAAAAAATATCAAGGCTGGTTTTGTCGCGCGTAATCAACTCTTCATAACTGTATTTTCGCCAACGTCCCTCGGGATTAGTTTCTGAATGCCAAGTCTCAACTCGTTGGCTAGGATTCTTAGGATTATAGCACGCAATAAACTCGGCTAAATCATCAAAGCGCATAGGCTTTTTCTTGAGGGTATGGTGAACATTAGTACGGTAATCATAAAACCAAACCTCTTTTGTCCACATATTAGGGCTAGCAGGTTGGTTGTCAAAAAACAGTACGTTTGCCTTAACGCCATTAGCATAAAAAATACCCGTTGGTAAACGCAGAATAGTATGCAAAGTGGTATTTTCTAGCAATTTTTTACGGATAATTTCACCTGCTCCACCTTCAAATAACACATTATCAGGTACCACAACCGCCGCCTTACCCGTTGTTTTTAGCATGCTGCGAATATGCTGCACAAAATTAAGCTGCTTATTCGAAGTAGTTGCCCAAAAATCCTGGCGATTATAAGTCAGTTCATCCGTTTCTTTATCGCCCTCTTCATTGGTAAAGCTCATTGAGCTTTTCTTTCCAAAAGGTGGATTTGCGAGCACATAATCAACACTCACAGAACTTGCTGCGACTAACGCATCATTGGGAGAAACCAAACTATCCCCATCAATTTCACCAATATTATGCAAAAACATATTCATCAAACACAAACGACGCGTGTTAGCAACTATTTCATTGCCATAAAACGTACTATGCTTCAAAAAATGTTTTTGATCTTTATCGAGCGAATAGTTTTCTGGATTGGTCAAAAAGTCATAGCTAGCCAAGAAAAATCCACCCGTACCGCAAGCAGGATCCGCAATTGTTTTATTTGGCACGGGTCGCACACACTCTACCATTGCGCGAATTAATGCCCTCGGCGTGAAATATTGACCAGCACCTGACTTAGTATCTTCCGCATTTTTTTCTAACAATCCTTCATAAATATCACCTTTAACATCCGAGCCCATCATGATCCATTGCGTGCTGTCGATCATGTCAATAAGCCGATATAATTTCGCAGGATCTTGAATTTTATTTTGCGCTTTTGTAAAAATTTGCCCTAACATCCCTTTTTGCTTACCAAGTTCTCGCAATAACTCAATATACAGCACTTCCAGCTCCGCACCCTTCTTAGCAATAAGCGCTTGCCAGTTATATTTTCCCGGAATTCCTACATCACGATTGTAAGGCGGTTTAGCGTATTCATCCGCCATTTTCAAAAAAATCAAATAAGTAAGTTGTTCCAGATAATCCCCATAACCTACCCCATCATCGCGTAAAGTGGTACAAAAACTCCACACTCTGGAAATAATAGAAGATGTATTCATAAAAGTTATTCCTTATTGGCGAGCATGTGCTTGCCTAGATTAGTTAATCGGTATTTTTGCAAACGGCTGTTCGGTTTGCCAGGAATCGTCATTTCAATCAAGCCCTGATTTATTGCTGTTTGCTGATAGTGCTCTCTAAAGTGTTTTTCGTCTTTCAAGCCTAATGCCCCCATCAATTCAGCCCTTCCCATTTCACCTTTCAGCACTACTAATAAACGTGCCACTTCCGGGGTGACTTCGGGGGTGACTTCGGGGGTGACTTCGGGGGTGACTTCGGTTACTTGTACGGTATTGGTAAAATTCTCATGCACTGGTAATCGGATTAAAAAGTAACTTCTGTCTTCATCACTTTCAAACACTGGTGCCGGTGAACCATTCGCCTTCATTACTCGAAAAATTTTAGGAACCCCCGTAGAACGACCCTCAGTTAAATCCAATTCTTTGAGAAACTCTCCGATACGTCGGTTACGATAACGACGACTCACTGCGCGCCCTACTTGCAAATCCTCCAAACGTATCGATCGATCTGGACCAGGAAAACTTAATACAACCAATTCTTCTGGCGTAATACGCACTTCTATCGGCTCGCGAATCTCATAAGAGCGATGATACACCGCATTAACTAACGCTTCTTCGATAGCCACCAAAGGATAATTCCAAAAACGCTCCGCCTCCGCCCGATCAGGATGCTTTACCACAGTTTCTTTTAAATAACGATTAATATAATTCAATGCATCACGGGTAATACGTCCCAGCGGACCACGAAATTCCTTCTCCTCAAAACGATCTCCTCCTGGCCCATCAGGAAAATATACCACATCTATTTGCGTAGCCGGAAAAAATTGTTCGGGATGCTCATTGAAAAACAACAAACCCACATTTTTCGGAAAAGCCATTTCTGCTGGACCACCCACCACATTCATACGCCGTCCCAACACCTCAACATCCAGTTCACGCGCTTCTTTCGCCAATTCACTTTTAATTTCTTGCAAAAACTCACGCATCAACCAAGGTGAAAGATCCTCCAAGGTAGCACTCTGCCTATAACGATCATCAAAAGGAACTGTAGCAGCCAAGCTCATCAATTCACGCTCATCCTCACCAATTGCTTTAATCGTACTGGCATGTTTTCGCAGATAATAAGCCCAATCGTTCTTTTTTCCACTTAAACTGGTTTTAGCCTTATAAGGCCGCGTCTCCCCACCTGGCGCCCACAGCACCAAAATAGTTTTACCCTGAATCTCGTAAGTTGCCGTAAGTGGATGAAAATGTGGAGTAATCGCTGAATGACCAAGATTCAATAACTCCTTTTGAATAACATCAATTTGCGAAAGCGCTAAACCCACCGGGGGCAATTGAGGCTGCCCATTCTCTTCACCCACCCCAATCACCACATAACCACCACCCAAATTGTGAAAATCATTAGCAAAAGCACACAAAGTATGCAAAATTGCTTCTGGATTCCACCCAGTTTTATATTCAATTCGTTCACTTTCCACGGCACGGCGATTTAATAAATCCAGAATATTAATGGGAAGTTTGGAGGTTTGTTCGACGTGTTTCATAGCATTACTGTTTCGTTTTAATACTCTTGGCATATTTTAGCATATCTTTCTCTAACTCCTGAAAACTCTGCTCTTTCTCCAAACTTCGTTGTTCTTGCTGATACGCCTCAAACTCTTCATTTGATTTTTCCAACGCCATCTCATGACTAATTTTTCCAGCATGAGTTAACAATTCTCGACCATTAAGCTGCAAAATTGCATCCAAACGCGCAATCCAGTCCTTCATATACATTGGTGTTTGTTGCTGCGCCATTGTCTCTGCGAAAGCCAAATACTGTTCTACCAACAATCCTAATAGCTTCATTTCATCTTCAGTCAAATAATTCTTCGCAATACTTACATCTGCTTTTTCAATGATTCTTCTATTTTCCTTATCATACGATTGCATGCCCATCAATGGCAAATGAGCGTCCGATCTACGATACACCAACTCCGCTGCCGTCTGCTGACTAATTGCCCACAAAAGCTTATTTTGCACTGTTTTGAAAAATAGCAACGTTTTTTCATCATTCGGACTATAATCAATGCTTGTCGTAAAAATATCCTTAATTTTCTGATAAAACACCCGTTCGGATAAGCGTATCTCCCGAATCCGTTCCTGCAATTCGGTAAAATAATTCATTGAGCTACCCGACTTAAACCGCTCATCATTCAACACAAAACCTTTAATGATATACTCTTTAAGTCGTTGCGTCGCCCAAATACGAAACTGTGTGCCTTGGTGGGATTTTACGCGATAGCCAACGGAAATAATGACATCCAAATTATAATATTTAACTTCTTTCTCTTGTGTTTTCCCTACCAGAGCGCCATGTTGAGTGGTATGTCGGAAATTCCGACATACCACTTCTTCTGTTAGCTCACCTTCACTAAATACATTCAAAATATGTTCTGCAATTGTACTTCTGCCTTTGCCGAACAATGTCGCCATTTGCACTTGCGTTAGCCAAACAGTTTCATCCTCCAATCGAACATCAAGCTTTATTTTTCCTTCTTCATTTTGGTAGATTTGGATTGAGGTAGGGTTCATTTTTTATTCTCCTAGTTTATTGGGTTGGTAACATTGCGGCGAGATCGTCGCCTTTAATTGGCGTTGACACACATTGACAAATACGCTGTCTTGACTCCATGCTTACCGTCGATATGCCCGGCGCCTCTGCATTTTTGTACGCGTTGGGTTTCATTTTTTCTTTTCTCACTTCTTGTACCGTTTTTAATATTCACGATGGGTTTTAGCACTTCTTCTTCTCCAAAAACAGGTATCGAACTAAAAATGCAAATTAATAAGTATATACCGGCATGGCTTTACCGAAAGTGACTCCTCAAAAATATTACTGCTCATATAAAAATAACTTAAAGTCGTTTTGATAAGCCTCAACAATCGAACATGAAGACGTATGAATAAAATTAAATTCTTTGCTTTCTTTGGCTAATATTGAAAATTGATTATAAAGCCCCTTCATTGAGTCATTATAATTCATCCACTTAACAGTCTTACCTTTAAAATACTCAAGATATTCATTTTGAGTTCTTGGGAATCCTATAATATCAAGATTATCGCGGTCAAAAGCAAAGCCTATAATAACAATATTTTTAGCGGATTTTATTAACTTTTTGTATTTTTTTGATTCATTTGAATTTCGCTCAGAATTAATCAGTTTAATTTGGTCTTTAGAACAAATAGAATACACAAAGCGTTGTGAATTTACTTCAAACTTTCTTTTTGAGTTTGAATTCACTTTTTCATTACTATACTGCCCATAGGTTGCTACAATATCTTTTTCTTGTAATTGCCCATAAACATGGTGAACATGATTTTTTAAACTATCAATAACTTTTTCAGAAATACTAGAAAGAAACTCTGTTTCTCCAATTTTTTTATACAGGCAATAATCTAAATCAATCGAATAATTAAACGTAATAATATCCAATTTATTCTTTAGCACATCCTCTGGTTTTTCTGCTCCAGAAAGAATATCGTTTAACAAACAACTATACCAATTGCCATCCGCAGGTGGGTTTCCTTGGTGTTTAAATTTTTCTTCTTTTTCAAATTTTAAAAGAGAATAAAAAATCATAATTTTTCCAGCTTTAATGCAAGATGGATGATCACGAAGGAAAGAATCAATAGAGACGGGATCAAAATCCACTAAAGTTTTTTTTAGATGAGAAAAAATATCAATGCGCTCTAGTTTAACTGCATGGAAATAATCTTGTTCATTTAGAATATAGAGTTCATGGCCAGTTGGACTTTTTACAAGGCCATTAAAATCATCAGGATTCCTTTTGAAGAATCGTGGTTCTAATTCTTTAAAAGAATAGTTTTCTTTTTCAGATATTCCAGGTAACAAAACTTCATCTCGCGATATATTCTCAATAATACTATTAATTAATTCTTTACCTAACGGATAACCATATGCCTTACTTGATCCAGCACCGAGAATAAAAACAGTCTTTTCTTTAAACATATTTAATTCTTAGTAAAATGTATCCATTCAGCACTGTGCCCCCACGAAGAACGTCATTGCGAGGAGCGGTATTGCGCAGCGTAGCGTAGCAATAAAGCGACGTGGCAATCCAGACATCGATATCTATTTTTCTGGATTGCTTCGTCCTGTTTTGCATTGCTGCGCTTCGCTTGCCATGCAAAACACTCCTCGCAATGACGTTCTCTGTGGGAATATTATGCTGAAGAATTACAGTAAAATAAGCTACGAAAGCATCTATCATCGTTCCAAACTCTTCTTTGTGTTGGTCTTTTATATTTCCACTTTCATCAAAAAATCCTTCCTTAATAAGGTTTCCATTTTTATCTCGTTTATCCCTAATATCTGAAGTAGATAATTTTTCAAGCTTATAATTAGTATTTATTGCGCTGTCTTGATTATAGCTTTCAATCGATTCTTCACCGTTATTGTAAAAGCTGGTCTTTCCTGTATTATTTGGCCCCATAATTAAAGTAAAACCACTTCCATACTTTTCATTAGGAATAGCAAAATTGATCAGTTTCTTATCAAAAAAAACCTTATAATGCTCTATTTCTAGTGTTGTTAATGTAATCATATTTAAAAACATGTATTTTTTATAGATTTTGTAGCTTTAATTCGCTCTAATAACTCATTAACCGATTCATCACTTGGATCTTGCGATACCAGTTGGCCAGAGAAGGCTTTTTTCAAGATGGCTTGGCGGAGAATATTAGCCTTCAATAATTGTCGTTCTATTTCTTGTCTCGTACTCTCTATTACAGATAAGTTTGTCTCTAATAATTCAACTAGTTTTATTTGTTCTGAAATGCAACAAAATGGTATTGTCAGTTTACTAAGTTCAGCTTGATTTATTTTAGGTAACACAGAGCGAGAGCCCGCCGTTGATGCTTGACTCACAAAATTTTTTGTTAGCATTGCGTATTTCAAAAAAGAATGAGCATAATATTCACTTTGCAATGGATACATATCAGCACTACAAAGACCATCAAAATCAGCGAGTACTAGTTTTGATAAGTTGGGACGAATTTTTGAGTAAATAATTTGTCCAGCAAAGAAATAGTGCTTCGGGCTAAATACTTCATCTTCCGCAATTGTTCGATATGCCAAAAGTTTACCCGTATCCCTCTCAATATTATCTGGTGCAATATGAGGTAGATCTTGAAAATCTGCTGGTGATACAAGATTAGACGCAATAGTTATAATGTCGCCAAAATGCATCCAACACCAGCCGTTAGGAAGTACAGACAAAATACTTTCCTGAATCTCTCGAATTTCAGTTAGCTTAATGGGCCTCCCCGGCTTCTTCCCTTCTTTCCCCATCACCTCCCACTCCTTCACAGCCACTTTCCACTCTTCCAACTGCTGCTTATAACGAGCATCGCGTTCTTTTTGTATGCGAGCAAGTAACTGTTCTGGTGTTTCGAGCTTATCAGCGTTTTCCTCTCGCCATTTTGCTGTAAGTTTTCCTTCAAAAGCATGCTTGAGTACGGCTTGTCGGTAAACCTTGAGTTGCTCGCGAGCCGTTTTGAGCGCAGCAATGCCATTATCTAACTCAGAGAAAAGTTCTTCAATTTTGGCGACGATACGTTTTTGTTCGTTGAGAGGGGCTAAATTAATGAGGATCTTATCAAAGTTTCCTTTATTTACAATTGATATAGTAGTTGCAGTTGCTTTTTCTTCTAGTTGACATCTAAATGCACTAGATTGGGCTTGAAAAAATAAGTATTTAGGCAATATTACATCATTCGGAATAATTGCATTAATTTGTTGATTAAATGCAACTGGAACTGTATTAAGCGCAGTTCTTCCAAGATTACCAATACAAGAAACTAATACAGAGTTTAATGGTAAAATACGAGCTAATTTTGCTCCCTTATCAGAAAGATATTCTTCACTGCTTGACACAATTCGGTTGTTTAATTTTGGTGGTTTTATATATGGAAGACTACCACCGTAATTATCAGGATCCTTTGTAGATGGAGTATTGCCTGTAATTGATGTTCCTACTTCGCTAACAGAAATTTGAATCCATGATTTAGGAAGCTTCCTCTCCATCACGCAACCAACTCCCTATTCAACTCTTCCATCACCCAATCCACCCGCTCACCAAACAACTGATGCATCTTCCCCAAGCCCCCTTGAGCATTAAACGGAGCCATTTCTAAATCATCGTGTTCTAAATGAAAGGAGCTGGCAATATGGTCACGAATTAAATGCAGCCAGGACATTTGTTGTTCATTAAATTTATTGCTACCAGCATGGTATCGCATGATCCAATTTTGGAAGTTTTTTCTAACAGTTTTATTAAATGGTGTGATGGTTTGATCGAGTCCACAGACTCGGCGAATAAGAGAAACTAAGACAGTAAGTTCTGATACTGGCGAGTCTTCGGTGGAAGTGCGAACTTTATCTAAATCTAAATGCTCATATGCCTGCCAAACGCGCAATGGAGCAAGTTTCGGTCTATCTTGCTTGAGCTTTTCGAGTAGCGCTTTGATTTGCGGATAAGTAATTTCACTGCGACGTGCGGGGATATTAAAATAAATGCTGAGGGCGTTGATTTCATCGACATGCTCTTGAAGATATTCCGCAAATTCTTGAGTTAAGATTTTTGCATTATCTGTGGTTTCCCCTGCCCATTCTGCTTTGAGAACCGTATCTAAATCATCATGGACAATAGTTTGCTCTTTGTCGCGGCGAATGGTGTCAATGAGCTCGATTAATTCGCCGGTAAACACATTGGCCACTTGGCTTACTAGTTCTTTTTGTGCCTGGTCGCGGGCGGTGTCACCAGGCTCAGTGCCAACTGGCTGGCCCACAATCTCTAGTGCTTTTTGTTCCACGCGATCACCGTCAATTGCGTTAAATAATTCACCTACAATCATTAATAGCGGTATACCACCTGCCTTTTCAGCAATCCGCGCACGCTCTTTGTCATTCAATTGTTTATCAAGCCTTGCTAAACGAGCAGCAAGGGAAGAAACCGTATCGCTATCACTGGCGCCCATCATCACTCCCATTGCCAAATCTTTGAATGATACATTCAGTTTGGTAATCAATGGTGGAGTATTGGTTTTAAGTGACTGGGTGACACCCACCGCATCCACAATCACGTAATGTGTTTTCGCACTTTTAGCTGAAGGGGTGACTTTCTGAAGGCTATCTTTATCCAAAGTACGTGTGCCTCGCCCTTTCATCTGCTCGAAGTAGTTTTTGCTTCTCACATCACGCATAAAAAGCAGACATTCTAATGCTTTCACATCGGTACCAGTTGCAATCATATCCACGGTAACAGCAATGCGGGGATAGTAATCATTACGAAATTGAGCTAACACTGATTTTGGATCTTCACCTTTTTCTACCACGTTACCTTCGGCATCAAGCTTATCATTTGCTGCACGGTAAGTGACTTTTTTGCAGAATTGATTACCATGGTTAAATTCTTCACGCACCAATTGGATAATATCGTCAGCATGACTATCCGTTTTGGCGAAAATTAATGTTTTAGGTGTTTCTTCACGGCCTGGGAAAATAGTTGGCAGAGAATCTTTAAAAGTTCGAATTACGGTTCGTATCTGATCTGGATTGACGATACTTCGATCCAGTTGCTGGCCTGTGTAAACTTCGTCTTCATCCTGAGTTTCCCACCGTTTAAAACGGGTAGTACGCTCACGTTTTTCAACCGATTGTTTAGCCGTAATTTTCCCGCCTTGTTTAGTTTTTTCGGTTTCGATCATAAAAACTTCATTGCCGACGTTGACGCCATCGGCTACCGCTTTTTCATGGCTGTACTCACTCACCACGTTTTTATTAAAGAAACCATAGGTGCGGTTATCTGGTGTTGCTGTTAAACCAACTAGATAGGCATCAAAGTATTCGAGAACCTGTCGCCATAAGTTGTAAATTGAACGGTGACATTCGTCGATGATAATAAGATCAAAAAACTCAGGAGGAATTTTTTCATTATAAACAACTGGCAAGGGTTTTTGGGGATGCGTATACTTTTCTGCTGGATTTTCCTCTTCGAATGTTTCATCGAGTGGTTCATCTTTTAAAATCGCATACATTCGCTGGATAGTACTAATGTATATCTGAGCATCGTTGGCAATATATTGGCTTTTCAGTCTTTGTACGGTGTAAAGCTCGGTGAATTTTCGATTATCATCATTGGGTAGAAAACTCATGAATTCCTGCTCTGCCTGCTCCCCGAGATTCTTGGTATCAACCAAAAATAGGATACGATTAGCACGTACAGGATTTTTTAACAAACGATAGCTTGCAGTAATAGCCGTAAAGGTTTTCCCTGCACCAGTGGCCATTTGTACTAATGCCCGCGGTTTATTTTGCTTTAGGGAAGCTTCTAAATTAGTGATGGCCGTTATTTGACAATCACGCAGGCCTTCCGTTTTCAAAGGAGGAAAATCTTGAAGACGTCCACGCAAGCTTTTACTTTCACGTATATATTTAGCTAACGTTTCAGGACGAAGAAAATTAAATACTTCCCTTGAACGCGGATTGGGGTCTAAACCATCGGTAAAACGGGTAACCACTCCTGTACTTTCATAGATAAAGCGCAATGGCCGGTTATGGTTGACCCACTTCAGTTTTGCTTTTGCATAATTCAAGGATTGCTCTTCAATGGTCGTGACTTTCTCCCCCCAATGCTCCGGCTTTGCTTCAAGGACGCCTACAGCTTGTTTGTCTACAAATAGTACATAATCAGCTGGACCAACATCTGTAAGATACTCTCTCACCGCCACGCCAAGTGAGACAGAAAAATCGATTTTATTTTTATCCTGCACAGCCCAACCTGCTTTATTGAGCAGAGCATCTATTTTATCGCGGGATATTTGTTCGGAATTTTGGTTAACCATCATAGAACTCGTATTCGTTTACTGTCATGCCAATTAACAGTTGAAATAAATTATAACTAATAACATTAAGAAAAAATTATGAGCTAATTTTTTTTGATTATATCAATGTATTTGTTTGTTTGCGAGATAATTTCACCTGGTATGCCGGAATTGCCGACATACCACTTATTCCACTATTCCAGAAGCTTACTTTTGTTAAATGAAGGTCATATATAATCTTTACTCTTCAACAACCGACAAAACAAATTAACCATTTCCATTTGACTTACATTACTTATACTAGTATCCAACAATATAGGACTATAGATCACAATTGCCATACACTGCGCTCTAGAAAGTGCTACATTCAGGCGATTTTTATTAAATAAAAAATCCATGCCTCGTGGTGATTCATTGCCGCTACTCGCACACATACTCAAAAATACAATGGGTGCTTCCTGGCCTTGAAATTTATCCACACTACCTACCTTTGCTTGATTGCCTAATGCTTCCTTTAGTTTATTTACTTGGTGATTATAAGGTGCAACAAATAAAATATCATTCCAATCAATGAAACGCTCTTTTCCATCTTTAGTAATAAACGTCCGACCAAGCAGGGTTTTAGTCAATAAAACAATGTGTTCTACCTCTTCTTCACTAGCTTGAGTATTTCCTTCATGAACAACGGGCACCGGGATAATGCCTGCTTGTTTACTGAGAATACCTTGATAATTTTCTGGGACTAAAATACGCTGATGATCGTTTTCTACTGCAACCTCCAGCTTACCTTCATAAATAGCATCACTGATAAACTGATTGACGGCTGAGTGCATGCGATAGGTGGTACCTAAAAATATTCCCATGTTTTCAGGAATAGTAGGAGTAGCATGCAATAAATAATCCAAAATCGATGCGCCGCTTTCTTCTGGATGACTTCCCTGGGATGGTTGCCCTAGTTGCATTTGATCACCCATTAAGATGATATTTTTAGTAGCACGACTCATGGCGATTAAATTCGCCACACTTACTTGCCCTGCTTCATCGATAAATAGATAATCAAATTCATTTTCTAATTCTGGTCGTGCAAATCCCCATGCTGTTGTTCCAATAACGCAACTAGGCTTTAAATTTTCTAGAATGGATTTATTCTCAATGATAGATATTTCCAACTCAACTAACGACTCATCTGTTTCTTTGGTACAAGCAAAATAACCCTGTATGTTTTCTTTATTGCAATACTCCACTGTGCTTATCAATAAATGATTAATAGCTTTATGGCTATTGGAAGAAATACCTATTCGTTTTCCGTGTTTTAATAACTCAGCAATAATATGTTTTGCAGTATAAGTTTTGCCTGATCCAGGCGGGCCTTGAATGGTAAGATAACTGTTATTTAGGTTGATTACTGCTGAAATAATTTGAGCAAGTCGAGTAGCTGCATCCTGACTTGAGACTATCGATGAATTAAGAGGCAGGTTTATAATTCTCGGTGGTTCTCTCATGAGAAAATCATTAATAGCCGAATTATCAAGCTTATTTTGATAAAATTGTTCAGCCCTATACATAATTGCGCTAGGAATTGGTTCTGCATTGATGTTTTCATCTGGAATTAACGTCAGCGTTTGGCTTAATTCACTTCCGGTTTGTAAGACAATTATGCCTTCAGAAATTCGAGAATCTTCTTTGACAACGTTAACGCGTAGCACTTTACCATCTGAATTCATTTCTCCTAATACTATATATTTTTCCGTAGCCCCCTTGAACTCTTGGTTAGGATCAAAACAGTATTCATACGCTAAGTTTTTAGAACGTGGTGTCGGTTTGTAAGGTGGTTTATCTGTACGAATACATTGAGCAAGACAATCAATATCATCAAAAAGTTCATCATCGCTTGAACCTAATCGATCGAATAATCGCCAATACATTGGTTTTTTTTCACGACGATGAAATTCTAAAACCCAGGCGAAGAGACTGATCACTTTGCTTTGTTTCTCTAAACCTTGCGCTTTTAATTGATTGGCTTTATTCAGTAATTTATCACGTAAAAGAATGCATTCCGTAATAGCTTCACTTTCAGGCTCAGGAACCATTTCAGTTTTTCCGAGATATGCAATACCACTTTCCTGCTGGCGAGCCCGCAACCATTCGACCAATTCTTGAGTAGAATTACAATCATCAATATTATAATCGCGAATTGATTTTAATATACGTGAACTTTCCCACGTTTCACCGTCCGGTTCCTCGCGCCAACGCTCATATACCACCACAGAATCACCGCCAGAACCAACATCGGTACTTCTTTTTTCTCTATAGAGATGCTCAACATTTTTGATCGAATAACGTGGCTCACCTATGCGCAAGCTGCCTTTAATAATTTTATACAAGTCCACAAACACTTCATTACGTAATAAGGTGTCTACCATTGCTTCACAAACACCATATCGCCCCATTAATTTACGGCAGGCTGCTATTTCATAATTAGCATAATGATAAATATGCATGCAAGGATCTCTTTGCCAACGGTGAAATACCCACTCAATAAAAGATTGAAATGTCACACGCTCTTCTTCTTGATTATGCGCCCAAAAATCTTTATATTGGCGTTTACTTTTTTCATCAAAATAGGCAATGCCCCACAAATACTCTAATCCTCCTTCAACCAAAGGAAATCCCTCAATATCAAAGTAAACATCTAACTCTGACTCAGGAGGAAGCAAAGCCAAGCCATTTTTCTTTTGACTTTCATATGGTATAAGCTCGTATAAAGGTTTTTCTTTATCTACACTCTTTTTTTGAATATTCGCTTGCAACTTAAGACGCTGAAGAACCTCAGTATGAATACCTTTGACTCTTGCAACAGAAGAATTAATCAGCGCCTGCATTGTGTGGATGTCCGCTTTGTTGAGCTTTTTAATTTGACTTCTGGTAATCGTTGCGACTTGAGATAAATGATCTAGCGCGACAAGACGCTCCTTCGCATAAGTAGACCAACGCCCAAAACAATCCGAGGTTGAAGGATCTGGCAAATGCTCTTTTGAAAAATTGCCATGTGAAGCAAGAAAGCCTTCTTTTACGTGTTGGTAATAATAAAAATAATCATTAGTCGAGAGGCTAATATTTGATTGTTCTCCTGTTACAACAGTAAGCGTAGAAGGCCTTCTATTTTGCAAAGCCTCTAACATTTCTGCATAACAACATAATTGAATGACAAATTGAGGTTTAACGGTTTTTGAGAGTTTGGTATCCCAAGGCTCATAATAAAAACCTCCTAAACGACTTTCCCCCTCTTTTTTAACTAGAAAATCAGGATATCCTTTGAAGGGAAGTAATGATAATGCCCCTTGGTAAACAATATCCGCGCCTTGTTGCATAGCTTGTAATGTATCTTGATAGGCATTCTTTCCTTTTTCAATTGATATAATATTTAACCCTTCTTTTCTAAAATTTTCTAAAATCTCCTGCTCATATTTCAAGCCTTTACGCTGCAATACCGATACTAAAGCATCTTCTTTATCCGTTAAAGCAAGATAGCTAGACTGTAGACATGCTAAATGCTCCATTAATGAGGCGAATAAACTTTCTAAATAGAGGGTTAAATCAGAAGGTGAATACACCACCTCTTTAAATTCGATATGCATAATTTATATGATTTATTGGTATAGTATTTTCATTTTATCAGATAAAAGACAAATTTCAGATTGTTTTTGCTTTGATCATTTTGGTTGATGGTTAAACCCTAAATTGGCACGTCTTAAGATGGAGTTAAAATTTACGCCTAAAGATTATATTTAATATCGATTGATAAGGAATAAAAACCCGCCGGGGTGCGCATTGTTAAGTGGCGTAGCGGGTGTTGTTGTTTGCATTATAGCATTAGGCAATACTTTTTTTAAACACTGTCGAGCTTAATCAGCATACAGTTTAGAAGCTTTCTCTTTATATTCTTTGGGAATACGTATAATTTTCTTATTTGACTTGGTAATGGTCTCGGGAAGTAAACTGAGTCGAATGGGCCCCTCATTAATTTTTGCAGTATCATCAACACTCTTGAAAAGAGAATCATGCGTGTTAAAGGTTGGGGGTGTAAGTAATTTTACTTTCAGAAATGGGTTTTCCTTTTTAGCTATTTCTATGGCTGGTAACATATCCGTGTCGTTAGTAATCAAGATAAATTTATCATAAGTCTTTTTCATGGCATCCATTACCATGTATATGGAAACATTCACATCAGTTCCTTTTCCTCATGTTTATCCCACGCTAAAGAAAGGTGGTTATTTTTATATTTTAAGCACTTCTTTTTGAAGTTTCCCTCTATAAACTCAATATCAAAGGTTTCTAATGCCTCAATATATACTTGATGTCGCTCAATGGTAGATTTATCAAGATGAGTAGGAATAGCTGAGAAATAATAAATTTTAGTGATTATATCTTCTTTTGAAGAAGCAAATTTTTCAGCAAGTAATCGAAGATTTAACCATTTTAAACTAGGTTTATTAAGATTTTTAAGCCGTGATAAAGATTAAATCCATCAACATATACAGCGACTGTTTTTTTTTGTAAAGGTTATGTAATTCGTTGACAAATTTTAGCATAAGCTTCGGGCGTCTGGCCATCTAGAGCTTGATGAGGTCTTAACTTATTGTAGTAGAGTAAATAATCAAAGAGTTCTTTCTTAAAATGCTCTATTGATTCAAAGTAAGTCCCCTCAATTAAATCTTCATTTAATGTGCGCCAAAATCTTTCTACCTTTCCATTGGTTTGTGGTCTATAAGGCCGTATATAACGATGCTTTATACCCATTTCTATTAGGAGTCTTTCAAAAGGATGCTGTTCTTTGGTGCTGGATGCTTTAGCGCCAAATTCCGAACCATTATCGGTTAAAACCTCTGCAAAACGTATATCAAATCTATTCACTATTTGATTAAAACAATGCAAGGTAGCAAACATTGAACTAAGGGCTTTTAAATCTGTTATAACTTCAGCCCACGCAACACGTGTACAACTATCAATCACACAAAGCAAATAATATGGCCTATTATCATTGGCAATCGTATCTCTACTCAAATAGTGACAATCAATATGACCTAATTCTCCACCTTTTTCTTTAATGATGGAACGTTTTTCTTCTTTCATTTTTACACTCAAGGTGTTTTTTCCATAACGTTTTAATATTTGATAAATTGTACTGGGAGCAGGCGTTTTTGAACAGAGGGTAGTTTTTAACACATTATTTATTTCATATTTATTACAGCCTTTATCTCTTTCTATCAGGACTAATTTTTCAATTTCTTCAGGAGTGCGTCTCGTCTTATATTTAGGGCCACGTTTACCTGGGAGTAGTTGCTCTACATCATATCCACTGTTTTTAAAACGAGCGTAATACTTAAGAAAAGTTTGAGCGCACGTCATGGTGTGCATAAAATTCTTTTGCTTTTTTAAAAAGAGGATGATTCTTTGCTTTAACTAATTCGTAATCTTGAATTAAAAATTGATATTTCTGAATATAATTCTTTTTAAGCGTACTGTCATTTGTATTTATTCTCATCGTCGTCTCCGTTGATAATGTATTTTATCAACGAATTACATAACCTTTACAGCAATGACGGGTGATTGAGTGACTTGATGATACTCTACAATAAATGTCAAAAAAACGCAACATATGATATATAATCATAAATTTAAAAACAGAATATTCCTTTTTGCATATAGAATATTCTATTTTTAAATTATAACAAGGGGCATTTATGGGGCACTTTTTTTGTTTTTTTGTATAATTTATTATTTTATTTGCAAATAAAAACTGATATTTTACAAACTTTAATAAGGCTGAAAATAATATGACCAACGAAACAATCAACATCCCAAAATTAATTTATCATTATTGCTCAATTGAAGCGTTTTTGAGCATTATTCAAAATGGTGAGCTTTATTTATCGACAACGAAATATATGAATGATTCTATGGAAAGTAAATTACTATTTCCTCGAATAAAAAAAATGGAAAATCAACAGTCAGAAGCTTTTTGGGTTACTAATCTGTATAAAGCGGTAGATTTAATTCCTCAATATAAATCAGGTATTCATATTTCATGTTTTTCAGCTCATAAAGACTTATTGAGTCAATGGCGAGGATATGCAAATGACGGAACAGGCATTGCTATAGGTGTTGATACAAAAATATTAACATCTGGAAGCTCTAAGACAAATAAGCGCATTTCTAACCTAGCTCTTTTGAAGGTGGTTTATGATTCAACTGAACAAAACAAAAAAATTATAGATATATTTTCAAAATTTAATGCTGAATTTAATGAGCTATGGAGCTTACCTGAAGATCATCCTAACTATCAGAACCATAGCTATCCCGGAAATTTTGAACCTATAACAATGAAAGATCTGTTGCAAAAGAATAACAGTTCCCCTCTTGATACAAAAAAATTGAATATAAAATATACGCAACAGTTAATAACTTTATCCTATCTTTTTAAAAATGCAGCCTTTCAGGAAGAAGGCGAATATAGACTATGCTATTTTCAAGATTTTAATTTTTTAGATTCTTTTTCTAACGATAGTATTAGCCTAGGAGAAGCCAATTGCTATACACGAAATGGCAATCTCAAAACGTACTACCCTTTAAAATTAAATAATAAGTCCATTATTAAAAAAATAATACTTGGTCCTAAGTGCCAAACAGATAAAGAAACGATTCGTTTTGCATTAAAAAAATTTGGATTTGATAAGGCAGCTGTGTTTAAGTCAGAAGCAAGTTATCGTTAGTCCCTTGGTCCGTCATTGCGAGGAGTATTTTGTTATTGTTCCATAGCGTAGCGAAGGAAAACAATAACAAAATACGACGCGGCAATCCAGACATCGAAGTTTTCTTTTTCTGGATTGATGGGATTTGAGATTAAAGAATATTATTGTAAAGATCTTCCCAATTTGGATTGACGGTTTCGATCAATTTGAGCTTTTTCTTTCTTGAGCCAGCTTTAATTTGTTTTTCTTTTGCAATGGCTTCTGGCATGCTTTCGTAAAATTCGTAGAAGACTAGTTGGTTGCAATTGTATCGGCCAGTAAAGCATTCTGGATTTATTTTATTTTTGTGTTCGTAAATTCTTCTGAGCAGATCTGAGGTAACACCTGTGTAGAGGGTTCCATTTCTTTTATTAGTTACAATATAAACAGCTGGATTTTTCATAATTGGTTGGCTCGTTTCTGGATTGCCGCGTCGGCTTTCTTATTGTTTCGCTACGCTACACATAAGAAAACCTCCTCGCAATGACGGTCTTCGTGGGGAGTTTTTCTTAGTTGGTTGTTGCTTTGCTTTATTTGTTTTTTAGGTTCTCGTTGTGATGTGTTTATTTATTTGTTGCGGTTTACTGCCCCACTGTCGCCCCTTAAAATATAACACGGAAATAGATAAACTTTAAGAGCATTGGAAAATCTGGTGCTGGAGAGAGGAATCGAACCTCCGACCTACTGATTACGAATCAGTTGCTCTACCAACTGAGCTACACCAGCGAATTTATAAATATATTGTATCGAATGAAAAATAATAAACAAGTTATTACTTTAGTCATTAAAAATTTTTTACCAAAACTTTAATTAAGAAATTATTATTCAAATAATATTAATTAATCTATTGACAATAATTTTATTTACGCTATAGTTTTTGGACAGTTTTAAAACTGTTACCCAATATTATGGATTACCACGAGTTGCTTTAGTGGTGGGCCAATATTTTTATTTATATATTAAACGTTCGGAGCGATTTCATGACTTCATTTGCAAACATATACCACAGTGCTAAAAGTTGGTTCAAAAGCAACTCAAAATTTTTAAAATCCGCAGACTTAAAACTCTTGGAACAAAACAAAAGAAAAGTGTCTTTTGTTCATGAAATTTTGGAGCTGTTGATAGAGTTAAAGAGTTCAAAAACTATTAATGATTTAAAAAAGCGACAATTTTCTATGGAGGAGCAGCATGCTCTTGATAGAGTTAGCATATTGCTTCATAAATGTTTAGAAGGCATTCAATGGGCTTATTATCATGGTCAAAATCCTGCTCAACGTGTTAACAGCCACACTGCTTTTGAACTTTATTTGCAGCACCTTATCACATTGATTTTGACTTCAGAGGATTTAAATGAGAATCAAAAAGTTCGTATTAAAGAAGAAATTAGCCAACACTTAGAAAAAGAATTGAGCAATGCTCAAACTTCTTCGAAGAAACCAAGTTTAGTAAGCGAAATTTCTCAGATAAGTGAAAAAGTATGGCCTGGCCTTCAACAGATTGCACTTTATCAAAATTCTCGTGCTCTTTTAGCTTGAGCGAAGATTAATGAATGATATTCCCCTGGGTCAAACAGCGACTAATGACCATTTTGGTCACAAAGTCGCCTTGATCGGGGCCATATTTTTCTTGAAAATAATCAGTAATATTAACAACCCATTCAGCAAGTCGAACATCAGGTACTTCTTTATCTTCACGCACAGTGACTTCAAAAATTCCTAGTGAATCACCATCGTGAATCCGTGCGTACTCTTCAATAATATTTTGCGCTGCTTCTAAGTCTTTTTCTTTTGTAAGCCATTTGCTTTGCATATCTTTAAACATACCTCTGATTATTTTATGTATTTATTATACCATGTTTTATGGGGACATCGAAATAAAAAATCAAGGGGATTATTACTGTTTTTAACAAGAAAAAACTCAAGCATCCCGGGCATATACTCACAGCTAATGATTTTTCGGGGAAGCGCGAGCAAAGCAGACGAAGGAGTGTACAAGTATACATAACCCAAGTCGATGCAGCTCGCAATAAGACCGAAAAATCATTAGCGAAGAGTATACTTGAAAAAAGTATCAAGAAATAAGACAATATCATCTATGAAAACAGCTAAAATTTCAGCATCTCTTTTATCCGCGGATTGGGCTCATTTAGGCAGAGAAACGCATGCTATTATAGCAGCGGGTGCCGATGAGATTCATATTGATGTAATGGATAATCATTACGTCCCCAACCTTACTTTTGGCCCACGTGTGTGTGAGTCATTAAGAAAAGATGGTATTACAGCGCCTTTAGATGTACATCTTATGGTCAAACCTGTAGATGAATTAATTGTTGCCTTTGCTGAGGCTGGCGCTTCTTGTATTACTATTCATCCTGAAAGCACTACGCATTTAGATCGGAGTCTACAACTTATCAAAGCGCATGGTTGTAAAGCGGGGTTGTCTTTTAACCCTACCACTCCGCTCAGTTTTCTTGATTATGTTATCGATAGATTGGATTTAGTTCTTATCATGACAGTGAACCCAGGCTTTGGTGGGCAATCTTTTATTTCAAGTATGCTTAAAAAAATCGAGGCCACACATCATATTCTACAAGCCCACAAACCAACAGTTACTTTACAAGTTGATGGCGGTGTAAAAGCATCTAATATTGCTTCATTGGCTAAAGCTGGGGCTGATGCTTTTGTAGTAGGATCAGCACTATTTGAAACAACCGATTACTCGCTTACTATGCAAACTTTTCGAGAAGCCTTAAAAGAACAATAATCTATATTATCATGCCAGCCCTCCCCCTCAAAAAAACAGCATCACCTAAAAAAAGAGGAAGACCTCGTAAAAAGCTTAGCCGACGTGAATGGTTTATAGGCAAAGTTAGCGATTTTTTTAAAAGGCAAAAAAAGAAAAAAAGAAAAACTGGCAAGGGAAGAACCAAGAAAAAAGCTGCTTATACAAAAAAACAGTTATCGGGATGGGCGCTTCTTTCATTATTTTTGGGTGCAATATTAATGGGAATTGGCTTGTTTATTATCACCCATTCGTTTGATAAATATCATTTCAAAAATCCTTTTGCGACCTTACAAAAAGAAATATTATTCTTTTCCTCTCCTCCTTCTTCCCCTGCTTATACACTCGATTATAGTGCATATGAGGAACTTTCAAAAAATATTACGATTCAAAATAAATTGGCTATTCAATCCTTTCTTCAACAATACCCCAATAGTCCTTTGGCGAAATCATTACGAAACAAATGGCTTATTGTATTAGCGCAAAGAAGCGATTGGAACGACTTTATTAATGATTATCGTCCCACTAATAATGAAACTGTGGAATGCTATTATTTACAAGCTTTATATCATTCTGGCAAAGAAAATCTTGCACTTTCAGGCGTTAAGCGATTATGGAAAGCAGGTTACAAACCAACATCTGCTTGCCAAGCTATTTTCTTAAAATGGCAAAAAAGCGGTGATTTTAAAGAAAAGTATATTTGGCCACGCCTTCAGTTAGCCCTTGATCAAAAGGACACCACCTCCGTTCAGCAACTCACTCAAATGCTTCCTAAAGATAAGCAAAGCTGGGTAACTACTTGGATATCACTGCGTAAAAATCCTACTTTGATTTCCAAAGTACAATTACCAGACAATGCTCCTGGTCGACGAATCATTATTGATGGATTAAAACAATTAGCCTCTATGGATGTAAAAGCCGCCATTAACCAATGGCCTGCCTTCCAAAGTAAATATCATTTTAGCACCGCAATGACACAAGATTTTTATCGAGCGGCAAGTTTGCACCTTGTTTTGGTTGGTGATCCTCAAGCAGAGGCATGGTTTGCAAAAATTTTACCGGCCTATGGAACAGCTCAATCCCGTGCTTGGCAAGTTCGTTTTGCTTTATCGCACAGACATTGGTGGAATGTTTTAACCTTTATTCAAGCAATGCCTGCTCAAGAACAGAATACAAATATTTGGCAATATTGGAAAGCTCGTGCACTTCAAGCGGTCAAAAAAACAGAGGAAGCTAATGTAATATATAAAAAGCTCAGTACTCAACGACAATATTATGGATTTCTTGCTGCCTATCAACTACATCAGCCATTAACCATTCAGCAGAAAGATTACCCCGTTAATTTATCATTATTGTCACCTTACACACAGCAAATTGCTCAAATTAAAAGTTTATATGAATCCAAACATAAAAAACGTGCTTTGCAACTCACTGAAGATTTACTCAATCGACTCGATTCTCCAGGGCAATATGCCCTTGCCCATATTTTTGCTAAATGGGAATGGTTTTCTGAATCAATGAATATTGTTAACCGTAGTCCTTACCAAAATGATTTAAAATTACGTTTCCCTTTTCCTCATCGCGCTTTGATTCTCCAGTTATCTGCCCAAGCTAATATTTCACCAGCTTTTGTTTACAGTATTGCTCGCCAAGAAAGTAATTTTCATGAAGATGTTTTTTCTTCTGCAGGTGGTTTAGGTATTTTACAAATTACCTTAGTAACAGCTAAACAATTTTCACCTAACCTGACGAAACAAGATTTATATCATCCTCACACTAATCTTTCCGTCAGTATTACCTATTTGAAAAAATTGACGCAACAATTTAATGGCCATCCATTACTTATTGCTTCCGCGTATAATGCAGGACCTCAAAAAACGCGGACATGGCAACCTAAAAATGGACCAATATCTGCTGATATATGGATTGAAACCCGTCCTTGGGAAGAAACGCGTAATTATCTAAAAAATATCTTAGCTTACAATGCCGTCTATCAATATTTATTAGGTCAAACACCAAATATTGCAGCTTTCATGCAGAATATTCCCTCGAATCCATAATGCAACGGCATACTTAAGAAATGTTATAATAAATATACTCACAGTAATTTAGATTTCAGTCTGTCGTAGAGACGATTATTTTACTCATCCGTTGATCCGGGAGATACAAAATCTGCCCCTACAACCAACATTTCATTAGAATTAGGTATAAACTTTATTGCTGAATATGACCATATTATCCGCTGATTTTTTTAATCGAGACGAATTGACCTTAGCAAAATTACTCTTAGGAAAGGTGTTGCGGGTTAAATATCAGACTGCAGATAAAACTCACTGGCTTTCTGCTCAAATTATTGAAACAGAAGCCTATGCTCTTACAGAAAAAGGAAGTCATGCCTCTTTAGGAAGAACCGTTAAACGTTCTGCTTTATTTATGCCTGCAGGCACGATTTATATGTATTACTCTCGAGCGGGCGATTCTATTAATGTAAGCGCTGCAGGGGAAGGCAATGCTGTATTAATTAAATCAGCTTACCCTTTCTTTGACGATAAAAGCCCAAAAGAAGAAACACTTCCTCTCATGCAAGCCTTAAATCCAAGAAACAAACAACCCAATGCCGCTGCTATACCGCGCTCTATTCCCGAATTATGTAAAGGGCAAGCATTGCTTTGCCGCTCTTTAAATTTAAAAGTAAAAGATTGGGATCAACAAAACTTTGACGTTCATTCTTTTTACCTAGAAGATTGCGGGTATAAGCCAAAAAAAATTATTCAAGCAACACGGTTAGGTATTCCTATCGGGCGCGATGAGCATTTACTATATCGATTTATTGATTATGATTATGCAGCGGTATGCACAAGTAATCCGTTAAAAAAGAAAAAATGGGAAGTGAACAAAGATTTTTTTATCTTATCGGATAATTAACAATCCCTAACTCGCGAAGCAAATCAGGGATTGATCAACATACCTTTACCCTTTCTTTTTATAAGGTAAATAAGCCGGTGTCCACATTGTATCACGAACACGTTGCTCTAGTTCCGCATCAGAACATTTGACACCCGCTAAGCCAGCTTTTACTGCCTCTTTCGCTACAGCTAAACCAACATGAAAAGAAACTTCACGGATTTCTGTTAGTGGTGGCAATAAATTCGCTTTAGGATCTTTCTTAGCAGGCGAACAGTCTGCCAATGCCCTTGCGGCTAACATAAACATTGTATCAGTTACTCGCGTGGCTTTAGAAGCAATAAGACCTAATCCCATACCAGGGAAAATATAAGAATTATTGGTTTGATCGACACGCATTGAAACACCATTTTTCATGATATTAGGAAAAGGGCTTCCTGTACCAATAATCGCTCGGCCATTTGTCCATTTCATTAGGTCTTCCGGTGTGGCTTCACTATGATTCGTTGGATTCGATAAAGGTAAAATAACAGGCGCTTTAACATGAGAAGCCATTTCTTTTATTACGGCTTCAGTGAAAGCCCCTGCTTGCCCAGATACACCAATTAAAATAGAGGGCTTAGCATTTTTAACCACATCGGCCAAGGTAATATTGTTTGGATTAGCGCAATCCCAGCCAGCTATTGCTGATTTTGACTGCACAAATTTAGTTTGAAAAGGTAATATGCCATCCATTCCTTCAAGCAATAATCCATTGCGATCAATAACATAAAATCGAGAACAAGCTTCCTCTTCGGATAATCCTTCACTTACCATCGCTTCCATAATTAAATGGCTAATACCACAACCAGCCGAACCACCACCTAATACAGCAACACGTTGTTCATGTAAAGGTTGTCCGGTTACTTGAACAGCGGCTAACAAAGTGCCTGTAGCAATAGCCGCAGTACCTTGAATATCATCATTAAAAGTACATAACTGATCGCGGTATTTTTCTAAAATAGGATTAGCATTTTGTTGCGCAAAATCTTCCCATTGTAATAATACATGAGGAAAACGCTTTTTAACGGCAGTAACAAATGCTTCAATAAAATCATCATAATCCTTGCCACGCACACGTTCGTGCTTCCAACCAATGTATAAAGGATCATTCATTAAATCTTGGTTGTTTGTGCCTGTGTCTAATAAAATAGGCAAAGTTTCTTCTGGATGAATGCCTGCGCAAGCGGTATATAAAGAAAGTTTTCCGATCGGAATGCCCATTCCACCCGCGCCTTGATCACCTAAACCAAGAATACGCTCTCCATCCGATACAACTATGGCTTTCACATAATCAAACGCTGGATTTGCTAAAATTTGATCAATTTTTTCTTTATTTGGATAAGCAATAAATACCCCGCGAGGACGGCGATAGGTATGGCTAAAACGCTGACAACCAAGTCCCACAACAGGTGTATACACAATAGGTAACATTTCTGTCATATAAGTAATTAAAACATTATAAAACAGTACTTCATTAGAATCTTGTAACGCACGCAAGTAAATATACTTCTCTAGGTCTGTATCTTTGGCTTGGAAAGCTTCATAAGCCCTTTCTCGTTGTTCTTCCAATGTACCTTCATGAAAAGGAATTAAGCCATGTAAACCAAATTCATCACGCTCAGAAGCACTGAACGCCATATCCTTATTTAAGAGTGGATGACCTACTAACGCATAATCAGTTAAAGCGACTTCGATATACGCTTTTCCTTGACTATCAACCTTTTTAGAATAATACATGTTTCTTCTCCAAGATTAAAATAATAAATTATCTTAACATTAAATAACCTAGCAATATAGCAAAAAAAGTAATTTTTTCAGAAAAACTTGAGTGGCGTGAAAAAAACTGACAGAATGCGCTCCTCTATATTTTAGTTTAAGGTGATTTATGCAATTTCTTTATAATATTTTATGCATGAAAAAATATTTATTCCAACTATTTCGCCCTATCTCACCTTTCCTTAAGATTTCTGTCTTATAATCTATCTTAGTATTTAAAAACTAAGAGCATTGTATGTCTAATCAGACGAACAATTTATTGTATTCTTTAGTGCCTACCTATAGGTTAAAGAGGGTTCAATGTATGACTTTATAAGAAGCATTTATCCTGCTGAAGTTTATCCAGTTAATTATAAGCTACCCCAACAGGGAGAATATGTTGCTGTTGATTCAGGCAACTCCCCAGCTTCTGGTTCTAGCAGTTTCTCTAGTAAGTTTCTTAATTTTTTAAGAGACCTTAGATTGTGGCGGCGACGATTTTGGGCGCATTGCAGAGGCTATGAATTAGTTATTGTAAATATTGACCATATTGATGGAAAAGACTTAAATGGCGATAATACTAATCCACTTGTTGGCCGGTTTGGTTTAACGGAAATAACGGTTGAAAGACTAATAGAACTTACCAGCAAGAATCCTGAAAAAGCACAATCTATTTTTTTCCTGGAACGTCCCAGCGAATACGCTTTTCTTCAAATTAATAATTTTGAGTATGCCTCAGATCAAAGTTGCGTAGGAGGACAATATGGACTTATATTTACCACAGGTTTTTTGGTTATATTTTTTCCTATAGCCTTAGCTAACCCTATTACGTCCTATGCGCTGGCTACTTTCGAGGCAGCATGGCGAGTAAGCTTCAACGTTCCAGAGATCCTAAATGCCAATAATAAAAATTGGAATAAGCTATTCAAAACTAGTGTTAATTCAATTGTTTTAGTCGTTTCTGCGGTTGGGTTAACCTTGCTTGCTTTAGCTGCTGGTGGAGCCATAACATTAGCAGGTCCCTATCTCTTACCAGCATTACTAGCAATTCCTGTAGCAATTGGCGCCTATCGCGTTTTGCAACATGGCACAGCAACCCTTTTTAACCTCAGGTTTAGTTGGAAAACCTGGTCTGATCCATTGCAATGGAGACGTTTTCGTCAACAGATGTTAAAGAAGGCCCTTCAAGCCTCTTCTGCTTTACTTTCTTTTATCACCGCAGGATTAATTATAGGGGCAATTGGTGGATTTGTTATGTTTGCCCCCTTTACCATTCCTGCTGTTATTATTACTGTTACAGCTGTTACGCTTTCTATTACTTTATTTTCTGCTTTAAGGGAATATCCTCCTTTTAATGATTTTTTTGCCCGATTAGGTTTATTCTCAAGTGAACGTAGACAAGCTGCCGCTTTAAATCAAGAGTCAATAATAGCCAAACTCAAGCGCATGGTGAATAATACAGAGTCTGAAGTTAACATTGATCTAAATCAAGGAAATCTAAAAACTTTTTGGCAAAAAACTAAAGAGTTTTTTGGGTTTAAAATAAAACATCCACAGGTACAAATTAAAATTGCTCCCAGAGAAAAAATCTATCATCTTGGCGCTTTTAATGAAGAGTTGCAATCTATTGTTGCTGCTTTTAGATCGACTTTTGGCGATAAAGTCCCCCCTCAAATTGCTCAAGTTACTGCGCTTATACTTTTAGTTAAAAGTGGACAAGGGATTGAAGCTAAAATGAATGATTATAAGGAAAAAGCCGGAGGAGATCCTGATAAATATAATAAAAATGTTAAATATCTCTATCTAAAACGTCTACAAACTATTCTTCTTGAATTAGAAACTCCTGAAGAAGGTAGTTTATCTACTCAATTAGCTTCTAAAAGGAAAGAAATAAATGATGCGTTTAATGAACAAACACGTGCAAACATTCTCTTTAAGCTTGATTCTTCAAAAGAAAATAAAGATGCTTTAGATACATGTAGAAAGGCGTTTCAAACAAAAGAAAAAGAACTTAAAAATTTAGAAAAGCAATTTAGTAGTAATCCAAAAGAAGCAATTGAACAATGCTATAATTTACAAGATTTAGAAAGTTTACTTAGGGCTAACTCAACATTAAAACAACAGGTTAATGACTCAACCCGAAAAATATGTCACTGTGAAAGTTTCGCTCAAGCAGCTGCTGAAGAGAGAAGGCTTTGGCCAAACCCTCTTTCATTAACTCTTGGAAAAAACGTTAGCCAATGTATTGACGAGATATGTAATGTTATTAAAAATAGCAATGGACTATCAGAAGATAAAATTTACGAGAAAATTTACCAGATATTTACGCCAGATTTAGCTGGGAATACTCCAGCTCCCGGATTAAGGCAAATAGACAGTCAAGAGACGGTGTTGGCCACTGCTAGTGACACGCCTACATTACAAAGAGCAGATACTCCAGTAGTAGTTTATACGCCTGTCCCTCCTGGTTCTCCTGAGCGAATGATTCCTACCCCTCACTACAATAATGAACCTCCCATCCATCCTCATGCAGTGCATGGGCAAAGACAAGGACAAGCTCTTCCCCTCAAAGAAGTTAGTCCTTCAATTAGCCATAAATGGTTTAATGGTAATAGTAGTATATTTAGTAAAAATAAAAAAAATAAAATGCAGCCATCCAATGTTCCTACTCCAGAAGCAACCCCTGAACGTGGGCAAATTATTAGCCCCAGACTCCCAAATCTCTTCGACACCTAACTATTAAGATAATACGCGACGTATTTCAAATAATCCAATACCTGTTGCGACCGATACATTTAAACTTTCTATTAAACCGGACATGGGAATTTTAACCAACTCGTCACAATTTTCGCGAGTCAAACGCCGTATGCCATTTTCTTCTGCACCTAATACTAGTGCAACATTCCCTGAGAATTTAACCTCATATATACTTTTAGTAGCATGGTGATCTAAACCATAAATCCAAACTCCTAAGTCTTGCAGTTTTTTCATGGTACGAGCCAAATTTGTCACAGAAATAAAAGGAATGACTTCTGCTGCGCCACACGCTACTTTTCTGGCTGCTGGAGTTAAGCTTGCACTGTTATCTTTAGGGGCAATAACACAGGTTACATTGGCTGCCGCCGCGCTTCGCAGGCAAGCACCTAAATTATGAGGATCTTGTACTCCATCGAGTATAAGGATCAAAACTTGTTTCTCAGCAACTAATTCGTCAAGATCATCTTCAGAATATATTCGCAGAGGCACATCTGATTCAGCAGCAACACCTTGATGATCATTTCCCCAACGTTGGTTCATATGCTCTTTCGGTACTGTTTCTACTGGTATATGCTCTTTTCTAGCTAAGGAGTAAACTTTTTGATAGCGGGCATCTAATCCACGTGAATTGGAAAGATAAATACGTGTTAAAGTGGTTGTCTTATTTTCTAAAGCGGCTAATACCGCATGCCACCCAATAATATCAGTCGTTAATTTTTTTTCTTTCATTTTAAAATTTTTTCTCAAATTTAGGTTCTTTTCCTCTACATAAACGCGCTATATTATGACGATGCTGGAAAAAGACTAAAAGGCCTATGAGGAAAATAGGCAACCATGCCAGCGTACCAGGTAATAAAAACTCAGTATAAAGGGGCGCTAAAGCCACTGTCACAAGTGAGGAAAGTGAAGAGTATCGGAATAACTTAAATATAATTAACCATGTGATTAAACATAAAGGGCCTAACCATGGAGAAAAAGCCAGATAAACACCCAATGCAGTCGCAACGCCCTTTCCCCCTTTCCATTGATAAAAAATAGGAAATACATGGCCAATTACAGCTAAAAGTCCTACTAATCCTACTTGGGCTGGTGACAATAAAAGAAATTTTGCTACTAGCACAGGAATAAACCCTTTTAATAAGTCTCCCAATAATACAATCGCTGCTTTAGATTTCCCCCCAATACGCAACACATTAGTTGCCCCAGGATTCTTTGACCCTGTGGAACGCGGATCAGGAAGGTTGAAAAGCTTACAAACAATAATGGCACTGGAAACAGAGCCCAATAAGTAAGCTAATACAGACAAAATAAACAAGGTCACCATATCTTTATTCTTTTTATCGTTAAAATATTCAGGAATTCATTAATGCTTCGATGTCAGACACTTCTTTAGGTACTGACTTTGTCAATACTTCCGGACCATTTTCCGCTACTAATACATCATCTTCAATACGAATGCCAATATTCCACCAACGCGGATCCACATTAGGTGTATTTTCTTTAATATACAATCCTGGTTCAATCGTTAATACCATTCCTGCCTGCAATGGACGCCAAGCATCATTAAGCTTGTATGCCCCAACGTCATGGACATCCAATCCAATCCAATGACCCGTATTATGCATATAGAATGTTTTATAAGTTTCTCTTTCAATACATTCGTCCACGCTTCCTTTTAAAATACCTAAATCGATCAAACCTTCTGTCAAGACGCGTACGACTTTCTGATGCATGCTATTGTAAGGCATGCCCACTTGTGTTCCTTCAATTCCTACTTTTTGTGACGCTAACACTAACTCATATATAGCCTTTTGTTCCGGAGAAAAACGACCATTAATGGGATAAGTTCGAGTAATGTCTGCCGCATAATATTCACTTGAACCGCCGGCATCTACCAGTAATAAATCACCTTTATTTAAAGGTTGATTGTTTTTGTCATAATGAAGCACACAGGCATTTTTTCCAGCACCAACAATAGGATTATATGCCCATGAGCGGCAACCATTCATTGCTAAATAATGCAACATCTCAGCTTCAACTTGATATTCATATTGAGCGGTGCGACACGCTTTCATACCGACAATATGCGATTGAGCTGATAATTCACCAATACGGCGCATAATATTAATTTCCGCTTCGCTTTTAATTAAGCGCATTTCGAAAACCAATTGATTTAAATTAATTATCTGTTCAGGAACTCCTACCCCAGCTCGAACGCTACGACGTAACTGGTTTAACCAACCGCTTACTTGTTGATCAAGTTTGGAGCATACACCAAAACTGTAATAGAGTTTTTCTTTACCTTGCATCAGCTTCGGCATCATCTCATCTAATTTTTCAATAGGATAGGCTTCATCTGCACCATATTCACTAATAGCCCCTTCTTGCCCAATACGTTTTCCAATCCAAATTTCCAGTTCAGGCTTATTGGTTTGATTAAAAAATATAAACTCACCTTCTTTTCGCCCTGGCACAAAAACAATGGCAGCATGTGGTTCATCAAATCCAGTTAAATAGTAAAAATTAGTGTTTTGATGGTAAGGGTACTCCGTATCCCCACTTCGAATTCGTTCAGGCGTTGCCGTAATAATCGCAATGCTTCCCTCTCCCATTTGTTGCATTAAAGTATCGCGACGTTGTTTAAATTCGGCTGATGTAATAGAAGACATGAAGAACCCCAATTAATGTGTTTTGTATTTAATAAAGACATTTTTTAATTACACTCTTCGCTAATAAGTTTTTGGTTTTTTTGTGAGCTGCATCGACGTCGGTCATGTACTACTTGTACACTCCCTCGTCTGTTTCGCTCGCGCCTCACCAAAAAATCATTAGCTGTGAGTATATTCAGTAATGTTCCCGCGGAGAACGTCATTGCGAGGAGTATTTTGCCTTTATCCAAAGCGTAGCGGAGGATAAAAGACAAAATGCGACGTGGCAATCCAGTAACGATAATAAAACAAACATCGATGTCTGGATTGCCACGTCGCTTCATTGCTTCGCTAACGCTACGCAATCTCGCTCCTCGCAATGACGTTCTACGTGGAAAGATATGCTGAACAATTACGACATTTTTACATATATAAAAAATAAATTAAAGAATAATGGGTAAAAAGGTTTAAAAAGACATGATTCCTTCAGCCCTAATAAATTCATTAAGCGGAAAAGAAATATCACCAGGATAGATGACTGTCAAAGAATCTAGCTCTGCTTGGCTATGAACAGCCCAAAAATAGGTACAATAGGGTGGGCTTTAAATGCTTTTACCAGTTGATTTAAGAAAATATCTCGTTGCATAATAAAATTTCATGAAAATTATAAGAGATACTAATGAATTTTCATGAAATTAGCAATATTGATAATCATGTCATGTGGCGTGATTATCCCCCTGGTTTATAGGTTGGTTTGATTTCATGTTCTATATCCAGCAACATTTTTATACTTTTTGTGGGTGAGTTTTTATTCATAGTCAAAGAAAACATTCCACAAAACCTTGCTCGATGATATTGCATGACTTGAACGTTTGTTTTTTTGTTTTTAGCAGGTTTGGTTACTTCGCTTTCCCATTCATCAATTATTCGAGACAGTTTCTCTGCAGTTGTTTCTGTTGTTTTCACATTTGAATTACTATTGGTTAATTTTTCAAACGTTTGTTTTACAGACGCTGCAACAAGCTCTGCTTTTCTAGCATTTTTCTCTGCTATATTACGGGATATTTCATCTTCCGAAGCCGCTATATTATTCTTAGCTTCACTTGCTATTGCTTCAAACTTTTCTAATACTATTTTAGCAGCGTCTGTGCCGCCTGTTCTAAAAGCATTATCTATTTCTTCTGTAGCGTTTGCTGTTTCTATGTTTAAAGCGCGTTTTGCTGCATATTCTATAGAAGACTCCAATTCAGGCCTAAGCACCTCTGCACTAATTTTCTCTGCTAAGTCTCTTAGCGCATTGATTTTTCTCCTCGAATTACGCGAGTCACCTTTTTCTTTAAACCATCCTTGTGAACTTTCTATTTTATTCGCCCTAGCATGAATCTTATTAATTATCTTTTTAATATCAAGCTCTTTAGATGTTTTTGTACCTGGTAAAAGCTTGTAGACAGGTCTAAATAAACTGAAAATTTTATCAGCTATGCCCATTTTCTCAACAATGCGTTGGGTTTGGGTCATACCATAAGAACTACCGTTTGATTTAACTTTGACAAGCGTAGCTGCAAAGGAGTTTTCATTTCTAATCGCTTCTTTGGTAAGGAAATAATTAAATCCGTTTTTTTTATCCTGACGTAGGGCATGTAAAAAAGTATCCCTTTCTAGGGAAGGATCCAATGTAGATTTTGGTGCAGTACCTGCTACTTTGGCTAATCTTTTAATAAATGCTGGATTGTTAGAAAGTTCTTTAAAAATAAGTTTTCGACAATAATTAAGCTTCTCAATCCCCTCATGCGTTTCCTTATTCTCTAACTTACGCCAGTTTTTTATTTTTTCAGGACTATCAGTACCACTTTTTAAAGCACTTAGCTTTTTTCGTGAGTGAAGAATAACATAGGAACCATTGGAACGTTGTTGCAATTGAGTGAAAGATAACTCACTATTGAGCCTATTTAGTACTTCTTCAACTGTTTCAGCAGTATTTTCTAACCATGTAAAAATATTATTAGCTATGTTTTTTGCAGCCTCAATATCTTGCTCAAGCTTAACTAGTTTCCTTTCTTCTTTAGTTTTTTTATCAGCTGCTAATATAGATATACTATGAAAAAAATAAATATTAGGAAATAAATTTGAGACAGAAGGTTGAATGTTTTGGAATGACAGCACCTCCGGGGAAAATGCTTCAGTTTGTGGCTCTAAATTTTCGGGATCTAAATCTAAATTGCTACCTTCACTTTCTTCATCACGATTTATAGGACGACCATAAATAGTCTCTGACCTTACTCCTTCTTCATATTCGTCATTTTCAAAAATTTCATCTCTATCAACAGGCTCCATCTTTTCACCTTTCTATAATTTTTTTGATATTATATACATTCTAACTTATTAACATTAATAGTAAATTAAATTATAACTATTTGCCTATTTTGTTAAAATCTGCGATCATTGCGAGCGTTTTTTAACACAAGGCTTTGTAAAAACATGCTAAAACGATTTCTGCTCCGAGAAGATAACTTCTTCCGCCTGTTCAACGAAGGTATGGCCCAGCTCGTACAAGTCAGCGAACTGTTTCAAAAAATGATTGAAAACTTGGGACACCATCAAGAATATTTTCAAGCACTTAGCGCTATTGAGCAAAAAGGTGATGGTACCACGCGTGCAGCCTTTGCGCTATTGCACAAAACATTTATTACCCCTTTCGACCGTTACGATATTCACCGCTTAGTAAGCAAACTAGACCAAACTGTGGATAGTATTCATATTACGGCCGTTTATCTACAAGTTCACGAAATTGATAGGGTTCCTCCTGAAATGCTTATTTTGGCTAATCTCAGCATTCGTTGCAGTAAAATGCTACAAACGGCGGTAAATCAGTTAAATTCATTAGAAAACAGTGCGGAAATTCTTAAAGGTTGCGACGCGGTAAGTGATGCAGAAGATACAGCACAAGAATTATTGGCAACCGCCCTTGCCCGATTATTCAAAGAAGAGAATGATCTTAAGTATCTCATGAAAATTAATGAAATTTACAAAAACCTGAAAAAAGTAATGGAGGGCTACCAAGAACTCGGTAATATTATTCGTACCATTGTTCTGGAGTATGCATAATGGGTTCAGCTTCTATGACATTGGTCATTGCTATTGTATTTATCGCATTAGTTTTCGATTTTTTAAACGGTTTTCATGATGCAGCAAATTCTATTGCAACCGTGGTTTCTACACGCGTGCTTAAACCTTATTTAGCGGTTTTATGGGCAGCTTTTTTTAATTTTAGTGCGTTTCTTGTCTTTAAACTACATGTTGCCAATACTATCGGTACAGGACTTATTGATGCTTCCATCGTGGATGTATATGTTATTTTGGCAGCACTAATTGGCGCTATTTTGTGGAATATCACCACTTGGTTCTATGGATTACCCTCTAGCTCATCCCACGCCCTGATTGGCGGATTATTAGGAGCTGCTTTAACTAAAACAGCGTTAGATATTCATGCAATTCATCTTGTTGAGTTAAGCAAAATATTAGCCTCTATTGTTTTATCTCCCTTGTTAGGATTAGGTGCTGGTTTATTATTAATGTTCCTCACCTCACGTATTTTTTTCAAAATACCGCGCCAACGTGCCGAACGAACCTTTCGTCGGCTTCAACTCTTTTCATCTGCATTAATCAGTTTAGGACACGGTGGTAATGACGCCCAAAAAACGATGGGTATTATTGCCATTACACTGTTTTCAACAGGCTATCTAAACGGCGAGTTTTACATCCCTTGGTGGGTTATTATTGTGTGTAACTTAACCATGGCAGCAGGAACATGTTGCGGTGGATGGCGAATTGTACGCACGATGGGAATGAAAATTACTAAACTGCAACCTGTCAGTGGCTTTTGTGCTGAAACATCCAGTGCCTTTGTATTGTTTTTAGCAAATTATTTAGGTATTCCTGTCTCAACAACTCATACCATTACAGGGGCAATTATGGGTGTTGGTTCAATTCAACGTGCCTCTGCAGTTCGTTGGGGCGTGGCTAAAAAAGTAGTTTGGGCATGGCTTATTACTATTCCAGCCAGTGGCATTGTCAGTGCAGCTGTCTTAAAACTTATCTACTTATATCAATAATGAACCATTATGAATGCCATCAATTTTATTGACTATATGTATTTCATTTTATGAACAAAAAATTTACGCCTTCCAATTTGCCACCCGCACAAGTATTAGCTGAACGTGCTTTCCAGTCACTTGAGCGATTTCTACATATCGAAGCCGCAAGTGGTATTGTCCTATTGGCAGCTGCAGCACTAGCCTTAATATGGGCAAACTCCCTCTTCGCAAATAGTTATCACGACCTGTGGGAAACCCCTCTTTCAATTGGGTTGGGAAAATTTAAATTTTCCCGTACTCTGCATTTCTGGATTAATGATGGACTTATGACCTTCTTTTTTCTAGTTGTCGGTATGGAAATTCGTCGCGAAATTCATCAAGGTGCGTTAAGTAATATCCGCCAGATGATGCTACCCATGATAGCTGCTATGGGTGGGGTTATATTACCTGCATTAATTTTTTTAGGATTTAATGCTCATTCCATTCGGCAACAAGGATGGGCCGTACCAACAGCCACAGACATTGCATTTGCAGTGGGAGTTCTTGCTTTACTAGGGCGTTCCATTCCGCGTAATGTTCGAATCTTTTTGCTCACCTTAGCCATTATTGATGATATTATTGCAGTGCTTATTATTGCTTTGTTCTATTCAGATGGACTCCATTATGCTGGTTTTTTGATTGCAGGTCTTGGTATCTTATTAGTATTTGGATTGCAACACATTGGCGTTGGCTCAGCCTTTAGCTATGTAATTCCAGGAGCAATTACCTGGGTTGGTATTTTGCTGACGGGAGCTCACCCTACGTTATCAGGCATTGTACTGGGCCTAATAACACCGGTTGCATGCGGGCATATGCGCGAGCAGCCACTGGAAATGGTGTCACGTATTGCTAGTGAACTAACAGGTGAAAGTTCAACAATAGAGAATGAGAATGCCCTACTGCAATCACGACGCCAACTTCGCATTGCCCAAAGAGAACTACAACCCCCTATTGTACGTGTACAAAAGGCTTTGCATCCATGGGTGGCTTATGTTGTGATGCCACTATTTGCCTTAGCCAATGCCGGTGTCCACATTAGTACAGGAGCTTTCACTGCTGAAAGTACAACTTGGATTCTTTTTGGCGTTATGCTGGCATTGGTAGTAGGAAAACCTCTGGGTATCGTAGGGATAAGCTGGATTTCTATCCGATTGGGATGGAGTGAATTACCCAGCGATATCACCTGGAAGAACCTTTGGTTGATTGGCTTGCTAGCAGGAATTGGTTTTACTATGTCTATTTTCATTGCAATACTGGCCTTTAATGATATCAATATGCTCAATTCTGCAAAATTAGGCGTGCTATTTGGCTCCTTCATTGCCGCTTTACTTGGGTTAATATGGGGCAAGATTATCATCCGCCAATCTAATTAAATCACGTTAAGAATATCCACATTTTCTCTAGCAACCTTCTGACCCTAGACAATACATTTATTTTAAGGCAAAATGCGCTTATTTTTAAAAATTTAGAGTAGGCCATTATGGCAAAAATATTGGTACTTCATGGTCCAAATTTAAATATGCTTGCACAACGCGAGATTGAGCAATATGGTCAAGAAAGTTTAGACCAGATCAATGAACGGTTGCAACAAAAAGCGAGCAAACTCGGGCATGAATGCAGCACATTTCAAAGCAACGCAGAATCTGTTTTAATTGATACAATTCATACTGCTAAATGGCAAGGCATAGATTATATAATTTTTAATCCAGCAGCCTTTACTCATACCAGCGTAGCATTGCGCGACGCACTTCTTTCCGTAAAAATTCCTTTTATTGAAGTGCATATTTCTAATATTCATCAACGAGAGGCTTTTCGCCAAGTCTCTTATTTTTCCGATATTGCGCGAGGAGTGATCAGTGGTTTTGGCTCACGAAGCTATGACTTGGCACTTCACGCAATTGTTTGTGACATTAATCAACCAGAGAGTAAATAAAACGATGGCTTTTCCAGAAATTCGAGAAATTAAGAAAATTATTGACATGCTTCATGAAACAGATGTTGCAGAGATTGAAATAAAAAAAGGTGAAGAATCCGTAAGAATTAGTCGGGTAAGTACCTCAACAATGGTTCAAACTCAGCCGGTTATGGCATCTCCAATACAAGCACCTATGGCCCCAGTACCTGTGGCTACTCCTGCTGCTGGAGAACCTGTGAATGCGAAACAGGATAATCAAGGGCCTGCTGGTCATAAAGTACTTTCTCCTATGGTAGGTACTTTCTATGGTTCGCCTTCTCCGGACGCTAAACAGTTTGTAACCATCGGTCAACAAGTTAACGTAGGGGATACGCTCTGCCTAATTGAAGCGATGAAAATGTTTAATGAAGTGGAAGCAGATAAGGCTGGTAAAATTGTGGCTATTCTTGGTGAAAATGGAAAGCCTGTTGAATATAACCAACCTTTATTTATCATTGAGTAAGTGAGTTCAGTTTTCATGACAACATCTAAAACATTCAATAAGGTTCTTATCGCTAACCGAGGAGAGATTGCTTTACGAATTCTTCGCGCATGCAAAGAACTTGGTATTAAGACAGTGGCTATTCATTCAGAAGCCGACAGAGATCTACTTCATGTTCGTTTAGCGGATGAATCTGTATGTATAGGCCCAGCTCCTGCTGCTCAAAGTTATTTAAATATCCCTGCTATCATTAGCGCTGCTGAAATTACCCATGCGGAAGCTATTCACCCAGGTTATGGTTTTTTAGCCGAAAGTGCTCATTTTGCGGATATGGTTGAAAAAAGTGGTTTTGCCTTTATTGGCCCTCGTTCCGAAAGCATCCGGCTTATGGGTGATAAAGTTTCTGCTATTACCGCGATGCGTAAAGCCGGTGTCCCTTGTGTGCCTGGTTCGGATGGTCCATTGGACAATGACAGTACACGACATTTAGAAATAGCACGAAAAATTGGCTATCCTGTGATGATTAAAGCATCGGGTGGCGGTGGCGGTCGCGGAATGCGCGCTGTTCATAGTGAAGAACATTTATTACGTTCTATTGCCTTAACACGCACAGAAGCTAAAGCTGCATTTAATAATGATATGGTTTACATGGAAAAATTCCTTGAAAACCCTCGACATATTGAGTTTCAAGTATTAGGTGATGGAAAAGGCAATGCCATTCATTTAGGCGAACGGGATTGCTCTATGCAACGACGCCATCAAAAAGTTATCGAAGAAGCTCCTGCTGTTGGCATTACTGAAAAAGCACGTAAAGCAATGGGCGAACGTGTGGTTAAAGCTTGTGAAATAATGAAATATCGTGGTGCAGGCACCTTTGAGTTTCTTTACGAAAATGGCGAGTTCTATTTCATTGAAATGAACACCCGTGTGCAAGTAGAACATCCTGTTTCAGAAGCAATTACAGGCGTTGATATTGTTAAGGAACAAATCAAAATTGCCGCGGGACTACCTTTTTCATTACGGCAAAAAGACATTGAATTTAAAGGCCATGCCATTGAGTGTCGGATTAATGCAGAAGATCCAAAAAACTTTATGCCATGCCCTGGTAAAATTACGCTTTATCATCCTCCAGGTGGTTCTGGTATTCGAGTGGATAGTCATGTTTACACAAGTTATACCGTTCCGCCCTATTACGATTCAATGATTGCAAAAGTTATTGCCTATGGCGATGACCGTGCAACAGCGTTAGCACGTATGCGCAATGCACTGGATGAGATGGTCATTGATGGTATTAAAACCAATATTAGTTTACATCAACGATTGCTTCGCGACGAGGCATTTATTGAGGGTGGTACTAATATTCATTATTTAGAAAAGAAATTAGCAGATAACTAAGAGGTTAATATCATGGCTCCAAGAAATGCGTTTTATGCTCAATCAGGTGGCGTTACATCTGTTATCAACGCCACAGCGTGTGGTTTAATTGAAACTGCCCGTCAACATACTGATAAAATCGGCAAAATATTTGCCGGAAGAAATGGTATTATTGGAGCCCTGACTGAAGATCTTATTGATACAAGCTATGAATCAGCCGAAGCAATTGCCGCCTTGAAGCATACACCTGCAGGGGCTTTTGGCTCTTGCCGTTATAAGCTTAAATCCCTTGAAGAAAATGAAGCGCAATATCGCCGTCTTATGGAGGTATTTGCGGCTCATGATATTGGCTATTTTTTCTATAACGGCGGCGGAGATTCTCAAGATACTGCCAATAAAGTATCGCAGCTGGGTGAAAAAATGGGTTATCCCTTAACGTGTATTGGTATTCCTAAAACCGTCGATAATGATTTGCCTTTTACCGATAACTGCCCAGGTTTTGCCTCTGTTGCCAAATATGTTGCCGTTTCTATTTTAGAAGCAGGTCTAGATGTAGCCTCCATGGCCGCCACTTCGACTAAAGTCTTTATTTTAGAAGTGATGGGACGTCATGCCGGCTGGATCGCGGCTGCAGGTGGTTTAGCTGCACAACAAGAAGGTGAAGCTCCACATATTATTCTGTTTCCAGAAGTAGCCTTTCAACCAGACGCTTTTCTAAAGAAAGTGGATGAATGTGTGAAAAAATGGGGTTATTGTGCCATTGTTGCCTCAGAAGGTGTTAAAAACGAAGCAGGCCAGTTTCTTTCAGACGCGGGTCTAAAAGATGCTTTTGGCCACACGCAATTAGGTGGTATAGCTCCTGAATTAGCTCGTTTAGTAAAAGAACGACTAGGCTATAAATATCACTGGGCTGTCGCCGATTATTTGCAGAGGGCTGCTCGACATATAGCCTCTAAAGCTGATGTTGAACATGCTTATGCTTTAGGAAAAGCGGCTGTAGATCTCGCCTTAGAAGGAAAAAATGCACGCATGCCTGTTATTGTTCGCGATAATAGCCAACCATATGAATGGCATATTGAAGATGTTGCTTTATCTGAAGTCGCTAACGTCGAGAAGAAAATGCCACGTGATTTTATTACAGACGATGGTTTCGGTATCACTGAAAAATGCCGCGCCTATCTTGCCCCGTTAATTGAAGGGGAAGCTTATCCGCCTTATCATAAGGGTTTGCCTAGTTATGTACGATTACAAAATATAGCTGTACCAAAAAAATTAGCTACCACCTTTTCAGTCTAAGGAATTTATTATGAACGGTAATGGCAGAACGCTTTTAATCACTGGTAGTCAAGGGTTTACAGGGAGTTATCTGAGAGAAACCTTTTTAAAAGATGGCTATACTGTTTGGGGACTTGTTAAAGATGAACCAAGAGAGTGGGAAATTGGAGCCGATATAACCAATCGTTCTGCAGTACGTCAAGCTATTGCGATGCTATCTCCTGATTATGTTATTCATCTTGCAGGCATATCGAATGTAGTTCACGATAATTCTGAGGCGCTTTACCAAATTAACTGTCTCGGAACATTGAATTTATTAGCCGCTTTACAAGAAGAAAGAATTCCCGTCAAAAAAATAATCTTGGCAAGCAGCGCTTATGTTTATGGCAATTGCATTAATCATAAAACCGCAACGCTTATCTCAGAAAGAACTTGTCCTAAGCCGATAAATCATTACGCCATGAGCAAGTTATCCATGGAGTATATGGCATTTGGTTTATATAGCAATCTTCCAATAGTCATTACCCGCCCTTTTAATTATACTGGAGTTGGTCAACCTAATCATATACTGGTACCAAAAATTCTTCATCATTTTATAACCCATGCTCCTAAAATATTTTTAGGTAATACTCATGTTTATCGTGAATTTAATGACGTACGTATGGTTGTTGAAGCGTATAAAGGCTTGTTGCATCACGCAAGACCTGGAACAACTGTTAATATTTGCACAGGAAAAAGTCATTCTCTTCAAGAAATTTTAGATTTATGCAGCAAAATTTCAGCCCATCAATTAGATGTTGTGGTAGACCTTCAATTAGTAAGAAAAAATGAAGCAGTTCATCTTTCTGGTGATCCATCATTCTTGCATTCCATTGTCCCTGACTTACCCGTTTATTCATTAGAAGATACGTTGCGTTGGATGTACGCTCAATCAGCTTAAGAATCATTGTTAAACAAAATTATTCCTTCCACACCCGTTATTTAATCAAAAATTCATATTTTTTTGTTTTTCAAGACTAGACTTAGATGATAGTACCCATTAGAATGCTGCATTTTATGGGAGAAAGAATTATGGCAGAAAAAAATATCTCTGTTGAGAAATATGTTCCTCAAAAAGGGGAAGAATACATGAATGATGCTCAGCGCAAGCATATTGAAAAAATTCTTTTGGCTTGGCGACAATCATTGATGGAAAAAGTGGATGATACTGTAACACAAATGAAAGATGAAGCAGCTAATTTTCCCGATCCAAATGACAGGGCATCACAAGAAGAAGAATTCAGTATTGAATTACGCACACGTGATCGTGAACGTAAACTCATCAAGAAAATTGAAGAATCTTTGGAATATGTATGGCATGAAGATTTTGGTTATTGCGAAACATGTGGTATCGAAATTGGTTTTGCCCGTTTGGAAGCACGACCAACAGCAACACTTTGCATTGATTGCAAAACTTTAGCTGAGATCAAAGAAAAGCAAATTGCTACTGAATAAACTCACCTAGATGGCAGGTAATAACATGTCACATTTAATCAGTAAAATTAATCCCCAAAGCGAACAATTTCGCATTAATCAAGCTTTTGTCCAAGCATTGGTGGATGATTTAAAAAGAACTGTGGCAACTATTGCATTAGGTGGTAATGAAACTGCCCGTGAGCGTCATAAAAGCCATGGAAAACTGCTTCCACGTGAAAGATTGGCCGAGTTAATTGATCCTGGCTGTCCTTTTTTAGAATTGTCCCAGCATGCAGGTTTTAATCTTTATGAAGATGAACTACCTGCAGGCGGGCTTATTACTGGTATTGGACGCATTTCTGGCCAAGAATGCATGATTATTGTTAATGATGCGACGGTGAAAGGTGGAACTTATTACCCTATTACCATAAGAAAACATTTACGTGCCCAAGAAATTGCACTTGAAAATCATCTTCCTTGTGTTTATTTAGTGGATTCTGGCGGTGCATTTTTGCCGAAACAAGACGAAGTTTTTCCGGATTATAATCATTTTGGCAGAATTTTTTACAATCAAGCACGATTATCAGCATTGAATATTCCTCAGATAGCTGTTGTGATGGGATCTTGTACTGCCGGAGGAGCTTATGTCCCTGCTATGGCCGATGAATCCATCATGGTTAAAAACCAGGCGACTATTTTTTTAGGCGGCCCTCCTCTCGTTAAAGCAGCGACAGGAGAAGTAATATCAGCTGAAGCATTAGGTGGCGCAGATGTTCATTGTAAGCAATCGGGAGTTGCCGATCATTACGCAGAAAATGACACTCATGCGTTAGCTATTGCCCGTCGTGTTATCAGTAACCTTAATCGTCGTCGGTATACTTTTCCTGGATATATTCCTCCTCAAGAACCCCTTTACAAAGCGGAAGAATTATATGGACTTATTTCTGCTGATCCGCGAAAACCTTTTGATATAAAAGAAATTTTAGCACGTATCTTGGATGCCTCTGCATTTGATGAATTTAAGCCATTGTATGGCACCACCCTTGTCTGTGGCTTTGCTCATATTCACGGATTCCCCGTTGGTATTATTGCCAATAATGGCATATTATTTTCTGAGTCAGCTTTAAAGGGTACTCATTTTATTGAATTATGCTGCCAGCGAGGCATTCCCTTAGTATTTTTACAAAACATTACAGGATTTATGGTGGGAAGCAAATATGAAGCTTCCGGCATTGCTAAGAATGGCGCTAAAATGGTCACTGCAGTTTCGTGCGCCAATGTGCCTAAGTTTACCGTCATTGTAGGCGGCAGTTTTGGTGCAGGAAATTATGCCATGTGTGGTAGAGCTTATGATCCACGTTTTTTATGGATGTGGCCTAATGCCCGTATTTCCGTTATGGGTGGCGAACAAGCAGCTAATGTAATGGGACAAATAACGCGTGAAAAAATAGAAAAATCAGGCAAAACATGGTCCTCTGAAGAAGAAGAGGCGTTTAAAGCCCCTATTCGAGAACAATATGAAACACAAGGCCATCCTTATTACGCCAGTGCTCGTTTATGGACAGATGGTATTATTGATCCCATTGATACGCGACGTGTTTTAGGCCTTGCGCTTTCCGTCTCCCTTAATGCACCACCTGAAAGTACACAGTTTGGTGTGTTTAGGATGTAGGGGTAGAGAATTCGCTGGCAGATTTAAGAGAATCTTCATAAGAATAAAATTATGTACGAAGCCTGTCATACAAAGATTGCTTCGATCTATTTTGTCTTTGTAAAGAATGAACTTTTGTATCTCTCCCTTTTTAATTTTATAATAAGGTAGAAATGCTATAATTTTTAATATAGTAAAAATTCTAATTATAAAAGAATGCCAAAACTTAATAAAACTAATTTAGATAAATTGCAAAAACCTTTAAGCTATCAGGATGTTGATACCTCAGCGCTTGATAACTTAAAAAGTACTCTTAAAGATCACAATGATTTTATTGTTCAATTAATTGATTGCTTGAAAAATAATCAATTATACAAGCTTTCACAGCAAGCTTCTAAGACTCTAAATCAAATTCAAAGCAATAGTGATGAGGTTGAGCACTTTGTCGGATTTTATCAGTTGATCATTGATATTTATAACTCAAAAAATGATTCAGAAACTGATGACGACTACAAGCAAGAAGCCCTAGACTATTTTCAAAAATTAGTTAATGAACAATTGCAAATAAGCTCCGCTTATGAAGAGAAATATAATTGTCTCAAGATACCATACAAATTATTGAAAAGCTTTTTCGATACTGATTACGATCACAAAGCATTTACTGAAATATGTGATCTTGCTTACAACCTTACTATCACATGGATGGAATTGGCTGAAGAAGAAGATTCACCTATCAATAAAAAAACACTAGACACTACCATTGATAATATTTTTAAGGAAAATAATCAAACCTTAGATCAAATATATAACTTATTAAAGAGTAATTTTGATAACTGTATATTGCATGCACTTAATATCTTAAAAAATAATTTTGGAAAAAGCTCACCTTTTGCTGAAGAAAATAACGATTTTATTAATCAATTAATTGATTGCTTGGTAAATAATAAATTAGATACTATTGAAAAATACCAGTTTTTACAGAAAGCTTCTGATTACTTGAATGACATTGCTCAGGAGAAGACTCTGTTTTCGCACTTTGTTAAATTTTATACGATAGTTATAAATATAAATAACTTACCAACTGGTAATAATTTAACAGATACTCAAAAAGAAAAACTTTTACGTCATGTTCTTGATGAATTAGAATACATACAGACAGAAGATGATATTTTGTACGTAGCTCAATGTTATACATTGATCATTGATTTTTATAAATTGCCAACTGATAATATTAGTCTCTCTCAGAAAAAAGCATATAACTGCTTTCAAGAATTAGTTGATGAGCATTTTGATACAATGTTTGATTTATTAAGCGACACTGAATTAAACAAAAATGCCCAACCCTTTTCCGAAAAATACAATCATCTTGAAAAACCATACAAATTATTGAAAAGCGCTAAATCAGATGAAGATTACGAATCATTTATTAAAATATGCGACCTTGCTAACGAATGGAAGAAATGGGGAGAGGAAAGAGAGGAAGAAGAAAACGAAGAAACTATTTCTTCTTTTGAACTATTCATTATTAATAAACTTCTTTTAGACTCCCCCCTTGATGAGAGACACGATCATTTTGATACCGTGTTTGTTTTACTAAACAACAATGCATCCCAACCCTTCCAGGATGTATTTCAGTCATATAAAGAACAGAAAGACTCATACTATTCTTCCGAAATAAATGCTGAAGTAACATCCATCATTGAGCATATTATACAGTCTCCTTCTATTGAAGATAACAAAATTTCATCAGTTCTTAAATCTATTAGAGCTGATGCAACAAACAATTTAAAAACCACATTTGAACAGCTTCGTATCAATGCCACTTTGTCACGAGAAGAACAGTACAGATATATAAAGGAAACAGCTGATGTAGTAAAAAGAATGGACACTATGGCCTTAAATTTGTTCTCTTTACAATCTAATTATAAGTATTCTTTTAATTTCAATCGACGTAGAGCCATTAAAGATATTAACCAAGCCGTTATCTCCCTCTATGCGTGTATTATCAAAAATAATGTAGAAGATAATAAACAGCAATTTGAAGCCTTTAAAGCAAAGATCAACGCCATAAAAATGAATGTTGCCAAAAGTCATGAATCGAACATCTCTCAAGCTATATTAGGTATGTTTGGAATGAGAACGCAAAGTAGATTAGCAATGAAACTAGATGAAGAACTAGAACTTGCAAAGTTTAATAAGAGAGAGTATAAATCCTAATGATATTTTGATTTCCTTCACTATTTAAACTATATAAAGGCAATAGTTTATTATTCTAAGAGGAGATCTTCATGCACCCTTTTAATTCATCGAAAATAATGTGGTTGGTTATAGCTAATGCTGTTAAAGCAGAAATTTATGCCGTTGACAATCAACAATCGACATTACTTACGGTATTAGAAAACCCTGAAGGGCAATTACAATCGCATGAACTCAAAAGTGATAAGCCTGGTTCTTATGCCACAGGACACATGGCACACGGACAATTTTCTTATCCACATGACCCTCAAAAAGAAGAACATCTTCAATTTGCAAAAAAAATTGCTGATTTTCTTGATCATCAAAAAAAGAATGAAAAGTATGATAAATTAATTCTTTGTGCTGAAGCTGGTTTTCAAGGATTAATCAATGAGGAGCTCTCAGAGCATGTGCAATTTTCTCTTCTAAGAAGAATTGATAAAAACTATATTCCTTTACCAGATTCAGAAAAAGAACATATTATTAGTACCATTGTTCGAGAAACCCCTCATAACATCGGTTAACCTGAGTGTCATTAGAAAAAATAATCTGTTAATTTTGAATGCAATTATAATTGAATGATTTCTAGCGAACCACTGCCTCATTTCCGTGTAGCATTATTGCGGAGATAAATAAGCAAGCCAAAACCTAAAGAGTACGATTGAGTTTGGCATTTGGCATGAACAGATCTTTTGAGAAGATTAACAACATAATAAATAGCTAACGAACATTAAAATGGCGATACAATAAAATCTTGTTTGTGGGATCCCCCCTTTTTAAAGGGGGGTGCAGGGGGGATTTTATCAAAATTACTTTTATGATAGTCTTGTTTTCCAACGATTTAAGGAAAACCTCATGTTAATATACAATTCTACCCTTCTTGCTAATGCACGAAGATTACGTAAAAATATGACAGAAAGTGAACAACGCCTTTGGTATCATTTGAGACGAAAACAGCTTTTAAATATTCAGTTTTTTCGCCAAAGGCCAATTGGCAGCTATATTGTAGATTTTTATGCTCCTCGCATCAAACTTGTTATTGAAAGTGATGGCAGTCAACATTTTGAGCCGAAACAACTTGCCTATGATGGAAAGCGTTCTGATTTTTTAGAGCAGCTGGGAATAAAAGTATTACGCTTTAATAATGTAGAGGTTTTACAATCGACACAGTCTGTACTCGAATGTATTCTACAAACTGCAATGAAATTAATGAATAATAGATAATACTAAAAGAGCTATCCTAAAAATCCCCCCTGCACCCTCCTTTAAAAAAGGGGGGGATCCCACGAACAAGACTTTATTGTATCGCCATTTTAATATCCGTTAGCTATTTATTATGTTGTTAGTCTTCTCAAAAGTTCTGTGCATAGATTAGTCCTTGGGAGAAGCACCCTTCGTTGCTGCTTCGCGAGAATGCCAAAACTAATCATATTCTTTAGTTTTGGCTGGCTTATTTATTCATTTCACAATGTTTCCTCGCAAGGACGGACTACGTGACAGCGCCATAGAAATGGCACAGAGCCAGCGAAGATTAACTTATTCCCATACCTCGCTGAATTTCAGCAGCTAATAGGAAGACAGCCATTGCATATTGTGGGCTTGTGTTGTAACGGGTAATCACATAAAAATCTTTAAAGCCAATCCAATATTCTGGTACACCACTACTCGTATCAAGTTTAATAATACCCACCGGTTTTTCTGGAACTACAGGCGGATAATACATAGGAGTAACCCCATACGCTTTTAATTGTTGCATAGTATACAAAGGCGTCTTTGCATCAAGATTTAGCTTTTTATAACTGTTACCATCCATTCTTGCTGGTGTTGCAATAGGTTCATCAGCCTGCCAACCATTTTCTTTCAGATAATTAGCAATACTAAAAATTACATCATGAGGATTATTACGCAAATCGCTGAATCCTTCACCTGACACATCAATCGCATAGTGACGATAGCTGCTTGGCATAAATTGTGATTGTCCAATAGCACCTGCATAAGAACCTTGAACAGTAGTAGGATCTAAATTCAGTTGGCGACATAATAATAGAAACTCAGTCAATTCTTTTCTGAAAAAAGGTGCCCGCGGAGGATAATCAAAACCTAGCGTGGCTAATGCATCTAATACACGATATTTTCCCTGTTCAGCGCCATAATAGGTTTCTACCCCAACAATAGCGACAATAATGGGTGCTGGAACTCCATATTTTTTTTCAGCTGCTTCTAATACCGCACGGTGCTTTGTATAAAAATCTACTCCCCCTTTAATACGTTTTTCCTGTAAAAATATTTTTTTATAAACATCCCAAGGCTTTTTCTCATAAGGTTTCGTAATAGACGCAATAATAGCCGGTTGTATTTGAATCGTATTAAATAAATTATCTAATGCTACCGGATTTAATTGATATTCCTTTGATATTGTTTGAATATAAGATTGTACATCCGGTCTTTGGGAAAAAGGTACTGTTTTTGCAAAACTAACACCCGAAAATGCTAATCCCAAAAACAAAGCGAACCCATATAATTTTTTCATAAATTCTCCAAATTAATTTAAGATAATCGTCACTACTTAGCTCATAGGATAAAGTTAAGCAGCTATGATAAATCCGTAAAAATAGTACGATGCGTATGAATAGACATCAAAATACCAAAGCCAATCGATAACGTCACTAATGAGGTTCCACCATAACTAACCAAGGGTAAAGGAATTCCCACAACCGGCAAGATACCTGTCACCATGCCAATATTGACAAAAGCAGACAAAAAGAAACTCAATGATAATCCTGCCGCCAATAGACGTGAAAAATTATCCTGTGCATATCTTACAATATATAAACATCGAAAAATAATAAATAACATTAAAAAGATAACAGCAACACACCCAACAAACCCTAACTCTTCACCGCAAACCGCAAAAATAAAATCCGTAGTATGCTCTGGTAAAAAATTTAAACGGGACTGGCTTCCATGGAAAAGCCCTTTTCCCAACAAACCACCTGAACCAACCGCAATCTTCGATTGAATAATATGATAACCTGTGCCTAAGGGATCTCTTTCAGGATTAAGAAAGGTTAGAATTCGCTGACGTTGGTATTCATGAAGATGATTATAGAATACAGGCAAAGCAATGCCTATTAAAACTATGGCACCACCCAATAAACGCCAAGATAGACCCGCAAAGAAAAGTACCACGCATCCCGCAAACATGACTAACAACCCCGTCCCCAAATCAGGTTGTTTTGCGATTAAAAGCCCTGGAATTAAAATGAATAATACTGACACAAAAATTGATTTTAATGAAGGAGGCAAGGCCTGACGACTTAAATACCAGGCTACCATCATAGGCACTGCAAATTTCATAATTTCAGAGGGTTGAAAACGAAATAAGCCTAAGTTCAACCAACGTTTTGCCCCATTGCCCATGCTCCCCATAACAAGAACGACCATTATTAAACATAAGCCGACCAGATAAATTCCGGGCGACCACGTTTTATATTTATGCGGAGGAATTTGAGCGAAAACAAATAAACAACAGAATGCTAAGGTGGCACTTAATCCTTGTCGAATCACTTGCGCAGAATTTTTCCCCGAAGCGCTATATAATATAAGAAATCCCGTCCCCATTAGCAGTAGAATGCCTATGAGCAAAGGCCCATCCAAGTGCAATCGTTGCCAATTGCTTTTATAGCTTGGGCAATTTCGGCGTCGACTCACCTCGCGATGAAAGACTGAATTTAATATATGGGAAAAATATGGGTTCACGATGGAGAATTATACGGTACAGTAGACAGTTGAAGCAAATAGGTATCCATTACTTGTCGAGCCACTTTTGCTGCATCATGACTATGCTCAACCACTACAGCTAATGCAATTTGAGGCTGATCCACTGGCGCAAAAGCAATAAATAAGGAATGATCCCGCAGATAATACGGCAAATGTTCGTTATGTGTATCTTCCGTCTGCTTAACAGTAAAGACTTGTGCCGTCCCTGTTTTTCCCGCAACAGAATAAGGTGCCGTTCGAAAAGCAACCCCCGTTCCTTGAGCCCCTTTAATCACCATTTGCATGGCTTCAATGACCACATTCCATGCTTTATTATCACTTAACACAACAGGCGGTAAGGCAACAGGCATTATTTTCTGCCATTTTTTACCAGGCGTTTTAATTTCTCTTAATAAATGTGGTTGATAACGTTTTCCTTTTTGAGACATTGCTGCCACAGCATTCGCTAATTGTAAAGGTGTGGTTAACATATAACCTTGTCCAATAGAAGAGCTTACTGTGTCTCCCGGATACCAAGCCACTCCTTTTACACGTCTTTTCCATGCAGGAGTTGGAATTAATCCTGGTAACTCCTCATTCATATCAATACCAGTTCGTGCTCCATATCCAAAACGATTCAAAAAATTACTGATACGTTCAATACCTAACAAGTATCCTACTGTATAAAAATATACATCACAAGAAACCATAATTGCTCTTGATACATTTACCCAACCATGCCCACCTTTTCGCCAATCGCGATAACGATGCGTACTATTAGGCAGTCTAAACCATCCCGGATCAAACACTTTATAATCAGGCGTGACAACACGCTGATCCAGTGCTGCTAATCCTAAATAAGGTTTTACCGTAGAAGCTAAGGGATATTGACCACGAATTGCACGGTTATACAGCGGTTGTTTAGGGTTTTTCATTAACTTACTAAAATTTTTCTGATTAATGCCTTGAACAAACAAATTAGGGTTATAGCTTGGCTTGCTTACCATAGCTAAAACCTCCCCATTATTCGGATTAATAGCAATAACAATACCGATATTTTTTCCAAGTGCATCTTCCGCTGCTTTTTGGAGGCGAAGATCAATACTTAAATGTAGATCTTCTCCTGGAATAGGAGGTGTTCGAGAAAGAGTTCTTACCACGCGTCCATTTGCATTGGTCTCTACCTGCTCATATCCAACTGTTCCATGCAAAATATCTTCGTAGTGTTTCTCGATGCCTATTTTTCCAATAAAATTGGTGGCGCTATAATTAATTTTATCGACTTTGGCCCATTCATCCTGATTAATTCTTCCTACGTAGCCTAATACATGAGCCATGTCCTTCCCGTGAGGGTAATGACGAATCAAATGGGCTTGGACGGAAACACCAGTAAAACGATATTGATTAACCGAAAAAGTAGCGACCTCCTCAGCTGTTAAACTTAATTTTAAGGGCACTGAATCAAATGAATGCCGTTGTTTTTTTAATTTATAAAAAGCTTGTATATCCTCAGGAGTAATGGATGGAATAAGCTTCGTTAAGGAACTGATGATTTTTGATAAGGAATCCACTTTGTCAGGGATAATTTCAAGACTATAAATAGGAATATTTTCTGCTAAAATCACCCCATTTCTATCGTATATTACTCCTCGAGTTGGTTCAATGGGAATAGTATTTACCTGATTTTTATCGGAAAGAGTTGTATATTTTTCATATTCAAATTCTTGCAGATAAAATAAACGACCGACCAGCGTTAACATTAAAGCAAGCACAAAAATATGAATAAAAATCAAACGATGGATAAATATCCTTCTTATTTTTTGCTCACTTTGACGACTTTTTACTGTATGTAGGGGCGGCATAATTTTTTAATTAATTTTTAGGGCGAGATTATACTGGCTTTTTTGAAAAAAGTCAGGCAGAATGCTATTTTGTTTGTGTTCTTTGCAATTAAGTTTTTAGTAAAGCTAAAAATTCAAGCGCGAAGAGTATATCAGTAAAACCACCAGGAGATACAGAATGAAATTACGATGCCGATTGACATCAACACTTGTACCAATGGCTGTCTTATTAGCTTTTTCAGCTTCTAGTGCTATGGCTCAAAGTTTAAGCACAAATGAAGACAAGCTCAGCTACACTATTGGTGCAGATATTGGTAGCAACTTTAAAGAACAAAATATTAAAGTAAATCCCGATGCTTTTTTAATGGGTCTTAACGACGGTCTTGATGGAAAAAAACTTCAATTATCTGATACCGAAATGAAATCAGTTCTCCAAAGCTTTCAAAAAGAAATGATGGCAAAGCGTATGACTGAATTTAAGAAAATGGCTGAAGAAAACAAAAAAGCGGGAGAAGCTTTCCTTGCTGAAAACAAGAAAAAACCAGGTGTCGTTACACTTCCTGATGGACTTCAATATAAAGTGCTTGAAGCAGGAAAAGGCGTTAAGCCAACTAAGACCGATTCAGTCACAGTAGAATACACTGGTATGTTGCCTAATGGCCAAGTATTTGATAGCACTGAAAAATCTGGAAAACCTGTTACTTTCAAAGTCAACCAAGTTATTCCTGGTTGGACAGAAGCATTAGAGCACATGAATGCTGGTTCTACATGGGAAGTTTATATCCCCTCTTCTTTAGCTTATGGTCCTAAAGGCGTTGGTGGTCCAATTGGCCCTAATCAAGTGCTTGTATTCAAGATAAAATTAGTTTCTGTGAATAAAGCTAAGTAATATAATTTCGTCTTCGAATGTCTTAATCATTGGTAAACCAGTGATATACATTATAATGGCGATTTTCTTGTGTAGGGGCAGTTTTTGCAACTGTCCGTAAGGCTTGCCCCTACAAAGATCTTCTAAGAATATCTTTAATATTTTTTGTATTACTTCGTCATGGAGTACACATGCTCCTCACAATAACACTTCGCTTTTTCCTATGAAACGCCGTTTTTTTGTTCTATTTCTTTTAGGATTTTCTTCTGGACTACCACTTTGCTTAATTGGAACCACACTACAAGCATGGTTTAGTGTCGACTCCATGAGTATTCTTGCTGTCAGTATGTTAGGACTACTTGGACAGCCCTATATGTTTAAATTTCTATGGTCTCCTTGGATGGATAGATTTACCATAGGCAATTCAGAACGACGTCGAGGATGGATCTATTTACTCCAAACGATTCTTATTTTTTTATTACTATTATTATCTTTTCTAACACCAGAAGAGCACCCTTTATGGATGGCAGGAATCGCTTTGTTAACTGCTTTTTGCTCATCATCTCAAGATACAGTCATTGATGCTTACCGTACTGAAATGCTGCCTGTTAACGAGCGTGGATTAGGTACCGCCTTTGCTGTAGCTGGCTATCGTGCGGCTATTCTTATTTCAGGGGGATTAGCCCTCGTTACCGCCCAATATTGGGGATGGCAACTTACTTATCAACTCATGGCTGGCCTTCTATTTATAGGAGTTATTGGAAATTATTTTGCCCCTAAATTAGAAAAAATATGCTTATCCTCTGATTCTCAAATCGAGGAGAAAATTAATCTGCGAACAGCTTTAAAAGAGTTTTTTCGTCAAAAAATGGCGTGGCAATTTGTTATTTTCATTTTTTTATATAAATTAGGTGAATCTTTTACTTCGACTAGCAGTAGTTTAACTATTCCCTTTTTTATTCAAGGACTTCATTTTGATCTTGCAACGGTGGGAGTTGTGAATAAAATGGGTGGCATTGTCGCTGCTGTCTCTGGTGGCTTGATAGCAGGACTTCTTTTACTTCGATTATCATTGTTTCGTGCTTTACTACTTTTTGGTGTAGGTCAGGCGTTTTCTGTTCTCGTATTTTTGGCATTGGCCTTTACAGGCCAAAATCTTTCTCTCTTAATCACCGCTGTCATTATTGATAATCTTGTTTCCGGTATGTCTACCACTGCATTATTAGCGCTAATGATGGGATTATGTGATCATCGTTTCACCGCTACACATTTTGCCTTTTTATCTGCTATTGCCGCTTTTCCACGTATTATAGCAGGACCTATTGGTGGAGTTTTGCAAAATATGATGGGTTGGAAAGGTTTATATTTTGTTGTATTTTTAGCTACTTGGCCTTGCATTATTCTTTTATGTTATCTTTTTTATCCTAACCGCACACTTTTATCCTCTCTTAATACTTCACCATCTTGCGAAGAAACGAAAAATAAAATATCCTCGCGCGTATGAAAAAAATATACTCTTCGCTAATGAGTTTTCGGTTTTGTTGCGAGCTGCATCGACTTCAGTCATGTACTACTTGCACACTCCCTCGTCTGCTTCGCTCGCGCCTCACTGAAAACTCATTAACTGTGAGTATACGGTCACTTTGTAAATTCTTTATCTTATTATTTTTAATTGTTTTAGGACATAATGCCTATGCTAACCGTTTAGTCAACGGGCAAGTTCCAGGAAAAAATCAATTGGTTTTTCAATTGTTAGAATCCCCACGTTACCATACCTTTACACTAAATAATCCCGAAAGGTTTGTTATTGATTTTGAACAAACATCACTTGCCCGTTCATTAACCAATATTCCTTTAAATAACCTGCCAATTCGTTCTATTCGCACTTCCATTAGTCCCACCAAAACACTTCGCGTTGTGCTTGATTTAACCTCTAAACAAAATCCGCGTGTACAATTACTTCCTGGTAGTTCTGGAAAACCCTGGCGTTTCAGCGTTACATTTTCACCACAACCTTCTTCAAAAGCTATCCCACCTGTACCAAAAAATAATAGTAAAACAATAACTACTTCCTCATCAGCAGTACTACATACCAAAGCTACTTATCAACCTAAAAAAGTAGTAATCATTATTGATGCCGGTCATGGTGGAAAGGATCCTGGTGCACATGGTAAATATGGCACACGGGAAAAAGATGTTGTATTAGGAATAGCACGTCAATTAGCTGTACTTATTAATAAACAACCTGGCATGCGTGCAGTCTTAACACGAAATGGGGATTATTATATTGATTTACGACAACGCCTAACCCTAGCGCGTAAAAATTCCGGTGATCTATTTGTTTCCATCCATGCAGATGCATTTAGCAACCCTCGCTCTCATGGCGCTTCGGTGTTTGCCTTGTCAGAAAAGGGTGGTACAAGTGAAGCCGCCCGCTGGTTAGCCGCCAAGGAAAACTATTCAGAATTAGGTGGCGTTAATTTAAATGGTTTAGATGATCAAAACGGTATGGTTCGTTCTGTCCTGATTGATTTATCAGAAACAGCAACTATTGGCGCAAGTTTAGAACTTGGAAGTGGAGTACTTAACTCCATGGGAAAAGTTACCCCTTTACATTATAGACGTGTTGAGCAAGCCCAATTTGTGGTTTTAAAATCACTTGATATCCCTTCTATCTTGATAGAAACTGGTTTCATTTCAAATCCTCAAGAAGAGAAAAATTTACGTAATCCGACTTATCAAGCTAAATTAGCTCGTGCTATTTTACAAGGTATTCAATTTTATCTAACTCAACATCCTCCTGTCGGCACTTCATACTGGGTAAAAAGATAATGACATCCCGAATTTATCCTCTTCCGCCTTCTCTTGTTAATCAAATGGCGGCAGGGGAAGTCATTGAACGTCCCGCTTCTGTTGTAAAAGAATTATTAGAAAATGCCTTGGATGCCCAAGCTCAACATATTACCATTAGAATTGAAGCGGCTGGCGTGAAACTTATTGAAGTGAGTGATGATGGCATGGGGATTCATCCAGAGGATCTCCCGTTAACCATTTTGAATCATGCCACCAGTAAAATTCGTACCTTAGACGATTTATTTTCTATTGAAAGTTTAGGATTTCGTGGCGAAGCCCTATCCAGCATTTCCGGTGTTTCCCATTGCTCTATTTTATCGCGACAAGCTGAATCTGATAAAGGTTATCTGCTCACTTTTGATGATATAAAACAAGAAGTTACCATCACTCCACAGGCCCGAACTATTGGCACGACAATCACGGTATGTGACCTTTTTTATAATACACCTGTGCGACGCCAATTTTTAGCTTCGGAAAAAACAGAATGGCTACAAATAGAAAACATTGTAAAACGAGCAGCTTTAAGTCGGTTCGATGTTACGTTTAATCTTCATTACAAAAATTCAGTACTACATTTACCTCGAATTACCCAAGAAAATGAGACGAACCTTCAACAAGCACGCATAAAAAAAATTTTTGGCCCGAACTTTCTTGTTCACTCAGAGTTTTTAGACATCCAACGAGACAATATGCGGCTCTGGGGGTGGGTAGGATTACCCACCTTAATGCGCAGTCAAAACGATCAACAATATTTTTATTTAAATGGGCGAATGATTCGCGATAAACTTATAAATCATGCAATACGTACAGCTTATGAGGGGCACCTTTATCCAGGAAGACAGCCAGTTTTCATTCTTTATTTAGAAATGGCTCCTGAACAAGTTGATGTCAATGTGCATCCTACGAAACATGAAGTTCGTTTTCGTGAGCAACGTCAGGTACACGATTTTCTCTATCATCAACTTTCCCAAATTTTGAATAAAAAAAATATGAAGGTGGAAACATCCATCAATCGCATTCAAGAAGAAGAAACGCCTTATCATTCTAAGACATCCACTAATTATCCTCCCACAAATGTAGAAATGACCCTCCAATGGCTTGAGGCTCCCTACTGTTTGCTAAAATCAAATACTCAAACATATTTATGCAACTATACACTGCTATATCAAACGCTATGCCAATTACGTTTTTTGGCAGAAATAAAAACCCAAAAAATTAATACACGCCCTTTTCTGGTTCCTATTCGTCTCAGCCCTTCAATGAATATATTTAATAATATTATGAAAGCTAAATCTTTTTTAGAAAAAATGGGCTTACTTTTGGATGTCCTAGATGAATCTACTTTTATTGTACGTGCTTTTCCTGCAGCTTTACCATATTTTAACATTCAAGCATGGACAAACCTTTTAGAAAAAAAAGCACTTTCAGAAGAAACGCTACTAGACAGTCTCGTCCAAGCAAATATCCCTCCTAGCGCGTCTTTTTCCGTTTCAAGCTCTCATGAAATCCGCGTGCTCCTCAATGAATTTCAGCAATACATACAATCAGAAATCCCACCTCATTTAAGCCAATGTTATAAAATAATGACATCCAATGATTGGGAAAAAGTACTTAAAACTTATTGAAAATTAATATTATGCAAAAAACTGATGTTATTATTATTGGAGCCGGTGCAGCAGGATTAATGTGTGCTATTGAAGCGGGGAAGCGGCATCGAAAAGTGCTTGTATTGGATCATGCCAATAAACCAGGAAAAAAAATATTAATGTCAGGGGGTGGCCGATGCAATTTTACCAACTATCATGTAAGCCATGAAAATTTTATTTCACACAATCCTCATTTTTGTAAATCCGCTTTACATCGCTACACACCTTTTGATTTTATTCAATTAGTCAAAAAACACCATATCCCCTTTCATGAAAAGGCACATGGCCAATTATTTTGTGATAATAAATCCAGTGATATTGTGAATATGTTACTGTCAGAATGTGAAACAAATCGTGTCAATATTCAATTAAACACAGAAATAAAAGAAATTATTTCTAGTAATAATAGCTTTATATTAAAAACTAACCGAGATGATTTTCAGTGTGAATCGCTGGTTATTGCATCAGGCGGCTTGTCCATTCCCACCATGGGAGCCAGTCCCTTTGGGTATAAAATTGCTGAACAATTTGGACTTAAGCTATGGCCAACACGAGCAGGCCTTGTCCCACTCACTCTCCAACCTGAAGACAAGGAAAAATTTTCAACGCTTTCAGGGGTTGCCCTTAATACCCTGATTAGTTCACCTCGAAAGCAGTTCCACGAACATATGCTATTTACCCATCGAGGGTTAAGTGGCCCCGCTATTTTACAAATTTCTTCCTATTGGGAGTTTGGCGAGCCACTCACTATTAATTTGCTACCGGATTTGCCTGTTCAGCATCTTCTACAAAAAGCACAAGAAAATAATCCGCAACAACTTCTCAAAACCTTTCTTTTTCAATATTTTCCAAAACGCGTTGCAGAAACATTGTTTTTGAATAACCATTGGTTTGAAAAGCCCTTAAAAAGTCTTTCATCGGCTACTTGCAAAGCTATTACGGAATACCTTACTCACTTCATCATTAAGCCCAATGGTACAGAAGGTTATCGCACAGCAGAAGTAACTTTAGGCGGGATAGATTGTAATGCTATTTCCTCAAAAACAATGGAAGCCACCAATGTATCTGGCCTGTATTTTATTGGTGAAGTATTAGACGTGACAGGATGGTTAGGGGGTTTTAACTTTCAATGGGCCTGGTCATCTGGTTGGGCAGCTGGGCAAGTGGTTTAGGATTGGGGACGGCCGGCCTGGTTATTAAATTTAAAATACGAGGTTGGAATCCCTGTCTTCAATGAAGATATTATGCTCGAGCTTTAGGGCTTACTTTTGGGTTAATAGGATGGTTATTCACTAATACATACTGAGAATCAGCATTGGGATGGGTTACTTCTACACCAGAAAATATGTTTTTATTAATCGTTGTTTCTGTGTAGGTTTTTAAATTGTTCCCTCTGGAACCAGTAATATTTTCAGATTCGCTATGATTAATCATTTTTCCATTTTCATCTCTCAACATAGTAGTAGAACTAGAATGATAATTTTTCCAAGAAGTATCCGCTGTGTAATTAGTATGTACTAAACTCTGAGAATTTTTCATTAAGTTTATTGCGGAAGTTGCACTCACATTAAGCACCTTATTTCCGTTAATTGTGCCGCTATGAGATGCTTCCCCTTTTACAGAGATAATTCCATCACTAGAACCCTTAAGAAGGCTTTTTAGACCCGTTTTTAGCCCCACACTTTCTTTAGTAATTTTTGCCTGTCCAGTTCCTGAATAACTATTTCCTTTCACACCACTCATGTTAGCTGAATATGCATAAGCACTTTCATGTAGCGTGTTTCCTTGAAGTCGACTTGCAGAGCCGGAAAAAGTACCACCTTTTCCTGTTGTAGCATTAACTGTTGCTGTTCCAGTAGAAGTATCTCTATTAACGGTAACGGTTCCACCATGCGCTCTGATATATTCTGCTATTTTTCCTTGATAATATTTACTCATTCCACCGCCTCGATGACCACCAAAATTGTGGCCGCCAAAATTATGGCTTGCAGAATAATTACGGGCATTTACCATACTATGACCACCTAAACTATGAGTAGTACCAGCCTGTGCTGTTATAATAGAAGCGCCAAAAGCAACTGCTAAACTTACAACTAAATACTGTTTTTTCATATATTTTCTCCTGGTTTAAAAATAGGTTAATTGAAGATAGCATTAAATTTAAATAAATCAAATATATTTACTTAATTCTTTTTTAATTATATATTCCCAAAGGTTTATCGGTTGTTTATTGAATTAATTAAATCTAATTATAGATAGTGCAATCGTTCTGTTTAAATTTAATAGTTTTGTGGAGTTACAGTGAATAAAAATAAGTTTTTCGTTAGTTGTTTAGCTTCTGTAGTAAGTTGTGTTTTTACTCTCTCAGTACAAGCCGGTACTACTCATAGTTTAGGTGGTCATAGCATGGTAAATGCCCGTAATTATTCTGCAAGCCGTGAGTTTGGTGGTCGGAATGTTGGTGGGCATTTTGCTGGATTTAGCAGAGCACATAGCTATTTACAAAAGACAATTGCTGATTTTAAAGCACGCCATTCTGGAAGCAATTTAAAATCTTTTAATCCAAGCAACTATTCAGTCACTCATTCTATTCAAAGAGCTTCTCACTCCACAAGTATTGTAAATACTTTGAACGGTAATTCCATTCAACATAGTGGCACGAATAATCACGATTCTTACGGCCGTCAACAACATACTCGTAGTAGTACAGTAAGTATGAATGGCCGAACTTATGATACAGAGAAAACCACAACAAAAGGTTTAGTGGAAAACCAAAGTACGGCTACACATCAAAGCACTACAAGGTTTGCCAATGACTCTGGAGATGCTGTATTTAGAGGAAGGAATACTAGTGTGTTTGAGACCGAGACACAATCTATTTCCCAGCTAAGCCGCACCACTTATACACAAGTAAGAAGCAAAACAGGTGAAGGAAAATATCATTCTAAGACAACGATTATAACTCCTGGTACGGATTCGCCTATTCAACATTACTCGGTAAGTCAATAATCATCCTTTTACGAACCAATCCAAGTAAAGATTGGTTCGTAATCTTCTTAAGCAGATTGAGTCGTATGCGTCGAATGTTTTTTGGCAACGATACTAAAAAAGAGCTTATTATCTTTAACCGTTATATTAATAGTGCCTCCAGAAGCGAGCTTTCCAAACAATAATTCATCAGCTAATGGTTTTTTAATTTCATTTTGAATAAGCCGTGCCATTGGCCGCGCACCCATTGCTTTATCATAACCATGTTCAGCTAACCAATCTCGGGCTAACTCATCTGTCTCTAATACCACGTTTTTAGCGGCTAATTGGTGTTCTAGCGCCATTAAGAATTTATTTACAACTAAATGAATAGTCTTTTTATCTAATGCAGCAAAAGGCACTATCGCATCTAATCGATTACGGAACTCGGGACTGAATTGATGAGAAATTGCTTCTTTATCATCCGTTAAATGCTCTTGTGTAGCAAATCCAATTGACGGCCTACTCATTTCATAAGCCCCCGCATTGGTTGTCATAATTAAAATAACATTTCTGAAATCAACTTTTCGTCCATTGGTATCTGTCAATGTGCCATGATCCATTACTTGAAGCAATATATTAAAAATATCAGGATGGGCTTTTTCAATTTCATCTAATAATAATACACAATGTGGCTGTTTATTAATTTCTTCTGTTAGCAAACCACCCGCTTCATATCCTACATACCCAGGAGGAGCACCAATTAATCGAGAAACCGTATGTTTTTCTGCGTATTCTGACATGTCAAAACGAACTAACGGCAAGGTTAACTGGCTAGCCAATTGAACGCTGACTTCTGTTTTACCTACACCGGTAGGACCACTAAATAGATAACAGCCAATGGGTTTATTCGATTCCCGTAATCCTGATCGGGATAATTTTACAGAAGAAGCAAGCGTACTAATTGCTTCATCTTGTCCATACACTAATAATTTTAAATTCTGTTCCAGGTTTTTAAGGACATTTTTATCGGTTGAAGATACTTTTTGAACCGGAATATGAATCATTTTAGCCACGACTTGTTCAATTTCAGGAACACCTACTACTTTTTTACGCTTGTTAGCTGGCAAAAGATTTTGATAAGCACCTGCCTCATCTATCACATCAATTGCCTTATCTGGCAAAAAGCGATCATGAATATAACGCGAGGCCAAATCTGTAGCAGAATGCAGGGCTTGGAGTGAAAATTTCACCCCGTGATGTGTTTCAAGTTTTTCTTTCAAACCTTTTAAAATTTCATATGTTTCTTCAACTGTGGTTTCGGGAACATCAATCTTTTGGAATCGACGAGCTAAGGCATGATCTTTTTCAAAAATAGTACGATATTCTTGGTACGTTGTTGAACCAATACATTTTAATTCACCATTGGTTAAGAGCGGCTTAATCAAGTTGGACGCGTCCATGACACCACCAGAAGCAGCACCTGCCCCAATAATAGTATGAATTTCATCAATAAATAAAACGGCACCTGGCTCTGCTTTTAATTGCCGTAGCATATCTTTAAAACGTTTTTCAAAATCGCCACGATATTTGGTGCCTGCTAATAAGGCACCTAAATCTAATGAATATACCACGTAATTAGCCATAATTGATGGTACCTTACCTTCAACAATGAGCTTTGCCAAACCTTCTGCAATGGCTGTCTTTCCTACACCCGCTTCACCGACTAATAAAGGATTATTTTTACGTCGACGACACAATACTTGAATAGTTCGTTGAATTTCATCTTCTCGCCCCACTAAAGGATCTAACAATCCCTGTGAGGCTTTTTGATTCAAGTTTATACAACATGCGCTTAATGGATTAGTGTCCACATCTACTGCCATGTCTTCCTCACCTGATTTCATAATAGGCGGTTCTTCTCGAGTTTTTTGGCTACTAGCCGATCGTACGACAATACCATGGGCAATGTAATTCATTACATCTAAACGAGTAACGTTTTCTTGTTTCAGGAGAAAAACAGCTTGGCTTTCTTGTTCACTAAATAGCGCTATTAATACATCTATGCTTGAAACATCCACTTTCCCTGCTGACTGAACATGAAAAACAGCACGCTGCAAAACACGTTGAAAACCTAGAGTTGGTTGGGCTTCCCGTTGAGATTCTTGCTCTTGAAATTTGGGCGTCGTTTCATCAATAAAAACTCTCAAATTCTCTCTCAAGTTTTCAATATTTGCCCCGCACGCCAACAGGATATGTGAAACAATGGCATTATCTAATAAAAAGAAGAGTAGATGTTCCACTGTTACAAATTCATGATGTTTATTCTTCGCTTCCTCAAATGTGGATTTTAAGGTAATTTCTAAGTCTTTGTTGAGCATTATTTTCTCTTGCCATTAAAGCAGTTTATAAAAGTGAAAGCGTATCAGGTTCCATGCAACAAAGTAAAGGGTATTCATTAACTTGCGCCCATTTGCTAACTTGAAATACTTTTGTCTCAGCAATTTCATAAGTAAATACTCCGCAAACCCCTCTCCCTTGCTGATGTACTTGGAGCATAATGGACACGGCTAATTCTTCACTTAAGTTAAAATAGCATTTAAGAATCTGCACAACAAAATCCATAGGGGTATAGTCGTCATTAACTAAAACCACTTTATACATCATCGGTTTTTTTAATTCTGGCTTTACTCTTTGGATTGTTTGCTCCTTTATTTCTTTTTGAGTGTCCATTTTTATGCCCCCTTCTCTTACAATTTAGCTGATTTTAATTGATTTTTCGAGGGATATTTTATATAATTTTTCCATATTTTTTGCTTCATTATGCAATGATTTAGGAAACATTATGACCTCAGAAAAAATTAAACAACTAATAGAAAAAGAATTAGAAGAACTTCAAGGAATAGAGACTGTTTATATCGATATATCCAAACAAACAACAATAGCTGATGGTATGTGGGTAACCACAGGCCGTTCACGTCGTCATACTCAAGCTATTGCTGAAAATCTTATGGAAAAACTCAAGCACAATGATATGCCAGCGTTGAGTATGTCAGGCTATGATAATGGCGAATGGATCTTGATCGATTGCGACAACTATCTTGTCCATATTTTACTCCCTGAAATGCGAAGTTTTTATCGTTTAGAAGATCTTTGGCAAGCTGCTGGAGATGAGCGCCGTTCATGAAAATTACGCTGATTGCCATGGGTCAGCGTTTGGAACCCTGGGTTCAAGAAGGTTTTTTATTTTATCAAAAACGTTTTCCAACCTCGTTTAGTCTTTCTTTGAAAGAAATTCCCTTATTAAAACGAACACCTAAAAGCTTCATCCCTCCTATTTTGGAAGAAGAAGGGAAATTAATGTTAAACGCCCTTCCTCCAGGTGATTCTGTTATTGCACTTGATGTAAAAGGGCTTTCATTAAGCTCAGAGAAACTTGCCGAAAAATTTCGACAGTTTCAAGATAGAGGTCAAAATATTAGTGTATTTATTGGTAGCCCCGAAGGTATGCCACCTGCTTGCCTTACACGTGCTGAACAGCATTGGTCGCTATCACCTTTAACACTACCACACCCTCTGGTACGACTAATGGTTGCCGAAGCATTTTACCGCTCATGGTGTATTATTAATAATCATCCCTATCACAAATAATTAGTTATCTTCTTAACATGCTGGGCGCCTTGTTTTCTTCCCACGTAGCTATAGCAATATCAATAGCATCTTGAATAAGTTTTTCAGGATTTTCAGGCAAATAACTTCTTAAGGGAATCTGTTGGATTGTGCTGTCATGTGAATTAAGAAGTGGCTTGAAAAATTTTTCTTTATCATTTAATACGCTTGTTTTTTGCTTTGTTTCCCGGAGGAATTCTTGAAGTACAACAGCAATTTCCTCTTTAGTAGGAAAATCAATATTCATTGTTTGTATGCTTGCCAGTTTAATCCCAATTTCTTCAATTGTTTTTGGTTTTAAATTGTTATCAAGTGCAAACTTTTCAAGTAATGTTGTATCTGATTCAACTGCTTGTTGCACTGGCGTGAAAAAATGTCGTACTAACGTGAAAAAATGTTGTACTGGTGTACGAAAATATGGGCGTGCCGCTGCCCCTCGTTGCGCTACTTCATTTAGAACTATGGGTTGTTCCCTTTGTAATCTATTTTCCACTATACTTCGAATACGAGGATCAACATCATTATCTAGTGGTAGCAATAAGTTAAAAATACATGGATTTATATATCGTTTGACATATGCATCATCAAAAATATTATTCCATGTCGGACTATCTAGCAATAAATTCATTATTTTAAGAATAGCCGGTTTTATTAAAGGTTTTAACGTTCTTGATTCACTCCATCCTAATGCTGGTTGAGCATTAAGAGTTCGGTCAATATTAGCAAGCGTATTAGCAAGCATTATTAATGACCTTCTCATATTCCATCTACCATCATTTTCTTCTGTATTTTCTAAAACTTTGGTGATTTGTGAAAAGCAATTATATAGTGATGCCGCTAGGGAAGCTCTCTCTGCTCTACAGGATAATCTCTCATAAATTCTCCTGTTTGCAGCACTAAAATTACCAACCGTACCTATAATGCGCTTTGCTGTTTCAATTTCCACTGTAGCCCAGAAAGAAAGTCCACTGTAAAACATTTTGCGTGGCATTCTAAAAAAAGACGAGCGATATTGCTCTGCTCCACGATCTTGTTCTCTAGCTCGCCGTCCCCATTTTTCAGCCAAAGGTTCTCGGCTATATTGGTATTCTTTAAATGCTTCAAATTCTTTGTATTTCATTACTCATTAACTAATTAATATTTATACCTGTTGATTAGTTTAACAGTTTATGCTTAAGAAACTCTGAATGTAATTTAATTTCAACTTACTTTTTTCAGCTAGCTACGTTAACTGTTTCCACGGTGTCATTCTCGGCGGGCTGACGCTGTGGTTATCTACTTAGCGAAGCTAATAACTGTCCTAATCGATAACCAGCTAATACTATTTGTTCCTCCGTAATTTGCTGAGTTTGAGCTTGATAAGCTTTTGAAGGAGCAGAATATTCTTTTATAATATATGCTTTTTCCTTAGCTATGCTATAACTTTCTTGCATCCAATGTTTAAAATTCTTGTCATATACACGCTTTTCAAAATAGGCTAGCGGATATTTTTTTTCAAGCATATGTGCCGTTCTTTCTAAGACTTGCTTATTTTTTGCTAAATCCTTGGAAAGAAACTCACCTCCTTCATCCCAATAAGAATGTAAATTATGCCAACGATAATTTTTAATTTTATATAAATTACCACCACGATCCCCCTGAGGAAAATGAGTATTATACAAGGTTGCGCAATGTAATGGTTGATGAATATCACCCACCAAATGAATTAAAAAACTTCCAAAGAAGGCTTTTTCAAAGGGGTTAGAATAACGGCTTTTTTCAACTTTTACTGATTCTTTTAATGCCCAAAGGATATTTTCAGGGGAAATAAAGTAACGAAAATGCTGCTGATTTGAAAAAATAGGTAGATTAATATAGTGCCATGTATTAAACGCCGTTACATCATGTCGCCGTAATTCATCCGGTAACGTCGAGGCAAGAATAAAATTTTCTTTAGGATAAGCAACTTGTAATACCTCTATTCTCTTTTCCCAGAAGTTTTTTTGTTTTGGTGTTAGTTGATCATAGGCAATTTGGGCCACTAATTCATGACCAATATTATTCCAAGAAAATGCCGTTAATGGGAAAAAACAAATAAATAATAAGAGTAAAACAATTTTGAGGGTTTTATTCATGATATTATATTGTGCATAAATAGTTCAATAAAAATGCTTCCATGAAGAACTTCATTGCGAGAAGGCATTGTTACATAAATTACCAGAATAAAATTATCAAAATTTTACTCTATCAATTTATGCAACAGCGCCTCTTTGCAAAGAGGGACAAGTCCCCCAAAGACTCTTTTTAAGCTTAATTCCTAAAAGGAGACCATGCAGGAAATTGTACACTGCTACCACCGCGAGAAGGTAAAGTTAATTGAATACGACCATCAATTGAGACAAGCGCTAATGCGGTACGTCCTTGGTAAGGAGTAGTGTATAAAATCATTTGACCATTCGGAGCAATAGAAGGTGATTTATCGTCACCAGACGTGGTTAATGGCGTTACAATTCCTGAACCAACATCTTGTACCGCGATATCATATTGACCACCCACCCTATGAAGGTAAACAATTTCAGAACCATCAGGCGTGTAAGAAGCGCTGGCATTGTAGTCCCCTTCAAATGTGACACGAGAAGTTTCACCAGAAGCAATATTTAATTTATAAATTTGAGGAGAACCACCACGATCTGAAGTAAAGAGAATAGAACGACCGTCAGGAGAAAAAGAAGGTTCAGTATTGATGGAATCTGAACGAGTCAATTGTGTTAACCCACCTGTTAACATATTTACTAGGTAAATTTCAGGTCGACCAGATTTAGATAATACTACCGCCATTTTTGAACCATCTGGTGACCATGCAGGCGCTTGATTCATTCCAGGGTAACTGGTAATAAGTCGACGTTGGCCATTTCGTACATCCACATAATAAATTTGTGCTCTTTTATTTTCAAAAGATACATACGCAATTTTTGAGCCATCAGGTGACCAAGCCGGCGACATAATAGGCTGGGTAGAAATTAATAAAGATCGAGGATTATACCCATCAATATCCGCCACTTCTAACTGATAACGTGTTTGTGCTGGTCCTCTCGGATTAAAAACAACATACGCCATTCGAGTAGAAAACACACCACGAATACCAGTTAGCTTTTGAAATATCAAGTCACTAATATGATGAGCCAAAGCACGAAGATCCGCAGATTGAACACGAAAATTTTGATCTAATAAAACATGAGAAGCATTGACTGGATCTAATAATTGGAAATGAACTCCCATCATCGACCCACCTAATGATTGAACACTACCCGTTACAACATCATCTGCCCCCAAAGAACTCCAATAAGCATAATCCGTTGCTTTCGTTGCATCAGCTGAATGGTTGACAATTCTAAAACGACCACTATTTTTTAAATCGGTAGAAATTACCGTGGCTAAATTATCTGGCGCGGAAGGATTTGCTTGGCCAGAAAAAGGAATAACCGCAATTGGCATTGCCTGACTCATGCCTTGTGTTAGTTCGAGATCAACAATTGCATAAGAAGATTTAATAAACAGAAAACAAAATAATACGTAATAATAAGAGCGGCGGTTTTTAGAGAGATGTCTTAAAAAAGTTTTCATAATTTTTCCTTTAGTTATTCTCAATTTATAACAGTATTCAAATCAGTATCAGGCGCCACCTTCAAATTAATCTGGCGGAACAATTCAAAAGTTTGCGGATCTTGGGGAACCGGTAAAGGTGATGCTTTATAAATTGCATTGGTTGCTGAGCGATCGAGTACTGGATCACCGCTACTACGTAATAAAGTCACATTAAGCACCGTTCCATCCGGAGCAAGTCGAATTTGAAACTGGCAAGACAAGCCTGTTTGAATATTAGCGGGCACAATCCATCGACGACGAATTGCTTGAGTAATAAGTACTTTATATTTATTAATTTCACCTTGCATACGTGAAGCTAAGGCTTGTTGTGCACGTACCGCTTGCTGGGCTTTCGCAGCAGCGGCAGCTTTAGCTTTAGCCGCAGCATCAGCTTTGGCTTTTGCTTCTGCTACCGCTTTAGCCTTAGCGGCTGCTTCAGCTTTTGCTTTAGCTTCTTTTTCAGCTTTTACTTTAGCATCAGCAGCTGCTTTAGCTTTGGCTTTTTCTGCTGCTTCTTGTTCTGCTTTTTTCTTTTGCTCTAATAGCTTTTTGGCTTTTTCCTCTGCCTCACGTTTTGCAGCCAAGGCTTGCAATTGCTTTTCTTGTTCTACTTTTTTCTTTGCAATGGCTTCTTTTTCTGCTTGCATCTCAGCAATTTTTTGCTTTTCCTCTTCTTGCTGTTTTTGTAATGCAGCTAATTTCTCAGCCTCTTCTGCTTTTTGCTTTTCTTGCGCTTCTATTTCTTTTTGTCTTTCCACGCGCAAAGCCTCTAAGCTTTCTTGTTCTTTTTGACGTGCTTCTTGAGCAGCTTTAGCTGCTTCTTTTAATTCTTGCTGATACGCTTCTTCTTCTTGTTTTTTTTCTATTTGCGCTTGTTGAATGCGCTGGACTTCTTTAGCAACTTCGGCTTGATTCATGCTCACAGCTTGAATAACTTCTACATCTTGATTGCCTTTTTCTGTTACCGCCGGTTGATCACTCAAATGTAAATTCAACACGAGGAACAAGATCAAGGTGACATGCAAGAAAATCGATAATCCAAACGATTTACTGTAAACCACTGAGGAACGTGACATACGGCTTTTTAATTACCTCCAGATGTAATAAATTGGGATGAAGTGGGTTGTTCAGGTGCTTTTTTGGAAGCTCCTCCTGGAGCAGTAATCAATCCAACACTTTCCGCACCTGCGGCCTGAAGCAGTACCATTGCTTGAACTACTTTGCCATAATCTACTGCTTGATCGCCTTTTACCATAACTGGTCTTTTTTCATTAGCTTGTTTTGCAACCGTTAATTCAGCAGCGACACGTGTAGCTATGTCATTTTCTTGCATCGGTTGCTCAGGATGTTCAGAAATATTTAAATAATATAGCCCTTGAGAATCCACAGAAACAATAATAGGTTCTTTTTGTTCCTGGCTTAATGCTTTGGCTTGCGCTTGGGGCAAGTTTACCTGAACCCCTTCCGTTAATAAGGGTGCGGTAATCATAAAAATAAGCAACAATACCAACATAACGTCGATATAAGGTACCACATTAATTTCAGCAATTGCGCGTTTTTTGTTCCGTTTCATTGTTTGCATGGTTAAAACCTATTCTACTCTCTGTCTTCCTTTGCATGCGTTTCACGGTGCAAAATATTAGAAAATTCTTCTTGGAAGGTTTCGTAGTGATTCAATACCCCTTCTACTTTGCTTGAATAACGGTTATACGCTAACACCGCAGGAATAGCAGCAAAAAGCCCCATTGCTGTAGCAATCAATGCCTCAGAAATACCAGGGGCGACCATAGCAATAGTAGCTTGTTGGGTGCTGCTTGACAGTGCTTGGAATGAGGTCATAATACCCCAAACAGTTCCAAATAACCCTACATATGGACTAGTAGAACCCACAGAAGCCAAGAAAGGCAAATGGCTTTCAAGCTCTTCTTGTTCCCGTGCAAAAGCAATACGCATAGAACGTTGAACGCCTTCCATGATAATAGAACCGTTAGCTTTATTTTGACGTTTTAATCGTAAGAACTCTTTAAAACCAGCATAAAATATGCCTGACAAGCCTGCTTTTTCTTTGTCAAATTTATCAATTTGATTATAAAGCACGGTTAAATCCGCACTAGACCAAAAGCGCTCTTCAAATTGTTTCATTTGAAGTTGGGTATTCTTTAAAAACATGGCACGTTGAAAAATAAACGTCCATGATATTACTGAAGCCCCTAACAAAAGAGCCATAACGATTTTTACAATTAAACTTGCATTAAGAAAATATGTTAATAAAGATGGCGTTGCATCCACGTTGACTAAACCTCATTTATCCAATAATTAAAAATGGCGCATATTATACCACAAATCGGTTGAAATAAAACGCCTAGCTGATTTTTTCACGCATCCATTGGCTCGGTTGCAAGGGCAGGTCTTGTACCTGCCCGGCGTCGGGCGGCTAGAGCCGCCCCTACGAAAAACCGAAAACTCATTAGCGAAGAGTATATATTTCTTAAAAAAACGCGTTAATGGCTGTAATATGCTTTCCTAAAATTAAGGTATGCACATTATCCGTTCCTTCATAGGTAAACACTGATTCTAAATTAGTCATATGCCGTATAATGGGATATTCCAAGCTAATGCCATTAGCGCCTAAAAGATTACGGCAAGTTCGGGCAATTTTTAGTGCTTCACGACAGGCATTGCGTTTCGCCATAGAAACCATATCAGCCGTTGATTTCTGTTGGTCCTTCAGTTGGCCTAACCGTAAATTCAAGCATTGAGCCTTAACTATCTCAGTGAACATATCTGCTAAATCTTTCTGAATTAATTGAAAAGAAGCTAATGGCTTGCCAAATTGTTTACGGGTTAAAAGATAGTCTTTTGTCACATCAAAACACGCTTGTGCTGCGCCCATCGCTCCCCAGGCAATACCATATCGCGCTTGGGTCAAGCAGCTTAAAGGTGCTTTGAGGCCACATTCGCTTCCAGGTAAATAATTTTCATCAGGAACAAATACATTATTAAAGACTAGCTCGCCTGTGCTGGAAGCACGTAAAGAAAGCTTATGTTTAATTTCATTACGTTCAAAACCTTTCGCTTCCTTTTCAACAATAAATCCACGAACACCATCTTTTGTCTTTGCCCAAATAATAGCAATATCCGCAAAAGGCCCATTAGTAATCCACATTTTACTTCCATTTAATACCCATCCGCCATCGACTTTTTCTGCAGTGGTACGCATACTAGCTGGATCCGAACCAGAATCAGGCTCGGTTAATCCAAAGCAACCAATGACTTCTCCTTTCGCCATTAAAGGTAACCAATGTTTTTTTTGAACCGCACTTCCATATTGAAAAATAGGATACATGCATAAAGAACTTTGCACAGAAACAAAGCTTCTTAATCCACTATCACCCTTTTCTAATTCTTGGCAAACTAATCCATAGCTCACATAAGACGCACTACTTCCACCGTATTCCTGTGGCAGGGTTAATCCTAATAATCCGAGATTAGCCGTTTGTTGTATAAATTCATGCGGAAACTCTGCTGATTCATAAGCATGCATCATGCGCGGGTTTACTTCTTCAGCAACATATTTTCTCACCGTTTCCTGAATAAAACGTTCTTCATCTGACAATAATTCATCTAATAATAAAAAATCTTCCACGACGCACCTTTTATACTATACTCATAACTAATGAGTATATACTAAACTAAAGCTTAATTTTAGCGCTAAGTTTTCACTAAAAGCAATTGATTCAACGCCTTCTGTGGCGTATGATCTCGATTATTTTGTTATCCTCCGGAGAAAAAAATGTCAAAAGACTGTCTCAATTCATTTCATACAAAAAAAACGTTGGCCGTGGATGGTAAAACGTTTCATTATTTCAGCCTTCCCGATTTAGAAAAACATTTTTCTACAGCCTCTAAACTTCCTTTTTCATTAAAAATATTACTTGAAAACGTCTTACGTTATGAAGATGGAAAGACAGTTTTTTCTCAAGATATTGAAGCTTTAGCCAAATGGACCGACACACGCACCTCTAACCACGAAATTGCTTTTCGCCCAGCTCGAGTTTTGATGCAAGACTTTACGGGCGTACCTGCTGTTGTTGATTTGGCTGCCATGAGGGATGCGATGAAACAGTTAGGTGGAAATCCAGAAAAAATTAATCCACTTTCTCGTGTTGATTTAGTGATTGATCACTCTGTACAAGTAGATAGTTATGCTTCAGCCACTGCCCTTACTCAAAACACCCATATTGAAATGGAACGAAATCATGAGCGTTATCAATTTCTTCGTTGGGGACAAAAAGCATTTCATGATTTTCATGTTGTACCACCTGGAACCGGTATTTGTCATCAAGTTAATTTAGAATATTTGGCAAAAAGCGTATGGTCTTCTGAACATAATGGTGAACACTATGCTTATCCTGATACTTTAGTAGGTACAGACAGCCATACAACTATGATTAATGGTTTAGGTGTTTTAGGCTGGGGAGTCGGCGGTATTGAAGCTGAAGCCGCTATTTTAGCCCAACCTATTTCTATGTTGATTCCTGAGGTTATTGGCGTACGTTTAACCGGCCGATTAAAAGAAGGCATTACCGCAACTGACTTAGTACTTACCATTACTCAGATGTTAAGGAAGCGTGGTGTAGTAGGCAAATTTGTTGAATTTTTTGGTCGTGGACTGGATTATCTTGCGCTAGCTGATCGCGCCACAATTGCTAATATGGCGCCAGAATATGGTGCAACTTGTGGTTTTTTCCCAATTGATAACGAAACATTGAAATATCTCACCCTTTCAGGACGTGAAGAACATACTATTGCTTTAGTTGAAGCCTATGCAAAAGTCCAAGGATTATGGCGAGATGAAAATACTGTTGATCCTGTTTACACCGACATATTAGAATTAGATTTAGGAACAGTAGAACCCAGTCTTGCAGGTCCTAAACGCCCACAAGATAAAGTAACCCTTCCTACATTACCTACTGCGTTTTTTGAGTTTTTAAAAGAAGCAGAAAAAAGTGACGAGAAAGATAAATCATTCCCCGTTGAAAATGAAGCTTTTTCTTTACATCATGGAGACATCGTTATTGCAGCTATTACAAGCTGTACCAATACATCTAACCCAAATGTATTAATGGCAGCAGGTTTGCTTGCTAAAAAAGCAGTCGAAAAAGGCTTAGTCGCTAAACCTTGGGTAAAATCCTCTTTAGCACCTGGCTCTAAAGTAGTAACTGATTATCTAAAACAGGCAGGATTAATGCCTTACCTTGAAAAATTAGGATTCTATTTAGTGGGATATGGTTGCACAACTTGTATTGGTAACTCAGGTCCTTTACTTGAACCCATTACCAATGCCATTCAAAAAAATGATATTGTTACTTCGGCAGTACTTTCCGGTAATCGAAATTTTGAAGGCCGTATTCATCCTCAAGTTAGGGCAAACTGGTTAGCTTCTCCTCCATTAGTAGTGGCTTATGCCCTAACGGGAAGTACAAGAGTCGATTTATCTCGTGAACCCATTGGACATAATGCTGAAGGCGACGCCATTTATTTAAAAGATATTTGGCCAACCCAGGCAGAAGTAGCCGCTGAAGTAGCTAAAATTACACGCACCCTTTTCCAAAAAGAATATGCAGAAGTGTTTTTAGGTGATAAAGAATGGCAATCCATTCAAGTAACCTCTTCTCAAGCTTACAATTGGGATGAAAATTCGACTTATGTTAGACAACCCCCTTTCTTTGAAAACTTACCAAAGACACCCAAACCAATTCAATCTATTGAATCAGCTGCTATTTTAGCTGTATTTGGCGACTCTATTACTACCGATCATATTTCTCCTGCAGGTGATATTAAAGCTGATAGTCCTGCTGGATTATACTTAAAGTCAAAAGGCGTAGAGCGTCACGATTTTAATTCTTATGGTTCTCGTCGTGGGAATCATGAAGTCATGATGCGTGGTACATTTGCTAATATTCGTATCAAAAATGAAATGGTACCTCATACCGAAGGTGGAGTAACTAAATATATTCCTTCCGGTGAGGTAATGAGTATTTACGATGCAGCGATGGCTTATCAAAATACCCAAACTCCATTAGTTATTGTGGCTGGAAAGGAATATGGTACAGGCTCTTCACGTGACTGGGCTGCTAAAGGTCCTTGTCTTTTAGGGGTAAAAGCTGTAATCGCTGAAAGCTTTGAACGCATTCACCGTTCAAACTTAATTGGCATGGGCATCCTTCCTTTACAATTTGCTCCAAGCACGACAAGAAAAACATTGGCGTTAGAAGGCAATGAACAAATTAGTATTGCACTAGATGATTCATTAAAACCTGGCAGTTCGCTGACTGTTGTCATTAAACGTGCTTCAGGCCAAGAAGAAAAAATCTGCGTACTTTGCCGTATTGATACTCAAAACGAGTTGGAATACTTCAAACATGGCGGTATTTTGCAATATGTGTTGAGGAATTTGTGTCAGTAAGCTTTCCATGAAGGGTTCTCTTTTTGCAAAATGAGCATTGTTGTATAATTACAGAAAGTTCTTTTGGTGGGTTGTCCCTTTGCGAAGCGTTGGTGCATAATTAACAGAGTAAATTTATCAGAATTTTTATATTGTTTTTCACCTATGATCTCACAGAATGGTGCCTCTCCCTTGAGGGAGAGGATGCCCGGTAGGGCAGGAGAGGGTGAAAATCGAATTATTCTGTCGTAATATGACTCGAATGTAAACTCTATTAGACGGTAGTCATTGCAAGAACCGGAACGAGTAAAAATTGATGATGAAGAAATTTTTAATAATATCAGATGTATTGGAAATCATTTTAAATCAGATAAAAAAATAATAACACGATGAAGTGAGTCATTTTCTTGTTTTGATTTCACCCTCTCCTGCCCTACCGGGCATCCTCTCCCTCAAGGGAGAGGCACCATTCTGTGAGATCTTAGGTGAAAAACAATATAAGATTCTGATAATTTACTCTGTTGATTTATGCAACACACCTTTTGCAAAGGGGAAATCATTCTGGCGTTGTTTGATAATATTTGTGATGTTAATGCAGATGCCTACTAGGAAAAATTGCTTTTTTAGGAATTAGATTCTTCACAATGATGGAAGTTTGCGAAAACAGTTACTTAATAATAACAATTTATAAAAGAAATTCATGGATCGTTATCTAGTCATCGGCAATCCTATTGCCTACAGCCTTTCTCCTCAAATCCACACCGCTTTTGCCCAACAAACGCATCAATCCTTAATTTACGAGCGTCTCTGTGTAGAACCCAAAGACTTTTATCAAACGCTCGATCAATTCTTTGCTTCTGGTGGCAAAGGCGCCAATATTACAGCACCCTTTAAATCTCTCGCTTTTGACTACGTCAAACCTCGTCTTTCTGAACGGGCAAAACTTGCTAAAGCCGTTAACACGCTTTATTTAAATCCTTCTGATAACCTTGTCTATGGTAACAACACAGATGGTATTGGATTCTTGCGCGATTTAAAAAAACATCAATGGAATATTTCACAAAAGAATATTCTTATTTTAGGTGCAGGCGGTGCAACACGAGGTATTTTACCCACCTTATTATACGAAGCCCCCTCTTCCGTTACGTTATATAATCGGACATCCAATAAAACTCGCGATCTCATTCATGAATTTCAAAAATTCAACAGCATTACATCCATTTCTTCATTCGACGATTTTTCAAAACAGACACCAAAAATCTATGATCTTATTATCAATAGTATTCCCTCAACGCACATTGCCCAAGCTGAATGTTGGTCATGGTTGTCATCCTGCATTAATTCAGACACCCATGCCTACGATCTCAATTATTCAGCAGCATTAGATGGAAATACCCACTTTCTTACCCAAATAAAATCATTTGGCTGTAAACACACATTAGATGGTTTAGGCATGCTGCTTGAGCAAGCCGCCGAATCTTTTTTTATCTGGCGAGGCATTCGACCTCGACCTTCTGTTGTCTTTTCTTTTAATTTGTTACCCTAAATCCTAAGCAGGATCAAAAGCTTTAGAATCAAACTTGATACTAACATCGCACAAACCTCTTCAACTTTCCAGTTTCTGGGTGTCTATTTAATTGGTTAACAATTTTAATTTCTATATGAGGATGCTTAAATCCCAAATTTTTATATACCTTAACTAATTGTCGATGCAATTTAGTAATATCTAAAGGCAAATCAGACGCGATTAAATTAACTACTGCACCTGATTTAGTTTGAAAAACTTGATATTCACTGATGCCAGACTCAGGGAAAATAATATTTTCAAACACTTCTGGAATGACCTCTATATTATTAGCATATAAAAAACTCTCGTCATTCCTTCCTTGAATAGATTTTACTAATCTAAAGGCGGAACCACAGGGGCAAGGTTCCTCAAGGATAGTAATGCGATCATCTAATTCATATCGAAACAAAGGCATTGTTTGATGAAACAGATTAGTAATTAATACTTTTGCTGCTTCTTTCCCTTCTGAAACAGGTTGATAGTTTTCGTCCACTGCCTCCAGAATAATAAAGTCTTCGTTAATATGTAGATGATCACTATAATCGCAATTTTGTGCATGAGGTCCTCCGTCTGAAGAGCCCCACATATTTATCACTGGAACATTCCATGCTTTTTTTATTGTTTCCAACATTTCCGGAAACAAAGGTTCAGAATTCACACTTATTCGCAAAGGATTAATATTAAGTCGCTTCTGGCAAGCTTCTTTTGCTAATTGATAAATTTCAGAAGTATAACCAATTAAATGGGTTGGCTGGTGTAAATTTAGTTTCTCTACCATCATTGCCAACGGAGTAGTTGCGGGGAGTAAAACCATTTTCATGTCAGGAAGTAAGGGAATAGTAAAAACAAACCGGCTTAAATGAACAGGCTTTTCTGCCGTAATTGCTGCCATTACTAAGGGGGGACTGTCTTCTGTATAGTGAGTAAACTCATCGCGATATTGATAGCGAAAAAAAATCGCCGTAAACAAGATAAATTCTTCTACACTCCACGCAAATAAGCCTCGTATTCCTGAAGAACCTCCTGTTGCTGTTAAATGATATTGATTATCGAGTAATTCAGGTTGTGTTTGGTTCATTAAAAACTCACTAGCCTTTTCCAGTGTTAAATTCCTATCCGTGACAATTTCATTCCAGTTTTCCATTACTTCCTTTTTTGTCATTACCGGCAACTGGCAAAGATCAGCCAACGAAAAATTATCAGGATCGATATGAGCTAAATGTGTTTGATAATACGGTGAATGTTGCTTAGCATGTTTCAATAATTTACGTAAAGCCCTTCCTTGTTCACTGATAATTCTTGTTTTATCCCAAGATAGTCGTTTAGTTAACTCCGGCAATAATACTTCAACAGAGTGTGTTTCCCCTTGCAGGATTCGCGCATAACGTTCATTCGTTTTCATAGGCACCTCATAACATGCGAAGTATACCAAAGTTACTTTGGTATATATAGCTTATATACTCACAGCTAATTATTTTTCGGTGAGGCGCGAGCGAAGCAGACGAGGGAGTGTACAAGTAGTTTATGACCGAAGTCGATGCAGCTCGCAACAAAATCGAAAAACTCATTAGCGAAGAGTATAATATAAAAGTGGGAAGAACCACTTCTTTTAACATTCTTGAAGGTATACAATGAGTATCTTTTATCAAGCGAACAGTTATAACACTATGCGTTTACCTAAATATGTGCATCTTACTGAAGTTGGTCCTCGCGATGGCCTTCAAAATGAAGCGACTTTCGTACCCACTTCTACAAAAATAAATTTTATTAACCAGTTATCACAAACAGGATTAAAATTTATAGAGGCCACCAGTTTTGTTTCATCTAAAAGTATTCCTCAGTTAGCAGATGGATTAGAAGTATATCAAACGATAGAAAAAAATAGTGATATTATCTATTCTGCCTTAGTTCCCAATGATTTAGGAATGGAACATGCTTTAGAAGCCAAGGTGCAAAAAATTTGTGTTTTTACTTCTGCCTCTGAAACTTTCACTCAAAAAAATATTCATTGCTCAATTGAAGAAAGCTTAAAACGATTTGATACTGTTTTAATGACAGCAAAAGAAAAAGGGATTCCCGTAAGAGGATATATTTCTTGTGTTTTAGGATGCCCTTATGAAGGCAACGTCGATCCTCAAAAAGTAGCGCACATTGCAGAAAAGTTAATGAAAATAGGCTGCGATGAAATTGGATTAGGCGATACTATTGGTACAGGTACGCCAGAGAAAACTAAAATATTAATTGAGAAAGTCTCTCAAAAAGTTTCGCTTGAGCATATTTCCATGCATTTTCATGATACTTATGGGCAAGCCATTGCCAATATTTATGCTAGTTTACAAATGGGTGTCTCCTCTTTTGATAGCTCTGTCAGTGGGCTGGGTGGTTGTCCTTACGCAAAAGGTGCAAGTGGCAATGTGGCGACTGAAGACGTGTTATATTTATTGCACGAATTAGGTATTGAAACCGGCATTGATTTAAACAAAATTATACAAGTAGGCCGTTTTATTTCTGAGGCTATTGGTCGAAAAAATGGCTCCAAAGTGTCTTGTGCTTATAAGCTTGAGACCTGCTAACATAAATAATGTTTAAACTCATTATAATAATCACTGATAGGGGTTAACATGCAAAAAAATGATACCACTCAACTGCTTTGGCAACCCACTGAAGCTGCTATTGCAAAAACTCAACTTCTTCATTTTATGCAATTTGTGGAAAAAAAATTTTCGTTGCATTTTAAAGATTATAATGATTTTTATGAGTGGTCAGTCCAGTGTTCTGCAGAGTTTTGGGAAAGTGTATGGCTATTTTGCGGTATGGAATCACATACTCCCTATTACACTCCTTTTATTGCCGGCAAAACCATGCAAGACGCGCAATGGTTTCCTGGTGCTACATTAAATTTCGCCGAAAACTTATTACGCCATTGTAAAAACACTACTTCTAATAAGGCAGCCATTATTTCCTACGATGAAACCGGTCGACGACGAGAAATATCGAGAACGGAATTATATATTCAAGTCGCCAACCTTGCCGATGCATTAAGAAAACAAGGAATCCAAAAAGGTGATCGGATAGCAGGTTATCTTCCGAATATTCCTGAAACCATCATTGCCATGCTAGCGACAACCAGCATTGGCGCGATTTGGTCTTCTTGCTCACCTGATTTTGGGGTGGAAGGTATTATTGATCGGTTTGAACAAATTCAACCTAAAGTGTTATTTACCACCGATGGACAGTTTTATAACGGTAAATCTCACCCCCTTTTAGATAAAGTTGCTGAAATCGTTAAAAAAGTGGCGAGCATTGAAAAAATAATTGTCATTCCATTTATCTCCGAAAATCCTTCATTAAATGAACTAAAAAATAGTTGTCTATATCGTAATTTTTTAACCAAAGAAAATCAGGTTACTTTTGAAGCCTTACCATTTAATCACCCTCTTTGCATTCTTTATTCATCAGGAACAACGGGCAAACCAAAAGGTATTGTTCATGGTGCAGGCGGTACCCTTATTCAACATCTTAAAGAACTGGTATTACATACTGATTTAACTGAAAAAGATACATTTATCTATTACACAACCTGTGGTTGGATGATGTGGAATTGGATGGTGTCCGGTCTTGCAACAGGCTGTACTTTAGTATTATTTGATGGTTCTCCTGCCTATCCCAAGCCGGATACTTTATTTGATATTATCGAAAAAGAAAAAATTACTGTGTTTGGCACCAGTGCAAAATATATTGCGACCATTCAAAAAGAGCATTTAGATTTAAAAAACACTCATGATCTATCCGCTTTACGATGCATTCTATCAACCGGTTCCCCTTTAAATCCTGATAATTTTGATTATGTATACGAACATATAAAAACGGATTTACAACTTTCTTCCATTTCTGGAGGCACTGATATTATTTCATGTTTTGGATTAGGCAATCCGATTCTTCCCGTTTATCGCGGACAGTTACAATGTCGCGGGTTAGGATTAGCCGTTGAAATTTATAATGAAGAAGGCCAATCGATTCGTGAAGAAAAAGGTGAACTTGTTTGTACCAAACCCTTCCCATGTATGCCCATCATGTTTTGGAACGATCACACCGGCGAGAAATATCATGCCGCTTATTTTGAAAAATTCGAAGAAGCCAGCAACCCACGCTCACAGTCATTGACTTGCCAGCGAGGCGCAAGCGAAGCAGACGAAGGAGTGTACAACAAGTACATGACTGAAGTCGATGCAGCTTGCAACAAAGCTGGCAAATCAATGACGAAGAGCGTAGACGAAGGAGTGTACAACAAGTACATGACCGAAGTCGATGCAGCTTGCAACAAAGCTGGCAAATCAATGACGAAGAACGTATGGGCACATGGAGATTACGCCGAACTAACCAAACAAAACGGCCTGATTATTTACGGTCGTTCTGATGCCATTCTTAACCCTGGTGGCGTTCGCATTGGTACAGCAGAAATTTATCGGCAAGTTGAAAAAATTGATGAAGTACTTGAAAGCGTGGTAGTTGGGCAAGATTGGGAAGAGGATATTCGCGTTATTTTATTTATCAGGCTTCGTCCAGGCATAAAACTTGATGAAGTACTCGAAAAAAATATTCGCAAAATGATTCGGGACAATACGAGCCCACGACACGTTCCTGCAAAAATTTATCAGGTAAATGACATCCCGCGCACATTAAATGGCAAAATTGCAGAATTAGCCGTGCGAAATGCTATTCATCATCAACCTATAAAAAATCAAAAATCTTTAGCTAATCCTGAATCATTGAAAGAATATGAACAGCTTACGCTCTAAACACCATCTGACACTTTTTTTGTTATGTGTCGGTTATTTCATTGATTTTTACGATTTAACTATTATGGGCGTTAGTTATAGCGAACTTATTCAAGAAAAATTTCATATTATAAATGAAACACAAATTCAACAAACTTATCTTTTAATCAGTAATTTTCAAACGATTGGTATTTTTATTGGTGCCATTTTTTTTGGCATATTGGGCGATAAATTAGGACGAGCTCGCACGATTCGTTATAGTATATTACTTTATTCAATTAGTACTATTCTTGCAGTATATGCTCCCTCTCTTTCTGTTTTTATTATTCTTCGCATTTTAGCTTACGCTGGTCTTGCCAGTGAGTTTTCCATTTCTATTGTATTAATCTTAGAATTATTTTCAAATAAATCAGCCGCATGGGGTACCGCTATTCTTTATTCTTTTGGTGTATTAGGCGGTATTTTGGCGACAAGCATTGGTACTTTCTCTTGGAAAGTTATGTTTCTTTTTGGTGGTATTGCAGGATTAATTTTATATATTGGACGAAGTAAAATGCAAGAATCTACACTTTATTTAAACGAAAAATCAATACTAGCTGCTAATACTTTTGGAAACTTAAGGATTCTTTTAAGTTCTAAAGAACATTTAATGACACTGCTTCGTTATTTTTTAATGAACCTTCCTTTTTTTGCTTTGATTAGCATGATGTTTATTTTTCCTAGCTACATCATTAAGCAACTTACGTTAGGACAAGCTTTGAAACAATTATTGTTTGGCTTTTTTTGTGGCAATATCATTAGTAGTTTACTGAGCGCCCTATACATTCAATATACTTCCTACTCAAAACCATTTCTTGTATTTTTCTTAGGGTTATTCTTTATTTTGATGTCTATTTTTCCTCTCGTTTCAGAGTCATATTTATTTGTTTACAGTATAGGATTAGGATGTGTAGGTGGTGGATATCCCATTCTTATTGCTCAACAAGCTGCACGCGAATTCCCTATTCATATAAGAAGTTTAGCCAGCAATTCTTTGTCTGCAATTGGCCGAGCATCTAATATCGTTTTTAATATGCTAATGAGTTACTGGTTAACTTTCCCTGATCCGAAAATTTTCATCCAAAACTCTATAATCACTATCTGCATTATTTCCATAATGGCGGCTTATAGTTTAAGCCTAACTTCTCGAAAATGAAGAACGATTAAAAGGATGAACACAGTTGTGAGTATTTTCTTTCCCAATTAACATTTCTTCTAATTTTAACAGCAATTTTTTAGGGTCTACATTTGAAGGATAAGAAACATTCTCCAATTCGAAGTACTTAACCCATTTACTCATCACTCCAGGTGACTTTGTAGGGAGATTATTCAAATATTTTGCAATAATTTCTGCTATGGAAGGATATTTATCATGCGTTTGAGGATAAGTTGGGTTTTTTTTAAAAAAATCTTCAATGATATGGTTTAGTAGCTTTCCAAGAGAAAGAGGAATAGCATAATCACTCACAGGATTTTTTTCCTTTAGTTTTTCGGCAGCTAACTTAACAATAGGATGAAAAATATTTGCTTCGGGTTTATAAAAAAAACTTAGCATTTAATGCTCCTTGGTAATGCTTGGCATCCAGTGCCAGAAAAAATATTAAGGCTAATTATACCTTATTTATTAGAAAATAATCAACCCTTTTTACAGAAAAATAATTATGGAAAAATTAATAGCACTTAAAATATTAATTAATCAGGCGCAATTTCCTCCAACTGGACAAATTGCTCTTTATGGCTTCTTCGCTGTAATATCAAAAAGAATTTCTCGCCCTATTTTCATGATTTCACTATTTAACGCATGGCGATTAGTTAAAATAACTATGCCTGATTTTTTATTTGGGATTACTGCAATATAACTTCGAAAGCCTGTTGTTAACCCAGTTTTATCCATCAAAGCATCATCATCAAATATGGGATCATTAATAATTTGAGCAGGTTCCGGCCATCGATTCATATAAGCATTTGGATTTAATAACGTTTTTCGAAATTTTTTGCTGCTGTGATTAAAAGGATAAATTACCCATCCAAATCCTTGATTCATTTCTTGAGTACCAATATAAGCTGTTTGCGTCATCTTCATGGCTTCAGCAATAGGGGTTGGAACATTAGGCATGCCAACTGCTGCTTTTAAAAAATGAAGCCCATCTTCAGCTGTCATCTTCATCGCACCTGCTTCGGGTAAAAGAGAGAGTTCAAAATAAGATTTAGCTTTCCCATTTTCATCAAAATCTTGCGCATAATGTGTATGAGGGACAGGATGCCCTTCTTTGGTATAACCTTGTGCATAATGAGATTGAAAACTTTCCGATAAATGCAATCCAATATTTTCCATGTTCAATGGCCGTAATAAACGGTTGATATATAACTCGTTTATATCCTGTTGTATTGCCATTTCGATTGCATTCGCTAAAAGACCTGTTCCTACATTAGAATAACGCCACTCTGTTCCAGGTGTTGAAAGCAATGTATATTGAACAAGAAAGGAAAATAAATCAGTGGGATTAAGCACAGTTTCGGGAACCATCACCGGCAAACCAGCCGTATGAGTCGCCAGTTTTTTTAAGGTTACTTCTTGAAATATTTTTTGAGGATGTTGAGCCAGTGTAGGCAAATACTTTGTTATAGAATCATTAAAATTTATTTTCTTTTCTTTAATTGCTTGAGCAAATAATAACGTAGTAAATAACTTGGTTAGCGAGCCAATTTCAAACACTGTTTTACCTGAAACAGGAATTTGGGTATCATGGCTTTCTACTCCTAAAAAATAAGAATAAGGCAATCCCTGCCAATAAATTTGAATGGCAGCACCAGGAATATTATTTTTTTCAACCCATCCCTCAAGTTTCTTTCTTACCTTAACAATATCATTTGGCGGAATAAACTCTGCTATTTGGAAATCGTTGCCGTAGGGATTAGATTCAGTACTATTTAAAAACATGCAAAAGAAGATAGTACGTAAAGTTGGTTTAGGCAAGTTAAGACGCGTCATTGCGAGAAATATTTGCATTGTATCCCAAGCGTAGCGGAGGGTACCATGCAAATATGACAAAGCAATCCAGCAACAGTAATCCAATAAATATCGATATCTGGATTGCGCGTCGCTTTATTGCTCCGCTACGCTGCGCAACAGTGTGCTGAAGAAGATAAAGACTGAAAAAGCTAACTATTTCTCAGACGCTTTGCCCAAAACAAAGTTTTGCTATCCACCAGACGAACGGAAAATATGAGCACCTAACTGGGAAAGTTTTTCCTCAATACGTTCATAGCCTCTATCCACATGATAAATACGTTCTACGATGGTTTCTCCTTGAGCGACAAGCCCTGCTAAAATCAAGCTTGCGGAAGCACGTAAATCAGTAGCCATAACAGGTGCCCCTGTAAGGTGAGGAACCCCTGTACATATAGCGGTATTTCCTTGCAATTGAATATCTGCTCCCATACGCACCAGCTCTTGCACATGCATAAAACGATTTTCAAAAATGGTTTCAGTTACTGCTGAAGTACCTACGGCAACAGCATTCATCGCCATTATTTGTGCCTGCATATCAGTTGGGAAATCTGGATAAGGCGCTGTGTTGATGTTCACTGCCCGTGGCCGCTCACCGTGCATATCTAATTCAATCCAATCCTCGCCATAGGTTAATTCAGCACCTGCCGCTTCAAACGTTTCTAATACAGACTTCATTAAACGATAATCTATTCTCTTTAAACGCACTCTACCTTGAGTTAACGCTGCAGCCGTTAAATAAGTTCCTGCCTCAATACGATCAGGCAATATAGGATACTCACCACCTTTTAATGCGTCTACCCCTTCAATAACAATAGTAGAAGTTCCTGCGCCCGTAATATTAGCACCAAGATGGTTTAGAAATTTAGCTAGATCTTCAACTTCAGGCTCTTTTGCTGCATTTTTTATAACAGTACGACCTTCTGCTAAGGTAGCTGCCATCATAATATTTTCAGTTCCTGTAACGGTGACTATATCAAATTGAATCATCGCACCTTTTAATTTTTTACCTATGGTTCGCGATTTAATATAACCATTTTCGATCGAAATCTCAGCGCCCATTTGTTGCAATGCTTTAATGTGTAAATCAACAGGTCGTGTACCGATAGCACATCCACCTGGTAAAGAAACTTCAGCCGCCCCAAATCGGGCTAATAAAGGACCTAATACTACGATAGAAGCACGCATGGTTTTAACTAATTCATAAGGAGCTTGCACATTATGAACAGAGCTTGTATCAATTTGAACACTCATTTTCTCATCCACAATGAGCGTTGCCCCTAATCTCCCTAAAAGTTCCATCATCGTAGTAATGTCTTTTAGGTGAGGGACATTAGAAATAAGGACAGGATGTGCGGTTAATAAGGTTCCAGCCATAATAGGCAAAGCAGCATTCTTTGCTCCTGAAACGATGATTTCTCCATTTAATTTTTTTCCGCCTTGGATAATTAATTTTTCCATTTATTTTTCCTGTGTAAAAAGTGGTAATAGGTTACAAAAACAAATCATAGACATCATTTGTTCGGGGATATTTTCAAATAAAATTTTCTTGTTTACGCGACGACCCAGACGCAAAGCATCAACCATTAATGCCAAACCTGCACTGTCACTGCGTTTTACCTGACAGAGGTTAATAATAATGATCGTTGCACTTGAGTTTTCAGAGGTGTCATAAGGGCGAGCGCTGTTCACCCCTACAATAAAATCATGCAAACGAATTCTCTGCTCAATAGCCGTTTCAAAGGTTAAATCAGCATTTAATTCGAGTCGTTCAGCAGGTACCATTAAGCCGCTCGACTTTTTTGTTCATTATGCTTTTTCATATTCGCAATTAACTGTTCTAAACTGCCAGTTCTAAGTTCTTGCGCAAATTGGGAACGGAAGCTTTGTAATAAACTCACGCCTTCAACGCTCATATCATAAATTTTCCATTGTTCTTTAATTAAGACTAAGCTATAAGTCACGGGAACGTTTTTACCTGAAGATCGCACAATAAAACTGTTAACATTTAAAAATTCTTTACCTTCATAACTGCCACGCATCGGTAAAAACTTGATTTTTTCATCGGTGTATTCCGTTAATGGGCTAGCATAAGTGCGTACAATAAGCTTAATGAATTCATCACTAAAGGCTTGCCTTTGTTCCTCAGTTGCTTTATTCCATACATTACGGCCTAACACTGAACGTGCCATGCCATTTACATCTACTTGAGGGATAAGGTATTGATTCACAATTCTATAGACAATAGGTGTTGTTAAATGAGCTTGCTCAGACTGTAAAGCATGAATCACCTGATCGGCTGTTGTATTTAACATCGGCATAGGTGAAGGAGTTTCAGCCCGGGCAGTCAATGCAAACAACACTAACGCGGCTATTAATCCTATACTCAAAGCTTTTAAAGACCACATATTTTTTTTCATAGTCATCACTCTTATTTATTAATGTTAAATATTAATTGTCCAAGAATATCCTCAAGAATCATGGCTGGCTGAGTTTTTTCAATAACATCACCTTCTTTTAAATACACAGGTTTTTCACTTTCATCTTCACCATAACCAGGCTCTATGCTGAGGTAATTAGACCCTAACAAGCCCTCTGTCAAAATTCGTACACTTGTCCCTTTTAAGGGAATATGGACATCGTTATTTTCAATATGCAGGGTTACATCCGCATAAAAAGAATCAGGGTTTAACGTAATAGACTCCACATAACCTATTCTTACACCAGCAATAGCAATAGGCGCACGCACTTTTAAATTACCAATATTAATAAATTCTGCCGAAACAGTGTATCCTTTGGGTTCAACAAAGTGTGTCAATCCACTGACTTTGAAGGCTAAAGCAATAAAAGCCGCAATGCCTAACAATACAAAAATTCCAACGACACATTCTGTGCCATAACGCTTATTCATTACCAGCCCCCAATCATCATTGCCGTAAGCACAAAATCCAAACCTAACACAGCCAAAGAGGAATACACCACTGTTCGCGTGGTTGCTCGACTAACCCCAGAAGCCGTAGGTACCGCTGCCATTCCTTGATAAACAGCAATCCACGTTACCACGCCACCAAATACAAAGCTTTTAATGATACCACTCATGATGTCTAAATGAAAATCTACCGATGACTGCATATTACCCCAAAAACTACCGCCATCTACACCTAACCAATCAACGCCAACCCAATAACCACCGCCAATAGCGACAATAGAAAAAATAACGTCTAACAAAGGCATCGAAATCAAACCACCCCAAAAACGCGGTGCAATAACTCGCCATAAGGGATCAACCCCCATCATTTCCATACTGGATAATTGCTCGGTAGCTTTCATCAAGCCAATTTCAGCAGTAACTGCAGACCCTGCCCTACCAGCAAATAGTAAAGCAGTCATAACCGGACCTAGTTCTCGTGTCACGGATAAAGCCAATAATTGCCCCAACTGCACGGTGGCACCAAATTTATTCAGTGTATTATATCCTTGTAAACCAATAACCATTCCAATAAACACACCCGACACAACAATAATGACGAGAGATAAAACACCAATAAAATAAATTTCATCTACGATTAAAGGAAAAAGCTTGAATAAACGAGGGTTACGAACAATTGTTCCATAAAGCAACATACCCGCATCACCCATTTTTCTTACCCATTGAATGGTTTTAGCGCCTAATTGACGTACAAAATTAAAGCCTCCATTAATCCCCTTAATCATTGAGTAGCTCCTCTTGATAATTTTTGGCGGGATAATGAAAAGGAACAGCACCATCCGGCAATCCCTGCATAAATTGCTGCACTTCAGGATTATTACTATTCATCAAAGTATCAGGGGTCCCTTCTCCAATAATTCTTCCTTGTGACAACACATATACATAATCAGCAATATCACAAGTTTCTTTGACATCATGCGAAACCACAATGGATGTCATACCTAAAATAGTATTTAAACTTTTAATCAGTTTAACCAATACCGCCATTGAAATAGGATCTTGTCCTGTAAACGGCTCATCATACATCATTAATTCAGGATCCATTGCAATACTTCGTGCCATAGCTACACGACGCGCCATCCCACCAGACAATTCCGAAGGCATTAAATTAGCCGTACCACGAAGCCCTACCGCTTCCAGCTTCATAAACACAATATCCCGAATCAATGCTTCAGGCAGAGCTGTGTGTTCTCTCAACGGAAAAGCCACATTTTCAAACACGCTCAAACTCGTAAAAAGCGCTGAACTTTGAAAAAGCAAACCCATTTTTTGACGCACTTCATAAAGTTTTTTTCGAGATAAATGATGAATGTCGTCACCATTAAAAATAATATTGCCACTATCCGGCTGAAGCTCAGCACCAATTAAACGCAATAAAGTAGTTTTACCCGTACCACTGGGACCCATAATAGCTGTGATTTTACCACGTTGAATACGCATAGTTACCTCTTCAAAGATGGCACGTTCATCACGGGAAAAACATACATTGTTAATTAAAACATGATCATCTGAATATGGCATAAAGCTATTTTGGGCATTAATTTTTATGAATAAGTGATTATATAGAAAAATTAGCTTCGCGAAAAGGCCAACGAACAAAAGTAACCGAGAGTAACCAGCGCTGTTAAACAAACGGAAACGGGTAAATCCCAATAAAAAGAAAACATGAGCGATAATACCGATGAACATACCGCAATAATCACACTACACCCTATTCCCTTCCAAAAGCTAGCGGTGAGATTCAAGCTTATGGCCGCTGGACCCACTAATAAGACAAACACAAGAAGTGCCCCCACAATTTGGTTTACTAATGTAACCGAGGCAGCCATTAATAACATAAAAATAATTCCTAATAACCGGCTGGGCACTTGTTTTGCTTCCGCTAATTGAGGTGAAACAGAGTGAAATACTAAAGGCCTTAAAATAATTGCCAGGATAATAAGCGTTATAGCTGCTGCTCCTGCCATCCAATAAATTTCGGTAACAGATACACCAAGCACATCACCAAATAATAAATTGGTTGCCGCATTAGACGAACCTTCATAATAATGAAGAAATAACATCCCCAGCCCTAGCATAAACGATAATACAACGGCAATAGTGACATCCCGTTTATGAAGAGCATTTCCTAGCAACCCCATTAAAAAACCAGCCAAAAGCGTTGATAAAAATTGTCCATAAATAGGTGACACATTGGTTAACAAAGCCAACGCAGCACCTGAAAAACTGATATGCCCTAACCCATGGGCAGCGAATGCTAACCGACGCATTAAAATGAGATAGCCCATAATACCGCCAATAATGGACGCAAGAAGAATGGCCACTAAAGCCTGTTGCATAAAATCATATTGAAACATAGCAATTTTTTCCATGGCAATGTTCATCAGGATTTAGGAAGGCGCGTTGTTCATTTGAAAGCACCCATTTCCGACCATTTAATTCAATCACTTGTAAAGAGGTTTGATATAAATCACTCAAGACATCACTTTGAATCACTTTATCGGGAATATCTAATACTGCTTTACCTTGACCAATGAACATAACACGATCCAATAAGTGCAATAGCGGATTAAAATCGTGTGCCGTAATAAGTAACGTAAAGTGGTATTTTTTTTGCAGTTGTTCGATGAGTTGTAATAGCTCATATTGATAACGCGGATCTAGATTGGCGAGAGGCTCATCAAGTAAAACAATATCAGGCTCTTCAATCAATAAGGTGGCAAGTATTACTCGTTTTCTCTCTCCACCGGAGAGCTTTTTCATTTCTTTTTTTCTAAGGGATAAAGCACCCACTTGTTCTAACATTTCCTCACAAATTCGTCGATCAGATTTTGTATAAAAAGGAATACCTAATTTATTTCCCCGAATTAATAACTGTAGAAATCCTTCCACCGTATAATTCATTGGCAACGTGTCCATTTCTTGAGGTAAAAAAGCAAGCTTTTGTTTATCCAATACAATGCTACCTGCCGCACGAGGAAAAATATTCATTAATCCTTTTAAAAAAGTACTTTTACCAGCTCCATTAGGACCAAAAATACCAATGCGTTCACCTGCTTGAATGGTTGCACTAAAATGTTGCAACAATATTTTATCTGAGACAGACAACGTAAGATCTTGAATATGAATCACACCAATTCCTTTTCAATTGAGGTTAATGTTTGATTCATCCACTCATAATAATTTAAAGTTGCAGGCATCGTTTCACTTACTCCCACAACACCAATATGATTCTTCTCTGCCATATTTTTTAAACGCTCAGTAATAGGTGAAGAGACTTGCACATTATAAATAAATAAACGAGCACCATTTTTTGCTTGTAAACTTTCTTCAAAAGCAATAATTTCATGAGGAGTCAAATCTGTCTCATTCATGACATCCTGCTGGAATTTTGTATTTAATACATCCAAGTTTAGCGCTTGCAACAAATAATTCGCAACAGGCTCTGTTGCTGTTACCTTCGTTCCTGATATCTTTTTACCCAGTGTTTTAACCCGCTTTTGATAAACGGTAGCTTTCTCTAAAAAAGCCTTTAAATTTTTTTCATAATCAATCTTATGCTCAGGATCCTGTTGAATAAATTGCTGAACCAAAGCTTTTGAAAAAATAACCATTGTCGTAGGATCATACCAAATATGAGGATTATCCCCTGTTTTTTTCCCTAAAATATTACCCACATTCAACAAAACAGCTTTGGTATGATTCGCTGAATACAAACGCTCCATCCAAGCATCATATCCTAATCCATTTTCAATAATAATATTGGCTTGATTTAATGAAACAGCAACACGTGGACTTACACTAAATAAATGAGGATCTTGGTTAGGATTGCTAATAATCGACGTAACCTCCACATAAGGCTGTCCTAACCGCCCCGCTACATCACCATAAAAATTTTCCGCCGCCACCACGTGTATGGTTGCTGCCGCGGCAATCGAAAGGTTACTAAAGAAACATAATAATAAAAGAAGACACTTTTTCATGCGGCCACGCTAACACAACACCTTATTTTTGTCAAAACCGTAAATTTTTAAAGGAAAAAAAGAAAATTTGCTCAAAAAAATTAATGAACTTCCTCACTGACTTACTTCAAATGGCAAGCTGCCCAGCGTAAGATTTTAGATTATACCTATTAGATCTTACAGCCTACTCTCTAAATTCTGTCGAACGCTAGGCCACTCAGATTTTAAGATACTAAATACGACTGTATCACGTTTATAACCACTTTCTAAAGTCATGTACTGCCTTAAAACTCCCTCTTGCGTTGCACCTAATTTTTTTATTGCTGCAATAGAAGGCTGATTATTAATATCAGCCATGAGTTCAACACGTTCAATCCCCATGTTTTCAAAAGCCATTTGAAGAAGAAGTTTTTTACATTCAGGGTTTACTTTCGTCCCTCTTACATTCGCATGATAAAAAGTATGACCAATTGCTAAGCGTCGATAGGGTAAAGCCAACGAATAATACCTGGTACATCCAACAACTTTATTAGTTTTATTGCACCTTACAATAAAACACATCTCAAGTTTGTTTTCTGTTTTTTGTAGGGTTTTCTCAAACCATGCTTCAAATTCACTACCAGATGCCCTGTAAGGAAAGTATTGCCAAATGGAAGGATCTTCGACTAATAGCTTTAAATCAGTCTTATGATTCTGATTAATAGGTTCTAAAGTAATATGCTGGCCTTGGATATTTTTAATGATTAACATATGGATTATTTTTATTTTATCTAAAAAGTAATTGTTGATGCTTCTTTAGTTTCGTTTTTATCAGTCAGCTAAAGATATTTGACTCTTACAATAGCTCCAATGAAGCGATTTTGTAAATCGCTATCATCGTATCAAAATAATTAATAGATGACCACAATATATTATTTAACACTGTGCCTCCATTTTATTTGCATATTTCAGGTTGTGTGGCACAAGACCTGCCCTATCATTTTTTCAACATACGAGATGTGAATCAATTGAGCTTGTAAATTTCTTTTTTACCATTCATAATCATAAAAATTTACAAAAAGTTCTCCTATACACTTGAATTTTTTTCTTCCAATGCTTATCCTCCACAACCAATTTAATGTAGTTTAAAATTTCACCAATAATATCAATAATATAATGACTATTTCACGACGAAAACCTCACCATTCACCCTGGCTCATTTGGGGTACCTCCGAATTTTTCACCTTATTTCAATTTTTAATTCAATTAACCAGCGGTATTATTGTTGAACCATTAATGAATGATTTCAACATCAGCGCGTTTGATGCGGCGCTTATTATTAGTGGCTTTTACTATATGTATATTAGTTTGCAAATCCCCGTTGGCCTACTTATGGATAAAATAGGCCCCAAGCTTTTATTATCGGTTGGTGCATTAGTATGTGGCGTGGGATGTATTATTTTCTCTCAAACACACATTTTTTATGTGGCTTTCTTTGCAAGGCTATTCATGGGAATGGGTGCTTCTTTTGCTTTTATTGGTACACTTTATATCATTCGTGAATGGTTTCCCATCGAGCGATATGCATTTCTTATTGGAATGTCGGAAATGCTCGGGATGATATGGGCCATCGTGGGTATTCTGGTCTTTTCCGCTTTTTTACACTCTTTTGGGTGGAGACTGTGTTTATTTACCTGCGGATGTTTCTTTTTAACCAGTGGTATTTTAAGTGCGTTCATAATTTCAAATCACAATCCGAAAAGAAAAATAGTCAAGTTGGCAGGTATTTCATTAACCTTATGGCAACGTTTCCGTATTGTGATTCGTTCTACCCTGGCATGGCAAAATGCACTTTATTGTGGGCTTATGTTCAGTGTGGTAACCGTATTTGTGGCTTTATGGGAACCACCTTTCTTAAAAGAGGCATTAAATATTTCTTTATCTGAAGCCGCCACTATTGATACTATGGCGTTTATTGGAATTGCTATTGGTTGTCCATTATATGGCCTTGTTTCTCAAAAGTATCAAAAACGCCGTCCTTTTTTAATTCTGTCAGGTATTACCACCACATTATTATTTGCGATTGTTATTTACTATCCACCCGCTACTTTTGCAAAGATGTGTTTTCTAACTTTTCTCATCGGGTTTTGCTGTAGCGGATATATACTTTGTTTTGCTATTTCAGATGAAATTTCACTTAATAAAGTTAAAAATACTTATACTGGTTTTACTAATGCCATTTGTGTGGTTACGGCTCCTTTACTTCAACCAGTTGTAGGGTATATTTTGGATTTAGGACGCACAACTAATGGTGATTATGCTCTTATTGATTATCAAAAAGGGTTAACGATTATTGTAATTGCCTTATTAAGTGCCACGGTATTAGCCTGGTTTATGCCTGAAACTTTCAAGAAAAATAATGGATTAACCCTTCAATCGTAGCAAAATCTTCTAGTGAATACACTTCAGAAAAGTAAGGTAACGCCATATTTTTTAAAGCACTTTTAGGACCTAATTCCAAAAAGCGTGTAATGCCATACTCTTTTGCAATAGCCATCACTTTTTGCCATTGAAGAGTCTGAGAAAGTTCATTTGCCAAAACAGGAAGTATTTTTTCACTTGTCATAAGGGATTCTCCTGTCAATGCAGTTAAAATAGGATAGTGAAGTTCTTTATGCTGAAATTTTTGCAAATAAATCATAAAATTTTCACTCGCATCCTTTAATAAAGGTGTATGTGAGGGAAGACTTACCGATAAATGTTCAACTTTTTTTACTCCTTTTTCTTTCGCTTTTTGAAGCAAGACATCCAAGTTTGTTTTAAGCCCTCCAAGAATATAGTGGTCTTTGTCATTGATAATAGCAATATAGCAATGGAATTGATGAGTTAAGTCTTCAATCATATCGGCATTCACACTACCTTTTAAAACCACTAACCCACCTTCTCCTTTTAAATCTGCAGCACCTTTCATCAATGCAGCACGCTTTCCGATAATTTCCACTATTTCTTTAAGTGATAATTTTGCACTGGCACAAAAAGCGGAAGCCTCTCCCAAACTGTAACCACAAAATCGGACATCCAATAAACATTCTATGTTTTCTTGCTCTATTAATCGAAATACACCCACACTTAACAAAACAATCATTACCTGTGCGTATATAGGATCATAAAGATATTTTTCTACTGTATATTCCTCTAAAAAATTTAAGTGAAGAATGTCGCTGGCTTCTTCTAACCAGCTTTTGCCTTTAGAATTGTTTTTTAAACGTTCAAACATTTTTGGATGTTGAGACCCTTGTCCAGAAAACCCCATTAATAATGACATCGCATTTTCTCGCTGAATAATTGTCCTAAAAAAATAAATACACTGATTAAATCCCCTACGCCACCTGGGCTAATCCCTTGTTCAGAAAACTCCTTGTGTAATTGAATCGCCTGTTTTTGTCTTTCATTAAAACAAGACACCCACAAAATTGCTTGTGCTTTTTCTCGTGATTGTTGCAGAACTTCCCAGCCTTTACGATACAAAATATTGGTATCATCAATGTTAATCAACAAATGTAAATAGACAAATAAGCAACTATGATGCAGGCATTGATGCTCTTCAAAAAATTGGATAAATGTTGATAGCCTCTCAAATACGATGGGATATCCGAGAATAGCCATTTCTTTTGCACTAATTATTCGTTTTTCAGCAAAAACTTTTAAAACATGATTACCATTACTTTTTATATTACCTTGATGATTTTTTAGGTATATTTGCCAATCATTTTTAATTTGTTGCTGTAATACTTCAGGTGAAAAGATCATGGCTTTTTTTAATAACCGAGCACTGGAAACACAAAATAAACCTAAAGCAAACAAAGCGCCCCGATGAGTGTTAATGCCTTTTGTTGCTAATAGCATTTTTTCTTCTGCTTGTAAGGCAATCTTTTTAAGAGGAAAAAAGTGGGTGTCTGAGAGACCCTGTATTACAAGATGATAAAAATAATGGCGTAATGAAAATAAGCTGCGGCAAAAGGTTTCACCACTCATATCTTCATGCGCGCCAGAGTCTATAAAACTCACTAGTCCTGGTTTAGGATAAGATTTCACTTCAAAATATAACGCGCGAACTGCTATTCTCGCCAATTCCCTTGCTAGTTTTTTGTCATCATGCGCATAAGGAAGGATATGTTGCATATAATGATGCTCGTGGTAACAAATAGGTATTATTTACTGTTTTAACCAAGACCGAGGTTGAGCTGGTTAATAATTCTTTTACTGAAATATCCATGGTCTCTGTCTTTTCGCCGAAACGTACTTCACCATCAATTGATTTTGTGGATGTCCAGTTAAGAGTTTCGACAAGTTTTTTAATTTCTAACAAAGAATAGTTTTTATAAACCAGCAGAATATCCAGATCAGAGTTTGTACTAACAAATGGTTGGTTCGTTAAATATTGAAACAGGAATGAACCATATACATGAATTTGATATTGGACATCCACGTTTTTTTGCCAAAAAGGAAAGATGGTTTCAAGCAATGGCAAGGATGCATTTTTTTCAATCATTGTTTCTTTCACCCGCAGACTTATCCGATGCTTTTGATGATCAACAAAAGCAGTTAACCCTAAATGAACGCATTCATCATTAGGCGGTTGCCGGGTATAAATGAAAGGTAAGCCTTGGTTAATCCAGTCATGTATATAATTTTTTATATGATTTTTGTGAGGTATTACAATATCTAAATTGGAATTTTTTCTGAGATAAATTAATTGGTGACGTAAATATTGCTGGGAATTCATCAACGTCGTGGCCATACCTTAAATCCGGGCAATTTGAGCAAGAATGTCATGAGCTAATTTTCTTCCACCTCTTTCAGCTCCTATCTGAGCACGGGAATCATGGGTGTCTGTTTTTGCTGCCTCTTCAAGCAATTTATTTCGTAAATGAGGTAAATCCACAATATCATGAATGCCGCCCAACTGCTTAAAGTTATCAATACCTGGCGCAAAAACGGGTGAGCTTTTGCTCAGCTCTTGGAGTTTTTCCAACGGGATTTTAGTGACAGTCGACATGCCTTCTAACCACATAACCGCCACTTTAGCGTCAGGTAATGCTAGAATACTATCAGCCATTAAACCATAAGCAATAAACCCCCCACCAATAGCTTGGTTATAAATTAACGAAATTAAACGATTCTTTTGTTTTCGCAAGCAAGAGAGACATGCCAATATATGGCCAAAATATTGATGCATGCCTAACCATTCATCTCGCATTGATAACTCTTGGCCTGCAACATCCACTAATAAAAAAACAGGATGTGATGATTTTGATTCAAGAATATTTATCAATTTTTCTGCTATCACTAGCGACTGTTGGACACCCAAAAAAGTATTTTCTTTTACTCCTACAATATGAAAAAGAGATTGATTTATTTTTCCTTCACCAAAAATGACGCTGTCTTTTTCTTGGATGTCATATTCTGTAAAAGCTGCTTTTAAGACATCATTTAATGTATTCATCGGTTGCCCCTAATTGTTGAAGCTTGCGCTAGAAAATTTTTGGTGTTGCTGTCAAAGATATCCTGGGAATCAATCTGAAACCTTTCTTTTAAATACACGCCTTCTTCTTGGCAATCTCCCGCTTCTTGCGATCGCTTTAACAACAAGTCATGTTGTTTTTTTAGAAAATCTAATGATAATTCTTCTGAGGACTTCATGGCTTCTTGAATAGCGTTATTGATATCCTGGATGTCTGAAGAAACATAATACTGAGCAACGTGTTGTAAATAACGTGTTTTTCCGCCATATACCCGCCACATTAATCCCCGATCTTGGGCATTGAAAGCTTCAATTCCTTTCACTGCTTGAATTACTTCAGCACCTGAAACACCAATTCTGCCTACTTCACTAATAATAACGGAATCTAAACAAGCCGAAATAATTCCCATCCCACCAAATGCACCATTTTTTCCACATACCACACCAATAGTTCGAATACCATGATGCCGAGCTTTAAATATTGCCCGAATAATCTCAGAGATAGCAATTTCACCCGCATTGGCTTCGTGCAGTCTTACGCCGCCGCTATCAATGAGTAAAATAACCGCCTCAGCATGTTTTTTAACGGCTGCTTTAAATAAGGCTGTTAATTTAGCACCATGAATTTCCCCCACAGCGCCCCCCATAAAATCTTTTTTTTGTGCCCCAATTAGAATAGATTTTTCTTTAAACTTCGCAGCACCAATAACAATACCATCGTCTGCTTCACAAGGAAGATCTAATTCCGCTAAATGTGGGCTATAGGTTTTTTCATTCTCTAACCATGGTTCAAATGTATGGGTGTCTACAATTGACCTAATGCGATCCGTTGCTGCTAGTTCTTCATAATTTTGCGATACTTTTTGATAACCATAAAAAGATTCCATTGCCTGTCTTAAGCGTAAAGACACAACTGGCGGCGTTGCACCATTATCATTTAAGGTAAATTTTAAACCGACTGGCTGATATTCTTTAACAAAATCTTGAATGACTAAAGTCCAAATTTCTTGATAATTACTTACGGAAGTTTGAACAGTAAAGAGTGTTTTATTTGTATTACCCTTTTCAATAATTACCTCTAAATTTCCTGATCCTACAACTCCGCAGGTAACCGGTTGATCTGGTATATCTCCATTTCCAATAAAATTTTGGTTGTAAACCGAAGACTCAGTGGAGATAATATTAAACTCAAACGTCATTTTTTCCATTGCATCACCAATTTCTAAATTTTAAAGGAGGTTCATATAACCCTTGTGAATAATTCACTAAATCACGAATCGATTTAGCTGCTAATAAATCTCGCGTCGCATCAGAAAATTTGATATCCAAATCTTCCGGACGTTGAATGACTCCTCGTCCACGTAACTCTTCCACTTTTATTTTATCTCGCTTAAGACCAACGGGCGTATAACCCGCAACACCTCGAATAGCTTGCTCTCGCTCTTCCATGGTGCGACACATAAATAAATTGGCAATGCCTTCTTCTGTTACAATATGACTCACATCATCACCATAAATCATTACTGGTGGCAGATCAGCCTTCATAATGGCTTGCAATTCCCATGCATCCAATTTCTCCACAAATGTAGGTTGTGTAGGACTTTGAAATGTTTCCACCATTTGAATCACTAATTTTCGACCACGCGGCATTTGGCTTCCGACTGCTTCCGCTTTTTCTTTTCCCGCTTTTAACCACGCATAGGATGAATGGCGGCGACCTGGTGCATCGCAACCCATATTAGGTGCCCCTCCAAATCCTGCAATACGGCCTTTTGTTGCCGTTGAACTATTACCTTGGCAATCAATTTGTAAAGTGGCACCATTAAAGACATCACAGCCATAATGCCCCGCTAATTGTCCTAACATGCGTTGAGAACGTAAAGAACCATCACGCCCGGTAAAAAACACATCGGGTCGTTCTGCTACATAGCGATTCATGCCTACTTCTCCACCAAAGCAATAAATCGATTCAACAAAACCTTTTTCAATAGCAGGAATGAGGGTTGGTAATGGATTAACCACCCAATGCTGACAAATTTTTCCTTTAAGTCCTAAAGAATCAGCATAGGTGGGTAAAAGTAATTCAATCGCACAGGTATTAAATCCAACGCCATGATTCAATGTTGATACTTGATAAGGAGCATAAATTCCTTTAATAGCCATCATAGCCATTAAAATTTTCAGTTCATCAATTTTAGCGGGGTCACGTGTAAATAATGGTTCAATATAAGCAGGCTTGGGTGCTTGTACAATCACATCTACCCAATCACCAGGAATATCAATTCTTGGTAGTTTTTCTACGACTTCATTCACTTGAACAATCACAATACCATTTTTAAAAGACACAGCTTCTATTAATGCTGGCGTATCTTCGGTATTCGCACCTGTATATAAATTACCCGCATGATCAGCTTGTTCCGCAACAAGTAAACAAACGTTGGGAGTTAAATCCATGACCAAACGGCCATACAATTCATTGTAAGTATGAATATTACCAATACAAATTTTTTTATTGTCGACCATATTAGATAATCTTACGGATTGGGGGCCTGCAAAAGAAAAATCAACTTTTGAGGCAATTCCTTTTTCAAAAATATCCAAATGTTCTGGTAATTCAATGGCTGATTGAATCATGTGCAAGCCATTAATTGTTTTGGGATCCAGTTGAGTTAATGCCCTTGCAAGAAAATCTGCTTGTTTTTGGTTATCCCCCTCTAAACAAACACGATCACCTGAATGAATTGCTTTGGCAAGCACAATGACAATATCTTTTGAGTCAATCAATTTTCCCTTTTGAAAATAAGGTTTTAACGCATCCATACGGCTTTGATAATTTTTCTTACCGGAATTCCACATTATTACTCTCACTCCAAAATAAGATATTTTTAAGAATATGCCATAAAAATGAGAGAGATGCTATTAAATTAAAATGGCCATTAAAATAAGCCCTGAATTATAAAGCAAGAATCTCTCTTAACCCTTCATCTAAAGCATCTAAATCTTTTATAGAGAGTTGTCCCGCTGATTGAGTTAAGCGCGTTTTATCCACCGCGCGAATTTGATCACAAATTGCCACCACTTTTTTATTTAAACAGGAAACTTCAATGGTAACTGGCGGACGTGGTTTTGCCTGTGTTGACAAAGGAACAATAACCACTGTATGCCTAGCCTGATTCACTGGTGTAGCTCCTACAATAACGCATGGCCTCCGTTTATTAATTTCCGATCCCTTTGTTGGATTTAAATCTACCCAGTAAATATCACCACGATTCATGTTCTAAACCATCCTCTAATGTAACATCCCAGTCTTTCATTTCTTTTGCTAACGCGGCATCTTTTTCAACTGCTAAGGCCGTCTCGTAAAGCAATTGCTCACGTCTTGAAATTTCTGTTTCTATGAGAGTGGTCATTATTTTACTACGTTGACGAGCTGGCATAAAAATCCGCATTTTTACTGCTAATTGGTCCGGTATTGAAATTAAAATTTTATGCATGATAATTCTCCTCATACTGTATATATAGTATATCTTATATCTAAGAAAATTCAATACTACTTACTTAATCCGAACGTTTTGTTATAATTAACCAAAAAATAAAGGTAGAAAAATGTCAGAAAATGCTAATAAATATATGGATCACTTCGGTGATAAAGCAGCTGCCTACCAACAATTTCGCCCTCGTTATCCTAATGAATTATTTGACTATCTTGTTCAACTTAGTCAACACCATAATTGTGCTTGGGATGTCGGAACGGGGAATGGGCAAGCAGCAGTAGCTTTATCTCCTTATTTTAAAAACATAATTGCGACTGATTTAAAACAAGGCCAGCTCGATCTGGCCGAAAAGAAAAGCAATATTCGTTACGTTGCATGCCCTGCCGAAAAAACATCGATTGAAGATCATTCTGTTGACTTAATTACCGTTGCTCAAGCGCTTCATTGGTTTAATCTTGACGGGTTCTATCAAGAAGTACGACGTGTGGCTAAAACAGGCTGTGTTATTGCCGCGTGGTGTTACACATTGATTAGTATTTCGCCAGAAATTGATACATTAATTCATCATCTTTATTCTGATATTTTAGGTGATACTTATTGGCCAAAAGAACGGCATTATATTGATGACAAATATACAACTATTCCTTTTCCTTTTAAAAAGTTTGCGGTACCTGCATTTACCATTCAACGAACTCTTAATTTAGACCAATTAATGGGTTATTTGAATACCTGGTCTGCCCTGCAAGAATATAAAACTAAAAACGGCAATAAAAACCCCTTAGATTTTATTACGGAGAATTTAAAAAAAGCTTGGGGAAATCCTGAAAAAGAATATCCCACTCATACGCCTGTTTACCTGCTTGCGGGATATGTTAGTTAGGGAAAGCATATGTTGAAGCGGCCTCTTACATCCATTTTCTTGCGTTGGGGCGGGTCTTGTATCCGCCCGGAACAATGGGCAGGTACAAGACCTGCCCCTACCTATTAAAAGTTTTTCAATGACTGCCAAAAGGCAATTTCTGCACCAGTTGGATCGAGTAAAACAGAAAATCGGCCAAAATCGCTAACATTCGTAACTGGTACTTTAACTTTTGCGCCTAATTCTTCCGCCTCTTTTATTTTCGCTTCGATGTCATCTACATAAATATAACTTAACCACCTTGTGGGCATTTGGGCATGTTCACCTTCGCTTGGGATCTGCATAATGCCGCCCATTTCATCGTCTTCACCTAATTTAAAGCAATTATATCCTTCATACTCTGTAGGCGAATCCATAAATTTCCAACCAAACAATTTGCTATAAAATTCTTTCGCTTTGGGTGCATTGTGGGTGGTTAATTCTGTCCAACAGATTTGACCTTGCTTTGGCATTGCTTTGTTTGAATCCTGACTCATAATGATTACCTCGTAATTACAGAAAAAGGAAAAGTTAGTATAGCATTGGATGATTAAAATACTAGAAATATGGCATAATTGCTAAATGAAAAATCCATCTATCCCAAGAACTGTTTTATTAGCTACAAGCAATAAAGGTAAATTAAAAGAATTCCAAGAAATGTTAGAAATAAATCATTATCATCTTATTTCTTTGGAATCTAAAAATATTTCTCTTCCAGAAGAAACAGGCTTAACCTTTGTCGAAAATGCCCTTATCAAAGCTCGTGCCGCTTGTCGTGCTTCAGGATTACCTTCTCTTGCAGATGATTCAGGGCTAATTGTTCCTGCTTTGAATGGTGAACCTGGCATATATTCGGCACGCTTTGCTGGAAATAATGCGACCGATCAAGACAATCGAAAGAAGCTTTTAAAAGAAATACAGCATATTCAGCCAGAACAATGGCAAGCCTATTTTCATTGCGTCATTGTTTTTATGCGCGATGAAAATGACCCAGTTCCTTATATTACCCAAGCTTCTTGGCATGGGATGATTACGAATACACCCAAAGGTTCTAATGGTTTTGGTTATGATTCCATTTTCTATGTGCCTTCTTTAAGAAAGACAGCGGCTGAGTTATCATCTGAAGAAAAAAATACCATAAGTCATCGTGCACTAGCTCTTCGAGAACTTAAAAAACAGCTTCGACTTATGACCAATTGACATTTAATTTTTTTTCGCTCAGAATGGAATTGTATTAATTCCAACGGGAGAAAAGCATGTCTAAAGAACAATCCTCAGTTAAACTCGTGGCTAACCTCATGCTCGAGTGGATTGAGCATACAAGTAATAAATCGCATGAAGAACAAATCCTTCTAATAGAAGATAAGCTTACCACTCCCTTTCTTACTCTCTGTAATGAATGCAAAACGTTAAAAGAACTCGAATCACAATTGGATGTAATCGTAAATAGCTTATCTTTTCAAGTTAATCTCAGCACCTTTGATCAAAAGCGCTTTAGGGCGTTTGTAAAAAGTTGTACGCTAAAATTAGGCAACAATCAAAATCCCGAAAGTGAGATCGATACTGAATCGCTTTTACTCGCATTACCTGCACTTTTAACAACCACCTTATCAAAAAGAAAAGATGAACTTGAAGAGCGACAAGAAAACTTTGTCGAATCGTTTGTTACATGGGCATACGATCAAAAAAATGTTAACAAAGCTGAAGCTGTAAAAACCACCTTAGAAAATATGCGTTTAGGCTCTGATATGATTACTGATGAACCTGGTGAGGCGATTAAATTACTACAATTTGTTTTTAAACCTACTATGGATGCTGTTATCAGCCAACTTGATCAATCACCTATCGTCACTGATGCGCTCATTGTAGCGTTAGAAAAAGTGGGGGAAGATTGGCAAAATGTTATGCAAAACGAGCTAGATGATGGAAAAAGAAAGCAACTCGATTTTCATACGCGTCCTTACGCTTGCTTTTTAGGAATGTTGCAACATAACCTACCTTTACAATCTAACATTATTCCATTGTTTAATGATATTAAAAATGAATTACAAAAATTCAAAGAGGTAAAAACAGAATATCTTTCCAAGAAACCTATCAATACCCTTATAATAGATGAATTAAACAAACTAATTCAAACACTTTATTCTATTCACGATTTTATTTTATTTCGACATAATACCCATCCCGATTACATGAACGAAGCCATAAACAAAAAAGAACGCATTTCTTCATTGTTCAAATCAAACACGCATTTATTAGTAACCGAATCAGAAGAGGATAAAAATATACATCAAGCTTTTTTATCAGCACCTCAAAGTGCTATGGTTATTTTGGATACCTTCATTAGTGCAATGAAGCATATTAATTTTTTGAGAAGTGAATCTGCGAAAGAAATAACCAATGCAGAAAAAAAATTAAATAAGCATGATAAAAATATATTTGAAGACTTTTTTTCTTCCTTAAAAAACACTGCTAATACAATTAATGACATTACTGATATTAATCAACTTCTTTTGGTCGTTTCTTTAAAAATTTCTGAACTTAAAACACCTTCACCTCCCTTACCCAAAAGTAATGGGAGATTACCTTCCCGTTTATTTTCTCATGATGGCTCATCCTCTCCCGATCATAACACTCACGTAAGAAACTCGCTCTTAAACTTATTACAAGCATTAACTAACATTGTTAACAATGATAATAAGAAAAACGTGGTACTACCCGTACATTTTAATCCATCAGAACAAAATTCGCCTCTTTCCGTTGCGGATCATGAATTATCAGATAAGGAGTTAGATCAGCTCACTTATAGAACGACGGATGCTTATAGGCCTACAGATGAAGAAGAGGAGCAAAACGAAGGGTTACGAAGTCCTCATTCGGTAGATCACACCCAGTATCCAACTGAAAGCGCTCGAGAGCTCTTTCACCAACAGGTAATAAGTAAACTGTTGAAAGTGGATGAACCGGACAGTCCCTCCTCTTATCCAAGCCAGCACAGTTAATGATATTATTTTCCTTCGTGCAACGCTTGCAGACACGTAACCGTTGCACGGTCTTCGTATTTCATGGCTAAGCAAGCCGCTTCAGCACCGGATAACGTTGTTGTATAACATACTTGATGTAATAAGGCGCTTTCTCGAATACTAAAGGAATCTGCAATCGCTTGTTTGCCTTCTGTTGTATTCACCACAAAATTGATTTCATTATTTTTAATAAAATCAACGATATGAGGACGTCCTTCAATCACCTTGTTAACCGGCTCACAGGCAATACCGGCTGCTTGAAGCACTCGTGCAGTTCCGCGCGTAGCTATTACCGCAAAACCTAAAGCAACCAGACGTTTGGCAATTTCACCTACACGCGCTTTATCTGCTTCTCTCACACTAATAAATGCTTTATTTCTTTGGCTAATGTTTACGCTTGCACCTAATTGTGCCCGAGCATAAGCTTGTCCAAACCGACTCGCAATACCCATTACTTCACCAGTCGATTTCATTTCCGGCCCTAAAAGACAATCTGCGCCAGGAAAACGGTTAAAAGGGAAAACAGGCAACTTAATTGCAAAAAAACTGGGCATATGATAATACGGGAATAATCCTTGTTCTCTAAGTGAAATACCTAATTTACATTTCACAGCAATTTTTGCCAGTGGTAATCCAATTGCTTTTGAAACAAAAGGCACCGTTCGTGAAGCCCGTGGATTTACTTCGAGAATATAAATATCATCGCTTTGCACCGCAAATTGTGCATTTAATAATCCCACTACACCTAAAGCTAATGCTAATTCACGTACCTGACGATGAATTTCATGTTGAAGCACAACACTTAAACTAAACGGAGGTAAAGTACACGCAGAATCACCAGAGTGAACACCTGCTTCCTCAATATGCTCCATCACCGCAGCAATGAAGACATCTTTTCCATCACAAATCGCATCCACATCCACTTCAATGGCTTCATTCAAGAAACGATCTAAGAGTACAGGAGAATCATTTGATACTTTAACCGCTGAGGTTAAGTAATGTTTTAAGTCATCTTCTTGATGCACAATTTCCATCGATTGCCCACCCAATACATAAGAAGGCCGGACAACCAATGGATAACCAATACGATCAGCTAATAATAATGCTTCTGATTCACTATTAACCGTACCATTTTCAGGTTGTTTAAAATCAAGTTTTTCAACCAGCATTTGAAAACGTTGGCGATCTTCCGCACAATCAATAGCATCTGCCGATGTCCCTAAAATAGGCACGCCAGCTGCTTCTAAACGTTTAGCTAAACGTAACGGGGTTTGTCCACCATATTGAATAATTACCCCTAACGGTTTTTCAATATCAATAATGGCCATCACATTTTCAAACGTCACTGGTTCAAAATAGAGTCGATCAGATATATCAAAATCAGTTGAGACCGTTTCAGGATTACAATTCACCATAATGGCTTCGAATCCTGCTTCTCTTAGTGCCATTGCAGCATGGACACAACAATAATCAAATTCAATACCTTGACCAATGCGGTTAGGCCCACCACCTAAAATAATGACTTTTTTTGTATTAGTGGAAGGTTTCGCCTCACAAAAAGGCTCATAAGTCGAGTATAAATAAGCTGTGGGTGTGGGAAATTCTGCCGCACAGGTATCAATACGTTTATAGGCAGGTAAAACATTCAATGCTTGGCGCTTAGCTAATATTTCTTCTTCAGGTTTATGCCATAAAGTCGCTAAATAACTATCAGAGAAACCTTTTTGCTTTAAGTTCCAAAATGTTTCCTTATCAAGATGCTCGAATACAGGAAGATTTTTCTCAAGCATGACCAATTCTTGGATTTGTGCTAAAAACCAGGGATCCCATTGTGATTGGGCATAAATTTCTTCTAAAGTTAAACCAACTCGAAAAGCATCAGCAATATACCACAAGCGATCGGGTGTTGGATTTTTTAATAAACCTCTTAAGATATTTTTATCCCCTTCGGCAAAATACAAGGGATTCAAACCCGAGCGTCCTGTTTCAAGAGAACGAATGGCTTTTTGCAATGATTCTTGGAAAGTGCGACCCATTGCCATAACCTCCCCTACCGACTTCATTTGTGTCGTTAAATGAGGTTCGGTTTGCGGAAATTTATCAAAATTAAATCGGGGAATTTTGGTAACGACATAATCAATGGATGGCTCAAATGATGCGGGGATGCCTTTTGTATTCAAGCTTTTTGTAATTTCATTAGACAACTCATCTAACGAATAGCCTATGGCTAATTTTGCTGCAACTTTGGCAATAGGGAATCCAGTTGCTTTTGAAGCCAATGCAGAACTTCGTGAAACACGTGGGTTCATTTCAATAACCAACAAGCGGCCATTTTCTGGATTAACCGCGAATTGGACATTTGCCCCGCCAGTATCTACTCCTATTTCTCGCAAAACAGCCAAAGAAGCGTTACGCATACGTTGGTATTCTTTATCGGTTAAGGTTTGGGCTGGGGCAACAGTAATAGAATCTCCTGTATGCACACCCATTGGATCTAAGTTTTCAATCGAGCAAACAATAATGGCATTATCTTTTTTGTCTCGCACGACTTCCATTTCATATTCTTTCCATCCAATCACTGATTCATCGATCAGAAGCTCATGGGTTAAAGATAATTCTAAACCACGTTCGCACATTGCTTTAAACTCTTCTCGATTGTAAGCAATGCCTCCTCCCGTGCCCCCCATAGTAAAAGAAGGACGAATAATAGCTGGAAATCCTACTTGAGGTTGCAACTCCATTGCTTCATCTAATGAATGCGCAATAATAGAGCGAGGCATTTCTAAACCAATTCGTATCATCGCTTCACGAAATTGTTCCCGATCTTCTGCCATACGAATAGATTTAGCACTGGCACCAATCATTTCGACACCAAATTGCTCGAGAATGCCCTGTTCAACTAAATGCAATGCACAATTTAACGCTGTTTGTCCACCCATAGTAGGCAACAATACATCCGGACGCTCTTTCTCAATAATTTTGGCAACAATTTCCCAATGAACTGGCTCAATATACGTCGCATCAGCCATTTCTGGATCCGTCATAATAGTCGCAGGATTGGAATTTACTAAGATAACGCGGTAGCCTTCTTGCTTTAATGCTCGACAAGCCTGAGTGCCTGAATAATCAAACTCACAGGCTTGTCCAATAATGATAGGACCTGCTCCGAGGATGAGAACGGACTTAATATCATGACGTTTGGGCATATTTTATACCTTTAATAATTGCATAATTCCTTCTTTAGCTTTGACCTGTCCATTAAGAATGTTAAACACAGTAGTAGCAACAGGCATGGACACCTCACACTGATTTGCTAATGCAAGAATCTGCCCAACATTGCTTTTTCCTTCAATTGATTGTCCAATGGCTTTTTCAGCTTCTTCAGCAGAAAATCCTTGACCCAATGCAAATCCAAAACGTCTATTGCGAGATTGTGCATCGGTACACGTTAAGACTAAGTCACCTAATCCTGACAATCCATCGAATGTTTCTGAACACGCTCCCATGACTTTTCCTAACGCAATCATTTCATGAATGCCTTTGGTCATTAAGACCGCTCGCATATTAGTACCATACCCTAAACCATCACTAATACCCACAGCAATAGCGACAATATTTTTAGCCGTCCCGCCAATTTGAACACCAATATAATCTAGTGTTGGCTGTACAGTAAAATGGGTTGTATTAAATAATTGCATCAAGTCTTCTAAAAATTCCTCATTATTGCCCGCAATAGTTACCGCCGTAGGTAGGCCAGCCGCTACTTCTTTAGCAAAAGAAGGCCCCGATAACACAGCAAATGGCATGGCTTTTGAATAATGCTTTTCGATTAACGTATGTAGTAAAAGATGCGTATGAGGATCTATACCTTTTGTTGCCCAGATAATGCGCATCCCTAACTCCATATAAGGAGATAGTTGAAGCAATAAAGAATCAAATGCATGACTGGGAACAACAATTAAAATATCTTTGGCCTTTTGTACCAGCCCTTCCAACGAAAACTCAATATGAAGCGACGCTGGAAAAGGAAAATCTGGCAAATATCGGTTGTTACAGCGTTCAGTTTGAAGTTGTTGGAGTAACGTTTCGTTACAATCCCATAAACCAATAGAAACGCCTTTACGTGCTAAATGAAGCGCTAAAGCCGTCCCCCAACTTCCCGCTCCGATAACGGCCAAGTCATATATTTTCATTGTACGGTGCTCGTTTCTTTTTCAGCTACCGCCCTATCTGCCTTTTCTTTCATATACAACCCATCAAAATAAATAGGTGCTAATAACAATTGGGGGAAACTTCCGCGAGCAGCCAAATCCGATACCGCTTCACGCGCATAAGGATATAAAATTTGAGGACAGAAACTTCTCAAAATATGATCTAATTGTTCAGCAGCTGCATTTTTGATGCTGAAAATTCCTGCTTGTTTTACTTCAATTAAAAAAGCAATTTTTTCTTCGTTGTTTACGGTATTATTTACATGGACACTTAAGGAAAGTACAACTTCATACAAAGAATCTTCTTCTAAAGACTGTGGGTTAATATTCAACTCAAAAGTCATTTTAGGTGCCCACTGTTCTTTAAAAACAGCCGGTGTACGAGGTGCTTCAAAAGATAAATCTTTAATATAAATACGTTGGAGATTAACTTCTGGGCTATTCATTTGTTCTTGAGTTGTTTGTTCAGTCATTATTTTATCCTCATGTTAATTTTTTTTCAGTGAAAGTGTGCCCAAGCTTACCACAGTTTTAGTTGGTTTGGAAAATACACTACTCCATTCAAAGAGCTGTGAAAAACTTGTATTAGCATTAGGCAATAATTTTTGCGAAGATAAATAACCCAAAAGCTGAGGATCATTTTTTCTAGAGCCGAAAACATTTATAGTATAGTTTCGCATAATTTCTTTTAAAATTGTTTTTGGTATAGCTTCTAACATAATCACCAAATTTTCCACTTCTATTGCTTGTACTGCTGCGGTAAAAATAATGGCTTTACTGTCTGTCTTTTTTAAATATGATGGCAGGAAACACATTAACTTAGTTTGCCCAATTTCTTGGAAAAATTTTTGCAATTCCTCTTTATCTTTTACAACAAAGTCAAGAAAGTGTTCGATTTTTTGTGAATCATTACAGGCATAAAAAAAGTTGTAAGAATATTCATTGAGATGATAGCCATAGGGAGAGTGTTTGGTAAATAACACAAACATTTCTATCTCTAATACCCCCTTAAATATCTCATTAAAAAGCCATAATTTATCGCTTTCCTTCCAGAATAAGGAAGCAATAGCTTCAAAAGATTGCACATTTTGCATTTGGTTTCCCTCGGGAGCACTTAACAACTCAACCACTTTTTCTTGTCGCTGGTTATAGGGAACAGATAATAATTCGAATAACACCTCGTTTAAATAAGGATTTTGACGAATATATTCTACTTTTTTGGGATGGTACGTATGTGCTTTATAGAGAGGATGCTGATTCAGCTTCTTATTAATTGCTTCACTCTGAACCAAAATAGCAAGAGAAATAAAATGAGTATCAATTAGTATTCGACTATAATCAAATAAATCAATATAATCAATGTGAGAATCACAAATAATATTGCTATCAAGTATATCAAAAATACTTTCAACGATGTGCAAGTTATGCATGCTGATAAACAAGCGTGCCTTTTCCAATAACGCCTTAACAAACAGTTTTAATAAAGGCATTACACTGCGCATAATTTGCTGCAAAGGCATTTTTTTACACAAATAATGTATTTCTTCCAAACTATTTATCGTTTCGAGAATATGTGAAAATTTAGTGGATAATGCCAGTTCATTGCGATAATCAGACCAATAATCACTCAAGGCATTCATTAATAGTTGCAAATTTATTTCGTTTAATTTTATACGAACTCTCATTGTGAGTTTATCCAAGTTAAAATCAAACGGTAAATCAAATCGTCGAGAAAGACTGGCTTTTACTTCTATTTCATTTTTCAAAAGCTCTGCTAATAACATTGATAGAGGATGCTCATAATCAATATCTACCTCATCATCGATCAAATACAGATATAAGCTCTTATCCTCTTTTTTTAAGGACAAAATTTCTTTCATTCCCTGCATAAACCAACTTTTATTCGTCCTCAATTTTAACCTAAAACCATTAAAAGAAATAAACTCTTGAAAAACCTCTTTTGGGACTTTCTTAAATATCGTAGAAGGAATGGTGCCATGAGTAACAGGTGCCGTAGAAGAAATACTTCCATCTCTCTCGGAAATCCTTAGGATCTCCTTAAATAACCTAACTCTGAGGGAAATAGAAATGGATTTATCCGCTAAAAGTACATAGAAGCAGGACAATTTTTTTTCACGCAGTGGCAGGTTCTCTTGGTCCTCTTTCGAAATTTGAATAAAAGATAGAAGCAAAGCTTCATCTTGGGTACGCAAGAAATCAATAACCTTATCAGACGGAGCATATCTCGTGAAAATTGACAAACTTTCAGAATATTCATGAATGTTTTCTTTTAAAAAATTGCCCATCTCCTCTAAAGACATCATATTTAAACAAGAAAATAAATATTCTCGATTATCTTCTCCAAAAAGCGGAAAAAGTGTCTTAAATGACCGAAAATTTTGAATTGCTGCCCGCTGCGTCTCTATCTCAATAAAAGTTAAAAAAACATTTAAACGTTTTTCTAAAGGAACCTCAAAAAGACATCTTAATAGCGTTGATAAAGCAGTATTTTGTCTTATTTCTGAAAGACGCTTTTTAATATTATTGCCATCAAGATCAATATTATACGGCAGTATATTTTCAAAATTTTCATCTGATATTGCTAAAATAGGGTCAAGTACGCTTAAGGAAATCTTCTGGGCAATATCTTTCACCAGCAAAAAAAATGTCTTCATTAACAAAACATCTTTTAGGTGAAATAATAAAGCCATTTTATTTAAAACAAATGTAAAAATTTTAGTGGTATTTAATTTCTTTTGAAGCAGGACTTTAGAGATATCCACTAACTCTTCAATATTGTTGGTGAATATGTCCAGTTTTGCAATAACACTATCAGCATCACTAATCTCATATTCAGCAATGATAATTTTTCTTAATTGGCTTTCTATCAAGGTTTTCAAAACTATTGAGTTACCTGCTAAATTAATAAGCTCTTCACGAACATGATCATTGGGTGATATTCCACAAAGAAGGTTATTTAGGTTTTCTCTTGCCTTAGGATATTCTGAAGGATTGTAAAAAAAATCTTTAAAATTACTTAACAAAAAAATTAACGTATCATAGCTTAATAAAATAGTAGGCTCTGATTTATCTTTCAAAGACTCTGTATCCCCAAAAGTATGCAGTCTAGCGTGAAAATCACTTCGACCGTATGCTGAAAAAATACTCTCTAAATCACTACGAATTTGATAGTATTCTTCTCGAGAATCCAACACATTACGGACTAAATCACAAAGCAATAAAACTTTTCCATTTTTAAAGTCAACACAAATACGATGCCGTTGTTGTTGAAGAAAATTTGGTGAATACAATAAGAGATGATAAATCATTTTAACGCTGGAACAATATGTTTCAGGTTCTTTTTGTTGTTCATTATAAAATAGCTTTGCCATTTCTATAGGCAAAACATTTGAAGACTGAAAATATTGTAATTCTTCCCATAAAGCGGACATTAAGAAATGATAAATATTATCAGTCAATTGTTTGCCCAGTTTACAACTTGCTAAACATTGCCTAATAGCCGCTATAGAAAGAAAATCTCTCAAAGAAATTGCCTCATGACGAATACTTTCAGGTAGGGAGTGGTAATTACTATCTGAAAGTACCACTATTAATCCCTTTGAATAGTCTTCTGGTGACCAAGAAGATTGTTTTAGTTCTAGCCATGCTTGAATAAACCCACTTCTCGCGATAAGGAGTTGTTTTTGCTCTGAAGTTATTAAATTTCCTAAAGGAAATAAAGTAGCTGACGACTGGTGTTCAACCAAATTGACAAACAATGCCTGTCTTTCTTCTAACCAACTTCTATTGACTACATTTTTGAGTTCTTTTTCCTCTTGTATTTTTTTCCAGTTGTTGTATTGTATTTCCCAATCCTCTCGAAAAGGTTCAATAGCCTCCTTAATGCTTTCAATCTCAACTGCTAACATGGCAATAGTTTTCTTTTTTTCCTCTAATGAATGATTTAATAGAATTGGCATCCAGGCTTTATGAGAAATTGAATATTGGAAAACTTTCAAAGTAGATACAAGCTCATTTCCTACGTTATTATTATGAATAGCCCCTAATTGTAATGTTGAAGAAAGTGATAAAACATAAACTGTGGTAGAAAACACTCCCTTAGGATCATAGACGTGTAATTTTGTAGGTAAATTTTCTACAGGAACACAAGCATCGACAGATGGAATAGAAGAGAGACATTCTGTTGCAAGATCAGTCTCATCTCTTACTACCTTACATTGATTCTGTTCAAATAAAATATATCCTACTCTCCAAGCAGACCAGGTTGCTTGGTTAAGAGGATCTTGGTTAAGAGGATATTGAAAGTAAATAGGTCCAAAAAAATTATCCATTTCATCTCCTTTATGCAGCTTAGTTAACTAATATACTCTTCGCTAATGAGTTTTCGTTTTTTTGTAGGGGCGGCTCTTGTAGCTGCCCGGGCAGGTACAAGAGCCGCCCCTACAACCGAAATTTCATTAGAAATTGGCATATACTCAAAGCAATTGAGTTTTCGGTGAGGCGCAGACTGAGATGAGCACCGGAGTGTACAAATAGTACATGAGCATGCGAATGAGGGCTGCAACAAAACCGAAAATTCAATTGCGCAGAGTATATTCTAAAATAGTACTTTGTATTCACCCAAGCAATAGGTAAGGCATAATATTCGAATAATTCTCTCTTCTAAGATAATATCAGACGTTTGCAGCAGCAAGAATTAAGTTCTTTTTTATAAAAAATGCCCAGTAAGTCGAAAAGCGATAACTCGAACAAGCAGACGAGCATCCAGCTCGTCTCTTATAATTAACTGTTATTATTTCTTATCTAAGGGTAAATCAGCTGCCGTCCAAGCTTGAATGCCACCTTTTAAAATAGCTACTTTCTCAATACCCGCTTTCTTTAACAACGCCGCTGTTTTTGCAGCAGAGACTCCTTGTGCACAAACAATTAGAATGGGCTTATCTTTATATTTTTCAGCTTGTTTGCCCTCTGTTACCACAGAAACCACATTGGCAGGCTCCATTGATTCTGAATTGATAATATGCCCTTTTCGAAATGCTTCTCTATCACGGATATCAATAACAATGGCTTGTTGACGGTTCATCCAGTCGACAGCTTGTTGTGGATTAAGTGCTACAGCACTACCTGCTTTGGCTTTTCTTTCAAATACTAAGATGATACCTAAAACAACGAACAAAGCGATGAAGAGCTCCCAATGACTGACAATAAAAGGCCATCCGTTTGTCATTAAATTATTCATGATGTTTTCCATTATGCAATTACTCCTTGCGTTAACCAGTGATTATAGTGTGAATTTTGGCCTTTAACTATTTCAAAATAGGCCTCTTGAAGTTTTTTAGTCAATTCCCCTCTTTGACCAGAACCAATTGGCCTGCAATCAATTTCACGAATAGGTGTTACTTCTGCCGCTGTTCCGGTAAAAAAGGCTTCATCCGCGAGATAGGCCATATCACGCGTGATTTGTGTTTCATGAATTGGAATATTCATTTCTTTGCACAATGTTATGATGGTATCACGAGTAATACCTGCTAAAATAGCTTGAGGCGAGGGAGTAAATACTTCACCATTTTTAATTATGAAGAAGTTTTCGCCGCTACCTTCCGCAATAAATCCCATATGATCTAACATTAATGCCTCATCAAAACCTGATAATTGGGCTTCTCGTAATGCCATCATTGAATTGACATACTGACCATTTACTTTGGCTTTAGCGTGTAAACTATCAATGTGGTTTCGACGATAAGTGGATGTTTTAATTCGCACACCTTTTGTCAGTGCTTCTCCGCCTAAATAGGCACCCCATTCCCATGCAGCTATCATAACATGAGTTGACAGATTTTTTGCATGCAAACCCATTGCTTCCGAACCTAAAAAAGCCATGGGACGAATGTATGCATCAACGAGATTGTTTTTCTTTAAAGAAGCTAAACAGGCTTGTTTTAATGTTTCTTTGTCCACTCCCATTTTTAAATGGACTAATTTAGCGGAATCATAAAAACGGCTGAGATGGTCATCTAATCGAAAGGCTGCTGAACCATTCGGTGTAGCGTATACTCGGATGCCTTCAAAAATTCCTAAGCCATAATGTAAGGTATTGGTTAATACATGAACCTTAGCATCTCGCCATGGTAACCATTCACCATCTAGCCATATATAGCCATCTTTATCTGCAAAATTCATAAAATCTCTCTTTGTTAGCAAAACTAGTAAGCAAGCTTCCTGCTACACGTCCTCTAAAAATAAATAGGTTTGCAGGACAGAGTCAGGATTGAGAGAAATACTATCAATTTTTTCCTCCATCAACCATTTTGCCAAGTCTGGATGATCAGAAGGCCCTTGTCCACAAATGCCTACATATTTAGATGCTTTCTTGCATGCCCGAATAGCAAGTGAAAGTAACGCTTTTACTGCTCCATTTCGTTCATCAAAATAATGCGCCACCAAAGCGGAATCACGATCTAATCCTAAAGTTAATTGAGTTAAATCATTCGAACCGATGGAAAAGCCATCAAAATGTTCTAAAAATTGTTCTGCTAATAATGCATTGGAAGGTAATTCACACATCATAATAACGCGTAAACCATGTTCACCTCGTTTTAATCCAAATTCTCCTAACGCTTCGATGACTTTTTTTGCTTCATCCACTGTACGGACAAAGGGAATCATCACTTCGACATTAGTTAATCCCATTTCTTCACGAACTCGCTTAACTGCCTGGCATTCTAATTCAAAGCAGGGTTTGAAGTCTTCAGAAATATAACGTGATGCACCTCGATAACCGAGCATTGGGTTTTCTTCGGAAGGTTCATAGTCTTTTCCACCCAACAAATTGGCATATTCATTGGATTTAAAATCGGACAAACGCACAATTACGGGCTTAGGTGCAAATGCTGCTGCAATTGTTGCAATCCCTTCTTTTAATTTTTCAACATAGAATTCAACCGGATCACCATAAGCCACTGTTTTCTTCGTAATTTCTTCTTTTAAAATAGGATCGGTTAACTGATTAAAGTTTAATAATGCTTTGGGATGAATACCAATAGAATTTGAGATTAAAAATTCTAATCTTGCTAATCCAACCCCTTCATTAGGCAAAGATTGAAACGCTAAAGCCCGCTCAGGATTTCCTACATTTAACATCACTTTTAATGGAAGCTTAGGTACATGATTCACATCCACTGTTTTAATTTTGAAGTCTAACAATCCTTTATAAACAAACCCTGTATCCCCTTCAGCGCAAGACACTGTTACTTCTTCGCCTTCTTTAATATGAATAGTGGCATCACCACAACCCACAACGGCAGGGATTCCTAATTCACGGGCAATAATAGCAGCATGGCAAGTTCGGCCTCCACGATTGGTCACAATAGCGGCGGCTTTTTTCATAACAGGTTCCCAATCAGGATCAGTCATATCAGAGATAAGAACATCACCTGGTTGAACTCGGCTGATTTCAGACACATGTTTAATAACGCGAGCAACACCCTTTCCTATTTTTTGGCCAACACTACGTCCTTCTGTTAATACTGTGCCTTGTTCTTGTAAGGTATATTGTTCCAATATTTGTTTATTAGCACGACTTTTAACTGTCTCGGGCCGAGCTTGAAGAATATACAATTCTCCATCTTCTCCATCTTTACCCCATTCAATATCCATAGGTTGTCCATAATGCGCTTCAATGGCTAATGCTTTTTTAGCTAGATTTTCAACATCTTCTTCGGTTAAGGAAAAACGTTGTTGATCATGAACGGGGACATCCACAATTTGCACCGGTTCTTTTTCACCAGCAGGTGCATAGATCATCTTATGATGTTTACTACCTAAATTACGACGGATAACAGCCGATCGCCCTTCTTTCAAGGCAGGCTTATATACTAAAAATTCGTCAGGGTTCACTGCTCCTTGAACCACCATTTCTCCTAATCCATAGGAAGCAGTAATAAATACCACATTTTCAAATCCTGATTCAGTGTCTACTGAGAACATTACACCACTCGCGCCGCAATCACTGCGTACCATGCGCTGAACTCCAACAGATAACGATACTTGATCGTGAGGAAAACCATGATGGACTCGATAAGCAATAGCCCGATCATTAAATAAAGACGCGAATACTTTTTTAACGGATTCTAATACAGCATCAATACCTGAAACATTTAAGAAAGTTTCTTGCTGTCCTGCGAAGGATGCTTCGGGTAAATCTTCAGCCGTTGCAGAAGAACGTACTGCGACTGACCCTTTAGGATGATCTTTTAACAATTTCGTATATGCTTCTCGAATAGCCTCTTCCATGGCAGGCTCTAATTGCGCTTCCATCATCCATTGCCGTAATTGGGCACCTGTTTTTGCCAATGCATTCACATCATCGACATTTAAAGAGTCTAACGCTGCATAGATTTTTTCATTTAATTGATTATGTTTTAAAAAAGACTGAAAAGCCGAAGCTGTTGTTGCAAAACCTCCAGGAACAGTAACACCTGCTTCGCTTAAATGCCGAATCATTTCACCCAAAGAAGAGTTTTTTCCACCTACTTCTTCTAAATCTTTTAGCGTTATTTGTTCAAACCACAAAATATATGAATGCATTATGACCTCCCGCCGGCCTTTTTATATAATAGTGGGCAAAAGTATACTCTATTAATTCCATTGTTTCAAAAAGATCTCGACTATTTTCACCAAAAAAAACTTGCGAAAGAAATAAATATCAAATATAATTTCAATTGAAACAAGAGAAAAGCAATGAAACTTATTAAATTAACCCAAACTCATACTGCCCAGGAAGCCGCTGTCTTAACAAAAGCATTAAAAAATGTCGCAGAACGTTTGGATTTAAATCAACGGGAATTAGCGCTTATCCTTGGTTTCAGTGAAGCCAGTAGTAGTCGATTTTATCGGGGCGAAAAAGATATTTTACCCGATAGCAAAGAAGGAGAACTTGCGCTATTGCTCATTCGGCTTTTTCGCAGTTTAAGTGCAATTTTAGGTGGTGATATTCCGAGATGCCAAAAATGGTTTCACGCCTTTAACAAACATTTAAATGGCATTCCCTCTCAACTTGTCACTCGCCTTGAAGGATTGGTCGCTGTGACCTCTTATTTGGATGTTATGCGTGGAAAATTATAGTCCTACCTCTAACCTTTGGAAAAAATGCGAAGGTGCTCAATATATCCAACCTCTTAAATATAAAGGTTGGCGTGTTATAGAAGATCAATCTCGTTCGTCTACTCGAGAGTTAGTTGATTCATTAGAAGAACATGAAATTTTAGAAAATTTACTAGAGCAAAAAAGTAAACCCTCTTTACCTAATATCTCAGAGTTCAATGGTTATCATTTTTTATTAACTACTCCTTTTCGATATCCTCCTTTAAAGCATGGATCCCGTTTTGGCGGACGACATGAACGTTCATTATGGTACGGCGCTTTAGATATAGAAACATCATTTGGCGAGGCGGCTTTTTATCGATTTTTATTCTTTGCTGGTACTGAAGCAGATTTATTGCCTTGCCTAACCTCTCATAGTGTGTATTCCGTAAATATTCATACATCTCGCGGCATTGCATTAACCACGTATCCTTTTAATACTTACACTTCACTAATTTCCCAAAAAGATAGTTATACCCATAGTCAATTACTCGGCACAACCATGCGTAATTTAGAAGTAATGGGGTTTACTTATTTTTCTGCCCGGGTAGAAAATAAAATAAACATTGCTCTTTTTACACCACGGGCTTTCACAACAAAATCAATTGATAACCTTCAACATTGGCAATGTTATACTGATAAAGAAAACGTGGAATTCACCCGAAATTGTTATCCAGAAAGAAAAGCTATTGTTTATAAAAAATCGTCTTTTCTCGTTAATAACCATTTACCTTTTGATTATACAGCTGCTTAACCCTATATTTGCCTTCTCAAAGAGTGACACGTTATATTTATAGTTTCCTCAATAGGCGCTTTTCTACTAAACAATTGTTCTACTTGTTTCATCCATGAAGTTTTTTTCACTGAAAAATCAGTCTCAAAAAAAGCTTTTAAAGAAGCATGTGTCATTTTTTTTTGATAATATGCTTTTGTTTCGTCATCTAAAGCATCTACAAAGTCTTTTACAGCAACTTTAATCTCCTCTTTTTTAACCCAATCCTTCCATACACGAGTTGAAGGAATATAGTTCTGGCATAACAAATGCAATATATTAGGTATATATGGAATTAAATCAGGCTGGCCTACAATAGCTGCAATTTCAGAAGAAAGATCATTTAATTTATTCTCCTGAAAAGCCTCTATACAGCAGCTTTTTAAAGTGTCGAAAGCATACTGCACAATTGTTTCTTCCGACTTCCGCATATATTTATTCATTCCGCTTGTATAATTCAAACACGTACCTTCTATTAGCAATTCTGATAGACATTTTATGTTCCATGGAAAAGAGAGATTTTTAAAAAGGTTAATGAGCGTTGAGTCTAAATTAAAATCTTCGTCTAGCTTTCGTTTTGCTGAGGGTTCAGTTTCAACAATTAATTTCACTAACAAGCTATCGCCTCTTATATTTTTAATCTCCTGCAGTAACTTATAACTGTTTTTGAGATCCTCTTCTTTAAGTCTTATTTCGTCGCGAAGTTCTACAGAGGAAATTAATTGTGCTAATTCCTTATTCATTTTTTTATCATAAAGCTCAAAAAGATCTTTGATATCCTTAACTTTAAAGGTTAATACTTCGTCAGGAGAAAGATTTAATAAAAAACCTGGTCTATTCTGCCGGTATAATAGCCCATTTAAGATATTCAGAGGAAATAATCCCATTAAACTTTTTTCTTCGTATTTAACTTGTATTACTTGATTGTTTTCTATCAATGCAATAGATTCTGCCAACTTCTCCCCCATTCTTCTATTTTTGGAAACAAAAGTAGCTTTGATATCCTTAAGTCTAAATGTTATTTCTCTATCAGGAAAAGAATCAATAGGTTGCTCTAATTGCTGCTTTTGCGAATGATTCTGTGGTTGCTCTAGTAATGCCTCTAAAATTTCAGGCGGAAGAATGGAGGAATTCTTTGTTAACTCACGAGCAACCCATGCGCAAAGGGCAATATACTCCATATTATTATTATTGCTGATCATCGCAAATAAAGGAAAAACAAATTCTAAGTCTTTTAATGGGCTAAGCAATCTTGATTTCCCTGTTACACTGCTTATAAGTTCTGATTGACCAATATACATATTGTTATAGAGCACTCCAGGCCTTTCTTTATTCCTAGGAAAAACTTCTGCAGGATAAACTTTTCCCTTAGAAAAAAACATAAAAACCCCTTTGTTGAATATATACTGGTCGCGATTGTATTACTTAATTATTATTGCAATATTAAATATATAAAATATTATTTTTCTTTTCTTTGTATCAATCAATTTTCAGCGAGATAATTGACATGGCACCTGAGTGTATATAATACATGAGGATGCGAATGAAGTTTTTAGCAGAGCCGAAAATTCAAGCACTAAGAGTATGTACAATTTCTAATATCTTCTGATATCATCAATTATAGTTACTCGAAATCATATATAGAGAAAAAACATGTCGAACTTACTTTTTAATACTGAGGCATTAAAAACATTTGATCCAGCATTATGGTCAACTATTCAAGAAGAAGCACAACGACAAGAAGATCATGTCGAATTAATTGCCTCTGAGAATTATGTTAGCAAAGCTGTCTTAGAAGCGCAAGGTTCGGTACTGACAAATAAATACGCTGAAGGTTATCCTGGAAAGCGTTACTATGGTGGTTGTGAAGCAGTAGATAAAGCTGAAGCGTTAGCTATTGAACGAGTAAAACAATTATTTCAGGCGGACTATGCAAACGTACAACCCCATTCTGGTTCACAAGCAAACGCAGCGGCTTATATGGCGCTTATTCAACCAGGTGATACGGTATTAGGCATGTCCTTAAGCCATGGTGGTCATCTTACCCATGGTTCTCCCGTTAATTTTTCAGGAAAATTGTACCATGTTGTGTCCTATGGTGTTTCAGCGGAAACAGGAAAAGTCGATTACGCAGAAGTAAGAAAGCTTGCGCAGGAACATCGACCTAAGCTTATTGTAGCAGGATTTTCTGCCTATTCACGTATACTAGATTGGAAAGAATTTCGCGCAATTGCAGATGAAGTCGGCGCTTTTTTACTAGTTGATATGGCACATGTCGCCGGATTGATTGCTACAGGGTTATACCCTTCACCCATTCCTTATGCTGACGTAGTTACATCAACAACCCACAAAACCCTTCGGGGTCCACGAGGCGGGTTTATTTTAGCTCGTTCTAATCCTGATTTAGAAAAAAAATTAAACTCAGCCGTTTTTCCCGGCATGCAAGGTGGTCCACTTATGCATGTTATTGCAGCCAAAGCGGTGGCTTTTTTAGAAGCACTTTCCCCTGATTTCAAGATTTATCAACAACAAGTGGTAAAAAATGCCGAGGTAATGGCGAATACGTTAATTGCCCGTGGTTACCCTATTGTCTCAGGTGGTACGGATAACCATTTATTCTTAATGGATTTGATTTCAAAAGATATTACAGGTAAAGACGCCGAAAATGCGTTAGGCCAGGCATTTATTACTGTGAATAAAAATACTGTACCCAATGAGTTTCGCTCTCCTTTTATCACAAGTGGGCTTCGCTTAGGAACACCAGCTATCACCACAAGAGGATTTAAAGAATCTCAATCCATGATGCTCTCTCAATGGATTGCTGATATACTAGACAGCCAATTAAATGAATCCGTGATAAATGAGACACGAGAAAAAGTGGTATCATTGTGCCGTGAATTTCCTGTTTATTAAAATTTAATATATGCATTGCCCATTTTGTCAAACTGAAGATACAAAAGTCATCGACTCTCGTCTTGTTGCTGAGGGTACGCAAATTCGACGTCGTCGTGAATGTGCGTCGTGTAATGAACGTTTTACTACATTTGAAACAGCCGAACTTTTAATGCCCAAAATTATTAAAAGCAATGGTCAACGCCGTCCATTTGATGAAGAAAAATTACGTTCAGGCATTCAAAAAGCCCTTGAAAAGCGTCCTATTAGCATTGATGCCATTGATACAGCCATTAATACAATTAAGCAAAAGCTGTTGGCTAGTGGCGAACGGGAAGTTTCTTCTCAACAGCTTGGTGAGTGGGTAATTGAAAGTTTAAAAAAACTCGATCATGTTGCGTATGTTCGTTTTGCCTCTGTTTATCGTCGCTTTCAAGATGTCAGTGATTTTAGCCACACTATTGACCAACTTAACAATCAAGAAGAAAAATAATTATGTCTATTTCTAATTTAAAGGCGCGAAAAAAAGCGCGTCAACTATTAATGCAAGCCATTTACCAGCACCAAATTAATGATATGGATTGGTATGCTATTCAAATGCAATTTCATCAAATGAATGATATGAGTAAATGTGACACCTCCTATTTTGATGCTGCCATGCAAAATATTGGGAAACACCTATCCGACATTGATACTACATTTGAGCCCTATTTGGATAGAAAACTTTCTGAATTAAATCCTATTGAATATGCAATTATTCGATTAGGGACTTATGAGCTATTATATTGCCTTGAAATTCCTTACCGTGTCGTTCTCAATGAAGCCATTGCCTTAACTAAAGAATACGGTTCAGAAGATGGCCATAAATATGTCAATGGTATTTTAAACAAAGTCGCGCGAAAAATTCGCACAGCAGAAGAGTTTACTGACAAAGAATAGTTTATGTTTATATACCAATTTCTAATTAAATTTCAGCGTAGGGGTAGGTTTTGTACCTGCCCGGCAACGGACGGCTACAAGAGCCGCCCCTACGAAAAATCAAAAACTCATTGGCAAAGAGTATACATTCACTGTCTGGCTGAATTATTAAGCTAAAGGCTTTTTAACCTCTTTATTTTTTGGCGCATCTTTTATAGCTTTTAATTCCATTGCGCTGATAATAGCATCTGTCTCCATAAGCGTTGGAGCAATGACAGAATCGGCGCCATTGTTTTTAGCAATATCGATATTTTCTTCATATAAAATTCGTACAATAATTTTAAAATGCGCTCCCAATTCTTTTCGTAATTTGGATGCATTCATTGCTGCTAAAATATTTTCACTATCTAAATTCGATGCAATAATAACTACTTTACATAAATGGATACTCGCTTTAATTAAGTTTTCTTGCTGGCTGGGTGTTCCTGCATATAAGAAATTTCCTGCATGATCTGAACTCAATTCAGGATGAATGTTGTTATCAATAAGCAAAAAGGGAATATGGGCTTTCAGCAATTTACTCATTACTAATTCAGTTACCAAACTATAGCCACATAAAATAATATGGTTCTTCATATGTACCCTACCTCCCTCAAACTTATTAAAAAATGATGAAATACTCAGAACTATTTGATAAAAAACTACAGAAATAAACGTAGCAAAGGTAGTAAAACCAAAAAACAATAAGGATAAAACGAATGTTTTCGCTCGGGGAGTGATAGGATACATTGATCCATCCCCCAACGTTGTCATGCTTACTACAGAAAAATAAAACGCATCATGTAGAGAATGAATATTGGAGATTTCACCTCTTAAGCGGTACGCTTCAACCGTACCAAATATAAAAACGGCTAATAACGCAAGCGTTACAATGAAACAGGAAAAGTTAATCGTGGAAAAAACTCTATCAAACTCACGATTAACCACTCTAAATACTTTTTTACGTATATTTTTAAACGTTGATTTGGATCGCGTCATACTAAAAAGATATACCTGTTTTTTGAATTATTTCTTTAAAATCTGGAGTAAGGCTAGCCCAATTAACAATATCTACTCGCATAGGTAAATCTGATTCAGAGAAAGCTTCCTTTAAATTTACTTCTTGCTGTAATGATAGAGAATGTTCTCCCATCACACATAAATCTAAATCAGAATGTTTTTTCGGTGTTCCTCCTGCTCGAGATCCAAATACAAGCACTTTTCGTTCAGGTATATTTTTTTTTAAAATTTCTTCAACGATAGCTAAATCATGTGGTTTTAAATGGATCATTAATAACCTTTAAACGTTGATGAAATTGATTAATTAAATATTCAGCTTGCTGCACAAAATCCGGCAATAAATCATAAACCCGCTGGGCTTTATTTTCATCATATGCATGACTTGTTTGATTTCTTGCCTCTCTGTATAAAAACCATTTCTCGAGATGTTCAATTAATCCCACTTCAACACCAACCCGCAATAAATCACGATAATTCATTTGATCAATATTATCAAATGTTGGAGTTTCTTGTTCAATATATCGTTTAATGAGTTTGATGCATAACTCATAAGTATACTCAAATCGCTGTATGCAAGCATCACGTACTTCTAAATCATCAGGTTCTTTGAAAGAGCGCTCTAATGCTTTAACCAATGTAGCAAAAGATTTTTCAAGTGGATTAATACTTATCTTCATAGTTACACTTCAGAAGCCTTCTTTAATTGGGCATAAGCAAGAACAAGCCATTTCACGCCATGTTGTTTAAACTTTACCTGCACACGTTGATGAGCCCCTGAACCTTCCCAATCCGAAATAACACCTTCTCCAAATTTTGGATGGAATACATTTTCACCCACTTTATATCCAGATTCACTGGTTGCAGTAGCTGGTGCTGCAACACGCGGCTTTGCTACTGGCTGAGAAACACGATAATTATCTCGTCCCCACTCGGATCCACGAACCTGGTTATTAAATTGAGGTTTAAATCCAGCATTTTTTGGGCGTACTTCTTCAAAGACATCTTCTGGCAATTCTTTTAAAAATCGCGACGATTTATGATATTCTTCCCGCCCATATTGACGTCGAACCTCTGCATACGACAAAATTAACTGTTTCATCGCGCGCGTCATGCCAACATAAAACAAACGCCGTTCTTCTTCTAATTTTCCTGGTTCTTCCATTGACATACGACTAGGAAAAAGGCCTTCCTCCATTCCAACAATACATACTAATGGAAATTCTAATCCTTTCGCTGCATGCAAGGTCATTAACTGAACTTTATTGTCGTTAGGTTCTGAAGAAGACTCACCTGCATCTAATGAAACATGGGCTAAGAATGCCGTTAAAATACTCATTTCATCTTCTGCATATTCTTCCATACGGAATTGTTTAGCCGCGTTGATCAATTCTTGCATATTTTCTAAACGGGCTTCTGCTTTATCACGCTCACGTGAATTCGCATAAAACTCCCACAAGCCACTTTTCTGAATAACGTGCTGTGTTTGATCTTGTAATTCAAAATGTTTCGTATCAGCCGCTAATCGATCAATAAGTGCCAAGAAATCGCTTAATGACTGATGTGCACGGGCAGCAAAATACTTCTGTTGAATCAATTGTTCTGCCGCATGCCACAAAGAAAGTTGGTTTGCTTTTGCAAATTCTCGTAACTCTTCTAATGTTTTTTCACCTAACCCACGTGCAGGTAAATTCACCACACGCTCAAAGGCAGCATCATCACACCGGTTAGACAATAAACGTAAGTAAGCCAAGACATCTTTAATTTCAGCACGTTCAAAAAAGCGTAAGCCACCATATACCCGATAAGGCAATGATGCCTGCATTAAGGCTTCTTCAATTACCCGTGATTGGGCATTTGAACGATATAAAATAGCGGTATCTTTAAGAGGGTTTCCTTCTAAAGCCCATAAACGAATGCGCTCAACCACATAACGCGCCTCTTCCACTTCATTGAAAGCTGAATATAAAACAATAGGCTTTCCTTCCCCAGAATCTGTCCATAATTTTTTTCCTAGCCGAGATGGGTTGTTATCAATAACCGCATTGGCTGCTTTTAAAATATTACCCGTTGAACGATAGTTTTGCTCTAATCGAATTGTGGTGGTTTGTTGAAAATCTTCTTGGAAACGATGGATATTTTCAATTTGAGCGCCACGCCATCCATAAATGGATTGGTCATCATCCCCAACTACCGTTACATTGATATTATTACCAGCGAGCAATCGAATCCATGCATATTGAATCGCATTGGTATCTTGGAACTCATCTACCAAAATTTGGCGGAAGCGATTTTGATAATGCGATAAGATTTCTGGTTGATTTAAATATAATTCATGCGCGCGCAATAAAATTTCAGCAAAATCAATCACACCTGCCGTTTGGCAAGCTTGTTCATAAGCCAAATATACTTCCCGCATAGTTTTAGTATAGTAATCGTGATTACCATTCAAATGTTGTGGCCTTAAACCTTGATCTTTTTGATGGTTAATAAAAGACTGTACTTGCTTAGGCGGCCACTTTTCCTCGCTCAAATTCATACTTTTTAATACACGTTTGACCATGCGTTGCTGATCGTCAGAATCTAAGATTTGAAACCCTTCGGGTAAATGAGCATCTTGCCAATGAATTCGTAATAATCGATGGGCTAAACCATGAAACGTTCCTACCCACATATTTTGTGCTGAGTATCCCATCAGTTCAGTAAGACGATGACGCATTTCTCCTGCTGCTTTATTGGTAAACGTTACCGCTAAAATGCTATGAGGAGAAAATTGTTCTTCTTGAATTAGCCATGCAATACGATGGACTAATACACGTGTTTTACCACTGCCAGCACCAGCCAGCACCAAAAAATGTCCAGGAGGAGAGGAAACAGCTTCACGCTGACGATCGTTCAGCGACTCTAATAAAGTATGGGAAATGCTCATTTAATTCTATATTTCTTTGGTCGTTAAAATAACTATTTTAGCCTTTTTATGAGCAAACGTCGAGCTAATCTAGGGTTTATCCGTCAAGAGATTTCATTCAAGTTTCTCACAATTCTGAGAGGCAATTTTAATATCAGGCTGTCTAATATTTCATAGGGTAATTTATCCCCTTATATATTAGGCCTGTAATTTTCACCTAATAGCGCTTGTTTTTCTTGCCTTTCCCCAAACATCAAGCAAGGTTGGGCTTTAAGACTTTGTTGTATTAGTTTTTTGCCGTAAGAGGAACTTCCAGTCGGTAAACGTGGCTTTGATATCACCTGCCCTAAATTACCATGATATAAGTGCTGTTCAAAATTCTTCTGGGACAACCCTTCAGGTAAATTGAAAACAGCTGAAAATATATCAAGCGATTTTGTTTCAGCTCCATAAGCATTAAACCAACTATAACGTTTTTTTTCTAAATGGAGAATTTCTTTCTTTACAATTTCACCAGCATCGCCGTATCGGGTCAAAAAATTCATCACGTTATCTTTTATGCAATTCCAAAGATGTTTTCTCAGCCCTTCAAGACGGTTCATGTAATCTTTTGTATCACGGATAGTAGTATTGTTACGATGACAATATCTACTCAACATGTGAGCAGCTTGCATTGAAAGCTCTTCATCAGGAAATTCTTGATAGGTTGTCCATTTTGGCTGGTTTTTTAATAATGGCTTACATAAAGCGAAAACAGCATAACCTGGCAAAGTAATGAATAATCGAGAAAAATACATATCCGTTTCTTCAATATGAGTATGCTTTGCTCGGCTTTCGCGTATCAAAAAACTTAAAACTTTTTCTATATCCTCGTGCGTTTGGATAAAAGAAGAAAACTTCTCAGGTGAGGCAAAATATTTAAAAAGTTCATTTGTACCTTCAACCGAATTTAAAGTTTTTTCTTTCCTCCATTCCATTAATCGCGAAGCAAAATGTATAAAATCATCCAGGCTATTTATATCATTCAAAAGGTTGCGTGATAAAAAACTAAACCAATTCTTTCTTTTTGACTCATGCTGTGTAAATGTCAGTGGAATGGTTGAGTTTATGATTGCACTCCATTGAGGAATCGATACATGTTCGACAAGCTTATTAAAGCCTTCATCATTAACAATATCTACTACCTCATTCAAAATGCATACTTGTTGATTGCAAAAAATATTACTCAATGATAAATTGCGAACAGCACCTATCGATGATGAAAAGAAATGGTCAAAAGCTTTAAGAGAAGATACTACTTTTTCATCTGCTATATGTTCTGAATGTGTTGAGTTCAGTATACTTCTTATTATTTTCCTGTTTCTTTCCATTAAAGCTTCATACAATTTTTTTTGAATAATGTCTTTCAACTTAACAACATCAAAAGAAAATAAAGAAAATAATTCTTGCTGACTTACTTTATGAAGGGGATCTTCAGATAATAAATTGCCCAATGCAGAACAAAACTTAGTAAGATCACTATCCTGTTTACAATTAAGCGGTAAAAATAAATGAGTGTATATCTTACACCGCTCTTCTGGCATGTAGCCCAAAGAATTCAAAAAGGTTAAAAAGTTATTTCCTCTTGTGGAAGGACTCTCGTTAAAAATCACGAGAAGTAATGAGTAGTTACTGTTAAGGATTTGATTTATTAAAACTTTGAAGAATTCATTCTCTTTAAATAGCTTACGAAATGGTATGACTTCCAAAGAAAAAATATCCATTAAAAAATTTTTTTGCGCATTTTCGTCGTAATCTGAAATTTCCCTTAATAAGAGATTAAAAAGAGAGAGGCGATCTTCTTCTCTTATAAGGGGATAAATGCTGTAAAATGTTTCAAAATTTTTGATTGTTATATCATTTGAATATTGACTTAATACGACTTCAACAGCGCTTATTCTTTCTTCCAATGGAACTGCTAATAAAGCCTTCAGTACTTCCATTAAACGTTCGTTAGTCCTAATATTTTGAATATATTGCTTACTTTCTTTGCACAAAACAGCGGGTATATCACCATCCATACAAGCGATAAGGCTACACAACTCAAAAATATAAGTATCGCAAAGAATGGGGTATTGATGAAAAAATTCTTTCAATTGATTTAAATCAGTTAACTGAGTTCTTAAGAGTATTTGTTTTGTAAAAAATGTCCTCCAATCCAAATCAAAATTGAAGTTTTCACTCACATCGTGCTCAAAATAAATTTCCATCACAAATTTTAATGACTCAAAAGAATCTATTAACTCTTTACTTAATATAATTTTTTGCTCATTTGTATAATTACTATTTAAAAATATGGTTGTTAACCGAGATTGTAGCCGTACAAATCGTAATTTTTCTAGTTGCTTACAGATAGTGTCATCCAGGTTACTCAGTGGTTGCTCCAACGAAAATAATTTTTCTAACTCTCTTCTCACTTGTATCTGTCGAAAATCCGTAGAATGAAGAAGTAAACCAAGTGTATTTTCTATATCCGTTAAATTTTCATATAAAGCAAAATCCTCTTTAAAACAACGCAAATAGATAAGGTAAGTTTCACAACTAATATCAATGGTTTGGTTTTCTAGATGAAATAAGCGTTTATTCACTCTTAGAAATCTTTGAAGTACTGCGTTTAGATTGTTTTCAATAATAACGTTTAGATCCTCTCTAATCTCCCAATAGGCTTCTTCATTTCTTAATATACCTTGCATGGCTTCCTGAATAGAAAAAGAGAAGCCGTCTTCAAAATAAAAATGAATATGATTCCAATAACTACATAAAGTTTCTGACAAAAGAACATTATAAATAACTAGCGCCACTTCTGATAAACTTTGCCTGGCTTTTTTCTTATTTGATTCTACCAAACATCGCGCTTCTGGTGTGGATATTATTTGAATTTCTACTTTATTCTTATTAACCGAATAACAATCTAGTTCCGCATATAAAACAGAGAGGATAAAGTTACGAAAATCTCCCATAGTTGGTCGTTCTCTAATGGGCCGCATATCAGTTTGGTAGATAATATTATCTGTATCTTTACCTTTTCTTGCCAACTTCCTAATTTGTGAAAAACTTACATGATCTCTTAATAAAAGCGCTTCGTGATAGTTTTTCAATGATTTATTCACATCACCTTTTAAAACAGCATTTAATGCATCACAATAATCTTCTGGACTAGGGGCACTGCTTTTTAATGTAGATAAGTCAAATTCAAAACCACTATTTTTAACCATACTTCGTTGTTCAGCAGTCAAAGGATTTTTTATTGGAATAAATGGATATGATGGTTCAAAATTTTTTACATCTACCAACTGGTCTCTTTCTGTTAGCCATGTAGTATCGATGGTAATACTTTTGCTATTCTTCACTTCCCATAATTTCATTTGCTCGAGATAAGCCGTTTCAAATCCTGCTACTTGTTTTTTTGTTTCTCTGTAATTCACCTCTAAGACGTTTATTCTGTCCTCATCCATTGTTCTTATTAATGATTGAACCGGTGTCCAAGAGCCATATTGGAAATTATGTTTGAAGGTTCGCCACAGAGTAATGGGTTTTTCCATCAGTATTGAGGCGTGTAATTCAAAAGAATCAAAATGCAGAAAATACAGCGTATTGCCAAATGGGCCATTTTCATCATACACTGGCAAAAACGGAGGAAAAACATCTAGGCTTTTATCACATTCTGCGTATGAAGGTATAGGTGGTACCTTATTCTCTTTGATTTCTACCCTATTTGTTTTAATAGCATGAGGATAACCTAACGCATCTAGCTCAATATATCCCCAAATCCAGGAAATAACCTCCTTTTGATCCGACGTTTGTATCAGTATTGGTTTCATGGTTTTTTGATTTTACTCTATTTTTATTACTACAATATTAAAATAAAACATTCGGGTATATTTTATTAGTGAAGCGCATGTTAGCATTTACTAAGGAGCATGATTGCCATTTCATGACCAGTTTAAATTGTTAACTTTCATAATTTATTATAATTTACTTATAAAATAAAAATAAGGCAAAGTAATGATAGACAATAATAAAGAAACATCAGCTCTCTTAGATTCTGATGACCCTTCAGTTCCATCTTCTAAGCTCAAAAGTGCTTTGCGTCAAAAAACCACTACCTATCCTCAACCAAAACAAAATCCAACCCAACCACTAAACTTAATGGGGAAAGCACAGTATGAAAAAACAGATAAGGAAAACTATGTTTATACTCGATCCGCACAGCTGATTCTCCGTATCTACTCTGCATTTCAACGCTCTTTTATTGGTCGAAACCTTGTAAAAATTATTACCTTTATTCCTGATTTATGGTCTGAGCTATTTAAAAAGCCAACAACTAGAAATGTTACGTTTAATACAGCAACATCTGTTGCAGGAACAATAAATGAAAAGAATGCCGAGAATTCTCAAGTTAGTAAAGAAATAAAGTTAATATCTCGCTATCAAATAGGAGAATTTCGTAATAGTAGACACACAGCTTATGCTGATGTATTAAAAAATCCTACTATTGAAACAGTCAATATGCTACGCAAACTCCTCGAAGAGCAATATGAATCATTACATACTGCACTTAACGATATAGGATCTCCTGGAGATCAAAGCGTTATTCATTCTTACACAGCAACTGTTCTCGTTGAGATAAGCCAACAATTTAGCCAACATAATAACCTAATTACTCTTAATAAAACTGAGCGTATAGGTATGCTCCAACAATTACGTTATTTTTTTGGTTATAAAACACAACTTACTCTTTTTTCTCAACTAGAAAGAAAGGCGGCTGTCCAGCAAATGTCCCAAAACATTGATTTATCCTGGCTGTTAGCTAGTTTTCTCTATCAAACACCTCAAAAAACATTTGATAACATGTGGCTTCATAAAGCTTCAATAAAGACTTCCCCAAAGAAAAAACTTGTGTCGCAAACAAAGCTTAGTAAAAGTTTATCTCAATTTTTTTCTGAAGAATATACTCCTGCGAGTAGCTCTTTAAAACGATATCTCGCCTATATGAAACAATATTATTCTCGTAACTTCAATGAAAAACTACAGAGCGGATCCACACCAACTGCTTTTCTTAGTGATTCTATCGATATTAAAGGTTTCGACTGGAAAGAAAAGCAAGAAACCTTGGATAATGAGCTTAATCTTATTAATCATGATATATGGCGGCTGGCGCAGGAAAGAAATATATATAAATCTCTAGAAAAAATTTGCATAGAGTTAAAAAGCAATAACAGCAAAACGTTAGAGCAAACTCTTTCCACCCTTTTAGATCCTAAGAGTGTTTTTTGGCAAAGTGATTTTTTATTATTTTTTGAAAAACTTCATGAAACCATTATATCTCTCCCAGATTTAGATCAACAATGGACAAAAAAAACTATCCTAACAAGTATTAACGCGGTGATGAGTAAATTTGATAACGCCTCTTCTTTCTGGATAAAAAATCTTCAAGAGCTTGCTGTTTTTTCTAACATGCATGCCGAAACAAAAGCACTCCTTTTTAAGAATCTTGCAGACTGCTTAAGTAATTTTAAAGACATCCAAGAAGCAAGAAGCCAATGCCCTCTTCTGCTGGATTTTCAAAATAATAGTGAAGATTTCCAAAAAGCTTTATTTCAAAAAGCTATTGACAATATTTTTCATCAACGAAAAGAAAATAATACTATAATTCTAGAAGTTCTTTTTGATAAAAAGTATATTAAAGGCATCCAACATGTTCAACAACTTTTTGATAAATATCATCAAGAATCCACCCCACAAAAGTTAGCTAAAAAATTAATTGTTGATTTAAAACACCATGAAACTACCTCACTATTTGACAATAATGAAAATAAATGGGAAAAAAATGCTTTTCAAACACTTATTACGCAAATTGAAACTAACTTTTTAAATGATAATACAGAGGCAGCTCATCAACATTTCCAACAAATAATATACGCTTGGGAATCCTCCCACTCACATTTTCTCCATAATCCTCCTCAACACAATACGATGGCATCATTGCTTTTCAGAAGTGTTTCCACTGCTTTAAAAAAGCAAACGCAATTAGGATACGAAAAAGAAACTATAAATCATACACTTGAAACTTATATGCCACAGAATAGCAACTCAACCGGTCGATTGCCTGAAAGAGAAAGTTGCTCACCTTTAAGATCCCCATAAATAAACCTTAACTTCACTCAACATTTTGCTGGTACTTTTTCATTTCTCTTAAGATAGTCAAATAAATGGCCTCCATTCTTTCTGGAGAAATATCAGCTCGTACTGCATATTGTCGCATTCGCATTAATATTTCTTGCTCACGTTTAACGTCGGGTTGGGTAGTTTTTTTCAATGCTGCTACTTTTTTTGCATAGCCAAACCGTTTACAAAGCAAGGCATTAATTTTCGTATCTACCTCATCAATCTTACTTCGTAGCTCCGCTAAATCATGCATTTTTTTTCTTTTAAGCAATACATACAAAGCACCAGCACCGCCTTCATGTACCGTGGCAGAACAAAAATACATTACCCACGGTACTTGCTTTAGCCAATGAATTACATGATTTTTAAGCATGGCATGTTTTCCTTTTCCATGAATGATGAATAACCCACGCTGCTGATTTTGATGAGCTTCTTGTAAAATAGCGGACAATTTTTCTCGTGCCGACTCGACCGTCTCACCATGCAAATCGATAACCACATCTTTTGGGTATTCACCTTGTTGAATCTTTTTTATAAGTGAGGGACACAAGGAAACATCAGAAGCAGTGTAATCAATCGTCGTTTCTGCATGTAAAACCTCAGTATAATAATCAGAAAGTGGCAAGAAAGGTTGCTCCCTTAACTCAGACCGCGGTGATAATTTAGGAGAAGGTTTAGTTACTTTTTTCGAGGTTAATTTTTTAGCGTCACTCTTCAATGGTTTCACTTCGCCCACCACTAATCGAAATAATGACTCCTCTTTTTGTTTATCTTTTGACATTTTCTCATTTATAATAGTGTTTTAATATCAGTATAACAAAATGGAAAGACCATGATAACCACTTCTTTACAGACAATACTCGATTTTTTACGCTGGGGTATTAGCCAAATGAATGCTAACACGGCGTATTTTGGGCACGGAACCGATAACAGTGAAGATGATGCTATGTTGCTTTTATCTGATACTTTACATTTACCCTACCCTATCAAATCTAAATACTTAGCGGCAAAATTAACTGAAGAAGAAAAAGAACGTATTTTTCACTTATTTGAAAAGCGAATAAAAGAAAAAATTCCCGTGCCTTATTTAATTCACAAAGCATGGTTTTGTGGATTAGAATTTTATGTCGACGAACGGGTACTTATTCCTCGTTCACCTATTGCTGAATTAATTGAGCAACAATTCTTTCCATGGATTGGCTCTTCACTTGTCGAAAACATTTTAGATTTATGTACCGGAAGTGCTTGTATTGCTATTGCGTGTGCTCATGCATTTCCTGACGCATGTGTTGATGCAGTGGATATCTGTCCTAATGCGCTCGCTGTTGCAGCAAAAAATATCCAAATACATGAATGTGAGCAGAATGTTACCTTATGGCAATCTGATTTATTTCAAGCATTACCACCAAAAAGAGGCTATGATATTATTGTTAGTAATCCTCCTTATGTTAGTGCAGAAGAAATGGACACACTTCCTCCAGAATACCACCATGAACCAACTCATGCATTAATTGCCCAACCTGGTTCGCTTGATGGCTTAGAAATCGTGGATAAAATTTTAAAAAAAGCCAGTCAGTATCTCAGTCCGCACGGTATATTAATTGTCGAAGTTGGAAATGCTGAACAAGCGTTACTTGATAAATATCCTGACGTGCCTTTTTTATGGCTTGAGTTTGCTCGAGGTGGAACAGGGGTATTTCTTTTGACAGCTCAACAATGTCAAGACATTATCGCATCCGATTGATTTTCTGGCTTAGCTTTTTCAAAATAAGGTAAGGCTAAGCAATGCGTATTAATAGCTAATAAACGTGGATAACCATCCATTGGAAAACCAAAACGAAAAGCATTATATATTTGCGGAATGAGACAAACATCCGCTAAGGTTAAAGTGTTTCCACAGCAAAAAGGGCCATCTCCCCCTGACAATAATGTTTCAAGTGCATTAAACCCTTTTTCAAGCCAATTAAAATACCACTCATTCACAGCTTCTGACTCCTGATGCAAAGTACCCTTTAAATAATTTAATACGCCCACATTATTCAACGGATGAATATCTGTAGCAATTAGCTGAGCAATAAAACGAACATGAGCCCGCTCAGTTAAATCATCTGGTAATAATGCAGGTTTAGGGTATTTTTCTTCTAAGTATTCTAAAATAGCCATGGATTGACCAATAACCTCACCTTGATCAATTAAGGTTGGAACCCGCATTTGAGGATTGATTACAGCATAATCCTTAGAAAACTGACCACCTTCTAACAAATTAACCGGTATAGCTTCATAGTCTATTTGCTTATAATTTAATGCAATACGAACACGATAAGCAGCCGTCGAACGATAATAGGTATATAGTTTCATGAAAACAACCTCTAAAGTAATGAAAAGAAGAGTATATTGTTTATTTTAAAAAATTTCGATACAATCGACGCCTTGTATTTTAATTTAAATTTCGGAGATCATTTCATGAAACGAATTACCCAAAGACTATTAATAGCAATGTCTTTTGTGGCTCTTATTTTCAGCGCGCCTTTAGCTGTTGCAAGTGCGGGCAATTTAAAGATTGGAATTGTCGATCTTCATAAAGTATTACAAGAATCTTCTCAAGCTAAAGTTATAAGCAAACGATTGGAAGGTCAATTCAAACCACGTCAAGAAAAGTTATTTGCTTCTCAAAAACAATTAAAAGCTGATGCTGAAAAATTACACCGGGATGCGACTTTAATGACTGCTGCCCAAAAAACCGCCTTGCAAAACAAAATTGTTCAAGAACAACGTACATTGGAACAATCTGGTGCTAAATACCAAGAAGATTTAAACAAAGCACAAAACCAAGCAATGCAAGAATTTTTTGCTAAAGTTAAAGTTGCACTTGACAAGATTGCCCAACAAGGTAGCTATGATTTAATTCTTCAAAAAGAAAATGTTCCTTATTCTTCTCCAGAAATGGATGTTACTAAACAACTTATTGCAGCGTTGGCTTAATGAACGATAAAGAATCAATTATGAATACACCTATTGAAGCAGCTGATATTCTTACATTGTTACCTCATCGTTACCCTTTTCTCTTGGTAGACCGAGTAATTTGCTATGAAATGATGAAAAGTTTAACGGGTATCAAAAATGTCAGCATTAATGAGCCTTTTTTCCAAGGTCATTATCCCGGGAATCCAATTATGCCTGGCGTTCTTATTGTAGAAGCAATGGCTCAAGCCTGCGGTATACTTTCTTATTTATCGCTTGAACCCCAAGAAGGAAATAAAATGTATCCCCTTTTTGCTGGTATTGATAATGTTCGCTTTAAACAAGTAGTAATCCCTGGGGATCAATTACGATTTGAAGTGGAAATGGTCAATCGAAAACGTGACATTTGGAAAATGAATGCTAACGCATTTGTGGACAATAAGCTTGCCTGTTCCGCTGAGCTTATTAGTGCTATCAAGGAGGTTCCTTTATGATTGATACTAATGCCATCATACATCCATCTGCTAAAATCGCAGAAAATGTAACTATCGGTCCATGGACGATGATTGGTAAAGATGTTGAAATTGGTGAGGGTACCTGGGTAGGTCCTCATGTTATTATTAATGGCCCTTGTAAAATTGGTAAAAATAATAAAATTTTTCAATTCTCATCTATTGGTGACGCACCTCAAGATCTTACTTATGCGGGAGAAGATACTTTATTAGAAATAGGTGATAACAACACTATTCGTGAATATTGCATGATTAATCGTGGCTCTCTTAAAGGTGGTGGAGTAACGCGAATTGGTAACAATAATTTCATTATGGGTTATGTTCACATTGGCCATGATTGTCATATTAACAATCATTGCATTTTAGTAAATTATTCTGCTCTGGCAGGTCATGTTACAGTGAATAATCATGCTATATTAGGTGCATATTCAGCTGTTCATCAATTTTGTACTATTGGACATCATGCTTTTGTCGCAAAAGCAACCTATGTTACGCAAGATGTTTTACCCTACATTATTATTGATGGCAATCCACCAACCGCTCATGGCATTAATGCGGTTGGTTTAAAACGACGTGGTTTTAGTTCTGAAACCATTCAAGGACTAAAGCGCGCTTATAAAGTTATCTTTAGAAATTCATTAACTACAAAAGAAGCACTCGATGCATTGGTAACCCTGCAAGCTGAGTTTCCTGAGGTAACCTTATTTATTGAGGCTTTGAAAACAGCAAAACGAGGAATTGTGCGCTAACATGCTTGATATTCAACATTTAAGAGATAATATTTCTTCAGTAGCTGAAAAACTCAGACTACGTAAGTTTGAGTTAGATGCAAAGCAATTCTCTGAATGGGAAACTCAGCGAAAATCTTTGCAAACACTCATGCAATCCCTTCAAAATGAACGAAATACACGCTCCAAAAAAATTGGAGAAGCCAAAGCAAAAGGTGAAAATGTTGACGCATTATTGTCTGAAGTTGGAAATTTAGGTGAACGTTTAGATCAAGCTAAAAACGAATTCAACAAAATAAGTGAACAGTTAGAAGCTTATCTTTTAACCCTTCCTAATCTTTCTCATGATTCAACCCCTGAAGGTACATCAGAAGAAGATAATGTAGAGATACGTCGAATAGGAACACCAAAAGATTTTGCTTTTACCCCCCTTTCTCATGATGAGCTGGGAGAAAAACTTGGTTTAATCGACTTTGAAACAGCAGCAAAAATTACTGGTTCCCGGTTTTCTGTCCTTAAAGGGGGGCTTGCCCGTCTCCATCGTGCCTTAATTAGTTTTATGTTAGACGTTCACACTCAAGAACACGGGTATTCAGAACGATATGTACCTTTTATTGTTCATCGTGATAGCCTAATTGGCACTTCTCAACTACCAAAATTCGAAGAAGATTTATTTAAGTTACAAGGAGATTCTCCATACTACCTTATTTCAACTGGGGAAATTCCACTTACTAATCAAGTTCGTGATGAAATCTTAGAATCAAAGGATTTACCACTTCGTTATACTGCCCACACACCATGTTTTCGTAGTGAAGCAGGTTCATATGGCAAAGATACAAAAGGTATGATACGTCAGCACCAATTCGAAAAAGTGGAGCTAGTATGGATTACAAAACCGGAAGAATCTTACGAAGCACTAGAAACACTAGTCCAGCATGCCGAAAATATTCTTAAAAAATTAGAATTACCCTATCGTGTAGTTTCCCTCTGCACGGGTGATATGAGTTTTGCAGCTGCAAAAACCTACGATCTAGAAGTATGGTTACCTGCTCAAAATACTTACAGAGAGATTTCTTCTTGCAGTAATTGTGAAGCATTTCAAGCAAGACGCATGAAAGCCCGATGGAAAAATTCAATTACTGGTAAAAATGAATGGGTACACACACTCAATGGTTCAGGACTTGCCGTAGGACGTACCCTAGTTGCTATAATGGAAAATTATCAAGACGAACATGGACATATTCATATTCCTAAAATATTACAGCCATATATGGGTGGTCAGCTCGTTATAACAAATTAATGATAAATTAAGACACCCACAAATCCAACTCGCCCCTCTTGCACCTAGAAATATTTAACGTATAATAAACCTTTCATCCAACAATTCGAGGTTCCAACCATGCCAACTGCACGCGCCAAACAAGTCGATTATGCTACTACCCCTTATTACCACTGCTACGTCCGTTGTGTACGAAAAGGTTATCTTTTTGGAAAAAAC
>CABHON010000024.1 GCA_902168255.1 uncultured Legionella sp.
CGGTTAATTCAGTTTCATAATGGTGCAATGGTTTTTTAAGTGTTAATTTGGGTAAAAGTTCGATTTTTTCTAAAGAGCAAACATTTTTCTTAAAAAATTGACAATAAAAATCAGAGAAAACTGGAAATTTAAATATTTCATAAAGTTTAAGTTCAATTGAAAAATTCGCATGAATTTTAGACAAAAGTCTCAAAGAAAGTAACGATGTTCCACCTAGATCAAAAAAATTAGCATTATCTTCAATATTTTTGCAATCTAAATCTAAAACATCAGCCCATATTTTTTTCAATGATGCCGAAGTAATTAACTCTTGATTATTACTCTCTTTTGAATATGAAGCATTCTTCATAAAAGAATACGCACTGTCCCAAGAAGATGTCATGCCTGACAGGGCTTTTATTTCTTGAGGATTTATTTGACATATATTTTCATTAACCTTTTTCTCGCGCTTATCTTGCAAAACTCCCTTCTCAAAAACATCAGGAGAAAATTTTATATTATTTGCTCTATCCGTTGAAATCTTATAAAAATGATTTGATTTAATTTTGTTTTCACTTGATTCTGATAAAAAATCAAGAAATTGCTTCGCTGGAAGATTTCGACATGTCTCTCTAAACTCAAAAATAATATATTGTAAATTAAGAGAATTAGCTAATTTTCCTAAAAACTTAACCATTTCATATTCAACACCTCTGTTCAAGGCCCTACAGCTCAAAAAGAGTGCTACAACAAATAAATGATCCTCTTTTTGCTCAATAATGATGCCACCTACTGTTCCATAACTTCCATGTTTATCTGACAGATCTACTTTTATAGCCCCTGATTCATTTAATAAAATTGCTTTTATAGTATTTTCTGAATAGCTTCTATTGGAAAAATTAAATTGTGTCACGCGATAGGATAACTCCGATATTCTATTTATATCCTCCAATTCAGCACAGCTAATTTTTATTTCTAAATCAAGACTATCAATAAATTCTTTTAATGACGGTGACTTATCCTTGATTTTTTCCCGCTCTAAATGATTTTTATACCAAATCGCTCTATTAGATGATTGTTTAGAAACTATCGTTTTTTCAAAAGCCCATAAATTAGTTAGCAATCTTTTTAATGGCTGATATTCATTGACATAGTTTATTGTTAAAACTTCTGGTAAAAATAACTCAACCTCATGGCATTCTATCAAATTATCGTCAATGAATATAAAACTAGATAAAGGTAAGTTGAGTGTTGATGCAATACTTTTTATATTTTCATGCTTTAGCATCCAATTAACTTTCCATGCAGTAACATGCTTTTCAGAAAGCAACATATCAGGATGATTTTTAAAAACATTTCTGACGTCAACTTCGGTGTTTTTACTGCATACAATAATAATAAACCCTTTTTCATGAAGGGCAATTAACTTTTTCTGCAAAAAAATATTTGCTTCACTTAACGAGATTTCATTAATTTGATTTTCAGCGCAAATTCCTGTCCATAGCGTGTTATCACAATCAACCACCAAAACCTTATAATTATTATGAATAACACCATAGATTTTTTTTAATAGCATTAAAGAAAAACCTATATCAAAATATTCTGTGTACGGTAGCTTTGCTTCCTGCTCACTAAAAGCATCGTATATTTTTGATGGCTCTTCTTTGGTTAGTTTTTTACTTAAATCTAGAAAAATAATATTAGAATAATTTTTGAATGCATTTTTTATAAGCACAATGGGATCTATTTTAGATGAAAATTCATTTTCATAGGATGGACAAACACAAACAATTATCTTAGCCAAACAATAACTTGCTGATATTTTTAAATTTTCAATGAAGGAATCTATTTTATCACAACTTGAATAATCTACCGCCCTAACTAGAACAATATTAATTCCAGTGTTATTGTTAAATTGACTTTTTTCATCAATCAATTCAAAGTTCATTACGCTGTCTGGTAATGACTCAATAACATACGGCAAATCCAATTTTTCTGCCCATTTAAATAGCGATTCCTGTATTCCAACTGTAGAAAACGTTCCAACCAAAAAAAATTTATAATGATTGTTACTTAATTTATTTTCAAGCAGCTCTATTAACCCAATATCTGTTTGAATAAAAACTACATTTCTTTCATTAAATAATTTTGCCGGATAAATTTCTCCAATTTGAGTTCCTCCCTGCTCTTTAAAATGTTTAATAGCTAAGTTTAAGTTGTTAACTTCATAACAAGTATGATATAAATTAATTCCGATACTGAGCAAATGTTTTACTGGCTCACCAGAAACAAGCTCAATAGCATGTCCATCTTCTAAAGTGATAAGACACAAGGTAGCTTTCTGTAGTGAATCGTAAATTATTTCGCTTACAGTCTTAACAGGATATAATTTCTTTACTAAATTTAATGCTTTATTAATGTTTTCACAAGCATAGCCGATATGGTGCAATTTCATGCTTTCAATAAACACGCCATTCTTATTGAAATTTTGCAGCACTCGTTCTAATACCCATTAAGATGTTATTTTATTCTGTTCACTTTTCAGCAAATTTTCCTTCTGATTTTGTTCACGCACAACGGATTCAGATCCTGCAATATAACCAACAGTTTTAGCATCTTCAGGATTCAAACCATACACGATATCTGTTTCATGAAGCACTTGTTCCGCCGTTTTAATAATAATTTTATCATTTCCCTTTTTCTTTAAAAAAAATGATACCTTATCATTTTCAGAAAGCTGTTTAGCCAAAATTTTATACTTTGGGCCGTTGATCCCAAGATAACCAAGGTATGTTAATGTTCTAATATCTTTTGGTGAAAAATGGTCTACCAGTTCATCATTCGCTAAAATTTCTTCTGGTTTCATATTGAGTGTTATACTTTTGTTAACTAATTTTAATACAACAACATACTCATCATTTTTTTCTATAATCTCAATTAATTTATAACGAGGTCTATACACTTCTTTTTCATGTTCATTTTTTATAAACTGTATAAAATTTTTAATTTTTACAATAAAGTTTTTTATCATGTTTTACTTCTCATTATTTAAACTATTTTATCTTTCGGCGATTAAAAGCTAATAAAGTATCAATATCTTTCGATGAAAGTTTCTCTATCAACTCATTATTTGCAAATATTTCTGTTAGTTTTAAATTAATCACTGTATTTTTATTAACTAGATTTAATGAAACTAAATATTCGTTATTCTTTTTAGAAATATCTATCAATTGATAACATGGATTACTCATAACTTTTCACCGGCAATTTTTTCTAAACTGTATTCAGAGTTAATGTTATAACGAGCTTCTACTAAACAAGCCACAATTTCATCATTATTATTAAGTAAGCGCATCTTGAAAGCACTCAAATCTGGATGTAACGGCTTTAAATATTTATGTTCTGCATCCACCAATAACTGGCGGAATACATAACTATTTGTTTCTTGCAATTTAACTAAAACATAACTACGATCTTTTGGAGTTAATACAGGATCAAAAACAAGCACTGAGTCTACCTGAATAAAAGGCTCCATAGACGCATCAGGCATTACTGTAGCAAACCCTAATTTGCTAATTTTACCTACGAAAGGAATACATGAGTGACTATCTTGATTTCTTTCTTCTAACTTATCCCAACTCACGAGCGGAACATAGCTTACAGTATAATTAGAAAGTGAATCACCTGACGTAACTGTCTCTAAAGGTTTTTCACCCAACAATTGTTCAACATCTATTGAAAAATAGTTAGCTATAGGTTCTAAAGAAGAACGATAGGGTCGCGTGGATTTTCCGGTTGTTAGTCTAGAAATAGTTGCTGTCGGTAAATCAACAGCGCGAGCTAAATCAGCCGGACTCATTCTATTATCATATAAAAGTTTTTTTAGTATTTTATGTAATTGCAAATAATGTTTTGTCAAAATTGATACTCAAAATATTTAAATCAGTAGTTTGTCGAAAAATCTACTAGAGTATTAAAGGCTAGGATCATAACAAGATGCACCAATAATTACAAGATTTCACCTAAATAATGTAGCAATATTATTAACTTTTTGCGAATTATTTAATAATCTGCAATCTTTACTACAAAAACAAAATTTTTATCAAATTAGAAAAATTGATAAAAGTAGTATGTGTCATCAGATATCATTTCTTTATATATAATACTATTTCTGGTGACAAACATTATTAACCTCTACTGTGAAACGTTTCTCAAAATATTGATTTAGTCGATAAAAACTAGCGTGGATAGAGTAATACCACAGTCTACCCTGCCCTTCTCTCACCATTGTCCGGGTTGTTTTGAGTTGCAAGAGTTTTTTCAGTATTTTATTGACCCAAGCAACATCAGATAAATTGCTATTAATCGCCAATTCTAGCTTATAGAGCACAAAACGAGATAGCATTTCATTTTGTCGAATGGCATCTCTAACTATGGCTGCTGTTTTTTTGTTGTAGCAACCTTTCCCAGTTTCTTTATCAATTCCCAATAAAGTAAACAGTGTTGTGAGTAATTGGATCTTTGCTGTTGTCCAGCTTGCATCGCCCTTAGAAACCGTATTTTTGTGTTCAATTTCATCTTTTTCTTGGGCATTCGTAAGACCATTTTTCAGATCTTCGTAGTTGTTAAGAGCTTCAATGCCCTGTTCATCAAAAAATGTCAAATCATCGGGTCTGACTTCATCAATACACAAAGATGAAGCAATTTCAAAGCGTTTTATGGCATGTACTTCTTCGAGTGAATGGGTTTCTGTCTTCATTTTTTGTTCATATTGTTCTTTTGTTAGTGTATTAACACCACATAAATGATTTTGACGTGATTGAAGTACTGCTTGTTTGGTGGCTTTTTCTTCCTCTTTTAAAGCCCGTTTCATCGATTCACTTAAGGTTTGTTTTTTAATATTAACGGTAAATCCTGCGGCGATGGATTGTAATACCAGAAAAGCCGCTGCATTATTACGTTGTTGATAATCCATCGCTTTAATTTCAGCCGATAGACGTTCAAAGTGTTCGTGGCGATCCCCTTCAATAACAATACTACCCTCTTCCGATGTATTGATGGATAAACGCCCTATTTGTGTCATGCCAGTGATAGGATTAAACGTGACTTGTTGCGCTCCAAATTGTTGTAAATATTGTCCATAGGAAGCCGCCAGTAACGCAGCTGGATTTTCTAAGTGGATTTGTCCATGTGGTTTTTGGTTCGGTAAAACGATTTCACGCGGAATAGAGGCGCGAACGCGTTGAAGCATTTGATTAAATACGGTAGGAGTTACCGTTCCAGTATAGATGCCGAATAAGCGATTAAAATAATCTGATTCAATTGATAAGCCTGATTGTACGGCCGGTGATAAGACAACAATATTGGGGGTTTCTTTTGTTAAATAGCCATCAGGGTTAGTTAGGAAAGCTTGCGCTTCTGGCGTGCGTACGGTTTCAGCGGTAATAATTAAAGATTTAACGTCGAGATTTTTTAGTTTCTCGGATAGTTCAGCTATTTTCTTGCGAGAATCAGATACAATATACAGTTTTTCATCTTGCTCAATTGCTTCTTCAATGGTTTTTTGAAAGGCTGCCATGGCTAGCCGTGTTTTTTGATAATGATAGAACTGATAGAGCTGTTCAGATTGATCAATTTTGGGTAATGTCATCACAAAAATGGGTACATTCTGATCAATTATTCTTCCTATTTCATCTAATGCAATGGCGTTTAAATCAGCATCAGCAATATACGTATAATGCGATTTATTCATTAAGTCGGAAAGTTTTTTATGCGTTTGTTGCCGTAATTCGTTTTGTACGGTACCGGTCATAATAGAGCGCAATACCTGGGTATATTCGTCAATGAAAAGCGATTGGCTTTTATCTAAAAACTGCTCAAAAGAGAAATGAATAATTGAATTAATGGTAATCGCTAATGACGATGGTAGACCCTGTTTTTCAAAATCAGTGCGTTCCGTTTTATAATGCGCTGCATCAAACTGGGTAGCAATACTTTTGGTCAACGCACGGGTAGGCGTAATAATAACCGGCAATAGATGCTGGTCTCTATCTTCAGTAAAGTGGGGTTTCATTAAAAGTTGTGTTTTACCGGTTCCCATCGGGGCATTGGTAATGAAAACCGCTTTTGGATGTTGCTCCTTTAATTTTGAAACTTCCTGTGATATTTGTTGAACATTGTTAAACTCTGTTACGGTATAACGATTTGACTCAGGGTTGAATGAAAATGATTTTGATCTTAATGCTTTAGCAAAATATTTTTTCTTTACTTTTATCCAAATGGATTTAATCTTATGCGGAGTGATTTTCATCGTTTTGCAAGCAGAATACACCTTTTCAAGTAATGCTTCTTCATCCAATTCAATTGGGTAAGCTGGTAAAAGGACTTTCATTATTTGATATAAGGTGGTTTCAAGTTTACTGTTGCTTAAATTTTGTGGTGCATAATTGAGTTTTTTCAGAGCAAGTTCTTTTAAAGAGATAGATTTTTTTTGTTGAAAAGCCTGAGTGGCTAATTCTGGATTTTCAATCCAAGCATCGCACCAGTCAATATTTCGATATTCATTGTCAGGAAGTTCGGGATAAATTAACGTCGCTTGTGCTTGAATAGCGGCATCAATCCCATTCCACAATCCTGCATTGCCCTTTCCTTCCAAAAAACTTTTTTGATCATTATCGGCCGCGATAATAATTTCTTTTCCAGGATAACTTGTTTTAATCCATTTTGCGATTGACACAAGATTATGACAATCTAGAGCATTAATAACACAGAATGATGTTTTGTTGTCAAGCAAATTATAAACTGCGTTGGCGGTTGCATGTCCTTCACAAATATAGATAGTAGAAGCTTTTTGCATGCTTCCCAGAGAAAAATAAGCACCTTTTTTCTGGCCGTATATTCTTTTTTCCCCTTCTGCACTAATCCATTGAATACCGCAATGCTCCCCTGTTTCAGAACTTGTTAAAGGATAAGCTAAGTATGTTTCAATTTTTCTCAGTTTTGTAAAAGATAGTAATTTTTTTCTTTTTGCATACATATGGGTGGAGATATCTTCTGTTCCTTTTTCCCATAGTGAGTATTTTAATTTAAAAAGATTATACTTTCTTAGCTCTTCATTTTTTTCTTTCTTATGTACAAATGACTCGTTTTTTTGTTTTATTATAACGAAAGATTTTTTTCGAGTGTTATTTTTCTTGTCTTCAATTGCACTATTAAAGATTGCGGTACCTTTTTTAAAATTGTGTACTGTAATTTTTACAATAGGGTAGTTGCCATGGTTCGCAAAATTGCATATATAGCCAATTTTTTTCTTATTTCTTTTTTCTATGGTTTTACAATATTGCCAATTTTTAGAAGGGTAGATATATTCTGGAGATGGCGCTATTCCACCAATTTCTTCAAATGTACTTTGAATTTGTTGCCAATATTCTATAATAATACTTTGGCAATCTCTACGTTGAGCAAATAATTGCCCAAATGATTTTTTTTCATCAAACATAATCAATATCTCATATAATATGGATAATATATTGACATTGCTTGAATCTATGTCTAAAATACAATTGCTACAGAGGATTTTAGCAGGTAGATTCTGTTAATGTCATCTACTAGAAGGCTGCAATTGCAGCCTTTTTTTTGCCTTATCTATTTCATAAATAAAACCTTTTTAGTTTGTTTGTAAAAATTCCGCACGGAATTTTTTTAGTACTTTTAATTTTTATTCTCCAAAAGCATTTTTTCAATTTCCTCTTTAAGAACATTTTGAATCTTTTCTTTGTCGATTCTAGCTCTGACATCTTTGGGGAAACTAATAGAATCATTGTTGTTACTATCTTTACGCCAGGAAAAAAGATGTTGTCCAGTTATACTCTTAACTTCAATTGAACTATTCTCTGTAGGTACATCATGAATAATTTTTTGTACTTCTCTTTTTAACAGACGTTCTCCTAGCTTTCCTGTTTCTATTTTAGGAGCAAGCTGAATGAGTGCAGCAATGTACTCATCTCCTTTCTTTGCTAAAGCTCTAATCTCAGCGGCAGTTCTACTGCTCACTAAACGCATGTCTCCTATAGCATTAACTATTTCCGGCGGAATAGCTGCAAATGATAGTAAACGAATAACTTCTACATCAGTTGTTGATAAAAGCTCCGGAAGTTCTTTCCTAGTAATTCTTTTATCTTCAATCGCTTCCGCGCAAAACATACCTAATGCGTAATTAGAAAGATTCTGCCTTTGCAAATTCTCTCTTATTTGTTGCTCAAAAGACTTTGTTTTAGTTGTATTGCGCACAACAACATCTAATTTTATGCCCGCTAATTTAGCCGCTCTCCATCGTCTTTCGCCGATAATTAATACATAATCGTAGTCATTGTCTTTTTCTGAGACTTCTACAATGCACGGTTGAATTTGCCCTCCAATTTTCATTGTGTTAGCAAGTTCTTCTAAATCACCTAATTCATTTTCTCTTCTGTCTTTTTTATTAGGAGATAAGCAAATTCTATGAGGATCTATTTTTAGAATTTTTTCCGATTCATCAACATTTTCAATAGTGCTAAATTTTTCATATGAACTTGTATTTTTTAAATTAAATAAATCGGAAGAGGGGAGTCTACTTTTAGAAGAAGATGACTCTAAATCTTTTTCTTTTAATGGCTGAATATGTGATAGTTCATCATAAATAGCGGCTAAACCAGTTTTTGGTTTATCTGCCATGTCTTTAGTCTTATTAGCCGTGTCTTTTTTCATATAATTATCCGATTAACTCATGGCTTCCCATTTTCTAGTCATTAAAATTTCAAGTTCATCACAAACATTATTAGTCAATGATAAAGCTTTAGTAAATGTTTGCTTATTGCCGTCATATTTTTCAATTTCATAAAGAGTTTTCATTATAGCACTAGCTTTTTTTATGGCTTCTGAATAATGAATTCTATTTTCCATAACAAAATCTCCCCAAGCCTTTTGGATAGAATTTTTTACGGCTTCACTTGAAACGCTATTTGGCTCAAATTTTGAAATTAATACTCTGATGAATTGGTATTCCTTCTCTGGTAATCGTTCAAGCAGTTCACAAAGCATATAGAAATATTCATTTGTGCTTGTGAAGTCTAGCATGTTAGTTGGGCATGGAACTAATAAGCCATTTGCTGCGTATGCAGCATTAATTCCCAACATACCCATAGAAGGAGGGCAATCTAAAATTATAACGTCATATTTGTCATAAACTTGCCTTAAACCTTCATTTAATAAATTATAGAACTCAAAATTTTTCCCTTTGGCGGCTTGTTCTGCAAAGTATAAAATAAGTTTGAATTCACATTCATTTAATGAAATATTGGCTGGTATTAAATCAAGGCCATCCCAATAAGTTGTTCGTATGAGTGAGTTAAAATCATTGGTTTGACCAAGCAAAAAAGGCAGAAGAGTATCTTTTGATTCAACATCAATTTTTGGGATAAAACCAAATACTTGAGTTTCAGAACCTTGTGTATCACAATCAACAACAAGAACTCGATAGCCTTTTTGAGCAAAAGATTGGCCAACATGCGCTGCAGTTGTTGATTTAGTTACTCCGCCTTTAAAATTTGCTACGGCTATTATAAACGGTGAAGCGCCTTCTGGTTTGTGAGGTCTAGTGTTAAAGTAGTCTCTGCATTCATTAATCTCTTTTAAGGTATATACTAATCGTTTTGAATTCAATGTATTTGGAGCTGGGACATTTTTTTCAGCGATCATTTTTCTTACTTGAGTGGTTGATCTGCCTATCATAGTACATGCTTCTGTAAAGTTGAATGTTCTCAATACTTTTTTATCATACGGGCTATTTGAAGAAGCTCTAAGCGTTTTTATTACGCTTTCTCCATTTTCAGCTAGCTTTTTTAAAATATGTGATGCCGTCATAAGTACCCTTTAAATTACATGTATAGTTATTTTTTCTACAGTTTGCGTAATATAGCATGGTTTGCAAAAATAATGCAATATTCTTTTTTTTTAAACATAATATTTTTTTGTAATTGCTCATTGGTTTTTTTAGTATATTAAATATATGTGGCACTATTATTAATTTATTGTTGGAGTTGGCATTTAGTTGGCTGCTTCAGAAAAACTGTATATATTATTATTGTAAAAGAGCAAAATTATGCTTTTACTGAAAATTTGTATATTACTTGACATGAAAAACATTATGAAATTTCATGGCCAAGATTAAGTTATCCCCAGAAAATGTGGATAACTTCATTAATGTATAGATATTAAGCAAAGACTCCTATCGTTTGGTATACAGTGCTAACATATACTTTTTTGAAACAAAGAGCATTGTAAAATCGAAATATCTTATGAAATTTTGATAGAAAAGAGGTAAATATGATAAATGGTGATAGCAAACAACCTATATATGATAATTTAATCAATACTTTTATTCAAAAAGTTCGAGAAGCGAAAGGCTATACGTTTGAACATGAGACAATTGTGGAGGAATTTTTGAGTCTCGATGAAGAAAAGAGGGCGCTTGTTGTTAAAGGATATATGGAGGCCAAAGAAAAGGTCTTGAAAGAAAATTGTAATTTTAGATTAATTGCTATTGGGCTTGATATAGCTTATTGCTTTGGGTTTTCAGATGATCTCGACTCAAGATCAAGCTGGTTATTGCAATCTTGTTTATTTGTTCGCCAGCAATATAAAGTTAAAAAAATTGTTGGAATTGTTACAGAAAAAAACTATAAAAAAGAACCAACTTATGATTTTTGTATGATTGAATTTAATGAAGCATCAGAAGAAAGTAGAATCTTTCACTGAAGTTTTTCTTATCTTATCACCATTTTACGTGTAATGTAGGTAAATTTGATACATTGTAACGGGCAAAGATGAGTGTGCTGCTTAATTCATTATTGATTGTAAGACGATTGTATCGTAAGGTTCCTTCTAATGTATAACTAAGCCGCTCAGCAATTTTTTGACTGCGGATGTTATCTTCTGCGCAGGTAATGGCAATTCGTTTAACTTTTAACTCTTGAAAAGCATATTGCGTTAGCGCATTAACTGCTTCGGTCATAAAACCTAATTTTGAACAAGTAGTTCGAATCCAATAGCCTGTTTCAATACACGGAATTGTCCAGTCGAAGTGATGAAAGCCCGTTCCTCCAATGAAATCACCTGTTTCTTGATTAAAAATAAACAAGGGCAAATATGGTTCATCATTATTTTTTAAAATCCAATTAGCTGCGGCTAATCGGCAAAATTCTTCCGTTTCGTTAACAGAAGGGGCTGTATTTGCCCATGGCATATAGGGGCGTAGTTCATTGAGTGATTCCAGAACTGCAGCATTGACTATTGGCCCGTCTCCAACTTGTGGGGGTCTTAATAATAGCCTTGGTGTTGTAATGGGAACAGGCAAATTAAATAGTATTGATTTCATGAGCTTCATTATTTTAACTGTGAGAGAAATTGTATCACATAAGCTTTGTGAAGACATTTTTCAGTGATGACCATTTTATGAATGTGATTGAAAGCGCAATTCCTATCAATGACATAAGATGCGTTGAAAACAGAAGATCACTGATTATGCATAAAATAGGGATGCTCCACTTTTTGCTGATGAGTAAAATCAGAAACGATGCAACCCCAAGAAACAGAGGAAGTAGCCTTATAAACAGTAGTATAACAAACATAGTATGCACCTTTTGCGTTGATTACATTCACTGCGCTCAAAAAATTGGTAAAAACTTTATGAGCACTCTATTTTAAACGGTAGATTCTTTCATGCCTGAAATTATTCCTCTTTTTTGTAAAGAAGCTAACAGTATGCTGTCCAATTCCAATCGTTTATGTAACGATTTTTCAAGACGAATAGATAATGCCGCTTTTTCTTCATGATGTTTATTCCAAAGACACCAGCCAAAAAAACTGATAGTTGCCAATGCCAGTGTTATACCTATGATCTCAGCTATCAACATGGAATGGTGTGAGAAAAAATCAGTTATCGTGAGACTCGTGTTATCTAGGTTATTGAGCATTTCTTGTAATGGATCATTGGTTGTGGTGTTTTCTTCGGTGTTATTGTCCCCAATAGCGCCTAATAAAGCACTTAATAAAGCCATCATACTTAACATGGCAACACCACTAAAAATAAGTGTATAGTTTCCTGTTAATAGCCCCATTATCATAAAAATGGGGAGTAATATAAGTAGTAGTAAGTTCATACAAGCCTCACTAAGTATTTTGATTGTATCGATTTAAAATTTCTTCTACAGATGGCTTATTGGGATTCATTATGCCCGCCTCAATTAGCTTGTCGTCTAAATCTTGTCCCGTATCTTCTCTGTGAAGTTTTTCAGCCGCTTTAAGCTGTGTAAGTTCGTATTGTTGTTTTTCCTCAATTCGCTTAGCTAAAGCAGCCATATCGTTTAACTCAGGGCTAAAATCTTTACCTACCGCTTCGGCTGTTTCTCTTAGCGCTTCATTCATGCTGAATTGTGCTTTGAATAAAGCAATTTGACTTTTTCGTTCATTAATTTGATCTCTCATTTTTTTTCGTTGCTCATTTAAAGTATTTTCAGCTTTCAAAAGATTTTCGTTCTGTACTTCACGTGTTTTTAACTCAGATTCTAAGTCGGCTATTTTTTGAGCAATTTCCTCAGCCAAATCCAGTTCTTTTTTCTTAAGGCATGATTGTATATGTTTATCATATTCCTTCAGTTTATTTTTTATCTGTTGTATTTCTTTTTCTGAATTTTCTCGATTTGTCATCACAGTTTTTAACGCTTTAGTACTTTTTTCGAGTAACTCGTCGGATTCGCGTATTTTTTGCTCAAAAATTCTTAAACTTTGTTTGTCAACGATTTTTCACCTATTTCATTGGCGCCACCTTTAAAAGCGGTAAAAATATTTTTTAAAATTTTCATGTTTTAACCTCTCTAATTGTTAAGCTATATACGCAACTAAGTTTGCATATATGCAACTATTTTGGCATTAATAAAGTGTTGTGTCAAGTGGTTTTGCAAATAAATTGGCAAATATGCTAATATGTCGACATATTTAAGTTTTTAAAATAACGCTATGATTGAATACGACTGGTTGAGTGCCCCAAAAAAAATAATTAAATCAGAAATGGCTAAGCGCAATATGACTCAACTTGAATTGGCCAATCGCCTTACTTCTATGGGGATACCAGAAACAAAAATAAGCATAGGTAGCAAATTATCTCGAGGTACTTTTGGTGCTATTTTTTTCTTTCAATGTATGAAAGCTATGGGAGTTAGTCATCTTGCGTTAACAGATGATTTTTTTATATCCTCAGAAAAAGAGTAAAATTTAAAGGGAGTCTAATGAATACATCAACAATAAAAGCTTTTTTCAATGAGCATCGTCAAATTCTCCAAGCATTAGGAGTAATGATTATTATGTTTGCTGCATTTTTCTATGTTTTTCATCCATTTAGGCAAATGGAAATCCAGTCATATCCGTGGAAGAAAATGGAAATTCAACAGATTTATAAAATGATTTCAAATCCCTATTTCGCAACGGGTGAACAAGCTTATTATTGCCCTCAATACCTGGCTTTAACTTCTAGCCCACTGACGGAATTACATTTTTATTATAAAAGTGAATTATTTGCCGAGGTTGAAACTGTTCAAAGTTATAAATCTATTTGCCAAAAATGGTTGCCAGTCTTTTATGAACATTACAAACAAAAACAATCAGATCCTAAGCCTATTGGCGCATTTTATTCAACAACACTATGGGATACAATATTGGCTAATCTTTATGATGATAATAGGAATACTTATATAAAGGAGTATAGAGAACAGCGTATGCTCTATGTTAAAAATGCTTCAAATTGTCACTTAACTAAAGATAAGAAAAATGTTCAATGCCAGATGGAATTTGAAAGTAAAAACGCATTTGAAAAAGAAAATATGGATAAAGAGGTAAATTCATGAAAAAACTATTTAATAGATTCACCTATAATGAGAAAGTTTTTCTTTTTGTCGTTGTCGCATCAATTTTATTGAAAACCATTATTATGGTTCCTGTTTGGATGACAGATTATCAATTTTGGAAAATTAATGGATATTCAAAAGAAGGTACTATGCCTATGAATCAATCGTCATTAATGATTCCAAAAGAGCAGGGCATTTATTATTGTATGGATATGAAAGCACTTTCTGGTAAATCAGCATTCAAAGATACCATATCCGTGGGTGGCATACATAAGCCTCACTGCGGTTGTCTTGGTTTAGAAGATAATGCTGTCGTAAAATATAAGTTGCTGAAAGATAAAATTGTTTATCAGTGCCGCTCAGAAATTTTAATTACTCAACATATTCCTGCTTCATTGGAGAAATCATAATATGAAAAAATCACTTGCTATCGTGTTGACGGTTATTAGCGTCATAATTGGCTTGTTTTTATCTAAGTTTTATTGGACATTTTCAGCAGAAACGATAGACGCGCCAACATGGCTTATGTTTGCCAGTTCATTTTTTTCGTTTGTATTGATATTGTGCTCTGTTATCAGTCTCTACAAAACGGCTAGAAGTAAAAAAAATCTTCGAATCGCCCTGAATTTTGTTTTATCTACCTTGATCGTTTCCGCTTTTTTAACATCGGGAGTGAGTTGGTTGAATAGCGCTATTTTTAATAGCTTACATAGTGGTCGAGGTTTCATCAATCAATCGGAAATTAAAAACCCAATCATTTGTGGTCATGCTCGTGATGTACACGGTGATCTATTGAAAATATCTACCAATTTTCACAAAAAGAAAGATGATCTCACTTATAGCACAGTGCTTTGTCCGTCAATTATTTATAAAACGGATCAGGTTATTATAGATAAAGGTCTTGTGGATGCTATAGAAAAAAATAGACAAAAGAGAAATTCTGATTCGATGAATTAATTATTATAGGTGCAAAAAATGAAAAAGTTACGTGCAATTTTTCTGGTTATTCCCTTTATATGTGGGTGTATTAATGTTTTTGCGGGTTCTGTGACAAATATGTCTGAATCTAGCAATGGCGGGGTAGTCAGTCAAACACTAACGCTTGCTACTGTTGTTAATACATTAGATGAGCGCGGATATGACAATATTCAAATGATAAAGAAAAAATCTGATGATGCCTATATTGTCCAAGCGAGTAAAAATGGCGACGGCGCAGAGCTTTTTTTTCTTAATGCAGATGGCACTATTACCATGATTACGCCAAATATGCATGTTATTACTTCTGCTTGGTCTCCTCGTGATGTTCAAGAGGCCAATGATGCGTATATTGCTGCTGTGAATCATGCCCCTATTTATTTTGGAGTTGATACTAATAATAAAGCGACTCTTAGCGATAATCCTAGCAGAACGGGTAGGGCTGGAACAATATTAGATTATAACAAAGAAACAAACACCGTAACAAAGGTACTATAGTAGTGAATAAAGGAGGCCAATAATGATATTGATTCTATTGCTTGCATTTAATTCTTTTATTTTGTTCTTTGTCGCAAATATTGTGAATGGGCTATTTTTTCATGTTACGAGTGAACATGCTGATTTACTATTTGGAGCTATTTCATTAATTATTGTTTTAGGAATGGCTTTTTTATTTAATTCTTCTGCTGGTGAATGGATGTTACGATTCTATTCTGGGGCACGTAAAACCATTTCTAGAGAAGATAAAAAATTACAGCCAATTATTGAGCGTGTACAACATGCTATTGAGACAAAACTTTCCAAGAAAAAAATACCCATACATTTAATGATTGTTGATGAATCCGTTTCTAATGCTTGTGCCATTGGAAAATCTACTATTATTGTTTCTCGGGCACTTTATGAGCAATCCACGGATGAGGAAATAGCCGGCGTGATTGCCCATGAATTTGGCCATCTGCATAATGGTGATAGTAATCAATTAGGAATAGCATTAGGCATGAGCCTGGTTTCTATAAGTATCTCTGCGATAGCAGGTTTCATTGCGATGACGATTAGTGGATTGAGCAATTTATTAGGCTCTAGTAAAAGTGATACAGGCGGATTTATTGCAATTTTTGGGTTTGTCATTACTTTATTTGTGGCGTTTTTCACTATGTTTGTACGAGTAGGCAATTGGGTTTTAAATATCGTCATGCTGTTTGTTGGTCGAAAACAGGAGCGAAAAGCAGATGAATTTGCAATAAAAGCGGGTTTTGGCAATGGCCTTTTATCTTTTTTAGATAAAATTAAAAATTTGGAGTTTGAGAAACCTAAAACATTATTTTCAAGAATTTATGCAACTCATCCTGCTACAATGTTACGTATTGATGCGGTTGAAAAATCTTTGCCAATGCACGTTGTCGAGGGGTAACATTAGTTCTTTGCTATTAAGATTTGCCCTGAGAATCTCAGAGTAAATTCTGCGGGTACATTAACATAGTTGAAACTTTTCTTGCGCAAAGAAATATACTATTTTGGATAAAATACTGCATAACTTTTTATTACTGTTATACGGTTTAATGACGTTGCATTGATGAGAATGTGTTTTATTGCGTGGCCATTAACTTTATGATGAAGATCATAACAGGGTAGATGACGCAGAGTACTATTTTTAGTTGTTTACTTTTAAAAATGGTTTTTCCTATAATGCCTTTTCCTGTTTTAATATAAAGCCATACAAAACCTAAATTAAAAAGAAAATAAGTCACGAGTCCGGCAATCAGATAACCAAAAAAAATGCCAGATAAAGACAAAATAATAACGCCAAGTTGTAAAACAACTTCTATAGTAGAAATCATCGTGTTTGTAAATGATGTTTTTTGATTGTTGTTTGTCATGATGAAAATCTCTTTAATATGGATGAATTATTAGTATTACTTTGTTAGCGGTCAATGCAACTGACCGCTAATAGATTTTATATTGTTTAGATTAGCTTATGTCCTTGTCTTGAGCAATTAGTTAACCATGTACTTAAAAATTGATTAAGACTCTTTTTTAAACTTGGGTGAAAGCGAGTTTCTGTGCTGTCGTATACTGTTTTATATCCGAAAAAATCTTGATATGTTAAAGCTTCAATCATACCTAGTTGTGGTAATACATAAATTTCCATGTCTGGATCGGCAATGGTGTCACCGTTTTGTTGGTAGTAATGAGATAGCGCAATTCTAATTTTTTTATCGCTTTTTGCGAGAATATCTAAATTCAAATCCATATATCCGTCACTTTTGCTTTTAATGGCTTGTCCTTCTTTTAGGGCTAATAGATTGGGTGCTAATTTTAATAGCTTATTGTAATTTCTTTCGTATATTGTTTTCATATTCATCTCTCTTATTAGTGTTTTATAACTAGTGCAATCATTTGATTACGAGTATAGAATATCAAAATTCTAAATATTTGTCAACAAATATTTAGAATTTTAGATGAAAATAATTTATTTAGTTTGCAAGAGAATGATAAGCTTTATACTAAAGGAATTGATCGAAGTATAATTCTCGAGGTATTCAATTCATGCCGCTTTTATTATCCATTACTTAAAGCGCTGTATTATAAAAACAGAAAAATTAAACCATCGCAGAAATTTTAGATTGGGAGGCCATGGCTAATATGCTTTGCTACTGGGTTAGAGTCTATTTCTTTATCATAGATGCTTTGATATTTTTAACAGCAGTCACACTAAGCCCTGTAATTTCAGCAACCAGCTCAACATCTAAACCTTTCGCTAAGGAGTTTCTCGCTATTTGCTCGGAATTTTTTTGTAAAACACGCTGTTCAATACGTTGTCTAATTGTCATAACATCTGCCTCATCAAGGTTTTTGCTGGCCATGTTGATAAATGCTTCTTCTGACCACTCGTAACTATCTATCATATATTCTACACCCAAAACACGCATTTGTGAATCGGCCTTTTTGAGCGCGTTAAAGAGTTTTAAGAATAGATTCTCTTCTGGCTTGTCAAAAGTATGTTTCATGAGCAGATCGACAGGCTCCATTGCTCCGTGTGTTTGCAGACTTTCATCATCATATTGTGATAAGTCAATTAAAATAGGTTCTAAAAGCTGTTTTTTTTGTTCTGGTGTTAATCCTTCAAAAAGATCTTCTATTTTCATAGAATAGGGGTAGGGCCTTTTTACGCCATGATAATAAACAAAACTCACAATCGGTGGTACCGGCTCGTCTGGATGTAGATCAATATAATCAAGCCAAATCCCACTTTTATAATTCATTACACGGAAAGGCATGTATTTATTAGGTGTTGATTGGTGCTCAATATGAATGAGCAAAAAAACTTTCTTATGATCAACGCTGACGCTAAAAAGAAGATCAGCCACTTTAAATCTTCTTGCATTTTCAGTAATAAACCGCGTATTGGTTTTTTCTAGTCGAACAGAATCAAAATCAATCATTTGCTTGAATGATTCAGGGCAATATGTTTTTAAAAAATCTGTAGCTACTTCTTTTTTACTTAAGTTTTTAGCAAAAAAAGTATCATGTATTGTGATTTCTTTTGTCATGATTCGTACTCTTAATCATTTGCTGTGGAAATTCCCATTTGATATTGATATGCAATAGCTGCTTTAATATCGGCCTCATCTTCTGATTTTGGATGAAAAATATCGATAAATTGCTTAAATGCTTCATCCGCACTAAGAGAGTCTTTTCTCATGCGTACCCAGTTATCGGCAACTGAGCTAGCTTTTAATACTTCTAACGGGTTTTTTTCATTTTGTACCAGCAAATCAATAGCAACCGTATTATACCACATGGGCAATCTTTTCAGATCTTTAGCATACTGTTTAAAATAATGCGCTTTGACATTGTCCTTTTTTCGGTAGGTGTCCCAAGCAATTTGTTTAAATTCTTCACATAGTGTTTCTATGGGTTTTGAGATTGTTAAAATAAGTTTGAAAAGTTTTAAGCAATCTTTACTGACTTGCTCCCGATAAGATTTATCACCCAAAGGAGCTAAATTAACCCCCATTGCTTCAAGAATATTTACTGGTTCATTTTGAATTTGATTAATTTTTCGTTCAATTGCTTTTGCTTTATTTAATAAAGCTGATTGCATTGTATCCGCTGGACAAAAAGAGAGATTATGCTTTTTGGCTAATTGCCATAAGCGGAAAATGGAATCAAGGTAAGTTTCATCAAAAAATGAAAACTCTCTTTTTAAGCTGCTAAATGAGCTTTTAAATTCTTTTTTATTGAATAAAAGATAAGAAACATAATTTTCTAATTCAAATATTTCTTCATCAGTGAGCTGCTTTTCTTCTGCAAATTGCTTTAGGTATTCTGCATCGAATGCTTTTAAAGTTCCAATCGTTTCAAATCCACCGACCTTCTTTTTTAGCTTGCCTTCTGTTAAAACAATTCTTAAAACATTTACGCGTGCTTCTTTGTTTTTATTGGCACGGATCATGAATTGTAAAGCCATTTGTGTCACCCTAATGTTGTAAAGTAAGAAGGGGCTTCCCCCCTTCACAGTTCAATGCGCATGAAAAACATGCACTTGTTGATATCCTAATTCAAAGGATATAAAACTATTGATAAAATAATCTTGGGCCATTCTTTGATAATCAATGTAATATGCGATATTTTCTGGGATATCTAAGGTATCTTCAGCAAAAGATCGCGTGAAATCTTCTTCACTTTCGTATTCTCCTATGTAGTAATCTTCCATCGCTTCTTTCGACCATTCCAGATCATTGCCTGAATAAGCTAATAATGCTGATCCCAATTTACCATATTCTTCTAGATACATCGCAATTTCTGAAATTTTCTGCAACGTTTCATATTTATCAATAGAAACATTAAAAAAATTCTTATAGTCATTAACGACCCATTCTTTTTCATCTGGTATGGGGCTTTTTGCTAATAAAGCATTAATTTCGCTCTGTAAATTTTCAGCAGATTGAGCGGCATTGATCCAAGCACCACATAAATGACCATGGTTATAAGCTGCTAGGCAAACTACATAAATGTGTGGATTTAAACTATTCATTTTTTATCTCTCTTAATTTAGTGTTTTATTACTGCGTAACTTTATGTTACAAGAGTTATTATACATTATTCTAAATATTTGTCAACTATTATTTAGAATAAAACAAGCATTAATTCAAAAAAATGATCAGTTGTTTTCTAAAGGCATGCAGTTTTTTTAGTTTTCTTTTGCTGGACACAAAAGCCATTGCTTGAGATGGTGAGGCGCTTTTGTTTCTCTTTTCGCTGAATGAGTACTCAACAAAAGTAAGGGATATATTCTTGTTACAGATTTTCATATTTTTCTCTCTTTATTAGTGTTTTATAACTAGAGTAATCAAAGGATTACGGAGGTAGAATATCAAATAACTAAATATTTGTCAACTAATATTTAGTTATTTTGCTTTGGTGTCATTATACATTATTCTAAATAATAGTTGACAAATATTTAGAATAATGTATAATGACTCTTGTAACATTAAGTTACACAGTAATAAAACACTACATAGAGAGACAAAAAATGAAATTAATTAATCAATTTGATCCAGCACTCATCGCCAAACGTTATGTTTCATCCTCTTATAGTGAATTTCTTCATTTTGAAGAGGTTTCAGCTATAGTATATTTTAATGCCAACCTCAATACCAAATCTAAAATATTCGCTATAGGGTATTCTGGACGAAGAACAAAGCACGATTTTCACTACAGTTTCAATTCAATAGAATCAATGAATAAGCATATAGATGAATGGAGAAAACGGCTTAAACGTTGGAAAGATGACAAGGAAGAAAACACAAGAAAAGCCCGCTAATATAAGCATAACTATAAAATTGGTGACATTTTATATTCAAGTTGGGGATACGATCAAACGAATGTTAATTTTTTTGAAGTAATTGAAGTTGTCAGCAATAAATCAATTAAGATCCGAGAAATAGGGCAAACATTGTGCGATACTTACGATCAAGATCATGTCAAACTTTGTAAAGGTGCCTTTGTTGGAGAACCATTGATAAAAAGAGTTTCTATGTGCGGCAGCGTTAAAATTGACCGATGTCAAATTGCTTCACGATTAATGACTAATAGTGTTTATTGCACTCCTTTTGGTTTTGGACACTAAAAGAAAAAATTGAAACACTAAGTATGCTTCAACTACATTTAGTGTTTCGATGGTTATTTAGAAACTATAAATAATTTATTCCTTTTATTCCGGTTTAACATTCAAAGTCTCACGTAGTTTGACTATTATTTTTGGCCGGAATATTGCATAGATTGTGAAAAATAAGTAAGTTGCAATGTAAGTAACAGGCACATAGGGAATGTGAAATACATAAGTGTTAATAATAAAAAAGAAAACAACTAAAATTGCCATTTCTATACATGCACGAACGCCGCGATCTTTTAGCAGAGAAAAGTAAGATTGCCTTTTTGCCTTCTCTGAATCAATAGCATCGTGCAATAACATACATACATTCCTCAATTAACTAATTTTGTTTTATTTTCTTCAATTTTTTCAGTGATTTTAATAAAGCGTTGCTGAATCAATTCTTTATCATCTTCATTGTCAATATAGGCAAGTATATTTTCTTTTTCTGATTCTAGTAAAGTTGGGTTCTTAATTATTTTGTTAATAATATAAGCGCCCATTAAAATTTGTGAACGTGTCATATTTTTCTTTTCTTTTGTCCTTAATATTGCTTCTAATTTTTGACGACGTTCTTTTTCCAGTTTCTCCTTAGCTTTTGCTTTTTCTATCCTTTCAGAAAGCGATAGGCGAGTGGTTTTTTCCTTTGTGTTCTGCTGTATATTTTCTTGCATAATTTTAATATTCGAATTGTAATTATAATATTTAGTAACGGCAATCTGAAATAAATCAAACTGCCGTCATCACTTTATACGGTCATCGATCTTCACCTGTACCGTAAGTAAATCCTAATTTATATTAAAATTCTTGTCAATAGTTTTTAATCACAAAATTCACTAATATAGATATCATCATTTTATTGTAATACTTTTGGGTATGGGGTAAAGCCCCATTAAAAACGAGTGATAACGAGTATATAGGAGCAAAGCGACTCCTTTCGCCTCTCTGGCCTTTGGAAGAGCGCACTTACCTGTTGCTTTGCAACGTGCTTTTTTAATGTTATAATTTTTAAAGTTATTTCATTCATTATTTGTTTTTGTATATTGAATTGTTAGTTTTTTATTAATTTAAACATAAATTTGTTATTTTATGGCTATATTCAGTCTTAATGCTAAAGTTTTTTCTCGAAGTATGGGGCATAGTTCTATTGCTGCTGCAGCTTATAGAAGAGGAATAATGTTAGTTGACGAAAGATTGCAACAAAAACATGATTACTCAAATAGAGAAACAGGTATTTATAGCGAACTTTCAATGCCTGAAAATGCACCAAGTTGGATTAATGAGCTTCAAGAACTGTATGAAAGAAATCCTATTGAAGCCATTGGAAAATTATGGAATACGTCTGAGTCTTTTGAAAAACGGAAAGATTCAGCGTTAGCAAGAGAAATTCGCATTGCATTGCCTATTGAATTAACAGCTGGTCAAAATATTGAACTCACTCGACAATATGTAGAATCACAATTAACCTCTAAAGGCATGATAGCGGATTGGTCTATCCATTTTGATATGGGTAATCCACATGCCCATATTATGCTAACAACAAGAACATTAACAGAAAAAGGCTTTGGTGAAAAAGTTACTGAGTGGAAAGATAAAAGTCATTTAATAAAAATAAGAGAAGCATGGGCTAAACAAGCAAATCAATTTCTAGCAAGACATGGTATTGATGCCGTCATTGATCATCGTTCTTATGAAGAACAAGGTATTAAACTTATTCCTACTAAGCATTTAGGAAAGTCTGTTATGTCACAAGAAAGTCGTGGCATTAAAACACGTAAAATGGCGGAACAACGGTTAATACAAAAAGAAAATCTACATCGCATTTCTGAAAATCCTAATATTTTGACAGAGTCTATTGTACGTGAAGCTTCTCATTTTACGCATGATAAGGTGGTGCAAAGCTTAGCACGTCAAATTAATCCTCATGATGGTGAAACCTCCATACTTCCTCAAGTATTACTTGAAAGACAAAATGATATTTCTAAAAATATCAATGACTATTCTGATGTTATTGTTTCTTCTATAAGTCCTGATACGTTTGATGAGCCAAAAGCGCAACCACTCAAAATCGATTTTTTTAATAAAATGCTTGAGATGATTGAAAAACACGAATCAGTTTTTTCAGAACGTGATGTTGCGCAAGCGATTAGTCAGTTAGTGCCCGATGCTGAACTATTTGCTCAAACCCTTATTCAAGTTAAAGCAGAATTAAAAAATTCTGACAACATAATGAGTTTAGGTGTTGGCGATGATGGACGTGAACGTTTTACAACCTGTCAAATGTTTAATCTTGAAAATGCGATTCAAGATCTTACCGATGATTTGAATCGTACACAGCATTCCATTCTCTCTGAAAAATTCATCGAGAGAACTTTAAATGTTCAAGAGAAAAAAACAGGCAAAACGCTATTGCAAGAACAAAAGGATGCGTTGTTGCATCTGTTAAAGCCAACAGCACTTTCTTGCCTTGTTGGTCGAGCAGGTACGGGCAAAAGTTTTACGATGGGGATGGTAAGAGAAGTCTATGAGAAAGCTGGTTACAGTGTTCAGGGTGTTGCTTTATCAGGTATTGCGTCGGATGGTTTAACGCGGGATGCAGGCATTTCATCCAAAACAATAAAAGCATTTGAAAATGCGCTCAATAGTGGTTTTATTCAGCTTTCCAAGCGTGACGTTCTTGTGATGGATGAATCAGGGATGACAGATAGTCATTCTATGTTGGTTGTCCTTCAAGCTGTGAAGAAATCTGGAGCAAAATTAATTCTTATTGGCGATCCTGAGCAGCTACAACCCGTTGGGCCTGGCGCTGTATTTCGTGCCATTTTAGAACGAATTGGTCATGTAAAATTAGAACACGTATATCGGCAAATGGTTTCATGGCAAAAGGAAGCAACCATTAACTTTGCGAATGGTAATGTTCTGGACGCCATTGATGCTTATCGTAAAGAAGGTTGTATTCATTTAGAAAAAACAGAGCAAGATACCATTAATCATTTAGTTCGCGATTGGCAAGCTTGCTTTATTGAAAGACAAAATATTGCCGAACAAATTGTGATTACTTATCGTAATACAGATGTACACTTATTGAACAGCAAATTGCGTCAACATTTAGTGGACAGTGGTTATTTATCAGAAGGTTATGTAGTTAGCACAAAAGATAAAGATATACGTATTGCTAAAAATGATAGAATTTTATTTCTTAAAAATGATTATAAGCTAGGAGTGTCTAATGGTCGTTTTGCCAGTATTACGCATGTTAACTTTACTGAGTCGGGAAAAGTTATCAACTTCAAGGTGCGTTTGGATGGTATGGATAACGATATTTTAATTAATCCTAAAGAATATAAAGATTTTGATCATGGTTACGCGGCGACTATTCACAAAACTCAAGGGATTACCAAAGATCACAGTTTTGTATATGCCATGGGGAAAGGGTGGAATCGTGCATTGGCTTATGTTGCTATGACACGTCATCGATTTACAGCTAACTTGTATGCTGCTGAAACCAGTTTTCCAACATTCGAGATTCTAGCGCGTGCATTGAGTAATTTCAGTGTAAAAGATAGCGTACTAAATTTCCCTCTGGCATTTGCTCAGCGTCGAGGCATTGAACCCAATATTTCAGCAATTGCAGCACATTTAGCTAAACAGTTGCGTCGTCTCAAAGAAGATTTATCTCAACGTTACCAACAATGGCGAGATCCAAAAGAGTATCAAAAAGCACAAAACGAAACGGCTATTCGAGAATCTGCGTTAAATGAACGTTTACAAAAACGACAAGATGCCGTAGTTGTAGCTGAGTATGCCGATCAGTGTAGAGAATCTATGCGATTATGGGCTCTTATTAAAGAAGATCTTAAAGAAAGTGGGATAATCAATGTTCAATCACCGGCGTTTGAACACGCAAAAAGAGCAAGTATTCATTATCTACCCATGATGAAGGTCATTGAAAAACGCGATCGTTTAGCCAACGTTATTTATCCTCAGGCAAAGCATCATGAACGTGCTATACAACTTAATCGCTTGAATCTTACTGAATTAGCAAAACACGCTGCCGCTCATGAAATGCGAGAAAAGCTTCAATCTTATCAAATGGTCTTAAAGAGTCATTCTTCTCTCCTTATTGCACAAAAAATGGCTTATGAATTAAGTTCTACAATAAAAACATCTTATCCTTTAATGAAAACAATGAATATAGATGTTACAAGACTTTCTTCCGATGCAAAAATATTTCATCAACGCTTGTATAAAAAGTCACTTTCTCCAGATGAGCGAAAGGCATTTGATCGTGTGGCGGTTTATCAAACTCTTTTAGCACAAAGTGGCGGCATGCTATCGAAATTGCGTGATTTGTACCATGCTGAGAAATACCCAGAAGCCTGCAATGTACTGCAAGAAAAATTGATTACCTTAAGTCAGCAAAAATCAAATGTTGCTGCACAAATATTAAAAGATCGTGAAGTTTGTGCTAAAGGTCTGGATTACTTTGAAATAGGAAAAGGCATTAATATAGCTCGAGCGCAAAAACGTTGGATTCAACTTCAACAAGCTGCCAGTTTTCACCAATTTCATCAAGAAACTCCTGTTAATCTTTTGAATAAAAAATCATCTATTGCTGCAACTTCTTTAGAAAGTAAGTCAAACTTTATAGATTTAGTACGTCTTAAGTCAGATTTAAACAATCAAGCAGAAAAAATTGCGTTGCACTATTTAGGTCAACCAAAGAAGCAAGCGCGTGGACAATATCGCTATGGCGATAAACAAGGGAGTCTTTTTGTTACATTAACCGGTAATAAACAAGGTAGTTGGTATGATTTTCAGACAGCAGAAGGCGGGGATATGCTGTCACTCATTTCTCATACTACAGGTAAAAATTTTAAAGAATCGCTCAAAGAGGCCGTTGAGTTTTTAGGTGGAAAAACCCCTTATCTTCTTAATCACACGAATAATTTTGTCGATCTAGCTGCTTATCAAAAACGTCAAGAAGACAAAGCTCATAAAGAACGAGTTGAGCTTGAGAAAAAAGTAGCACACGTTCAATCAATAGCATCAGGTACTTTTCCCATTAAAGGTACATTGGCAGAAAAATATTTGCGCGAACATCGCGCTATTCACATGGAGTTGAATAGCGATAACGTACGTTATCATCCTGCATTGGAGAATTGGATCACAAAAACAACACATCCGGCTTTAGTAATATTAGCTCATGATGAACACAAGCAATTAGTGGGTGTTCAAGCTACGTTCTTAGATCCTGTGACAGCTAATAAAGCCAAACTGCCTATTAAAAACGCGAATAAATTGTCGCGTGGCAGCATTTCGCAAGGCAGTGTCATTCATCGGGCAATTGGAAATAACCCTCATCCAACAATTGCACTGGCAGAAGGGGCAGAAACAGCGTTGAGTGTTGCGGAAGCTCATCCTGATTGGGAGGTAAGAGTAACCTTTGGCGTGAGTAATTTTACGCGTTCTATTATGGCAGCAGTAAAAGAACATGCATACATTAAAGAAAATGCTCAGCCCGTTATTATTTGTAAAGATAATGATGGCCTTGATTCAGGTACTAATAAAGCAATTGATAGAACAGTGAAAGATGTTTCAGAAAATGGAGTTGTCACGCATGTGGTAGAACCAAGTAAGCCTTCCGATCAGGAAAAATGGGATTTTAATAATACACATAAAACTTATGGTATTTCTGCTGTCAAAAGAGATCTGGATGCATCCGCGCATATTTATGAAAAAGAAGAGGGCAAAACCAGCTTAATACAATCATTATCGCCTGAACAGGAAGAAAAATTTAAAGTTATTTTGAAGGACTATAAAAAACTCCGTGCAATTTCTGAAAAGACACATGCTTCGGAAGATGAAGTAGCTCTTCGACAATTTTCTCATAAGTTATGGACAAAGGGTAAAAATCTCATGAAATATACCCAAGAGAAATATCCCAATATTTATCAAAGTATTGAAGGATTTTCAAAAGAATATGAAGCCATTACTCATGTTTCTGTAGACAAAGAAACAGAATATAAAGAAGCGTTAAAGCACTATAAACATTTGCGAGAAGTTTACGACAAAGATCCTTATAAATTGTCGATGAATCATGAAAATTTAGCAAAATTTGCCGATGGATTGGTTAAAAATAAGGCGCTTATTCAGTATGCACATGCAAAATATCCTGAAATTGCCAAGAATCTTGAAATTCTTTCTCGTAGGGCGCGAGGTCAAGAGCAAGATCGGAGTATTGATCGATAAAAAAATATTGATTTATTACTTTTAATAAATTACTATATATTACCGGTAATAAAAAGAAACTTATTAAAAGTAATAAAGGTAAGTAAATATGAGTAGTAAAGTAGGTAGGCCGTCGGTTATTTCTTATGAACAATTCGTTGAGACATGGAAGCAGTTAATCGAAGAAGGGCGTGCCAAAATTAACGCGGTTCAGGAAATTCTTGGCGGAAGTAAGAGTACTATTATTAGTTTTCGAGAAAAATTTGAACAAGATGAAGCCACCAAAAAAATTTCTTGGATTCAAAGCATTGAACTCCCAGAAGCTATTCATCATGCCATTGCCGCTATTAAAATCAAAGAATTGTCCGAGCTTGGGGCAGAAAATACTGCACTCAAGGCTCGTTTAAATGAGTGTATTGCAGAACTCGAAAAATCAGAAAAGGCATTCATCACTGCTCGTACAACCTTTGATGAAAGAAAAACGGAGTTTAAAGCTAAAGAAAAGGAATTTGATCGTCAGTTAGCTGCTTCAGAAGCGCGTCGTATGGATGCAGAAAAAAATGAACATGTGTTAATCAGAAATCTTAAAGAGCAATCGGAGCAATTAAACCAATATAGAGAAGAAGCTGCTGTTGCTAAAAAGGAAGTAGCCATGTTGCGGGAAAGATTAGAAATTAAGTAAAAAAAGAGGTATGTAATGAATTCAGATATAATAACATCATTAAGCGGAAATTCTTCGCTTTTTATTATAGGTATTTTAGTTATTGTTGCCGTTGTTGTGTTGGTCAATGGTATTTTTATAGTGAATCAACAAGAAGCCTTTCTTGTTGAAAGACTCGGAAAATATAAAGATTTTAGGTTGGCAGGGCTTCATTTCAAAATTCCTCTTATTGATTTAATTGCAGGAAGAGCTTCGTTAAGGGTGCAACAACTGGATGTTAAAATTGATACAAAAACGCTTGATAATGTTATTGTCCAAATTCAGGTGTCTGTACAATATCGCATTAAAGAAGATGGCATTTATGATGCTTTTTACAAGCTGTCCGATCCAAAGCAACAAATTACAGCCTATATTCTAGATCTCGTTCGTTCTGAAATACCGAAAATGACGTTGGATCATGTTTTCGAGAAAAAGGATAATGTTGCCAATGCAGTTAGAGATGAACTGGCGCAAACGCTACAAGGCTTTGGTTATGAAACTGTCAAAGCATTGGTCACTAATATTGAGTTAGAAGAAAAAGTAAAAAATGCGATGAATGAAATCAATGAGCAACAGCGCTTGCAAGTGGCAGCTCAAGCCAAAGGAGAAGCAGAAAAAACGCTAATTGTTAAAAGAGCAGAGGCTGAAGCTGAAAGCAAGAAACTACAAGGAGAGGGTACTGCGAATCAAAGAAAAGCAATTGTTGATGGATTGCGCCAATCTGTTGATGAGTTTCAAAAGACAGTGCCAGGTGTAACCGCCTCAGATGTTATGCAGTTAGTTCTTGTGACCCAGTATTTTGATACACTCAAAGATATTGGCGCCAATAATAAATCTAGCACTATTTTATTACCTCACTCACCAGCAGGGGTTAAAGATATCGCTTCACATTTGCAAGAAAGTATTATTACAGGTAATTTGGCCAGTCAAGCATAATAATTTGTGAAAGAGCAGTAGTAACGAGGAATTTTATATGAAAAAGTCTCAGAAAACACTCACTTTATTGCTGCTTTTAGCAATAGGAGGCATCTACTTTTTTAATTATTTGAACTATGCGCACAAAGAAAAAGCTTTTGTCGACTATATGGCTAAATATAATACGGTCGGCGTTAATTTGTCTACAATTCAAGAATATTGTAATAAGAAGATTTTAGAAAAAATTCCTCAAGCCGAACTTATTTTGCAATCTATGGTTGATCTATCCAACGATATGCCAAAAGATAGCTCTTATCGTAAGTTTGTTTTAGAGCAAACGAGAAATAAACCTAATGAAATTGTTGCTCATCGTATTAATGCATCGACGAATCTCTGTTTTAGCTATATAGAAAAACAAAAAAATTATCAAAATATGGTGATGAATCGAACTAAAATAGAAGCAACGTTGATTACCAATATAATGATGAATAAAGCAAGTCACTCTTATCCCGTACTGGCTATTCTAACAAAAGATGTCTGGGACAGCTCAAAGAAAAATATACTTTTTCCAAAAAATTCTGTTGCTTATGGAATTACAAACTTTTCACCCCTGATGAAAAAAATAATCATTGTTTGGGATAAATTAATTTATGCCCCGGATGCTAAGACTCTACAATTAACATCAAATATTGATGGAAATAAACGCTATGCGCCTTTTGTTACGATAGTTAAAGGAAGACAATGTGATTCTTCATTGGGAAATTATTGCCTACAAGAAGGAAAGCGCATCACTATTTCAGTCAGTCAAAATTTCTTCTTTAATAATCCTGCTACGACATTGGCTAAATCCTCTGATAAAACTCAATTTACCGACTGTGTATTGTCGCACGTCGATTTTACTAATGCTAAATTAGAAAATGTTCGATTTGAGAGATGTAATATTAGCAATATTAAGCTAAGTGGTGCCGATCTTGCTTCTGCTGTGTTCGTAGAGTGCCAAGAAAATGGACATCCTATAACAAAAGAGTGGTTGAGAGCTCAGGGCGCTAAAAATGTTGATTCGGTCATAATTAAATCTTGAAATAGAACTCATCGGTTTAATCATGAAGAAAATTCAAGTTGTGGTAGAATGCATATTAATAGTATTAAAGAAATGTAACTAGTAGTTTTGACTACTAGTATAACACAAGGGTCTATTTTAATTGAAACATAGGCTTTTATTAACTGTAAAATGCTTTAAAATATACGAGATCAACTATACGTATGACAATGTTAGAACATTCTTCATTTGATCGTGATAAAGAATATTTAAATTTTTTTCATGATTTAAAAACACATATTCAATCAGCCCGCGTAAGAGCGGCGCTTGCGCTTAATAAAGAAGTGATTCTTTTATATTGGTCTGTTGGGAAGTATATTGTTGAACAACAGAAAAAAGCTCGTTGGGGTGATAAGTTTTTAGAATGCTTATCCAACGATTTGAATCATACTTTTCCAGAGATGCGCGGTTTTTCAAAAACAAACCTAAAATATATGCGTATTTTAGCTCATTATTACCCTGATGGAATTGGTCAACAGCTTGTTGACCAATTGCCTTGGGGACATGTAACACTATTAACGCGCTTAAAAAATTCAGAAGAACGATATTGGTATGCTAAAGAATGCTATGAATCAGGTTGGTCTCGGCCAACGCTTGAAAAACAAATTCGCTCAGGATTATATCAACGTCAGGCGATTTCAGATAATAAAGCATCTAATTACTTAGCGAGGCTACCAGAACCTCAATCTTCATTAGCGCATGATTTACTGAAAAATCCCTATAACTTTGATTTTTTGGGTTTACATGATGATGCTCTAGAGCGCGAAATAGAGAATGCTTCCGTTAAACATGTTACTAAGTTTCTATTGGAGCTGGGAAGAAACTTTGCGTTTGTTGGTACGCAAGTGCCTATTGTGGTCAGTGAGCAGGAATTTTTTATTGATGCACTTTTTTATAATTTACAACTGCATGCCTATTTAGTTTTGGAATTTAAGTCCGTAGCATTCAAACCAGAACATGCAGGACAATTAAATTTTTATTTAAGTGCCGTTGATGAACAAATTAAAACTCCTTTAGATGCACCTAGCATTGGCCTTCTTCTTTGTAAATCAAGAGATAAGGTTATCGCTGAATATGCCTTAAGAGGCATACAAAACCCTATTGGTGTTTCTGAATACAGTTTGACTAAGGCAATACCTGACCAAATGAAAGTGAGTTTACCTAGCATTAAAGAAATAGAAGCTGAGCTAAATGATAAAAATTAAAAATAGTGAATACAGTTTTATTCACCATTTATGTCATTTTATAGAGTTGGTTACTCGAGATATAAGAATATATACTTATTAACTCGTTTGATATTTATGAAAAACCACATAAACTTATGACTAAACGTGATAATTTTAGACAAGAAGATAAAACTATATTAGCAAAACGAGTAGCTTTTTTTTGCTCAAATCCTGATTGTAGGCTCCTAACAATTGGTCCTGCAAAGGATTCTAAAAAAGGTATAGTCAATACTGGAGATGCTGCTCATATATCAGCAGCGTCTCCAGGAGGTTGTCGTTATGACTCGACTCAAACACCTGAACAAAGAAAGGACATAGACAATGGAATTTGGCTTTGCGGAGTTTGTTCAAAACTCATAGATAGAGATACGTCATACACAAGAGAAATTCTTTATAATTGGAAGAGCCGTGCTGAAGCAGAGACGGAAGCCAGACAAAGACAATATCAGATAAGCAAAGATGAAAACATAGAAAAAATCATTCAAAATATGATGGAGTCTGCATTAACGGATATCGGAAAATTTTTTAATGAAGAAAACACCATTTTTTTAAGCTGCACAAAAAAAGTTCAATCAAAAGAAAAAAATGGCTTAACGCCTACTAATGAGATACTAACTCTTGAAGATATCGCAAAAATACTTAGAAATGGAACCTGTATTAGTTTTGTATCTTCTCCAGGAACAGGAAAAACAACAACCTTATGCCAGTTAGTGAAGTTTCTTATTGAGAAAAAACATCTTATATCTGTATTTATACCTCTTGCTGAATGGTTAGATTCTAAAACTTTTTTTGAATTCCTTTTAACCCGTAATGCCTTTCGCTTGTTTAAACCAGAACATTTTATGTTTTTAGCTGATAGTAACCATTTAATTTTGGTACTAGATGGATGGAATGAGTTGACAGTAGATCTTCAAAAAAGAGCTATTCAACAAATTAAAAATTTACAACGAGACTACCCAAATTTAGGAATCGTAGTTAGCACTAGATCTCAAACTCCATTAGATTCAGAAATTATTATAAATATTGAACCATTAACCGAACCTCAGCAAAAAAAGTTAGCGAAAATACTAAACCAGAAAAATGGAATGGTTTTATTAAAAAGAGCAAAAAACCTCAAAAAATTATATGAATTAATCAAAATACCATTATATTTAAAGACATTGCTTAGCATAAATCAAACTGATGAACTACCTGAGACAAAAGAAGAAATATTAAAAATATTTGTAACTCAACATGAGAATGAACTTGAAAAGGAAATAATTTTAGGTGAGCAACTATTTGGATGTCAAAAAGAAATATTAATCGAATTGGCTTGTGATGGAATTATTTCAGGAACTACTGCTTTATCTAGTGAGAAAGCACGATGTTCTATAACAAAAACATTAAAAGCCTTACAAAATAATCAACAAATTACCACTCTGTCACAACCAGAAATTGTTATAAAAACCTTAGTAAATGCTCATTTACTTGCTTGTTCATCTATTAACTCTATAAACACAATTTCATTTCAACACCAACAATTTCAAGAGTGGTATGCATCATTTAAAGTGGAGCAGCTGATGCTAGATTCTTTAAAAGAATCTAAAAACATTGCCAATCTTAATCTTCATATTGATATATTAAATTTGATTCAATGGGAAGAATCTATTTTGTTTGCATGTGAACGTTTATCAAGAAAAGATAGCTCTGGTATTCAGGCTGTATCAAAAACGATACTTGTTACTCTTGGTATTGATCCGATGCTAGCAGCCGAAATGATTTATTGTTCAGGCACAGAAGTATGGTCAATTATTAGTGGCAACGTAATGAGCTTTGTGGAGGGATGGCATCAATCTAATACAATTGATCGCGCCATTCGATTTATGATTATTAGTGGTCGACCAGACTTTTCTGCATATATCTGGCCTTTCATTTCTAATTCTGATAATCAATTATCTTTTCAAATTTTTGATTTAACATATCCATTTCATACCTCTGTACTTGGAGCAGATGCAATTGATCATCTTTCGGAACTTACTGAATCACATAGACTCTGTGTAATACCAGAAATTGCTTATCGGGGCGAATTTGATGGAATAGAACTTGCGGCTAATTTAGCCAAAACAGAACCAAATCCAGAAATAGTTATTAAAATTTTAGAATCGCTTATCTTTAGGCATGCAGAAGAACATGTGACAAATATTCTTAATGTAGCTTCTGAGAAAGTATGGGAACTATTGGCAAGACAAAGCTATCCTCGTGCTCTTTCAGATAAAGCACAAAATAATCGATTAAAAAATATGCGCGATTTGATTAAGTCAAATGAGACTAACACATTCAAAATAATTGATTACTTATTAGAAAAAAGCTCGGAAGAGTTTAGTGATTTTGAAAAAATCAGTAAGTTACTCCAATCGCCAGAATTTCCAATTCGAGATGAGTTTGCAAATCAATGCATACAGAAAGTTTTTAATACTTACCCAGATATAGTAATCACTGCCATTTTTCAACGTATTTCTAATAATTTAGAAATACCATATAGATCTGAAGAGTATCTGAAAAATAGACCGGTAGTTGATAAAAAAGTTTTTACACATGTAGTACTTAACGCTAAAAACACTATTCCAAAGGTATTGTATAGCATTGCAGACCATTCAATAATTTGGAAATTAATTAATGATTTTATTAAGTTAGATGAAAAATTTCTTTCAAATGAAAATTTAAATAGCATCGAACACGAAGAATATAGCAATTTATTGGGCGCCATTCTTTTCGCTCGCCAATCATCTTTTTTTTCAGCTTTTATGAAATGTTCGAATACAAAACAACTTGGCAGAATTGAGAGTTTGATATATCTTCTCAGACGATATTGCTCAAATGAGCAAAATACATCATTTATTATAAATGATGATATAAAGGTTAAATTGATAGAATGCTTACAAAAATGGATAGAATTAGTTATAGCTCAAAAAAAACTTTCACAATCTATACTGTTAAAAGTTGCACAAGCAATAGCGTGTATTCCAAGCGATGAGTTTGTTAATAGTTTAGATGAAATGCTCAATTATGAGTTGAACGAGTCAGAAAAATTACAAACCCCAATTTTAAATTCTCAAAATGATGTATTTAAATATAAACAAGCATTTTCTGCTATTGGTAATAATCAAGTAATTGCATTAATGAAAAAATATTTACCTAATTTACGATTTGGAGTTATTGCGGCACAAGTTCTTTTAGATATTTGGAACAAAGCTAATTCAGAAGAAAAAAATAATAATTTTGCTACATCAAATAAGTTTAGCAAGGTAAGAGAAAACTACGCCCGCGTACATGGTGAGAAACAGCCACCTCTATCCTCTGATTTTGCAGAAGCTATATTTGTAGTAATTAAAGATAAATGTCTATCTGATAATACTCAATCAAAAAATCATGCTTTGAAATTAGCTAAGATTGCACTTCTAATGCCATATGGTAATAAAAAAGACATTCTAAATTCTCTTTATTTTTTACCTATTGAATTTAAACATAAGCAAAGCCTGCTTTTTTCAGCTGCAATCTCAGGAGAAATTATACCCGTTGATATTTTGAATAGTGGATTGCAAGAATTGTTGAATGATGCAAAAACTCATTCATGGCGTTTAGATGAGAATCATGGAGAACTTATGGGATGGATTGAGTTATTTCCATTTTCTGCACAACCAATGGCTGTGATTGAAGCTATTGCTCTTCTTCCTGAACAATATAAACTTCCATGGAAGATAGATCGATTGTTATACGCTCTTGGCGACACTCCTCATATACAAGCTTTAGAAGTATTAGAAACGCTGGTTGAACAAGATTTACAATTTGCAACTCAACATGCCTGGCTAAACGCTTTATTAAAATTTAAAACGGAAGCATGCGCTCATATGTTATTTCGTATGATATGCACAGGAAAATTTGTAAAAAATGATATGCTGCAAGATTTGAAGTTACAGAAGCACTTAGCTAATTTGGCAAAAGAATTTAATTTATCTGATAAACTATTTCAATGTTATGAGAAAGTTACGGATAAAAAATCAAAATCAATACTTGAAAAAACTCTTATTGAGATTTCTAACGATGCTATTATTCTAAGGCTTATAGATTGTAGAATTAATGAATATGCTCTTTATGAGGCAATTCAAAAAATTGCCATTGGTCAACGCTCAAGTACTGATTGGGACGGTGCATTTGAACAATTTAGTCAACCATTGGCGGATTTGCGAAAAAAACTATTTAGCATAGTAATAAATAATGATCAAACAGCTGCATTGGCAGAAAAATGCTTAATAAAAATTGATGAACTACGAGATGAATATGGTCACATTAATGAAGAAACTAGGCATCCAGATATAATATCAGACAAACCTTGGCCAAAAGTGGCTAGACTTGAAACGAGAACTGGTATTAACAATAAGTGGTGATTATTTTACTAATCACCACTTTACATGACTCCGGAGCTGTCTTGTTTCTATCAATTAATGTGTTATGATTTTGCAATGCCAGCAAACGAATATCTACATAGTTACCAAAATGAATCTCTTGGTGAATTAGAAAGTCAGCGACTGAGCCTGCTGAATAGTGCATATGCACCAAAAGCGCATGCTGTATTAGAGCCATATTTTTCTTCATCACGAATCAACGTACTCGAATTAGGCGTGGGCACGGGTGAGATGGGGGTTTGGTTGGCAAGTAAAGCAGCAAAAAAAGGCCAATACATTGGCATTGATAAAGATCCAGCTCAATTAGCAAAAGCAAACACTAGAATTTCTGGCCAGCATGTCAAACTACTCCAGTTGGATTTGCTTTCTATGGATGATTTTGACCGGCTACTCATTGAAAAGTCTGCTTCTGGTTTTGATTTAATATACTGCCGATGGCTACTATGCCATATTCGAGAAGAGGAACGCATCACTTTAATTAATCAGATAGCAAAATTATTGTCACCTACTGGTGTATTTATTGCGGAAGAGCCTGATTATCGTACCCTGCATTTAAAAGTAAATAATTTCCCAATAGAAGATCCTTCTATTATCATAGAATGGAAAGAAATAGTAAAAAATTTACAAAAAAATACAAATTTAGGACTTGATCTGGAAATGGATCCAGAAAAGCTTCGTAAAATTTTTAAAGAAGCTGTTCAAAATATTCCAAATGCTCATATAGAGATTATTGAGCAGACTTTACCTGTCTTAGTAAATGAACAGAAATATGCTTTAGTTTTTGGGTTAAAAACTGCAAAAAAGTCTATTTTATCAATAGGTAAAACAGAAGAATCATTTGGAAATTTACTACATGAGTATGAAAAAATAGCGGAGGATCCAAGAAAAAGCATTGCTTATTATGCGAATACCTTTATAAAGTTATCTTTCCATAGAATCGAACCAGGTTAGATTGGGTATTTCACTTGTACACAAAATTTTCATACGCCGGAACCGGCTTTAAGTATACTCGAATAATTGCCAATAGTTATATAAAGGAATTTAACTGCAAAAGCGGTCCAAAAATGTCGTTCGTTGATCTTTTATAAAGTGAGTTTTGAGCACTCCCTCCAAAGTGTCTGGTCAAAACATGCGCATCATTGATTCAATTTATTATAAGAGACTAGTTACTTACTCCTTAAGTCGGTTCGCTGTTCCTCTACTCCCAGAACTCGAAATATTTAAGATTTTTCCAATTCCGCCTATATTTTAATTAATTAACCGTTCTTTATATAAAAGTTGAAAATTTTACAAACTTAAAATACAATATAAATGTGTCAGATGTGACACATTTATATTGTATTAAGTAAGTTGCACAAAATGAACAAAGATATTTATAAAAATGCCTCTTCCGCCATTCTGAAAACGGAATTGACAAAGCGTTCCATGACTTATGATGACTTGGTCTGTATTTTGTTAAAACAAGGGAACAAATCATCTGAACATTCCATTCGATGCAAACTTTATAGAGGATCTTTTAGCACCGCATTCTTCTTAAAATGTTTACGGGCAATAAATGTCACTAATCTGGCTTTATCAGAGGAGTTTTTTAATTCATCTATTAATGATTCTGCTGAAGCATTTCAGAGAGACGTTCAAGCTAAATAGTTTTTTTGGTAAAATAAACTTAAAAATATGACAATTTTTTGATAGCTCTTTTAAATAGCCTTAGAATAGCTTTAAATCAATTTCAGTTGAAACATGAGCATTTGCATTACCCCATACAAAATAATTTAATTAAAGGCTATTTACGGAGGTCGTTTTTTGAGACATTTTAAGAAATGTTCAATTTTTGAACAGATTTCGATCGCCGACTCATCACATCCAATAATAAACTTTATTGGATTTTTAATTAAAATATTTATCTTTTATTAAAATTGTTTTTGTTACGGGGTTTTCCTGCATATCCAGCCCAAATCTGCCATGGGAGCTTTTAAGCTACCACCAGCGCTAAAATTTTCTCTAAATCAAACGGATATTGCTCAATTTCCTGCGTAAAATCATATTCACCACTAAAATTGACATGTCCCCACGCCAAAGTTGAACCACTTTTAATAATTGCCAATAAGGCTCGCCTCTTTTCTTCATCCTCCGTCATGGCTAATTTTTGCGACAGGTAGAGTTCATTCCAGAGTACAATAATGTTTTGAATGAGACGTTGGCAGCCTACCACCATTTCTTGCTCTTCCTTGCTGCTGTATTGGATTTCTTGATTTTGGCCAAAGAAGATGGCTTTTGAAAATTTATTGGACAATTCGATACGGTTGAGTTGTTTTTCAATGGATTGGCGTAAGACGACATCATCAATGTAGCGCAGAATAAACAAACTCTTAATAACGCGGCCAAATTCTTTGATGGCGCAGTATAAAGGATGTTGTTTTGAGTAAGAGCTTAGCCGTTTAAATATGAGCGAGGCGGTTGTTTCTTTCAGCTTTAGCGTAACCATGAGTCGCAAAATATCATCCCATTGCTCTTTGATGATCGTAGGATCGATATAACGCTGCGGTAAAATTTTATACCCTTTATCTTCGTAGACTTTTTGAGGTTCAAAACTGTATAAAACAGCCTTTTTCAAGTTTTTAATGCGTGGTGCAAAGTAAATACCCAGCATATGAAGAATGCAAAAAATGGTTTCTGAGTAGCCGTGAGTATCTGTGGAATGAATGTTGGTTTTAATGGATAAATTATTCAAGAAAGCATCGGCCACATAAGCTGCTTCTCGATCCGAGCTACTGATCATGGTGTTATAAAAAACACGATTCATTTCATCAATACAGCTGTATAGTGAGGACCCAATGCCACTGCCAAAATATTTGAAAGAATAATTGGCATTGAGCGATTCAACGGCCAGCTCTACTTTTCTGCCGTCACCGGCAGAATGGCGATTGTTGGGATCTTTTTGATAAACTTTGGCCAATGATAGCTGATTGAAGAGTTCCAGAATACATTGATTCGCCTCATTAATATTGTCTAAACTCATATGCCAATTCACAAAGTTTAAGAGTACATCCTCAGAAATACCTTTGGAAACATTGGCCATTTTGTTGAGTCCAATATTGCAGCCCATGCCAATGATGGCCGCGTAGAAAACAGATGGCTGAGGCAAAACTTTCTTATCTTTAACGCTGTGATGCCGAAAACAATCTAAATACGGTGTAATTCGCTGAATATCACTTAAGACTTTCAATATGGATATGTATTTTTGCTCAGCAAATACGCTGGATAAGGATTGTACGTTGATTTTATCTACTTTTGGCGTGGCTAAAATCAATTTTCCTTTTGGATTGAATTTAATGTGTTCATTTTCAGCTTTATTAATATGCTCATTGGTTTTAATGTAACGCTCGTCTAATTCTTTCATGAGCTTAGACAATAAAGTGTCAATGTCGGCGAATTGAGTTAGTCCTGCTTCTTCCAGCAGGCGCTCCTTGTTGGCTTCCCAATGTTTTTTATCGTGCAGATAATTTTCAAGTGATAAATAACGATAAGCCGGTTTGAGACTGATAACACCTGATTTCATTGCTTCAGCGGTGTGAAGATACAGCAATGATTTATACAAGGACGACCTGAATTTCCCGTCATCATGATACAAGGCTTTTTTCTCTTTTTCTGATAGAAATTCTGTTGGAGATTTGACCGTAACTTTTCCTTTTTTGGCTTGATAACGTTGGATGGCCTGTAATAAGGGAGTGCTGTCTCCAGAGGTATCAAACTGAATATAGCGAAAAATATCGGCCACACGGTTTTGAAGCTTCAATGATAGATCTTCGAGGACATTGTAATAGTCTTGCTTATTGATTTCCTCTAAATTTTTCTTTTCCATATCATCTAATTGAGTTTCCTCCGTTCGCTGATGGTATTCTTCCAATAATTTGTTGATGGCGATGACTTTCTCACTGTCATTAAGAAGCGGTGATCGTGTGATTTCTTCAATCTTTTTTAGCTGGGATTTATAGGAAACTCGGGCTGTGGACAGTAATTGAAGCGTTTGAACTTTTTGGTCGTTTTGTTGGAATACCGATTCTTTCTGTGCTTTAGCTACCGCATTTTCTGTGGCTTTCACCGAGGTTAATATGATATCAGATAATATATCTTGTCGGAGCTGGTATTGATGAATCAAAAAACAGATGAGATATAAATAGCGTTTTTTCGTTTGTAATTGCTGGATTTGATAGAGCGTGGCTTTGCGGATCCATGTGGCATAATGTCTGACGGTATCAATATGCAAATTGAGTATTTGAATAAGCGGCAACATCTCTTGATACAGTTTTTGAATTTTTCGATATTTTTTAACGCTGGTTTGAATCGCTTTAGGTCTTCTGGAATGACTGATGGTTTTTAACTGTGTTATCGTCGAGATTGCTGATTCATCTTTGTTGAGAAGTGCCTCTAATTTCTCTTTGGGAATAATCGCCAAATTATCGGTTATTTGTTGCAACAGATTCTTCTCAAAATCACTGATAGCCTGCGTAATCACTAAGGAGAAGCGATTATAGCCAGGAATTTCAATCTTTTTTGTGCAGAGTAATTCGGTGACATCTTGTAAAATTTGTTTTGGCGATTGGTGACGTGCCACCCTGTCATGAATGGATTGCAGAAAAAATTCTTTGGCTGTTTCATCAAACGGTTGCAATGCCAAATATTGGCGAATAACTTGTTTATGATTGTTGCAGGTTCTAAGATTGTAGCGACTTATTCTTACCTGTTGAGGGGCGATGTTTTGATCGGCACATACGCGTTGTATATCGGCCTCACGGAACTGAACCGGCTTATAAAAACGACTGCTGGCTTGGCAATAACCAAACAGCAAAATAAAGCCAACTTTATTAGTTGGACCGACGATGATTTGTAAATGGGCTTGAAGTACCGGTGATAAAGCAAAATATTTTGTTTGCTCTTCTACAGAGAAATGAGGAGGGTTATCAAAGTTTTTCTGTTCGGCTGAAGAAAGAATTTCAAGCTTTGCCATTAATGTTCATACCACAACGTAAATTTCACTCTTTAAACGCTCGTTTTATTGGATAAAAAATGATAGCATTAAGATCTATTGTAGGCAATTGATAATTCGATTGTATTAGTGGTGGAAACAACCTTAATACAAAGACTCGTAACAATGAGATAAAAAACATGATTTACGGCTATGTCAGAGTCAGTACACACGATCAAAGTGTCGAAGGCCAAAAAAACAGCATCAGTCGCTATTGTATGGATCAGAAACTTGTCGTGGATGAATGGATTGAATTGGAAATGTCTTCCAGAAAATCCACTGAATTGCGTCGTATTGATGAATTACTGAATAAGTTACTGCCTGGCGATGTAGTCATTTCCTCAGAACTATCCAGACTGGGTCGTTCCATTAAAGAAACACTGAATACTATTGAAAACCTTGTGCAGGGGAAAAAAGCACGTCTCATTCTGATCAAGCAAAATTTAGACTTAAATCCGACAGACAGAAATAATGTGACCAACAAAATACTGATCACCATTTTTTCCATGTTGGCAGAATTAGAAAGAGATTTCATTTCGGAACGCACCAAAGAAGGATTACGTGCCAGAGCGGCTAAAGGTATTAAATTAGGTAAGCCAGTTGGTATTATACAAGCGTCTATGTATGATAAAGACCGTGAAAAAATTTTTCATCTCCATCAATTGGGTGTTCCTATTCAAAGAATTATTGATACGCATTTAAGATATGGAAAATATCTGTCACTTAAAGCTTATGTAAATAAACGAAAGGAGCATCAATAATATGAAATTTGAAGTCATTTATTTATATTAAAACTTTGAGAGATGAATGGTTGTTTATATGAAATGTTGTGAGACATTTGCTCTGGCATCCTTCAGACAAATTTCATTAATAATGATTTATTGGAAAGTTAGTGGATAGATCTTAAAACAAATTTACATTTTTAAAGTAATGTGTTAACAATAGACGAAGCCTGTGAGAGTTTTTCTTCACTAATTAGTGGTGAATCAGAGCCTTGTTTGCTAGACTTATCGAGGTTTAAATATTTTAATCAACAGTTGAGTGAGTATAATGAGAAAGATTTTTTTAATCGGCGTTTTTGGTTTGAGTTTAATGTCTGGTATTGCTTATGCAGACAGCATGAATATGAACATGGGAATGAATATGATGCCTAAAGATCCTGTGTGCCAAGAGGCGATGAAACAGATGAAAGATTGTCATGCGAAAGTAGAAGCCGCCATTAAAGCCAATGATGCTCAAAAGGTGGGTGAGTTAATCATTGCCAATCACAATTACATGGAAGGCTTTATGGCAAAACATCCGCAGTGCAAGCCAAAGCATGGTATGATGATGTAAATTGAAGCTTTATCTACCCTTCTTTGAAGAACGCTTAAAGGAAGGGTGGATAAAATAATCGCTTTTTGTTGTCATGGAATGTTGATTCCGTACAAAGAGGAACCCACAATATTAGCAATATAACAGTGGCTAAATCCTCTTTTACCTTTAATACCACTACATTGTAGTAGATTAATGTGTTATTCTTTTCCTATCAATAATTTGATATTAGAGAATGCGTATGAAAATTTCAATGGTAATGGTAGCGCTGTTATTAACCAGCTGCACAGTAGCTCCTATGCTACCCGGAGCGGAGAAAGTGCTCGTTACTTCAGCGCCTATCCCTAAAAATTGCCGTGATATTGGTCGCGTGACCGCTGATGACACCAACGGGGTCACGCAATCGTATACTTCCCATGAACATTTGATGGAAGATGAGAGCAATAATCTCAAAGACCAAGCCTTTGCTATTGGTGCTAATACCGTGCAAATAACTCAGCATGAAACCACTTATATTCAAAATTCGTCAAAAAAACCAAAAGTGACTTTACCGCAATCGGTGAATCAACATCAGTTGACTGGTGAAGCTTATTTTTGCCCAACGAATACTCATTAATTTCGGAGAATACCATGACCTTTATTGAAACCATCGAACACTTTCAGATTATTCCTAACTTTCATCCCATCTTTGTGCACTTTACGGTAGCACTCGTGAGTATCGCTTTTATTTTACACGGGTTAGCGTATTTGGGTAGCTATCGAGCATCCATAAAAGACGCGTCTTGGTTAAGAGAAATCGCGGTGACGGGAAGATGGTGTTTATGGTTGGCTATGTTATTTGCTGTTTTAACGGTATTGGCCGGGTTACAAGCATATTTTACTGTTTTGCATAATGAAGCTGGTCATGAAGCGATGCAGATTCACCGTAATTCTGCCCTTATTTCACTGGTTTTGATTTTATTGACCGGTAGCGTGTCTATTAAACGCTTTATCAAAAAACAACGCTTAAGTTTACCTTTTATGATTTTATTTGCAGTCACGCAGCTGTCGGTTTTAACCACCGCTTATCTTGGTGCTGAAGTGGTTTTTCGGTATGGGGTTGGGGTGATTGCCGCACAAACACCGGATATGGCCGAAGGGCATCACCACCATGACATGTCCGATATGCCCGGTATGTAAAATGAGACCATTATTTTTTCGTTTTTTTATCCTCAGCCTCTTATTACTAACCAAAGTCGTTATGGCAGAGACGAAAGTTATTGATTTGACGGTGGGATATAAAACGGTTCACTTTGCCGGACAAAGCCGACAAGCGATTGCTGTTAACAATCAAATTCCTGGCCCTACCTTGCATTTTAAAGAGGGTGATACGGTGACTATCAATGTGACAAATCGCTTGGATAAGCCCACGTCCATTCACTGGCACGGTATACTGGTTCCGTGGCAAATAGATGGGGTCGATGGTGTGAGTCAACAACCCATTGCTCCGGGTGGTGTTTTCCATTACCATTTTACTCTGCATCAATCGGGTACTTATTGGTATCACGCACATGTCGGACTTCAAGAGCAAGAAGGCTTGTATGGGGCTTTTATTATTGATCCATCGCATCCGACACCCTATTATTATAATAAAGATTATACGGTAGTCTTATCGGATTGGAGCAATACTCCCGCAGAAGGCGTGTTGGCCAATTTGAAGAAAGATGGCGATTATTATTCTCCTCGATTTCCGTTGCAGCCGTCTTTAATGAAATTTCTTCAGGATTATCACAAAGCGAATGCTAAAGAACGTGAGCAGCTTTGGGACGATTATGCCATGATGCAGCAGATGCGTATGAGTATTTATGATTTAAGTGATGTGGCCTATGATGCGTACTTACTCAATGGACAAACCAAAAAACATCCTTGGACAGCGTTGGTGAAAAAAGGCGACACCGTACGCCTTCGTTTTATTGGTGCAGCGGGAAGCACTATTTATCGGATTAAAATTCCTCACACAATCATGAAAATGGTGCACATAGATGGCAATGATGTTCGGCCTTATTCAGTGAAAAGTTTTTGGTTGGCACCTGGCGAGACTTATGATGTTTTAGTCACCATTAAAAAAGAAGAGCCTACCATTATTTATGCTGAATCCATTGATACGCTCGGAAAAACGTATGGTGCTTTAGTGACTACCGCTAATCAAACCGTGGATTATGCTTCGATTAAACCTTTCCCCGAACCACAACCGGTTACTCGCGAAATGATGAATAATATGATGCTCTCTGAAATGAAACACGAGATGCCCCCAATGAAATCAACACAAAAAACTTCGATGACAATGTCTCATCAGGCGGCAATGCCTATGGATATGCCAGAGATGAAGCGTTCTCAAAGCAAAAAATCGTCGTCAGCTGCGCCGAAAAGACTGTTGGATAAAAAGGTTGATGCGATGGATACGATGGATTCATCCATGGCCAAAATGAAGATGCCTTCAACAAAAGAGCCGATGGCGATGAGTATGCCTGAAATGAATCATGCACAAATGTCATCCAGTGCTGAAAAAAACAATAAGGCTGTTTCAGAAAAGGAACCTGCCATGCCCTCTGAAAAGAGCACCACCATGAACCATTCAATGGATGACATGAACATGGCCGATATGGACATGTCCACCCTGAGCGAAAAACCGATGAAAGAAACCATCGATGTAAAGCATGTAGCGCAACCAAACCTTTCCATGAAAAAGAACACTATCTCTCAAAAAGATTCCATGAGCACAATGGATATGCCCATGGTCGAGATGAATCATCCTGCCACGGTTGATTCGATGCCAATGAAAAAAAATGACACGGTTCACCAGTATTCTGAAAATACCGCGATGTCGGGTATGTCGATGCCAACCGCAACGAGCAACGTATCCCATACCAATATGTCCGCTATGGATAACAAGAATGCCATGCCAATGACCATGAACATGACCATGCCAACGGAGCCTACCATTGTTGGGGATAAAGAAGTATCACCAACGCCCGATCTCTTATCCATACAAACCGTTGGAACCCCTTATCAATCTATTATCGCCGCTGTACCGACCAATGATCCTAAAAAAACCGTGAATAAGGTGATCCGCATGGAATTGTTTGGGTATATGGGACGTTACATTTGGTTTATTAATGGGTTACCTGAGTATAAAGTTCCTCCCATTGAAATCAAACCTAATCAACGTTACCGCATTATTTTTACGAACAATTCCATGATGCGTCATCCGATGCACATTCATGGGCATTGGTTTATTTTGCGTAATGGTCATGGGGAATACGATCCCTTATTACATACGGTGGTGGTACCACCTGGCGCTACCGCGGTAGTGGATGTTGACACCGATGCCAGTGGCCAGTGGTTTTTTCATTGTCATCATGCGTACCACATGATTTCAGGCATGAGTCGCGTTTTTCAATACGATACGATTATTGAGGTCATGCAGGGAAAGGAAAAACCTGAAAAAACGGTATCGTCAGGAAGCTATGTTAACCGTCCCATTATTCGGGAAGATGAAGTGATGCCGCTTGATCCCAGTTTAGTTCACCATCCCATGGCGCATCCAATGGGGCTTTATCAAGCGAGCTTTTTGGATTTAGGCGAAGATCCGTTTAATAACGATCAAGAAATGACGTTTAAGGGCTTATATGGCAGCGATTACAACAAACTAGAATTATATGCCAATGAAGCAGAAATTGATGAAGGTACGGTGGAGGATGCCGACATCGATATTTTTTATTGGCATTTACTCAATCAATTCTGGGCCATTAAAGGTGGAGCCAACTATTTTTATCGACCCGCTGAAACACCTTATTGGCAACCCGGGATTGGACTGGAAGGTTTGATGCCGTATTTCATTGATACGAATCTCAGACTCTACTATCATGATGGCAGCGTGAAACTAGATGCAGAGCTGTCGCGTGACAGTCAAATGACCAATAACTTTTTTGTTCGTACCGGTATTCGCAGTATCTTGGCAACTCAAACCGTGACCCAAAGTGATATTGGCAGTGGTCTAAATCAAATGCGTTATACGGTTCGTCCTTATTATCGGGTGATGCCGGGTTTGAATATCTTTGCTCAATGGGAATACGATCAAAATGTGGGAGAATTTAAAAACTTGTGTACAAGTGATGGTGAATGCACGAGTGGTAGCGTGGTCACTTTTGGGGTATCCACGGTATTTTAAACCTCTATGAATGTTTTTATTTTAATACATAAAAAGCCCAAGACTGGCCAGAAATACCATCGTTAAATCTTCGATAAGCGTAATACTCGACAAAGGTACATTCAGCACTGTACCCAAACAAGCACAACGAATTTTTTGTTTTTTTAATAAACTTTCTATAACACCTAAACTGGAAAATCCCATAATCACTACTGTCGCCACCAGTGTGATGTTGGGTAGCCAAGCGCCTAAATATAAAACACCCAAACTGAGTTCTAAGAAAGGATAAATAAATCCATAGAAATACCACTTTCGTGCGAGCCAATCATAGGTAGCATAGCCTTCGGCAAATCCTTTGATATTGAGCAATTTAAAGGCGGAAAAGACCAAAAAGAAACCAGCCATAAATTGATTCATCCAACCTGACCAATGAACTTGTCCATCATGAAAATTGCTGATGAATGTGGTGCCTAAGATATAAGCCGCAATCAAAAAAATGGGGAAATAAGCGCGCAATCCTTCTTGAGGGGCTGTGCTTTCCGGTATTGTTGATACAGGTTGCTCAACACCGCTCTTGATGAGATGTAATCGATATTTTCCTGCGGAGATAATATAAGTGTTTAAGGTATCCAAAGAGGGTAACGTTTTTGCTTCAATCTGAAGACGTGGAGGATTAAACGTAATGGTCACTATATTGACATGAGGCACGAGGGCTGTTTTTATTTTTTCAATGCAAGCTTCACAATGCATGCCTTCAATACGATAATTTATTTTCATCATTAGCTCACTTTATAATTTTTTTGGCTTCACTTAAAATATGACACGCTTCTTTTATGACATAAAGCCCAACGAGTGTCCCAACAATTAAATCAGGATAGCGTAAGTGCGTCATGGCGACTAAAATTCCCGAGAGAATAACGCTGAGGTTCACAATAACATCTGCTCGAGTGAAAATCCATGCAGCCCTTAAGTGAACCTCGCCTTGTCGAAAGCGTCCTAATAACTGAAGGACGCCTAGATTAACAAAAAAAGAAAGCCCTGCAATAAAGATCATGATAGTGCTATCAGGAGAACTGCCTGACACAATATGCCAAGCTACTTGTCCTAAGACACCAAAACTTAAAAAAAGTAATACACTACCACTAAACGTAGCGGCCACCGATTTAAAGTATTGACTGCGTCCAATGGCTAATAACCCAACAGCATAGGCTGATGCGTCAGCCAACATATCCAGTGAGTCGGCGACAAGGCCCGTGGATTGTGCTAATAATCCGGCGATTAAACCAATAACAAACATCGTTGCATTGAGCCATAAGGCAATCCATAAAATTTTTCGTTCGGTTTGCGTGGTAACTTTAGGGTGGCAGCCGCAATTATTCATACTTATTATGCTCATTCAAAAAAAATTTAACTCATGTTGATTTTATCGGAAATAGGCTTTACAGAACAGAAAAAGACGAATATTTTCAATGAAAATAACGTAATACGAATAAAAAAAAGACAGCTGTTTCGATTTTATCTTATTTTAAAGAAAAATATTAAAAAACAAGATAAATTAATAAAAAAATTGCTTAGCCATCCAGTAAAAGAGTTGAGATTTTTAGGTAAGCGTTTGGAACAAGCACGTGATTTGAGAGTAAAAGCGGATTATAAAGATCAAGATAAATTCAATTTCAATCAAGGAGAGTCTGCCATTTTAACAGCGCATTCAATCATGAAATATATTAAATGCGTCTACGCAAGAATGAATTTATCGCCATAACGAGCTTTATAAATCTAACGTTTATTATGGTATTCAGAAAAAATCAGTATTTTTACAACACTCACTAAAATTTGCTTTTGACTTAGAGAGCCCACAAAAAATCACACTCATGGCCGATTTGGGCCGGATATGCAGGAAAACCCTTCATTGGCAATCATTCGTTTGCAGAAGATCACAAAATCTGTCATCAATCGGTTGAAAGTCTTTTAAATCAACTAGAACAAGAAGGAAAAACCACGCTGGTACTGGGCAATGAAAAAGAAGTGTTTGGTGTTTTTGCTGTGGCTGATAAAGTGCGAGAAACGAGTAAAAAAGCGCTTACGACATTGCAGCAAATGGGGATTAAAACCATCATGATTACGGGTGACAATGAGCGAACGGCACGTTCTATTGCTGCCACACTGAACATTGACAAAGTGTATGCCAATCAATTACCTCAGGACAAATTTCATGTTATTGAACAATTACTTAAAGTCAATACGCATGTTGGTATGATAGGTGATGGCATGAATGATGCCCCTGCTTTAGCTAAAGCATCGATTGGCTTTGCAATGGGTGCGGCAGGCAATGATACGGCCTTAGAAACCGCGGATGTTGCCTTGATGGAAGATAATTTAGAAAAGGTGGCCACCTTTATTAACATCAGCCAAATGAGTCATCGGCATTTAGTGCAGAATATCAGCTTTGCGTTGGCGGTTAAAGGCATCTTTTTTGTATTAGCGTTATTAGGGGAGGCCACCTTATGGATGGCAGTATTTGCTGATATGGGCGCCAGTTTGATTGTGGTGGCAAACGGGTTAAAAATCTTAAAAAAAACGTCTCTTTAAAAAAATGTTGTGGATAAGAAAATTTATCGGTGTTCTATCTTGCACGTCATCCCAACAGGCGCGCATGCTGTGGTTTCATGCTGCAATGTAGTATGATGAATATCAAATTGCTCAGCTAGCATTTTTCGCATCCTATCTAAAATTTCTTCACAATTTTGATGAGAAGCCGTTACTACATGTGCCGTTAAACTGATTTTACCGCTGGTAATAGCCCACACATGCAAGTCATGAATATCTATAATGAATTCAATCGTACAGAGCGTTTCTTTCAGTTTTGATAAATTAACGCCTTGTGGAACGCCTTCCAGCAAAATGTTGATACTTTCTTTAAGCAATAGCCAACCTCTGGGCAATACCCAAAGCCCAATTAAAATGGCCACAGCTGAGTCCACCCAATTGGCTTGCGTATAACGCATAAGCAGGGCGGCGATAATGACCCCAACTGAGCCTATCATATCACTCCACACTTCAAGATATGCCCCTTTAATATTCAAGCTTTTTTCTTTGTCCTCTGAAAGCAATCGCATTGAAATGATATTAATGACAAGCCCCAAAGTCGCAATAATAAGCATACCCATCGATTGAATTTCTACCGTAATAAATAGGCGTTGATAGGCTTCATAAATAATATAAATAGCAATTAAGAAAAGCAAAAGAGTATTAAAGACTGCTGCCAAAATTTCAAAACGATAATAACCAAAAGTTCTTTCTGTGTCAGCCGGTCGACGACCAACATAAATGGCCAATAATGCAATGGCTAAAGCAGCCACGTCAGTAAGCATATGCGCAGCATCAGAAAGAAGAGCCAGGCTTCCTGTTACAAAGCCACCGACCATCTCTGCTATCAAAAAGGTAGATGTTAAACATAATGCATAAATTAATGTTTTTGTTTTAGTTTTTTTAGAAACCGCATGGGTATGTGCATGGGCGTGATTATGTGAATGTTCTGAACTCATGATTTTTTCCAATAATTTAAAGCGATATTATGACCGTTCTTTTCCGCATTGTGGGCAAAATTTTTCGCCTTGAGCTAAGTCGAAGCCACACGCAGCACATGTAGCTGCAAGAGAGGTGCCGCATTGTTGACAAAATTTGGCATTATAGGCATTGGGTGTATGACAACTAAAACACGCCATTCCGGCGGGTTGAGTGGTATTTCTCTCTTGATAGTAGCTATTGCCATGATGACCACCCCGTTTTCTTTCATGTTTTCCATAACTCTGTCCTTGATGCCCCATAAGATACCCATTAATTAATTGCTTTAAAAAGCCCATGCTATCCTCGTATAAAAATTATTAATAAGTGTTGAGTCTAGCATATTCTGTAAAAAAATTAACGACTATGCTTAAAGAAATAAGCATAAAGAACTGGCAAAACCAATAAGGTTAATGTTGTGGATGAAATCAAACCACCCACTACTACGCTGGCTAAAGGCCGTTGAATTTCAGCACCAATGCCCCGAGCCAATAACATAGGAATTAAACCTAAAGCTGTAATAAACGCTGTCATGAGCACTGGACGTAGACGAGAGATGGCGCCGTTTAATACAGCCTGCTCTACTGGCATACCTTCCTGAGTATTTTGATTAATGGCATTAATTAACACCACACCATTTAATACCGCAATACCAAATAACGCAATAAAACCAATGGAACTGGGTACCGATAAATACTGTCCACTGATAAACAAAGCAACAATACCACCAATAAGCGCCAATGGTACATTCATCATGACTAAGAGCGCTTGACTCGGCGAATTAAAAGCGAAATATAACAAGAGAAAAATAAGACCTAACGAAATGGGCACGACAATCATAAGCCTTGCCTGTGCCCGTTGTTGATTTTCAAATTGGCCACCGTAGGTCACCGAATATCCTGAGGGTAAGGTTATTTGACTTTCAATGCGTTGCTGAATTTCTTTTACCACACTTCCCATGTCTCGTCCTTCCACATTCGCTTGAATCACTACCCGACGTTGCACATCATCACGCCGAATTTGTGGTGGAGCAGATTCTAACGAAATTTGAGCGACATCCTTTAGGCGAACCCATGCTCCTTTGGGAGACAATAAAATTAAATCACCTATACGCTCCATGCTATTACGAGAGTTTTTGGAGAAACGAACATAAATATCATAGCGCTCATTGCCATTAATGACTTGCCCTGCAGTTTTGCCGCCAATGGCATCTGAAATTAATGACATCACTTGATCAATCGAGATGCTGTATCGCATGAGGGCTTCTCGATCAGGCTTGATGACTAATTGCGCTTCACCGGTAATTTGCTCCATAGCCACATCGCGGGTACCGCGAATAGACTTAACCACCTTTTCAATTTCTCGCCCTTTTTCAGCCAGAATAGCTAAATTAGGACCAAACAACTTAATGGCCAATTGCGCGCGAACTCCTGATAAAAGTTCGTCGACGCGACTCGAAATAGGTTGGGTAAACGACAATAATATCCCTGGATAGTCGCCTATTTTATTCGCCATTTTTTGTTGTAGCGCCATACGATTCTTCGCACTTATCCACTCACTCACCGGTTTTAGGCCAATATAAATTTCGATGTTAGAAACAGGCTCTGGATCTCCGCCAAGTTCTGGTCGTCCTATACGACTGGAAGCATAGGTCACTTCGGGAAAAGATAATAATTTTTCTTCAAGCGTATTAGCTACTTTAACCGCTGTATCTAGACTAGCGGAAGGCGCTAAAGTAGCACGAATATTGAGTGTACCTTCCTCAAGCTCCGGAACAAACTCCGTCCCCAAAAAAGGCAAAATACACAACGAAAGCAAAAATAAGCCAACAGCGGACAACATTATGCTTTTGGGTCTGGTTAATGCTTTCGTTAATAACCATTGATATCGCTTAACAAGAGGAGGTAGCAGCGGGCTTTCACGATGGCGCACATCTTTTTTAAAAAAATAGGTGGCCAATGCCGGAATAGCCATCATAGCAACAAGCAGAGAAGCTAACATCCCTAATACAATGCTAATCGCCATAGGACTGAATAATTTTCCTTCCACACCTTGCAAACTGAAAAGAGGGGTAAAGACAACAATAATGATTAAGACAGCAAAGAATACCGAACGTGAGACTTCTCGTGCCGCTTCTTGTATACGCAGAGCAACAGGGTGACTTTCTAAGGCATCCGGAGGGTTGGTTGCTTGACTCAAATGTTTAAAAATATTTTCCATCATCACGACGGAACCATCTACCATCATTCCAATAGAAATCGCTAGCCCACCTAATGACATTAAATTCGCCGACACGTCTTCTAAGGCCATAACCATTAGCGCCAATGCCACTGAAATAGGTACAGAAATCAATACTAAAAAAGTTGCCCGGATATTCACCAAAAAGAGCAGCAAAACAATGACAATTAAGATAAAAGCTTCTAGTAAAGCTTTCACAACAGTATGAATGGCTTGCTGAATTAAATCAGCCTGATCATAGACTGGTTCTAAAACAACACCCGGTGGTAAGGCTTTTTGAATGATGGGGATCACGGCTTTAATACCATCAATGGTCGCTTTTGTATTGGCTCCGATGCGTTTAAGTACTATGCCGGCAACTACTTCATGCAAAGCACGGGGTTTCCCCTTAGCATCTCGTTCAGTCATTGTTACCGCACCTTGACGGATTTCACTGCCATAGGCTACCGTAGCCATTTGGCTCACACGTACCACCACGCCGTCACTGTCTTTAACGGGAATATTGTCAATATCTTCTAATCCCTCTTTACCCGAGCGTACCCAACCAAAACCACGAATGGTCATTTGCTCTGCTCCTCGGTCAAGATACCAGCCTCCTGCATTGCGATTATTTGCCTCAATTGCCTTTATTAAGTCATTCATTGTTAATTTATAAGCTAATAGACGCGATGGATCTACTTGAACTTGATATTGTCGTACTTCACCACCAAAAGATAACACATCCGTTACGCCATCCACGGGTGCAATTAATAATTTAACCACCCAATCATTGAGGCTACGTAGTGCCATTATATCGTATTTTTTAGGATCATCGGTTTTGAGAATATATTGAAAAACCTGTCCAAGACCAGAGGTATTAGGGCCTATTTCAGGGACACCTACTCCTTCAGGTATTTTTTCTCGCGCAGACTGCAAACGCTCAAAGACTTGTTGACGCGCAAAATAAATATCCACATTACCTTTAAACACCACGGTTACCACGGACAAACCTACTTTGGAAATAGAGCGCACTTCTTCAACGTCGGGTAAAGCGTACATCACCGCTTCAATAGGGTAACTGATGAGTTGCTCTACTTCTTCGGCAGCAAGCCCCGGTGCTTCAGTGTTAACCACCACTTGAACATTGGTCACATCCGGAAAGGCATCAAAATTAAGCTTGGAAAAAGTCATGACTGCTGCTAGCAGCGAAGCTAATAGCCCTAATAGAACTAATAACCGATTATTAACGGCGAAATCAATGAGTTTATTGAGCATGGTGTTTCTTAATCTCCATGAGCATCAAAGCCTTTTTTACTTAACTCGGCATGAATAAAAAATGCCCCTTGTGTGACGACACGATCCCCCGGTTCAACACCTTCAATAACGGCTTGATTTTCAATTATTTCACGCATTTTTACTTCACGTTGCTGGAACTGTCCTGACGCCTTTTCAATATAAATAACCCAATCACCATCGCTATTTTTTGACAACGCGTCACTGGGAATCGCTAACAAAGGGGCAGTTTTTCCTACCTCAATTTGACATTGAACAAATTGACCTGGATGAAGCGCATCGTCTGTATTAGGAACTTCTAAACGAATGGATCGGGTACGTGTTATTTCATCCAATTGATGATGCACCTGAATAACTCGACCAGAAAGTGTTTTGTCATTGACGTTAATCACCACTGTTTCGCCAACAGCCACAGGAGTACTTTGATTCGGATGTAATCTTGCATCTACCCAAACAGTTTTTTCATCCACAATATCTAAGAGGATCCTGCCTGCCTCCACTAATTCTCCTTCCGTAAAATTGATATTAAAAACCGTACCATCACGGGAAGCAAATAATTTAAAATCTCCATTGGCGTTAATCGGTTTTTCAAAACGTAATAAATTTTCTATTTCAGTGGCAGTCATTCCATAAGCCATTGCAGTGGCATACGCATTTTGATAGGTTACACGTGCCGCAGAAAAACGTTTTCCCGAAACAGCATCTTTTCCCAAAGCTTGCACTCGCTTCCATTCTTGCCACGACAGTAATAAATCGCTTTGCGTTTTGGCCATATCAACACTGGAAAGACGCAAGAGAGTTTGTCCTTTTTTTATTAGTTCTCCTTCTTGAATATAGCGTTGCAATACTTGCGCTGCCACTCGTGTACTGACTTTTGTGGTTAAATCCGCGTTGGGAATGACTTCTCCTGGGGCAGAAACAAGATGCGGCAAAGCCTGTGGTTCGATACGGGTTACCTCAATACCCGCCATTTTTTGAGCATGCGTTGATAAAAAGACCGTATTGCTTTCGGATTCTGTTTTTTTTGGCTCTGCATACGCAACCAAATAACCGCTGGTTATCAAACTTAAGCACAATAATCCATTCACTATTTTTTTCATGTCATGTCTCGCCCCATCAAAGAGGATAAATGTAACCAATTTGCCGCTTGACCAGAGGATTTCAACCACTCACTCCAAGCTTCCCATGCACGCCCTTTTAGCGCAATACCTGCCATTTGGCTGTCAATACGTTGTTTTAATTGAATAAGATAATCTGTCGTACTAATTTCTCCCGATTGCCATAATCGCCGAATAACAACAGTGCCACCATTGAGCGCATGAGCAGAATATTTTTGCCATTCAGCATAAGAACGATACAAGATTTGATAACGTTCCATACTGCTCGTCATATTGGCTTTAGCTTGACGCACCATGTTCATTCGTTGACCCTCCGCTTCCATGGCATCATAATTGGCAGCATCCACTTCTGCACGATAAGGATTCAGGACAAAAAGTGGAATACTAAGCGTCACCCCAATTAATCGTTTTCTATCGCCTTCTTCACTGGATTCCCCGCCTTGAATACCGATGGTTGGATCTGCATATCGATTTCGCTCGGCTACCTTAATGTTAGCCTTAGCTGCTTGAAACTGCTGATTGAGCACCAACATCGCCGGTAAATTCATCAATAAGTTATCAACATTAGTCTGGGTACTACTTCTTAACAAAGGTAATTGGTTGGGCAAAAAAGGCCAATTTGCTTGGTTCATACCAGTGGTCGCTCTTAAAATTTGTAATGCTTGATTAGCATTGACTTCAGCATCTGCTTGTTGAGCAATAGCTTCGGATAATGCTAATCGAGCTAAATCGAGATCTACACGCGCTAAATCCCCTTTTTCATAGCCTTTTTGAGTCAGTTGAAGTAATTGTTGCAACATATTTGTACGTTTTTTAGCTAAAACAATCGCTTGCTGTTGAATGTGGTACTGAGAAAGAGCAGTAAAAATAGCTAAAATGAGTTGTTGCTTTAAATCAGCCAATTGCGCTTTAGCTAATAATACATTAGCTGTCCCCACTTGCTTTCTTGCCTCTCGCTTATTCGCCCAATCAATGGTTTGATTGATGCCAACACTGGTAGTATTTTCAACGGAATTTTGTTGCTCTGCGGTAAGTTCTGGATTATACAATGACTTGCCTAGCGCAATTTCACGCGATTTTGCGGCTGACAAATTTGATTCTGCTGCTTGAATCGCTGGGTTGCTTTGTACTACCTGCTGAATAAACTGAGTCATGGATTCAGCATAGACATTTCCTGTCAAAAAAGTAGTAAAACAAAGGGCCATACGAATGATTTTTTTCATGTGCTTCAACGTTAAATATTTTGCCTTCAAAAAGGGCGATTGTCATAAATAATATAACCGCATTCTACTTAAACGCATTCAGGGAGTAAATGAAATCTTATACAGTTTACTTTTTTATCGTTTTTTTTCTTGCTACTTAAGATGATTGCGTATCAATTTTATCCACCTCGTCGTTTTGAGTTTTCTTCAACGCTCGATTCAAAGCGATTTTAAAAAAAGTAGCGTGAGAAAATTATTCAAAAACAGCCAAAATTAAATCTTTTGACGGCTAGTGTCTTTATTGTTGGCAACAGCATCCCAACTCTATATTTCAGAGAAATTAGCAAATAAGGGGTTTGGGGAACAATGGAACAGCCAACCGACTTAAGGGCTATCTGAATCTCTAAATGGACGTAATTTACCTTTCTTAACCGAGTCTGGCATTGAAAATGAATAGCGTCCAAGCATATTGATGTGACCAGACCCAAATGAAGAGAGTCTCGCAACATCTTCTTCATTGACTTCGAAACTTTCCGCTTTTAATTCTTCCAAAATGGCGTCGGTATAAAGGGTGTTCCATAATGAAGTCATATTTAATACCAATCCTAATGCACCCAATTGATCTTCCTGTCCTTCCCTATAATGCTCATGAATTTCGCCACGTTTTCCATGAAAAATTTCACGTGCTAAGCTATGCCTGCCTTCCACCAGGTTTAATTGAATTAACGTTGCTCGACGGCGGGCTTCATCATCAATGTAATTGAGCATGTGAATAGTTTTGTCGATACGACCAATTTCTGCAATGGCCTTGGCGAGACTAGTGGGTTTGTCTCCCACTTGCAAGGTACGCATGATTCCTGTGGCTGGCACTTTTCCAAGCTTTAATGAACCCGTTAAACGTAAAATATCATCCCAGTTTGGAATTATCCAATCAAAATGAATACGATTTTTGGATAAGTCATTGAGTACGCCATAGTCAGCAGAAGGATCAACGCGCCAAAATCTTGCACCGCCTAAATCAGCTAATCGTGGGGCAAAACGACGTCCTACTAAACGAAAAAGCCCAAAGACAACATCACTGTATGCGCCTGTATCTGTCATAATGCAAACTGGATCTAATTCTGTTTGTTGCTCTAAAACAACAGCTAACAAAATCAAGCTGTCACGCAATGTCCCAGGAACTGTAATGGCATTTAATCCTGTTCGTTGATTGGATAACAAATTGTACCATGTCAAACCGTGGGCATTAGGAAAATATTTGGGATTGGGAGCTGCATTGATTGTTCGCACAGCCACAATAAATCTTATTCCGTCAGCCGAGGCCACATCACCGCCACCCCATTTCTGAGCTAATCCAATGGTATTTTGAAAAGATACCAATATGGCATTGGCCGCTGTTAGCGTTTCATCTCGAATATAATATTGATCCACCCACAGTAACCTATCTCGTTTTAATGCCGGAATATCTTCTCGAACAAATGGCTCTAGTCCTGTATTGCAGGCTTGTGCAAGTAATACAGCACAGAGACTAATCTCTAAATCTTCAACCCGAGCATTGCCTTCATTGATATGTGTAAAAGCCTCCGTAAACTTTGTCTTCATGGCAATTTCTAATACCATCTCAGGCAAATCAACTTGAGGCATGCGTGCTTTTATAGCTGCTCGTAATAATTTGAGTGATTCGGGTTCATCTAATTTATCCAGTGGTGTTAAGATTAATTCACCATTTTTATCAAATCGTACCGCAGGATTATTTTCCCAATTTTGCATGACGCGCCGATACGTTTGATCAAGTTCCTCCGCCATTTTGTTGAGGGTTGTTAAGGCATCTTTGGTGAGATCCAATGAACGACAAATCAGAGGTGATATGGTTTCCCATTCATGATCTTTGTAAAGATTGGCACATGGATCGGCGTATCGCCAACTGGAATTAATAAATACATCCCGTCTTTTTATGGCAGTTTGTAATTGGGTGAGCGTGCAAAAAGTATAAGCTACCAAATCAATAGGATGTTCTTTTTTCTTGATGTGTCCTTTTTCCAATAGAACCATGGTAACACGTTGGATTTCGTCAGAAGTGAGTGTTTTATTCGATGATTCAGAACGTGCTTTATTGGCGATGCTATCATAGCTTTCTTTGAGATCTTCAGCGGTTAATTTTTCTTGGAAAGCATTCACTTTGTATTGCAGAGCCTCGTCGTTTTCTCCTTCGATAGCACGCCAATACAAATAAATCACTTTCTTGCTTGTTTTTTTAGGTGGTGTTTTTAATTGAATCGTATAGTCCGTTGCCCAATCAGGCGTAATGACATAACCTTCCCATGGTTTTGAAATCACCTCCATAGGTGGTGGTCCCTTTTTTATTTTCAACCAATTGAGCGCTTCAATAACGATATCACCCAGAGAATTTCCTTCAAAATGGAGAACGCGCAGTAAGGTGGATAAAAATTTTTTAACCGTTTCTTTTCGTTGTTCCAGCTCTGTGTAAAATAAATCATCCGGTGGTCTGATAAGTGAACTGGCATCATTGACGGCATTAATAATAGTATTCTTTCCCAAAGAGGTATAAATTCTATCTCGAACTTCGTTATCAACGATGGTTTGATTGAGCAGCAGCTTACAAGCTTCCACGAGGGTTGCTGTCGAACGATCGAGATCTTTCAGCGTACGCAACCTCACTTTACGGTTTTTAGTTTTTGCGCTGGAAAATAAGCCACTCAATAATAAACCTAAGACATCCAAAGCATCGTCTTGAGCATTAGCTTCTAAATGATGGGTTTAACTACAAAAGCGGTCCAAAAGTTTCGTTCGTCCAATTTTGAGCTAAAATAACCATCTGATTCACCTCTATGCTTCTATTTTCAAAGCCAGAATTTTTTCTAGATCAAAAGCACGATCATTCGCCGCCTGTTTGCTGAAATCATATTCACCATGCAAATTAATATGTTGCCAGGTCATAATAGAACCTTTTTTAATAAAGGCAAGCATTTGTTTGCGCTGCTCAGGATCAACGGTATTGGCTAATAGTTCGGACAAATATAAATAATTCCACAACACAATAGCATTTTGAATAAGCACCATACAAGCGGTAGAAATCTCTTGTTCTTCTTTATATCCGTGTTTAAATTCTTGATTATTGGGTTTCCCCGTATATCCGGGGGAAATCGGCCATGAGGCATATCAATCATCATAAGAGCTCATTTTATTATTATCTCTCTATATAAAACTATACAAAGTTACTTATGCCGCCGTCTCAATATAGAAGGCTTCATGGTTTATTTTTCCTGTAAAAAGATGACCTGAAAGATATACGATATCTTTTAAATCTTCTCCTTCCGCAAAAAGTTTCTGCAACCAAGCAGAATCATTTTTTCCGTCTATCACGTCAGAAATTAATACAGATATTAATTCTTCCGTATGTAGTGCCTTACTATAAGGCTCAATTTTTTTACAGGTCTCTAATAAATCCTCTAGCAAGGAATGCTCTTGAAAAGTCATAGGATTTATAAAAGATGAATTAAATCCCAATTTACTTGCCTGAAAACGATTGTAACGGTGTAAATCGTGCTTATCGTCCACTAAAGCAGTTCGTTCTTCTAACAAATAGTGAGCCAGTGATTGAGCAAAAGCCGCAATTTGAACTGCCCTTTCAACACTTAAAGGAGTATCACAGACTCGAAGTTCAATCGTGCCAAATTCAGGTCGTGGACGAATATCCCAATAAAAATTATCAACGCCTTCTATTAAGGGCAATTGTTTCATTTTAACTAAGTAATCACAAAATTCCGACCAATCCAAAATAAAAGGAGGCATTCCACTTAGCGGAAAAAGATTAACAATATTGCTTCTCGAAGAGCAAAATTGCGTGTCTATGCCCTGACAGAAAGGTGAGGAAGCACTTAAGGCAATAAAATGTGGAATGTACTTTCCCATGGCATGGGTTAAATAAAGTGCATCATTAGGATTAGCACAGCCAATATGTATATGCATACCAAAAACAGTAAACATTTGGACTAAATAGCCATATTTCTTTTTAACCACTTGGTAATGGTCGGTTTTATAAAGCTCTCGTTCATGCCACATTTGAAAAGGATGCGTACCACCACCAGAAAAAAATATATTAAGCTCTTTTGTTTGTTCAATTAAGTGACTTTTTATCTGATTTAACTCTACAAGAAGAGTTTGAGGGGTATCATGAATGCCAGAGTTAATTTCTAGCATACTTTTGGTCACCTCAGGCTTAATATTTTTTTCAAAAGGTTTATTTTTTAGCTGTTTTAGGATGTCATCTGACAAACCGATAAGATCTTTGTTTTCTCGATTAACAATCTGAATTTCTAGTTCAAGTCCTAACGTCAATGGTTTTGAAGTGTTAAATGATAGCAATGTATATTCTCCTCTTTCAATTAAAAGTCATGGGTGAACATTCTCTCCCGTTTCTTTTCGTTTGTTCATATAGGCTTTGAGAGATAAATATTTCCCATAACCTAAATGAGTCGTAATAATTTTTTGTATTGGAACGCCTAGCTGGTATAGATGGAAAATTTTTTCACGATCTTTATCGTACATAGATGCTTGTATGGGGTTCTAAGCGCAAACCTCAGAAATTTTTGATTGTTTAATTTTTAAGCACATTTAAACCTAATAGATTAATATTTTTAGTTTTTTATTTTCTATTTGGTTTTTTTTGCTGATAACGATGGGCTGTCTATATTTTCTACACCAGCAGCACTTGGTTTTTGATGAAATAAATGCGGGCGATAATGCCTATAAGCCTTTTGTATTTTTTTAGCAGATGCTTCTTTTTGTATCTGTATTTGCTGTTGTACAAGTGAAGTAATGAAATTGACCACAGAATCTTTTGTAATTCTAGTAGTAACCACTTCCTTTTCTATATTGTCTATCTTTCTATATTCTTTATTTTTAACTTCTAAATTTAATAGTTTATGCGGTTCTTGATGAGAAAGAACATTTTTTAACTGTTCAATACTTTCCCATTTTCCTTTTCCAACAAAAAAAACTTTGTCTTGCTCTGAAACAGTATTAGCAAGGATAAGATTAAATGCTTTTATAATTTCCACCGGGGAATTAAGTTCATTTATATCGTCAAAAATAAAATAGAGATAAGCAGATATAAGTGCTTTTTGTGCTTCATTAATAGAAGGAAGAGGAGTAGAGTTGGTGGCAGCTGCAGGAGCTTGAGACTGTCGTTGTTGTCCTCTTATCTGAGATAGATAAGTTTGAATTAGTTCGCGATTGTGATTCGATAATAAATTTTCTTCACTTGATTCTCTTAATTGATCCAATAACTGCGAAAGAAGAGGATTTTGATTCTCCCTATTTCTATTATTATTTAATAGTTGAATAAATAATTCTCTATTTCTATTTGTTGAGATTTCTTGCCTTCTTGACTGAGATAAATAAGCTTCAATAAACGAGTGATTGTGATTTGAAAATAAATTTTCTTGACGTGGTTCTCTTAGTTGTTCCAATAAACGCAAATAAAAAATATCAGATGCACTTCTGTTTCTATCATCGTTTAAACGGCGATCTAATTGAGTTAAATAATTATTCAAAGGATTTTCATTAGAAAGTTGATATTGCTGAAATAATGCAGTAAGTTGGCTATGTGCTAATTCTATCACACGCCTTCTTTCAGTGGCATCCAAATGGGAATTCATCAAATTTCTTAGTGTGTCAATATTATTTGATGACAGATCAAAACGTTCTTTTATTTGCATAAAAACCAACCACGCTTGTAAAGCTGTTTAACTCTATTGTTAACAATTATATCAAAGAATAATTAATAAATGCTTAAATCAGACTATTTTACGCGCACTTTTCGTCTTTCTAACCATTGATACAGGGTCGATGGCGCACACTCAATGAGCTTTGAAATAGCACGCTTGTTAATACCTTTTTTCAGGTATCCAGTTATTTCATCCCGAAATGCATCCAGCTTTAGCATATTGGCTTCACCTTTTGGGCGACCTAACTTTGCACCGTCTTGCTTTCGTTTGGCTAAAGCTTCTTTGGTACGCGCTGAAATAAATTCACGTTCAATTTGTGCGGCTAATCCTAAAATGGTGGCAGTAATGGTGGCTTGCATTGAACCATCTAGCACCATATTATTTTTAGCAATATGTACTGAAACACCTTTTTGCGCTGCTTCTTCCAGTATTTCTAATACCTGAAGTGTTGAACGGCCTAAGCGAGAGACTTCAGCCGCAATGACAACATCACCTTTTCCAGCTTTATCTAAAATCTCGCCAATTTTTCGTTCCCGCCACGATGTTTTACCACTGACGGTATCTTCAATAAACTTCAACCCATTAATGCCACGCGTATTGCAATAATCCAAGATCCCTAATTTTTGATTTTTGGCATCTTGGTGATCTGTGGAAACGCGTAAATAAGCAAAATTTGTCATGTTTTTAAGTTTATCTGAATAAAAGGTAAAAAGCTATTCTTTCAAACATTAATCGTATGTATTTAATGTAAAGTAAGCTACACTATGCGGCTTGCTAAAACCATCGTTTTTTTAAAACACTTTATCCCATTTTTGAAAAAATATGTCTCAAAACAAACAACTGGCTGTCTTATCCGAAGCGGAAAAAGCGGCTTTTTACGAATGTCCCGATTTTGACGAGGAACAACGCTTTGAATATTTGAGTTTAACCGAAGAAGAATTACAGATGGCAATGCAGCGTCAAAATCTTTCTGCCAAAGTCTACTGCATTTTGCAAATCGCTTATTTCAAATCGGTCAAACTCTTTTTTAAATTGACGTGGAATGAAGTTGATTCTGATGATTTACAATTTATTCTACAGCAATATTTCCCCGAGAAAATTTTTAAACCGGAAGAAATCACCTCGTATGAATATTATGCTCAATGCAAAATGATTGCGACTTTTTTCGAATATCGTGTCTGGAATAAAGAGCACCAATCGCTTCTCTATATATATTCCAACGACATTATTCAGCGAGATATACAGCCACAATTTATTGCATTAGCATTACTCTCTCATTTGACGGAACAAAAAATTATTCGTCCCGGCTATACGACCCTTCAAATCATTGTCAGTACCATTATTAATGATGAGAAAAAACGCCTTGCCTTCATATTGCAGAAATCATTGTCAGAAGAGGAAAAGCAAGCATTACAACAATTGTTAATCAATGAAAACAGCTTATCGGATTTGGCTGCGATCAAACAAGATGCCAGAAATTTTCAGAAAAATATGATGGGAAAAGAACGTGACAAGTGGCGCAAGCTTAAACCGCTTTATCTTACCATGAAACGATTGATGCCCTTGCTCAAATTATCGCACAAAAATATTCAGTACTATGCCGATTTAGCAGAGTATTACACTGTCTATGATTTACGAAAAAAGATTATGATTGAGAAAACTTACCTTTATCTGTTATGTTACACATGGCTACGTTACCGAGAAATCAACGATAATCTCCTGACGGCATTTGAGTTTCATTATCAACAATTTGATGATCTCCTTAATAAAAACGCGGCGACACAATTTTCTGAAAAAATCGTCAGTCTTCATCATGAGGAGGAGAAAGATAAAGGTACGATGAAAAACTTGGCATTCTATTGGTTAGCCGACGATAAGTGGCCCGATGATGTTTGCTTAGGGGATATGCGGCAGATGATATTTTCCAATGTTATTTCACGTGAAGCCTTGAAAAACAAGCTTGAACCTGCCAAAAAACAACCGCCTTCACCACAGGAAAAAGATTTTTACTGGAAAGTGGTTGATGATATTGCCGGAAAAATGACGCTTCATTTAAGACCCTTTGTCATGATGCTCGATTTTTCTAGCCAAACACCGAATAATCCCTGGCTATCCGCCGTTGCATGGATAAAAGAACTGTTTACTAAGAATAAGAAATTGGACAAGCAACTTCTCGAAGATTGTCCTGAAGGCACCGTGCCAGCCAGAGAAAAAAACCACCTTTGCCAGCCTGATAATCCGTCATTAGTCCATGCAACACGCTATGAATTCTGGATTTATCGGCAGATTTTTAATCAATGCAAAACGGGGCACATTTTTCTGGAGGACAGTTTACTGTATCGTTCGTTGAATCAAGAACTGGTATCACTGAAAGAAAAAGATGCGCTGATTGCCACATTAAACATACCGGCCTTTGCCGAGCCTATTGAAAAGCAATTGGACGCGCTGTTAAAAGAATTAAAATCGTTGTGGATCCGCTTCAATAAAGCCTTTAAAAAGGGTAAATTGAATCATTTGCGGTACAATGAAAAAAATAAAACGTTACATCTTCAAAAAAGTAACTTTGCTAAAGAGAAAAAAGTTAAACATCAATTTTATGGGCAATTACCCTTACAGGATGTGGGAGATGTCTTTCGCTTTGTACACGAAAAATGCCAGTTCTTCTCCGCTTTTACGCATATTCAACCACGTTACGCGAAACAGGCAACCAATGAGGAACATCTCATTGGCACTATTATTGCTCAAGCTATGAACTGCGGCAATCACAAGATGGCTGATATTTCTGACATTCCTTACGCCTCGTTGCAAGATACACTACAATCCCGTCTTCGTTTAAACACGTTGAAAAAAGCATGTGATTTAATTGCCGATGACATTACCAAAATGCCTATTTTTCCGTTATATTCGTTTGATCCATTGCTGTTATACGGCGGTGTGGATGGGCAAAAGTTGGAAGTAGAAACTTCCACACTGCGCGCGCGTCACTCCAAAAAATATTACCGAAAAGGGAAAGGCTTGGTTGCCTATACTTTATTGGCCAATCACATTCCTTTAGCCACACAACTCATTGGTGCCAATGAACATGAAAGCTATTTTGCTTTTGATATTTGGTATAACAACACAGCCACTTTAAGACCGGATATTATTACCGGTGATATGCACCTAATGAATCGTGCCAATTTTGCATTAATGCATTGGTTCGGTGGAAAATTATATCCGCGCTTTACAAACATTCAGGTTCAATGCAAACATTTATTTGCCGAAGAAGATCGAGCCGTTTACAAAAAATATAAAATTCAACCGGCTGGCTTCATCGATCGTAAACTGATTGAAAAGGAATGGCCAAAATTACAGCGCATCATTGCCACGCTTGGCCTGAAAGAAACAACACAAAGTATCTTGGTAAAAAAATTGTGCACTTATCAGCAAGACCAAAAGACCCGAGAAGCATTGTTTGAGTTTGATAAACTGATCCGCAGCATTCATACGCTAAAATGCTTACTCGATTCCAGTATTCAACGCAATACGCATCGTTCTCAAAACCGTGTAGAGGCTTACCATCAACTGCGTTCAACCATTGCGCAGGCTTATGGAAAAAAACAATTGATCGGTAAAACCAATAGTGCATTGGAAATCAGCAATCAATGTGGCCGATTAGTGGCTTGCGCCATTATCCATTACAATTCGGCCATCCTTTCAAAGCTGTATGAAAAATATCAAGCGGAAGGCAATAGCAAAGCCATTACATTATTGAAAAAATTATCACCCGTTGCATGGCAGCATATTCACTTTCATGGACATTTTATCTTTTCCAAGGTAAATCTCATTGATCTCGACGAGATTATTCAACAATTAATCCTTGGAGCCAACCCTGAAAATATTGAAAAATGGAAAGAAATTGAACAATCAAAAATTTCTGAGGTTTGCGCTTAGAACCCCATTTAAAGATTAATCTTTTAAATCAATCAATGTAAGCAAAATATTTCAGCCAACTTGTTCAAAAAAACAGAACAATCAGATATATTGCCTGCATGCGTATTACGTTAGATGCCTTGTTAGTCTTAGATACCATTCAGCAATATGGTAGTTTTGCCGCTGCAGCCGATGCGCTGCATCGGGTACGCTCAGCGCTCACCTACTCCATTCAGACGTTAGAGCGAGATTTAGATGTCAAAATATTTGATCGCTCGGGACACCGTGCACAATTAACGCCAGCAGGAAAGCTTTTATTAAAAGAAGGTCGCGCTCTTTTAAATTCTGCTCATCAGCTCGAAGCAAAGATAAAACAATACAAAACCGGCTGGGAAGAAAAAATTTCTATCGTCGTAGATGAAGCAATTTCTGTAGAAAAAATACTGCCATGGATCGATGAATTTTATCAGGCATGCCCTTGGACTACCGTGAGCCTTCAGACTGAAATTTTAAATGGTTGTTGGGATGCACTGTTATCTCAGCGAGCGGATTTAGCCATCGGCGTTTCAGGTGATTCACCTTCGACCAATGATTATGGTGTCTTTCCATTTATATCTATTAATTTTGTTTTTGCGGTTGCACCGCATCATCCTTTAGCATCACTTCCTGAACCATTAAAAAACACCGATATTATTCCTCATCGCGCTATTGTGGTTGCCGATACGTCTACTTATTTGCCACAACGCAGTGCCGGACTCTTTGAACATCAAACCACTCTGACTGTATCTAGTATGCAGGCAAAAATTGATGCACAAAAAACAGGGTTAGGTGTCGGTTATCTGCCTGCTCATCTAATTCAAAAAGAAATTGAACAAGAAGAACTTATCATCAAAGCCACGGAAAAAACAAAACCTACAACCAATTTTTCGATAGCATGGCGATTAAGTCCTGCGCCCGGAAAAGGCATGCAATGGTGGTTAACACAACTAAAATCTCACAAAGAGGTAAAAAATTAAAATGGTTTTTTCTTTGTTGACATCGGCACACAACGCGGTGTTACGTAAAGACTTTCCTGCGGTGCAGTTGTTGGAGCAGGGGCTACAACAGATTTAACTTCATTTTTCCCAGAAGATTTATCATTCAACACTAATCCCGTTGGATCATCTACAAATTGTGTGGCAAATTCTTTTCGGTGCACTGGATTGGAAATAGTCACATGCACGCTTCCATCCATAACTGTTACCGTATAATCTCCCGTTATTTTTGTTGAAATTCCACGAGTATTTAATGAGGCAATAAAACGTTTGAAATCCATTTGTAATGACTCTAATTGCTGAGGTGCTATTTTTGATGGAGCTGTAACAGGTGATGCTATGGTAGATTGTAATTTGTTTTTATTTTGTAGCTCATACAGAAATTCAGGCACTGGCAATAAATTGGCTTTAGTCAGTTGTCTCACAAAAGCATCATAATAAGCTGGCGTTGGAATTTTTATAGATAAAATCATATCACTCATTTCCAATGTAAAATCTTTCGTTGCGACTCCCTGCTCTTTTAAAACGTCTTTAAATTTCTCAAATTCTTTCTTGATGGCACTAAAATATTCTTTAACAATTTCTGCGTATTCTTTGCTTAAAAAAGTCGGTAGTACTTTTATTGTCAATTCTCCTGCCAATTTATCCATATGAACAGAAAAGATCCCTGTCTCATAATCAATAGCTGATTCAGCGTTCAATGCATTATCCAACCACGACATGACAGAATCTACAGACTCGACAGATTCGGTAGCAGCTGCCACTAAACCCGGCCCATTTTTTTCTGCTCCAGCGCTGGCTCCACTCTCTCCACCACCGCCACCAGAAGAACCACCACCATGCCCAGAGCAGGTGGGTTTACGCATAGCTCGACACATCCCACAAGGATTATTCGACCACGCGGGGGTTTTCATTTTTTGATCTTTTGCAAATGCTTGCGCTTTTTCTGACGGTTCTGCTGTATCAGCAGATTTTTTCTCTGTCATGATGACACCACTGTATTGCTCAAAATGGTTTATTTTAGCACATATACGTACAGCATGTGAGCAAAGAACTACAAAAAATCAGCGAGAAGTAGAACCACACCATAACGAAATCCAAGACTCTCTCTGGTGCATCTGTGTTATAATTAATTTGAGCAAAATACTCCTTTAATGAAGAGTCAAAAGATTATGACACAGAAAGCTGCCGTAGAAATAATGGTACTTAACCCCGATCCTGCCGTTCATCATCATAATAAAAGCGTGCATGAGAACTTATGGATAAAAGAACGTTATGGCAAAGATAATTTCCTCTCTATTGGCGTCATGCTAAAAGAAGGCACATCAGAACTGCAATTTTACTTTTTTGAAGATTGTGATAAGTTCCCAAATCTACCATTTTTTTCAAGTCTGGACGAATTACAAGAACATTTACCCCCTGAAAAAAAAGATATTTTTGACAGAACCCATAAGGTATATCTTATGGGGCATGGGGATGCGGAAAGTAAATACGGGTTTGGCAATTATCATGCGCATGATGATTTCAGTCATGATCCTGATGAGACAGAACAAATTTATGATGATGAATTTGACGCATTAATACAAGATATTTTAAGCAATATACACGCACAAAGAGGTAAAATCGGCATTACATTAGAAGAATGCCACGCGGATAATCTTTTAACCGCTGAAAGAATGGGTTATACGCAATCCTTTTTAGAACGATTATCAGCTAATTACCCGCACATCACTTTTAGTGGAACCGGTCCGCGGGATGACGTTCAGGATTTACAAGAAAGTCTTGCTTCAGATTCCCGAGCATCAGGCGGATATCCAATTTTAAATGCACCCATCACTGCCATGGGCGGTAGTATTTGGAAAAATGGCAATACAGTCATTTTTCATCATGAGGGTAATCAAATTGCCGTGAGAAAATCCCCATTTGCATCAACAGAAACCGCCAAAAGCCTGAAAATAAATACCGTTAATTACGCACGTGAAATTTTAAATCAGCAAACTGATTTAACAGAAACAGAGAGAAAAGCGATTCTCGCTAGAATTGGTGTCAATCGACAGATTCTAAAAATTGAAGATTTGCACCATGAGCCTGATTTTCCTCATCAGGCCCCATCGGCTAACGAAAATGAAAGAGTCATATTAAAACAAGAACAAGAACGATATTTACAGCGGGTACAAGCCATATTATCAAAAGATACCTACAGTGACAGAGATGCGCTCATTATTGCCTTAGGTTTAAAAAATCTTTCTGTCTTTACGGGACATGACGGCCTACGCGAACAACTGTTTGCCAATAAAGCTTTATTAGCCTTAGTCATGGTAGCTTGTGGAAAAGTGCTCATTGCAGGTCCCAGTAATGATGATCTCATTGATTTATTATTAGCAAGCGGCGTCGATATTAATAGCGTGGATGCCAAGGGCATGACTGCCCTGCATTATGCGGCACAGAGTTTTTATGATTACCGAAACGAGCCTCTTGAACTTGTTAAGAAATTGCTGGACTCTGGTGCCAATATCAATGCTCAAAATAATAAAAAACATTCGCCCCTAGTGTTGGCGGAAATACATAGTCAAAAAAGCATTGTGATGGCAGGTAAAGATGTCGTCACCTTATTAAAAGTAACGAAAACCATGCAAGAGGCTGATATTCCAGGCGTATCAATTGCCATTGCTTCCACTCATGATGCTGAGCATCGAGAAAAAATTGCTTCTCTCTCAGCAGGCGTAACTGATTTACATGCTGAAACACCTGTAAGCAAAGACAGTCTATTTGGTGCAGCCTCACTCAGTAAGCCCGTCTTTGCTTATTTGGTCTTGAAACTCATTGCACTGAATCAATCACCTGATGTCACGCCAACCACATTAGGTAAGTTTCATCTCCCTTCAGACGTAGATTCATTGGATTTGGATACGCCCTTAGGCAACATGATACCGACAGAAGATTTTGGCGATAATCCAGAGGAAATAAAAAAAGCAAAAAACCTCACGATTCGTATGATTTTATCTCATCAGACAGGATTGCCAATTGGATATAATCCAAAAAGTGGACCATTAAAATTTGACTTTGAACCCGGTACAGAATTTGGCTATTCAGGCATTCCTTTTGATTACTTGCAAAAAGTGCTCGAAAAACTGACGGGTTCCACGTTGGATGCGTTGGCACAAACGTTTGTTTTTACTCCGTTAATGCCACATAGTAGGTTTTATCGCCCCGACGCTTTGTATCAGCTTCAACCCCTATCAGCGATAGAGAATGAACCCTATAAAAAACCCCGATTTGGGCTGATTTATTTAGAAAAAAATAATGGTACTTTGTCTTATAGGACCGCAAACTCTGAAGATGCCATTTGGACAATCACGCCAGAAGATTGTTTAAGCGCCGGTATAGAAAAAAGTCGTGTGGAAGCAATTTTTGCTATCATTGCATCCTCGTCCGACTGGATAAAAGCCTTAGAGCCCTATAAGAGTGATTTGCTTAAAATAACCGCGCAAAGAGAACACACGCCAACGGAAAATGCGGCGAATAGCTTATACACTACACCCGAAGATTATTGTCGTTTTATTCAAGGATGGACTAACGATCCAGCTCTGCAATATGCGTTTGAACCTCAAGAATTGCAAGGCATTGCTGAATCTCATACTTGTTTGGCTGGTAAAGATGGATGGGCGAGAAGAGAAGGCGTATCTCCCCATGCGCTTCAAAAAGTGGGTTATGGTTTGGGAATGGCTTTACAACTGAATGACGAAGGAAAAGCCATTCGGGCTTATCACACCGGCGATATGAATCAGTACCGCACCTGTGTTGGGGTCGATTTAGAAGAACATGGTCTCACTACTGTTTGCTTTGCTAATGGAGAAAACGGACACTTATTAATTGAACCCGTTATTATGCCCAATGTTAAGTTGAAAGAAGGCATGGATGTCTTTTTTGGAAAATTTCCTTTTGCACGAAAAGTCAAAGAGCTACAACCCGATTGGCGAGAAGCACAATATTTTGGTATAAAAAAAGCGAAGATTGATTTGATTCAAAAACCCGATGATGATGGTTGTTCTGCTGCTTCACTTTTTAGGACCGTCTCGTCTGGAGATACTTCTGCAGAAACACCATATCAACATACTCTCCCCTCTCCTTTTTCAACTCCTCGTCTTGTACCACCGGGAACAAAGTAACATTACCCTTATTTTCTTAAACTGGATAATACCATTTTTTCTCATGAAAAATTCATGCCTGAATTTCGGCGATGACCTTTAATTTATTTCGCTATAATCAACATCGATTCAATTAAAACTCTTCTTATTTTGGAGAACATGCATGCATACGAATAAACACAACCAAAACTCCCTTCAATCGCTTCAGTATGAACGTGCTCTTTTATTTAAAAGATTACACACCCCAAACAATCCACTGGTTCTCGTTAATATTTGGGATGCCGGCAGTGCAAAGGCCGTAGAAACGACAGGAGCAAAAGCAATCGGCACCAGCAGCTGGTCGGTTGCCGCAACTAATGGATATGAAGATGGCGAAAAATTACCCTTAAATTTAGTGTTGGAGAATCTTAAACGCATTATTCATTCGGTCAATCTTCCTGTAACTATTGACTTAGAGAGTGGTTATGGCGAAAATCTCTCTACACTTCAAGAAACCATCCGACAGATTATCCAACTCGGCGCGATAGGAATAAACTTTGAAGATCAAATCATTGGACGTGATGATTTATATTCCATTGAAGAGCAATGCGGGCGTATTGAAGCAATTCGTACGATAGCTGAGCAAATGTCATTACCTCTTTTTATTAATGCACGAACCGATATTTTTCTTAAAGCAGAGGTAAATAGGCATCATGAACGTCATGTGCAAGAAGCTTTAGAGAGAGCTACTGCTTATGCCAAAGCCGGTGCCGATGGCTTTTTTGTTCCAGGCTTAGAAAACAAAGAATATATCAAAACAATATGTAATGACTCTACCCTACCCATTAATATCATGATTACAGATAATGTAATCTCACTCGAAGAGTTCACTAAGCTGGGTGTATCACGAATCAGTTATGGCCCAACTCCCTATTTAAACGCAATGCATTACTTAGAAAATTATTCAAAAAAAATTTTTCCACAAACCTAACTTAACGAGGCAGTGCAATTAATTTAAAAAATAGCTTTTATTAGAAACTACTTCACTTCAAGCTGCTCCATCAAATGACGATTTTTCATGACATACCACTGTGTAATGATGCCTATTATAATAAAACCGCTAATAATCCAGCCGATATTTTGAAAAGTTCCTTGATAAAAAAAGCCCGCCAGTTGCAAGCTAAGTGCTGAAAAAATAAGGCGCGAGCCTTGCAAAACAGCCGATATTTTACCCTTAGCTTCTGGAATAAAATTGAGGCACAAAGGAAAAAGTATATTAGAAGGAATAATTTGGCTAACAATGAAGGGTAAAAAAGCAAGGGTAATTTGCAAGGGATTTTTGCTATTCACTAAAGTTATCCATAAGACACTCAACAAACTGATGATGCAAATTTTAAAGGATAATTTGAGCATTGTTTTAGATGAGTGTCGATTCATGATAAATCCGAACAACACGCATCCTATAGCAAAAATTAATGCCAGCACGCCTTGATAATAACCAAAATGCGAGAGATTCACGCCTAAGCTTTTCATATAAAGCAATGGCGACATACCCACAAAGATCCAATATGGCACAAACATGCAAATAATATTGACCATCAACAAGAGCAAGGGCTTTGATTGAAATAAAGAAAAGTAGCCACGTAACGCGGTGGGTTCTTTATGTTCAGGAAATTTATGTAGTGGAATAAAAAATATTGCCATACAAGCAGTAAATAACGCGATGAAGAGGAGAAGCTGGAAATTTCCCTGCCAATGAAAATAAAGCGTAACGTAGCTTCCAATGACCGGAGCAATCGCACAGGCTGTATTCATGACCGCATTCAGCATGGCCATAAAATATTGCTGCTTTTTAAGAGCATATGCATCAGCAATCACAAGAAAGCTTAAAATGGAAGGTGCAGCAATACCAACTCCTTGAAGAAAACGGCCAATCAACAGCATCGGATACGCCACTGCCCACAAGCAAAAAATACTGCCTAAAATAAAAAGACCAAGGCCAAATAAAATCATCGATTTGCGGCCATAACGATCCGACAAACTTCCCACAAAAAATAGGCTCAGACAATATCCAATAAAATTACTGGATAGTAATGCTTCCACATAAAAGGGTGTTAAATGAAAGTGCGTTTGTAATTCATGGAAACTTGGGACAAACAGATCGAATTCCATCCCCGTTAATAAATCCATGAAAATGACAGTGAGTAACAGCATATATTTTTTCATTCAATTACTTTCCAATGACACATATTATAAGATTCACTCACATCAATCGCACGAAGAAAATCTGCTTCGTGACTGATAATGAGTAAGGTTCCTGTGTACGTTTTTAAAATTTGCGTGATGTGATTTTTAGTCGTCAAATCAATATTATTTGTCACTTCATCTAAAATCATCAGTTTAGGTCGTTGCAGGGCAATGGCTGCTAAACTTAATCTTGCTTTTTCGCCGCCCGATAAAAAGTGAATGGGCCGATGTACTTCATCATTTTTTCGAAATAAAAACTGATTCAGAAAGTATCTCCATTCTGCATGAGTAAACGATGCGTTTAACGTTTCGAGGTGTTCCAAGACAGTTTTATCTTGAGGCAATAATGAATAATGTTGATCAAGATAGGCAATATCTTGAGACAAAGGGGTTACCCATTCACCGGTTTTTTGTATGCTTGGGTCGTTTAAAATGGCTTTGACCAATAAGGATTTTCCACTGCCATTAGGCCCTTCTAATGCAATACGACTACCGCCTGAAATATGTAAATGAATATGGTTCAAAAATGGCGATTCATAACCACAACTGCCGTCTTGAATGCTAATTCCTGATTTTTTGTCCATTCCTGAAATAATATCAAAAGTATAATGAATTTCTTCCGGTTGCCATAGCTGATTTTTCTGATCGGCAATATAGCTTTTTACTTGATTTAAATAGGCATTATTTTTATTGGCGGTACGTTCTCCCCTGCCCTGCGCGCTGCGTAAAGCAATTTTATCTTTATCGTACTTTTTCTCACCATGCGCTTTTTTCTTTTTACGTCGCTCTTGCTCTGTCATCAGCGCTTCATGCTGCGCTTTTTGCGCGCGTTTTAATTGAGAAAGCTGAGAAGCAAGTTGTTCTTTTTCTTGCTGTAGCTGTTCCAAATAATAGGTATATTTGCCATGAAATACACGTATTTGACCATCCACAATATGCCATAAAGTATCAATGTGGTGATTCAGTAGCTCCATATCATGTGACACAATAATTTGTGTCGATGTGTGCTGTTTTAATAAGCGCATCAAGGATTGCCGATTGTGTTTATCCAAATGATTCGTGGGTTCGTCCAGCAATAAAATACTGGGCGATTCAGCTAAAGCCAAGGATAATTTTTTATTGAAACGCTGACCACCGCTTAAAGTATTCAAGTCATCAATAATTTGGGGCACATAACCGACAGTAATATGCGATTCTCGGCAAAGCGCCAAAATATGCCGCAATAAGCTCGATTTGCCTGAGCCGTTATCGCCAATAATAGCAATTTTTTCGCCAGGATAAAGCGTGTAATTAAAATCTGCAAAACAGAGTGTATCGCCGAAAGAAAGTGAAAGATTTGAGATTTGTATCGGTGTATGATGCATAGAGCACCTCCATCAACCATTGTTAAAAAGAAAAGAACAAAAATGGAAGATGTTAGTTGCGCACCGGCTCACCTGTATGAACTTAAATAGATGTGTGTATTTTAAGAAAAAAGACTTTCTTAAGTCAAGCGTTATTTGTTAAAATAATAGTTTGTTTATCAGACATTAATTATATGAATATCTATCGTATCAATCTTAATCTCTTAAAAGTCTTTGTAGTACTCATGCGAGAGCAACACGTATCTGCAGCGGCAGAATGTTTACATTTGACCCAACCTGCCATTAGTAATTCGTTACAACAATTACGAGAATTATTTCAAGATGAATTATTGATTCGCGGACCAAAAAAGATGATTCCTACGAAAAAAGCATTGTTACTGGCACCACAAGTGGAGCAAGCCTTGCGTCAATTAGAAACATCGCTTTTTTATTCAGATGCGTTTGATTACCAAACCTCAACACGCACTTTTCATATCGGTATGAGCGATTATTCGGGGTGTGTTTTACTGCCAAAAATTTATGAAACATTAGCTAAAGTGGCACCCAATATTTCACTTAAAATACTGACCTATCATGAATTTTCAGCGGAAGATTTTGAAAATGAAACCCTTGATTTAGGCATTGGCTTAGAAAGAAAGCTGCCGAAGCCATTATTACAAGAACAATTGTTTGGTGATAGCTCGGTATGTGTAGCCCATAAAAATCATGCAATGTTTAAAGAGTCTTTCACACTGGAACAGTATTTAGAACTTGAGCATTTAACTACCTGCATTTATTTGGAAACAGGCTTATCGCGCGCCGATTTTGCATTGAAAAAACTGGGATTAGAACGTCGTATTAAATTAACTTTGCCAAATGTTTTGCCAGCATTTCAATTATTAGCCACGTCCAATTTGGTTGGTACCTTTTCCAAAAATATTGTCGTTATGGCGGAAAAACAATACCCGTTAAAACACATCAAACCACCTTTCGATATTCCACCCTATTACATTGCCCAGATTTGGCATCGACAACAAGATAACGACAGCGGTTTGATGTGGTTAAGAAATCTCATCAAAGAAATCTGCAATTATCATTTTTAGTGATAATTACTATAAAAATAATTCATTTCACTTATATTAAAACGCTCGTTATACTGTCTGAAATTTTTTAAACAGTATCAACATGAGTCAAACATTTAAGAAAACAATTATTGCTGGTGTATTCGGGAATATTCTAGAAAGCTACGATTTTTCCGTCTATGCATTTTTTTCACCGATACTGAGCCAGATCTTTTTCCCGAACAACAGTACTTTTATTGCCCTCTTGCTGACTTTTGGTATTTTTGCGTTAAGTTTTTTAGTGCGTCCCTTTGGCGGCATTGTATTTGGTTTTTTAGGCGATAGTGTCGGTAGAAAAAAAACATTGATTATTTCGATTGCGTTGATGTCCATTCCCACCCTGTTATTAGGATTATTACCTGGTTATGTGTCAATTGGAATAGGTGCGCCCTTATTACTCACTGCATTACGCTTATTACAAGGCATTTCCATCAGTGGCGAATTGGCTACCAGTATGTCTTACTTAGTCGAACACGCACCACCACAAAAAAGAGGATTGATTGGCAGTCTGACATTGTGTACCTCTTGTGCAGGTGGCGTGATTGGATCTGCATTCATTGCACTACTTTCACTGCTATTATCTCATCAACAACTGATGGATTGGGGTTGGCGCTTACCTTTTATTTTTGGTGGATGTCTTGGATTAATAGGGCTTTATCTCCGAGTACGCGTTCCTTTACAAGAAACAGCGTTATTTGAAAAAGCAAAAAAAGAGAAAACACTATCTTTTATTCAACATTATCGACAATTGAATTATAAATCTGTTATGAATGCGATGCTGTTAACCGGCATCATGGCCATGGGTTTTTATTTTTACATGGGCTACTTCAATACCTTTTTAATCAAAACGTTAGGTCATGCTACTCAGCCTATTATGGCAATTAATTTTATTAGCCAAGTGGCTTTAGCTTTATTGATGCCCTTATTTGGTTGGCTATCGGATAAAAGAGGCCGAAAACCTGTTTTTAAAATGGGTGTCATAGGATTATTAGTAGGCAGTTACCCTGTCTTTTATTGCCTTCAACAAACACTCCCCTGGGTTCTCATCGGTGAATTATTATTTATTATTTTAATTGCACCCTTAATTGCCTTATTACCCACCATGCTCGCCGAAATGTTTCAAACAAAAACGCGCAATACGGGAATTGCGTTGGGATATAACTTAGGACAAGCACTTTTCGGTGGAACAGCTCCTCTGATTGCATTAAGCCTAACGCAAAGTACTCACAATTTTTATGCGCCAGCTTGGTATTTAATGGCCGCCAGTTTTTTATCTTTATTGACTCTATTTTTTATCAAAGAAAGTTACCAACAAACATTAACATGAGGTATTGAACGATGAATAATCAAACACTGAAAGGAAGCTGCTTATGTGGCGTAATTCGCTATCATGTCACACTACCCTTTATACAGTTTTATCATTGCCACTGCTCACAATGTCGAAAATCCACAGGAACAACCCATGGCGCCAATTTATATGCAAAGCAAGAAAATTTTTCTTGGGTGTCTGGAATGGAAAATATCGTACGCTATGACCTCATGCCAGCCAAACGTTTTGCCAGTGTTTTTTGTAAAACCTGCGGTTCAAAAGTACCCTATCCTCGAGATAAAGAATTAATGATTATTCCTGCCGGTTCTTTGGATAGCGAATTAACGATTAAACCGTCTTTAAGAGTATTTTGGGATTCGCGAGCAACATGGGACAACAGTGAAGAAAAACTTGAAAAGTTTTCTGAACGACCAGAACATTGGCCCTACTATCGGAGCAAAACATGCCAACAAAATTAACACAAAAAACAGTGCTTGTTACCGGAGCGACCAAAGGCATTGGTTTGGCCATCAGTAAACATTTAACTTCTCAATGGAAAGTCATTGGCATTGCACGCCAACCACTAGATAATTTTCCAGGAAAGCTTTTTTGTACCAATTTAAGTGATAAAAAAGCTACCGAAATAACGCTTCAAGACATTCAAACGCAATATATCATTGATGCGGTCATTAATAATGTGGGGATGACCATGCCTGTTTTTCGACAAGTGCATGAAATAGATTTAGAAGAATTGCTCGTCTTATGGAATATGAATGTGCGAACCACCGCACAAATCACTCAGACTTTTGTTGAATCCATGAAAACACAGCATTGGGGAAGAATCATTAACATTACCAGTCGAGCAGCCTCTGGCATCAATGGCTTAGGCAGTTATGCCAGCACGAAAAGCGCTTTATCAGGACTCACTAAAACCTGGGCATTAGAACTAGCCGAATGGGGCATCACCGTTAATGCTGTTTCTCCTGGCGCCATTGATACAGAGATGTTTCGACAAAAACACCCTGTTGGCAGTGAAGCAGAACAACGAATGCTCCATGCAACACCCATGAGGCGAATTGGCAAACCATCCGAAATAGCCGCAGCGGTTAATTTTTTGCTTTCGGAAGAGGCCAGTTTCATTACCGGACAAACACTTTGTATCGATGGTGGTAGCAGCGTGATGTGAATTACTTTCAGACTTTATTATGGATAAAATAACACTTAAAGCCATCGGTATTTTTTTACTAGCTACCTCTTTTTATTGGTACGAAATGGCACTGCAAGTAGCACCCAGTGTCATGTCTCACGCCATCATGCGTTCATTGGATTTGAATGCGGCAGGATTTGGTACATTATCCGCCTACTATTTTTACGCGTTTGCGCCCATGCAAATACCCGCAGGGCTTTTGTATGATAAATACGGACCCCGCTTACTCATGACGCTGGCACTCAGTATATGTTCAATAGGAACGTTAATATTCGCTCTCGGCAACAGCTTCATGACGATGGCTTGCGGTCGATTCATGATGGGGTTTGGTTCAGCCTTTTCCTTTATTGGCATATTACTGCTGATTGCACGATGGTTCCCGGCCCGTTATTTTGCGTTAATGACAGGCATTACTCAAGGAATCAGTTCTCTTGGTGCTATTTGTGGCGAATTTCCATTAGCGAAACTAGCGGTGACTTTAGGTTGGCGGCCAGCGCTGATAATATTGTCGTTAATCGGTGGATTATTAGCTATTTTGATGGGATGCTTCATTAGAGATTATCCTACTTCTGTTGCTCCTTTACCTCACCGCCCTACCCTTTCGTTGAAGCAAACTATCCAACAATTAAAATCGGTATTGCGTCACCCTCAAACCACTTGGGTGGGTTTATATGCTTTTGGCATTTGGGCACCGATTACCATATTTGGTGCATTATGGAGCGTCCCGTTTCTTTGTGCACATTACCCTGTTAGCACAGTCATTGCATCAAAAGCCGCCATGATGATTTGGATAGGTGTTGGCATAGGGAGCGTTCTACTGGGATGGATAGCGAACCAAATCAATAATCGTCGAGGGCCTTTAATTGTCAGTGCATTAATAGGTGGTATTACCGCGAGCATCCTACTGTATTATCCTCTTCCTTGGTCAAACATATACTTTTTGCTATTTTTATTTGGATTTGCTGCTGGCGGACAAACACTCAGCTTTGATGTGATTAAACAACATCATCTTCCTGAAAATATGGGCACGGCTTCCGGTATTAATAATATGGCGGTTCTCATGGGCGGAGCACTCTTTCAACCATTGGTTGGGTATCTATTAGTAAAATATTGGAATCACATCACACATGCGGGTATACCTGTTTATTCACTGGGAACCTTTCAACAGGCCCTTTTCATGCTACCGCTATGTTTTACTTTGAGTTTAATCATGAGTCTTTTTTTATTAAAGATAAAGCACTACCGAAATATATACGGCATTAAATCTTGCTATTATAATCACGTTAATTAGATAAAGGAGAACGGCATATGTTAATCACAAAAAACATCACTGGCCAATATATTACCTTAGAACCTTTGACGCAGAACCATAAATCTGAATTGCAATTGTTAGTAGAAGATCCCTCTATTTGGAAATACTTTCCTTATAAAGCATCCGGCAATCATTTTGAGGCATGGTTTGAAGATACGCTGAAAAAAACACAAGACAAACTGGAAATGTGTTTTGCTGTCAGATGTAATAAAACTCTGAATCTTATTGGGTCTACTCGGTTTTACTCGCTCGCCTTATCTTATCGCCGTTTGGCAATCGGCCATACTTTTTATCACATTGCTGTAAGAGGATCAGCAGTAAATCCTGAATGCAAAAAACTTCTCCTTCAAACAGCTTTTGAAACACTGGGTATTGAACGTGTTGAGCTAATGGCTGATATTAATAATCAACATTCTATTGCCGCAATAAAAAAGCTTGGCGCAACTCAAGAGGGCATTTTAAGGCAGTACATGACAATAGAAAACGGTTGTAGACTTGATAGAGCTATATTTAGCATCTTAAAATCTGAATGGCCGCATATTAGAGAAAAGCTAGACAACAGACTTATCAACAAGTGTTTTCATGAAGCATAAATAATTTCTTGTCAGTTTGCTAACCATAAACCCCAATAAAGACAATCCCATAAAACAGAGTAACGCATGCAATGTCGTTATTTTAGTTGCTTCAACGCCTTCAGTATAATGAAAGCAACTAGAAAGAAGTCCTGATAACTTTCCGGCAATGCCGACACTCACAAACCACATTCCCATGTAAGTAGACACTAATCCAGATGGCACACGTTGAGTAATTAATGACATACCTGTCACAGAAAAACATAATTCACTGAATGCCAAAAAGATCAGCGCAATGATCAATGCAGCGGCGGATAATTTTGTTGAGGGTGTTAGTAATAATAAGGCAATCCACAATATCAGAAACATCAAAAAAATAAGCAGGAAGCCTAATGCAAATTTATCAATATCCTGAACGGTTTTTCCTTTAGCATCTCGATAATGCCATAATTTCCCTAAACAAGGACTCATGACAATACCACAAAAAACCCCAATACCAATGAACTGAGAGTTGGTAAACGTAATAGAAAAAAATTGGTGATCGACGGCTGTATTGATAAAAAGCATCAACGATAGGTATTGCTGAAAAAACAAAGTGTAGTACACAATCGCCAAGCAAAAAAACAGGCTCACTGATAGCGCTATTTTTTTATCGTGATGGCGTGAAGATTGCACAATAATTATCAAGCAAATCAAAAAAGTTCCCAGGAAAACAACATCAGAAAAAGATTGATTTTTTAGCACAAACCAAGCCATACCTAGATAAAGCGTGATGACACCAGCGGCTTTCATCCAAGAAAATAATTCTTTTTTGAGGTGCGGAATCATTGTTTTCAGCTGAAAAAATCCGATAAACAACGTGGTAATACTGATGATTGAAACAAAGATACTGGAATAAAACGGGGCTGCAAAACCATATTGATCTTTCAGCGAAGAGGCAATCCACAACGCGCATAATGCGCCAAAAATAATGGCACCATAAAAAAGATTAAATCCTAAATCTCGCTCACCAACACTGGCTTTAGTTTTGTCATACACTTCACCAATAAAAGAAGGCAAATTGGATTTAATAAGTCCTGTGCTTAATGTCACACAACCTAACCCCAGAAATAACCATGCTTGATTATTCGATAAAGACAAAATCACATTGCCTAATAACATACACCACGTGCCTAAAAAAGCTGTGGTGTAATGATTAAGCCATCTATCCGAAATATAGCCTCCAACAATAGCTGACGCATAGGTCAAACCCAACACATTGCCCACAAGCAAGGCACTATTACTGGCAGAATAATGAAATTTTTCAATAAACAAAAAAATTAATAACGATTTTATAATGTAATGACCGTATCGTTCACCAAACTCAGCCAGTGAGGCAATCACTAAAATTTTCTTCTGTGCTGTTTTCACGTATTACCCTCGAATCTCAATGTGTTCATGGTCAGGACCTAGAAAAACCGCACGTTTCCAGTTTTCTTCCCCTGCTTTTCTTGCTGCTGTTGAATGCATCGCTCGCCATAGTATTACTTTTTTAGTGATAAGTGATTGATAATCTTCTAAAAAATTATCGGTATGTAAGCAAAAATGTTGAGTATTGATGATTTCCCCTTCTTTTTGTTCCACAAGCTCCAACATAGTATTTCCCAACATTAAATAGCTAATACGTGGTCCTTGAGGAATGACATCGTGGAATAAAACAGCAAAACCAAAATGCATTTGATAAAACTGGCAAGAATAATCGCTATCTTTGACAGTAACACTAATATGATCAATACGGGTAAACATAGTTTTTCTTATGATTGATATTGTTTTAAGAAATTATCCAGCATCGGATTAAAAGCATCCGCATGTTCCCAGAACATCATGTGTTTGTCCCATGTGATTACTAAAACAGCATGCGGCGCATGCGTTTTAAGCCATGCGGATGCTTGACCTGCATAAGGACTCGCCACCACATTAAGAACAGGAATATTTTGCTTATCAAGTAATTCAGCTTCTTTGGTGTAATCGGTGAAACTTGCATCACTGAGTAACAATAATGCCGCATAAGAAGGCGTATGCAGCATTTGATCGGTCCATCGACGTGCCTCTTTATCTGGAAGTTTTTGATCATTCATGGAAGAAACCAACTGTTGTGTAAACGCATAACGATCGTGTTCAATGCTCACCGAAGCATACTCTCGTCCTTCTGAAGCTCCCCGAGAATGCCATTCATTGAGTTTACCGACTCCTTTCGGTGCATTATCAATACAAACAAATGCTTTGATATTTTTTGTTCCTTGCTGACGAATATAAGCATACGCATCTCGACAACCAAAAGACCAACCCACCAAGATCACTTGTTTGAGTTCTAATTTTTTTATCAAATGGGCTAAATCTTTACCATGTTGCTCATAGGTATTGTGGTCCAGCGTAGGTGGCGATAAACCCTGACTTCTTGGATCAAACGTTATCACACGATAATGTTGGCTAAAATACGGAACCTGTCTCTCAAAGAACTCATGGGTACCTGTCCATCCAGTAATAAAAACAATAGGCTGTCCTTTTCCATGATCTTCATAATACAACGAAGTATCGGGTATAGATAAATAACCAGCTGTGTTGGCCAATGTTACTTTCACCAACAGAAAAACACTCATAAAGAGTAAATATCGAACTTTCATATTCATTACCTTAAAAAAGAGCAGTTATTCAGGCTCTCCACTATTCAATAAAAGTAAATCCTCAAAACCAAATTGAGAATAGTCATCAATTTTGAATGGAAAAAGAATGCCATCTAAATGATCACATTCATGTTGAATTACTCGCGCATGAAAACCTGATACGTTCCGTTCTATTTTTTCATTATGAATAGAATAACCAGAATAGTGAATTTGTGTAAAACGCCTCACACTGCCACGAATTCCAGGCACACTGAGGCACCCTTCCAAGGCGGCTTCGGTTTCTTCTGACAACACCGTGTAGGTCGGATTAATTAAAAAAGTTTCGGGAATACTCGCTTCATGAGGATAACGTGCATTTTTTTCAAATCCAAATAAAATCACACGAACACTTACTCCTATTTGAGGCGCAGCAATGCCCACACCACCATAGTGCTGCATTGAGTCAGCCATATCTTGATATAATTGCATGAGAAATTTTTGTTCTGACAAGATGTCTTTTATAGGTTCTGAGACTTTTAAAAGTTGTTGGTCACCCATGCGCAATACTTCTTTAATAGCCATCATTTACCTCAATAACTTCAATAGGCTCATCTTCCCCCCATCCAAAAAAATATTAAAATCATGGGTTAATACTATGATAAAATAAGGCCTTCGCTATATTATACAATTTTTTTCCATGAAGCCTATTTTTTCACGCAAAAATGATTTTTACCCTTTATTAAAACTACTCTTACCTTTAATTGCCGTCAGTATTGTTAATTCGGGTACCAGTTTTTTTGAAACGCTATTTCTGGCACATTTAAGTACGAATGTATTAGCAGCTGGCGCACTGGTGGGATGGTTATTTGGTACCTTAGTCGTTATTTTGTTTGGCACATTGAGTGCCATTAATGTGCTGATTTCACATCAACATGGCGCAAAAGAAGAACAACATATTGTTTCTGTGGTTCGTGATGGGTTTGCATTAGCCGGATTATTGTTCATTCCAACTTTTTTACTGTTATGGAACATGCCGCCTATTTTCCTTATTTTAGGTCAAACTCCCTTTGTTGTGGCCCAAGCCAAAGCTTATTTACATCCGTTAGCATGGGCATTATTACCAAATCTCATCACCACGGTCTTTCTTCAGTTTTTATTAGGTTTAGGACGCACGCGCGTTGTCATGGTTTTTACCGTGATGTCTACGCCATTAACTATCTTGCTCAGTTATTTATTAATTTTTGGGCACTGGGGTTTACCCGCCTTACACATTGCAGGCGCTGGCTGGGGAATCATGTTAAGCAACACCATTTCCGCCATTGTTTTAGTCATCTACATTTTACGAAAAGAAGAATATAAAGCCTATTGGAAATACGGATTTCACTTCAAATCCCCTTCTTTTATTTTCGAATTGGTGCGCGTGGGACTGCCCATGGGATTGATGTATTGTGTTAAAGTCGGTTTTTTCTTAACACTCATGCTCTTCATGGGGACATTAGGTGTTCAGGCATTAGCCGCCAATCAAATTGTTTTTCAATATTTTGGTCCCTTAATGGGCATTGCTTTTTCGATTGCTCAAGCGGTTACTATCCGCATGGGACATGAATTGGGTGCAAAAAATTCCCATGCGGCCCAATGTACCAGTTCTGCAGGAACTAGTTTAACGTTATTGCTCATGTTATTGGCCGCTCTGTGCTATTGGTGTTTCCCTCAGACATTAATTAGTATTGATTTGAATATTTATAACGTGAATCACGCCGTAATTGTTCAAAATGCCACTGTCTTTTTCGCTATTGCCGCCTTGTTTCAAATTTTTGAAGCCACCCGAATTACCTTATTTGGTGCATTGCGCGCACTTAAAGATACACATTATACGCTCATCACCTCCATCATTTGTTTCTGGGGTATCGCTTTACCGGTGGGCTATTTCTTTTCACACCTGTATCACCTCGGCGGCAGAGGTCTTTGGTGGGGAATGGTACTGGGTGGCTTAATCAGTGTTCTCTTACTCTTTTACCGCTTGCAAAAAAAGATGACAAAAATTCATGAATTTAACTAAACAATCTATTTTCATTGCCGCGTTATTAAAAATCTTTATGTTTTTTTCTAAATTCCATAAGTTTTTTTGAAATATCATGAATCTTTATCAGATCTGACTTTTCAATTTTGTTCTTTCGTATTTTTAAAATAAAGCTCATCAGTTCGGGACACTCATTATACATAGTAATAAGAGTTCTTTTATCTTTTATTGAAATTTTTTCAGTTGATTTCTCAATTTTTTCTATAATTTTAGCATGGGTTATTTCTTCATCCTCTAGAAAATTATGATCAATAAATTTGTCTAGTGATGTTACGTGTTCGTCAAAAAAATATGTCACCGCTCTCGATTTCATGTATTGAAACCCCGCGTTAATCACCAAAAGCACCTCTAAAACCCTTCCCACTATAGAATCACCCGCAAAACTTGATAAAAAATAGAAATATCCCATTGGCACAACAAGAAACATAATACTCAAAATTGTCCAAGGATTTCCAAGCAAGACAGAAGGATATGTTTTGCTCATCAATTTTCCTAATGCAACCGAAACAAGGATACATATCAAAAAAACGCCAACAATTACGACTATATCCATACTCTCAATACTCTCTTAATTTAATTTCTTATAATAACCACAGATTACCAAAGTGTTTATCAACTTTTGGAACGAAAGCACATCACTGCTTCATTATCAAAATAGAAACCGACGCTTCCATTTATACCGTTCATATTTGACCTTTGTTTTACTTGGATTTGGCAGTTAAACAATTGAGATGTTCATTTAGGTAATCTGATTGTTCTTTTTCTGCTGCTGATAAAGTTGCTGCTAGTTTCTCTTTTTCCCTACCCACAGCAGCTTCCCAAGCATTCAAGAGTTTCTGTGTTTTTCTCTCAAGCTTCATATATTCTACTATTATCGGATAGCATTTCTCTGGTAACATGTAGGTCATATTTTTCTACCAATCAAGCAACACATTTACGTTTCTGCCACTATACATTATCCCCGATTATCAAAACAACAAAATTTTTTATTGTGTGCACACTTAAGTAATCTCCTCATCGTAACAAGACAATGCTTCTTGAGATTCCGCTTTCGCCTGCTGTTTTTCTTTGATTTCTTTTTCTTTGAAATATTGACGCACGCCAGATTGATCAAAAGGCACAATTTTAGCTTGTAATATGGGTAGAGTAATAGGATCAATTTTACGCTTTTTGAGCTCAGAATCATCAAACCATGGATTTTTGTTCGCCAAAACTGGTGCCGCTCCTTCTATTGATATTATCATTTTGTTGGGATTCAATTTCATGATTTCATCAGGACTCATCAGGGGAATCTTGGTAACGCTCATGGTTTGGCTACTTTTAAATAACCCATCGCCACCAGTTTGAGTGTTCTGAGAACGTTGTTCCACTGTTTTAGATCCTAACCAACCTGAAATTAGCTCAGCAGCTTTAAAATCATTTTGAGCAAAAGCTACACGGTATTTACTATTAATAAAAGCTTTTGCTCCATTTTCTCCATAAGTTACATATAGTTGGGGTAAGTCTTGAATCAATGCCATCATCCGTACGCGGTATTCCCGCATAAAACCCACACCCTTTTGATAAACATCCATTTTTTTCAAAGCACTAAATTCATCTAAAATAAGCAGTACACCATACGGATCTTTATTTAAATCTGGTACCTCTCGTAACATAGCATCCATCACCTGCTGGTAAAATACGGTAAGCAACGGTGATAGCCGACTCAAGTTATCGCTACCCGTTGCAACATACACTGTCATACGTATTTTTTTAAATTGCGTGATATCAAAATCACTATGAGATGTTGCTGAATCAACTAATGGATTATCAAACAGTTCAAAGTAACTTAAAAATGACTGTAAAATACTAGATTGCAATTTGTAGTCATTTTGCAAATATTGGAAAAAATTACGTCGACATAACGGATCAAGTACTTGTGAACCTGGTGGCAATTGTTTTCGCGCTATCACCTCTTGCATAAGCTTATTCACTTCATGCAATAATAGTTCTTGCCCATTAAGTAGTCTCTGTTCCATAGTATCATCGTATAAATCACCACGAATAATCTGTTCATCTCCATCAACAAACGCATAATGTAATCCCGTTTCATCAGCATACAAGTAAAAATTCCCTTCCATGACGTTTTCAGGACAGTAGAATTTAATTTCAAAGCCATTTGCCATGACACCACCAATCCATCCTTGGAAATTGGGAGTGTTTTTCACCAAACGCGTCATTTCACCTAGTGTTTTTGGTCTGTCAGGTGTATCCAATAAGTATAATTGGAGCGCCACAAATAATTGACGAGGCGCAGATGTCCATAAAGGATCATTCGCATTCGGATTTTCAGGAATAAGGATATTAGCAATCTTTTGGAGATCATCCACGCGTAATAAAGGATTTTTACTCACTGAGTCAATTGGATTGTAAGCATGAGTTTTTCCATCTCGGCTACCCGGATTCCATAAAAAACAAGATTGACCATATTTTGCGCGAAATCCCGATGTATCCTCAAAAAGCGTACCTTTAATATCTTGCACAATACAAGAACCTGACCATGTCAATAAATTAGGAGTAACCAGCGAGTTGGTCTTTTTCGATCCACTGGGCGCAAAAACAAACACATGCTCAAAACCATCCACGCGTAAATATCGGCCCCATTTTTTTCCTAAAATAACTCCCTCTTCAGCTAAAAGCCCCGCTTTCTTTGCCTCAAAAAAAGTGGCCCAATGAGCATTACCAAATAAGGTACTTTGTGTTTTTTTTAATCCAAAAATTACTAAAGTTAACAACAATCCCAAGGGTGCTATGAGTGAAAAAATCCAATGACGCTTTAGCTCTGGCTCAGAAAAAGCATAATCAGTATATTGAATAAAATCCCATGGACTCCAATCTGTTCCGAAGGGATATCCTAAAAAGTGCATAAAAAGACCGCAACTTAATGACAAGCTGCCAAAGATTCCCACTACAATAATCATACCCACACTAATTTTTTTAATATGGTTACCACAAAATTTTAAGCACTTAGCAATCTGAATGTACAATGGTTTTGTGGCAATAAAGAATCCTTTTAATAAGTTAGAATTATTTTCAATAAACTTCATTTTTATATTTCCTTTTAAAACGGTGCTGTATCATCTTCTTCTGAAGACTCAATCAATTTCAGCCTTGTTTCATTATAATGCTGTTGGATTTGTTTGCTCTCTGATTCTGATTGAAATTCACAAACACTTTTATACAAAGTTTCTGCTTCTTGATATAGGACACTTTGATCATCATCTCCTTCAAAAAATTCACGCTCTTCTGCAAATTTATCGAGAACCCATTCCGGGTAGTCAATCTGCATCAATTGCGTCTTATTTGGTTCAAAAAATTGAAAATGCATCAGACCTTTCCAATAATCCATTTTAGTTGGAGATTGCCACACGGAAGTAAGGTTCATTCGATAACCCGTCTCGGATTCTAAAAAGAATCGATCAATCATTTCATCCACAAATTCATGCATCAAGGTGATGTAATGTCGCTCACGAGCAGATACCAAACGCTCCTCTGGGTAAAGCCAAGCCCACTCAACACGTTTAGTGTGGGCATGCGTTTCTTCTGATTTTAGCTGTTCAAATTTTATTTGAATTTGTTGAAAAAATGATTGCATGGCAGGCTGTCTTTTCTCCAAAAAAAGATCTAGCCATCTTTTTGGAAGATGCAACCGAATAAAAAAAGAATAATTCGTGATCTCCAAAAAGATAATGTGCTCTGCAAGATCAGAATCAATAAAAGGGCTATATTGCATCGTATTTGGAAAAATTGATGTAAATTGTTGAATAATTTTTTCAAAAACAACGCAATATTTTTCATCAAAATAACGCATATTTACCTCTTAATACTCAGCCTTTATTCGTCTCGTTTTTATCATCATTTTTTTCCAAATGACAATATTCCTCAATGCTCATAATGATCTCTGGTTTTTGCTTTTGTTGGGTTCGAGCTTTGTTAACGTTTTGCATTTTAAGATAATAATCAGGATATTCTTTTTTACACTGCGTTTCTGCTTCCGAAGATTTAGAGCTTCCCCATTTATAAGCACCTATACCACCACCAATAGCAGCAGCAATACAGCCTTGCAAAGAAATAGCTAATAATCCTACGCCAGCAATACTTAATAGTTTTGAAAAATTTTTACGCTTCATACGGTTTGCTCCTCATTTATTTTATTATCAATAGGCTTAAAATGACTTAAAAAAACCTCTACAATAGTTTGTTGTAATCGCAGATCACACTGTAAAAAACGATTGAAATGTTCAACACAATAAGGATCCAAGGCAGCTTCTTGAGTAATAAGTACCTCTTGAATCCAAGCTGATAAATTGGCCTTTTTCAGTCTTACCATATCTTCTACTTTTTTAGATGGTTCTGATGAATCTAATAAATATAATTGAAGTGCTATCCATAAATTTCTCGATGCGGCGACCCAGAAAGGTTCACTCATTGAGTGTAGCGGAATCGTCAGCTCTGCTATTTTTCCTAAAAAATGAATACGTCGTTCTCGTGTCTCATTTTCTTTTGTAAGAAGCTTTTCTGAATTCACTTCTTGTGATGATGATAAGTTAATATTCATAGACATAGTCTCCTGTTATTCATTAAGCGGATAATACTTTTTCGAGTTCCTGATTTTTTTTTAAAACAAGTTTGGCGTATTTGGCATTTACCTTGGGTGTTTTTGAGTTGTATCCTGCGACACTTTCCCAATAGGGCTTATTATTTACAACACCGTCTGCAATGGCTTGACTTAAAATCCACGTCCCCACTTCAACATTGGTGCAAGGATCATCCCTCAGTTCTTCTTTACTAATGCCATACTTTGACAATGTAGGCAGCCAAATTGTATTGATTTGCATGCTGCCGTAATCAATCGTGCCATTATCATTTCTATGCTCCAAGCCCTTTTTACCTCCTTCCATATTCAAAACAGAAATGATGGTTTTAGCGGGAACCTGATAAGCAATAGCTGCTTGATTAATACATTCAATAGGTACATCATGAATAAGCAGTTGACTCGCAACCAATAGGGTTTTTATCATTTTGTATCCCTCTCATTATTAAAGGCGGAATAAATTTCCGTTACAATGCGTTGATAACCCTCAGTTGTTCGAATACGTTTCATTTGAACAACCACATCGATAATAAAATTAAGATCAGATAAAATATCGGCACGCGATAAGTTCACGGCGGGATTAGATTGAACCATATTCGACAAACGTAAAAACACCGCACTAGGATTGGTTGCATGAAGACTCACCATGCTGCCCGTATGTCCTGTTAAGGCCGCATTCATGAAATCCAACGCTTCTGCCCCGCGCATTTCTCCAAAAATAATACGATCGGGCAAAAACCGCAGGCACATTTCAACGAGATCAGCCATAGTAACTTTTGCAATACCCTGATTTCCCTTTGAAATTAAAAAATGACCATAGTCAGGATGTATCTCCTCCTTTAAATACAATTCACGAGTATCTTCCAAAGTTAATAGTCGCTGGTCACTCGGTATTTCTTTTAAACACGCATTGAGCAAAGTGGTTTTACCACTACCGGTACTACCAGAGATTATGATGTTTTTTTCTAATAAAATAGCATTTTTTAAAAACTCACCATAGTTTCCTTCCGCAAAAAGATGAGTTAATACTTCATCCTCTTCATTTAAAATGCGTGGAGTCTCTTTAAAGAATGGCAAAAAATGCGGTTTTGTTTTAGATAACAACCCATCATCAATAAGCTGAGACAAACTCATATCAGGTATAATTTGTTTACGAAAAGAGAGCATTGGCGCCCCTTCACGGCTGGTTGCGGCTACCGGTGCCATTGTTACCTGAATACGATGCCCTTGGGGTAAAGATGCCGAAAGCAACGGATTTTCATTGGAAACGACTTGAGATTGTTGATTTGCAATTAATCGACATAACGTTTCCAGATATTTCTTCGTTAAAGCAGGTACATTAACAAACTGTTTTCCTTTTGCATTCCACACAATAATTTGACCTGGAATGTTAATATGAATATCACTTACATCGGATGCATCAAGCCATTGTGCGATTGGGGCTAAGTAATGACTTAGCCCTTCAACACCCGTAATCATCGGTTTAACATTAAGCATGAGGAGAACCTCCTACATTATGAAATGATAAATCACGGTTCACAAATACATTAATCTTATCACCTTGATGAATAATAATCGTAGGCTTACGACTCATTGAAGAGAGTAATGTAGCATTAGCAGATTGTTGGAAATTATCAGACATCATCATACGATAATTCGAAGCAGAGTTATAACCTGCATCCTGATCTACTCCAGCGGTAGCAATAGCACCACCCACAATACTGACCAACGTAGCTCCTCCAAAACGTTCAAAGAAGTGCGTTTGTAATACATCTGCGCCAAGCCCTGCTGTTCCCAATGCGTCTGTACCTGGAGAACCTAGCATAATACTCGTACCATCTGGGCGAATCAGGCGTGTCCACATCACAAACACTCGCTCCTGTCCCATGGAAATACCAGCGCTATATTGCCCAATTAAAGTAGAGCCTTTTGGAATCAACAATTCTTTACCAGAATTTCCATAAATATCTTGACTCACATTGGCTTTGACCATTCCAGGTAAATCAGAGTTAATGGCGGTTTGTAACACACCTGAAATCAATGTACCTTGAGTCACTGTCTCATCACGATAAGGAATCGTGGTGGCTTCCACGCGGTCGACTGATTTATCTGATACAGAATCGGCAAATGCTTCATTAGGATCATTGCTTGTAGAATGTTGCGCTTTTTTCAAAGCCGCTATTTGATCATTAGATAACGGTAATTGGCCTTGAATTGAATGAGCTTGAGCAAAACTTGTTGTACCAGATGCGGCATTTATTGATGGTGCATTTGCCTTCGCTCGTTTATAAAAACTGGTCGGCGCATTTTGACGCGCGCGATACGCCACTTCTTGTGCTTTCAACCACTTCATTTTTTCTCTGATTACCGCAGGATCTTCTTTTGGCTCGATCACCTTTTTAGGTTTTGGAACTGGTGCTATGACAGTCTCTGGCTTTGACACATTATGATATTCTGGAATATCTTGAGTCGCTGTTTTATCGACAGTCGCAACGGGAGTTTCAACTTTTTTGTTATTTTTTAAAAGTACCATCACAACCAATACCACCGCGACACCAATGACGATCCATTTTTTGTAATCTTTCCGTGGTTGAGCGACCTTAGGTAACTCATCTCCCGCGAAAGTAGAAGAAGAATTTTTTTCATCTGGGTTAGGCTTAATGGGTTTTTCCGGTAACGGAAAATCATTTTCGTTATCTTTCATAGCAAACCTCAAGTAGTCGCATAATTTTGGTTAAATACACAGCTCGCATCATTCGCACCATTGCTACGAATAGTAAATTGGGGTGCCAAACGTTCAACAACAATGTACTGGCCTTTCATATGCCAATTCGCCAAGGACTCATGACCCTGTCCATCCACAATAAAAATGGCGGGATTATCGTGATTTGGGCCAAATTCAAAATACGTAAACGTACCATCATCAAAGGCACGGATAGGAACATTATTCAAAGAGCAACGCTCACTGTAGCTATAATTCCAGTTCCAATCTAAAGGACTGGCTTGATTGTCAGCGACTACTGCTTCTTTTTCGCGAAGCTTTGCGGCATTTTTAGCCATAATCGCTGCTGCTTCTTCTAAGGGATACGTAAACTTAACATTGTAAGTAGGTGGTAATGACTTTATACCTGGCGTTTTTACGGGTGCGATAATTCTGAAATGATACGCATGCTTGTTCGTAACCACTGCAAGATTCGTATCTGTAAAATCAATGGTCGGTTTGATAAACATAATATTGGGTACATCTTCATCAAGATCCAAAGTCCAGGCAGCCGTATCACCGCCGTTAGACCAAATGATCGTTTCATCCTCACCAAATTGGATTTCCGTACTAATCAGTTGCGTGGCCACAATTGTTACCACCTCATTGGGATTAAAAGCCACAACACGCAGTCGACTATCCGTACTTAACGGTTTTGGATTTTGATTGGCTAAAGTTAAAGGGCTTATTCCCATTAACAACGCAGCACATAGTAAAACATTCAATTTTTTCATTAATAAAACTCCTCTTTTTAGTGATTTCGTGCGTCAACACGATAAGACGTCACGGTAAAACCGTCCCAATTTGCCCACGCCGCTTCTTTTGTGTCAGGCGTACCAAAATACGTAAATTTAATGGTGGCAACCCAATACTTTTTAATTACCTGCTGATGGGCTGTTTCTGTTGTAATAAAATCAACTTTCGCAATAGGCTGAATTAATGCCCGTTTCTTAGGTCCTAAAGAGGGAGCACTTGCATCCAAAAAAACGACATCCTCTACCGATACCGTCCGTAAGCCTTTTTCACCTAAAAGTGCTTCGAAACTACTTTCATTGGTTGAACGTCTTTCCTCTACATAAGGCTGAAACACGTCTGGACTCGACATATATTGCACCTGTCGGTACCTTACCTCTTCATCCACCAATGAATAGGTTTCACGAGCCATCACATAACGTGTTAAATCGCTTTCCGTTTCTTGGATACTTTTTGTTAGGTTTGCCGGTTCTCCTGGCTTCACAAAAACTTCACCTGTTTGTAAGTCTTTTTGAATAATAATTGGCTCAACCGTTTTAAGCGGTGTAATTGCCATAATGGCCACTAATGCGATAAGCAAACAGACTACCATTCCCCAAAAAGCAGCTTGCCATCGGCAAGCCGTCACTTGAAGCGTTTCAACTCGCTCTACAGCCCAATCAGAGGCTGCATCAAAATATGTATTTGCTTGTTTTTGTTTCATATATTTTCTCTCTTAAGTCTTTTTCCAGCTGGCTTTATTTTCAGCAGCGGCGGCGGCCCCTTTACCACTTAACCATTTGCTCATTTTATTGGTCGGTGACATATTCCCTAAACTGCTCACAGCACCCGTTGTTTTCAGTGTACTTACAGCCATTCCGCCACCAATTTGCGCTGCTAATTCCGCTCCTTTATACAAAAGCACACAACACAAAAGAACGCCTATATCAAAAATAACCACCCCTGTAATCAGGGAAACAATGTTATCCAACGCTTCTTGAGAAAGAGTTGTTAATGTATCCATACCCTTATCCAAAATACCGTTAGTAAATAACAATGCCGAATCCACCATGAGCGGTACTAATGAAAACCCTAAACATAGCTTCAACCATGCTTCCGTTACCCCTTTAAGGCTGTCAGAAAACATCAGAGGGATAAAAATAGGCGCTAACACAATCAAGATAGCGAGAAAGATTTTGGCAATCGAAATCATAATAATCGCCACACCTGTTAAAATGCCGGTTACAAGCCAGACATCCATTCCCAATACATACGGCAAGGGATGACGCCATTCACCCAAATTCCAAATATTCATTCCTGCGGTGATACCTTGATCAAATAACGCTTGCAGTGCTGAATTAGAGGAATCATAAGCGCTTCCCGTTGATTGCATGAGCGCTCCAGCAATCTCATTCGGGCCATCGGTTAGAACGTTATAAAGGTACGTACAAAAAAACGACCAATTCGTTGCTAACGAATACACCACGGCAATTTTTAACGTCATTTTCAAAAAATTTCCTGTTGAAAAATCACTTGGATGATAAAGTGTTTTCCAACCAAGAAAGGCAATGGCGCAAACCACCACTGACTGAATAAGCGTTATATATTTGCTTACAAGTGCTGCATACCCTTGGGTCACATAAGTGGCCGTACTTGCATCGACTTGTGACAGTAAATCCGTAACAACTGTTGACATGATTTACCCCGCTTTCCTTACAAAATGAGCTTTTTTCATCAATGCCACCTCGTTGCTTACAGCAACCCAAACTTCCGGCTTTTCAAAATCAGCCATGGTAGGAAGCGTTGGCACTGATTTACCATCCATCTCCGCCTCATCGTTTTCACGTGACAGAAATTCGGCATACGCTTTGTGAATCCATGAGCGACAAATATTTTCATTCTTCGCAGCATCTTTAGGCGATTGAAAATATTTTATACATACTGACGCATCAGGGTTGTAGGCCACCATATCGTGTGCTACATCTTCAATAAATTTCTGTTTTAACATTGGATTACTCGAGTGCTGCTCATTACTGCAAGCACTTAATCCAACTATACTCATGAGTAAAAAGAGTTTTATTGCCTTATGTTTCATGTTATTTCTCCTTAGCAAGGGTTATTCGGTGGTGTCCATTGATTAATGGGCACTTTAGGGTCACAATTATGACCATACGCATCACAAGGCGCGTCCAGCTGTGTAGTGGCACAACCTGTCAACACTAGAAAGCTTAACAACAATCCACCTAATGTTATTTTTTTAATATTTTTCATTACTATCCTCTCGTTTAATTATTAATATCGTAATTGCCATTCTTTTCGATGGTTTCGTGGTTCACATCAGATTGAAGATCACTCGCTTGCATTTGCACTTGCATACTGTTTTGTTTGAGCAAATCCAGTAAAATAAATGACTGTTCAGCAACCAGCCGTGAATTTAAATCAATGGCCGCTTTCTCATTCGCATTCAACGATGTGTTATCAATCATATTTTCTAAGTCCTGAAGATTTCGTACCCGCTGATTATGCGTTTCATAGGTATACTGTGAACCTGCTAGAGCCGTGTTAACCGTGGCAACTTTTTGAGAATAACTATTGGATGTTAATTGATGTGCACTAATCGTTTGTCCACCGTTATCCAGCAGTGTTGGATTTTTTGTGGTATAAGCGGCCTTTAATTCTTGGTAACGACTATTGTTACCACCGGAAACAGTTTTTAAAGCATCATCCCAATCATCTGCCGACCACAGTTCTGTGTAACGCGTATTGGAATCAAATGAAAAAGCATTGGGCGTGTTAGCATGAGAACCCATTGCATATGCTTTCGTCAGAGCCGTCCATTCTTCTTGACTTAAACCTAGTTGTTCAATCACTTTATCTTGTGTGACTTGACCAATATCTTGAAGATTTGGAAAATATTCGCTTTGTAACGATTCCATGTTAGTACTTGAGGATTCTATACTTTCTAACGCCTTGATAATCTTTGAAATATCATCCGCAAAAGCATTGGTTGTCATAGTTAAAGACAAACCCAGTAAACCGATATGACATATTTTTTTAATAAAGGATTTCATTTAAATGTCTCCTGTTCATTCATAAAAAGTGGTAACCAATTCTTAGGCTCATATCCCACCTCATTCCACAGGCGCTCAGCACGTTGAATACTTGCTTCATTTCCTGAAAAAATCTTGAGATATTTTTCACATCCAGTGAGATTTAATTTCATTGGCATTACATCGGAGCCTTGGCGGAAAAGAAAACTATGTGAGGCATCGCCTATCGTTTTAATCCATTCATATTCTCCTTCAGTTAAATTAAATCCTTTGACATAAACCTCATATACCGCATCTGAATTCGGTAGAAAAATAAACGTAGCGGTATTGCTCATCAGATAAGGACGCAACGGCGAATTCAAAATGTTTTCGGGTGCTTGCGTACTTAGTACGATGGCAAAATTTTTCTTACGATAGGAGGGAATCTTCTTTTTTAACCAAGCAACCCAAAAAGGATGTTCTAACACTTGATGGCTTTCTTCCATATGGCACATCGTCAACGTGCCATCTAAACTTAATTGTTGTCGATAAAAAAGATAACTAAACACGCTACCCGAATAGTCATTTTCACCTTCACCAATAAGATTCGTCATATCAAATCCCGTAATCGTATTGCGCGATAGATTGAGATTATCTTTTGGATTATCAAAAAGATAAGCCAGTTCACCACCTTCTAACCAAGGTGACAAATTATCATGATAAGGAAAGTCTGCCGGAAGAAATTGAGCAATAATAGATAAACGACGCTTGTCTTTATCCAGTGTGTAATTCGCATTAATGACATTCGTTACTTCTACTTTAGCTGCTGGCGACAAATTACCCTGCCCTACTAATAGACTTGAAAACCAATAAATTAAAAATTGGCGATTGGCTGGTGTATCCTCTAACTGTAATGGATTAAACCCAGTCGGCACCCCTGGCTCAATAACCGAATAAAAACCACCTGATGCACGAATAAAAATTTCACAACCTCTATCTCTATCAAATAAAATAGAACGATGTCGGTATTTACGTGTCATGGTCTCAAGCGCTGACAGCAATACTGTTTTACCGCCACCACTCGGCCCTAAAATTAACGTATGTCCCAACCCTGGATTATCCAAACTGCTTCGCTTGTGCCAATTAAAATAGACCGGTGTTTTTCCACTGCTTTCCATCATCATAACCGCAGAGCCTAAATGATTTTCATCCTTATAACCGATATGGTAATTATGCAATGGCGCATATCCAGCAAAGTTTTCACTGGATAACAATACAGCACGTCGACAATCCTTGAAATTTCCTGGTAATTGTGAAAAGAATAAAGGCCGTATAAATTTGGATTCTCGAATTAAAATAAGACCTGCTTGCGAAGACCACTGCGAAGCCTTAGCAATATGGTGTTCTAATGAACGAGGATCGTCCGCAAAAATTAACAAGGTATGTTGATGCAATCCAAATCCAACCAAACCTGAAGCCACACCATCACGCGCCTTTTCTAAATCTTCTCGCTGAGAAATAGCCGCATCATCTGCATCCATAAGATGATTTAAACGAATATTCATTTCATTGATCACATCATCTTTTGGTTGGCGCAAAAAGCTATGAGTACTAATAAAGGAAAAATCTGCCGTCAACATCTTATCCGCACCCAGAGTTTCGCTCATATTTTGATAAGCTTTAACTCCCATTATTGCTGCAAATCGGCGATCATTATGATGATTACCTGTAAATTCGATAGTATCCCAGCCAAACGAAATTCGTTTGGCTGGAAGATAACGATTAAGAGCAGTAAATGGATTGGGGTAAACAATTTCTCTCTTTTCCCCTGACACCAGCAAATGTAAAAAACTTAATAGTGCTGAGGACTTTGAAACAGCCGCGCTCTCCCCTGCTCCGAGCAAAGTTGGCGTAAAATCATGTAACGCACTCAAGGCTTCATGCACCACTTGCATCAATTGTTGATGCGCTTTTCTCTCAGCATATTTTTGTGCTTCTGAATTTTTTTTAGAAAACAATTTCTTCAGAAAAGCTACTTGAGGAATACCATCAAAATCAGCCTTACTCATCAACGTAATATAAAGATTATTTACATACATTGATTTGTGAGCAAAACGATTTTTATAATCTCGATTAAAATCCGCGCTTAAGCCTTCTGGAAACTCTCCAACAGGATAAGCTTCTCGTTTTTCACGATGAACAGTCACATAAACAGCGATGGATTCGGGTAAATGTTGCCAAAAGCGGCTCAACACCTCTTGATAATGCAACAACTCATTTTCTCCACTGACTTCAAATGCCAGCCCCTTTAACGAAATCACCGAACCCAAAGCACCATCATAAGTGGCAAACACAGATGAGCTCACTAAGTGCGACCAAGGACAATATTTGGATACACCGATTTCACGTGAAGCTAACACTGTTTCAGGAGATTGATGGGGCATTAAGCGAAATTTGTGGTTCATAATATTTTCTCAATAAGGCTCATAACTAAAGCAATGCCATTCACTTTTATTGCGATATCCAGCAAAGCGTGCATTACCTCGAAGCAACTCAAAATATCGCGGATCACGATGACAGGCTACTCGTCCAAATGCATACGATATAGGTGCTGGAAACAAATAAAATATCCACGGCACACCCAATTTTGAAAAAATAAATACGATAAAAAGGTTGGCAATCATGGCATACACCAAAAAGTGTAAGGTAACCTTTTGTATCATCGCAGGACGCGTTAACGCCACAAAACAGGGACGCCGGATATTGGCAGTTAATCTCATTAGCCCGCTCCTAAAAGGCTTGCAATTTCGGGCGCACCGAAAATAACTCCAATTCCTAAAGCAATAGTTGATGCTTGTTTTAAAGATAAATGCCCCGCAGACCAACTCCATCCAATTCCTGCAATGGCTACAACAGCAATAAGCTGAGCAGTAGTACCTGTGAGAATATCAACTAACCCTTGAACCGCTGTTGTTAAAGCGCCTACTTCAGACGCGTAGGCCGGTGTGCTCATTAATCCCGTCAGACCAACCATGGCCACCGTTTTCACTATTTTCTTCTTATTGAATGAAAATTGTTTCAATATTTTTTTCATGTGTTTTCCTCATAAAAATTACCATTGGGCACAAACAGCATGTCTTTGCTGTTAACCCTCTTTTTAACGTTCCCTGTTTTTTCACCATGAAAAAAATCGTTATCACTAACTTAAAAATCATCCTAAAATTTCACATTCCGCCTAACCTTAGCGGAAAAATCTATTATTTATTGGTTGTATCAGCTCTCCTTTTTAAAACCCTTGCAATAGCCGTCGAAGTCGCTTTCGATGCCAATCCAACAATTCTCGATAATTTGCAATTGCTTCAAATAGCGATTGTTTCTCATCGCCTTCTTTAATCGTCAACGCCTGATTTTTATACAATAACATTGTTAACATCGCTTGTTTTTGATCGCGCTGTAAAGCATCCAGAGAATGGCTCATAGTTTGTTTCAGCATCTCAGGTGATACAATATTTTTATTAACGTTCATACTCATAAGGTATTCTCCTTAACGTCACAAAATTTCCATTGTAAAAAACGTGTGAAGTACTTTTTAAGCTGCGCTTTTCGATGCAGTTTGATTACTGTGACCAACAACGGCGACGGATAATTAGTTCTTATAACTGCATTCATGCTAAATCTCCCATAACTTTTAACTCCCTTTTTAATTGTTCAACGACGCAATGGATAAAAGTGATAGTTTTTTTATTTTTCTTCATTTTTTAATTTCCTCTCTTTTATTATCCACTGAATGAGTTCGATTAAATTTTTTCCAAATCCACGTAACAAGTAAGAAATAAAAAAACTTAAACAAGCAAAACTCATGATGTAATAAGCGATTCGTTCATAACTCGCTTCTGGATATGTTTTTACAGACCAAAAAGTAAAATAACTCACTATTAATATTTTTGACCAAAGCAAAATAAAATCACCAAAAAAATTCCAGGCTCCTTTGATAGTGTACCAACTGTATTTAAGCCATTTATTCACTATTTATATCTCCAAACAAGTAAAGATAAAGTGGAATGAGCGGCAACTTTTAAAGCTTGCCCCCATCCCGTGGCTTGGCCGGATTTGCGCGTACTTGCTGCATTTAAGTGAGTAGTGCTTGCATTAATCACTAATAAGGAAAATAGATAGTTCATACTCGTACCCTCTGAACATTGTCACCGTCTTGACAAACAACATAACTAAAAGATTTCTTAGGTTGAAAAAGACTATCTGAACAAAATAGATTTCTTGCCTTTTGATAGGAATCTGTTTTATGTTTCTCGCCATAAGCGCATCCTCCTAATCCACATCCTGCTGTACAAATGTGACGCTCTTCTTTTCTTGAAAAACCGAAAAAAGTACTGGATGTTTTTTTAGTTGACTTAAAAAATAACACTATTTGGTTGTACGTAGACAATAGCGCATCATAACAAGCCTTTAAAAATTCAAAGTTTGAAAAGCTATCAAATGCCACAAGAAAAGATTTAATCATTGCAAATCTCCCTTTCAATACATCCTTGTGCGAGATATTCCTTGGATTCCTGTACTTGCTTGCTGCATTTAATCGATGACGCTGTCTGACGATTTTTTTTTGAGAGATCTGCTTTGATCTCTAATCTCACTCGAACGTGCCCAAAGCAGTTTGTTGTAAGATCAATGACTTCAACTATTAACCGATTACCAACTGCGGGGCTAATATAAAGTCTTTGTCCAATTTTTAAAGCCAAAATTAGCATGGCTCATCCTCTCCCTGTTGATTCATCGACAATTCTTTTAATAGTTTTCTATACATGCTTTCCGTAAAAATCTTGACATGCTTTGGTGCATTAAATGCTAGACGAACAGTATCACCGTCTTTTACTGAGAGAACTTTCATGCTGGTTGATCCGCTTATATTGAAGTTCTCACCAACATCTAATTCAATGATTTTGCTTTTTGACATACTTGCTATCCTATTATTTATATTAAAAGTGGAGATTGGACTTTTCTCATTATTAAAAAATATCGAATTTATACCCGTTTTTAAGTAAAAAACGAGCATTCCTATACCGTTTAAAGGTAGATTCAATAACGGACGATATTTTTTGCTACAGAGTTTTGTTTTTTGATAATGTGTTGGAGATTTGAATAGAAAACTTAAAGAAAAAATATTTTTAATAGCCTGGCTAATCAAAATAAATTTATTTTCTATTACATAGAAATGTTGCATTTTTAACCTACTCAAACATCGTGAAAATAGGCAGCAACTAGTACAGAGTCATCACGTTTTGTGATATGATTCTCAAGTTATCTAGTGGTAACCATTAAAAAATGGCTGCTGCCGTAACGCTGAATCACAGGGGATGGTCTTCGAAAACATTTCTCCTGTGATTTCCAATTATTACTACTATATTTAAGTAATAACAATCCTTACTTGTAGCAAATACTACAAGTTTTTAAATTATTTGTCAATAGTTTTTTATTAAATAAATAAAAGTGATATTTTTGCTACTAAAAATGGTTTTAAACTACAGGTTAAAGGGTTGGACTTACAACTTTAAAATATTAAGCTTAATAACATACAAAAATTATATTTCAGCTAGCAGTCTCTAAAATATAATTCTTTATTATTGTTGATACAATTTCAGGATTTTCAATATGTACTGAATGTGTCGCCTTCGGTATTTCTTTATATTCAGCGCCATTAATTGAGGAAGAAAGATTTTTTGCACCTTCGATTGGAAATATAATATCTTTTTCACAACCAATAACTAAAGTTGGAATTTTTATTCCATCTAGCTGTGCAGAGCAATTGAACGTATTAATAATTTTCATTTGCTCCATAAAAACTTCTGTGGATAATGGATAAGGATCCTTTTCAGCCCCAGCAATCAAATTATCAAAGTTAGTTTCATCAGCCAAGAATTCGTTACTAAAATTCCAAATAGCCATAACATGCATAAATGATTTTAACGACCCCTCTTTTTTTATTACAGCAGCAGTTTTACAGCAGTGCCTCCCAAAAGCGGATAATGATGAAGCTGTCGCCCATAAAATTAGCTTTTTTATGCGTTCAGGATGTTTGCAAGCAAAATATTGCGCAGTCATGCCTCCCATTGAGTGCCCAACTAAATTAACGGTACTAATATTAAGATAATCTAATAGAACAATAATATCTGAAGATAAAAGATCAAAACTATATTCTTCTTCACCTCGTTCACTTCTTCCTCCGCCTCTTGGATCCATCAAAATTACTTGAAAATCTTTTTCCAACATAGCTGATAGTCCGCTATAATAGCGTGCATCTGCCCCACCTCCAGCAACTATTAATACAGGTTCGCCTTTACCCTGTACTTCATAATAGAGCTTCACCCCATTGTTTTCAAAAGATGCCATATTCATTATCTCCGACAAGAAAAATTATTTTTTAGTGATAAACTAGTAATAAAATTATTAATAATTGCTGCTGATTCATCTGGTTTATCTCTATATACTGGATCCCCTGTTTCACAAATAACTTCTAATTGGCAATTATTTCCTATTTTTTGCGCTGTTTCTTCCGCAGAAAAAACTGGATGGATAGGATCATTTTCTCCAGCCAAATGCAACACAGGACAAGCAATTTGATGAAGTTGATCTGTAAAATCAAATTTAGCATGTTCTGTTTTCATATATTTTTCCCACAAATCAGGATTGCGAATACAACTTCCAAACTCCTCTGGCGTATATGCCCTTTTAGCATAAAACGGCAAACAATATTTAAAATAATCTTGATCAGTAGAAGCATTCCAATTTTCATCAAAAGCTTTAACTGCGTTTGCGGCTTGTTCAGTAGCAATTCGCAAAAACGCTTCATATCTTGCTTGTGGAGAAATTTTAGCTTCCGTATTGCATAGGATTAAGGCTTTTGGATGCTCTGGATATTGTATTCCATAGGAAATAGCAATATAACCTCCCCAAGAAACACCTGCAACGATAGGATGTGTGATACCCAATGCCTCACAAAACAAATAAACATCTTTTCCGTTTTGTTCAAGATTCCATTTACTCGGATCGCCTTTATCGCTACGGCCACAGCCTCTCAAATCAACGAAGACCACATTACTTTCTTCTGAAAATCTTGACCAAAAAGATGTATAAAGCGTGTGATCGACCAGTCCAGCACCACCATGCAAAAAAATTAATGTCGGTTTTTCACTGTTGCTTTGTAAATCGCCAAAAACGGTATAAAAAATTTTGATATTATCAATTGTTACATAAGACATAACTCTCTCCTGTTTTAATCTTTAATTGTTAATTTGAATGGATTAAAGTTTGTTCCTATATCATAAACATCAATTTTTTCTTTCCGTTTAATTAATATAACGAGCAACCAAGCTGGGCCTCCACCAAAAACTGCATATAAAACACGAACAGCATAATCTGTTAAAATTAAATTTTTTAATTCAGAAAGCGAAATTCCATGCCCATAGGCTAATCCAAAGACTACAATTACACCGATAAATCCTCCAATTAAGGAAGAGAAAATGCTTCTTAACCAAAAAAATCTTCCTTGAAACAAAATTTTCAATTTAGTTATTCCGTATAAATTAATAAACCAAGATGTGAATAAACCAGCAACTAAAGACGGTGCAGCAATAACAATTGGATCAAAAACATTATTAAAAGCTGTCTGCAAATGCCAATACGATGGTGAAGGTAAATGAATAATAATCAGAGCACTCACAGTAAATACCGTCATACTTAAAAACAGAAACCAAATCAAAAGCCTTGAAATTTTATATCCATAAGCTTCTGCTACAACTGATTCAATTAGCAGAACAAAAGGTAGAACAAATAACCCTCCTGGAGCTAACCCAGGACCAACAACAACCAATTTGTACAATAACACTGTCCCTAAAAGACTGAATGTTATATAAAGAACCAACAATACTAAAAAAAACGGGGAACCACACATCTCCCAAGAAAAGGATTTTTTCAAATTATTATTAATACTATTCATGTGTTTTTCCTCTTATATAAGATTTTAATGTGAGTGATTGAATTATTGCTTCAGCCAGCCTTTCTATTCCAGGAGATTCAAAAATGCTTTCATGATTTCCTTGAATTAGAAAAGTTTCTATATTTGTTTTGCAATATTTTTGCCAATGATTATCAAAAGAATTAACTTCCGCATATTCTTCATTAACGTCCGAAGCCTTTAATAAAGTAATTTTGGCATCAAGCATATTGGGATGATAGCTAAAAAGTGCTTCCATTCTTTGCCATAGCAACTTTCCCCATATTCCCGTATCTTTTTTGAGGTAGACTTGGTGAAAATAATTAATATCATGCAGATTCTTTCCATATTTCATCCAGCTATCAATAAGAAATAAGTGTTCTACACTTTCGCCTCTTTTAATCAATTTGTCTGACATTTCAAAAGCAACCACCCCGCCAAATGACCAACCACATAAAATATACGGGCCCGTAGGTTGAATAGTTTTTATCAAATTAATATAACGAATGGCCAGTGCGTCAATAGATACATGAGGCTCTTCTAACAAGTCATTGAAAACATTGTTATGTATCCCGATAAGATTAAATTCAACATTTAATCTTTCTGCAAGTTCCTTATAAGCATAAAGCTCTCCATTTCCAGGATGGACAATAAATATTGTTCTGCTCTTTTTGCTTTTTGTTAGTACTTCAATTTTTTCTTTAGATAAGTTTTTACTACTTGTTTTAGCAATATAATTGGCTAATAAAATAAGCTCATTGTTTTTTAGAAAATCATCTAAACTGATATGAATATTTAATTGCCTATCTATCTCAGAAATAATATCAATAGCCTGTAATGAACTACCTCCAAGAGTTTCAAAGTTATCATCAGCCGAAAAATCATTTATTTTTAAAGTTTTTTTCCATATATCAGTCAATTTTTCAACAATTGACTGAATATCTCTGTTTTTACTTATTACATACTCTACCGACTCTTTTTTTTCTTCCACAGCTAACCAGTGGCTATTTTTTTTGAAATACTTAGGCATTAAAGTTCTTTCTGAGTCAGCATTATTATAATTTTCAACAACAATATGACAATTAACGCCGCCCATTCCCAATGCATTAATGCCACCAATTCTAATATCATCATTCCACGCTATTGGATTCGAGTTAATTGAAAAAGGCGTACTGCTGAGATTGAGTTGTGAATTTGGTTTTTCAAAATGAATAAGCGGAGCAATTTTTTTATTTTTAATACTCATAATTAACTTGATAACTCCTGCTATTCCCGCTGCTGATTGAGCATGACCTATATTCGCTTTAACAGAGCCAAGAAAGCATTTTTGTGGTTTATCAATCCATTTTTTAATACCTTTTGTTAAAGCTGCTACTTCAATAGGATCGCCCAAAGCAGTTCCTGTACCATGAGTTTCTATGTATTTTAAACAACTCATATCAATATTTGCCATTTCTAGGGCTTTTTCTACACAGAGTGCCTGTCCCTGTACACTTGGTGCTGTAAATCCAATTTTATCATGCCCATCATTTGTCATCGCATACCCTTTAATGACACCATGAATATAATTCTGATCAACAATGGCATCTTCTAATCTTTTTAGCACAAGGACGCCAACACCCGAACCAAGTACCGTACCATTACTTTTTGCATCAAAAGGTTTACAGTGCCCATCCTTAGATAAAATATTTTCAGGCTCATAAATGTAACCAAATTGATTTGGCATAATGAGAGATGAGGCTCCGGCTAACATAATATCTGCATCATTATGAGATAATGCTTCACATGCTTTGACAATAACTGCTAATCCTGTTGCGCTGCCTAAATTAATATTTAATACGGGGCCTTTTAAGTTAAGAAAATAAGCTGCTTTTAAAGCTAAAAAATCCTTTTCATTGCCAAGATAATGTAGTAATTGCTTACTTTGAGGATAATGTTCAAAGTATCCCGTTCGTATCAAATCATAAAAATAGTGCGGCGTACCAGATCCAGCGTAAACACCTATTATTCCTTTATGTTTCTCTAAAGCACAGCCTGCATTTTCTAAAGCAAGATAAGCCTCCTCCAAAAACAGCCTTTGTTGTGGATCCATAGCAGCAGCTTCAGCCGAGCTTATCTTAAAAAAATCATTATCGAATTTATCTATGTTTTCAAGAAAACCACAAGAATTAACATAATTTGGATGATTAATAACACTTTCTTTAACACCAAAAGCTTTTAATTCATTATTACTGAGTCGACTAATTAGCTCTTTTCCTTGAACTAAATTTTCCCAAAACTCAACGATATTATCAGAACCAGGAAAACGCCCAGACATTCCTACAACAGCAATATCTACTGCTTTTTTAGTGGCGCTCATTATATTCTCCATTTATTAACCTATTAAGGAACTCGGCTTGCTTTTTAATAGTGGTATATTCAAATAAATCTATTAGTTGAACTAATGTTGATATTTCATCACAAATTTTGTTATGCAGCTGTAAAAGTGAAAATGAATCACCGCCATAATCAAAAAAGTTTGCTTCTGGATCGGTAATATCAATTTTTAAAATCTCATTCCATATTTTTTTTATCCTTTCTTCCATTTTACTAAAACTGCTATGTGGCGCAGTAGCTTTATCATTTAATTCAAGAGTAAACATCCTATTTAGTGCGTCTAAATCAACTTTACCGTTGATATTACAGGGGATTTGCTCACTCATTTTGATTTTTGCTGGAATCATGTACGTCGGCAATTTTTGTTTTAAAAAGTCTTTAATGCCGGATATTAATGCCTTCTGATTTTCCCAAACATATTTTGGTTTATTACTTAAAAAATTATTATTACCATTTTTTTCAAGGGATTGATTTTTTCGTGCGTACAAAACGTTAATATCCGTATTATTTAATATCTTTGGCATATCCCTCTGTACAATAAAATCATGTTGCTCTAGCAATTCGATAATACGTTCGCAGTTATTATCAAACTTGTGAACCTCGATCACTATTTGATCGATAATTTCCCATTGATCTGATCGAATACCCTCTAAGACCAGAAATTCACTTCTTTCCACATCAATTTTAAGAAGATTAATTCTTGAAATTTTTTGTGATTCAATAAACTCAGAAAGAGGTAAGAATTCACATTTTATTTTTCTTTCATAAGATGCCGCTTGAACAAGTTTTTCAATTTCGTCATTATCTATTTCATTTGAAGCGGTATTGGCTATAAGCTGCCTCACTTCATTTTTACTGGTGTTTTTTCCAGATAAAACTGAAGCATGAGGATAATAAGAGAAATCTGATACCTCTTTTATATTAGATATACCATAATTAAAACATTTCGCATCTAGCCCATAAAGCCACAAATTACTTTGCAGAATATCAAACAACTCCGGCACTGGCTCAATAGCATATATTTTAATACCTTCCAAATAACGGCCAAATAATAAAGAAAACATGCCAATATTTGCCCCAACATCCACGATAACATCGCCATGTTCTACAACAATACCATGCTTCAGATACTCTTTATCAATAAATATTTCTTGATATTGTAATGCAGTTTCAGAATGATTATGCTGAAATATCTGCATTCCATTGGGTAAAATAACACTCCTTTGTATTAATTCTGGTTTCTGCTGAATTGCTCTTAAATAGTTATTAATAGGCAATGAAAATTCATCATTGGAAGATATGACGGCTAATAACGTATTAGACTGATTTTCTTTACTGATCCAAACAACTGCTCGTGAAACAAATGAATTTTCTTCAATAACACTAGCGATATAGTTTGGTTCAATTCGATATCCTCTTATTTTTATGTCATTATCTTTTCTACCAACATATTCAATATTACCGCGTTCTACTCGCTTTCCAAGATCACCCGAACGATACCAAATTTCATCATTAATATTAATAAAATATTTATCATTAAGCTCTTGGTTATTTAAATAACCTTGCGCCAAACCTGATCCACTTAAATAAATTTCCCCAACATCTCCACTTTCAACATGTTCAAAATTTTCATTTAACAATGCAATTTTTGTACCATCAATGGCTTGACCGATAAAGCTGCAATTGGACTCTGCAATTTCGACATTAATTTTCTGGTATGTACTGTATACGGTTGTTTCGGTAATACCATACATATTATAAATTTCTGGTCTGTCTTCACCAAAAACCTTTAACCAAGGAAGTAATATTTTAGGATTTAGCTTTTCCCCAGCAAAAATTAGTAGACGAAGACTGATGCCTTTGATAGAAGATAATGAAATATTTGATAAATAATTTTCAAAGACAGTTGGTGTTTGGCTTAATAAGGTCACATTTTCCTTTTGAATCATTAACCAAAAGTCTTTAGCTGTATAATTGCTGGGCTTTTCTGAAATGATTAGTTTTCCTCCACATGATAGTACCGACCATATTTCCCATACTGACACATCGAAACAAAATGAATGAAATAATAATCCAACATCATAATTGGAATGATGATAAATGCTCTCTAGGCTCTTAATCAAAATACTAATAGAATCATGACTGATTACAACACCTTTTGGCCTTCCTGTGGTGCCAGATGTATACATAATATATGCAACAGTTGCTGGATTGACACGATTATCTAACTTTAAATCCAAGGGCTGCTTTCGCAATAAATTTCCTATTTCATATAAATTCACAATGTTTGAATGCAGCGTTTCATTAATTGTAAAATTTGTTATTAAGCACTGGGGTTGGCAATCATCAATAATTTTCTTTTTATAGTCTTCTGGATATTCTAGATCCAATGGAATATAGGCTGCGCCTATTTTAAAGCAAGCCAGTATAGCAATGATAATATCTGGACTTCTGGATAAATGCAGTATGACTTTATCATTTAACTTTATACCAGAATCACTTAAATAATTGGCAAGTTGATTCGATTGTGCATTTAATTCCTGATATGTCAGTGTTTTTTCTTTATATTTTATCGCAATATTTTTTGGAAAAAGAATTGCTGATTGCTCAAATTTTTTACACAGTAACACCCCATCTTTTACATAACGACATTCAATATCAAATAATGTTTCTAATTTTTTGTCTAAATTAGTTGGTTCTGTTATCAGTAGTAGTATGTCCTTATACGTATCAATAATCTCTTTAATAAATGATTCACTGAATAATGCAGTATCATAATAAATTCCTCCATCTAATTTATTATCTATCCAATTAATTTCCAATGTTAAATCCATTCTTGCAGCGTCATATCCTCTTTTATAGAAATCAACATCCATACTGTCTAATGATAATTTTTGGGTTTCAGCATCTTGCAGAACAAACATAATCTGATAAACTGGATTTGCTCCGTTCATTCTAACAAAAGGAAGATGCTTAACAAGCTCACTAAAGGGCACAAATTGATTTTCATATGCTTCGAATATTTTTTGATGGCATTTTTCAATAAATTGAGAAATGCTCATATTGCCATTTATATTTATTCGTAATGGAAGTGTGGATACAAGATTACCAATAATATTTTCAAATTCCTTAATCGCTCGACCAGATACTGGAATACCAATAACAATATCCTCTATTTTTGAAATCTGATGTAATACAACAATAAAAGCTGCATATAACAAGCAAAATAGCGTGGTATTCTTTTCTTTTTTCAATAAAAACAACTGGTTATTTAAGCTAGATGGCAAAGAGAAATAATGATATTTCCCCTTATGATGACTCTTGCTTTGACGACTAAAGCTAGTTGGAAAATTAAAACATCTAATATCTCTAAGTTCATCAATCCAATAATTTAAAGAGTTTTTATAGATATTTGAAGAGGATAGTTGCTTTTCCCAGCTGATGTAATCTGAATACTGCCAAACATTTTTTTGTGGTGAAATTTTGTTATTTATAGCATTGTTATAAAGGGCAGATAATTGTTTATTGAATAAACACTCTGACCAACCATCAAAAATTATATGATGAAAAACAATAGTAAAAATATAACTGTTTTTTTCAATTTTTAATAATCGAATACGGTATAATGG